>NZ_JAKXMK010000024.1 GCF_022524485.1 Pseudonocardia alaniniphila
GCCAGAAGGCGTGGTCTGTGGTCTCGGTGTCGGCTGTGCGTCCGTTGGTCATCGTGCTCACTTCTCCTCCAGATGTTCGCGATCTTCGAGATATGCGGACTTCTCCACGAATCGTGATCATTTGCCGGGATCGTGCATCTGTGGCAGCGTCTCTTCCCCGCCGTGGCGGTCGCACCCGTGAAAGTCCCGGAGCGATGCCCCGGGGGTGGGCCCCGTGTCGCGGGACCCGGGGTTGAGCTGACGCGGAGGCGTGTCACCCGCGCTTCCGGCGCATCATTGGAGGTCACGATCGTTCTCGACCCCCCGATGGGGACGTACGACCACCTGCAGGGCGTACTCAGCGTGGAGTTCTCACTCCTCGAGTACGGCGATTTCGAGTGCCCGTACTGCCGCAGCGCGGCCCCCGTGATCCGAGAGCTGAGGGAGCGTCTCGGCGAGCGCATGGTCTTCGGGTTCCGCCACTTCCCGCTGGCCGAGATACATCCCTTCGCCCTGCCGGCCGCCCTCGCGTCGGAGGCTGCGGCCGTCAAGGGCCGGTTCTGGCCGATGTACGACCGGCTCATCTCGGGTGACGAGCCGCGGCTACGGCAGGAGGACCTGCGCCGCTACGCGGAGGAGATCGGCATCCCGCCGGAGCACGTGGTGTGGCCCGCCACCCAGTTCGTGGAGGACCGGGTGGAGGCCGATTTCAACTCGGGTGTCCGCAGTGGGGTGCGGGGCACACCCACGCTGTTCGTCAACGGAAAGCGGTACCACGGGACCGTGTCCGTCGGCGACCTGCTGACGGCGATCGAGAAGTCCGCCGGGCACGCCGAGAAATAGCGAGCCGACGCGGAAAACCGAACCGCACGATTCGAGAAGAATTCCTGGCCGAGATCACTTGTTGTGCCGGCTGGATCATGGTCATACGCTCTCGATCATGCCTCGGCACATTCTCGTGGCGGCCTCCCGGCGCCTTCTCGGCCCATGGAGAGAGATCGTCACGATTCGACACGCCGCTGTTGTGTGCATGGTCGTGGCGGTGATGCTGTGGATTACGTCGGCCGCCGCCGCCACGACACCCACACCGGCTGCCACGACATGGGAGTCCGACAAGCGCACCGAGCTGTTCTTCGGCGGCACCAGGCGGGACGACAGTGCGATCACGCCCGCGGAGTTCGAGATGTTCCTCGACAAGGACGTGACACCCGCCTTCCCCGAGGGCCTGACCTGGCTGCCCGTCCATGGCCAGTGGATGGGCGGCAAGCAGGACTCCTACCTGCTGATCCTGCTGTACCCGGACGACAACCGGCGGGCCGACCAGGACATCGAGGAGATCCGGTCCGACTACAAGAGCCAGTTCGGGCAGGAGTCCGTGCTCCGCGCGGACAGCACCGAGCGCGTCTCGTTCTAGGGACGGATCTTCGGTGCTCCTGGTCGCGCCCGGGCGCTCTATCGGCGGTCGCGCCGGCTGAATTCTTCGAGAAGGCTGAACGCGGCGGGCCGGACAGCGGCGATGACCTCGCCGTACTCGGAGATCTCGCTCATGAGCCGGGACACGTCGGGATTGCGGGGGGAGGCCCACGTGGTGGTGTTGCCGTCGACGAAGCAGACGATGTCGTAGTCGGCGCAGTCGCGATCGGACCGGTCGCGATCGGACCGGTCGTGATCGGACCGGTCGCGATCGGTTCCCCGCGATCGGTCTCCGACGCGGGTGACATCCACGGTCCAGCCCTCTGCGGTGAAGACGGACAACGGATCGTTGCCGCCGCCGTCCGCCGGGGCCGCGGTGAGGACGAGGAGGGCTCGGTGGGGTCGTTGTGGTGTCGTCATGGGCGGTCCTTCTGTCAGTGCTCCGGAGACCGGATCACGTGAGGCCTGTCCGGTGGTCCTGGATCTTCCGTCCGAACAAACCACTGACGTGCCGTTTCGCTCGTTCGAGCCTGACCGGGTGATAGAGGAGATCGGACCCGGAGAGTCACTGGTTGCCCTACCGGTCGCACCCGGGGTTGACCCCGGGCATCCCGGGGTTAGGCATCTCGAATGATCCGATGCGTAATCTGATCGAGAGGCCGGGCATACGCCGCTCGATTGGTAGGAAATACCCGATGGAGAGCCTACGGCGCGATCCGGACGAATTTCCGTCTGGTGTGGCGGAAGTATCGGCGAATTGTGGTTGCTCCGTTCGACGTATGGTGGAGGCGGTAATACACTCGCGATCTGTGTTGCTTTCACGGCGGTCCGTAGTCTCGCCGGACCGATCCGGTTCGGGCGCGTGGGCCAGGGCGGGCGGTGGCGCGGAGCTGCGCAGTGTGTCGAAGAGATATCCGGGTGTCGAGGCGCTCGTCGATTTCGATCTGAGGGTTGCCGAGGGCGAGTTCGTTGCGCTCGTCGGGCCGAGCGGGAGTGGCAAGACGACCGCGATGCGTTTGCTGGGCGGGTTCGAGCGGCCGGATTCCGGAAGCGTCTGGATCGGCGGTCGTGACGTCACGTGGTTGCCCCCGCAGAAGCGCGAGGTCAACACCGTCTTCCAGAACTACGCGCTGTTTCCTCACCTCTCCGTGGCCGAGAACATCGGATACGGCCCGAGGCTGCGTGGGGTGAAGGCCAGGGAGAGGCGCGCCTTGGTCGCCGGGCTCCTGCAGCTCGTGCAGCTCGAGGGTGTGCAGGAGCGGCGGCCTGCCGAGCTGTCGGGTGGCCAGCAGCAGCGGGTCGCCATCGCACGGGCTCTCGCGAACGAGCCGGCTGTGCTGCTCCTCGACGAGCCGCTGGGTGCGCTGGACTCCCGGCTGCGCGGGGATCTGCAGATCGAGTTGCGCAGGATCCACCGGGAGCTGGGCACGAGCTTCGTCTATGTCACACACGACCAGGACGAGGCCTTCGCCCTCGCCGACCGCGTCGTGGTCGTGCATGCGGGCCGCGTGGAGCAGCAGGGCAGCCCCGCCGAGATCTACGACGGCCCCGCGACGCTCTGGGCGGCGCGCTTCATCGGCGCGCAGAACTTCGTGACCGGACGGGTCGACGCCGTCCGCGGCTCGCGGTGGAGCATCGCCACGGACGTCGGGTTCCTGCATGCCGAGCACGCACACGGAACCCTCGCCGTGGGCGAGCCTGTCGTCGTCGCGGTGCGCCAGGAGCGGGTGGCGATCGAACCGAGCCCATCCTCCGCGGTGGACAACGCCGTGCCCGTGCGGGTGAACGAGGTCGTCGAAGTGGGTCCTGAGCTGCGGGTATCGGCGTCGACGCCCGGTGGCACGGCCTTTGTCAGCACAGCCCCGAGGTGGGGCAGCCACCAGAACCCCGGTGTCGGTGATGACGTGGTGGCCCATTGGCCCGCCGCGTCGGCGCACGTCTATCCCTCGTGATGAACGGTAGTCCTCGATGACCTTGCGCGACCGGAGAGGCAACGGGCCGACCGCCCGTTCCGCCTCCTCACTTCGGCTGACCCGCCGCAGCTTCCTCGGTGCCGCCGGAGCTCTGTCGGCCACCGCGTTCCTCTCCGCCTGTGGCGGCTCGGGTGGCGGTTCGGGTGGCAGCACTGCCCAGGCGTCGGAGATCGACATCTACAGCTGGGCCAACTACTTCGCTCAGAACAACCTGGCCGGCTTCACGTCGGCGACCGGTATCACGCCGAAGATCAGCACCTACGACTCCAACGACACGCTCTCGGCCAAGCTCAACAGCCCGGCGGGCACGGGGTTCGACCTCGTCATCCCGACGTCCGGATGGATTTCCGAGTACGCCTCCCGTGGCCTGATCCAGAAGATCGATCAGGGCAGGGTCGACCTGTCCGCGCTCGATCCCGCGCTGCTGAACCGGGAGTACGACCCGCACAACCAGTACTCGATCCCGAAGGACTGGGGGGTGTACGGCGTCATCTACGACCCGCGTGCGGTGGGCGGGGACATCACGTCGTGGCAGGACTTCCTCGACGCCGGTGAACGCCCCGGTGTGCAGGGCAAGATCCGGTTGGCCACCTCGGGATGGGAGAACGTGGCGATCGCGCTTTGGGCCAACGGCGAGGACTGGAACACCACTGATCAGTCGGTGATCCGGGCCGGCGGCGAGCGCATGAAGGACTGGGTCACCAAGACGAAGCCGCAGTTCACGAGCGCCAATGTCGATCAGATCGTCAACGGGTCGATCGTGCTGGCTGTGCACGACCAGTCGGGAGCGCGGCGTGCGATCGAGCAGAACCCCGCGCTGCGCTGGGCGGTTCCTGCTCCGACGAGCGAACTGTGGGTCGACTGCTATGTGATCCCGAAGGGCGCCCCGCACGTCGACGCGGTCTACAAGTTCCTCGACTACGAGCTGACGGAAAATGCGCAGATCACCGACACCCGGTTCATCGGCTACCCCACAGCGCTCGCCGGCCTGCGCGACAAGCTGCCCGCCGGCACCGACAACGTCGATCTCATCTTCGGTGGTCCCGGGGTGGACCTGTCGAAGCTCAGCACCTTCGTCGTGAACCCGGACACCGTGCCGATCTACCAGGACATCCAGACCGAGCTACATGCGCTGTCCTGATCCGGCGCCCCGCCGCCTGCGGGGGAGCGGGGCCGCTGTGCTGCCCCATCTGCTGGCCGCCGCGCCCGGGCTGTGGCTCACGGTCGTCTTCGTGGCACCACTGCTGGTGACCGTCGTCCTGTCCTTCGCCCACGCCGGCTTCGGCGAAGTGACCCTGGGCTTCACGCTCGACAACTATCGGATTGCGCTGAGCGGTCTGTACGCGCAGACCTTCGTACAGACGGTCGTGCTCGCCGTGGGCTGCAGCGCCCTCAGCGTGCTGCTGGGCATGCCGATCGCCTACTTCATCGCCCGGCACGCGGGACGGTTGGCCGGCCCGCTGCTGGCGGCGATCCTGCTGCCGTACTTCTCGAGCTTCCTCATCAGGGTGCTGTCGTGGCAGGTCATCCTCGCAAGCGGGGGCCCGGTCGACGTGGTCCTCCACTCGGCAGGCCTGCTGCACGCGCCGCTGGACCTCGTGGGCACCCGCACACCGGTGGTCATCGGCATCGTCTACGGCTACCTCCCGATCGCCGTCCTCCCGCAGTACGTGGTCTTCTCCCGCATCCCGCTGTCGACCACGGATGCGGCGGCCGATCTCGGGGCGGGGTCATGGCGCCGGTTCACCTCGGTGGTGCTGCCGCTCGCGCGACCCGGGGTGGCCACCGCCGCGCTCCTGACGGCCGTGCCGATGCTGGGCGAACTGGTGGTGCCACAATTGCTCGGCGGCGGCCGCGGCCTGCTGCTCGGGCAACTCGTGCAGTCGCAGTACGTCCAGTCCCAGAACTACGCGCTGGGTTCGGCGATCGCCGTGCTGATCCTGGCGGCGGTCGGCGTGCTGGTCGCCCTCCTGCTGCGCCTGACTCGCGGCTTCGACGAATCGCCGCCATGACGAGCGTCCGGTCCACCCGCACGGCCCTGGGTGTCGTCTGCGCCCTCGGGCTCGCCGTGCTGTACCTGCCGCTGCTCGTCTCCGTCCTCTACTCGTTCAACGTGGGCGTCGACGGCAAGCAGACCGCTCGTCTCACGGGCTGGTCGCTCGGGGCCTACGCCGACGCGTGGCAGGACGATTCGCTCCGCACAGCGGCACTCACCGGGCTCCAGGTCGCCCTCGTGGTGGCGGCCGTCTCCGGCCTGCTGGGCTCCGTATGGGGCTACTCGATGGTGCGCCATCCATCGGCACGGGTGCGCCGGGTGCTGGCCGGCCTGGCGTATCTGCTGGTCATCATGCCCGAGGTCGTGCTCGCCATCTCGCTGCTGCAGTTCGCCGGCAGGGTCGGCATCCCGCTCGGCTTCCTGACCCTGGCCGCCGCGCACACCCCGGTGACGATGGTGGTCGTCGCGCTCATCGTCCGGGCACGGGTGCTCACGCTCGATCGCCGGCTCGAGGATGCGGGGCGCGATCTGGGCGCGTCCGAGCTGCGGATCCTCGGCGACATCGTCGCTCCCGCCCTGCTACCGGCCGTGCTGACCGGCACCGTGCTGGCCTTCACCTTCTCCTTTGACGACCTCGTCATCTCGGCCTTCCTGACGACACCGTCCGTGAACACGCTGCCGGTGTACCTCTACAGCAGCCTCAACTACGGCACGACGCCCGCGGTCTACGCAGCCACCACGGCCGTGCTCGCGCTCACGATCGTTGCACTCGCCGTCGCGGGCCTCCTTCACCGCCGATCAGCCCGGCGGCGGCCGCGGGCGCTGCTGGTCCCGGGCGATTCGCGTATGGATGCGCGCCAACCTCTGCCGGCGAGCCGCCTGTCCGCATAACGTCGCGGCCATCCGTGACGCCGCATGAGGAGGCAGAGATGACGACTTTCACCGACGAGCGAGCGGCCGATGCGCGGGATTCCGTTGTCGAGCCGAGACGGCGATCATGATGATCGGGCAGGCACTCAACCGCGTCGAGGGCCCGTTGAAGGTCACCGGAAAGGCCACCTACGCCTACGAACAGTGGGACGAGGGCGGCGTTTCGCCCCTCTACGGTTTCATCGTCGGCGCGACGATCGGCAAGGGCCGCATCACCCGGATCGACACCGCTCGCGCCGAGGCCTCGACCGGC
This sequence comes from Pseudonocardia alaniniphila, assembly GCF_022524485.1. Taxonomy (GTDB): domain Bacteria; phylum Actinomycetota; class Actinomycetes; order Mycobacteriales; family Pseudonocardiaceae; genus Pseudonocardia; species Pseudonocardia alaniniphila. Next base: position 6,545 of record NZ_JAKXMK010000024.1, read on the forward strand.
GTGCAGATGGTGATGACCCATCACGACACACCGCCGGAAGGCAGCCCGGATCACTCCGCTCGCCTCGAGTTCTACCGGGCGTTTCCGGCGCTGAGCGGTCCCGATGTCCATCATTACGGGGAGCCGGTGGCCCTGGTTGTCGCCGCGACGTTCGAGCAGGCACGGGCAGCGTCACACCTGGTGGATGTCGAGTACGCCGCTGAGGCGGGCAGGTACGACTTCGCCGCGTTCCAGGATCAGGCGTACGCCCCGGCGAAGCTGGTTTTCGGGATGCCCGTCGACACCACGGTGGGTGATTTCGCTGCCGGGTTCGATGCCGCCGAGATCAAGCTCGACCAGCGATACACCACTCCGTACGCGTTCTCTCTGCCGTTGGAGCCGCATGCGTGTCTGGCGGTGCCGCGGGGCGACGATCTGATCCTCTATCTCAGCACCCAGATCGTCGACGCGGCCCGTACATCGATCGCAGCCACCCTGCAGATGGACGCGGAGCGGATTCACATCGTCACCCCGTACGTCGGCGGGGGATTCGGGTCCAAGCTGAGGATCCATTACGAGACGATCCTGGCGGCGTTGGCGGCCCGCGCGTTGTGCCGGCCGGTCAAGATCGCGCTGACCAGGCAACAGACCTTCCACCTCGTCAGCCTCCGTCCCACGTCGAGCCAGCGGGTGCGCCTGGGCGCGGGACGGGACGGGCGGCTGGTCGCGATCGCCCACGAGGCCACGATGCACACCAGCCCCGAGGCGGAGTTCGTCGAGGCGACCGCCGTCACGACGCGCAGCCTCTACGCCGCGCCGGACCGGTTGACGAGCCACCTGATGGTCCCGCTGGATCTGGTGCGGGGTGAGTCCGTCCGGGCGCCGGGTGAGGCGCCGGGCCTGCTGGCGGTGGAGTCGGCGATGGACGAGCTGGCCCATGAGCTCGGCATGGATCCGGTGGAACTGCGGATCCTCAACGAGCCCTCCGTCGATCCCGAGCGTGGTGTGCCCTACAGCGAGCGGAAGCTCGTGGAGTGCCTGCGGGAAGGCGCCCGGCGGTTCGGCTGGGAGCGCCGCAGCGCTGAGCCCGCGAGCGTGCGCGACGGCCAGTGGCTGGTCGGGTACGGCATGGCCACGGCCATTCGCCGACACTCCCAGACAACGGCCACGGCACGGGTCCGACTCGAAACCGACGGAACCGCCGTCGTCGAGTCGGACATGACGGATATCGGTACCGGTACCTACACGATCCTGACCCAGGTGGCGGCCGATGGACTGGGACTGTCTCCTGAGCGCGTGCGGGTCGAGCTCGGCTCGTCCGAGTTCCCGGTCAGCATGGGGTCGGGCGGGTCGTGGGGAGCAGGCAGTTCGAGCACCGCCGTCCACCGTGCCTGTGCGGCTTTGCGCGAGAAGGTGCTGGCCGCGGCGTGTGGCGATGCGGGCTCCTCGTTGCACGGCCGGGACGCAGCGGACGCGGTGTTCTCGGACGGCAGGGTGAGCATCGACGGCGCCTCCGAGGGGCTCCGCGAGATCGTCGACCGCCTCTACCCCGAAGGGATCGAGGCGGAGGGATCGGTTCGCTTCATGTCGGACGAGCCGAACTACCAGAAGTACGGGATCCACACCTACGGGGCACAGTTCGCCGAAGTGGGAGTCGACACCGACACCGGGGAGATCCGTATGCGCCGGATGCTGGGCGTGTTCTCCGCGGGCCGCATCCTCAACGCGAAGACCGCGCGTTCGCAGTTGGTCGGCGGCATGATCTGGGGCGTGAGCGCGGCCCTCGACGAGGAGGGCGTTGTCGATATGCGGAGCGGCGCGTTCATCAACGCGGATCTTGCGCAGTACCTCGTGCCCGTCCACGCCGACGTTCCCGAGGTGGACGCCGTCATGCTCGACGGATTCGACGACAAGGCCAACGCTCTCGGCGCGAAGGGCATCGGGGAGCTGGGAATCTGCGGAGCAGGCGCGGCCGTCGCCAACGCCGTCTTCAACGCCACCGGGGTGCGCGTGCGCGATTTCCCCATCACGATCGAGAAGGTGCTACCCGGCCTGCCGCAGATCGACGTCTGATTCGACGCGGCGCCTGGATCGAACTGCGTTCGTGTCACCCGTTGGTCGGGGGCACAGCCTCCCGGGAAACGGTGAGGATGGCGATGTCGTCGTGGACCAGGTCGCGGCCGACCAGCTGAGCCATGATCACCGCACAGAGCCGCTCCGCGTTGTCGGTGGTCATCGCCTCGCAGAGCCGATCGAATCCGTCGTCCAGCGATGCACTCCGCCGTTCCACGAGCCCGTCGGTGTAGAAGCAGATGCTGCTGCCGGGCGTGAGGCTGGCGGCGGTGGAATGCCGCGGCCAGTGCGGGTCGACGCCGAGCGGCAGGTCGTGGTGGACCTCCAGGAGGGCGGCGTCGGCGCCCGGCCGGGCCACAGCCGGCGGGGGGTGCCCGGCGGTCGAGATCAGCAGCGTCTGGTGGTCGAGTTCGAGCGTGGCGCAGAGGACGGTGGCCAGCGTCGTCGATTCGAAGTGCCGGATGTGCTCGTCGACCTTGGCGAGGATGAGCGCGGGATCGTCGAGCTCCAGCGCGCAGGCGCGCACCACCGTGCGCAGCCTGCCCATCGTCACCGCCGCGGTGAGGCCGCTACCCGCGACGTCGCCCATCACGAGGCACAACCGGCCGGACGGGAGCGCGAAGACGTCGTACCAGTCGCCACCCACCGAGCCGTCGCCGGGCACGTAGCGGGCCGCGAACTCCAGGCCGGGTACGGACGGCAGTGCGGCGGGCAGCAAGCTGCGCTGCAGCGCGGCCGCGGCGGTGCGATCGGTGTGCGACAGCCGTGCCTGGGTGGCGAGGGCGACGCGGTCGCCGACGAGCTGCAGCAGGTGTGTGTCCTCCTCGGTGAAGCGCCGCGGGTGCAGGGTGCCGACGTGCAGGACGCCCAGGACCCTGCCCTCGTTCAGCAGCGGCACCCCCAGCAGTGAGCGGATGCCACGGCGGAGCAGGAGCGGGTTCTGCACGTTGCCGGTGTTGACCTCGTCGAGGACGACCGGTTGTTTCTCCGCTGCGATGCGGCCCGCGAACCCCTTGCCGAGGGGAATGCGCACACCCTGCTGCACCTCCTCCTCGATGCCCCGCGCAGCTGTCGCGACGAGCTGGCTGCCGGAGGGGTCGAGCAGGAGCACCGCCGCGGTGTCGACGTCGAGGAGCAGGCGTACACGTTCGAGGAGCGCGGTGAGGAGATCCTCGACGTCGAGGTGCGCGAGGTCGGCGTCGGTGACGACCTCGATGCGGTGTAACCGCTGCTCCGGTGACTCCACCGGCGCATCCTCCAACGACATCCGTCGATGCTATCGACCGCACCGGAGATGCCATCGGCATCGCGGGAGGCGGTCGCTCGGACGGTGCTTTGTACACCAGGGCGATCTGATCGACCCGGAGAGGGGCTGACCGGATCGCGGTGACGATCTAGGGTCCTTTGGAGAAAGAACGCGGACCGGCCGGACGGTACAGACGGGCAGGAGATCGCCATGCACGAAATCGCCATCCCTCCGGAGATCCTGGAGCGCGTCGTCAGGCGATGCGGCACCGAGCACCCGTTCGAGGACCTGGACCCCGCCCGCACCGCGTTCGTCGTGATCGACATGCAGGTCGGCTTCATCGACCCCGAGATCGGCCACGCGGCCTGCCCGATGGCGGAACGCATCGTGCCCGCGGTGAACCGCCTGGCCGCCGCCGTCCGGGACGCCGGTGGCGGCGTCTTCTGGGTGCAGAACGTGTACGACGCAAGCTGCGACACGGAGTGGAGCGTCATGCGGGGCATGGCCACTCCGGAGGCGCGGGCCCGTCGCGGGTCCGCGATGACCGAGGGCAGCGCCGGGCATGCGCTGTGGCCGGCGATGGACGTGCGGCCCGAGGACCGGCGCGTGTCCAAGCGTCGCTTCAGCGCCTTCATCCAGGGCTCGTCGGACATCGTGGAGCGGCTGCGGGCGGAGGGCTTCGACACGGTGCTGATCGGCGGCACGGTCACCAACGTCTGCTGCGAGAGCAGCGCACGCGACGCGATGATGATGAATTTCCGCACCGTGATGGTGGCGGACGCCAACGCGGCGATGTCGGACGCCGAGCACAACGCCTCGCTCGCGGCCTTCTGGCACATGTTCGGGGACGTGATGACCGTCGACCACGTCATCGCCCGTCTGACCGCAGACCGCCTCGCAGGCGCACCGTCCACATGAGCCGATTTCATCCCAAATAATGGGAGGATCGTTGCAGGATGTGGACGCTCGGGTTGAGGATCCGGGTGTGCGTGCTGCTCAGGAGACCTACACCCACGGCCACGCGGAGAGCGTGCTGCGCTCGCATCTCACGCGGACCGTCGACAACTCTGCCGCGTATCTCGCCGGCCACCTGCAACCCGGCACCGCGGTTCTCGACGTCGGTTGTGGGCCGGGGAGCATCACCCTCGACATCGCCTCCCGGGTGGCTCCGGGGCACGTCCTCGGGATCGACAGCTCGGCAGGCGTCCTCGACGGTGCCCGCGCGCTGGCCGCGCAGGCCGGCGCCGGCAACGTGACGTTCGCGCCCGGAGACGTCTACGCGCTCGACGCGGCGGACGACTCGTTCGACGTCGTGCACGCCCACCAGGTGCTGCAACACCTCGGCGACCCCGTCGCCGCGCTCCGTGAGATGTTGCGGGTCTGCCGCCCGGGCGGCGTCGTCGCCGCACGCGACGCGGACTACTCGGCGATGACCTGGTACCCGGCCGACCCCAGGCTCGACCGCTGGCTGGAGATCTACCGTGCTGTCGCGAAGAGCAACGGCGCGGAGCCGGACGCCGCCCGCCACCTGCTGGCGTGGGCACATGCTGCCGGCGCCGGCACTGTGGTCCCCAGCGCTTCCGTCTGGCACTACGCCACTCCCGAGCAGCGGGCGTGGTGGGGTGGGCTGTGGGCGGATCGGATCCTCAGTTCCTCGATCAGGCAGCAGGCGCTCGACGGCGGGTACGCCGGCGCCGAGGAGATCGCCGACATCGCGGCCGCATGGCGGGATTGGGCCGCGCACCCCGACGGCTGGTTCGCCATCGTGAACGGCGAGGTGCTCTGCCGCCCGTGACCACGGAGCGGGTTCCACCGCTGGTCGCTTGTACGATCGAGGAGTTCGGTCAGCGTCCGATGAGTGAACAAGCTGCGAAAAGCGAGGCTGTGATGGCGTCCGGAGCGGCCGGCACACAGGCCATCGAGATCGAGTTGTCGGCCATGATCGGCCACCTGCTTCGCGCCTGCCAGCAGCTCCATGTCGCCATCTGGTCCGAAGCCTTCCCCGCCGGTCTCACGTCCCCGCAGTTCGCCGTGATCCACGCGCTGGCCACGGAGGGCGAGCTCAACCAGACGACACTCCGGTCGCGCGCTCGTCTGGACCGTTCCACCGCGGCCGACGTGATCCGCCGCCTGGCGGCGCGGCGGCTGATCAGCCACGTGAAGGATCCCCGCGACGCCCGGCGCCGTCTCGTGCGCCTGACCAACGCCGGGCGGGCGGTGCATGCCGAGGCCGTCGAGCGTGCGTTGCAGGTCAACGAAACGATGCTCGACGGGTTCGACGACGCGCGGCGTACGCAGCTGGTCTCGCTCCTGAACGAGCTGCTCGACAACCACCGCGGGCTCCTGGGCTACCGCGACGACGACTGAGCTACGGCTCCCGTTCCGGCTGTTCCGGCGCCGGCGTCACCAGTCCGGCTGTTCGTGCCCGATGGCGAACCGCAGCGTGCTCTGCGACGGCGAACTGGGCGAGTTTCCAGAATCCGTCAGCATGCGGACGAATCTGGTTGTCGTTCAGTGAGTGACGTCGGCTGTGCTCCTTCGCACATTTCTCGCTGTGTTCGGCGATCATCAACGGAGTCGCGGATCCCTGCAAAACTCCAGCTAGATCGGGCCTGGGGGGGGCTGCTCGGAAGTGCGCCGTGACGTGGTCTCAGCTGGTCGCGCCCTGGCCGCCTCGTCGTGCCTTGACGTCAACTGGAGTCGATCCTAATTTCATCCGTATGCTGACGACAATGGTGAGCCTGGTCGGCGTCCCATGAGCCGCCCGGAACGCAGTGAGTTCCTCGTGATCGGTGGGGGTATCGGAGGCCTCACTGCGGCGCTCGCCCTGGCCCGGGCGGGCCGCCCGGTCCGCGTACTGGAACGGGCGGCCCAGTTCGGTGAGATCGGAGCGGGCCTGCAGGTGGCGCCCAACGCCTCTCGGGTGCTCGACCGCCTCGGCGTCCTGTCCGACGTCGTGCGCGACGCGTTCTTCCCCAGCCGGCTCGTCCTGGGCGACGCGATGACCGGCGAGCCGATCACGGCGTTGGAGACGGCCGACGCGTTCCGCGAACGGTTCGGTCACCGCTACTTCGTGACCCACAGGGCCGACCTTCACCGCGCCATCCAGACAGCGTGTGAGGAGAGCGGGCTCGTCGAGTTGCTGCCGTCGAAGCACGTGGTGCGCGTCGAGAGCCGGGAGGGCGGAGCGCTGGCCGCCTGCGCCGATGGCACCGAGTACGAGACCGCAGCGCTGGTGGCAGCCGACGGGCTTCACTCGACCACCCGCGACATGCTGATCGACGACGGCGCGCCCGTGGACTCCGGCTACGTCGCCTATCGCGGCACGGTGCCGGTCGAGGCCCTGGCCGAGCACGGCGGGCTGCGCGTGCCCGACGGCATGGTGATCTGGGCCGGTCCGGGTCTGCACCTGGTGCAGTACCCGGTGCGCCGCGGCGCGCTGGTCAACCAGGTCGCCACGTTCGACACACGCCGATACCCGTCGGAGGAGGACATCGGCAGGCAGGTCGACCGCGTCTTCGAGCGAACCTGTGCCGCAGTCGCCCACGGTGTCGGGCTCATGGATCACTCGCGGCGCTGGCCGATGGTGGACAGGGCTCCTACGGGCGGGTGGACCAGCGGACGCATCACGCTCGTCGGAGACGCGGCGCATCCGATGCTCCAGTACCTGGCACAGGGCGCCTGTCAGGCGATCGAGGACTCGGTCGTGCTCGCGGACAGCGTCACGGCGCATCCCGGGGACGTCGACGCCGCGTTCGCGGCCTACGAGGCCCTCCGCTTCCCGCGAACGTCCCGCGTCCAGACCACCGCCCAGACGTGGGGCGACATCCTTCATGTCGACGGCGTCAGCGCGATGATGCGGTCGGCGCTGCTCTCCCCGCGGGCGGGAGACGACTTCGGCATCGTCGACTGGCTCTACGGATACGACCCGACCAGCGTCGCCCGGGAGAATCTGCTCGCGCGGTGACCGCGACATCGGCGTGATGCCGATCCCGGCCTCGGAGGAAGGGGCTCGGCCATTTGCTTTCAGCCAGGCTGCCTGCGTATTCGGACGCACAAGCGGCGGTCGGACAGCTCAGCGGAAATGGATGTCGCTCAGGTTGATCCCGCCCATCAGGTGGTCGAGGTTCACCGTGCCGTCCGCGTCGGTCCGGTGGCGCGCCGCCTCGACGGGAGCCGCATGCCGTCGGCCTCCACGATGTCGTGGACGTACTGCACCCCGGCGAATCCGTTCGGTTGAGATGAGTTCGCCGAACGCTCGGGCGTGCGCTCGATCGACTCCATCCCATCCCACGCGGACGTTGCGAGCCAGTGCATCGCGTGAGTGGGATCAGGCGCTCGGAAATGCCTGAAAATGGTATTGGACCAGGCTCTCCGGGCGAATCAGTAGTGCTGCCGAAGTGGGGCTCAGTCCGCCAGGGCCGTGCTGTCGGGCACCACGATCGCGAAGATGTCGGCCAACGCGGCGAGGCTCGCGATCTGCAGAGCCGCCGCGCTGACCACCTCGCCCGTCACCGGGAGCGGTCGGGTCGCGGTGGCAGCGGCGACCACCGCCGGGGCGTAGCCGAGGTTGAACGCGCCGCGAGCGGTGGAGTTGATGCACATGTGCGTCATGAAGCCGGCGAGCACCAGGTTCTTCGCACCGCTCGCCTTGAGCCGTTCGTCCAGATCGGTGCCGATGAACGAGTTCGGGTGGTTCTTGACGATCACGGTCTCGCCCTCACGCGGCGCAACCGGGCCGGCGATGGCACCGATCTCGGCACGGATGTCGTAGGGCGAGCCTTCACCCCCGTCGTGCTGCACGTGTACGACCGGGATCCCGGCCGAACGCGCGCGGTCCAGCAGCGTTGCGCCCTCCTCGATCGCACGCGTGACGCCGTCGAGTTCGAGCGGGCCGCGCGTGTAGGTGTTCTGGAAGTCGATCATGATCAGCGTCGAGTCGGCGAGCTGCGCAGGTGCGCTCGGCAGGCCGCTGAGGGCACGCAGGGTCGTGACGTCGGGCGTCGGGCAACCTCGTGGCGGACGTGCGGGGGCGGCGCGCGCCGATCGGTGGAGCTGTGCTTCGCGGCTGCGCACACCTCGGACGAGGTCCATTCTGCGACGTTCCCGGCGTGGGCGCGCCGCCACTGTGGTCAGGTACCACCCGGCCCGGACGCCATGCTGTTGTGTACCGCCCCGCGCGGTCGGCCGGGGATGGCTGCCACCACGACGAACGCGTCGCCGTCGCCCCCGTGGAACTTTGGCGGGGGCGACGACGACGTGGGTCAGACGGTGATCGGAACGACAGTCGTGGGTGCGTCCGCGGTGGTGGCGGTGACCTCTTCGAACTCGGTCATGTTGTCGAGGTTGGTGCCCATCGCGATGTTGGTGACCCGCTCGAGCACGATCTCGACGACGACCGGGACCCGGAACTCCTCGGCCAGCTTCTTGGCCTCCTCGAGTGCGGGCAGGATCTCCTCGGGCAGCGACACCCGCAACGCCTTGCAGCCCAGTCCCTCGGCGACCTTGACGTGGTCGACGCCGTAGCCGTTGACCTCCGGCGAGTTGATGTTCTCGAACGAGAGCTGGACGGCGTAGTCCATGTCGAACCCGCGCTGAGCCTGGCGGATCAGCCCGAGGTAGGCGTTGTTCACCAGGACGTGGACGAAGGGCAGGTTGAACTGCGCGCCGACGGCCAGCTCCTCGATCATGAACTGGAAGTCGTAGTCGCCGGTGATCGCGACGACCTGGGCGTCCGGGTCGGCCTTCACGACGCCGAGCGCGGCGGGCACGGTCCAGCCCAGCGGCCCGGCCTGGCCGGCGTTGATCCAGTGGCGCGGCTTGTAGACGTGCAGGAACTGGGCCGCGGCGATCTGCGAGAGCCCGATCGTGGAGACGTAGACGGTCTCCGGACCGAAGCTGCGGTTCATCTCCTCGTACACGCGGTGCGGCTTGATCGGCACCGTGTCGAAGTGCGTCTTGCGCAGCAGCGTCCTCTTGCGCTCGTCGCACTCGTCGATCCACTGGCTGCGGTCGGGCAGGCTCCCGGCCGCGGCACGCTCGCGGGCCACCGTGACGAAGAGTTCCAGCGCGGCCTTCGCGTCGGAGACGATGCCGTAGTCCGGGGCGAACACGCGCCCGATCTGGGTCGGCTCGATGTCGACGTGAACGAACTTGCGGCCTGCTGTGTAGGTCTCGAGGCCGCCGGTGTGCCGGTTGGCCCAGCGGTTGCCGATACCCAGGACGAAGTCCGAGGCCAGGAAGTTGGCATTGCCGTAGCGCTGCGAGGTCTGGATGCCCGCCATTCCCGCCATCAGGCGGTGGTCGTCGGGGATCGTGCCCCAGCCCATGAGGGTCGGGACGACCGGCGTGCCCGTCAGCTCCGCGAACTCCACGAGCAGATCGGAGGCGTCGGCGTTGATGATGCCGCCGCCTGCCACGATGACCGGGCGCTCCGCTGCCGCGAGCATGGTGAGCGCCTTCTCGATCTGGGCGCGGCTGGCGGCCGGCTTGTAGACCGGGAGAGGTTCGTAGGTCTCGATGTCGAACTCGATCTCGGACAGCTGGACGTCGAGTGGCAGGTCGATCAGAACCGGACCCGGCCTGCCCGAACGCATCAGGTGGAACGCCTGCTGGAACGCGCCGGGTACCTGCGCGGGCTCCAGCACGGTCATCGCCATCTTGGTCAACGAGCCCGCGACCGTTGCGATGTCGACGGCCTGGAAGTCCTCCTTGTGGAGCTTCGCGACCGGCGCCTGGCCGGTGATGCACAGGATCGGGATCGAGTCGGCGGAGGCGGAGTACAGGCCGGTGATCATGTCGGTGCCGGCGGGGCCGGAGGTCCCGACGCAGACGCCGATGTTGCCGGCCTTCGCGCGCGTGTAGCCCTCGGCCATGTGCGCCGCACCCTCGACGTGCCGGGCGAGCGTGTGGCTGAGCGTTCCGTCGGCGCGGACCGCCGAGTAGAACGGGTTGATCGCGGCACCAGGCAGGCCGAACAGGTCGGTCACGCCCTCCTTGCGCAGGATCGCGACGGCGGCGTCGACTGTCCTCATGCGGGGCATGGGGGCTCCTCTCAGGAGGTGTGGGACTCGCCGGCGCGGCCGGAGAGCTCTTCGACGGACTTGAACAGGGCCGAGTGGTCGAGACCGCCGTGGCCTTGCGCGTTCAGCGACGCGATGAGCTGCGCGACTGCGGCACCGAGCGGGATGACCACGCCGGCCTCGCGTGCCGCATTGGTGACGATGCCCATGTCCTTGTGGTGCAGGGCGATCCGGAAGCCCGGGGCGAAGTTCCGTGAGAGCATGTTGCCGGCCTTGCGCTGCAACACCGTGCTGCCCGCGAGCCCGCCGCCCAGCACCTTGACCGCCGCTTCGGTGTCGACGTGGTGGGCCTCGAGGAAGACGATCGCCTCGGCGAGGAGCTCGATGTTGCCGGCGACGATGAGCTGGTTGGCGGCCTTGACGGTCTGGCCCGAGCCGGACGGCCCGACGTGCACGATCGTCGCTCCGACCGCGTCGAAGACCGGCGCGGCGAGCGCGAAGTCGTCCGCCGAGCCACCCACCATGATCGACAAGCTGCCCTCGATCGCGCCGGCCTCACCGCCGGAGACGGGCGCGTCGAGCACGCGCAGGCCACGTGCGGCGCCGACCTCGGCCATCCGGCGCGAGACGTCCGGCAGGATCGTGGAGAAGTCGATCACGAGGGCGCCATCACGGGCGTTGTCGAAGACACCGTCCTCGCCGGTGAGCACGAGCTCGACGTCGGGGGAGTCGGGGACCATGACGGCGATGACGTCAGCGCCCTTGACGGCCTCGGCGATGTTGCCGGCACCGCGGCCGCCCGCGGCGGCGACGGCCTCGATGGCCGCAGGCTCGAGGTTGTAGCCGACGACGTCGAAGCCGGCCTTGACGAGGTTGATGGCCATCGGGCGGCCCATGATGCCCAGCCCGATGAACGCGATCGTCTGCTTGGTGCTGCTCACGGTGTCCTTCTCCAAGAGTTGTCGTGGCGTCGACTGGTGCCGGGTGTCAGTGCGCTCCGCGCTGGTCCCTCGGCAGCCAGCCGAGGCTTTCCACCGTGTTGCCGCTGGTGGGCTTGTACTCCAGCGAGACCCAGCCGTCGTAACCCCTGGCACGCAGGTCCTCGAGCCGGGAGAAGAGGTCGAGCTCGCCGGAGCCGGGCTCGCCGCGGCCGGGGGTGTCGGCGATCTGTACGTGGGCGATGTCGGCGAAGTTTGCGGCGATGGCGGCGTCGAGGTCGTCGCCATTGCTCGCGAGGTGGAACAGGTCGCAGAGGAAGCCGACGTTGTCCGCACCGGCGGCGTGGACCCGATCGAGCACCGTGCGCACGTCCGACGCGGTCCGGAGCGGGTACGGCTTCGGGCCGCTCACCGGCTCGACGAGGACCGTCGCGCCGAACTCGGCCACGGCGTCCGCCGCGAACACCAGGTTCTCGACGGCGAGGTCGTCCTGCTCCGCGGGGGTCGCATCTGCGACGCGGACGCCGTACAGGGCGTTCAGGCCCCGGACGCCGAGCCGCGCGCCGATGGCCGCCGCCACCGCGACGTTGTCGCGGAACTCGGTGGAGCGCTTCGGGATCGACAGCGCGCCGGCGTCGGGCCCCGCGAGGTCGCCCGCGAAGAAGTTCAGGCCCACGAGCGCGACCCCGGCGTCCTCGATCGCGGTGACGAACGCGTCGACCTCGGCATCCGCGGGCACGGCCTCGGGGAACGGCCACCAGAACTCGACCGCATCGAAGCCCGCTGCCTTCGCGGCCGCGGGGCGTTCGAGCAGTGGCAGCTCCTGGAATAGGAGCGAGCAGTTGGGCAGGTAGCTGAGCTGCGGCGCACCCATGATCCACCAACTTCCGTACAGCGGAATAAAACTTCCCGAATACTGTATGGAAGGTAGGGCCGTCCCGGCGGGCGTGTCAACCGTGGGTCCATGGGAACGGGCCGTGAGCTGCGGCGATGCGCGCGATCGCGGATCCATTTCCATTCCGCTTCGTGGAAGTGGCAGAACCGACGCCCTTGCGCGGGTCGGACGAACCGGCCCGAGCGGCGACTACGGCGGCCGGCGCGGAAGGTGGATACGGCGACCGGCCGGCCCATCCAGGCTCCGTCGCCGAGGGCGCGATGCGTTGATCAACACTTCGGGCCCTGCAGCAGCACATGACCCGGTTCTCGACCCCGAAGCGGTGATCATGCAATGAGCCCCCGGTCGATCCCCGGCCTGAAGGCTCCACTCCCGGGAACTTGCAGCGAGCCTGTCGCCTGGCGGGCCGCACCGCGCGGGCGATCGACGAAGCCGACGCGCGATGCCAGGGCGACTATCGCCCCAGAACCTGGCTTCTGGCCGGCCGGTCAGCCTCTTGATCAACTTTTCGGGCCCCGTGGCAGGGCATGGCCCGGCTGCCGGTTCCGAACCGATGATCATGGGGAATCCGGCGCCCTCGCCCTCGCCCCCGCCCGCGGCCTCGACCCCGACCTCGACCCCGCCCGCGGCCTCGACCCCGACCTCGACCCCGACCTCGACCCCGACCTCGACCCCGACCTCGACCCCGACCCCAGCCTCGGGGTCCACCGTCCGGTCGGCGGCGACCCGTTGTCCGGGGTGATGCCGGGCCGGCCTTCACCCCTGGGCCTGGCATGTGGCCACCCTGCGGGGCTTTGATCAACTCTTCGGGCCCCGTGGCAGGGTATGGCCCGGCTGCCGGTTCCGAACCGATGATCATGGGGAATCCGGCGACCCCGGCCCCGGCCCCGCCCCCCGGCCCCGGCCCCGGCCCCGGCCTCGGGGTCCACCGTCCGGTCGGCGGCGACCTGTTGTCCGGGGTGATGGCAGGGCGACTATTGCCCCCGGACCTGGCTTCTGGCTGGCCTGCCGGCTCGGTTGATCAACACCTCGGACCCTGTGGCAGGGCACGGCCCGGCTGCCGGTTCCGAACCGATGATCATGGGGGATCCGGCGACCCCGACCCCGGGGTCTACCGTCCGGGCGGCGACCCGTCGTCCGGGGTGATGCCGGGGCGCTCTCGCCCCCCGGACCGGCGTCTGGCAGGCGGCCCGGCCGTTGATCAACTTCTCGGGCCCTGTGGCAGGGCATGACCCAGCTGCCGGTTCCGAACCGATGATCATGCGGAATCCGGTGCTCCCCGCCCTTGGCCTCGGCCTTGGTGATCCAGCGTTCGGAATCGGCGGTGGCCGGTTGCCTGGGGTGATGCCGGGGCGACTATTGCTCCCGGACCCGGCTTCTGGCCGGCCTGTCAGCCTCTTGATCAATTTTTCGGGCCCCGTGGCAGGGCATGGCCCGGTTCTCGACCCCGAAACGGTGATCATGGCGAATCCGGCGACCCGGCCCCTGGCCGCGCAGGTCCACCGTCCGGTCGGCGGCGACCCGGCGCCCGTGGGGGATTCCGAGTCGGCAGTCTCCGTCCGCCGGAGACGTGGTCCGGAACTCATGATCATCACTTCGGGCCCCGCAGCAGCACATGACCCGGTTCTCGACCCCGAACTGATGATCATGAGGACGATGAGCTGGCCCCGGCTGCCCAGCTCGCGGGCGGCCCGGATGCGGCGGCGAGCGGTGTGGTTACTTGTCGAACTCGCCCGCAAGCTGCTCGGACACCTGCCGCAGCAGCGGTACAGCGCGATGGATCAGTGCGTCGGTCATCCTCGGCGAGGGGCCGGAGATCGAGAATGCCGCGTGGGGCGTCCGGCCGGGCACGGCCACGGCCACGCACCGCACGCCGATCTCCTGCTCCTCGTTGTCCACCGCGTAACCCGCGGCCCGGACCATGTCGAGCTCTTCCTGGAAGAGGTCGATCGCGGTGATGGTGTGGATGGTCTGCGCCTGCATCGCCGAGCCTTCGACGATCGTGCGGACCTGCTCGACCGGCATCTGGGCGAGCATCGCCTTGCCCACCGCGGTGCAGTGGACCTGCGCCCGCCTGCCCACCTCTGTGAACATGCGCATGGCGTGGGTGCCGGGCATCTGTGCGGTGTAGACGATGTGGTCACCGTCCAGTGTCGCCAGGTTGGCACTCTCACCGATCTTGTCGACGAGCTGCCGGAGATACGGGAGCGCCCAGCTCCCGAGCAGGGTGCCGGCGTGTTCTCCCAGCCGGATGAGGCGGGGTCCGAGCGTGTACTCCCGCGAGGGCTGCTGGCGCACGTACCCGAGTTCCACGAGCGTGCGGATCAATCGATGGATCGTCGGCGGGGGCGTCTCCAGCCTGGCCGCGAGCTGCATGACCCCTGCCGTACCACCGAGGTCACTCATCGCCTCGAGCAGCTCGAACGTTCTCTCGACCGACTGAATGCGGCTCGCGCCGCGCTCGGTCGATTCGATCTGCCCGGCCACATGTCCCCCTCGTTCGCCAGCTGACTGCCAGCAACTTCCGACATGCGGAAGTATAGGCCAGTGCGATTGGGTGTCGGTCATCCGATTCTGCCCAGCCTGTGCCACGAGGGCATCGCGTGCCTGTGAGGTGAGCCCGTCCGAAATCGAGGTGGACTCTCACTTCCGTGATTCGGAAGTCGGGGCCTCGCGATCAGCGGCGGGCGAACCGGCGGCGGTAGGCCGGGGTCACGACGAAGACCGCGAGCGTCGCCATGACGACCTGGAAGAACAGCGCCCAGGTGGGCAGTCCGATGAGATGGGCGATGGCCGTGCCGCCGAAGGCGCCGACGACCGCGTCGAGGATCGAGCGCCAGGCCGGGATTCCCTGCCTGCGCGATGCGTACTTCCGTCCGACTCCACCGATGACGAGACCGATGACGAGAGCGGTGAGAATCGCGAAAAGGGCCGGGTCGATGGCGGTCGTGGTGGTCACAGTTTCCTCCCGGTGTGCCCAGCGGGCCTGATCGTGGAGGCCCGCTGCTGGTGGTCGGGCAAGAGATCCACCCCCTACACGGCCGGGCGTCGGAGCGGGTTCGGGCGCGCTCGCGCCCGATCGATCGCACCGTGGTCATCAGCCCCGGTGCCTGCTAACCACGAGCGGATCGCCCGCGCAGACCTATGACAGTGCCGCTCGCTCGATACGGGCGGCGGCCGGCCCGACGCTCCGCCCGCACCAACGGCCCGTCCACCCAGACCTAGCACACGGGAGTGCCGTTCGTTCAGCGCCCGGAGCCCGGAGCCCGGAGCCCGGAGCCCGGAGCCCGCGGCGCGGAGCCCGCAGCCCACGGACGCGTCCGGCCGTGTCGGTCCGGGCGCGAGCGCACCGCGTTCCGAGATCTGTGTTTCCGCCCTCGCGAGGGCGCGTGGCCACCTCTGACGGCGATCTTGGCGCGTTGATCGTTCCGAGATCCGCTTGTACGCCCCGGTGGGGGCAGATCGGCGGATCTCACCGCGATCTTGGCCGCGCCTGAGCGGCACGTCGGTGCAGATCGGACGGCCGTGCCGTTCGCACGTGGAGGTGGCTCAGGGCGGCGGGGCCAGCTCCTCGTCGAGGCTGTCGTTCACCTGCGTGAGCGTGTCGATGTGGTGTGCGAGCCACACCATGAACTGGGTGTCGGCGGAGCGGATGTCCATGCCCAGCACGCGGGAGACGCGGTCGAGCTTGTAGAGCGTGGTGTTGCGGTGCAGACCGAGGCGGCGGGCGGCGGCGTTGAGGTTGCCGGACTCGGCGATGTAGGCGAACACCACGCTCTCCAGGCTGCGGGCGTTGCCGTCGGCGCGGCGGAGCGGGGCGAGCATCTCGGTGGCGAAGGAGCGCCCGTTCTCGGAGTCGGCGAGGTCCCGGAGTGCGACGAAGATGCGCAGGTCGTCGTATCCGGCGACGGGCGGGACGTCGATCCGGCGGCCGAGCGCAAGTGCGGTGCGGGCCTCGCGGTAACTGGTCGCCACACCGCCCGCCCCGGTGCCCACGCGGCCGAACGCCACGCGGGCCTCGGCGTCGAGCCGCTCGCGCAGCACCCGCCGGACGGCACCGGCGACGTCCCGGACCGCCGCGGCGTCGACGCCGTTGGCGACCGGGTGGACGACGACGAGGTTGCCGCCGATCTGGGTGGCGAGGGTCGGCAGCGCCGCTTCGGGGTACAGCCGCTCCACCGCTCGGGCGGCGGCGTTGAAGCGGCGGACGGCGCGCACGTCGTCGGACGCCGGGGGGTCGAGCTCGGCCACGTAGACGGCGTACGTGCCGTCCACCGAGAACCCGTGGTGGCGCGCTCTGGCCTGCAGCTGCCCGCCGTCGGCGAACCGTCCGTGCACGAGCTCGACGACGAAGTCTCCGCGCGTGCGCTCCTCGGCCTCGGTCATCGACCGGATCCGCAGCATCTCGGAGCCGACGAGGACCGCTCCTTCCTCGGCGATGATCCGCCGCTGTGCCCGGTCGTGCGGGTCGCCGTACGGGGGTTCGAGGACGGCGACGAGCCCGCTGATCTCACCTCCGAACATCACCGCCGCGGCGATCGGGACCACCGCCGACCCTGCAGCGTCCACCGGATCCAGCACGGTCGCGCCGATGGGCAGCTCTCCGCGGACGAGGCCCTCCACGTGCCGGGCCAGGACCGCGGCCACGGGCGCCGGAGCTGGCTTGGTGCCGGCGGCCGTGGTCTCGTAGGCGAGCACGGTGCCGTCGAGATCCACGACCATCACGGGCGCTTCGCCCATCCGCGCCATCCCGTAGGCGAGCGAAGGGATGCCTGCGCCGCGGGCGTGGATCTCGCCGAGGGAACGGTGCACGCGATCGCTGTACTGCAGCACGTGGGTCGCCTGGGCGAGCACCTTCGTGGCGACGAGCTGGCTGACGGCTCGGTAGTCGGCGCTGGGCGGGAGCAGGGCGAGCGGCAGGCCCGCTGCGTCGGCGGCCGCCCTGGCCTCCGGGAACGAAACGCGCAGCTCGGCGGGGGAGGCGACGTCCGCGCGGCCGATCCGAACCAGCAACGCCACGGCGCCGGACGCCGCGACGCGCTCGACCGTGGCGGGGCCTGCTCCGTCGCGGAGGTGGTCGGCGTGGGCGTGCACCGCCACGCCCTCCTCGGCGGCGTCGGGGTCGCCGGTGATCTCCGAGAGGGGCAGACACCAGCGCACTGCACGGCCTGCGCCGGTCGCTCCGGCCACGAGGGTGTTGCGCAGCAGTGGCTCGGCGAGCAGATCGGAGACGGTGACGGGGTCCGGCGCGGGAGCGTGCCGGTGCAGCGACTCGTGTGGTGATCCCACGTACTCGGCCTGTGCCATGTGCCTAGATCCCGTCCGTGTTCGGGTGCACTTCGTCCAGTGCCAGCCATGGTGACCCGCCCGCACAATCGCCGGAAGCCGTCACACTCCACAATCCGTCGGAGGTTCTTCGTGCACTCCGCACCATCGGTTGCGTCGGCCGGGCTCTCGGTCCACCCCGGTCCGCCGTCGGACCGGTCCGTCGATCCCGCATCACCCGGCCGGGTCGTCCATGCGTACCGCACCTCCACCGCCGACGACGTTCGTGCCGCGCTGGCCGGAGCCGAGAGGGCTGCCCGGGAGTGGGCGCGGACCCCGCCGCTGCGCCGGGCCACCGTCCTGACCGGCATCGCCGACGTCCTGGAGCGCCGGGCCGACGAGGTCGCCGCACTGATCACCCGCGAGGAGGGCAAGCCACTCGGCGCCGCCCGCGGCGAGGTCGGCAAGTCGGCCGAGCAGTTCCGGCTCGCGGCGCAGCTCGCGTACCTCGTCGAGGGCAGCACGTACGCGACCGAGACACCCGGCACGTTCGCCTACACCCTGCGCGGGCCCCTCGGCGTCGTCGCGGCGATCACGCCCTGGAACTTCCCGCTCTCGCTCGCCGCCCGCAAGATCGCTCCCGCGCTCGCCGCAGGCAACACGGTGGTGTTCAAGCCGTCGCCGGTCACGGCGGGGGTCGGTGCGCTGCTCGCCGAGATCGCGGTCGAGGCGGCGCTTCCCCCGGCTGTTCTCCCCGTCGTCCAGGGCCATGACGCCGGGGCGATGGGTGCGCTGCTCGGTGACGTGCGGGTGCGCGGGATCAGCTTCACCGGCTCGGACGCCGTCGGCGCTCTGGTGCGCGCGCAGGCCCACGGGCACGCACGGCTGCAGTTGGAGCTCGGCGGCCGCAACGCCGCCGTCGTCTGCGCTGATGCGGATCTGAACAAGGCTGCCGCGGACGTCGCCGCGGGCGCGTTCGGGCTCACCGGGCAGGCCTGTACGTCGACGGACCGGGTGCTGGTCGCCCGGGTCGCCGCCGCCGAGTTCACGGCACTGCTCGCCGCGAAGGTGCGTGCGCTGAGGGTCGGGCCGGGGGACCGGTCCGGCGTCACGACGGGGCCGGTCGCGACGGCTGCGCAGTTCGAACGGCTCAGCGCGCTGAAGGACTCGGCGATCGCGGCCGGTGCGCGGGTGGTGGCCGAGGCCGAGCTGCTCGACGACCGTGACCCGGACGGCTTCTGGGTCGTCCCGACGCTCTTCGCCGACGTGCCCGTGGGTCACCCGCTCATCGACGGGGAGGTGTTCGGGCCGTACTGCTCCGTGGTCGCGGTCGACGACGCCGACGACGCGCTGCGGATCGTGAACTCCTCGACGCACGGCCTGGTCACCGCCCTGCACACCGGCGATCTCGCCGTGGCACACCGGTTCGCGGCCCAGGCAGCCTGCGGCATCGTGAAGATCAACGCCCCCACCACCGGCAACGGGGTCGCGCCGCCGTTCGGCGGCTGGAAGGCCTCCTCCGGCGGAGCCTTCCCGGAGGGCGGCCGGCAGGCGCTCGACTTCGTCACCGACACCAAGACCGTCTACCTCACCCACGGAACCCACGGAGAGAGCTGATGCAGACCATCCACCGCCTGACCCTCGAAGACGCGCTGGTGCTCCTCAAGGCCGCCGAGGCGGAGGCCGAGCGGATCGGCGTGAAGGAGACGATCTGCATCGCCGACGAGGGGGCGCACCCGATCGCGCTGCACCGGATGACCGGGGCGCGGCTCACCGGGGTAGACATCGCGATGGCCAAGGCGTTCACGGCCGCAGGCCACCAGCGCGCCACCCACCTGTTCAACGAGCCGCCGAACGGCCCGGCGCTGCCGGGCAACGAGGCGTTCGGCATCCAGCACATGCACACCGGCAAGTTCACGGTGTTCGTCGGCGGCTTCCCGATCGTCTACCGGGGCCAGGTCATCGGCGCGGTCGGGGTGAGCGGTGGCAACGGTGAGCAGGACAAGGCCGTCGGAGCCGCGGCGCTCGCCGCCTTCGAGGAGCACATCGCGGGTTCCGTCCCCGCGTAGGACCGGCCCCGTTCTCGGTCTGGAAGGTGCCCGCGCTGACCGCATTCGCCGAGGGCGAGGCCGGAGGCTGGGGGCGAGCCCGCCCGACCACCGCCGCGCGAGCGAGGATCGTCACGAGATGGGGAGTTCCGCCCTCGCAAGGGCGAACAACCGGATCTCGCGCCGATCATGGCGGCCGGGCTAGGGTCCCGGGTTGGGGCGACTCGCCCGCCCGCGAGTCGCCCCTCTTCCGGGGGTGTCAGCGGGGCGAGCGGCCCGCGAACGTGAAGACCAGGGCGAACAGGGCCGCGCCCGCGCAGACCAGCAACATCAGGGCGAAGGGGCCGGTGCCGGTCGGGGAGTCGCCGACGACGACCGCGACCACCGCCCCGCCGAGTGCGGCGCCGACGAAGCGCAGCATGTTGAACACCCCGAGGCCTGCGCCGGAGTCGGCATCCTGTGCCGAGCGGGTGGCGCCCGCGGCGGCCGGTGTCTGCGTGAACGCCATCCCCGCGCCGATCACCGCGGCCGCGCCGACGAGGGTGATCCCCGAGCCCACCCCGGCGCCGCCCATCCCGACGACGGCCGCGAGCGCCAGTTCGGCAGCACCGAGACCGAGCAGGCCCCACCGCAGCGCCCACCGAGGGCTCCAGCGCTCGGTCAGCATCCCGGAGACCGGTGCGAGCAGGGTCATCGCCAGCGGCAGCGCGACGATCAGGAGCCCCGCGGTGCGCGTGGCGACCCCGAGGTGGGAGGTCAGGTAGAGCGGGATCGTCAGCAGCGTGGCGGTGAGGCAGAACATCTGGCAGAGCGCAGCGACGGCCGAGCGGGCGAACCGTGGCTCGACGAGCAGGGAAGGCGGGACGAACGGCGCCGACCGCCTGCGCTCGACCAGCACGAATGCCACGAGCGCCACCGCGCCGCACCCGAATCCCACCCACACCACGGGTGAGGCGAGCCCGGCCGGTGCCACTGCCGATGCGCCGACCAGCACGAGCGCGACCCCCGCGGCGAGCGACAGCGCGCCCGCGAGGTCGAGCCGGACGGTGCGCGGCGGGGTGCGCGCCGCCCAGAGCCACGCCCCGATGAACGCGGCGACGGCGAAGGGCACGATCGCGACGAACACCGACCGCCAGCCGAAGGTGTCGGTGAGCAGTCCGCCGACCGTCGGGCCCGCGGCCTGCCCGGCTCCGTTCGCCGCCGCCCACCAGGACACCGCGCGACCGCGCCGCTGCGGCCCGGCGACCGCGGTGAGCAGCGCGAGGACGGTGGGCAGCACGAGCGCCCCGGACAGTCCCTGCACCGCGCGGAACCCGACGAGCAGCGGCAGCGTCGGTGCCGTCGCCGCGCCGAGCGCGCCGATCGTCACCCCGATCATCGACAGCAGGAACACCCGGCGCCTGCCGAGCCGGTCGCCGAGCCAGCCGGCGAAGGGCAGCACGACCGCGCAGGTCAGGTTGAACGCGACGACGATCAGGGTGCCGCTGGTCAGCGGCGCTCCGAGATCGGCGGTCATCACCGCCAGCGGCACGTTGACCAGCGTGTTCGCGATGGTGCTCGCGAAGGTCCCGACGACCAGCGCGGCAGCCACGAGCCCGAGCGGCCCTCCGGTGGTAGAGCTCGCGGGTCGATGTTGCTGTACCGCTCGGGTCACGTCTCGCCCTTGACGGCGGCGGTCAGTTCCACCTCGACGGGCGCGCCGCCCGGCAGCGCCCGCACCCCGACCGCGGCCCGGACGGGTAGCGCGTGCTCGCCGAGTCGCTCGGCCAGCACGTCCGACGCCCCATCGGCGACGGCGGAGAGCGCGGTGAACCCCTCGGCGCAGGCGATGTAGACCGTCATCCGGACGCAGCGCGCGATCCGGTCCAGCCCGCCCGCCGCCTCCGCCACTGCCACCAGGGCGTTGGTCGCGGCGACCCCGGCCGCAGCCGCGGCGGTGGGCACGTCGACGTCCTCGCCGACGAGTCCCACGACCGTCAGCACACCGTCGCGGCGCGGGGTCATCCCCGCGCTGTAGGCGAGCCCGCCGACCAGGACGGCCGCGGCGTAACGCCCTTGCGGCACCGGAGACGCGGGAAGGTCAGACACCGAGCGCCACTCCCTCCTGGCGAGAGTCGGAGCCGCCCGCGAGGAAGCCCCGTTGATGGTCAACGGATATCACCTGGGCGCTGCCGCCCGCGCCCCAGTCCCCGACCGGAACCACCGCATGCCCGCGGGCCCGCAGGCCGTCGAGCGTCGCGTTCCCGAGCCGGTCCTCGCAGCGGAGCTCGGCGGCGGAACCGAGATCCTCGGCGTCACTGCCGGGGAAGACCGAGAAGCGCGGCGCGTCGACGGCGGCCTGTGGGCCGGCGTCGTGGTCGAGCAGGTGGGAGATCAGCTGGGTGTTCCACTGCACCTGGCCGTCGCCGCCGGGGGTGTTGCCGACGTGCCGGAGCCGGCCCTCGTCGTCGGTCACGAGCCAGGCGTTCAGGGTGTGCAGCGGGCGCCGCCGCGGCCGGACCTCGTTGGGATGCCCCGGCACGAGGTAGGCGCCGCGGCCCAGCCGGTTGTTCAGGACGATGCCGGTGCCGGGGATGGTGATCCCGGCGCCGAAGGTGAACGCCAGCGAGTGGATCAGGCTCACCGCGCGGCCGTCGCCGTCGACCGCGACCATCGAGGTCGTGTCGCCCGCCGGGTCCGCCCCTGCCGGTGCGGGCAGGTCACCGGCCCGGATCCGGTCCCGTGCTCGCGCGATCGCGGTGGGTTCGCCGCCGCGGCGCCAGCCTTCCGTGTCGCTGCCCGCATGGGCGTAGCGGTCGGCGAAAGCGATCCGCGCGGCCCCGGCGAGCCAGTGCACGGCGTCGGCCGCAAGCGGCGGGCCGGCGAGCTCGCCCTCGCAGACGGCGAGCTGGTCGAGAACCATCCAGCCGGGCGTCGGCACCGGGGTCTGGTGCACCCAGTGCCCGCGGTAGCAGCGACGCAGGGCAGGCTCGGGACGGACCTCGCCACTCGCCGCCCACTCCTCGCCGGAGAAGGGCGCACCGAGCCCGGCGAGGAAGGCGACCGCCCGTTCGGCCTGCTCACCGGTGTAGAAGGCGGCGGGATCGGCCGCCAGCTGTTCGATCGACGCGGCGAGCAACGGCTGCGCGAGGCGGGTCCCCACGGCAGGCGCGCGCCGATCACGCAGCAACGTCGCTGCGGTGTCGGGATCGGCGGCGAGCCGTTCTGCGTGCCGGGCGAGGTCCCCGCTGGTCCGGGCGGTGCAGGGTAGCCCGGCTCGCGCGATCGCCACGGCGGGTGCCCAGAGCTCGGGCAACGAGCGGGTGGCGCCGGCGGCGTGAAGGGCGGACAGTGCGGCGACCGCACCCGGCACCGCGACGGACAACGGGCCGTACCGCGGGAGCCTGGTCAGCCCGGAGTAGTGCTCAGGCGTTCCGCCGTCGGGGCCGAAGCCGCTGCCGCAGAAGGCGCGGACCGAGCCGTCGGGCTCCCGGACCAGCGCGAACGCGTCACCGCCGATGCCGCACTGGCCGGGGAGCGCGAGCCATGCCACGGCAGCCATCGCGAGTGCGGCGTCAATCGCGTTGCCGCCGGTCGCGAGCACGTCCGCGCCCGCTCGGCTGATCGCGGGATGGCTCGCGGCGACCATCCCCTCGGCGCCGAGGGCGGCGGGCCGGAGCGCGTCCGGGAACGAGGCAGGGGGTGCCGTGACGGTCATACCTGCACGATGGACGGGCCTCGCAGAGACCAGTAGGTGAAATGTGCACAGAACCGGGCGGCGCCGACGTGCACTGTGCCTTAACGACAACGTGCACAATCCGAAACCCGTGCGCTGTGCACTGTTGTCGTAGCTGCGATCACGCTGGTAAGAGGACTGTGTCCCGCCACACAGCAGATGACCGCCGACGTCGGCGGGAAGGAGGCCGCGGTGGGACTGACCCCCGCGCACTGGGTCTACCTAGCGGGTGTGCTCCTGATCATCGGAGTCACCGTCGCACGCAAGAACGTCGTGGTCCCCGCCCTCGTGGCCACCGCCGTCACGGCGTGGGTCATGACGGGAAGCCCGGTCACGGGGATCCAGGCGATCTTCAACGCCAGCCTGATCGCAGCGTCCGAACTGTTCAACATCTTCTTGATCATCGCCATGGTCACCGCTCTGCTCGGCGCGCTCCGGGCGATGAAGGCCGACCAGCGCATGGTGACGCCGTTCCAGAAGGTCATGCGCGGCGGCTGGTCCGCCTACGCGGTGCTGGCCGTCGTCACCTACGGGATCAGTCTGTTCTTCTGGCCGACGCCCGCGGTGCCGCTGATCGGCGCGATTCTCGTGCCGGCCGCCATCCGGGCAGGACTCCCGGCGATGGGTGCCGCGATGGCGATCGCGGTCGCAGGCCAGGGCATGGCCCTGTCCAGCGACTACGTCATGCAGGTCGCACCCGGACTGTCCGCGACCGCGGCGGGTGTGGAGGGTTCGGCGGTCGCCGACGTCGCGCTCGTCCTGTCGCTGGTCACGGGGATCACCGCGCTGGTGATCGTCGGCGTCATGTTGCGCAGGCACATGCGCACCCCCGCCGAGGCCAACCTGGAGGAGTGGGAGGCCGGGGTCGTCGCCGAGCCCCGTCCGCCGCGCCGGCTCCTGCGTCGCATCTCGGTGTCGCCGGCCCGCGAGCTCGTCCCCGCGACCTCCGCCGAACGGATCGCCGAGCCGATCGCCGTGGTCGAGGAGAAGGTGCCGGTCGGTGCGACGGTCGGCGGGCCCCCGTCCACCGGGTCGGGAGGACCCGAGGACAACCCACCTCCCCCGGGCGGCTCCGGCTCTGACGGCGGGCAGGCCGACGACGCCGCGCCGGCCGACGACGTGGCGGATGCCCGCATCGAACGGCTGTCGAAGATCTTCTCGATCGTCGTCCCGATCGCCTTCCTGGCGATGATCGTCTACATGGTGCTCGGCAAGGTCACCGATCTCGTCCCCTCGCTCGAGGGCGGTTCGGCGGCCGCGCTGGTCGGCGGGCTCGCCGCGATCCTGGTGGTCGTCGCTGCGGCCTCATTGGACGGGCCGAAGAAGGCGCTGCAGTCCACCGGCGAGCACCTGACCGACGGCCTGGTGTTCGCGTTCCGGGCGATGGGCGTGGTGCTGCCGATCGCCGGGTTCTTCTTCCTGGGCAACGCCGACTTCGCGGGGAAGATCCTCGGTTACGAGGACGGGCAGCAGGCGCCTGGCCTGCTCGTCGACCTCGTCACCGCCTCGGAGCACTTCATCCCCGGTAACCCGATCGTCATGTGTTTCGGCGTGCTGATCATCGGGATGATGTGCGGGCTGGAGGGCTCCGGCTTCTCCGGGCTCCCGCTCACCGGTTCGCTCGCGGGCGCGCTCGGCCCGCATGCCGGCATGGATCCCGCGACGCTGGCCGCCGTCGGCCAGATGGGCTCGGTGTGGACGGGCGGCGGCGTGCTCATCGCCTGGTCCTCGCTGCTGGTGGTGGCCGGGGTGACCCGCGTGCCCGTGATCGAGCTGGCCCGGAAATGTTTCCTTCCCGTCGTGGCCGGTCTCGTGCTGTCCACGTTGGTTGCAGCCTTATTCTTCTGAGTGATTCCCGCGCATTTCCGCTCGGAAAGAAATGCACGACACCGGCCCCGGCGCTCCCTACCGGGGCCGGTGTCGTCTCCGGAGAGCCGTGTGCACACCCCTGCAAGATGGCCGCGGTCCTTGTGCTGAATGACCAGGATCCGGAAGCCCCACCGGATTAGCGTTCTCGTCATCGCCCCGTTCCACCACTTCCAGAACTCCCGAGGAGGGTTCGCCATGACCCTGACCGCAGACAGCGCTGCCGGCACTGCGGACGGAACGCCGGGTCTCCTGTCCCGTGACGACTTCCGTGCCGCGCTCGAGAACGCGATCAAGGGCCGTGAGGCCAAGAACGCGTCGTTCAGCAAGGCCTGGGCCGACGGTGAGCTGACCCGTGAGCACTTCGCCCGCTGGGCCGAGAACCACTTCCACTATGTCGGGCCGTTCGCCGACTATCTCGGCTACATCTACGGAAACACCCCGGACAAGTTCACCGACGCCAAGGACTTCACGCTCCAGAACATGTACGAGGAGGAGCTCGCCGACATCCGCCACACCGACCTCCTCATTCGTTTCGGTGAGGCCTGTGGCACCACGAGGGAACGCATCGAGGACCCGGAGAACATGAACGCGGTGACCCGCGGTCTCCAGTCCTGGTGCTACGCCGTGGCGATGCGGGAGCACTTCGTTGTGGCGACGGCCGCGCTGGTCGTTGGCCTGGAGTCGCAGGTGCCGAGCATCTACAAGAAGCAGATCATCCCGCTGCGTGAGTCCTACGGCTTCACCGAGGACGAGATCGAGTTCTTCGACCTCCACATCACCTCCGACGAGGTGCACGGCGAGCGCGGCTACCAGATCGTGCTCGACCACGCCGACACGCCGGAGTTGCAGCAGCGCTGCCTCCAGTACGTCCGCTGGGGCGCGGAGATGCGCTTCTCCTACACCCGTGCGCTCTACGACACCTACGTCGCGCCCACCCTCTGACCACCTCGCCGCGGCGGCCGCACCATCGCGTCCGCCGCGGTCCGACGCCCGGGAGCACCCGTGAGCGACACCGACACCGGGCAGTGGATCGCCACGGTCCCGCTCGCGGACCTGAAGCGCCGCAAGAAGCTCCGCGTCGAGGTGGGGGACCGGGCGGTCGCCCTGTTCCTGGTCGGTGAGCGGGTCTTCGCACTCGACGACACCTGTATCCACAAGGGACGGTCGCTGTCGCGCGGGGTGCTGTGGAAGGGCAAGGTCGTCTGCCCCGCGCACCAGTGGACGTTCGACCCCGAGACGGGAGCGGCCGACGACCAGGACGAGTGCCAGCCCGTCCACGACGTCCGAGTGATCGACGGCGTGGTGCACGTCAGCGCCCACCCCCGTCCATAGAGGAGACGACATGTCCGACCTACCGCGCAGCCTCGTCACGGTGGGCGCCGGTCAGGCCGCCGTCGCCGCCGTCCGGCTGCTGCGCCGGCGCGGTTTCGACGGGCGCGTGACCGTGCTGTCCGACGAGCTGCACGCTCCCTACCAGCGCCCGCCGTTGTCCAAGGAGTTCCTCCGCGGCGAGACCGAGCCGGAGGATCTCACCCTGCTCGACGAGGCCTGGTGCGCGGACAACGACGTCGAGCTACGCCTGGGCGTCCGCGCCGAGTCCGTGGCGGCGGGAGTCGTCCGGCTGATCGACGGCAGCGAGCTCACCACCGACGCGATCCTGCTGGCCACGGGTGTCAGCGCCCGGCGGCTGCCGGGCGTCGGGGGCGACCGGGTCGTGTACCTGCGCACCCTCGACGACGCTGCCCGGCTGCGCGGCATGCTGTCGGCCGCGGAGCGGATCGCCGTGGTCGGTGGCGGGCTGATCGGCTCCGAGGTCGCCTCTGCGGCCCGTGAATCGGGCATCGCCGTCACCGTTCTCGAGGCCGGGACGCTGCCGTTGATCTCCCAGCTCGGCCCGGAGATGGCCGGCTTCTACGCGGGCCTGCACCGGCAGCACGGCGTCGACCTGCGCTGCGGGCAGGAGATCGGCGCCGTCGACGAGACCGCAGGCGGCGTGGTCGTCCGCACCGCCGCAGGTGACGTCGAGGCCGACCTCGTGGTCGTCGCGGTCGGTGCGGTGCCGAACGACGAGATCGCCCGCGTCTCCGGGATCCCGGTCGACCCGGTTCGCGGCGGCATCGTCGTCGACGACGGGTGTCGCACGGCGGTCCCGGGCGTGTTCGCCGCGGGCGACGTGGCGAGCCGCGCCGTGGGCGACAGGTTCGTCCGCGTCGAGCACGTCGACAACGCCACGACACAGGGCACCGCGGTCGCGAAGGCGCTCATCGGCAAGCCCGCCGGTCCGGCCGACGAGGTGCCGTGGTTCTGGTCCGACCAGTACGAGCTGGGCCTGCAGTTCGTCGGCAGGCCGCGTCCGGGCGCCGAGATCGTGGTGCGCGGCAGCGTCGACGACCGCGACTTCACGGCCTTCTACCTCGCCGACGGTTGCGTGCACGCCGCGTTCGCCGTCGACCGCGGGGGAGACGTCCCGGCAGCCAAGCAGCTGATCGCGAGCGGCCTGCCGGTGTCACCGGCCGCCCTCGCCGACGACGACACCGACCTGTTCGACCTGCTCGACACCATCAGCGCCTGAGGAGAACGACGGTGGAGTTTCACAAGATCGCCCGCTCCGGTCAGATCCCCGAGGGCGTCGTCCGGCGGTTCTTCGTCGGCGACGTCGAGGTCGCCCTGTCGCGCTCCGAGGGCGAGATCCACGCGACGTCGAACTACTGCAGCCACCTCGACTGCCTGCTCTCGAGCGGCAAGGTGACCGACGAAGGTCTCCTGTGCTCGTGCCACGGCAGCGTGTTCGACCTGGTGAGCGGGGAGCCGCTCTGCCCGCCCGCGACCCGTCCGATCACGGTGTTCCCGGTCCGTGAGGAGGACGGGCACGTCTACGTCGGAATCGACGAGAAGCTCGCCGCGGCAGCCATGAAGCGGCGGGCGGCAGGCTCGCGCCGGCTCTCGGCACCCCGGACGACCTGACGGGGGCAGTCAGCCCGCAGCGACGGCCAGCCCCGCGAGCTGGTGGGCGAACGCGTCGAGGGCGGCTCGGGCGGCGTCGCTGTCGCGGTCGACGAGCCAGGCGAGCGTCACGCCGTCGGTGACCACGACGAGCATCCGGGCGAGCTGGGCGATCGGGAGCGTCCAGCGCACCGCGCACGCGTCGGCGATCTCTTCGAGCGTCTCCCGGGCGGTGCGGTGGTAGGCGGCGTACTGCTGCTCGGCGACGTCCGCGAGCTCCGGTTCGTGGAGCGCGTGCTGGGTGAGCGCCATCAGCACCGACTCGCGGTTGGGATCCTTCTCCACGGTCTCCCAGTAGCCGCGCAGCGTCGCCCGCAGCGACTGCGTGACGTCACCGCTGACGTGGACGTCGGCGCGTGCGGCCACGAGCCCGGCCATGGTCTGCGCGGTGAGCTCGGCGAGCAGCTCCTGCTTGGAGGCGAAGCAGTAGTGGAACGCCGCGAGCGGCGCGCCCGCCTCGGCGCACACCCGGCGGGTGGTGGCCGCGGCGAAGCCCTCGCTCCCGATCACCCGGAACGCGGCGTCGACGAGCTGCCGGCGACGCTCCCGAGCCGGTACCCGCGCCATGGCGACCCCCTCGATTCGGACTTCTGGGTCAATCGTCCCAGACG
Organism: Pseudonocardia alaniniphila; assembly: GCF_022524485.1. Lineage (GTDB taxonomy): Bacteria > Actinomycetota > Actinomycetes > Mycobacteriales > Pseudonocardiaceae > Pseudonocardia > Pseudonocardia alaniniphila. The sequence goes on from NZ_JAKXMK010000024.1 coordinate 35,209, forward strand.
ATTGACACACTCGCCTCTCCGTCGCACTCTGTGATCCACCTGACAAACAGGGGTCAGCGTGAGCGAGCTTGCGAGCGAACCAGTGTCACAGCGCCCTCGCGAAGCGTCGGCCCTGCGCCGAGCGCAGCGAGGGCATGCGATGAGTGAGTTCGGTTATGCGTCGCAGTTCCCGCGGGTGCTCCGGCGGTTCGCGCTCTTCGCGATCGCGTTCTCGATCGTCTCCATCACCACGGGGATCTTCGTCAACTACGCCTACGGGCTCACCCAGCTCGGTCCGGCGGCGGTCTGGCTGTGGCCGGTGGCCGCGGTCGGCCAGTTGCTCGTGGTGCTCGTCCTGGCCGAGCTGGCGGGGCACTTCCCGCTCGCCGGAGCCAACTACCAGTGGACCGCTCGCCTGGTGGGCTCCCGCTTCGGCTACCTCGTGGGGTCCCTGGGCGTGCTCTACGGCGCCGTCGGGCTGCCCGGCATCGCGCTGATCGGCCTGGCCCCGCTGACGGCCACCGTGCTCGGGCTGGACGCCGAGAACGTCCGGCTCCTGCTGTTCATCGCGGTGCTCGCGCTGGTGGTCGCCTACCTCATCAACGTCGTGCGGGTGCAGCTGGCCGCCCGCGTGAACAACGTGGCGGTGTTCGCCGAGATCATCGGAACCGTCGTGCTCAGCGTCGTGGTGTTCCTGGCGTGGGTGCGCGGCGGCGAGAATGCCGGTGACGGCCACGGTTTCGGCTTTTTGTTCACCACCGCCACGGGTGCGCCGCTCGCCGACGCGATCGTCGGCGGTGCGCTGATCGGGATCTTCACCCTCGTCGGCTTCGAGGCGGCGGCGGACATGGCCGAGGAGGCCGTCGACGCCCGGCGCGCGGTGCCCCGGGCGATGATCCTGTCCGTGGTGGTGTCCGGCGTGCTGGGCATGTTCGCGCTGGTCGGATTCACGCTGGCGATCCCCGACCTGCCCGCGGTCCAGGCGTCGCCGGTGCCGCTGGCCGCGATCGCCGAGTACTGGCTCGGGCCCGTCGTCACGAAGATCTTCCTGGCCATCGTCGTGTTCTCGATGTTCGCCCTGATCGTGGTCGCGGCGGCATCGAACTCCCGGCTGATCTTCGCGATGGCCCGCGACGGGATGCTGCCGTTCTCCGCCGCACTGCGGCGCGTCCACCCTCGCACCGGAACGCCCGTGCCCGCGCTGGTCGCGTCGCTGGTGGTCTGCCTGGTGCTGCTCATCTACGGCACCGCAGACGGCAACGCGTTCGCGGTGCTGGTGGGGGCCACGGCGCTCGTGCCGTACCTGGTCTACCTGCTCACCCTCGGTGGATACCTGGCCCGGCGGCGGGCACTCGTCGAGGCGGGCGAGGGCGGCTTCCGGCTCGGGGCCGCCGCCCTGCCTGTCGCGGGGCTGGCGCTGCTCTGGCTCGTCGCCGTGGTGGCGGCCCTGACGTTGCCGGAGGCCTTCCGCTCGGCCGACTACGTTGTGATCGGCGCGCTGGCGCTGGCCGGAATCTGGTACGTCGCGGCGCTGCGCCGGCGGCTCCGCGACGGCACCGCCGGCATCGGATCAGCTCGCCCCGACCCCGTGGAGATCGCATGACCTGGCGCAACTGGGCCGGTAACCAGCGCACCGACCCGCGTCGGACGGTCGTCGCGCGGGACGCCGACGAGGTCGTCGACGCGGTGAAGAAGGCCCAGCGCGACGGCCTGCGGGTCAAGGCGCTCGGCACCGGACACTCCTTCACCGGGATCGCCGTGCCCGAGGACGTGGCGCTGCGCCCGCCGTCGGACCCGGCACTGCTGCGGGTCGATGCAGCGACGGGACTGGTCAGCGCGCCCGCCGGGATGCCACTGCACCGGCTCAACATGCTGCTGTGGGAGCGGGGATTCGCCCTGCCCAACCTCGGTGACATCGACGCGCAGACCGTCGCCGGGGCGATCTCCACCGGCACCCACGGCACCGGCGTGACCCACCAGGGGCTCGCCGCGCAGGTGCGGGGGATCGAGATCGTGCCGGCCGACGGGTCGCTCGTGACGTGCTCGCCGACCGAGCGCCCCGAGATCTTCAGCGCCGCGCGCATCGGGCTGGGCGCACTGGGCGTGATCACGAGCGTGACGCTGCAGGCAGTACCGGCGTTCCGGCTGCACGCCGTCGAGACGGCGATGCCCCTGGACGACGTGCTCGCCGGCCTCGACGAGCTCGTCGCGGGCAACGAGCATTTCGAGTTCTACTGGTTCCCGCACACCGGGATCGCCGCCACGAAGCGCAACAACCGCACCGAGGCGGCCGGCCCCACCCGCGGGCGCGTCGCGGAGTGGGTGGGCGACGACCTGCTCGGCAACGGCGCGTTCGAGCTCACCTGCCGGCTCGGCGCGGCTCTGCCCAAACTCGTGCCGCGGGTCAACCAGCTGATGGCGAGGCAGATGGCCGCCGCCGAGTACGTCGACCATTCCTATCGGGTGTTCACCAGCCCGCGGCGGGTGCGGTTCCTGGAGATGGAGTACGGGATCCCGCGGGCCGCGATTCACGAGGCCCTCGCCGGGCTGCGGGCAGCAGCCGAGCGGCACGGCCAGGCAGTGACGTTCCCGGTGGAGGTGCGGTTCGCTGCCGCCGACGACGTGCCGCTCTCGACCGCCACGGGCCGTGAGAGCGCCTACGTCGCCGTGCACGTGTACCGCGGTCAGCCGCACGAGGCCTACTTCGGTGCCGTCGAGGCGGTGATGACCGCCCTCGGCGGGCGTCCGCACTGGGGCAAGCTGCACACGCAGACCGCGGCGACACTGCGCGAGCGCTACCCGGCGTTCGACGACTTTGTGGCGCTGCGCGACCGCCTGGACCCGGAGGGCCGTTTCACCAACGCCTACCTGAACCGGGTGCTGGGCGCACCGAAAGGTGAGCAAGGTCGGGTGATCGGGCCCTGATCAGCCCGATCACCCGACCTGTTTCACCACGTCGGGAAGGCCGATCTCAGTAGCTTTCGTGCACCTGGCCGCGCACAGCGCCGCCGGGGAACTCCTCGGTGTGCAGGTTGAAGTAGAACCGCTCCGGGTGGTCCTCGATCCGCTTCAGGAGATCGTGGTCCTTCACGGTCACGGAGCCGCTCGTGTAGTTGCGCCCGCCCGGGAGCTTCTTGCCGAAGAACGGGATCTTCACGTCACCGTTCTTGCCGGCCACACCCTCGTGGACGTGGCCCATGATCGGCGTACCGATGCCGGTCCAGCTGAAGTAGTAGTACACCTTGTCGCCCTGGATCCGCATACGCGCGATCGCGATGCCGTCCTTGTCGCCGACCTTCGGTCCACCCTTCACCGGAACCTCGTTCTTGCCCTTCAGCACTCCGGAGAAAGACCACGTCTTGTCGTAGTCGGCCTCGTGGTGCGCGCTCATCGTGGCGGCCGGAACGGCCGCCACGGTGACGGCGCTCGGCGCGGCGGCCGAGGGCTGCGCCGCGGCGGCCGTGCCGGCGCCCAGCGCCAGTCCGGCAACAGCCACGGTGGCTGCGACTCCGACGAGGGCGCGGCGGCTCAGGCTGCGGTTCATGTCGATCCTCCTGTTTGCGAGCCGATGCCCTGTGCACCGCCTCACGAGGTTGATCACGCAGCGACCGGCGCGCCGCGTTCAGCAGGATCAGGAGGTGAAAATCATGCCGTCCTACCACAACCGAAAGCGGGGCGCCTGCGTTCTCTCAGGGGTAGTGCTGGTAATGCGTTCATCATGAAAAGGTCGAGGTTCGGTATACGTGGGTTGATCAGCCCGCCCGTCGCTCGGCGCGACGAAGGGCCACCGGGATCGCCGAGGTCGTGCAGTAAGTCGAACAACGTGATCAGGCCGCATTCCCGCCGGGAAAGTCCTGGGCCGTCGCGACGTCGAAGCCCGGCCGGTTGTTCGGCGCCCGTTCGGTTGCGATCTTCCGTACATTCTCGATGCGGCGCATGGAAGGTCGTAACCGGCGGGAAGCGGGATTCGGAAACGTCTCGGTCGCGCGTGGAAATGCTCCACGGCATTCCCTGTGCGCCCATGATCATGGGCCGACTGTGTCCGGCGAAGATGGCGGTATCAGTGGTCGGAAAAAATACCTGAAATAATTACGAACGGATGATCGCTGTCAACCGGGCGTCAGCGACTGACCGTGCATCGTCCTGTCAGTCGAGTACGCCGTCGGTGACAGCGGCCCAGTCGTCGAGATCGTCCAGCCGGGCGTTGAGGGCTGTACGCATCGCGTTCGCACCGCTGCTGCCGAGGGCGAGGCGCAACGGTGCACGGTCACTGTCGACCGCGGTGATGATGCCGGCCGCGATCTGCTCGGCACTGACGAACGCACCCGGCGGCAGGGAGTCGATCTCGGCTTGTACCTGACGCACCGTGCGGTCGTAGTCGCCGATCGGCGTGGCGATCTCGAGGTTGTCCAGGAAGCTCGTCGCCGTCGGTGCGGGCTGGACGATCGTCACCCGGATCCCGAGCGGCTCCAGCTCGCTGACCAGCGCATCGCTCAGCCCTTCCACCGCGTACTTCGTGGCGGCCAGCAGCCCGACGCCGGGGTGCGCGAACTGGCCGTAGAAGGAGGAGCCCTGCAGCACGTGCCCGGACCGTTGCCTGCGCAGCACGGGCAGCGCCGCACGCAGGACGTTGAGCACCCCGAAGACGTTGGTGTCGAAGATCGCCCGCGCCTGCTCGTCACCTGCTTCCTCGACGGCCCCGAACAGGCCGTAGCCCGCGTTGTTGGCGACCACGTCGATGCGTCCGAACGACTCGACGGTCGCGTCGACGACCCGCTGCATGTCGTCCTCGTTGCGCACATCGGCGTCGATCGCGAGCACGGTGCCCGCGTACTTCTCCGTGAGGTCGCCGAGGCGTGCGCTGCGGCGGGCGACGGCCGTGACCTGGTCGCCGGAGGCGAGGACCTGCGCGACGAGCTCGCGGCCGATGCCGGAGGTGGCGCCCGTGACCAACCAGGTTCGCCGGCTGTTCGGCTGCGTCGTCGGGTCGGTCATCGGTCTCCTCCTGGGGCTCGGCTGTCCCCACGCTAGAAGGCGTTCCCCATGAACGGAAATAATTCGCGCGCTCGTGTCGGCGCCCATTCGATCAACGGTTCCCGGTGGTGGCTGTACGGCGTTTGGTGGGTCGATGCGACGTGGGCAGACAGCGCGCCCGGCCGCGATTAGTTTCTGATGTGGCTCCGGCGAACCGTTCGGCAAGGGGGGATATATGTCCGCAGCTGCGATGAATGTCGAGATGCGGCATCTGCGGGCGTTCACGTCCGTCGCGACGCACCGATCGTTCACGATGGCATCCCGCGAGCTCATGATCACGCAGCCCGCGCTCACCCGGACGGTGCAGCAGCTCGAGACCGTGCTGCAGGTCCGGTTGATCGCGCGCAACGCGCGGCCGGTGGAGCTGACCGATGTAGGACGGCGGTTCCTGGAGCGTGCCCGTCGGGTGCTCGCCGAGTTCGATCGTGCCATGGCCGCGACGAGCGACGAGCGGGAGTTGCGGCTGGGGTTCCACTGGGTGTTGCCGCACCCGTGGGCACAGCTTGCCATCGAGCGGTTCGAGCAGGCGACGGCGGCAACGGTGACGGTCTCACGCTGCGCCGACCTGGTTTGCGATCTGGGCGCCGGTGAGGTGGACGTGGTCGTCCTGCGCGGCGCCAGAGCGCTGCCCGGGCTCACCGCCGTTCACCTGTTCGACGAGGACCGCGTCGCCGCCGTCTCCGCGCGTTCTCCGCTCGCCGCGCGCCAGGAGTTGCACTGGGACGAGCTGGGCGAGCGGCCCCTGGTCGTGAACACCGTCTACGGGAGCACCCAGCCGGAGCAGTGGGCCCCTCGCCATCGCCCGCAGCGGATCGTGACCTGCTCGAACTTCGACGAGTGGCTCGAACTGGTCCGCGCCGACCACGGTGTCGGTGCCGTCCCTGCCTCGGTCGCCCGGCCGGGTTTGCACCCCGGTGTCGCCCTGATCCCCCTGGTCGGCGCGCCATCCGTTCCGGTGCGGCTCCTGTACCGGCTGCATCAGCCGGATCCGCTGCTTCGGCGCTTCCTCGACGCTGCGGTCTCGGCCGCCCACGAGCAGCCGGCCCCGACGGTCATGCCCTCGGGCCGTAGCTACCAGAGGGCATGACGGCCGCCTGCTGGTCCCGGATCACGGCGTGGGGGACTGCTCCGCCGCGATCATCCAGGCGCGCTTCTCAAGGTCGTCGATGATCGCGTGGAGCAGATCCGCGGAGGCCGGATCCGCGGCGTCGACCCTGTCGTGCACACCCCGCATGGTGTTGACGGCAGCGGTGATCCGTGCGGTCACGAGCTCGACCGTCTCCACCTTCTGTCGTGTTCCGCTGGGGTAGGCGGGCAGGCTCGTCGTCGCCGTGACCGTGTCCGACCGCCCGTCGGGAACGGTCTGGAGGGCGCGCATCCGCTCCGCGATGGTGTCGCTCGCCTCGCGGGCGGTGTCGACCAGCTCGTCCAGGCTGAGATGCATGGAGCGGAATCCGGGCCCGATCACGTTCCAGTGCGCCTGCTTGGCCTGCAGGTGCAGTTCTACGAGATCGACCAGTACAGCTTGGAGATTGTCAGCCAGTTCCGAGGGTGCAACGAACGGTCGAAGATCCTCGCTGCGGCGCCTGCTGGAGTTCTGGGTGGAGGTCATGCTGGTGATCGTAGATTCGGAAAGCGACCGCGGAAAATGCTTGTGATCGCGTCGGCATGCGTGGCGGGCATCGCGATCAATCGGTGACGCGACGAAATGGACATCCCGCTTATCGGCGAATTCGTTGCTTTGCGGTCGCAAACAGAGGAGTTACTCCGCACGTTCACCCCGGCGTGCCGCGGTCAGGTGCCCTGCCCGGCCTGGCGCCTCCCTCGCAGTGCCGACGCGATGGCGGCCAGCACCGCCAGTCCGGTAGACACGGCGAACACCAGCACCAAGCCCTGGTGGAACGGAGCCGAGAGCAGGTGCGGGAAGAACTCGCGGCCGGTGAGTGTCTGCTGGTTCGCCGCCGGCAACGACGTGAGCACGCCACTGGGCCCGAGCAGCGTCTGGATGGGGTTCACGCCCAGGATCGTCGCGAACAGCGACGACACCGGCGGCAGATCACCGATCTGCTGGGCGACGCCGTGCGGCACGCCCTGCTGCTGCAGGCTCGCCGTCAGCGAGTGCGGGAGGCCTGCGGCCAGCCCGGCGATCAGCAGCGTGAAGAACACGCCGATCGACAGCGACGTACCGGTGTTCTGGAACGTCGAGCGCATTCCGGAGGCCTCGCCGCGAGCCCGGGCGGGGACGCTGCTCATGATCGAGGCGGAGTTGGGGGAGCTGAACATGCCGATGCCGACCCCGTTGGCGACGATGAGCAGCGCGAAGACCCAGTAGTCGAAGTCGATGGGTAGCAGCATCAGGCCGACGAAGCTGCCGGCGAACAGGACCATTCCGCCGGTCGCGAGGCCGCGGGCGCCGATCCGGTCGGAGAGGTACCCCGAGATGGGACCCGCGACGAGGAAGGAGGCGGTCAGGGGTACCAGGAAGATCCCCGCCCACAGTGGCGTGTCGCTGTAGTCGTAGCCGTGCAGGGGTAGCCAGATGCCTTGCAACCAGATGATGAGCATGAACTGCAGCCCGCCCTGCGCGAGCCTCGTGGCGAAGCCCGCCAGGTTGCCTGCGGTGAAGGCCTGGATGCGGAACAGCGCCAACTCGAACATCGGCTCCGCGACCTTGACTTCGATCACGACGAACGCCGCGAGCGCGACCACCCCGCAGACGAGCGTTCCGAGCACCCAGGGGTCTGTCCAGCCCATCGAATGGCCGCCGTAAGGACGGATGGCCTCGGTGATGGCGACGAGGATCGCGCCCAGCCCCACGGCGAACGTGATGTTGCCCCACCAGTCGATGCGGACGGCGCCGGTCGGTCGTGTGCTGGTCTCCCGGAGCTTGCGGTAGGCCCAGATCGTCCCGAAGATCCCGACGGGGACGTTCACCCAGAACACCGCCCGCCAGTCGAAGATCGCCAGCACGCCACCGGCGATCAGCCCGACGAACTGGCCTGCCAGGCTGGCGACCTGGTTGATGCCCAGCGCGAAGCCGCGTTGGTCGCTCGGGAAGGCGTCGGTGAGGATCGCGGCCGAGTTGGCGGTGAGCATGGAGCCGCCGATGGCCTGCAGCGTCCGCCAGCCGATCAGCCATATCGCGCCATGGCCGCCGTCGAACGGGTCGAAGGACAGCAGGATGGACGCGAGGGTGAAGACGGCGAAGCCCGCGTTGTAGATCCGCACCCGGCCGTACATGTCGCCGAGGCGGCCGAGGGTGACGACGAAGATGGCCTGGACGAGCCGGTAGCCCATGATCATCCACAGCAGGTAGCTGACGTTCTCCGGCGCGAGCGGGTCCAGATGGATGCCGCGGAAGATGGCCGGCAGCGAGATGAGGACGATCGAGCCGTCGAGCAGGGACATGAACACAGCGGCGGTCGTATTGGCCAGCGCCACCCACTTGTAGCGGTCGTCCGGGCTCGCGTCCGCCGGGCGGCCCTCCAGCTCCGTCGGCATCAGTCGCCCTCGCCCGGCACCGGCGACGCCCGATCGAACCGCCCCGGCGCACCGATCCCGATCGGGCCGGTGCTCGTCAGCCGCGCACGGAGTACATCCGGGATCCGAGCCACTTGTCAATGCTAACTATGCGACCCGGGTCGGGCGCCCGAGCGCGGCGTGACAAGCGGGACACTCCTGCGCAACCTGGAGACCCGCGCCGGTGCGGGTGCCGGTCGGGCGGGTGGCCTCAGACGGCTGGTGCGAGCGGGATCGCTTCGGGGGAGCGCCAGGGGCGGACCCAGGCCTCTTCCTCGCGGGTGACGTGAACCCCGCAGCGAGGGCAGTCCCCGCCCGGCTCGACGGGCTCGCCGCACGTCCGGTGCACCACCTGCATGGGCGCGGTGGATTCCGCCGGGCCCGTGTGTGTGGCTCCCCAGTCATACATTGCATGCAGCACCGGGAGGATCGCCGCTCCGGCCTCGGTCAGCCGGTACTCGTTGCGGGTGCGGCCGCCGCTTTCGTCCCGGTACGGCCGCTTCGTGAGCAGGCCGTGCTCCACCAGCTTCCTCAGCCGGTCGGAGAGGATGTTGTCGGCGATGCCGAGGTCGGCCTTGAACTCGTCGAAGCGTGACATGCCGATGGTGGCGTTGCGCAGCACGAGCAGCGTCCATCGGTCACCGAGCACGTCGATCGCGCGTCCGATCGGGCAGGGACCACGGGCGTCCCCGCGTCGGGGTCCTGCCATTCGTCCTCCTGTTGTACTCCAGCTGGTTGTACTCCAGCTGGCTTTCTTCTCAATAGCTTACGACGTCGCTGCTGTCAACGATCCAGCATCCGCTCGCGCACGCGCAGGTGCAGGGTGGCCAGGTCGAGCAGCGGCGTCGCGACGCCGAGGGCGTGTCCGCGGTCGGCGAGGTCGGCCAGCACGTGCTCCACCTCGGTCCTCCGTCCCGCGACGACGTCGCGGTACATCGACGAGGCCAGGGGCGATCCGGGCTTGGTCACCGCGCTGCAGGTGTTCTCCAACGCCTCGCTGGGGACGGGGTGCCCGGCCGCCGCGGCGACCGTGGCGGTCTCGTCGAGCAGGCCGACAGCGAGGTCGGTGCCGCCCGGTGTGGCGGCGATCTCGCCGACCGGGGCGCGCATCAGGCACGTGAGCGCCCCGACGGTCGCGATGAGCGACCACTTCGCCCACATCTCTCCGACGATGTCGTCGGAGACCCGCACGTCGATTCCGGCACCGCCCAGGGCGGCCTGCACGGCCTTCGCGCATCCGGGCTGGGAGTCGGTTCGTTCGCCGACGGTGAGTTGCGCGGTCGGCGCCAGGACGACGACGTTGCCGTCCTCGTCGAGTGACGTGACGGTCAGCGCCACCCCGCCCAGAACGCGCTTGCGGTCGAAGCGGGCGTCGAGGACGTCCAGGTGGGCCATGCCGTTGAGAACCGGCACGATCGCGGTGTCCTCACCGACCGCCGGCGCCACGTCGTCCAGCGCCGCGGCGAGTGCGGTGGCCCGCAGGCCGAGAAGGATCACGTCCGCCGGGTCCTCGATGGCGTCCGCGGTGGTCACCCGGGGATGCACGACGTGGTGTTCGCCGCCCTCGGCGATGTGCAGACCGTCTCTGCGGATCTGCTCTGCCCGGCGCGGGCGCAGCAGGAAGGTGACGTCGCGACCGGCGTCGGTCAGGCGGGCACCGAAGAGTCCGCCGACCGCGCCGGCACCGACGATGAGGATTCGAGCGGGACGACGTGCGTTCGAGCTTGCACTCATAGCGAGCCCTCCGTCGAGACTGTGTGAGTTCGACGATGCCACTCTGACTATTGATCTGCAAGTAAGAAGGTCAGAAGGTCATGACACCGCGTTCGGTCAGCCGGGCGACGAGGAGGTCACCCGCGAGCGCCCCCGGGGTCCACATGCCACCCGCGGCGCCGGGAACGTCGTCGAGCAGGCAGCGGGCGACCTCGGTGACCATCGCCGCGGTCGCCTCGTCGCCTGCGTTGCCCTCACCCGCGACCGTGGTCCGCAGCCGACGTCCGTCGGTGTCGGTGCCGACCAGCAGAATCCGGTAGGTGGGCGCGGCCCCGGCGACCGGGTCGGCCTGAGCACCCCGTGCGGCGCCGGCCGCACGGGGTGCCACGATCGCCGCCATCACCGCGGTCATCTCCGCGGCGATCTCCCGGCCGAGATCTCCCGGGCCGGCGAGCATCAGCTCGTCGTAGGTGAAGTCCTCGCTCCAGGCGTGCCCCTGCAAGGCGTTCGAGCGGTGCAGGTTCGCCGCGTTGATCGGGCCCATCACCCACGGAGCCGCCCACATCCCGAGCCGGTCGTCGAACTCGGGCTGGGCGGGCCGGGGCTGTTCCGGGCCGCGGAAGCCTCCTGCCAGCACGAACGGGTCGTTCGACAGGGCGCCCAGCGCCGGGTCGGATCGTGCCGCTTCGGCCGAGGCCACGAGGCTCGCGATGCTCCCGGCGGTGAAGCCGCCGACGTCGGCGAGGGCGATCCGGCTGCTCACCCGCGGGAGCGGAACCCCCCAGCGCGCGAATGCCCTCGTCTCGAGGACGTGCACACCGAGCTCGAACGGCACGGACTCGAAACCGCAGGAGAAGACGATTCGGGCGCCCGTGCGCCGGGCGTCGGCCTCGAAGCGATCGATCATGCTCCGCATCCAGAGGGGCTCGCCGTTGATGTCGACGTAGTCCGTGCCGTTCGTCGCGCACAGCTCGATCAGCAAGGATCCGACGTGCTGGAAGGGGCCGACCGTGCTGAGCACCATCCGGGTGCGGGTCACGAGCGCGAGCAGCGACGGTGCGTCGTGTGCGTCGGCGACGATCAACGGCGTGTCCGGTGGGGCGCCGATCTCCTTGCTCAACCGCTGCAACGCCATCTCGTCACGGGCGGCCAATCCCCACCGCAGGCCGTGGCCGTGGCTCACGAGGCGCTCGGCGACGAGCCTGCCGGTGAATCCGGTGGCTCCCCAGACCACGAGGTCGAGCTCGGCGGGTGCGCGGCCGTCAGCAGAAATCACGCCAGCGGACCCTACAGATGCCCCCGGTGGACGGGACTCCCGTCGGACGAGCGAGGGCACCCGGCATCGGCGCGTCAGTCCTCGAGGAACGTCGCCAGCAGCGCGGCCACTCGCTTGTCGGCTTCGACGACGAGCATGTGGCTGCCGCCGTCGGCTCCGTCCACGACCTCCAGACGCGCGCCCGGTACGTGGTCGGCAACCCACTGTTGCCCGGCCAGCGGCACCACGCTCGCCCCGCCCGCGATGACGAGGGTGGGTTGCTCGATCCGCCGGACCTGGCGACGCCAGTCCTGGTGCGCGAGGTCGTCGAACAGCGCCGAGGAGAAGGCACCGTCGACGCGCAGGGCTCCGGTGATGACATCGCGCTTGCGCTCCTCGGGGAAATCGGGGAGGAACAGTCCCGACAGGAACTCGGGAAGCACGTGCTCGCGCGTCGCCGGGTTGGCGATGCCCGAAACGATCCCCGAGACCTGCTCCTCGGACAACGCCGAAATTCTGCGAGAAGACTCTTCGTCCGCGCCGGCCTCGTGGATCATCAGCGGGGTTTGGTCGGCGAACGCCAGCTTGTGCACCCTGGCGGGGCCGAACAGCTCGAGGTAGGCCCAGATCACCGAGCAGCCCATCGAGTGCCCGATGAGCGTCACGTCGTCGAGGGCCAGGTGGTCGAGAAGCTCGTGCAGGTCGAACGCCAGCCGGTGCAGGTGCCAGCCGGCCTCCGGGTCCGCGGACGCGCCGTGGCCGCGCTGGTCGTAGAGCACCCGCCGGTACCCGGCAAGCTGCTCGGCAACCGGGCTCCACAACTGGGAACTGCCCTGCCAGGCGTGCACGAACACCACGGGCGCGCCGGTGCCGTGGTCGGTGTAGCTGAGGCGCACGCCGTCGTTCGTCGTGAAGGTCGCGTTCACGCGATCCGCTCCTGAGGCTGGAGGCTGCTGGTCACCCTGAATCCTCGGCGCTGGACAACAAAAACAGCCACGACAGGGAGACGTACCCCACAACAAATAAGGGCGAATGTGATTATGGAGCCGTAAAGCCGTCAGGAGCACCTGCGGGGGAGAATTACGGCTCCACAATGCGAAGGACGCGCCGGCCACGGGTCCGTGGGTTTGCCCACGGCCCGTGGCCGGCGCTCGGGAGCGGACGTTTTCGCGCACGCATGCTTCTCTCAGTTCGCGGTCGGGAAGCTGTAGCTGGCACCCCCGCCCGTCTCGGAGTGGGGCCAGCGGGAGGTGACGACCTTGGCCCGGGTGTAGAAGCGGACGCCCTCGGGGCCGTGCACGTGCGTGTCGCCGAACAGCGAGTCCTTCCACCCGCCGAACGAGTAGTACGCCATGGGCACCGGGATCGGGACGTTGATTCCGATCATGCCCACGTGGACCTCGCGCTGGAACCGGCGCGCCGCTTCCCCGCTGCCCGTGAAGACGGACGTGCCGTTGCCGTACGGGTTGGCGTTGATCAGCGCGATCGCCTCGTCGAGAGTTTCGGCGCGCAGGACCACCAGCACGGGGCCGAAGACCTCGTTGCGGTAGACGTCCATCTCGGCCGTCACGTGGTCGATCACGGTGGGCCCGACGAAGTATCCGTCCTTCAGGGCGTCGGCCTGGATCGTGCGGCCGTCGGCCACGAGGGTGGCGCCCTGGCCCTCCGCCGAGGTGACGTACCCGATGATCCGGTCCTTCGACTGCTGGGTGATCACCGGACCCATCTCGCTGGTGGAGTCGGCGCCCGGACCGACCTGGACGGCTGCCGCTTTCGCACGCAGCGTCTCGACGAGCCTGTCGGCGGCGTCGCCCACGGCGACCGCAGCGGAGATCGCCATGCAGCGCTGGCCCGCGGAACCGAAGGCAGCAGCGGTCAGGTGGTCGGCGGCGAAGTCGATGTCGGCGTCCGGGAGCACCACGGCGTGGTTCTTCGCCCCGCCCAGCGCCTGCACGCGCTTGCCTGCCTGCGTCGCGCGTTCGTGCACGTAGCGGGCGATGGGGGTGGAACCGACGAAGGACACAGCAGCAACGTCCGGGTGGCCGAGCAGCGCGTCGACCGCCACCTTGTCGCCGTTCACGACGTTGAAGACGCCGTCGGGCAGCCCCGCCTCCGCCCACAGCTCGGCGAGCAGCACGGACGCCGATGGCACCCGCTCGCTCGGCTTGAGCACGAAGGTGTTGCCGCAGGCGATGGCGATGGGGTTCATCCACATCGGGACCATCACCGGGAAGTTGAACGGCGTGATCCCGGCGACCACTCCGAGCGGCTGCCGGAACGAGAAGCTGTCGATACCCGTGGAGACCTGGTCGGAGAACTCGCCCTTGAGCAACTGCGGGATCCCGCACGCGAACTCGACGACCTCGAGACCCCGTTGGACCTCGCCCCGTGCGTCGGCGAGCACCTTGCCGTGCTCGGACGTGATCAGCTCGGCGAGCTCGTCGGTGCGGGCCCGCACCAGCTCGCGGAAGGCGAACAGGATGCCCGTCCGTTTGCTCAGCGAGGTCTGCGACCACGAGACGAACGCCTCGGACGCGGCCCGGACGGCGAGGTCGACGTCACTGGCGTCGGCCAGGGCCACCTCGGCCTGTTGCCTGCCGGTGGCCGGGTCGTACACCGGGCCGACCCGGTGGGTCGTGCTTGCGGTCGGCTTGCCGCCGATCCAGTGGTCGATGGTTCTCATGGTCGTATTCCTTCGCTGACGATGCCCCCGGCGACGAGCCCGTCGACCGAAGTCGCGGGGTTGTCGTCGAAGAGGAACTCCCCGTGGGTTTCCGGGGTGAATGCCAGGCCGATGAACGCGATCACGATCAGTGCGGAGACCGCGGTCGTGGCCAAGGCAAGGCTGCCGCCGAACCACTGCGTCGCAATGGCGCCGGCGAGAAGTGGGCCGGCGGCGGTGAAGAGCCGGCCGATGCTGTTGGTGACCGCGAGGGCCGAGGCCCGCACCGAGGCGCCGAACAGCTCGGGGAAGAACACGGCGCTGCCCGAGAGCACGCCGAAGACGCCGAAACCGACGAAGGGCAGCAGCCACATGTAGGCCGTGAAGCTCGTGCCGAACGGGTAGAGCACGCAGACCGCGATGATGCCGATGACCAGGCTCATCACGAAGGTGGGCTTGCGGCCGATCTTGTCGGCGATGAACCCCCAGCTGGCGTACCCGATCAGGCCACCGAGGTTGAGCATGGCCGTGGCCCATGACACGTAGCCGACCACGGCGTTCCCGGTGATGCCGTGCTCCCCGACGATCTCGCGCACGATCTGCGGGGTCCAGGTGGTGACCCCCCAGAACGCGAACAGCGCGCCGATGCAGATGACCGTGCAGGGCAGGGTCCGCCGGAGCATCGGAGGCGTGAACAGCTGCGTGAGGACGAAGCGGTCGGCGGCGATCTTGCGGGCTCCCGCCGCCCGCTCCTGCTTGCGCACCGCACGCGCCGCCTTGACCGTCGCCGTCGACTCGGGCTCGTGGACGTGCTGGCGGATGAACAGCACGAGCAGGGCCGGAATGAGGCCGAAGGCGAGAGTGATCCGCCACCCGAAGCCGCCGACGAAGTTGTAGACGATCGCCGAGAGGAACGAGCCGATCGCCAGGCCGGACATCATGATGCCGCTGGCCTTGGCGCGGTGGCGGTTGTTCCACGCTTCGGCCACCAGCGCCGCGCCGATCGGAAGCTCCACACCGGATCCGATCCCGGCGATGAAACGCAAAACCGCGAAGTGCCAGAACTCGCCGGACAGCGTGGCCAGCGCGGTGAACACGGAGTAGGTCAGCACTCCGATGATCAGGACCCGGACCCGTCCGACGTAGTCCGCCAGCGCGCCGAACGCGATTGCGCCCACCGCCCAGCCGAACAGGAAGACCGTCACGGCGAGGCCGCTGTAGAACGAGGACGAGTGACCGAGCAGGTCGGTGGTCGCCGGGCCGGCGACCTGGGTGAACAGGCTGGAATCGAAGCCGTCCAGCGCCCACCCCATTGTGGTGGCGACCAGGACGGCCCATTGGTAACGGCTGATCTCATGACGCCAGGAGTGCGCGCCGGGGCGTGCGACTGCCATCGTCGGCTCCTTTGCCAGGCCGTTGCGGGGGATCAGGAATTCGTGGCGTCGCCGAGCAGGCGCAGGCGGCGCAAGCCGCCGACGACCAGGCGGTCGATGCTCAGCTCGAGGGCCTGGTCCTCGTCGAGGGAGCGGCCGGCCTGCAACATCTCCCGGATCTCGGCGTGGATGCGGGGATCGTGCTTGCGCAACGCGGTGATGCGCTCGTCGATGTCCTTGGTCAGCTCGTCCGGTCCGGAGACCACGGCGTTGAGCAGGCCCAGCTCCACCGCGCGTGCGGCGGTGATCTTCTCGCCGGTGGCGGTGAGCCAGAACGCCTGCCGCTCACCGACCACCTTGGGCAGCCAGGCCAGCACGAGTGCCGGTGCCAGGCCGATGCCGACCTCGGGGAACCAGAACTTCGCGGTCGAGACAGCGACCGCGACGTCACACGCCGCCAGGACGCCGACGCCGAACCCGGCTGCGTCGCCCTGCACCTGCGCGACGGTCACCAGCTTCGTCCGGCGCAGCGCGCGCTGGAGACCGACCAGCACCTCCGTCTCGGCGTGCAGATCCTCCGGAGTGGTGCCGGCCCGCTCACGGCCGAGGCAGAACGCCGAGCCGTCGGCCCGCAGCCGGAGGACGTGTGCGCCGGCCGGCGGGCGGAGCAACAGCTCGGTGAGCTGCTCGACCATCGCGATGCTCAGGAGGTTGTCCGACCCGTTGTCCAGCTCGACCTCGACGACGCCCTCGGCCGGCGTGGCGACGGTCAGGCCGCCCATCAGTTGAGCCTTTCCGTCGCGACGCCGCCGTACCAGTCGACGTCGTCCGGCGCCGTGCGGACGGTGATGGCGCGGACGTGGGTGAAGTCGTTGAAGGACTCCCAGCCGCCTTCACGGCCGACGCCGCTCTCGCGCAGGCCACCCCACGGCGACGACGGGTCGAGCCGGTGGTGGTCGTTGATCCAGACCATGCCCATCTCGAGCCGCCCGGCCACGCGGTGCGCACGGGCGACGTCCCGCGTCCAGACCGACGAGCCCAGCCCGTACGGCGAGTCGTTGGCCAGGGTGATGGCCTCCTCCTCGTCGTCGAAGGGGACGGCGACGACGAGCGGCCCGAAGATCTCCTCGCGGGCGACCTGCATGTCGTTGGTGACGTCGGCGAGGACGGTGGGCTCGATGAAGAACCCGCCGGGGAGACCGGGCACCTCAGCTGCGCGCCCGCCGGTGGCGACCCGTGCGCCTTCACTGCGGCCGAGCTCGACGTACCCGAGGATGCGTTCCTGGGCCCGCTTCGAGATGACCGGGCCGAGCTGAGTGGTCTCCAGTGCCGGGTCGCCGATGCGGATCGACCTGGCGACCTTCGACAGCGCCTCGATGACGTCGTCGTAGATGCGGCGCTGGATCAGCAGCCTGCTCCCGGCGATGCACGTCTGACCGGCCCCGATGAAGCCGCCGAAGGCGGCACCTCGGGCGGCGACGTCGACGGGGGTGTCGTCGAAGATCAGGACCGGGGACTTGCCGCCGAGTTCGAGCGTGGCCTTGGCGAACCGCTTGGCCGTCGCGAGCGCGATCGCCCGGCCGGGCTCCGTGCCTCCGGTGAAGACGGCCTTCTTGACCAGCGGGTGCTCGGTCAGCGCGGCCCCCGCGGTCGGGCCCAGACCGGGCACGACGTTGAGCACGCCGTCGGGGATGCCGGCCTCCTGCGCAATCTGGCCCAGCAGCAGCGCGGTGAGCGGGGTCTGCTCGGACGGCTTGAGCACCACGGTGTTGCCGGTGGCCAGCGCGGGGGCGAGGCTCTTCGACGCGATCATCATCGGGTGGTTGAACGAGGACAGGATCCCGACCACGCCCAGGGGGAAACGGCTGGTGTAGGCGTGGTAGTCGCCCCGCAGCGGGACGACCGACCCGCGGTCGGCCAGCAGCAGGGCCGCGTTGTAGCGGTACCACTCCGCGAGCCGGGTGATCTGCGCCCTGGTCTCCGTGATCGGCCGTCCGTTGTTCAGGGTCTCGAGCCGGTAGAGGTCGGTCATCCGAGCCTCGATACCGTCGGCGAACCGGGTGACCGCTCGTGCGCGGTCGTGGATCGGCAGGTCGCGCCACACCCCCGAGCGGAACGTTTCATCGGCGACCCGGACCGCCTCGTCGACGTCCTCCTCGCTCGCTCCCGCCACGTCCGTGAAGACCTCGCCGGTGGCGGGGTTGGTGACGGGGATCCGCGCGGCGCGGCCCTCCACGACACGCCCTCCGATGCGGAGCCCGGTCGGCAGGCCCTCGATCGGGTCGGCCCCCTGGGCCGACGGAGCGGTGATGGACATCGTTGTTCTCCTTGCTCGGTATACGGCTTGCCATTATCGGTATACGTCTGACGTTAGGCAGCGACAGTCGGAGTGGCAAGGGGCTACGAGGTTGGGGCATCTTGTGAGTTCATGACCGAAGTGCATACTTGCCGTGACGAACGGCGGGAGGTCACATGGCGGCGGCCGAGTCGGCTGCGGGGCGGGTCACGCGTGATCTGCGACGGCGGGTGCTCAGCGGCGATCTCAAGCCGGGCACGGTGCTGTCCCAGGCGCGCATCGCGGCGGAGTACGACGTGAGCCGGATGCCCGCGCGCGATGCGTTGCAGGTGTTGGCCAACGAGGGCCTGGTGGACCTCGGGCCTGCCACCTCCGTCGTGCGCGAGCTGTCGATCGCCGAGCTGCAGGAGCTCTACGAACTGCGCGAGGCCGTCGAGCCGCTGCTCACCCGGCTGGCCGTGCCGAACGTCGGCCGCGCCCAGATGGCGCAGATGGCTGCGCTGGTCGACGTGATGGAGTCGGAGGTCTCACCGGCCGAGTGGCTGGAGGCCAACGCGCGGTTCCACGCGCACATCTTCACCTGCGCCGACCGGCCGCGGATGATCGAACTGACGCAGCACCTCCGGCGCCTGACCGACCGGTACCTGTACCTGCACATCGGGGTGATCGAGAACCTCGAGCACCTGCACGCCGAGCACCGGGAGATTCTCGACGCGGTTCGGGCAGGTGACGCTGCTGCGGCCGCGGAGTTCACGCGCCTGCACCTCGTCACGTCACACGAGCTCATCCTGCGTCACCTGCTGGAGAACGAGCTGCTCGCACCGCTCTCCCAGGGCGGCTGACGGAATCAGCCCCGTTCTGTCGGGTGCCGCTACGCCACGGTCCGCAGGGGCCGGCCCGCGACCGCCGCCAGCAGCTGAGCGCGGGTCGGGCCGCCCGCGGGGTACGGAGGCGCCTCGACGTCGAGTGCCTCGATCTTGGCGCGCAGGGTGGCGGGGAAGACCGCCGGGTCGAGCGGTTCGATATGCAGCGCGCTGCGCATGTAGATGCGCAGCGCGTCGGCGTCCATCCGCACCAGCCGCTGCAGCGCCCGTTGCAGGTGCCAGGTCGCGCCGGTGGGCCGGTGGGGCGTGCCGGCGATGTCGGCCTGGATCTCGGCCATCCGGTTCCGGTCCTGGGCGAGCGTCCTCCGGTAGAGGGGGCCGACCACCGCCTCGATGGCCTCGGCGACGCGGGTTGCGAACTCGTCGGACCGGTCCGGCCCGACGTCGCGGAGCACGTCTCGCAGTGTGCACGCCTGGACGAGGCCGGTGGCCGAGCCACGGCCGAGCGAGGGGTTGGTCCGCACGGCGGCGTCACCCACGGCAACCAGGCCGGTGACCACCGGTGCCCCGTCGACGACGAACGACCGGCGCCGATCGGGGGAGCCCGCCATCACCTGGATGCCGGTGATCGGCGTGGACACCGACCGCAGCTTGCCGAGGTTGGGGAACAGGGCCAAGGCACGTTCCCAGGCGTCGACGTCCTGCAGCCCGCGCAGCTCACGGTCGTTGGACGCCACGTAGAAGCACAGGCTGTAGGTGTCGGCGTCCCCGTAGATGGTGAGCAGGGACATCCCTTCGTACGGGATGAGGCCGCCCGTGACCGGCACCGAGCCGGGTTCGTTGTTGCGGAACTGCCGGCAGTAGTAGATGAACCCGAGCTCCTCCGCCTGCTCGTCGGGGCGGCGGGCGCCGATCGCGTCGAGCATCCGGTCGACGGACGTGTTGCGGCCCATGGCGTCGACCACGAGGTCTGCGCTCAGCTTCTCGCCGCCGTCGATCACGACTCCGTCGACGTGCGGAACCCCGTGGACGCCCGGCGGGGCCGGCACGAGCGCGGCCACCTTCGCTCCTCGCCGTACCGTGACGCCCGGGGCGCGCGCCGCGACCGCTGACAGCGCCCCTTCCAGGACCGGCCGGCGTGCCGACATCCCCCGCAGATCCTCGTCACCGGCGCGGATGCCACCGGTCAGGGCGGTCGGCATCGTGTCGATCGGATTGATGCGCCGGCCGCCCAGCCGCTCGATCTCGTCGATCACCTCGGGCAGTTCCCGTTCCATCAGCTGTCGCCAGTAGGCGAGCATCTGGTGGGGCAGCCGGAACTGGCTGACGCCCGGTCGTTCCCAGGTGCGCCACAACGACTCGGCGTGACCGTCCGGCTCGGCACCGTCACGCTCCAGCACCGTGACGTCGTGACCGTCCCGGCCGAGCAGCAATGCCGTGGCGAGGCCGGTCAGACCGGCGCCGATGACGACGATGCGCGCCATTTCCGTTCCCCCTACATCCCCCGCGGGTCGCAGCCGTCACGAACCCGGGCCCCGTACCCACCATCGGCTTCCGGGCACGGTGGCGGTAGGTGGGGCCCGTCACGCTGCGCGACCCCCCAGGTCTCCGGCGGAACCGGCTACTCGGCCGGACGGACGTTCTGGTTGACGTGGAACACGTTGTCGGGGTCGTAGCGCTTCTTGACCTGGGCAAGGCGTTCGTAGTTGCCGCGGTAGGACGCCTTCACCCGGTCCTGTCCCTCGTCCATGAGGAAGTTGACGTAGGCGCCACCGGCCGAGGTCGGGTGCAGCTCCTCCCAGTAGTCGCGGGCCCAGCGCGAGATCGCCTCCGCGTTCGCCGGGTCCGGGTCGACGCCCACGATGACCCCCGCCCAGCCCCCGTCGCGGTAGGGGAAGGCCGTGGCACCCTCCGGCACCCGGGACGCGGCGCCGTCGATGGGGTACAGGTGCATGGTGGAGTGGCCCGACGGCAGTTGCGCGCCGTACTTGCGGTGCACGTCGATGGCGGCGTCGGAGATCGTGGTGAAGACGTCCGCACGCCAGTACCACTGCAGGCCGGCCGGGTACAGGGCGTCGAATGCGCTCTGCAGCACGGGGAACGGCATGTCGTGCAGGCCGACCACCAGCGGCGAGCCGAACGTGGTGATCGGTTCGAGCACCTCGTCGGCCCGGTCGTGCGGGCCGGTGTAGCACCAGACGATCGCGCAGGACTTGCGGCCCCAGAGCTCTTCGGGGAACGGCGGGGCGGGCGGGATGGTGATCAGCCCGATCCAGCCGTTGAGCTCCTCGGGCAGTGACGGGATCAGCTCCCGGTACCAGCGCATCACGGCGTCGGTGTCGGCGAAGTCGTAGAGCACCGGACCGCCGATGATCGTGCCGTTCTCCCCGATGTCGTGGCAGCGGAACGTGAACGACGTGACCACACCGAAGTTCCCGCCGCCACCACGCAGGGCCCAGTACAGGTCGCTGTGGGAGCTCTCGTTCGCCGTCACGAACGTGCCGTCGGCGAGTACGACATCAGCGGAGAGGAGGTTGTCGGCCGTGAGCCCGAAGCGCCGGGTGAGGTAACCGATCCCGCCGCCGAGCGTCAGGCCCGCCACGCCCGTGGACGCGATGAAGCCCGACGGGGTGGCCATGCCGAACGCGGCGGTGGCGTGGTCGACGTCGCCCCACGTGCATCCGGCATCGGCGCGCACGGTGCGGTTCACGGGGTCGACGGTGGTGCTACGCAGCAGCGAGAGGTCGATGACCAGCGCGTCGTCCCACACACCGAGCCCTGCGGCGTTGTGACCGCCACCCCGGACGGCGATCTCGAGGCGGTGGTCACGACCGAAGCGGACACAGGCGATGACGTCGGCGACGTCCCGGCAGCGGGCGATGGCCGCGGGCCGCTTGTCGATCATGGCGTTGTAGACGGAGCGTGCGTCGTCATAGCCCGGGTCTTGCGGCCTGATCAGGTCGCCGCGCAGGGCGGCGGCCAACTCGTCGTACGGAGTCACGGTGGTAGTGGTCATGACGACCTCCTCGACTGCGGCGCTCGACGTCCGAGCGACCCGGTTGCCGACGCTAGGAATCCGGCGTTCGCGCAGCGTTCGTGGTGGCGTTCGCGGGAGGACGCACACCGCGCTCGGCGAGGTCGTGATCGCAGCGCCGCAACAGCGCAATGCTGCCGTGGGCACGCGCCATCTGCGCCGCCGACAGCAATCGGGCGACGGCGGCGTCAGGGTCGTCGTGGGCCGCCCGCATCCGCATCACGTGCGGCATCCACCACAGGTCGTCCCGGGCCTGTCCCGCGACGAGTGCCGCGTCGAGGGTCGCCCGGACCGCACCGGCCCGGTAGTCACGGGCCGAGGCCTCGGCGAGCAGCGAGAGCCAGTAGGGCATGCGGGCGAATGCGCCCTCCGACCTGAGGTTCTCGATCCCGCGCCGTGCGAGGTCCGCGCCCGACCCGTCCGTGCGGGCCCAGCCGTCGAGGATCAACCCCCACTCGCGGTAGTACGCGAAGTCGTAGCGGTCGCAGAGCTCGCGCAGCTCGGCGACGGTGTCGTTCAGCTCGGGCAGGTCGTGCCGCATCTGGTGGGTGATGGATCCGTAGGCCAGCGCGACGGCCAGGTTGTACGGGTGCCCGATCGACCGGGCCAGCGCGATCGCGTCCCGGCAGCTCGCGGCGGCCTCGGCGTCGTGGTCGAGGAGCCAGTGGGCGTGCGCCGACCAGGCCTTGCCGTGCACGACGGGACGAGTCCCGACACTGAGCGAGGCGGCTGCGTCCAGTTCGGCGGCGACCTCGAAATGTCGCAGCGCCTCCTGCGGCATGCCGAGGCTGACGGCGGAGCCCCCGAAGGCGAAGTGGGCCGCGCCGTTCAGATCGGAGTCGGGTTCGACCACGGTGAGCAGGCGCTCCGCCGTGCGGTGAGCGTCGGCGATCCGTCCCTGGACGAACCGGGACGCCCAGAGCCCGATGAGGCCGCCCAGAACGGAGTCCTTGCGACCGAGCCTCTCGGCGAGGGTGACGGTGCGTTCGAGCGTGTTCTGCAGCCTGGGGGAGGAGTAGCCGTACCGGGCGTTGACCGGCGCCGCCAGGGCTTCGAGGACGCCCAGCTCCCGGCTGTCCCTGTCCCTGCCTGCTGGGAGGGCGCGCAGGATCGTCAGCGCCTCCTGATGCAGGCGGATCGCTTCGTCGTGGGCGAACCTGCCCGCCGCGACGTCGGCCGCGCGCCGGTAGTAGGTCACGGCCCGCTCCGCTCGTCCCCCGCGGGCGTACTGCTCCGCGAGCTGCGCCGAGACACCGTCCGTGTCGTCGGGGTGCAGCAGTTCGAGTCCCTGGGCGATACGCCGATGCAGCAACCACCGCTTCGGCGGGCTGATCTGCGCGTAGGCGGTGTCGCGCAGCAGGTCGTGGGAGAAGTCGTAGCCGTCGCGGAACTCGCGGATGATCCTGCGCCGCCACAGTTCGTCGACGGCGTGGACCACGTCGCCCGCGTCGAGGTCGCTCGCCTCGCTGAGCAGGTCGAGGGTGAAGTTCCGGCCTACCGCGGCCGCCAGCCCCGCAACCTCATGGGCCGTGGGCGTCACCTGGTCGAGGCGGTTGCGCAGCACCGCTGTGAGGTCGCTGACCGGGAGCGGCGCCGCCGCCGGATCCGCGCTGCCGAGATCGACCGTCGCCCGTGCCGCCTCGACGACGTACAGCGGGAAGCCGCCCGTGGCCGCCTGCAGCAGACCCGCGTCCTCGTCGGGGAGGGGCTGCCCCGAGATCTCCTCGGCGAGCCGGGCGGTGTCGGCGACCTCCAGCGGGCTGACCGGAAGCTCGGTCAGCATTCCGGTGGCCCGCATCCGGACAGCCCAATCGGCCGCTCCGGCTTCGTCGTCGAGGGTCTCGTCCCGCCGGGTGGCCGCCACCATGACCGGCCGGTCGGAGGCACGCCCGAGGGCGAACGTGAGGAACTCGAGGGTCTCCTTGTCGCACCACTGCACGTTGTCCAGCACCAGCAGCATCGGACGGCCGACGCCGAGCAGAGCCCGTGCCAGGCCCTCGTAGAAGCGGTGGCGCTGCCAGGCGTCCACCATGGCCCGCAGGCTGGCCCCCGGCTCCCCGCGACCCTCGGCCGAGGGCACCAGCCTGTCGACCTCGACGCGCCACACCGGTTCGAGCGCCGCCATCGACGACCGGATCGCCGGGTTGCGCAGCCAGTCGGCCACCGGCGCCAGCGCCAGGCGTCCCGAAGCCCCGAAGCACTGGGTGCTCGCCACCACCGCGCCCTGGCGCCGGGCCAGCTCGGCGACCTCGGCGACGAGGCGGCTCTTCCCGACGCCGGGATCGCCGCAGACCAGCGCGATGACCGGGCGCCCCGCGGCTGCACCGGCCCACAGCGTTCGGAGGACCTGCATCTCCCGGGTCCGTCCGACGAGCTTCGCTGCGGCGGGTCCCGTACGGGCTGGCGGGAGGTCGATCGTCGACGGCGGTGGCGTCGCGGGGTCGGCGCGGGCCATCACGCGCTGGAGTGCCGCGAGCGTCGTGCGGTCGGGTGCGAGGCCGAGTTCGCGCTCCAGGACCGAAGCGCAGTGGTGGTAGGTGCTCACGGCCCCGGCCCGGTCACCCAGGTCGGCCTGCAGCGTCATCAGGGACCGGTATCCGGCCTCCTCCAACGGACGAAGCTGGATACGCCGCCGTGCTGCCTCGGCCGCCCCGGCGAGGTCACCGGTGCGGGTCCGCGCATCGCGGCTCAGGTCGCACAGCTCCACGCACTGGCTCTCCAGCTCGGACCGGGCGTCGAGCAGCCAGTCGTCGTACGCGCCGGGCAGCAGTTCGCTCCGGTAGCAGCTGATGGCCGCGCCCGCGTGCGCGATCACCGCCTCGGTGTCGTCCGCCGCCGCCGCGGCGAGCGCGGCGCGGCGTTCGGTGTCGAAGGTGCGCACGTCGACGCGACAGGTGGGGGTGTCATCCCAGCACAGGTCCCTGGACGTGACGACGAGCGGCGGGTCGCCCAGGAGCTGCCTCAGGTGGTGGAGCTCGCGACGCAGGTTCGTGAGCGCCTGAGCGTCGGTGGACTCGGGCCAGAAGAGCCCGGCGATGCGCTGCCGGGACTGGGGAGACCCGGCATGGACGACCAGGAAGGCCACCAGCGCGAGGGAGCGCGACGACCGCGTCCGGACGGTGCCGGTGGCGTCGTCGGAGATCGACTGCTCGCCGAGGAGAGAGATGTGCAGCATCTCGTGCGCCTCCCGAACCGCGCTCATCCGCACCGGGACTCCGCCGCGGTCCTCATGTCCGCTTGTGCGGCACCCCCGCGTTCGGGACCAAGTTCCGTTCCACGAACGCGTACGCCTCAGCGAGGTCGCGGACACCGGCCGGGCTGTTACCCACCGACGGAGCGGCCTTGATGATCGCCTTGAGCACTGCCTCACGGGCCTGCTCACTCAGGCTCTGATCAGCCATGCCGACAGACGCTACTCGGGCGCGCACAGAAAACCGCCATCGCACACGAGGCCGGACGTGCACGATGGCGGAGTTTCTGTTTGTTTTATTCGTTCGCGATCAATGATTCGTTCGTGGTCACTGCCCGGCCTTGACGCCCGGCTCGCCTGCCTCGTACTGGATCAGGTTGCGCGGGACCGCACCGGGAAGCTGCGCCGAACGGTGCTTGCCGACCGGCAGGACGGCCCGCTTGAAGGTGGCCTCGAGCATCATCGCGCTGCCGAGGTACCAGGCGAGAAGCGCGGAGACGAGCAGCACGTAGGCGGCCACCGTCTGGACCACCGGCACGCCGCCCATCAGGGCGATGGCGAGGAGGGTGGATCCGGCGGCCAGGGTGCCCAGCACTGCGGTCAGCGCGTTGTTCTCCCGGGTGGCGGCGACTGCGCCCACCCACGTGATCGCGGCCAGAACCACGAACCAGGAGCCGAAGGCGACGGACGCCGTACCGCTGGTGGCGGCGGCGGGCAGCACGCCCACCGCGATCAGCAGGTTGTACAGGCCGTAGCCGATCCAGAACGAGCCCCAGATGCCGTGCATCGCCGTCGCCACCGCGTCGCAGGCCCGGTAGGCCCACATGCCGGCGAGCAACTGCGCGATGCCGCCCGCCGCCAGCGCGAAGGGGAACAGGATCAGTGGAGTCTGCGAATCTCCGTACCAGCCGGCCAGGTTGGCGGCGACCATGAACGTGGCCGCAGCGAAGCCGAACAGTCCGAGGATCGACGGTGCGGCAACGGGTGACAGCGCGATCGTGGTGTGCTCGCGCCAGAAGTTGTAGTCGGGCGCATCGGCGAGTGCCGAACGCCCATTCGTACCGGTGATCATTTCTTGCCTCCCAGGTTCCACGCCGGGCTCCGGCCAAACCCGGCGGCCGTCCGGGATGCGATTCCCGAGGCGACTCGGCGAGCTTCTCCTTCTGCTCGGAGAAACCCACACCTGGAAGAACGCCGGAACTGCTGATGAAAAGCCCGTTCCGGCTGTCTACAACCTCACACGGCCTTTCGACCGAACTGCTGGGGAGATCGGGCGGGAGCGTGGCTCCGTCAGGAGGCGCGCCGTCCAGGCAGCGAAGGGATCCGCGGTTTCCGGCTCTTCTGGTTGCCGAGCCGGCGGACGAGCTTGCGCAGTCTCTTGGGCTTGAGATCGCGCATCGCTCGTTCGAGCGCATCCTGGCGCTTCGTGAGCCTCTTCAGCTGCTTCTTCAGCGACGCCATTCGACGCCTCCCCTCATCGGTTCCGGATCCACGCTCCCGCTTGTGTCCCCGTCCAGCCTCGGTCGAAACGGCCTTACGCGACGGATTCCGCGGGCTGGTCGGCCCCGGCGACGGCCGCGAGCAGCTGGGCCCGGGTGGGGCCCGCGGGCGGGTAGCTGGGACCGTCGGCCTTCTCCGCCTCGATCCGGGCACGCAACGCGGGCGGGATCGCCGTCACGTCGAGGGCCTCGATCTGCAGCGCGGACCGCATGAAGAAGCGCAGCACGTCGGGCTCTTGCATCATGATCTGCCGGACCCTCCGCTGCAGCGCCCAGGCCTCGCTCGCCGGCGGGTAGGGCGTGCCTGCGATGTCCGCCTGGATCTCGGCCATCCGGTTCTGGTCCTGATCGAGCGTCAGCCGGTACATCTTCCCGACGACGGCGTCGATCACCTCGTCGAAGCGGCGTGCCAGCTCGGCCGGCCGGTCCGGTCCGACCTCACGGAGCACGTCGCGCAGCACGCACGCCTGTGCCATGCCGATCGACGAGCCACGGCCGAGCGAGGGGTTGGTGCGTACGACGGAGTCACCGACCGCGACCACACCGGTGGCCACCGGCTCGCCGTCGACGACGAAGGACCGGTGCCGGTCCGGACCACCGGACATCACCTGGACGTCGGTGAGCGGTGTGGACATCGCCAGCAGCGGGACGAGGTCGGGGATCAGGGCGGCGGCGCGGTCCCAGGCCTGCACGTCCCGCAGCGCGCGCAGCTCGCGGTCGTTGGACGCCGCGACGAACGCCAGGCCGAACGTGTTCTCGTCGGCAGGCACCCAGAGCAGCGACATTCCCTCGTAGAAGAGGATCGCGCTCGGCGCCGGCCGCGGGGACTCGTTGCGGAAGTGCCGGCAGTAGTAGACGAAGCCGAGGTCCTCGCTCTGCTCCTCGGGACGCTGGGCGCCGATCCCGGCGAGCATCCGGTCGATCGTGGTGTTGCGCCCCATCGCGTCGACCACCAGGTCGGCGGGCACCGTCTCACCGCCGTCGATGACGACGCCGTTGACGTGCGGGACGCCGCTCGCGTCCGCGGCGGCCACCAGCGCCTCGGCCTTCGCTCCACGCCGGATCGTGACGCCGGGGGTGCGCGCAGCCACGGTCGCCAACGCTCCTTCCACGACCGGCCTGCGGGCCAGCATCATCCGCAGATCCTCGTCGCCGGGGCGCGACCCGCCGGTCACCGCGGGCGGCATCATGTCGAGGGGTCCCATGCGGACGCCGCCCAGCCGCACCAGTTCGTCGATGACCTCGGGCAGCTCCCGTTCCATCAGTTGACGCCACAGCGCCTGCATGATGTGGGGCAGCCGGAACTGGCTGACGCCGGGCCGCTCCCAGTTCTGCCACTGCCCGTCCGCGTCGCCTTCCGGCTGTCCGGCGTCGCGCTCCAGCACCGTGACGCTGTGGCCGTCGCGTGCGAGCAGCAATGCCGTGGCGAGGCCGTTCAGGCCTGCGCCGATGACGGTGATTCGTGCCATCTCTCGTTCCCCCCACATTCGTTCCCGGCTTCCACCGTGTCCCGACTAGGACGGCCGGCGGTACGTGACTCGTGACACGCGAACGGATGGTTCCAGCGCTTTTGTGCGGTCCGCCCAAGATGTGGGGGCTTGCAGGGTCAGGATTTGTGCGCTCAGCTCAGGATGCGCGGGGTTGGAGCACCAGAGCGCCGTCCACCACGTCCACCACGACCCGCTGCCCCGAGGCGAGGTCGCCGGCGATGATCATCCGGGAGAGCTTGCGGTCGAGCTCGCGGGCGATCGTGCGGCGCAGCGGGCGGGCCCCGAGCTCCGGCTGGTGACCGCGCTCGGCAAGCCAGTCGACCGCGTCCTCGGTGACGTCCAGCGTGATGCCCTGGGCGCTCAGGCGCTCCCCGGTCTCGGCGAGCATCAGGTGAGTGATGCGCCGCAGCTCGGCGCGGTTGAGGGCGTGGAACAGCACGATGTCGTCGATCCGGTTGAGGAACTCCGGACGGAAGTGGGCCCGCATAGCGGCGAGCACGGAGTCGCGGACCTCCTCGGCGGGGCGCCCGGCCTGCGCCGCGGCGAGGAGCTGGTGCGCCCCGAGGTTGCTGGTCATGATCACGACCGTGCTCGTGAAGTCGACGGTGCGCCCGTGGGCGTCGGTGAGACGCCCCGCGTCGAGCACCTGCAGCAGCGTGGCAGTGACGTCGGTGTGGGCCTTCTCGATCTCGTCGAGCAGCAGCACTGCGTACCGGGTGCGTCGCACGGCTTCGGTGAGCTGACCGGCGTCGTCGTACCCGATGTGTCCAGGTGGCGCCCCGACCAGCCGCATCGCGCTGCTGCGGTCGGCGTACTCGCTCATGTCGAAGCGCAGCAGCGCGTCGGCCGAGCCGAAGAGGGCCTCGGCCAGTGCCCTGGCCAGCTCGGTCTTGCCGACGCCGGTGGGGCCGAGGAACAGGAACGACCCGATCGGACGGTCGGGGTGCGCCAGCCCGGCCCGGCCGGCGCGCACCGCGTCGGCCACGGCCTCGACGGCGTCGTCCTGCCCGACGACGCGGCGGTGCAGCAGTGCCTCCAGGTCGAGCAGCCGCGTGCGTTCGGTGGCGGTGATGCGGGCGACCGGGATGCCGGTGATCTGCGCGAGCACCGCGGCCACGTCATCGGCGGTGATGTCGACGGTCCCGGCAGGGGTGGCTGCCGCGGCCGCCTCCGCGATGTCGATCTCGCGGGTGAGCATGTGTGCGCGCTCGAACTCCTCGGCGTCGACGGCGACGTCACGAGCCCGGCGCAGCTGCTCAACGCGCTCGTCGGCCGCAGGGTCGGTGTGGTCGCGACCGGCGTGGATCCGGGCGCGTGCGCTCGCGCGGTCCACGAGGTCGATCGCCTTGTCCGGCAGGAACCGGTCGGTGAGGTAGCGGTCCGACAGCTCCGCAGCTGCGACCAGCGCCGCGTCGCCGATGCGGACGTCGTGGTGCTCCTCGTAGCGCCTGCGCAGCCCGCGCAGGATCGTGACCGTCGCCGCGACCGTGGGCTCGCTGATGCGGACCGGTTCGAAGCGTCGCTCCAGGGCGGCGTCCTTCTCGATGTGCTTGCGGTAGTCGTGAAGCGTCGTCGCGCCGATGAGCTGCAGCTCGCCGCGCGCGAGAGCCGGCTTGAGCAGGGTGGCGGCGTCCATCGCCCCGCCCTCGGCCGAACCGGCGCCCACCACGGCGTGCAGCTCGTCGACGAACAGCACGATCGACCGTTCCGCCCCCACGACCTCGTCGATGACTCCGGTGAGCCGTTGCTCGAAGTCGCCGCGGTACCGGGTGCCCGCGACCATGCCCGCGAGGTCGAGCGAGACCACGCGCACGTCCTTGAGCTGGTCCGGCACCTCGCCGTCGGCCACGCGCTGGGCGATGCCCTCGACGATCGCCGTCTTGCCGACGCCGGGGTCACCGACCAGCACCGGGTTGTTCTTGGTGCGGCGGGCGAGCACCTCGAGGACCTGCTCGATCTCCGCGTCCCGGCCGATGACGGGGTCGAGCCTGCCCTGCTGCGCCGCTGCCGTCAGGTCGCGCCCGAACCGGTCCAGCCGCGGGGTGCGCGCGTGGGTGCCCGGTGTCCTCGGTGTGGTGTCCGGACGGGGCATGGCGCCGCCCAGCGTGGTCTCCAGGTTCCCGATCAGACGCTCGAACAGCTCGTCGAAGGGTCCGGGTCCGGGGCGGTCCTGCGGCACGTCCACCTCCACGAGGATGTATCCGACCTCGATGGTCCTCCCTCGGCGGCCGGTCCGCCCAGGTTGGAGGCTGCGAATGCCCGCGCTTTTACGCGATGCGCATCAGAAGCTGCAGCGACCGCCCCACCACTCCGAGTGTGGTGCGGGCACGCGCGGCCGGCGGCAGGAGCGGGCCGGGGGCGCCGCGCTGCGGGTCGGCGGTGTCGAGGACGATCTCCCACGCGGCGCCGTAGGCGGGGCCGGGCAGCGTGAACGCCACGACGTCAGGGCTCGGGTTGACCAGCAGCAGGAACGAGTCGTCGCGCAGCTTGCGGCCCCGGCGGTCCGGCTCGGGTATCCCGTCGCCGTTGTAGAAGATGGCCAGGGCGCGGGTGCCGCCGTCGGTCCAGTGCGCATCGCTCATCGGCACGCCTGCCGGGGTGAGCCAGGCGAGGTCCTCGAGGCTGGTGCCCCGGACGGGGCGGCCCTGGAAGAACCGGCGGCGCCGGAAGACCGGGTGGTCGCGGCGGAGCCGGACGAGCCGTGCGGTGAAGTCGGTGAGCGAGTGGAACCCGTCGGCCCGCTTCCAGTCCACCCAGGAGATCGCGTTGTCCTGGCAGTAGGCGTTGTTGTTGCCGTCCTGGGTGCGGCCCAGCTCGTCGCCGTGCAGGAGCATCGGGACACCCTGCGACAGGAACAGCGTGGTCAGCATGTTGCGCTTCTGCCGTTCGCGCAGCTCCTGGATCGTCGGGTCGTCCGTGGGGCCCTCGGCGCCGCAGTTCCACGAGCGGTTGTCGTCGGAGCCGTCGCGGTTGTCCTCGCCGTTGGCTTCGTTGTGCTTGTGGTTGTACGAGACGAGGTCGTGCAGCGTGAACCCGTCGTGGGCCGTGACGAAGTTGATCGAGGAGTACGGACGGCGCCCGCTGGACTCGTACAGGTCCGACGATCCCGTGAGCCGGGAGGCGAAGTCGCCGACCGTGCCCGGCACGCCCCGCCAGAAGTCGCGCACCGCGTCGCGGTAGCGGCCGTTCCACTCCGTCCACAGCGGAGGGAAGTTGCCCACCTGGTATCCGCCGGGGCCGACGTCCCACGGCTCGGCGATGAGCTTGACCTGCGACACCACCGGATCCTGCTGCACCAGGTCGAAGAAGGCGGCGAGCCGGTCGACCTCGTAGAGCCCGCGCGCGAGGGCCGCGGCCAGGTCGAAGCGGAAGCCGTCGACGTGCATGTCCAGCACCCAGTACCGCAGGGAGTCCATGATCAGCTGCAGCGTGTGGGGGTGGAGCACGTTGAGGGTGTTTCCGGTGCCGGTGTAGTCGGCGTAGTAGCGGGGGTCGTCGGCAAGCCGGTAGTACGCGTGGTTGTCGATGCCGCGAAACGAGAGCGTGGGGCCGAGGTGGTTGCCCTCCGCGGTGTGGTTGTAGACGACGTCCAGGATCACCTCGATGCCGGCGTCGTGCAGCGCGCGCACCATCGCCTTGAACTCGGTGACCTGCTGGCCGCGCCCGCCGCGGGCCGCGTAGCGGTGGTGCGGCGCGAAGAAGCCGATCGTGTTGTAGCCCCAGTAGTTGGCCAGTCCACGCTCCACGAGGACGTGGTCGTCGAGGAACTGGTGCACGGGCATCAGCTCCACCGCGGTGACGCCGAGCTTCTTGAGGTGCTCGACGACGGCGGGATGGGCCAGCCCGGCGTAGGTGCCACGGAGGGCGGGCGGTACCTCGGGGTGGAGCACCGTGAGGCCACGCACGTGGGCCTCGTAGATCACCGACTCGCTGTAGCGGGTGCGCGGCGGCCGGTCGTTGCCCCAGTCGAAGAACGGGCTGATGACCACGGCCCTGGTCTGGTGGGGCGCGGAGTCGTCATTGTTGCGGCGCCCGGACTGGCCCCAGCGGTAGTCGAACAGCGACTCGTCCCAGTCCACGGGCCCGTCGAACGACTTGCCGTAAGGATCCAGCAGGAGCTTCGCCGGGTTGCAGCGCAGCCCTTGGGCCGGGTCGTGGGGGCCGTGCACGCGGAAGCCGTACCGCTGCCCGGGCCCCACGCCCGGCAGGTAGCAGTGCCAGATGAAGCCGTCGACCTCCGAGAGCTCCACCCGCTGCTCGATGTCCTCGTCGTCGAAGAGGCACAGCTCGACGCGGGTGGCGAGCTCCGAGAAGAAGCCGAAGTTGGTGCCCAGACCGTCGTAGGTGGCACCCAGGGGATACGCGTCCCCTGGCCAGACTTCCACCCGATCATCCTGCCCCGGGAGGTGCCTGCCACGCTGCCGTCAATCCGGTGATCGTCGGCTCTCGATCAGCGCAAGGTGGCTTGTGCCTGTTGTGCGCGGACAGCGATGGGGGCGCCTGCCAGGTCCTCCTCGTTGCACAGCAGTTTGACGTCGTAGTAGGGCCCGGTGTCGCTGTCGTCGTAGTCCAGGTGAACGGCGATGACGTCGAGCGGCTCGCCCAGCCACTCCTGTGCCTGGCGCAGCCAGGCCGCCGACCGTTCCAGCGCGGTCGGGAGGTCGTCGTCGCGGAACTGCACGGGCCGGTAAGGCACCTGCTGGACCTCATCGCGCACATGTGAAGGTCGCGGAAGGTCGGTTGCCACGCCGGTCTCGTCGAGATCGAGTTCGATCGCCTGCTCGGTCACGCTGACCAGGGTGGCCCGGTGAGTCCGCACGGGCAAGCGGACGCCCGCGACACGCCCACCACGACCGGACGAAACGCAGGCGGAGACGCCGGCCGGCGATCCGCGGCGCGTGCAGGCCGTGTCCAGTGGCGTCACCGGTTGGTGCGGTCCCGCGACCACCTCCGGGTGAAGCCTGCCGCCGTGTGGTGTCCGCGGTGCACGGGGCGTGATCCGATCCCCTCCGCGATCGCTGATCACGCCACGGGAGGTCCGGATGCGGGCACGGGGAGCCGGCCGCGGACATGCGCTGTTCGCGTTGCTCGCAACGGCACTGCTGGCGTTCGCTCCGCCTGCCGTGGCCGAGCCGGCGCCCCCCACACCGACACCCGAAGGTTCGCCCGATCGTGTCCTCGGCGAGGTCGGGCCCGAACAGCCGGTCGCGGTCGGCGTCGTCCACCAGGGGTTCACCACGACCGCCGCGGCCGGCCAGGTGATGGGTGACGTCGTGGTCGCCGATCTGACCTCGCCCGGGATCCGCGCCGACCTGC
Source organism: Pseudonocardia alaniniphila (assembly GCF_022524485.1). Taxonomy (GTDB): domain Bacteria; phylum Actinomycetota; class Actinomycetes; order Mycobacteriales; family Pseudonocardiaceae; genus Pseudonocardia; species Pseudonocardia alaniniphila. Next base: position 68,393 of record NZ_JAKXMK010000024.1, read on the forward strand.
TCACCCCTGGCACGATCGCCGCGCGCTCGTCGGTCGCCGAGATGGCCGACCGCACCGGCGCGGTCGCGGGCATCAACGGCGACTTCTTCGACATCGGCCGCACGAACGCCCCCGCCGGACCGGCCGTCGCCGGCGGCCGCCCGTTGAAGGCCGCGGTGCCGGACGGCAGGCGGATGGGGCCTGCCGTGCCCGGTGCCGAGATCGAGCACGTCTTCGCGGTGGGGGTCGACCGGGTGGGCCGGATCGACCGCCTACGGCTGGCGGGCACGGCGACCAGTCCGCGGGGGACGTTCCCGATCATGGCGCTCAACCAGTACGCCGTGCCGGTCGGCGGGATCGGCGTGTTCACCCCGGACTGGGGCGTGGCCGACCGGGCCACGACGCTGTGCGGCTCCGACGTCGACCGTGACGCGCCCTGTGCGGCCGACCAGGCCGAGGTGCTGATCCACGAGGGGGTCGTGGTGCTCGCCGGCCCGCCGGTCGGCGGGCAGATCCCGCAAGGCGACGTCGTGCTCACCGGTCGGGACAAGGGCGCAGCCATGGTGCGCTCGTTGGAGATCGGCGACCGCGTGCAGATCGACTACGCGCTGGTGGCGGCCAGCGGTGTGCAGCCGCAGTTCGCCATCGGGGGCAGCCCGATCCTGATCGACAGGGTTCCCGTCGCCGGGCTCGATGACCGCGAGCGGGCGCCTCGCAGCGCCGTGGGCACGAGCCCGGACGGGCACTACATGTTCCTTCTCACGCTCGACGGCCGGCAGACCGACAGCGTGGGCGCGACGCTCGCGGAGCTGGCCACGGTTCTGCGGGCGATGGGCGTCGACGACGCGATCAACCTCGACGGCGGCGGCTCGTCGACGCAGGTCTTCCGGGCGCACGGCGCGTCCGAGGTGACGATCGTCAACGATCCGTCCGGTTCGTCGCCGCGCCTCGTGCCGAACGGCATCGGCATCTACGCCGGCTGATCGCGACCCCGGCCGTGCGCCGGTTCGCTCGTGCGGGCAACGTGGGGGCCCCACGACGACGTTGCGAGGAGTGAACCGTGACGAGTGCCGAGCTGCTGACCGACGCCTACGGCCGGATCCGTGAGGAGGTCAACGGCGCTGTCGACGGCCTGACCCCCGAGCAGTTGGCCTACCGCGTCGATGGCACAGCCAACTCGATCGCCTGGCTGGTCTGGCATCTGACGCGTGTGCAGGACGACCACATCGCCGCCGTGGCCGGGTTCGAACAGGTCTACACCGCGCAGGGCTGGGCCGAGCGCTTCGGCTTCCCTTTTTCCCCGTCCGCGATCGGATACGGGCACAGCTCGGCCGACGTCGACGCCGTGCGCGTCGACTCTCCGGACCTGCTGGTCGACTACCACGAGGCGGTGCACGCGCAGACCCTCCGGTTCATCGAGGGCATCAAGGAAGAGGAGCTCGGGCGGGTGGTCGACGAGAGGTGGGACCCGCCGGTGACGCTCGCCGTGCGGCTGGTCAGCGTGGTGAGCGACGACCTTCAGCACGTCGGACAGGCCGCCTTCCTGCGCGGGGTGCTGGAGCGGCGGTGACCCGCTGAGGCCGGGTCGGCCTCAGGCGGCCCGGCCCGGCGCGAGGCGGGCGAACGGGGCAGGCACGATCTCCAGACCGCGCCGTTCGGAACCGGCCGGCTCCGGCGCGGCCGCGACGTCGTCGTCCAGTGGGTCCGGACCGCCGGCCGGGCGGACGCCGTCGATCAGGCGATCCTCCAGGTGCGCGAGCCAGAGGGGCGCGGCCAGCAACACGAGTGGGACAATGATGGCGGCGATCCACATGCTGCCTGCGTACCCGCTCTGCCCGGCCGACCCAACCGGTCCCACTCCATCGTGCCGGTCCATGCCGGATGGGATGGCGACATCTTGGCGAGAGTTGCCCATCGTGACGAGTGCGCCGTGGCGCCCATCACGGACGGGTGAGCCTTCGAGTAGTTGACGTGGCACGAACTTCGTGGATAGTTTGTTGATGCGTCATCAGAGCCCCTCGTGGGGCTGGAGCTCGCATCAGGAGTACTCACCAGTCATGACCAAGATCGCGATCATCCTCGGCAGCACGCGCCCCGGCCGTAATGGCGAGGCAGTCGCCAAGTGGGTCCTCGACATCGCGAAGCAGCGCAGCGATGCCGACTACGAGCTCGTGGACCTGCTGGACTACAACCTGCCGCACCTCGACGAGGCGGTGCCCCCGTCGATGGGTCAGTACAGCCAGCCGCACACGAAGAAGTGGGCGGAGAAGATCGGCTCGTTCGACGGTTTCGTGTTCGTCACCCCGGAGTACAACCACTCCACGTCGGGTGCGCTGAAGAACGCCATCGACTTCCTCTCCGCCGAGTGGAACAACAAGGCGGCGGGCTTCGTCAGCTACGGCGCGGTCGGTGGAGCCCGTGCGGTGGAGCACCTGCGCCTGGTGATGGGCGAGCTGCAGGTGGCCGACGTCCGCAACCAGGTCGCGCTGTCGCTGTACACCGACTTCACGAACTTCAGTGAGTTCACCCCGGGTGCGCACCAGGCCGACACGGTCACCGCCATGCTGGACCAGGTCGTGGCCTGGAGCGCCGCGCTCGCACCGCTGCGGAGCGCCTGACCGCAGCGTTTCCGGCTCCCCCATCGACCGGGGGGCGGCGAGGGAGCAACGTCCCGCACCCGATGCACGGGTGCGGGACGTTTCCGTGTCCGGAGAACTTGCGTGGTGCGAGCTCGGCACCTCGGCAGCCATGATCAGCGGTTGGGGGTCGGTGGCCGTGTTATCAGCGGCTGGGCGGCCCGAACCGGTGATCTTGGGATCGTGGGGCGGGGGAGTGGGCGGCTGGGCCGCTCGTTCCACCTCGTGACGCGCCGTCGGCGGGCGCCCACCCGGAGTCCGCGCCCGCCCGTCGGAACGGGGCTTCCTTTGTGGGGATTCCGACGTCGAACGCGGTGTCACGGCGCGCTACCGGGCCTCTGTGAAAAGCTGAGATGTCCGACTTTGCGAAATGGTGCCCGGCGCGCCGCGCTATGATGATGTATCAACAACTGGGTAGGCTGAGGCTGTGAGTGAACCGCGGTGGCTCGACGAGCGAGAGGCACGCGTCTGGCGGAGCTACGTCGGCCTGAAGTTGCATCTCGAGGCCGAGCTGGAACGTCGGCTCGTGCGCGACGGAGGGCTCTCCAGCGCCGAGTTCACTCTGCTGGTGCCGCTGTCCGAGACGCCGGGCGGACTGCTGCGGGCGCGCGACCTCGGGCGGATGGTCGGCTGGGAACGCAGCCGGATCTCTCATCAGGTCGCTCGCATGGAGAAGCGCGGTCTCGTCGTGCGTGAGGAGTGTCCCGAGGACGCACGCGGATCGATGGTGCGCCTCACCGAGGCCGGCAGGGCGGCCATCGTGGCGGCGGCGCCCTCGCACGTCGAGGCCGTCCGGAGCCTCTTCTTCGACGCGATCGCGGACGACGAGCTGGACGTCATGGCCGGGGCGTTCGAGCGCGTGCTCGACCGGCTCCCGTGCGACGTCGGATAGCTGCGGAATACCGTCTAGGGGTATCCGGTTGGGAAAACCGGAGGTGATTCCGTTGCACGAGATCGACAGGTACCGGCTGGCCGGGCTCCACCTCGACATGGGTGACCCGCTCGAGGCGTTGACGCTCCTCGAACCGATGGCCGACGGGCTGCGTGAGCACGCGGCCGGGCAGCTGCTGTTGGGACGGGCGTACTACCACTCGGCCCAGCTCGGCAAGGCGCAGGAGGCCCTGGAGCGGGCGGTTTCGCTGGCTCCGACCGACGCCTACGTGCGCTTCATCCTCGGGCGCACGCTGCAGCGGCGCAGCAGGCACGAGGAGGCCGGCGTGCAGTTCCGCATCGCTGCGGCTCTGGACGACCGTCCGGAGTACTGCGAGCACCGCGATGCCCACGCGCGGGACACCGCGGCGGCCTGAGCCGTCAGCGGTCCCGTAGGTCCCGAAGACGCTGGAGCTTGCCGACGGAGCGCTCCAGCGTCTCAGGGTCGACGACGTCGCACCCCACCGTGACACCGACGGTCTCCTTGACCGCGGTGACGAGCTCGCGTGCGGCGTCGAGCCTGCGCTCGGCCGGCGTCTCCTGGCGCGCCTCGACGCGAACGGTCAGCGCATCCATCCGGCCCTCTGTGCTCAGCACGAGCTGGAAGTGCGGCGACAGCCCCGCGGTGCGCAGCACGATCTCCTCGACCTGGGTCGGGAAGAGGTTCACCCCGCGCAGGATGATCATGTCGTCGCTGCGGCCGGTGATCTTCTGCATCCGTCGCATCCTCGGTCGTGCGGTGCCGGGCAGCAGCCGGGTGAGGTCACGCGTGCGGTAGCGGATGATCGGCAACGCCTGCTTGGTGAGCGAGGTGAAGAGCAGCTCGCCCTCCTCCCCGTCCGGCAGTGGCGCGCCCGGGTCGTCGCCGAACGGGTCGACGACCTCCGGGTAGAAGTGGTCCTCCCAGATGTGCAGGCCGTCCTTCGTCTCCACGCACTCCTGCGAGACGCCGGGGCCCATCACTTCCGAGAGCCCGTAGATGTCCACGGCGTGCATGTCCATGCGCTCCTCGATCTCGAGGCGCATCTGCTCGGTCCACGGCTCGGCCCCGAAGATCCCGACCTGCAACGAGGAGGAGCGCGGGTCGATCCCCTGCTTCTCGAACTCGTCGACGATCGTGAGCATGTAGCTCGGCGTGAGCATGATGATCTCGGGCCGGAAGTCCTGGATGAGCTGGACCTGCCGCGGGGTCATCCCGCCCGAGACCGGGATGGCCGTGGCTCCGAGCTTCTCGATCCCGTAGTGCGCGCCGAGACCGCCGGTGAACAGGCCGTACCCGTAGGCGTTGTGCACCTTGTGCCCCGGCCGTCCGCCCGCCGCCCGGATCGAGCGGGCCATCACGGTGGCCCAGGTGTCGATGTCGCGTTCGGTGTAGCCGACGACGGTCGGGCGCCCGGTGGTGCCCGACGAGGCGTGCACCCGCCGTACCTGCTCCTGCGGCACCGCGAACATCCCGAACGGGTAGTTGTCGCGCAGGTCGGCCTTGGATGTGGTGGGGAACTTCGCGAGGTCGGAGAGCTCGCGGCAGTCCTGCGGGTGCACGCCGGCCGCATCGAAACTCGCGCGGTAGTGCGGGACGTTCTCGTAGGCGTGCCGCAGCGTCCATTGCAGACGCTCCAGCTGCAGGGCGCGTAGCTCGTCGACCGACATGCGCTCCGCAGGGTCGAGCAGCTCGGCAGGCGGAGCGTCGCCGAGCCTGCGCGTGGCCGGTGCTGCCATCACACCTCCTTCTTGGCCACGAGCGTGAGGACGTCGTAGCGGGCCACGGACTCGCCGTCCTGACGCGTCACGTCCGCGTCCCAGCGCACCTCGCCGTAGCCGGCGGTGTCGCGCGGGGTCACCTGCTTGCAGGTCAGCGACACCGTCAGGGCGTCGCCGAACTTGACCGGCGTCAGGAAGCGCAGCCGGTCGACACCGAAGTTGGCGAGCACGGGGCCCGGGTCGGGGTCGACGAACAGGCCTGCGGCCAGCGAGACGACGAGATACCCGTGCGCCACGCGTTCGCCGAACAGCGGGTTCGCCGCGGCCGCCTCGGCGTCCATGTGGGCATAGAAGGTGTCGCCGGTGAACTCGGCGAAGTGCTCCACGTCCTCCTGCGTGACGGTGCGCGGGCCGCCGACGATCGTGTCGCCCACCCGCAGCTCCTCGAGGTGCTTGCGGAACGGGTGGACGTCGGTCTCCGTGCGCCGCGAGCCCGCCACCCAGCGGCCGGTGATCGCCGTGAGCGTGTCGGGGTCGGCCTGCACGGCGGTGCGCCGCATGTGGTGCAGCACCCCGCGGATGCCGCCCATCTCCTCCCCGCCGCCTGCCCGGCCCGGGCCGCCGTGGACGAGCTGCGGCATCGGCGAGCCGTGGCCCGTCGACTCCTTCGCGTCGGCCTGGGTGAGCACGAGCAACCGGCCGTGCCACGGGGCGACGCCGAGCACGACGTCGCGTGCGAACGCCGCGTCGCCCGTGACGACCGAGCCCACGAGGCTGCCCTGGCCGCGTGCGGCGTAGTCGATCAGCTGCTCGGTGGAGGAGTAGGGCAGCACGCTCGAGACCGGCCCGAACGCCTCCACCTCGTGGGGTTCGGCGCGGTCCGGGTCGCCGGTGAGCAGGATCGGGGAGATGAAGGCGCCGCGCTCGGCGTCGGCGTCGACCACGTCGACCTTCTCCGGGTCGCCGAAGACGATGCGCCCGGCGTCGGCGAGGGCCTTGACGCTGCGGCGCACCTCCTCACGCTGTTCGAGGCTCGCGAGGGCGCCCATCCGCACGCCCTCGGCGGCCGGGTTGCCGACCACGGTGGACGCCAATCGGGCCGACACCGCCTCGACCACGGCGTCCACATGCTCGGCAGGCACGAACGCGCGGCGGATCGCCGTGCACTTCTGGCCGGCCTTGACCGTCATCTCCTGCAGCAACTGCTTCACGTAGAGGTCGAACTCGGGCGTGCCCGGCACCGCGTCCGGTCCGAGGACCGAGAGGTTCAGGGAGTCGGCCTCCGCCGAGAAGCGCACGCTGCGCCCGACGATGCCGGGGTGGGTGCGCAGCTTCGCGGCGGTGGACGCAGAGCCGGTGAAAGCGACGAGGTCCTGCTCGGTGAGGTGATCGAACATGTCGCCGACCGAACCGGCGACGAACTGCAGCGTGCCCTCGGGCAGGAGTCCGGAGTCGACGATCAGCTCGACGAGCGCGGCCGTCAGGAACGCCGTGGGGCTCGCCGGCTTGACCACCGACGGGACGCCGGCGAGAAAGGCGGGGGCGAACTTCTCCAGCGGCCCCCACACCGGGAAGTTGAACGCGTTGACCTGCACCGCGACTCCGCGCAGCGAGGTGGCGATGTGCTGGCCGGCGAACGTGCCGCCACGGGAGAGCGGCTCGACGTCGCCCTCGACGTAGATCGTGTCGTTCGGCAGTTCGCGGCGGCCCTTGCTCGCATAGGCCTGCAGCACGCCGATGCCGCCGTCGATGTCGAACTTCGCGTCGAACGGAGTGCCGCCGGTGCGGGCGGACACCGCGTAGAGCTCCTCGCGATGCTCACGCAGGTGCCCGGCCAAGGCCTTCAGCAGTCCCGCGCGCTGGTGGAAGGTCAGTTCCCGCAGCGCCGGGCCGCCCACGCGCCTGCCGTGGTGGAGCACCGCGGCCATGTCGATCCCGGCCGAGGAGATCCGGGCGACCTCCTCGCCGGTGACGGCGTCGAAGAGTGGGCGGCCCTCGTCGGAGGGGGAGTGCCAGCGGCCCTGGACGTAGCTGCGCAGAACAGGTGACATCAGGGGAGCCCTCCCGGGATGTTCTACCGACCGTTCGTTCGAACGCTAGCACGCAGGGTGCGTGCCGAACAGTGTCGATCCTCGCCCGCGCGTGTCTCGACCGGTCGTTCGTTCGGGCTTTACCATGGCCCCGTGACCGATGACCCAGCCGTGCTGATCACGCGCGACGACGCCGACCCGGCCGTCGCCGTGCTCACCCTCAACCGGCCGGCGCGGTACAACGCGCTCACCACGGAGCTGAAGACCGATCTGCTGGCCGCCGTGGAGGATCTCGGAAAGGCCGAGGACGTCCGCGCGCTCGTGCTCACCGGCGCGGGCAAGGCGTTCTGCGTGGGGCAGGACCTGGGAGAACACGCCGAGGCGCTGCGCGCCGACCCGTCCACGGCCTTCGACACCGTCACCGAGCACTACAACCCCATCGTCGCCGAGCTCGCCGACATGGACTTCCCCGTCGTCGCGGCGATCAACGGCCCGTGCGTCGGTGCAGGCCTCGGGTTCGCCCTCGCGTGCGACCTGCGGATCGCGGCCGCGGGCCTGAAGTTCTCCACCGCGTTCACCGGGATCGGGCTCACCGCCGACTCCGGGCTCTCGGCGAGCCTCGCCCACGCCGTGGGTGTCGCCCGGGCCACCGAGCTGCTGCTGCTCGGCGAGCCGTTCACCGCGGAGGACGCGCAGGCCTGGGGCCTGGTGCGAGCGGTCGTGCCACCCGAGGACGTGGTCCCTGCCGCGTTGGAGCTGGCCCGCCGCCTGGCGGCCGGCCCCACGAAGGCGTACGCCGAGGTCAAGCGCGGGGTCCGGTTCGGAGCCGTGTCCGCGCTGCCGGACGTGCTCGCCGCGGAGGGCGCCGCGCAGGCCCGGCTGGCCACAACCTCCGACCACGCCGACGCCGTCGAGGCCTTCCTGGCCAAGCGCCGCCCGACGTTCCGGGGGCGCTGATGACCACCGAGGCGGCGGGACGCCGGGTCCGCAGGCCCAGCGGGGGAGCCGCCTCGTTGCTCGAGGTGGCGGTGGCGGAGTTCAACACCCGCGGCTACGACGCCACGAGCATGGAAGATCTCTCCCGCGCCGCGGGGATCACGAAGTCGTCCTTCTACCACCACTTCACAGGCAAGGAGGCCTTGCTCCGCGCAGCGCTGGAGCGCGCGCTGAGCGGGCTCTTCGGGGTGCTCGACGAGCCCGCCGCCACCACCGGCACACCACTGGCGCGCCTGCGCCACATCGTCCGTGGGCAGGTGGCGGTGCTGCAGCGCGACCTGCCCTACGTCACGCTGCTGCTGCGGGTGCGCGGCAACACCGAGAGCGAGCGGTGGGCGCTGGCGCGCCGCCGCGCGTTCGACGCGCAGATCGCGGCACTCGTGAAGGAGGCGGTGGCCGCCGGGGAGATCCGGCCCGGAGTCGAACCCGCTCTGGCTGCGCGGCTGCTGTCGGGCCTGGTCAACTCGGTGGTCGAGTGGTATCGGCCCGGGCGTCCGGGCACGGCCAACCTCCCGGACGACGTGGCCCGCGCGGTGTTCGAGGGGATCCTGCCGGCAGCCGGCTGATACCCCGCACCCGAACGTCGCGCGGGCCCGGAACGACGGTGATCACGAACGACGGTGATCAGGTCACTCAGTTGTCGTCGTCATCGTCGTCCTTCGCTCCCGGCGGAGGTGCGGGGAACACGTGGTGTTGCGGCGCGGGCATCACGGAGTCGGCGCCCTTCACGCTGTGCCAGATCGCCTCGTTGAACGTCTGCTCGTCGATCTGGTCCTCCTTCGTGAGGGGCTGGGCGTTGGAGGTCGCCGCGTCGGGCGCGTTCGCCGGGTTCGTCTCCTTCATGTTCTGTCTCGGTTTCACCGCCGTGTACGGGGTGAGGTTCGGAGTGGACGTGAAGGCGGCCAGCATCGGCGTCGCGTAGGCGTCGAACTGCGTGAGCGGCTGGAGCCCGAGGATCAGCTCCATCGTCCGCAGCATCGACGCGGTGCTGTAGAAGGTGGAGTCGACCTTGCCCGTCTGGCTGTAGGGGCTGATCACCTCGGCCACCGTGCGGTGTGCGTCGACGTGGTCGGGTCCGTCCTGCGCGTCGTCCTCGGTCACGAAGATCGCGGTGGATCCCCAGTACTTGGAGTGCGAAACCGCGTCGACGACCTGGCCCACCGCCCAGTCGTTGTCCGCGACGTAGACCCTCGGCGTCGGGGAGCCGGTCTTCGTCCCGGCGTTGTGGTCGTTACCCAGCCGGAGCAGCTCGACGGTCGGCAGGTTGTCGTTCGCGACGTACCTGTCGAACTCCTTCTTCCACTCGGTGTAGCGGGGGCTGAGGCAATGCGCCGACGGCACCGGTTTGAAGGTCCCGGGAGAGTCGGGGCAGCTGAGGTCCCAGCCCCGGTAGTTGGCGTCGGTGTGCGCGGCGAGCACGGGGTCGGTCGCCTTCGACCGCCCGTCCTTCAGCGTGTCGACGTAGTAGCCGTAGTTGCGGAACGACACGTGATTCTCGGCCAACCGGTCCCAGATGTAGGCCTTCGCCGGGTCACGGTTCGGTGCGATGGCCGGGTCGGAGCTCTCCGACGGGTAGGGCGCGTTCCGATCGGAGTAGTTGCCGGGCCAGACCTGCTCGGAGTAGGGGTTGGAGTTCGCCGCCACCGTCCAGTTCCAGCCCTGGGCGCTGACCTCGGCGTCGGCGTAGAAGTTGTCGAAGTCGCCGAACGTCTTCTCCAGGTTGCGGGAGTTGGGGGCGGACTCGTCGCCGAACAGGTCGAGCGAGGGGTCGCCGTTGCCCTTGCCCAGGTTGCCGAACTCCTGGTCGTAGGTCCGGTTCTCCCGAACGATGAAGATCACGTGCTTGATCGGGGTCTGCTCGCCAGGGTGTCGCGGGATGATGCTCATCCCCTGGTCACCACCGCGCACCGCAGCTCCGTCGGCGAATCCGTCATTGGTCCGCACCTGTTGCGTCCAGGTCTGCAGCTGAGCCGGGTCCGGCGTGGTGATGGCGGAGAGCGTGCCCACCATCATCGAGCCGCTGTACTGGTCCGCCGCAAGAAAGGTGGAGTAGGGGTTCGGGTGCCCGGGCCCGTTGTTCGGTCCGGCTCCCAGTCCTTTCGCGTTGGTGACGAGCATCTGGTTCCCGTGCATCACGATCGACGTGGGGTACCAGCCGGTGGGGATCAGCCCGTTGACAGCGCCGGTACCGGTGTCGACCGCGGCCACGTCGTTGTTGCCCGCGTTGGCGACGTAGAGCGTGTGGCCGTCCTGCGAGAGCGCGAGCGCGTCGGGGTTGCTGCCGACGGGCGCGTCGGGGTAGGGCGCGAGGCTGATCGTGCGGGTCACCTTGTCCGAGGCGGTGTCGATGACGCTGACCTCGTCGGAGTCGCCGTTCGCCACGTAGAGGGTGGAACCGTCGGCCGAGGTGATGATCTTGTTGGGGTGGGTGCCGACCTTGATGCTCCGCTGCGCCACCGGCATCGCACCCGACACGTCCACCACGGCCACGTCGTTGCCGCCCTGGCTGGTGACGTAAGCGGTGCGGCCGTCCTTGGAGAGCGCCACGCCGTAGGGCCGGTGCCCGGCCGCGATCGTGTGCACGGCTCCCGTGCCCACATCGATCACGCTGACGGCGTCGGCCTGCTGGTCGGCGACGACGAGCCGAGCCCCGTCGGGCGTGACGGCGATGCCGGCCGGGAACGGGTTGACCTTCGCGCCCTTCGGGGTGCTGGTGGGCAGGGCGAACGACCCGTTGGCGACGAGGCCGTGGTCGCCCACGCCGTAGCTGCGCACGAGGTTGTTGCCACCGCCGCTCGCATAGAGCGTGTGGCCGTCGGGGCTGAAAGCGAGGCCCGTGTACAGGGCCGCAGGGTCGGGGTAGTCGACGGTCTGTGTGACATCACCGGTGCTCGTGTCGATCAGTTGCAGCGACTGGACACCCTGACCGTCGTTGCTGATGACGAGATGGCTGCCGTCCGGGGACAGTGCCTCGCCCAGCGGTAGGTCACCGAGGTCCGTCTGCTGCCCCGCCGGCGTGACGGTGAAACCGATGGGCGTGAGCGTCGGCCCGCCCGGGGCGGGGCCAGGCTGGGGCGGCGTGGCTGCAGCAGCCGTGCCGCCGATGGTCAGCGTGGCCGCCAGGACGGCCGCCGCAGTGATCGATCGATGTCTGCACCGCATAACCGTGTGCCTCCTTCTCGGCCGGAGGTCGGCCGTACTCCGAGATGGACGCTAGGAGCGGGCGATGGCCTGCTCCGCGCGTTGCGGTGAACGAGACGTGGATGGGGCGACACCGCACGATCGGGCTCGGGCATCAGGGACGTGGCGCCCGCTGGTGATCGTGCGTGAGATCTCCGGACGAGACGGTCCGACACCGACAAACTTTCTTGTCTTGACAGATGAACTTGTCGGTGCGAGAGTTTCCGCATGTTCGACATCGCAGTGATCGAGGACCCGGCCGCGGCCGAGGCGTCGCTGGACCCCATGCGGTCCCGGCTCCTCGCCGCGCTCGCCGAGCCGGCCTCGGCGACGATGCTCGCGGCCCGGGTCGGCCTGGCCCGGCAGAAGGTCAACTACCACCTCCGGGCGCTCGAACAGCACGGCCTGATCGAGCTGGTCGAGGAGCGCCGCAAGGGCAACGCCACCGAGCGGGTCATGCGGGCCACCGCGGCGTCGTACGTGATCTCGCCGGTCGCTCTCGCCGCCGTCAGCCCCGATCCGGCCGGGACGCCGGACCGGTTGTCGGCACGGTGGCTGCTGGCGGTCGCCGCCCGGCTCGTCCAGGACGTCGGCGAGCTGATCACCGGCGCGGAGCGGGCCAGGAGGCGGGTGGCCACGTTCGTCGTCGACGTGAGCGTCCGCTTCGCCTCGGCGAGCGATCGGGCCGCCTTCGCCGAGGAGCTGGCGGCCACCGTCAACGGCCTGGTCGGCAAATACCACGACGAGCAGGCTCCCGGCGGTCGTGACCACCGGGTGGTGCTCGCCCTGCACCCCAGCGTCAACCCCCGTACCGGCACCACCGAATCCGAGGAGTCCTGACATGACCACCACGACCGGCCCCGCCCTCGACCAGGCACTCCCGATCACGGAGACCGGACCCGCCACGGCCGCGCGCGTCCGGCGCAGGCAGCGCGCCAAGGCGGTGGGCGTCGCGGTGGCGGCGAGCGGCGTGCTCTACCTCGGCGCTCGGGCGGCGGGCACGGATTTCGTGCTCACCGACCCCGGCGCGACCGTGTCACACCCGCTGATCCTGCCGGAGATCATCGTCTTCGCTCTCGTCTTCGCGCTTCTCGGCTGGGGCACCCTCGCCCTGCTCGAGCGCGTGACCCGCCACGCGAAGATCGTCTGGAGCGTGCTCGCCGGAACGGTGCTCGCGGCCTCGTTCATCCCGGTCTTTCTCGAACAGGCCACAGTGGACACCCGGGTCATGCTCTGCCTCATCCACGTCGCCGTCGCGGTCGCGCTGTTGCCGATGCTCCGGCACCGCCGCGCCCGTTGACCCCCGCTCGACAACACAGCTCGGCCTGCTCGGCCACTCCATCCGGATCACCACCCCGAGAGAGGTTCACCATGGGACACAAGTTCGAGCTCACCAAGGAAATCGAGATGGCGGCCGGCCCGGAGCAGATCTGGGACGCCATCGCCACCGGCCCGGGTATCGACTCCTGGTTCATGGGTCGCAGCGAGGTCGAGCCCGGCGAAGGCGGGCGCACCCGGTTTGCCATGGCCGGCTACGTCGAGGAGTCGACGGTGACGGCATGGGAACCCGGGAAGCGGTTCGCGCACCGGAGCGAACCAGGGCCGGACGGCACCTTCATGGCACTGGAGTACCTCATCGAGGGGCGCGACCAGGGCGCCACCGTGCTGCGGATGGTGCAGAGCGGTGTCCTTGGAGACGACTGGGAGACCGAGTACGAGGCCATGGGCCTCGGATGGGACATGTACCTGGCCACGCTGGCGGCGTACGTGACGCACTTTCCCGGCCGTACCGGCACTCCCGTCTCGGCGTTCCGGCCGGGTGCCGGCGACCCGGACCAGGTCTGGGCGGCCGTGGCCGGCGCGTTCGGCCTCACCGGCGCCGTCACCGAGGGCGAGCGGGCCCGGCTCGAGCTACCCGGGCTGCCGCCGATCGACGGCGTGGTGGACCTCGCCGGCCTGCCGACGTACTTCGGTGTGCGCACTCCGGACGCCCTCTACCGGTTCCTGCACTCCGGTACGGACCGCGGCAACGCGCTGGTGGTCGGGCACCACATCTTCGCGTCCGACTCGGATCCCGCCCGGACCGACCAGGCCTGGCAGGAGTGGCTCACCCGCCTGCCGATCGCCTGACCAGGCAGCCTCGCGCCGGCGAGCGAACGGCCCACCCAGCCCGCGGGTTCACACGGTCCTCGCAACACCTCGACCTGAGGAGTTGCGGGGACCGTGTCGTTCTCAGGTGATGTCGAGCGGGCCGTCCGCCGTTCCGCTCCTAGGGGTGGTTCATCTCCTGCATGTTCTGCGACGGCTTCACCGCGCTGTACGGCGTGAGGTCCGGCTTCGAGGTGAAGGCGTTGACCATCGGCGTCGCCGCCGCGTCGTACTGGGTGAGCGGCGGCAGCCCGAGGATGAGCTCGACCGTCCGCAGCATCGAGACGGTGCTGTAGAAGGTGGAGTCGACCCTGCCCGTGTGGCTGTACGGGCTGATCACCTGGGCCACCGTGCGATGGCCGTCGACGTGGTCGCCGCCGCTGTTGGAGTCCACCTCGGTCACGAAGATCGCGGTGGAGGACCAGAAGTCGGAGTGCGAGACGGCGTCGACGATCTGGCCCAGCGCCCAGTCGTTGTCGGCGACGTAGGCCGCCGGCGTCGGCGAGCCCGGCTTCGGCCCGGCGTTGCGGTCGTTGGGCAGGCTGATCAGCTCCGCTGCCGGCAGGTTGTTGTCGGCGACGTAGCCGTCGAACTCCTTCTTCCACTCCGCGAAGCGCGCGTTGCCGCAGTTCACGCCCGCCGCCGGGGCGAAGCTCCTGGGGGAGTCGGGGCAGGTGAGGTCGAACCCGCGGTAGTTGTGGTCGGTGTTCGCGTCCAGCACCGGGTCGGCGGCCTTCGCCGACCCGTCCGGCTGGATGTTGGTGAACACGCCGTAGTTGCGGAACGGCACGTGGTAGTCGGCCATCTGGTCCCAGATGTAGGCGTGCGCCGGGTCGCGGTTCGGCGCCGTGGCCGGGTCCGTGCCCTCCGGGGGAAGGGGCCCGGTGCGGCCGGAGCTCACGGCAGGCCAGGTCTGCTCGGAGTAGTCGTTGGAGTTCCCGGCGACGGCCCAGTTCCACCCCTGGGCGCCGACCTCGGCGGGGGAGTAGAAGTTGTCGAAGTCGCCGAACGTCCGGGCCAGCCTGCGTGAGTTCGGTGTGGACTCGTTGCCGAACACGTTGAGCGCCGCGTCGCCGTTGCCCCTGCCCAGGCTGCCGAGCTCCTCGTCGTAGCTCTGGCCCTCACGCACCACGTAGATCACGTGCTTGATCGGGCTCTGCACGCCCGGCTTCAACGGGACCACACCCGAATCCCGGACCTTCGCGCCCTTGTTCGTGCCCTCGGACGGAGTGCTCATGCTCTCGGGCCTGGGATTCGGGTCGGGGAACCCGTCGTTGTCCCGCACCTGCTGGGTGAAGTCCTGCAGGTGCCCGGTCGGCACGGGGACGCGCGTGAGCGTGCCCACCATCATCGAGGTGACGTCCTGGCTGAGCACCTCCATGTCGGGGCGGTTCGGGTTCGGGTGACCGGTCAGGTCGTTGGGTCCGGCGCCGAGGCCCTTGGCGTTGGTGATGAACAGCTGGGTCCCGGTCCACGCCAGCGAGGTGGGGTGCCACGAGGTGGGGATCATGCCGTTGAAGTGACCCGACCTGACGTCGATGAAGGCGACGGCGTTATTGCCCGAGTTGGCGACGTAGAGCGTGCGACCGTCCTCGGAGAGCGCGATGGCGTCGGGGTTGCTGCCGATCGGGGCGTCCGGGTAGGGGGAGACACTGATCGTGCGGATCGTCTTCTCCGTGGCGGTGTCCACTACGGAGAGCTCGTCGGAGTCGCCGTCGGCCACGTACAGGATGGAGCCGTCGGCCCGCGCGATGAGCCGGTTCGGGTGGGTGCCTACCGGGATCGACCCGCGTTGCACGGGCTCCGGCCGGCTCAGGTCCACCACCGAGAGTTCGTTCCCGCCCTGGTCGGTGACGTAGGCGGTGTGGCCGTCGTGCGAGATCACCACGTCGTAGGGCCGGTGGCCGATCGGGGCCGAGTGCACGGCGCCGGAGGCGAGTTCGACCACGCTGACGGCGTCGGCCAGCTGGTCGGCGACCACGAGCCGGGAGCCGTCCGGGGTGACGGCCATGCCTGCCGGGAACGGGTTGATCGGCTGGCCCGTCGGGCCGGTGGTCGGAAGAGGAATCGATCTCCTCTCCGTCAGTCCGGTCGCGCGAACGCTGTACGCGCGGATCAGGTTGTTACCGCCGCCGCTCGCGTAGAGCGTGAGGCCGTCCGGGCTGAACGCGAGTCCCGCGTAGAGGGACGCGGGAGCTGGGTATTGCAGTGTCTGTGTGACGTCCCCCGTGCTCGTGTCGATCAGCTGGAGCGACTGCACACCCGCCCCGGCATTGCTGACGACCAGTCGGCTGCCATCAGGAGCCATCGCAGAGTCGATCGGCATGCCGGCCAGGTTCGTCTGCTTGCCCGCAGGGCCGATGCCTTGGCCGATCGGTGAAAATGAGTGTGCGTCGTTGACCTGTCCACCTTGGCCGGGCCCGGCCTGTGGTGGAGGAGTCTGTTGTGGCTGCGCCTCGGCCGTGCTAGCGAAGCCCAACATGGCCACAAGGGCCACTCCGGTCACGATCCATCGTCTACCCCCCTGGTTCATATGCCTCTCCTTCTCGGCCGGATGGGCCGGCCGCGTCCACGTCGGACGCTAAGAGGGGGTGGTGGATCTGCTTGCTTATTCAGGTGAACAAAAGGTTGACGGCAGGGAACCAGGTGATCGGTCTCGGGCATCGAGGACGTAAACAGCTGGCACCTTGCGTGTCGCGAGCGGCTGGTGCACCATTAACCGAACGAACATTCGGTTGGAGGGAAGTCGGATGGACGCGCTCGAGGCCCGGTTCGAGGAGACGATCGCCGCCGACCAGCGGATCGAGCCACGTGACTGGATGCCGGTGGCGTACCGCCGCACGCTGATCCGGCAAATCGCGCAGCACGCGCACTCGGAGATCATCGGCATGCAGCCGGAGGGCAACTGGATCCTGCGTGCCCCTTCTCTCCGCCGTAAGGCGATCCTGCTGGCGAAGGTGCAGGACGAGGCCGGGCACGGCATGTACCTCTACGCGGCGGCGGAAACGCTCGGCGTGGACCGCGAGGAGCTCACCGAGAAGCTGATCGAGTCGAAGCAGAGGTACTCCTCGATCTTCAACTACCCCGCGCTGAGCTTCGCCGACATCGGCGTGATCGGCTGGCTGGTCGACGGCGCCGCGATCTGCAACCAGGTGCCGTTGTGCCGCTGCTCCTACGGCCCCTACGCGCGGGCGATGATCCGGATTTGCAAGGAGGAGTCGTTCCATCAGCGGCAGGGCTACGAGCTGCTGCTCGCGATGGTGCACGGCACCGACACCCAGCGCGAGATGGTGCAGGAATCGACGAACCGCTGGTGGTGGCCGTCCCTGATGATGTTCGGGCCCCCCGACGGAGACTCGCCGAACACACAGCAGTCGATGGCGTGGGGCATCAAACGTCACACCAACGACGAGCTGCGCCAGCGGTTCGTCGACATGACGGTGCCGCAGGCCACCGCGCTCGGCATCACGCTGCCCGACCCCGATCTCCGGTGGAACGAGGAGCGGCAGGCGCACGACTACACCCAGCCGGACTGGGACGAGTTCAAGGCCGTTCTGTCCGGCTCCGGGCCGTGCAACGCGCAGCGGCTGGCGCACCGGCGCCGGGCCCACGAGAACGGTGCCTGGGTGCGCGAGGCCGCCGGGGCCTACGCCGAGAAGCAGGCGGCACGGGCCGCGCGGACGGAGGCTGTGGCATGAGCGAGCGTGCGAGCGAATCATCAGTGCAGCGCGAGCGTGCGAGCGAATCAGGGGCGCCGCGCGACTTCACGGCGGAGGGCGGCCACGGTGCCGTCCCGACGAGCGGCGTGGAGACCGGGTCGGGCGAGCGGAAGCGGCGCAGCTGGCCGCTCTACGAGGTGTTCGTCCGCGGCAAGCGCGGGCTCAACCACGTGCACGTCGGCTCCCTGCACGCGCCGGACAGCGAGATGGCCCTGCGCAACGCCCGCGACCTCTACACCCGTCGCAACGAGGGCGTGAGCATCTGGGTGGTGCGGGCCGAGGACATCGCCGCGTCCAGCCCGGATGAGAAGGACCCGTTCTTCGCCCCGGCGGGCGACAAGATCTACCGGCATCCCACCTTCTACGCGATCCCGGAGGAGGTGCCGCACCTGTGACCGCGCACTCGCACACCGAGGAAGAGGACGCGACCAACGCCTACCAGTCGCTAGCCGAGACCGTGGGCCACGACGACCCGCGCTGGGCGTTCGGGTCGGGCGTCGAGGACGTGCAAGGCGAGATCGACTCGCCCGTGCCCGACGGCGTCGACGCCGGTGACCTCGCCCAGTACTGCCTCATGCTCGGTGACGACGCCCTGATCTGCAGCCACCGCATCTCCGAGTGGGTCAGCAACGCGCCCGAGCTGGAGGAGGAGGTGGCGCTCGCCAACATCGCGCTCGACCTGCTCGGCCAGGCCCGTGTCCTGCTCGCCAGAGCCGGGCACGTCGAACACGGCGGGCGCGACGAGGATGCACTCGCCTACCTGCGTACCGAGGGGGAGTTCCGCAACGTCGCTCTGGCGGAACTGGGCGACGAGCTGGACTTCGCCAGGGCGATCGCGCGGCTCCTGCTGTTCTCCACCTGGCGGCTCGCGTTGCTGCAGCGGCTGCTCGACTCGCGCGACCCCGTGCTCGCGGCCGTGGCGGGCAAGGGCGTCAAGGAGGTGGCCTACCACCGTGACCACGCTGCCCGCTGGACGGTGCGCCTCGGCGACGGCACCGCGGAGTCACATCGGCGGATGCAGGACGCCCTGGAGATCGTGTGGCCGCATGTGGAGGAGCTCTTCCGCTCGTCCGACGTCGAAGGGCGGCTGGTCGAGGCCGGCGTCGCGGTCGACCCGGAGCAGCTGCGGCCCGAGGTCGACGCCGTGCTCGACGAGGTGCTCGCGGCTGCCACGCTGACGCGTCCCCAGCGCCCCGCGATCGGCACCATCGGTGGCCGTGGCGGGCGCCAGGGCCTGCACACCGAACAGCTCGGGCACGTCCTCGCGCAGATGCAGAGCCTCGCGCGTCAGCACCCGGGGGCGACATGGTGACGGAGACGGTGCGCGGCAGCGAGGCCGCCGACGTCCGCGCCCGGGCGGCCGCCGCCACCGTGACGGATCCGGAGATGCCGATGCTCACGCTGGACGACCTCGGCGTGATCCGGCGCATGGACGTCGAGGGCGATGCGGTCACGGTGACGATCACGCCGACCTATTCCGGCTGCCCGGCGCTGGAGATCATGAGCGACGACCTGCGCACCGCTCTCGCCGGGGCGGGGTTCGCCCGTGTCGAGGTGCGCACCGCGCTCGCCCCGCCGTGGAGCACGGACTGGATCTCCGACGAGGGGCGGCGCAAGCTCGCCGAGCACGGCATCGCACCGCCGGGCCGGGTCGGTCCGCGCCGGTCCGGGCCGGTGCCGCTCACGCTCACCGCGCCGGCGCAGTCGGTCCGCTGCCCGCGCTGCGGAGCATCGGCCACCGAGGAGATCTCCCGGTTCGGCCCCACGGCGTGCACGTCCCTTCGCCGGTGCCCCGCCTGCCGGGAGCCGTTCGAGCACATGAAGGAGCTCTGAGCCGTGTCGGCCACCGAGATCGCGATCCCGGATCGCGCCGACGACGTCGTGGCGCCCACCGCGGGCGGTTTCCGGCGCCTGCGCGTGGCCGCCGTCGAGCGGCTCTGCTCCGACGCCGTGGCCGTGACGTTCGAGGTGCCCGACGATCTGCGCGACACCTACGCGTTCCGCCCGGGCCAGTACCTGACGCTGCGCACCTTCGTCGACCAGGCCGGGGGGCGGCGGGAGGAGCGCCGGTCCTACTCGATCTGCGCCCCGGCCGGTGGTCCGCCGCGGGTCGGGGTGCGGCGGGTGGCTGGCGGGCTCTTCTCCGAGTGGCTGGTCGACCGGGTGCAACCCGGCGACGAGGTCGAGGTCGCCCCGCCGGCCGGCTCGTTCACGCCTGACCTGGAGCCGGACACCCACCACGGCCTGATCGCCGCCGGCTCGGGAATCACTCCGGTGTTGTCGATCGCGGCGTCGGTGCTGGGCGCCCACGCCGACACCCGCGTCACGCTGCTCTACGGCAACCGCCGCACCGACACGGTGATGTTCACCGAGGAGCTCGCCGACCTCAAGAACGCCTACGGTCCACGGCTGCAACTCGTGCACGTGCTCTCCCGCGAGCCGATGGCGGCCGAGATCTTCTCCGGACGTCTCGACGCAGCGCGGCTGCGCCTGCTCCTGGGCGCGCTCGTCGACACCGAGGACGTCGACCAGTGGTGGCTCTGCGGCCCGCTCGGGATGACGAGCGACGCGCAGCAGGTGCTTATGGAGCTGGGCGTGGCGAAGCAGCGGGTGCACCGCGAGCTGTTCTACGTCGACGAGCCGCCACCGGAGCCGGTGCGGGACGAGCCGGTGGAGACCGGGGCAACCAGCGACGTCACCGTCATCCTCGACGGACGTTCGACCACCCTGACCCTCCCGCGGCGCGAGTCCATCCTGGACGCGGCGCAGAGTGTGCGCGGCGACCTGCCGTTCGCGTGCAAGGGCGGGGTCTGCGGCACCTGCCGGGCGCGGATCACCGAAGGTGAGGTGACCATGCGGCGCAACTTCGCCCTGGAGGACGACGAGGTGGCGGCGGGTTTCGTCCTCACCTGCCAGTCCCGCCCGGCCACCCCCACGGTGACGGTCGACTACGACAGCTGACTCTCGATGTCGCAGACGGCACTACCTGCGGCACGGACCGTTCACGAGGCCTTCCGTCCCTTCGCGGGGGTCGTTCCCGCCGCCTTCGCCACAACCCGTTCCAGCTCGGCGCGGTTCATCGACGAACGGCCCCGGACGTCGAGGTCGCGCGCCATCGCCGTCAGATCGGCCTTGCTGAGCTCGGAGAGGTCGCCGTCCGGCGCGGCCTTGCCGGCCTTCTTGCGGGCCGTGGTCGCCGCCTTCTTCCGGCGTCCGGTGCGCTCGTCCTTCCGGCCACCGCGGGCCTCCGCCACGCTGGCTTCCAGCGCGGCGATCAGGTCGGACATCGCCGTCGGCTCGGGTGGCTCCGACTCGGTGACGATCTCGCGGCCTCGGCGCTTGTCCTCGATCAGCTTCTCGACGCGCTCGGTGTAGGTGTCGCGGAAGTCCTCGGGGCGCCACGGCCCGCTCATCGACTCGATCAGCGACGTGGCCATCTCCAGTTCCTTGCCCTTCGCCTGTGACCTTCCCGGCAGGTCGTCCAGGTCTGCCGGGTCGCGGATCTCGTCGGCGAAGAACAGCGTCTCCAGCGCCAGCACACCCTCGTCGGCACGGACGGCCGTGAGGTACTCCTTGCCGCGCATGACGAACGTGGCGATCCCCGCCCGGTTGGTGCGCGCCATCGCGTCGCGCAGCAGGGCGTAGGGGCGGCCGTACTGCTCGTCGGCCGGGGCGAGCCAGTAGGTCTTCTGGAAGAAGATGGGGTCGATCTCGTCCAGGTCGACGAACGTGACGATATCGAGCGTGCGGGAGCGGCCCGGAGCGATCTCCGCCAGCTCATCGGGCTCGACGATCACGTAGTCGCCGCCGCCGACCTCCTTGCCCTTGACGATGTCGGAGTACTCCACCTCCTTGCCGGTCCGCTCGTTGATCCGTTGATTGCGGACGCGGTCGGCAGTGCCGCGCTGGAACTGGTGGAAGTGGATCGTGTGGTCCTCCGTCGCACTGAACAGACCGACCGGTATCGACACCAGCCCGAAGTTGATGGACCCCGTCCAGATCGCTCGTGCCATCCCTCGCCTCCCGTCGTCCCCGGCCGAGTACCCGATCAGCACCGCCTTAGTGCTGGTCGAGCCTGCGTTCCAGGTCCCGCACGCGCCGCTGCGCCTCGCGCGCCGCGCGGTCGGCCGCACCGACATCCCGCTCGGCCGAGCGGGCTCGCGTGCGCGTGTCGCGCTCGGCCTTCTCCGCGGCCTCGATGCGGCTGCGCAGCTCGCGCAGCGTCCCGGCCGCGTCGTTCGCGGCGCGTTCGGCGGCGGTGCGCTCGCGCTCCGCCTTCTCACGGGCGGCGTCGGCGTCCGCGGCCGTGGAACGCGCCTGTTCGAGATCGCGCCGCAGTCGCTCCTCCCGGTCCGGGCCGGTGTCACGGTCCTGCCTCGCCGCCGGGGGCGTCGTCGATCCCAGGAGACCACCGGCCTCGGCGGGATCGAGCGCGGAGGTGAGCCTGCCGCCCGCGACGGCCTCCGCGGCGGCGCTGCTGTTCACCGCGGCGGTGAACGTGTCCTCCAGTTCGCGGGTGACCGCGTCACTCGCCGGGTTGCCTGCCGACCGGGCCAGCGCCCTCGCCTGCTCGACGAGGCCGTGCACCACCTCGTGGCGTTGCTGCGACAGCCTGCGCAGCGCCTCGCCCTCCAACTGGTCCTGCGCCGCGCGCAGCCCGTCCCCGAGGTCTACCAGCGCCCTGACCTCGTCGGGATGCTCGCGGGACAGCAGGTTGGTCAACCACGCCGCGGTCGACGGGCGGCGGAGGGCCTGGATCTGCTCGGCGAGCTTCTTGTCGCCGCTCTGCCGGGCGCGTTTCGCGGCGGTGTTTCGCGCAGCCGTGAACTCGTCGCGGGGCAGTGCGTAGAGCTCGTCGGCCACCGGGTCGAGGTCCGCAACCATGCCCGGGAATGCCCCGCCTGCCCCCAGGCGAATCCGCGGAACGTCAGCTCGGCAGCCGGACCAGGCCTGCGGCGCCGTCCACCGTCACCTGCTGGCCGGTCCGGATCCTGGTGGTCGCGTCGGCGACCCCCACGACGGCGGGGATGCCGTACTCGCGTGCGACGACGGCGCCGTGCGAGTTCGGCCCGCCCATCTCCATCACCAGGCCACCAGCGGTGAGGAAGAGCGGTGTCCAGCCCGGGTCGGTCGACGGCACGACGAGGATCTCGCCCGGCTCCAGGTGGGCGCCGATCGGGTCGAGCACCACCCGTGCAGGGGCGGTCACGGTGCCGGCGGACGCAGGGGTGCCGGTCAGGGCACCCTCGGCGTCGACGGGCCGGGAGAGCGTCTCGGGTTCGGTCCCGTCGGACAGGAGCATCCGCGGTACGTGGCGACGGCGCAGCTCCCGGTCGTAGGTCTCCCGCCGCTCGGCGACGGTCGCGCGGTGGTCGGCCCCCGCGAGCGCGGAGCGCGCCTCGGCGAGGTCGAGGAAGTACACGTCGGCCGGGTCGCTGAGCAGCCCACGTGCCGCGAGCAGTTCGCCCACGACCTGGAACTCCGCCCGCGCATACGCCAGCAGCCGGATCACGAAGTCCTTGTGCGTCTCGCGCATGCCGACGAGCTGGCGCACCCGCCGCAGCGCGAGCCGCACCGCGAACGCCCGGACACGGGAGCGGCGGCGGACCCGTTCGACTGCCGCGGCGACGGCGGCATCGGCGGCCAGCGCACCGCGGGCGAACACGGCGTCCGGGGCGAGCTCCGGGTCGTCGAGACGCAGGTAGTTGGCCAGCACACCCAGAACGTGGGACGGATCGTCGGACCAGCGGGGCATGCCGAGGTCGATCTCGGCGACGGCGCGGTGCCAGTGCCGGGCCAGGAACGCCCTGAGGCCCTGTTGCAGCACGGGTGGCAGCGCGCCGTCGCGGTAGCAGCAGGCAAGCTCGGCAGCCGGTGTGCCGCGCAGCGCCTCGGCGGCGCCTGCGTCGCCGCGGAGCCGGGTGGCCAGGGCCCAGAGTTCGAGGTCCATCTCCGTGGTGGTGTTATGAGGCAGCGAGCGGAGCACCTCGTGCGAGGCCGCCCCGTCGAGATCGTCGCCTGCCAGCTTGCGCGCCACCGCGAGCATCGCCAGCCCGGAGACGAACACCGGCGCGACCCTCGGCATGATCGGGAAGAGCTGGGTCAGCACCCGCTGCACGTGGTCGAGCCGCTGTTCCGGGGCGGCGTCCGCCGGCAGCGCAGAGAGTGTGCGCAGCCGGTGGCCGATCCGGTCGACCCGCTGCCGCGCCGCGGCCGGGCGCAGCAGCGACAGGGCGAGGAGCGCCGGCACCCGGTGGTGCACCAGCACCTTCGCCACCCGCCGGACGAACGGCCACCGCGACGTCGTTTGCACGGCGAGCGCGGGCTCGTCGAACAGCGCCCGGAGCACCACGGCGGAGCGCGCCTCCATGATGTCGAGCATCCGGGGGAGGATCGCCCGGCCCACCGCGCTGCGGACGCCCGGGGTGATGTCGGCGAACGCCCGCCCACCTGCCGTGACGAACGCGGGGGGCCCCGCGACCGGGTCGGCGATCGGCACACCGAACGCGGCCGCGGGCACGGACGTGATCACCCGGAACGCCGACAGGCCCATCGGGGTGATCGGCCGCGTCAGCCCCTGAGCGAGGCTGGCGCAGAGGTACACGCGCAAGCCGTGGCCGGTCGGCTGGGGGAGCGGGTGCAGCGTGGTGATCGGCCGCGACTGGGTGAGCCACAGGGCGCCGTCACCGTCGATGGCCCACTCGATGTCCTGCGGGGCGCGGTAGTAGGCCTCGACGCGCCGCCCGAGCGTGACGAGAGACGTGATCTGCGCATCCGTCAAGCTCGACCGGGCCGCTCCGCCTGACCTGATGACCTGCTCGGTGCCACCGCCTGCCACCGGCCGCACCTCGACGGCCTTGTCGCCGAGCCGGTGCTCGACGATCCGGCCCTCGCCCTCGACGACGATGTGGTCCGGGTTCACGGCACCCGACACCACGGCCTCGCCGAGACCGGGGCTCGCGTCGATCACGGTGCGGGTTCGCGTGCCCGTCACGGGGTCGGCGGTGAAGAGCACGCCGGCGACTTGCGCGTCGACCATCCGCTGTACGACGACGGCGAGCCGCACCACATGGTGATCGATCCCCGCGTCGGCGCGGTAGCTCACCGCCCGGTCGGTCCAGAGCGAGGCCCAGCAGCGGTGCACGGCGTCGAGCACGGCGTCGATCCCGACGACGTTGAGGAAGGTGTCCTGCTGCCCGGCGAAGCTCGCGGAGGGCAGATCCTCCGCGGTGGCCGATGACCGGACCGCGACTGGGACCTTCTCACCGAGGGCCAGGTAGGAGCGGCACACGGCATCGGCGACTCGTGCCGGCACGGGCGTCGCCAGCAGCGCAGTGCGGGCCCGCTCGCCGAGGCGCGCGTCTCCGTCGAGCTCGCTCTGGAGCCCGGCAGCGGCCGCCACCTGCGAATACGCCTCGGTGGTGACGACGAACCCCGGCGGCACCGGGAAGCCCGTGCCGATCAGCTCGCCCAGGTTCGCGCCCTTGCCGCCTGCTCTGGAGAGCTCCCGCGAGCCGAGATGGTGCAGGTCGACGACGAGCTCGTTCACGGCCATACCGGACGATAACGCCGAATTTCCTCGAACTCAACAGTCGTTGAATAATGTGCTACTGATCGTGATCATTGATCGATTCGCCATGAGCGGAGCGTGATCGGATCTGATGCACGAGTGGCCCCTGGCGCGCGCTGTGAGGTGGGTGTCAGATTGCGCGATGCCCGAACGAGTGCGTCACGAGCGCAGCCGATCCGAACGCGTCAACCACGACTCGTCCTCCACCGATCCCGCCCCTGTCGTCGTCGGGACCGGCCCGGTCAGCCCGGACGAGATCCTCGCCGTGGCCCGGGAGGGGGCCGGCGTCGTTCTCTCCGCGGATGCGGAACGCACGATCGCCGAGAGCCGCGAGGTCATCGAGGCACTCGCAAGCGATGTGCGGCCGCACTACGGGGTGTCCACGGGGTTCGGTGCCTTGGCCACCCGGCACATCCCGCCGGAGCTCCGGGGTCAGTTGCAGCGCAGTCTCGTGCGGTCGCACGCGGCGGGGTCGGGGCCGGAGGTCGAGCGGGAGGTGGTGCGCGCGTTGATGTTGCTGCGCCTGTCCACGCTCGCGACCGGCCGGACCGGGGTGCGTCTCGAGACCGCGCGCGTGTACGCGGCGATGTTGTCGGCGGGGATCACGCCGGTGGTGCGGGAGTTCGGGTCGTTGGGGTGTTCGGGCGACCTCGCGCCGCTGGCGCACTGCGCGTTGGCGGCGATGGGCGAGGGCGAGGTCCGAGACGCGGCGGGGGAGTTGCAGCCGGCCGAGCGGGCGTTGGCGGCGGCCGGGATCGCGCCGGTGGTGCTGCAGGAGAAGGAAGGGCTGGCGCTGATCAACGGCACCGACGGGATGCTGGGGATGCTGGTGCTGGCGTGCGCGGACCTGCGGCGGCTGTTGCGCACCGCGGACGTCGTGGCGGGGATGAGCGTCGAGGCGCTGCTGGGCACGGATGCGGTGTTCGCGCCGGACCTGCAGGCGTTGCGCCCCCATCCGGGGCAGGCGGAGTCGGCAGCGAACATGCGGGTGCTGCTCGCCGGGTCGGAGGTGATGGCGAGTCATCGGACGCCCGAGTGCACCCGGGTGCAGGATGCGTACTCGTTGCGCTGCGCCCCTCAGGTGCACGGCGCCGCCCGCGACACCCTGAGCCACGCCGAGGCGGTGGCCGGCCGCGAGCTCTCGGCGGCCATCGACAACCCGGTGGTCACGCAGGACAAGCGCGTGGAGAGCAACGGCAACTTCCACGGCGCCCCGCTGGGCTATGTGCTGGACTTCCTGGCGATCGCGGTGGCGGACGTGGCGTCGATGAGTGAGCGGCGCACGGACCGGTTCCTGGACGTCGCCCGCAACCAGGGTCTGCCCGCGTTCCTGGCGGACGACCCGGGCGTCGACTCGGGGCACATGATCGCCCAGTACGCCCAGGCGTCGATCGTGGCGGAGCTGAAGCGGCTCGCCGTACCTGCCTCTGTGGACTCGATCCCGACCAGTGCGATGCAGGAGGACCACGTCTCGATGGGGTGGGCGGCCGCCCGCAAGCTGCGCTGGGCGTTGGAGGGGCTGACGCGGGTGCTCGGGGTCGAGCTGCTCACCGCCGCTCGTGCGCTGGACCTGCGGGCGCCGTTGGATCCTGCTCCGGCCACGGCCGCCGTGCGCGACCGCCTGCGGGCCGAGGTGTCGGGTCCCGGACCGGACCGGTGGCTGGCACCCGAGATGGACGCGGCTGCAGATCTCGTGAGTACGGGAAGCGCCCTCGGCGCCGCGGAAGCGGTGACCGGCCCGCTGCGCTGACGCGCGGCGGAAAGCGCCACAGGCAGGGCAGACTCTCTGCGATGGCGGACGAGGTGGACGGCGAGGGCGGGAACCCTCCGCATGTGACGCAACCGGCGTGGAAGCGACAGACGCGCGGGGAGCACCGGTGGCCGGCAGCGGCGGCGGTTGTTGTCGCGATCGTGCTGCAGCTGATGCTGCCCAATCCGGTGGTGCCGCAGGCCCGCTACGTCCTCCCGGTGCTCGAGGTCGTGCTGCTCATCGGGCTGGGGTCAACCCCTTCCGCGTCGACGGTGAGTCGGCCGCGCTGCGAATCGGTGGCCTCGTCCTGACCGGGCTCGTCGTGCTTGCGAATGCGTGGTCGGTGGTGCTGCTGGTCGGGGAACTGGTGGCCGGCCGGCCCGAGACGCCTGCGCAGCTGCTCATCGGGGGCGGCGGGATCTGGGTGATCAACGTGCTGGCGTTCGCGCTCGTCTACTGGGAATTGGATCGTGGTGGTCCGGCGGCGCGGGCGAACGCCGTACGCGATCTCCCCGACTTCCTGTTCGTGCAGATGCAGAACCCCGACTTCGCGCCGCGCGACTGGGAGCCGGCGTTCGTCGACTACCTGTACCTGTCCTTCACCAACGCGACGGCCTTCAGCCCCACCGACGTGATGCCGCTCTCGCGGTGGGCGAAGATGACGATGACGGTGCAGGCGGCCGTCGCTCTGCTCGTGGTGGTGCTCGTCGTCGCTCGGGCGATCAACGCTCTGTCCTGACCTCGCGGCGTAGCAGCAGGTACTCGCGTACCACCATGATGATGATCAGGATGTCCACGACGGCCAGCAGCGGCAGCACCACGGAGCCCGTGCGCACCGCGCGGTACAGCTCATAGGCCACGAACACGCTGAGCACCACCGCCGCCACCGGGTAGGCGGGCATCCAGCGTCGTAGCAGCGCCACCACCAGCCCGAGCTTCACCACGCCGTGCAGCCCGAGGTAGAGGATCACGAACGTGCGGTTGCCGGAGGCGAACTCCGCCGTGCCCGCCACGAGGTGTCGCGCGAGGAAGCCGTCGGCAGAGCCCACCAGATCGCGGCTGATCACGTCGGCCACGAGGTGGTTCACCAGCGTGGCGGGCACAAGTAGCAGCACGATCGCGCCGATCAGCTCGATTGCGCCGTCCAGGCCCTTGACGAACATCGCGAGGCGGAAAAGCCGCTCGGTGCGGCGCGCCGCCGGGACGTCAGCCACGGCGGCGCACCGGCGTGCCCGTGATCACCTGCTCGAAGATCTGCATGGTTCGCCTCGCTCGATCGCCGTCGGCGCGGAGTAGCGCCGGTTCCAGCGTAGGTCGCGCCCATGCGCGCGCTCGGTACCCGCTGGTCAGCCCCCGGCCGGCCGTCGGTCAGAGCGACTTCGCGACCTCGACCAGCTGGTCCAGCGCCATTCCCCAGCCATCGATGAACCCCATGTCCTCGTGGGACTTCTTCGCCGAGGCGTCGGCGTGGATCGCCGTGGCGGTGTACTTCGTGCCGCTGCCGTCGGGCTCCATGCTGATCACCGCGGTGAACGGGAAGCCGCCCTCGACGATCACCGGACGGAACCCGGGGCCCAGGCCCGAGGTGAAGACCAGCCTGGAACCCTCCTCGACCACGAGGATGCAGCCGCTGCTGGGGTACTCGTCGCCCTCCGGCGAGCGCATGGTGGTGTCGAACCTGCCGCCCGGCTGTAGGTCGATCTCGCAGGCGGTGGTCGTCCAGGGCTTGGGGGCGAACCACTGCTTGAGCAGCTCGGGAGTGGTCCAGGCCTTCCAGACCAGCTGGGGCGCGACGTCAACGGTGCGCTCCAGCACGAGGTCGAGCTCGGGGTTCGGGGTGTAGGTCGTCATTTCTGCTGCTCCTTGAGGTCGTGGAGAAACGAGTCGAGCTGGTCGAGGCGCTGGGTCCACAGGGCTCGCTGCGCAGCGAGCCAGGTGCCGATGTCCTCGAGTGGCTGTGGCGCGAGCCGATAGGTCCGCACGCGTCCCTTCTTGTCCGACGTCACCAGGCCGGAGCGCTCGAGGACGTTCAGGTGCTGGGTGAACGACGGCAGTGCCATGTCGAAGGGACGAGCCAGATCGCTGGTCGTCGCGGGCCCCTGGCTGAGGCGCTCGACGACCCGGCGGCGGGTGGGGTCGGACAACGCGTGGAAGACGCCGTTCAGATCTGTCTCGGCCACGCCCTCCCCACCATCTCGTCGCTTAGGCATGTGCCTAAGTATCCAGAGCCACGTCACTTAGGTCAACCCCTAAGTAACGTGACGGTCCGACTACCGGCGGCCGGCGATTTCGCGCAGCGGTTCCTGCAAGGTCTCGAAGACGCTGGGGTCAGTGACCCGCAGTTCCGTGAGCAGGGCCTCCGTCGCTGCTCGCAGGGCCCGGGCGAGTTCAGCTGTGTCGAGACTTCGCACGAACGCCTCGCCGATCGGACCGGTGACCTCCGGTGGCAACGCGTCCGCACCCTTGGCGTACGAGGTGGGAAGCCCGCGACGGTGACAGGCAAGCGTGATGGTGTGGTCGCGGACGGCATTGATCCAGTGCTCGGCCTGCCAGGGGGCGCCACGTTCGATGGCGATCCGGGCGTGAAGGACGTGATGCCAGCTCAGCCCGATGAGATGACCTGGATCGACGGGTGGCAGTGCTCGCCGCTCTACCGGAGTGCCGAAGACGACCTGGAAGCCGCCGCCGCCGACCGGACCGAAATCACGGCCGGGGGTGAACCCCAGGTCGATCTCCAGCGGCCCGTCGAGGAGGAATGCGCGGTAGATCTGCGTGCCCGGCCGGAGATCGAAGTGGTGAAGAGCGCCGAGTTCGCGGTAGACGAACGAGCTCCAGTCGCCGAGCACCGCCTCCACCTCGATGCCGTACGCAACCCCGAGGAACAGGTCGATGTCCGACCAGCGGTCTTCACGGCCGCTCGCCGCCGACCCGGTGATCGCGGCCCCGACGATCCGCTCGTCGTCGCGGGCTCGATCGAGTAGCTGCGTCCGTACCCGCTCGCGCCGATCCACCTCGACCATGGGCGACGATCGTAGGGCGATCTCACTTACTCCTGAGAGGGCCGTGCGCTTCGACCACGGCCGGCCGTCGCGTCGGCGGCATAGCCGGCGAGGTCGTCGGCCATCCGCTGCATCACCCCGGGAAGGACGAAGGGCATGGCCCAGCCGATCCCGGGGCCCTCGTATGTTCTGGCACGTCCGATGACGGGCTTCGGGACCCTGCCGTTTGCTCCGGCATGTGAAATCCAGTCCCCTGGCCCCGGCTTCGGTGGTCCACCGTCCGGAATCTGCGGCGCTCCGTTGTCCAGGGTGCTGCCGAGGCGACGATTGCCCCGGATCTGGCTTCTCGCCGGCATGCCGGGGCGTTGATCAACGTTCCGGGCCCTGGGGCAGGGCATGACCCGGTTCCCGACCCCCAACTGATGATCATGCGGAACCCGCTGCGCCCGACCTGTCGGAAATCGGCGGCGACCCGTCGTCCGCAGGGGATACCGAGCCGGCAGTCGCCGTCCAGCCTGAGACGTGGTCGGGAACTCATGATCATCACTTCGGGCCCTGCGGCAGGGCATGACCCGGTTCCCGACCCCGAACCGGTGATCATGAGGAAAAGGGTCGGTCCCGGCGGCACGGCTCGCGGTCGCCGATGGACAGTTACCGACCCGTGGGCGCCGAGCGCGGGCGCGGATCGACCGCGGCACTGGGAAGATGAGGGGACGCTGCAGAGAGGCCCGCACGAGGAGGTCGTGATGTCGGACGTTCCCAACGTGGCAGGCCGTGCGCCGCTCGTACTGGACGAGGACGAGGCCCTCGAACTGCTGGCCTACCTCGTGACAGCCGCGCGGACACAGGTCGACGAGGCCGCCGAGTACGGCCCGCTGCGCCTGCTGACGGCCGCCCGGCGCCTGGGGGCGGCGATTGCTCCGCGCGCGTCGGCGTCGACCGCGCAGTTCGTCACGGGACCACTGGTCGCAGCACCCGATCTGGCCGTGCCGCGTGACGGACGGGACGAGTACGCCGCCCGGCTGGACGAGCTGTGCCGCGCCCTCGGGACGCACCTCACCGGCCACTTCGCCGGGCAGCCGGGAGCCGCGCCGTGACCGGGCAGGAGGACGCCGTGCTGGCCGCCATCCGCAGCCGCCGGGTGGTACGGGCGATGAGCGGCGAACCGGTCGCCCGCAAGGACCTCGAGACGGTCCTGGACGCCGGCCGCTGGGCGCCGACCGCGGGCAACCGGCACCTGCAGCGCTTCGTGGCTACGGACGACCCCGCGACCCTGCGCGTGCTGCGCATGGTGTCGCCGGGCATGATCCAACGGCCCGCGGCCGCGATCACGATCTGCACCGACCGCCGGCTGGCCGCGGAGTACGGCTTCCCGCCGGGCGCGGCGGGCCTGCACGTCGACGTCGGGACCGCCATGGCGACGCTCCTGCTCGCCGCGCATGCGATCGGCCTCGGCGCAGGTCCGGTGAGCTCCTTCAGCCGAGCGGCGGTGGGCGAGGTGCTGCGGCTACCGCAGGGCTGGGTGCCCGAGGTCGTCGTCTGCCTCGGCCATCCCACCTCCGGGGCACCGCAGCCGATGCACCCGCAACCCCGCCTGACCTGGCGCGACCTGACCACCTGGGTGCCACACGACGACGGAGCGTGACCGGCTTCGACCGGCCCGATCATGCGGGCGTCGATGATCTTGCGGCGGGTCACATCACATGCATGTTGTCGATCTCGAATATGAAGTCGGATCCCCGCTCGGTCACAGACATCTCCAACGACAAGTCGCTCAGCGACTCGGCGGTGGTCCATAGCGGAAGGACGACCGCCCACCCGCTCCCGTCGCTGAACCGGAAACTGTCGGTCCCGGGATGGGCCCGCTTTCTGGCCAGGGTGGCACATTCTCGCAGCAGCAGGATCGAAGACTCAGTGCTTGGCCAGGGATCGGGCGATCACCAGGCATTGGATCTCGTTGGTGCCCTCGAAGATCTGCATTATCTTGAGCGCGGGTTGGGCCGACCAGCGCCGATCAAGGCTGGAAGGGCTCCGCTGCGGCGATCACACCGTTGGTGCACGTCGAGCGCCCGTTCACGTCCGGCAGCGTCCGCCTGCCCCGCAGACGTTGTCACTCAGTTGGTCACTCAGACGGGGCCTGGCTGGTTCTGCCGGGGAGGCAGAGCGTAGCTATCAGTCCGATGAGGCCGATGCCTGCCAGGACGATCATGGCTGCCGAGTACGCGTGGCCCGGCGTGGTGAGGCCGACGACAAGGATCGTGCCGGCAATGGCGGTGCCCAGGGACGAGCCCAGGTTCGACACGCTGCGCGACAGACCGGAGATCTCCCCCTGTTGTTCCTCGGGGAACGCGGACTGCACGACGTTGACCGAGGGGGTCAGCATCGTTCCGAGGCCCAGGCCGATGAGCAGAAGTCCTGGGGCGAAGGCCCAGACGTTCGACGAGAACCTGACCATGACGAGCAGGACGCCGATCCCGCCGAGTGTGACGACGAAGCCCGCCATGATCAGGCTGCGCTGTGGATGTCTCTTGGCGAGCCTTTCGGCGGCGAGGGACGACACGAGGATGCCGGCAGTGGCGGCGGTGAAGATCACGCCTGTCTGGATTGCGTTGTAGCCGCGGACGACCTGGAGATAGGCCGAGACGACGAACGCGACTCCCATGAGCAGCAGCCACTGGACGTTCTGCGTGACGAGCGCGAGATTCGAGGTGCGGTTCCGGAACAGGGCGGTGGACAACAGCGGCTCTTCACCGGCTCGCTCCTTGGCGCGGACGTGGAGGAAGAACCAGACAAGGACGAGGACTCCGACGACCAGCAGGATCGCCATCAGTGTCAGGTTGTTGTCCGCCTGCAAGATTCCCATCACGAGGCACGCCAGGCCGGCGGCCGACAGGATCGTTCCGACCACGTCGAAGGGCCGAGTGGGATCCGGCAGTACCGGATCAGCGATCCGGCGACTGAGCAGCACGATGATCACGATGATCACGGCCTGAAATATGAACGCCGCACGCCAGCTGATGCCGGTGGTGATGATGCCGCCGATCAACGGTCCTGCAGCCGCGCCGATGCCGCCCATCCCGGTGATCACCCCGAAGGCCCGTGCGCGGGACGTGAAGTCGCTGAAGAGCATTGTCGTGAGGATGTAGACGGGTGGGATTAAGAGAGCGGTTCCCACGCCTTCGAGGATGGAGTTGCCAAGTATCAGGATGCCGAGGCCGGGAGAAAACGCGCTGACAAGGGCGCCGACCCCGTAGATGGCGAGGCCGAGCAGGAAGCACCGTTTCCGGCCCCAGCGGTCGGTCAGCTTGCCGCCCGGGATCATGAAGGCCGCCATGACGAGCAGGAAGACCGTGATCGCGATCTGGACACCTTGCACGGTCGTGCCCAGATCCCGGCTGATGTCGTTGATCATCACGTTCATGTTCGAGCCGGCGAAGCTGCAGATGAACTGAGCAAGGGCAAGCGGGATCAGCATGCGCCGCAGCGGAGCAGTCGGCCGTGGAGGGCTGACGTTCTCTGCCATGATGCCCGCCGATCCAAACCTTGCGTAGCCAGCAAGATGCGCGTCACCAGGCGATCGGCGTTCGGGCTGCGCTGAGACGACCGCGCGACCGCCTGACGTGCCCGAGCGTTGGCGGAAACTCCGCGCTCACACCGACCGCCTGGCCGACCGTTCGTTCGTACCCTCTCCACGCGACAGCTCGCGCACCTCGCTCCTGTGCCGGGTGACGCTCGGACAGGGTCCGCCGAGTCCGGCTCGGACGCCTCGCCCATGCGGGGTGAGCGCCAACAGGCCGACGAAGGCGTGGTCGTTCAACTGAGTGCTACACACCGTCATCGCGTCGTCGTCGACGCCCCTCCGCCCCCCTCCAACGCATGTCTCCTCGTTGCCCAAGGGCGGAAGAATCAACGATCTAGCCCCTGGCCAGGGATCGGGCGATCACCAGGCGTTGGATCTGATTGGTGCCCTCGAAGATCTGCATGATCTTCGCCTCGCGCATGTAGCGCTCCACGGGGAAGTCGCGGGTGTAGCCGTAGCCGCCCAGGACCTGTACCGCGTCGGTGGTGACCTTCATGGCGGCGTCGGTGGCGACGAGCTTGGCGACGCTCGCCTGACGGCTGTAGTCGCGGCCGGCGTCGCGACGGCGGGCGGCGTCGAGGTAGGTGGCGCGGGCGGAGTCGACGGCGGCCGCCATGTCGGCGAGCACGAAGCCGAGGCCCTGGTGGTCGATGATCTTCTTGCCGAACGTGGTGCGCTCGTTGGCGTAGGCCGAGGCGGTGTCGAGGGCGGCGCGGGCGAGTCCGGTGGCGACGGCGGCGATGCCGAGCCGTCCCGAGTCGAGGGCTGCGAAAGCGATCTGCAGGCCCTGGCCCTCCTTCCCGATGAGCCGCTCGGGTTCGAGCACCGCGCCGTCCCAGTGCGCGGTCGTGGTGGGGATGGCGTGCAGGCCCATCTTCTCCTCGGGCTTGCCGAAGGAGAGCCCGTCGGCCGTGCCGGGTGCGAGGAAGCACGACACGCCGCGTGAGCCCTCCGACGTGCGGGCGAAGAGCGCGTAGAAATCGGCCTTGCCGCCGTGGGTGATCCACGCCTTGGTGCCGGTGATCCGGTAGCCGTTCTCCACCTTCTGGGCGCGGCAGGTGAGAGCGGCAGCGTCGGAACCCGCCTGCGGCTCCGACAGGCTGTAGCCGCCGATCAGTTCACCGGCGAGCATCCTCGGCAACCAGCGTTCCTGCTGCTCGGGCGAGCCGAAGGTGGCCAGCGGGAAGCACGAGAGCCCGTGCACGCTCACCGCGACGGCGACCGCTGCCCACCGCGCGCCGAGCTCCTCGAGGACCTGGAGGTAGACCTCGTAGGGCTGGTCGCCGCCGCCCATCTCCTCGGGGTAGGGCAGCCCCAGGAGCCCGGCCTGGCCCAGCGTCGCGAACAGGCCGTCCGGATAGGTCTCGGCACGCTCGTGCTGTTCGACGCGGGTGGCGAGCTCCTTGTCGGCGAGTTCGCAGGTCAGTGCGAGCAGGTCCTCGGCCTCCTGGGTGGGAAGCAGCCGGTCGACGGCCATCGGGACTCCTAACGGTACTGAGATAGATACTTCAGTACCGTCTAGGATAGCCGCCATGTCGACCCCCGTCAGGCGTGGTGCGGCCCGCCGTGAGCAGCTTTTCGACACGCTCGAAGAGCTGTTGCTGGCCGAGGGTTTCGCGCACTTCACCCTCGACGACCTCGCCGCGCGGCTGCACTGCTCGAAGCGCACCCTGTACGCGCTCGCGGGCAGTAAGGAGCAGTTGGTGCGTGCCGCGGTCGTGCACTTCTTCCGGGGTGCCACGGAGCGCGTCGAGGCCGCTCTGGCCGCGCAGAGCGACCCGCGCCGGCGAGTGGGTACCTACCTCGGCGCAGTCGCCACGGAACTGGCGCCGGCATCGCCCCGGTTCGTCGAGGACGTCGCCGCGTTCCCGCCCGCCGCGGAGGTGTACGCGCGCAACACCCGTGCCGCCGCCCGGCGCGTGCAGCAACTGGTCGACGAGGGCGTGGAGGCGGGGGTCTTCCGTGACGTGCACACCGGGTTCGTCGCGGACGTCGTGACGTCGGTGATGGTGCGCATCCAGCAGCGGCAGGTGGCCGCGGCTACCGGGCTGGACGACGCGGAGGCCTACGCGCGCCTCGCCGAACTCCTGCTGCACGGGCTCGGCGTCCCCTGACGAGCGGCACATCCGCCCTGGCCTACCGAGCGACCGTGCCGCTCGTCAGGGGACTCAGGAGCGGACGAGCCGGGCGATCGCGTCGGACGCCTCGCGCACCTTCTGGTCGGCCTCCTCGCCGCCCGTGGCCGCGGCCTGGACGACGCAGGTGGCGAGGTGCTCATCGAGCAACTCGAGCGAGAACGCCTGAAGGGCCTTCGTGGCGGCGGCGACCTGGGTGAGGACGTCGATGCAGTACTTGTCCTCCTCGACCATCCTCTGCAGGCCGCGGATCTGCCCCTCGATGCGGCGGAGCCGCTTGAGGTAGGCGTCCTTGTCGCTGCTGTAGCTGGCCATGCCGCCGAGGCTACACCCCCAGGGGGTACTTGAACCAGGAGCCGCGGTGGCGAGCCCGAGGCCGCGGAGCCCCCCTCGGTCCCGCGGCCGTCGAGCCTGCCCGATACAGTTCGTACCGCAATTGACCCCGCCTCGTCACGGTTGTCCGGGGTCGCAAGATGAGACAGTCCCTCGGCTGGGGGAGTCGCCGGCCAGGGGTCAGACGAGGAACCTGTAGGCCGTGGTGCCCGGCGCCACCAGCTGAATCTTCAGCGGGCTCGCCTCCATCCGCTTCCACAGCGGCTCGTACCCGTCGCGATCGGACAGCTCGATCCCGCAGAGCGCCGCGCCGGTCTCCCGGTTGTCGCGCTTGACGTACTCGAACAGCACGATGTCGTCGTCGGGACCGAGTACCTCGTCGAGGAAGCGGCGCAGCGCGCCCGGCTCCTGCGGGAACTCGACGAGGAAGTAGTGCTTGAGCCCGCGGTGCACCAGCGAGCGTTCCACCACCTCGGCGTAGCGGCTGACGTCGTTGTTCCCACCCGACAGCAGGCAGACGACCGTGTCGTCGTGGCGGATGTCGAGCCCGTCGAGGGCGGCTGTGGCCAGCGCGCCTGCGGGTTCGGCGATGATGCCGTCGACCTGGTAGAGGTCGAGCATCTCGGTGCAGACGCGTCCCTCGGGAACGCTCCTGAGCTCGGCTCCGCAGTCGCGCACCAGCGGGAAGCTCACGTCGCCGACCCGGCGCACCGCGGCGCCGTCGACGAACGAGTCCAACTCGGGCAGCACGGTGGGGGCGCCGGCAGCCAGCGCGGCGGCCATGCTCGCGGCGCCCGCCGGCTCCACGCCCACGATCCGGACCTCCGGGTGGTGCGCCGCGAACCAGCCGCCCACTCCGGCGAGCAGCCCGCCGCCGCCGACCGGCACCACGATGACGTCGGGTGCGCGACCCAGCTGAGCCACGATCTCGATGCCCACCGTGCCCTGACCGGCGATGGTGCGTGGGTCGTCGAACGCGGGCACGACGGTGGCGCCGGTACGGACGGCGTAGTCGGAGGCCGCCGCGGCCGCCTCGTCGTACGTGTCGCCGCCGACGACGAGCTCGACGGCGTCGCCGCCGAGCGCCGCGATCCGCTCGCGCTTCTGCCGCGGCGTGGTGCTCGGGACGTGCACCCGGCCGTGGATCCCGAGCTGCCGGCACGCGTACGCCACGCCCTGGCCGTGGTTGCCCGCGCTGGCACAGACGGCGCCGGCGGCGCGCTCGTCGGCATCGAGCTGAGCCAGGAGGTTGTACGCACCGCGCAGCTTGTACGAGCGTCCGACCTGGAGGTCTTCGCGCTTCAACCACACCTGGGCGCCGATGGCGGTGGTCAGGCGTTCGTTGTGCAGCAGCGGGGTCTGGCGGGCGACGCCGGTGAGCCTGGTGGCCGCGGCGTCGACGTCGGCGGCGGAGAACACCTGGTCAATCCTCCCCCTGTGGCGCGTCACACGTGTCAGGAGGGTCGGCTCGCCGTTCTCAGAGGCGAGTGCGGGGCCGTAACGGGAGTCCCGCCGCGCCGTAGCAGGCGTCGATGAGCTCGGCCGTGGCCACGGCGTCGTCGGCGTCGGTGGAGACCGGCTCGCCCCCGCGCAGGTGACCGGCGAAGGCCTCTAGCTGGTAGGCGTAGGACGGGCGGCGGCCCAGCTCCTCGACGCGTTCAGCTCTGCCGGCCGTCACCGTCACGCGGTCGTCGCGGTGGGGCAGCACGAAGTTGGCGGCGCTCACCTCGCCGCGGCTGCCGACGATCCGGGCGGTCATGCGGTCGGCGTCGGCCGTCATCGCGCAGCGGACGATCCCCGTGGCTCCGCCGGGGAATTCCAGATCCGCATCGAGCCACTCGTCCACGCCGGGATTGCCGGCGCGCTCACCGGCCCGGGCGGCCACCACCCGGGGTTCGCCGCCCGCCAACGGCGCCAGCGCGCGGTGCATGTGCAGCCCGTAGCAGCCGACGTCCATCGTCGCGCCGCCTGCCAGCGGGAACGACCACCGCAGGTTGTCGGCAGGGGGCGGCGGGATCATCATGTCGATCTCGACACGGCGCAGCTCGCCGATCTCCCCGGACGCGAGCACGTCGAGCAGTCGTCGTGCCACCGGGTGGTACAGGTAGTGGAAGCCCTCCATGACGACCACTCCCGCGCGGGCGGCGGCGTCGCGGACCTCGCGGGCCTCCGCGGCGTCACTGGCCGAGGGCTTCTCGGTGAGCACGGGCTTACCCGCCGCGATCGCCGCGAGGTTCCACGGCCCGTGCAGTCCGTTGGCCAGCGGGTTGTAGATCGCCTCCACATCGGGGTCGGCGACCACGTCGGCATACGAGTCGAGCACCCGCTCGATGTCGTGCTCGGTCGCGAAGGCCTTCGCCCTCGCCTGGTCGCGCGCGGCGATCGCCACCAGCCGGGCGCCGGTGAGACGGGCGGGTTCGACGATCGCGGCGGCGGCGATGCGTGCGGCGCCGAGGACGCCGATCCGGAGAGGTTCCACGTCCTTGATCCTGCCTCGACGTCGGGATCTCCTCGCCACAGACCCGTGGACGACGTCATCGTCCCGATAGCGCGTATTTATTCTTCTTGGCCACGACGGTCCTCGGCGTCGTTATTCAGAATATTGAGAACTGTTTTTCGGTGGTTCGTCGCGTTATGGTTTCCGCGGCAATCGCCGGCGGGGGGAAGAAATGCGGGTTCTGCTGACGAGTCTTCCGGTCTACTCCCATCTGGTGCCGATGGTGGTTCCGGTCGCACAGGCTCTCCGGGCTGCGGGTCATGAGGTGGCGGTCGCCACCGGTGCCGCAATGGCCCCGCACCTCGAGCGGGCCGGGCTGCCGCACCTGGTGCTGCCGCGGATGCGCACGATGGAGGAGCTGCGTCGCATCTCGTTGCGGCCCGATGGCACGCCGGCGCCCGAGGCCGCCACGCTGGGACCTGGCGAGGCGGTCGGTCGGATATTCGCCGGCGCCACCGCGGTACGTGCAGCGAGCGACATGCTGGAGATGGCGCCGGCATTCGGGCCGGATCTTGTGGTGCGGGAGTGCGGGGAGTTCGGAGGTCACCTGCTCGCCGAGACGCTCGGGCTGCCCTGCGCCACCCTGGACATCGGGCCGCTGGGGCCGGTCGCCGACCCGGGCCTGCTCCCCTCGCTGAACGAGGCGCGGGACGTCGTCGGCCTGCCTCCGCTCGACGACGTGTCCGTCCTGACCCGCGAGCCCTGGTTCAGCTGGATGCCCGAGTCGTGGTACCCGGACGCGTCGCACGGCGCTCCCCGCTGCTATCGCGCTCCCGCCTCGCAAACGGATGAGGCGCTCGATCCGGCGATCGTGAGCCTTTCGTCGGACCGCCCGTTCGTGCTGGCCGGCCTGGGTTCCGTGAGCTCCGCGACGCTGGCTCCCGAGGCGTCGCCACTGCCCCGCATCGTCGATGCCCTCGCGACGTTGCCCTGCACGGCGGTGGTCGCTCTGGGATCGGGCGTGGATCCGTCCGAGTGGTCGGGGTCACGGCCCCCCAACGTGCACCTGACGTCGTTCGTGCAGCAGTCGCTGCTCCTGCCCGCCTGTGATCTCTTCCTGAGCCATGTCGGCGCCAACAGCGTCCGCGAGGCGCTGGCCTCCGGGGTTCCGATCGTGGCGATGCCGCTGTTCGCGGAGCAGCCGCTCAACGCGCAGCGGTTGACCGACCTGGGCCTCGGTGTAATCGCCGACAAGAACTCCGATGCGACGACGGTCGCGGCGGCCTGCCGGAAGGTTCTGGAGGATCCCGCGTTCCGGCGGAGCGCCCGTGGCTTTCAGCGGACGATTCTCGGGCTCCCCGGCATCGGCCGGATGGTGGCGGATCTGGCCGCCATGGTCGCCTGAGGGCCCTGTGCGCAACCGGAACCGGGTGCCGCCCCGGGCAGTGAGACGGCGGCTCCCCGGGCCTGCCGGTGGTTCAGTGGATGTGCTTGCGCCAGTCGGCGGGCACACGATCGGCCGGGCCGGGCACGCTCTGGTCGAGCGGACGGTGCTCGGGGTCGGCGAGTTCGGGGCCGTCGAGCATCTCTTTGCTGCGGTAGTCCCAGTACCAGGACTCGCCGGGCTCGAAGGTGCGGACGTACGGGTGTCCGGTGGCGCGGAAGTGCGCGGTGGCGTGCTGGGCAGGCGAGGTGTCGCAGCATCCGACGTGGCCGCACTGGGCGCATCGCCGCAGGTGCACCCACCAGCCCCCGGCCTCGTTGCATTCGGCGCAGCCCGTGCCGCTCGGTGCGACGGCGGGATCGATTCCGTTCTGTGCTGACATGCGCATCTCCTTCTTATGGCTGACATGCTCATCATGGCCGGGTGGAGGGTTCCGGTGAGGACCCGACCCGGGTACCGTCCCAATTGATCAAAGCTTTGATCGAAAGGGAGGCGTCAATGGCGACGAAACCATTCGCATCGTCCGCGGACCTGTCGGCGAAGGAGCAGACCCTCGAGGTGCTCGCCGACGGCGTCTACGCGCTGACCGCCCAGGGCGACCCCAATATCGGCGCCATCGAGGGGGAGGACTTCCTCGTCTGCTTCGAGGCGCTCGCCACCCCGGTCGCGGCGCGGAAATGGCTGGCCCGGCTACGCGAGCACACCGACAAGCCGGTGCGCTACCTCGTGTTGAGCCACTACCACGCCGTGCGCGTGCTCGGCGCGTCCGCGTTCGACGCCGAGATCATCGTGGCTCACGAGAAGACCAGGGCGCTGGTGGCGGAGCGGGGCAAGGAGGACTGGGAGAGCGAGTTCGCGCGGATGCCACGCCTCGCCGACGGCGCCGACTCCGTGCCCGGCCTGACCTGGCCCACCCTCACGTTCTCCGACCGGATGACGATCGACCTCGGCGGCGAGCGGGGCGACCTGGTGCTGCAGTACTGCGGTCGCGGGCACACCGAGGGCGACATCGTGGCCTGGCTGCCGCGGCACCGGATCCTGTTCGCCGGCGACCTCGTGGAGGCCGAGGCGGCCCTCTACACCGGCGACGCGTTCCACCGCGAGTGGTCGACCACCACGCTCGACCGGGTCGCGGCCCTCGGGGCGGAGATGCTGGTCGGCGGGCGCGGAGGCGTGAGCCGCGGGACGTCCGCCGTCGGATCGGCCATCGACCAGACGCGGTACTTCCTGCAGGTGCTGATCCGCGAGGTCACCGGCGTGCAGCGGCGCGGCGGCACTCTCAAGGACGCGTTCGAACGCAGCCACAACGCGCTCGTCGACCAGTACGGGCACTGGCCGATCTTCGAGCACTGCCTCCCGTTCGACGTCTCCCGTCTGTGGGACGAGCTGTCCGGCGTGGAGCGCCCGATCATCTGGACGGCCGAGCGGGACCGAGAGGTCTGGGACCAGCTCCAGTCATGAACGGGCCGGCGGGCGGTGACGTGGTGGTCGTCGGGAACGGGCCGGTCGGCCAGACCGCCGCGTTGCTGCTCGCCCGCTGGGGCGTGCGAACGGTGGTGCTGGACCAGCGGCCCGGCCGCGACCACGTCGGCTCGAAGTCGATCTGCCAGCAGCGCGACGTCCTCGACATCTGGGACGCCGTCGGCGCCGGGGCGCGGATTGCGGCCGAGGGCGTCACGTGGACCACCGCGCGGACGTTCCACCGCGGCGCGGAGCTGTTCAGCCACACCTTCGTCGACGCGGGCCGCTCGCCGTTCCCGCCGTTCGTGAACATCTCGCAGTCGCGCACCGAGGAGATCCTCGACGAGTGCATCGCCGCACAGCCGCTGATCGAGGTGCGGTGGGGGCAGCGGGTGGTCGCGCTCCGGCAGGATGCCGACGGGGTCGAGCTGACCTGCGACGACGGCACGAGCATGGACGCGTCGTTCGTCGTGCTGGCGGCGGGGGCGCGCTGCGACGAGTTGCGTGCTCTGCTCGGCGTCACGTTCGACGGGCATTCCTTCGATGACCGCTTCCTCATCTGCGACATCCGCACCGACCTGCCCGAGCGGGCGAGCGAGCGGCACTTCCACTTCGACCCGGAGTGGAATCCCGGCCGTCAGGTGCTCGTGCATCCCTGCCCGGACTCGACGTTCCGCATCGACTGGCAGGTGTCCGCGGAGTTCGACCTCGACGCCGAGGTGAGCTCGGGCGCCATGGACCGGCGGATCCGCGCGGTGATCGGGGACCGTCCCTACGAGGTGGTGTGGCAGTCGGTGTACCGCTTCCACTCCCGCTGTGCCGATCGGATGCGCGTCGGGCGAGTGCTGCTCGCCGGCGACGCCGCGCACCTGGTGTCCCCGTTCGGGGCCCGGGGGCTCAACTCCGGGGTGCCCGACGCCGAGAACGCGGCCTGGAAGATCGCGTTCGTCCTGCGGGGCTGGGCGCCGGAGCAGCTGCTGGAGAGCTACCACCACGAGCGCCACGCCGCCGCACGGGAGAACCTCGCCGTCACCACCGCGACAATGGACTTCCTCGTGCCGCGCACGCCCGAACAGGCCGAGCACCGCCGCGACGTGCTCTCCCGCTCCCCCTCGGATCCGGCCGCTCGCGCGCTCGTCGACTCCGGACGGCTCGCGGAGGCGTTCTGGTACGCCGACTCACCGCTGACGACACCCAGTTCCGCCCGTCCGTTCGCCGGGCGTCCGGCGCGCGGGACCGCACCGGCTCCCGGACCCGGGATCCTGGTCCCCGACGGCGTCTGGGACGGCGCGCACCGCTTCCGGACGCTCGCCCGCGACGGGTTCCTGCTGCTCACGATGCCCGGCGCCGACGTGGCGGCGGTGCGTGAGGCCACGCAGAGTGTGTCGGCGCCGGTGCGTGTGCTGGAGCTCGCGGCCGGGGACCCGACGGGTGTACTGACCGGGGCACTGGACGCGCGGCCAGGAGAGGTCTGGGTGGTGCGGCCCGACGCGCACGTCGCCGCTGTGCTGGAACGACCGTCGTCGGCCACCATCGTGGATGCACTGCACCGCGCGCTGGCGATTGTCATGGACCGGGAGGAGAACGAACATGGCGTACTACCGACGGTCCGGTGAGGTGCCGCCCAAGCGGCACACGCAGTTCCGGACGCCCGACGGCGGGCTCTACTAC
Source organism: Pseudonocardia alaniniphila (assembly GCF_022524485.1). Taxonomy (GTDB): domain Bacteria; phylum Actinomycetota; class Actinomycetes; order Mycobacteriales; family Pseudonocardiaceae; genus Pseudonocardia; species Pseudonocardia alaniniphila. The sequence continues at coordinate 111,092 of NZ_JAKXMK010000024.1, forward strand.
GAGGAGCTGATGGGGGAGGAGGGCTTCTCGTCGGACTCCTCGCTGCTCTACCACCGCAGCATTCCCTCGGCGATCGTCGACGCGAGCCCGTGGGAGCTCGCGGGCGTCGACACCACGCCGAACCACCCGCTGATTCCACGGCACCTGAAGCTGCACGACCTGTTCCCGGGCGAGGACTGGAAGGCCGTGGACGCCGTGATCGGGCGGCGTCTCGTGCTCGGCAACGCCGACGTGCGGATCTCCTACGTCGTCGCGGGGGAGTCGTCGCCGCTGTACCGCAACGCGCTCGGCGACGAGTGCGTGTACGTCGAGTCAGGGTCGGCCACCGTCGAGACGGTGTTCGGGGTCCTGGACGTGCGGCAGGGCGACTACGTGATCCTTCCGCGGTCCACCACGCACCGCTGGGTGCCCGTCGGTTCCGGGCCGCTGCGGCTCTACGTCATCGAGGCGAACTCGCACATCGCCCCGCCCAAGCGTTACCTGACGCGCTTCGGTCAGCTGCTGGAGACCGCGCCGTACTGCGAGCGCGACCTGCACGGCCCGGGCGAGCCGCTGATCGTCGAGGGCACGGACGTCGAGGTGCTGGTGAAGCACCGGGGCAGCCGGGGGGTCACGGGCACGCGGTACGTCTACCCGACCCACCCCTTCGACGTGGTCGGCTGGGACGGCTGCCTGTACCCGTACACGTTCAACGTCTCCGACTTCGAGCCGATCACGGGCCGGGTGCACCAGCCGCCGCCCGTGCACCAGGTGTTCGAGGGCGACGGGTTCGTGATCTGCAACTTCGTGCCGCGAAAGGTGGACTACCACCCGTTGTCGATACCCGTGCCGTACTACCACTCCAATGTGGACTCCGACGAGGTCATGTTCTACTGCGGCGGGAGCTACGAGGCCCGCAAGGGTTCGGGCATCGGGCAGGGCTCGATCTCGCTGCACCCCGGCGGCCACAGCCACGGCCCGCAGCCCGGGGCGTACGAGCGCAGCATCGGCGTGCAGGAGGTCGACGAGCTCGCCGTCATGGTCGACACGTTCCGGCCGTTCGAGCTCGGTGAAGGCGGATGGGCCTCCGAGGACCCGGGTTATCCCTGGACGTGGTCGGGACGGGGACCCGGCGCGTGATCGAACTTCCCGGGAGCACGCTGTTCGGCGCGGCGAACCTCCCCTACGGCGTGTTCTCCGTGCCCAGAGACCCCCGCAGGCGCGTCGGCGTCGCGATCGGCGACCACGTGCTCGACGTCGTCCCCTTGGCGGAGTCGGGCGGGGCCACCGAGCTGGTGTCGTTGCTGGCCGCCCCCACGCTCAACCCGCTGCTGGCCGCTGGGCGTCGCACGTGGACGGAGCTGCGCGAGCGTCTCGTGGAGTGGGTCCACGGGCCCGCGGACGCGCTGCGGCCCCATCTGCTGGCGGCCGACGACGTGCAGCTGCACCTGCCCGTCGAGGTCGGGGACTACGTCGACTTCTACTCCAGCGAGCACCACGCCAGGAACGTCGGACGGATCTTCCGGCCCGGTTCCGAACCGCTCTCGCCGAACTGGAAGCACCTCCCCATCGGCTACCACGGGCGCACCGGGACGATCGTGGTGTCCGGCACCGACATCGTCAGGCCCAAGGGGCAGCGCCGGGGCGACGACGGACCGGAGTTCGGGCCCTCGACGCGGCTGGACATCGAGGCCGAGGTCGGGTTCGTCGTGGGCACGGGCACGCGGGTCGGCGAGTCGGTCGGGGTGGGCGACTTCGCCGAGCACGTGTTCGGGATGTTCCTGCTCAACGACTGGTCAGCGCGCGACATCCAGTCATGGGAGTCCACGCCGCTCGGGCCGTTCCTCGGCAAGTCGTTCGCCACGTCCGTCTCGCCGTGGGTGGTGCCGCTGGACGCACTGGAGGCCGCCCGCGTCGCGCCGCCGCCGCGTGACCCACCGTTGCTGCCCTACCTGCGCGACGTCGACGAGCGGGGGCTGGACCTGGAGCTGGAGGTGGCGCTCAACGACCACGTGGTCTCCCGCCCGCCGTTCGCCACCATGTACTGGACTGCCGCGCAACAGCTCGCGCACCTGACCGTCAACGGGGCTTCGCTGCGTCCCGGGGACGTCTTCGCGAGCGGCACCGTGTCCGGGCCGGAGAAGGAACAGCGGGGCTCGCTGCTGGAGCTGAGCTGGGGAGGGGCCGAGCCGATCACGCTGGCCGACGAGAGCACCCGCACGTTCCTCGAGGACGGGGACGAGGTCGCGATCACCGGCACCGCCCCCGGCACGGCAGGCACCCGCATCGGCCTGGGCGAGGTCCGCGGCCGCATCCTCCCCTCCCGCTGACGCGGCGAGCCGTCAGGTCAGGAGGGTTCGGGCCGTCTGTTTCCAGAGGGGGAGATGGGGGTCGGTGCTCGGGTCGCGGTGATCCAGTGCGTAGGCGAGCCCGACCCCGCGCATGCTCGTGAACAACAGGTCGCGAACCTCCGGATAGCGTGGGTGGGCGACGAGCTCGGGTCCGTAGAACCGGTCGAGCCCGCCCTTGATCGCCGCGCCGATCTCCCGCTCGTGGACGAGGAGCGCGGCGCGCAGCTCCTTGTTGGTGCGCGCCGCCGTCCACAACTCCACGGCCGCCCAGAAATGCGGTTCGGAGAAGGCCTCCCACATCAGTTCGATAGCGCGGTCCAGCCGTTCGGCGCCGGTCAGTCCGCCCGCGAGGCTCTTGATCCGTTCACCGTTGCGCCGCAGCCGCTGGGTGGACAGGTGCTGGGACGCGGCGACGAGCAACTGCTCGCGTGACGGGAAGTGGTGCAGCAGCCGGCCGCGGGACACGCCGGCCCGGGCCTGGATCTGCAGGGTTGTCGCACCGGCATACCCGGATTCGACGAGGCAGGCGACCGCCGCGTCGAGGATCTGGGCGCGGCTGGCCGCCGTGCGCTCGTCGCGACGCCCGCGCGGCGCGGGTGACGAAGCATCGGCGGAGGCGTTCATGGTCCGCGAGGATATGTCTCGCGCCGGATGACGTGTGCGCGAGCACCGTATTCGGTATACGTCGGACGGTTTGGCGCGCGGCGTCAGCGGGTGTCAGGCCGGGGTGGGCCGCTCGTCGTGCCGATTCGCAGCGACACCGGCAGCGTGACGTCCGGCGGCCGCCGCCCCTCGACGAGCTCCATCGCGGCCTCAGCAGCGGCGCGGCCCTTCTCGTCGGTCGGCTGCACCACCGTGGTGAGGCGGGTGACACCCAGCCAGGGCAGGTCGGCACCGTCGAACCCCACGACGCTGACGTCCTCCGGCACCCGCAGTCCCAGCTCCTTCGCGGCCTGCAGCACGCCTGCGGCGAGCACGTCGCTCTGCGCGATCACGGCGGTGGGGCGCCGGTGCGCCGGAACGTCCAGCAGCACGCGCCCCGCCGCTGCACCCTCGTCGACGGCGTTGCTGGCCGTCTCGAACGCGGGCACCGGTCCGAAGACGTCCTCCACGCCCTCCAGCCGGTGCCGCACGTCGCGGTAGTGGGCCCGGGCCCGGCGGGCGGCGTCGACGGGGCCACACCGGCCGTCGAGGCGCAGGGGCATCGCGAGGATCTCGACCCGGCGGTGGCCGAGCTCGTGCAGGTGCCGGGCGAGGTCACGGGTGCCGCGCCGGTCGTCGATGTCGATGAGCACGACGCCCTCCAGCTCCGGGCCCTCGACGACGACGAGGGGTACGCCGCGGGCCCGCAGCCGGTCGAGCGCGGGGTCGTCCTCGAGCCCGCAGGTGGCGAAGATCGCGGCGTCGAGCGGGATGCGCCCGATCTGCTCGGTGGAGGGGCGCCCTGAGTCGCCGGCGAGCAGCAGCAGCCCGACTCCGTGCGAGCCGAGCACGCCGGTGATCCCGTCCAGCAGTTGGACGGCCACGGGGTCGCGGAAGGCGTACAGCAGTCGCTCGCCGACGAACGCGCCGATGACCCCGCTGCGACCGCGGCGCAGCGAGGCGGCCAGCGGGTCGGGCCCGGCGTAGCCGAGTTCGGCCGCGGCGGTCAGCACCCGCTCGCGGGTGCCGGGCGTGACCCGTGGGCTGCCGGAGAACGCCAGCGACGCGGTGGAGGGCGAGACGCCCGCGCGCGCCGCGACGGATGCGAGCGTCGGGCGGGTGGACACCCCCGAACGGTAACGGGGCCACTCGATTACAGGTTGAACCCGGCCGGGTGACCGCGTACGGTGTCGTCGATCGAATCGATTCGACAAGGAGCGCATGTTGACGACGACCGGGGCCCCGCCCGCCGCCGCCGAGGTCCTTCGTGCCCGTACCGCCGTCGTCGTCGCGTTCGCCGCGAACGGGCTCGCGTTCGCGTCGTTCATCTCCCGCACGCCCGCGATCCGGGACGTGCTGGGGCTGACACCGGGGCAGCTGGGCCTGCTCCTGCTGTGCCTGTCCGCCGGCGCCGTCGCGGGGTTGCCGCTGTCGGGGCCGATCGTCCATCGGCTCGGTCCGGGTCGCGCGGTGCTCTCGGGAGCCCTGTCGGAATGTCTCGGATTGGCCCTGCTGGTCGTCGGGCTGTTCACCGGGGCGGTCGCTCCGGCGGCGATCGGGCTCGTGCTCGCCGGGTTGGGCACGGGGGTCTGGGACGTCGCGATGAACGTCGAGGGTGCCGACGTCGAGCGCAGGCTCGGTCGTTCGCTCATGCCCCGGCTGCACGCAGCGTTCAGCCTCGGCACCGTCGCCGGTGCAGGCCTGGGAGCCGCATCGGCCGCGCTGGGTGTGCCCGTCGCGGTGCAGATCATGGTCGTCGCCGCGCTGCTGCCGGCGGTGGTCATCGTCGCCACCCGGCGGTTCCTGCCCGTCCACGTGGCCACCGCGGAGGAGAAGGCCGCGGGTGCGGGGGTCCTCGCCGCGTGGCGCGAGCCGCGCACGCTCCTGGTCGGACTGCTGGTGCTCGGGTTCGCCTTCACGGAAGGCTCTGCCAACGACTGGATCGCCATCGCGTTCGTCGACGGCTACGGCTCCGGCGAAGCGGTCGGGGCCGTCGCCTTCGGGTTCTTCGTCAGCGCGATGACGATCGGGCGGCTGGTCGGCGGATCCGCGCTCGAACGGTTCGGCCGCGTCGCCGTGCTTCGCGCGACCGCCGCGATCGCACTCGCCGGCCTTCTCCTCGTGGCGCTCGGCGGCTCCACGCCCGTCGCCCTCTGCGGAGCACTGCTCTGGGGGATCGGCGCCTCGCTCGGCTTCCCCGTCGGGATGAGCGCGGCCGCGGACGACCCGGCCCGCGCGGCCGCGCGCGTCTCCGTGGTGAGCTCGATCGGCTACACGGCGTTCCTGGCGGGGCCTCCGTTGATCGGCCTGCTGGCCGAGCACGCCGGCATCCTGCGCGCCCTGTTCGTGGTGCTGGGCGCTCTGGTTCTGGGATTGCTGGCCTCGGGTGCCAGTCGCCCGCTCCCCCTAACAGGGTCGAGCAGCGCCCGCTGACCGAGAACCTGGCCGAATCGCCAGGTTACGGTCATTTTTCACAGCCTTCCGGGCCTTGACGTTGCCGGTTTGGCAGCGAACTCTGTTGCGCGTCGTGCACCACGTTTCGCACAGCGCTTCGGGAGACTCCCCATGATCCACGTCTGCCCGCTCACCGATCTTCCGCGCGGAAGTGCCCGCCGCCTCCCGCTCGACCCGCCGGTCTCGGTGTTCCACACCAGCGACGGCGAGCTCTACGCGATCGATGACACCTGCACCCACCAGGATGCCTCGCTCGCCGACGGTTGGCTCGAGGGTTGCGAAGTCGAGTGCCCGTTACATGCGGCGATATTCGATCTGCGCACCGGAGAACCGGACGGTCTGCTGGCTCGCGAACCGGTCCGTACCCACCGGGTCGTCATCGAGAACGACGCCGTGTACGTCGTCCTCGCCGGGTCCGACGAGCTAGAAGCCGCGTCGTGAGCGCCTCTCCCCGAGTGGTCGTCATCGGGGCAGGCGTCGTCGGAGCCGCGGTCGCCGACGAGCTCACCGCGCGCGGCTGGACCGACGTCACCGTGCTCGACCAGGGCACACTCCCGCTGCCGGGCGGGTCGTCCTCGCACGCTCCGGGCCTGGTGTTCCAGACCAACCCGTCGAAGACCATGGCCGGCTTCGCCCGCTACACCGTCGAGAAGCTCTCCGCGCTGGCCGGGCCGGACGGATCGTGGTGCTTCAACGCCGTCGGCGGCCTGGAGGTCGCCACCACGCCCGAGCGGCTCGCCGAGCTGCGCCGCCGGCACGGTTTCGCCACGAGCTGGGGCATCGAGTCGCGGCTCGTCGGCCCGGACGAGTGCGCGGCCATGCACCCGCTCGTCGACGCCGGCCGGGTGCTCGGCGGGTTCCACACCCCCACGGACGGTCTGGCCAAGGCGCCGCGGGCGGTGGCTGCTCAGCTCGCCCGCGCCGCCGACCGCGGTGCGCGGGTGCTCGGCAACCACCGGGTGCTCGACGTGCTGCGGGAGAAGGGGCGCGTCACGGGCGTGCGCACCGACCACGGCGACCTCCCCGCCGATCTCGTGGTCTCCGCCACGGGCTTCTGGGGGCCGAAGACCGGCGCGCTGGTGGACCTGACGATCCCGCTGCTGCCGATGGCCCACCAGTACGTGACGACCACACCCGTCGCCGCGCTGGCCGGGAGGAACACGGAAGCCGCCGAGGCGAGCGCTCCGATCCTGCGTCACCAGGATCGTGATCTGTACTTCCGTGAGCACGTCGACCGCGTCGGCATCGGCTCCTACGCCCACCGCCCGATGCCGGTGGACCTCGACGTGCTGCCTGCGGAAGGCATGCCGAGCGTCCTGGGCTTCACACCCGAGGACTTCGCGCCGTCCTGGGCCGACGCACGCGAGCTGTTGCCCGCGCTGGGTGACGCCGAGATCGACACCGGCTTCAACGGCATCTTCTCCTTCACGCCCGACGGGATGCCGCTCATCGGCGAGCACCCGGGACTGGCGGGCTTCTGGGTGGCCGAGGCGGTCTGGGTGACCCACTCCTGCGGCGTCGGGCAGGCGCTCGCCCGCTGGCTCGTGGACGGTGAGCCGGGCGTCGACCTGCACGAATGTGACCTCAACCGGTTCGAGGAAGCACAGCTCGCGCCGACCTACATCAGCGCCCGCAGCGCGCAGAACTTCGTGGAGGTCTACGACATCCTGCATCCGCTGGAGCCGCCGGCGCAGCCGCGGCCGTTGCGGGTGAGCCCGTTCCACCCCCGGCAGGTGGAGCTCGGGGCCGTGTTCCTGGAGGCCGCGGGCTGGGAGCGGCCCCACTGGTTCGAGGCCAACGCCGCCCTGCTGGAGGTTGCCGGCATCCCGGAGCGCGGGGCGTGGGCCTCGCGGTTCTGGTCGCCGATCGCGGGGGCCGAAGCGCTCGTCACGCGCGACCGCGTGGCGATGTACGACATGACCCCGCTCAAGCGGCTGGAGGTCAGCGGCGCCGGTGCGCTGGATCTGCTGCAGCGGCTCACCACCAACAACCTCGCCAAGTTGCCGGGCGCGGTGACGTACACGCTGCTGCTGGAGCCGTCCGGCGGCGTGCGCAGCGACCTCACCGTCGCGCGGCTGGGCGAGCAGCGGTTCCAGGTCGGTGCCAACGGCAACCTGGACCTCGACCGGCTCGTCCGCGAGGCGGGTGACGACGTCGTGATCCGCGACATCACGGGCGCCACCTGCTGCATCGGGCTGTGGGGACCGCGAGCCCGGGACGTGCTGGCGTCGGTCACCTCCGATGACGTCTCGCACGCCGGGTTCGGCTACTTCCGGGCCCGCGGCATCCACGTGGACGCCGTGCCCGTCACGGCGATGCGGCTGTCGTACGTCGGCGAGCTGGGCTGGGAGCTCTACACGAGCGCCGAACTCGGGTTGCGGCTGTGGGACGTGCTGTGGGAGGCCGGGCAACGCCACGGCGTGATCGCGGCCGGCCGCAGCGCGTTCAACTCGCTGCGACTGGAGAAGGGCTACCGCAGCGCAGGCACCGACATGACCACCGAGCACGACCCGTACGAGGCCGGGCTGGGCTTCGCGGTGCGCCCCGGCGACTACGTCGGCAGCGGAGCGATCGCGGGGCGCGAGACTCCCGCCCGGCGGCTCGTCCCCCTCCTGCTCGACGACCCTGCGCACGTCGTCATGGGCAAGGAGCCGGTGTGGCATGCCGGCACGCCCGCTGGGTACGTCACCAGTGCGGCCTACGGCTACACGATCGACGCGAGCATCGCCTACGCGTGGTTGCCGGCGGCCGCCGCCGAGCCCGGCACTCCGGTGCACGTGGAGTACTTCGGCGACCGACTACCGGCGGTGGTGGCCGCCGAGCCCCTCTTCGACCCCGAGATGAAACGGATCCGTTCATGAGCGAGCTCGCGAGCGAATCATCGGCGCAGCACCTCGGCGAATCCGCGACCGAGCGCAGCGAGGGCGCGCGATGACCAGCTACGACGTGATCGTGGTCGGGCTCGGCGGGATGGGCTCGGCCGCGGTCCGGCACCTCGCCGCCCGGGGCAAGCGCGTGCTCGGGCTGGAGCGGTTCACCCCCGCTCACGACCGGGGCTCGAGCCACGGGGGCTCGCGGATCATCCGGCAGTCCTACTTCGAGGACCCCGCGTACGTCCCGCTGCTGCTGCGGGCCTACGAGCTGTGGGCCGAGGCGGAGAAAGAGGCCGGCGCCGACCTGCTCACCCTCACCGGCGGCCTCTACCTGGGGCCGCCCGACAGCACGACGTTCGCCGGGAGCCTGCGGGCGGCGCGGGAGTGGGACCTGCCGCACGAGGTGCTGGAGCCCGACGCCGTGCGGGCCCGCTTCCCGACGTTCGCCCCGGCCGCCGACGAGCTGGCCGTGTTCGAGGAGCGTGCGGGCTTCGTCCGTCCCGAGGCGGCCGTGGCCGCACACCTGGAGCTCGCCGCCCGCGACGGCGCCGACCTGCGGTTCGGCCAGCAGGTGCTCTCCTGGGACGCGACGGGCGACGGCGTGTGCGTCCGCACCGCCGAGGGCGAGCACCGCGCGGAACGGCTCGTGATCTCACCGGGGGCGTGGGCGCCCTCGGTGCTTGCCGACCTCGGCCTGCCGCTGCGCGTCGAACGTCAGGTGCAGTACTGGTTCGCCCCGCCCGGCGGCGTCGAGCCGTTCGCCGGCAACCCCGTCTACGTGGCAGAACAAGCCGAGGGAGCGCAGATCTACGGCTTCCCCGCGATGGACGGCCCGGACGGCGGTGTGAAGGTCGCGTTCTTCCGCCGCGGCCGCGACACCGACCCGGACGCACTCGACCGCGTGGTCACCGACGCCGAGGTACAGGAGATGCGCGCCCGCGTCGGCCACACCCTGCCCGGCCTCGTCGGACCGGTGCTGCGGACCGTGCCGTGCATGTACACCACCACGCCCGACGAGCACTTCGTGATCGCCACCCACCCCGAGCACGCCAACGTCACCGTGGCCTGCGGGTTCTCGGGGCACGGGTTCAAGTTCGTGCCGGTCGTCGGGGAGATCCTCGCCGACCTCGCCACCACCGGGGCCACGGCCCACCCGATCGCCCTCTTCGATCCGCGGAGGTTCCCATGACCGTCTCCACGACTCACGGTCCGCCGCCCACCACACAGCCGTCGCTCATCCCCACGCTTCCCGGCTCGGCCTACACCGACCCGTCGGTCTTCGCCGCCGAGCAGGAGCGGATCTTCGAACGCCGCTGGACGTGCGTGGCGTACGCGGCCGACCTCGCCACGCCCGGCGCGTTCCGCACCGTGACGGTGGGCCGGGAGAGCGTCGTGCTCGTCCGGGGCCGCGACGGTGCGGTGCGCGCGTTCCTCAACGTCTGCCGCCACCGCGGTGCCCGGCTCTGTACGGAGGAGGCCGGGGAGCTGCGCCGCAACCTGCAGTGCATGTATCACGCGTGGACCTACGACCTCGCCGGCAAGCTCGTCGCGGCGCCGAACCTGACGTCCATGCCCGACGTCGACCGCGACGAGTACGGGCTGCTGGCCGTGCACATGCGGGAGTGGCTGGGCTACGTGTGGATCTGTCTCGACCCCGATCCGCCCTCCTTCGAGACCGACGTGCTGGGCGAGGTCGTCACCCGGCTCGGCGACCTCACGGCGATCGACAGCTACGGCGTCGAGCACCTGGCGCTGGGCAGGCGGATCACCTATGACGTCGCGGCCAACTGGAAGCTGATCGTCGAGAACTTCATGGAGTGCTACCACTGCGCGACGATCCATCCGGAGCTCACGACAGTCCTTCCGGAGTTCGCCGACGGGTACGCGGCGCAGTACTACGTGGGCCACGGCGCCGAGTTCGGCTCGGAGATCACCGGGTTCACGGTCGACGGGAGCGCGGGAGCCGAGCGGCTCCCCGGCGTCACTCCCGACCAGGATCGCCGCTACTACGCGATCACGATCAAGCCGCAGGTCTTCGTCAACCTGGTGCCCGACCATGTGATCGTCCACCGCATGACTCCACTGGCCGCCAACCGCACGGTGGTGGAGTGCGACTGGCTGTTCGCCCCCGACGTGGTGGCGAGCGGGTGTGACCTCGGCCCGTCGGTGGAGCTGTTCCACCGCGTCAACGTCCAGGACTTCGACGCCTGCGAGCGCACGCAGCCGGGGATGAGCAGCCGTGCCTACCGGGAGGGCGGCGTGCTCGTGCCCAGCGAGCACCACATCGGACAGTTCCATGCCTGGGTGGCCGATCAGCTGGCGTGAGCCCGGCTGATCGAGGTGCTCGCGGCGCAGAAGGGTAACCGCGTGCGACACGAGGAACGGCAACGTCACAGGTCGTCGTTCGGTGCGGCGGCCGTCGCATACGCCGAGCATCGCCCGGACTACGCGCAGGACGCGGTGCGGTGGGCGCTCGCGCCCGCGCCCGGTCCGCGCGTGCTCGACCTCGGCGCCGGCACCGGCAAGCTCACCGCCACGCTGGTGGCGCTGGGCGCCCAGGTCATCGCGGTCGAGCCCGACCCCGCGATGCTGACCGAGCTGCGCCACGCATTGCCGGCTGTCCGCGCCCTGCCGGGGAGTGCGGAGGCGATACCGCTGCCGGACGCGTCCGTCGATGCCGTGCTGGCCGGGCATGCCCTGCACTGGTTCGACATGGCCGTCGCTGGGCCTGAGATCGCCAGGGTCCTCAGACCCGGCGGCATCCTGGCGGGCCTGTGGAACGTCGTCGACAACCGGGTCGACTGGGTCTCCGCACTCGAGCGGGTCAGCGGGAGCGCGGCCATCGGCCCGCGTGACACGCTCAGCAGCTGGCGCGCCGAGACGGCGGCCGCGCATCTACCCGGCCCTGGCGTGATCGCCCGGTTCGGCTCGCCGGAGCAGGCCGAGTTCCCGCACGGGCAGCGCCGCACAGTCGACTCCCTCGTCGCGGCCCTCGCGACGAGGGCGGGCGTGCTGGTCATGCCGGAGCAGGAACGAGAGGCCACGCTCGGGCGGATCCGCGCTTTCCTCGCGAGCCGACCGGAGACCGCCGGCGGCGAGTTCACCCTCCCGATGCTGACCGGCGTGCTGCGCGTCCGGCCGCTGTCCCGCTAGCGCTTCGGGAGGGTCGCCGTCAGCGAGTACAGGCGGGTGATCTGGACGGGGTTCTCGTTGTCGTCGCTGACCAGCAGCAACCGCAGGCGTCCGCCGCCCTCGTGCCGCGTGACGGCGATCCCCTCGATGTTGTCCAGCAGCGGGTTGGGCTGCGGCTGCTTGGCGGTGGCGCCGAGGGTCGGGCACTTCCCGATGTCCGCCAGCAGTGTCTTGCCGATCAGGTGGGTGTCCGTCTGCGGGGTGAGGTTCTCGACCTTGCTGACGTCCGTGGCTCCGCGCGGGTCGGCGAGGTAGAGGCGGACCGTGTTGCCGACGCCCTCGGTGAAGCCTCGTTCGAGCACGAGCAGGCGGCCGTCGCCGGTCGCGGCGATGTCGGAGATGCCGAGGCCGGGATCGCCGCGGTAGGCGTACTGGGCGCCGAGCGTCAAGTCCGCCTTCGGGTTCGGGCGGGTCCAGGTCTGGAAGCGGTGGAGGTCGGGCTCGTCGCCGCTGAGCGGGCCCTCCATCGACGCGATCAGGGTGCGGTCGCCGGGCTGCATCGTCAGGCCCTCGAACGTCAGGTTCGTGGTGGCGCGGCCGGCGGGCGCCACGCGGAGGGCGTCCGGGACGGGAAGGCTGCCGGCGATGAGATGCCCGTCGCGGTCGTAGCGGCGAATGGACGGCTCGACCTCGGACGTGATGAGCCGGGTGCCGTCGGCATCCACGACGATGGCCTCGGAGTCGAGCGGCTTGCCGTTCTCGTCCGCGAGGGGCACCACCTTGGTGGGCTTCTTCGTGCGCCCGTCGAGGTTGAACAGCGAAGACCGGTCGGCGAGCGCGAGGATGCTGCCGTCCGTGTCGACCGCGAGCGCGGAGAGGTTGCCGACGAAGGTGTTGTCGAACGTGGTCTTGTTCAGCGCGTCGGAGAACGAGTTGATGGTCACCGATGGCGAGCACGCGTGGCTGCCGCCCGCGGCTTCGACATCGGCCTGCGCCGGTGCGACCGGTCCGGCGACGGTGACGAGGGCGACCACGGCGGGCACAGCGGCGAGGACGAATGCTGATCGCAAGCGCACGACGACACGCTAGGGGACGATCACCCCCCGTGACGTCCGGCTGTGATCCATGCCGCGTAGAGGCGAGTGCGTGAGATCGACTTCAGCGCTGGGCTCTCGCCCGGGAACAGCACTGATGTCCAGTTCACGGCCGTTTTTCTGATACGAGCCACGGGCCCGCGCGTTCTCCGCGATGCTCTCGCCGTGTCGAGCGTTCCGTCGCCCGGTTCCCACACACCGTGGTGGCCCACCGTCTTTCGCTGGTCGGTCGCCGTGCGGGCCGGGCTCGTGACGAAGGCCGAGCTACGCGGCCGCAGGTATGTCCGCGTTTTCCCCGACGTCTATGCGGCCGCCTCCACGCACCCGTCGGACCCATTGCTGCGCGCCCGCGCCGCTTTCCTGCTCACCGGGGGCCGTGGAGTGGTGTCCGGCTACTCGGCGGCCGAGATGCTCGGTGCCTCGTGCGGCCCGCAAGGTGCACCGGTGGAGCTGACGGTGCCCGGAAGTGGCGCGCGCTCGCACCCCGGTCTGCTGCTGCATCGTGACCAGCTGGCCCGTGACGAGGTGCAGCGGTGCGCGGGGGTGCTCGTCACGACGCCGCTGCGGACCGCGTACGACCTGGCCCGGTGGCAGGACCCCGTGGAGGCGGTGGTCGCCGTCGACACATTGGCGAACCGCGGCCGGTTCGCGCCCGAGGAGGTCCTGCGGCTCGCCGCCCGCTATCCGCGGGCCCGTGGCCGCACCGGCCTGCCACGCGCCGTCGGGCTGTCGGACGCGCGAGCCGGCTCGCCCATGGAGTCGCGACTGCGTCTCGTGCTGGTGTTGCGCGGACTGCCCGCACCCGAGGTGCAGTACCCGGTGCTCGACGATCGCCGCCGCAGGGCGGTGTGGCTCGACATGGCGTACCCGGAGCACCGAATCGGCATCGAGTACGAGGGCGCGGACCATGGCAGCCGGGACGGAGTTCTGCGCGACGTGAGCCGGTACACGGCGCTGGTGGACCGGGGTTGGCGGATGTACCGCTTCAGCAAGTACGAGGTGTACGGCGAACCCGACGAGATCGCCGCGAAGATCCGGCGGGCGCTCGACCGGGCGTGAGATCGACATCAGTGCTGGTCTCGCGCCGAGAGACAGCGCTGGTGTTCATCTCACGGTTGGAACCAGCCCATCCTCCTGCTCATCTCCGATGCTGCTGCACGGAGGGGCGTGGCCAGTTCTTTCAGGCGGGTGGTGTCCATGCGGTAGGCGGGGCCGCTCACGGTCAGCGCCGCGATCACCTGGCCCGCGCGGTCGCACACCGGTGCGGCCGCGGCGTTGAGCCCGATCTCGTACTCCTCGATGGCCACCGCGAGTCCGGTTTCGCGCACCTGCGCGAGCTCGGCGTCGAGCATGCTGAGGGAGGTGATCGTGTTCGGGGTGACCGCCTCCATCCCCGCCTCGGCGAGCAGTTCGGCTCTGCGCTCGGGGTCGAGGTGGGCCAGAAGCACCTTCCCGCTCGACGTGCAGTGCAGCGGCGTGAGCCGGCCGATCCAGTTGTGGGTGGCCACAGTGGACGGTCCCATCGCCTGGTCGATGTTGACGACCCAGTGTGACTGGAGCACCGCGATGTTGATCGTCTCGCCGAGGTCGGCGGCCAGTTGCTCGTACACCGGGCGCCCCTGGCGGGTGACCTCGAGGCGGTCGGATACGGCTCCTGCCAGCGGGATCAGTCCGAACCCGAGCCGGTACTTGCCGCGGTCGGTGGCCTGCTCCACGAGGCCATGGCCTTCGAGGGCGCCGAGTAGCCGGAACGCCGTGGACTTGTGGACCTCGATCTCCGCTGCCACCTCGCTGACGCCCGCCTCGCCCAGCCGAGCCAGTATTTCCAGGACGCTTATCGCGCGGTCCACGGACTGGATCCCGCCGTCTCGACCCCCTGTGTTGCTCATAGCGAAACTATATGCACCAAAACGGGCACACCGCTTGACGTGAGGGCACTTCTGAGGACGATCTACGCGTGCTCAGCCATTTCGTTAACGGATCATGGATCCCCGGCTCCGGTGGGACCGCCGAGGTGATCAACCCGTTCGACGCAAGCGTGCTCGAGAACCTCGTCCAGGCCGGGCCTGACGAGGTCGACCGGGCGGTGCTTGCGGCGCGGGCCGCGTTCGACACCGGGCCCTGGCGACGCACCCCGGCGACGGAGCGCGCGGCGTTGCTGCGCCGGGTCGCCGACCTGCTCGTGCGGGACAAGGAGAAGATCGCCCGCACCGAGACGCTCGACACCGGTAAGACGCTGGTGGAGAGCCGGATCGACGTCGACGACGTGACCGCGGTGTTCCGCTACTACGCCGATCTCGCCGACAAGGACGTGGGGCGGATCGTCGACTCCGGGCAGGCCCACGTCGTCAGCCGGGTGGTCCACGAGCCGATCGGTGTGTGCGCGCTCATCACGCCCTGGAACTACCCGCTGCTGCAGCTGTCGTGGAAGGTCGCTCCCGCGATCGTCGCGGGCAACACGATGGTGATCAAGCCCAGCGAGGTGACGCCGCTGACGAGCGTGATGCTCGTGCGGCTGCTCGAAGAGGCGGGCGTTCCGCAGGGCGTGGTCAACATCGTGCTGGGGGACGGCCCCGGCGTCGGGGCCCCGCTCACGGAGCATCCGGCCGTCGACATGGTCAGCTTCACCGGCGGCCTCGCCACCGGCCAGGCGATCATCCGCGCGTCCGCCGCCACGGTGAAGCGCGTGGCCGTCGAGCTCGGTGGAAAGAACCCCAACATCGTCTTCGCCGACACCGACTTCGAGACGGCGCTCGACTACGCGATCACTGCGGTGTTCCTGCACTCGGGTCAGGTGTGCTCGGCGGGTGCCCGGCTCATCGTGCAGGACGAGATGCACGACGACCTCGTGGCCGAGATCGGGCGGCGGGCCGAGCGGATCAGGTTGGGCAACGGCCTCGACGAGGGGAGCGAGGTCGGCCCGCTGGTGTCGGCGGCACACCGCGCCAAGATCGAAGACTACGTCGCGTCGGCGCAGGCCGAAGGGGCGCGACTGGTCGCGGGTGGGTGCCGGCCGGAGGAGCCCGAGTTGCAGAAGGGGTTCTTCTACCGGCCCACGGTGTTCGCCGACGTGCATCGCGAGATGCGCGTGGTCCGCGAGGAGACGTTCGGTCCCATTCTCACCGTGGAGCGCTTCTCCTCCGAGGAGGAGGCCATCGTGCTGGGCAACGACACCGATTTCGGCCTCGCCGGTGCGGTGTGGACCGCCGACATGGGCCGAGCCGAGCGGGTGGCGGGGGCACTGCGGCACGGCACGGTGTGGATCAACGACTACCACCCGTACATCCCGGGGGCGGAGTGGGGTGGTTTCAAGCGGTCCGGCAACGGTCGCGAACTCGGTCCGACGGGGCTGGCCGAGTATCAGGAACACAAGCACATCTGGCACAACACCGCACCAAAGCCGATGCGGTGGTTCTCGGGATGAATACAGGAGGTCCGCGGTGAGCGCTCCCCAGGACGACGGGCTCGCCGATTTCGGCTACAGCCAGTCGCTCGACCGCAGCATCGGAAAGTTTGCCAGCTTCGCGGCAGGCATCAGCTACATCTCGATCCTGACGGGCACGTTCCAGCTGTTCTACTTCGGTTTCGCATTCGGCGGCCCCGCCTATTGGTGGTCGTGGCCGCTCGTGTTCTTCGGCCAGGTCATGGTGGCGCTCTGTTTCGCGGAGCTGGCCGCGCGCTATCCCGTTGCGGGGTCGGTCTACAACTGGTCGAAACGCCTCGCCGGCCCGGCAACATCCTGGCTGGCAGGTTGGATGATGTTCATGGCCTCGGTCGTCACGATCTCGGCGGTCGCGCTGGGCTACCAGACCACGCTTCCGCAGATCTGGAGCGGATTCCAACTCGTCGGCGACGGCAGCGGCACCACATTCGCGGTTTCCGCTGTGATCTGGGGCGTGGTCCTCGTCGCGTTCACGACCACGGTGAACGCCATCGGCGTTCGGCTGATGGCCCGGATCAACAGCATCGGTGTGTTCATCGAGCTGATCGCCGCGGTGATCCTGGTGGTCCTGCTCGGCGTCAACATCGTCAACCCGCCCACGGTGCTCTTCGACACCCAGGGCCTCGGCGAGGGTACGAATCTCGGTTACTTCGGGGCGTTCCTCATCGCCACGCTCGCCAGCGCCTATGTCATGTACGGCTTCGACACCGCCAGTTCGTTGGGTGAGGAGACCGTCGACCCGCGGCGTACGGCGCCCTCGGCGATCCTGCGTGCCGTGATCGCGTCGTTCATCATCGGCGGGCTGATCCTGATGTTCGCCATTCTCGCCGCGCCCGACCTCGCCGACCCGGCGATCGGGGAGAACGGCCTGCAGTACATCGTGCTCTCCGTGCTCGGTGGCCCGGTCGGCAGCGTCCTGCTGGTGGCGGTGATCGTCGCGATCACGGTCTGCGCGCTCGCGGTGCACACCGCGGCGATCCGGCTGATGTTCGCCATGGCGCGTGACAACGCTCTCCCCGGTGCCGCGCGGCTCGCCCACCTCGACCCGAAGCGGCGGACCCCGCTCGTGCCGGCGGTGCTGATCGGTGTGGCCGCGGTGCTGATCCTCGTGGTCAACATCGGCTCGCGGGAGATCTTCACGGCAGTCACCAGCGTCGCGATCATCATGATCTACATCGCGTACCTGCTGGTCACGGCGCCGATGCTCGGCAAGCGTCTGCGTGGCGAGTGGCCGGGTCCCGGCGCGGGCAAGGACGGCTACTTCTCGCTCGGGCGCTGGGGCCTGCCTGTCAACATCATCGCCGTGGTGTGGGGTGCGGTGATGGCCGTCAACCTCGCCTGGCCCCGCACGGAGGTCTACGGCGAGGGTCTGCTGGCCTGGAGCGCGTTCATCTTCATCGGCGCGGTCGTCGTGGTGGGGCTGGGCTGGTTCCTGCTGCGCGGCCGGCACCAGGTCGGCACGCTGCCCGAGCACCTCGCGAAGCAGCTCGACGTCGACCCGACGGTGCCGAAGGACGCCCAGTCCTTCCCGGAGGGGAGCCAGGCGTGAGTGAGCTTGCGAGCGAACCATTGGGCACAGCAGCTTGGCGAACGTGGCCGACGAGCGTCAGCGAGGAGGCCGCGTGAGGGAAGTGTTCGACTACGTGGTCGTCGGCGGCGGGTCGTCGGGCTGTGCCCTCGCCGCGCGGCTGTCGGAGGACCCGAAAGTCACGGTGTGCCTCCTGGAGGCCGGACCATCCGATGTGGACGACCCGGCGATCCTGAAGCTCACCGACTGGATGGCGCTGCTGGACTCCGGCTACGACTGGGACTACCTGGTCGAACCGCAGGAGCACGGCAACAGCTTTCTGCGGCACGCGCGCGCGAAGGTGCTCGGCGGCTGCTCGTCGCACAACTCGTGCATCGCGTTCTGGACGCCGCGCGAGGACCTCGACGAGTGGGCGTCCATGGGCTGCGACGGCTGGAGCGCCGACGAGTGCTGGCCGCTGATCGAGCGGCTGGAGACCAACGACGGGCCGTGGTCCGGGCACGGTCGATCGGGCCCGGTCACGATCATGCAGGTCGAACCGGACGACCTGTGCGGCGTGGCGGTGCTGGAGGCCGCCGCCGCCGTCGGGCTCCCGACCGTCCGGTTCAACGAGGGCACCACGGTCTGCGAGGGCGCGGGGTTCTTCCAGATCAACCAGGAGCCCGACGGCACGCGCGCCTCGTCGTCACGGGCGTACCTGCACCCGATCATGGGTTCGCGGCCCAACCTCGAGATCCGCACGGGCGCCTGGGCGTCGCGGGTGCTGTTCGAAGCAGGGCACGCGACCGGCGTGGAGTACCAGCAGGACATCGGCCCCGGCAGGCGCACGGTCACCGCGCGCCGCGAGGTGGTGCTGTCGGCCGGGTCGATCGACACTCCGAAGCTGCTGATGCTCTCCGGGATCGGTCCGGCCGAGCACCTGCGCGAGTTCGGCATCGACGTGCTCGTGGACGCGCCAGGTGTGGGGTCCAACCTGGACGACCACGTCGAGGGCCTCGTGATGTGGGAGGCGTCCCGGCCGATGGTCACCCGCTCCACGCAGTGGTGGGAGATCGGGCTGTTCACGCGCACGGAGCCCGGGCTGGACCGGCCGGACCTGATGATGCACTACGGCTCCGTGCCGTTCGACCTCAACACCGTGCGCTGGGGCTACCCGACCACGGACAACGGTTTCTGCTTGACCCCGAACGTGACCCGTGGACGGTCGCGGGGCACGGTGCGGCTGCGCACTCGTGACTTCCGTGACCGGCCCAAGGTCGATCCGCGCTACTTCACCGACCCCGAGGGCCACGACATGGCCGTGATGCTCGCCGGTCTGAAGCTCGCGCGGCGGATCGGGGAGCAGCAGCCGCTCAAGGAGTGGGTGGCCAGGGAGCTCGCGCCCGGCCCGGACGTGGTGACCGACGACGAGTTGGTGGACTACGTCACGAAGACCCACAACACCGTCTACCACCCGGCGTGCACCGCCAAGATGGGGCCGGCGTCCGACCCGATGGCCGTGGTCGACCCTCAACTACGGGTGCGCGGGGTGGACGGGCTGCGGATCGCGGATGCGTCGATCCTGCCGTTCCTGCCGGCGATCAACCCCAACATCACCTGCATGATGATCGGGGAGAAGGCGAGTGATCTGCTGCTGCGGTGATTGACCTCGGGATGTGGCGGTGATCCAGTGGACGGCATGGCAGAAAAGCCGAACTGGGCCGAGATCAATCCGCCGGTCATCGCCACATTCCGGGCGAACCATGGGCAGGTCGGCGGCCCTTTCGTGGCTTCGCCCATCCTGCTGTTGCACACCGTCGGGGCACGGACCGGTCAGCCCCGGATCAACCCCCTGACCTACCTCCCCGACGGCGACCGGTTCGTCGTGTTCGCGAGCGACCAGGGCGCTTCCCGCCACCCGGACTGGTTCCACAACATCGTCGCCGGCCCGGCGGTGCAGGTGGAGGTCGGCGACCAGATCCTCGCCGCCATCGCCACCGTGGCGGAGGAACCGGAACGCAGCGAGCTCTACGCGCGCCAGGTGGCCGCGCTGCCCCGGTTCGGGGAGTACCAGGAGAGGACCAGCCGCACGATCCCGGTCGTCATCCTCACCCCGTCCGGGCCGGGCGCAGGCGCGCGAGCTACTGGAAGCTGATGAACACCGGGGACTGCGGCCCGATGGCCATCGTCTGGGCAGCGGTGAACATCGGGCTGTCCTCGTCGTAGAAGTTCTTCCAGCCCCAGCGGATACCGGACGGCGCGGCCTGGTGCAGCGTGCGCCATGTCGCGAACTTGAGGTCCGGGGTGCCGAAGCCGTCGGCGTGCAGCAGGAGCGACAGTTCGTCGCGCGATGTGTCGAGCCGCTCTCGCCCGTTGATCATCATGAGCCGGAACTGGTGCACCATCAGCAGCTTCTGCGGAAGCACCCGATCCCGGGTGAGATCGGCGAGCCATGTCACCACGGAGTTGACCTCGTCGATGCCGACCGAGCCGATCTGCACGCGGTGGAGCTGTTGCGGGCCGAGCCGCCACTCGGGGTCCAGAGCCAGCCCGACATGGGGCTGGGCGAGCAGTTCCTCGTAGCGCTTGGCCTGGGTGAGGAAGTCGGTGCGACCCGGTTGCAGGTCCAGCATCACGTAGACGCCCGCGTCGCGCGCCGCGTCGACCCACGGACGGAGTTCGTCGACCGAGGACTCGGCCGAATAGTTGCCGTCCGCGCCTGGCACGGAGTCGGCGACCGTGGCGATGATCTCGAAGGCCGGCACGACCGGTTCTCCCACGAGCGGCTGGTACTCGGCCGCGAGTTCCCGGGCACGCCGTATCGATCCCGCGATGTCCTGCTCGCCGAGCACACCGAGAGCCGGGGCGCCGGGATGACCGTAGAGGGCCACCATCCGCCGTCCCGGGAACGCGACCTGGCCGCCGCCGGGAAGCATCACGCCGGTAGCGGCCACAGCCAGCCGTTGCTCGAGTACCTGGGGTGTGCCGAACCCGGAGCCGAGGGCGACCACATGGTCCGGACGCCGGAGAAGTTCGGAGGCGAGCCGCGGGTCGCCCCCCGGCAGTACGGCCAGATCTGCCCCGGAGGCACGGGCCGTGGTGATCGCCGCGAGCTGGGCAGCGGGGTCGAGCGCCAGCACCAGCACGGACGGGCGGCGGGGCGGTGCGACGACAGGGGACAGCGCGGCTTCGTCGGTGACGATCCTGGCCGCAACCTCCGCCGCGGTTGCCCAGCGCACGGCCTCCTCGCCCACGGCGAGCACGGTGGTGGTGCCGAGCCTGGTCAGCTCGGCGCGTACATCGGGGGAGTCCTCATCGGTGGGGGTCAGCAACAGAGGCGCGCCGATCCGCTCCGCCATGGGGCCTGCCGCAGCCTGCCCGGCCGGATCCGCGGCCGTGGTGAGCACCGCGACGGGCGCGCCGGCGAAGAGTGCGGCGCTGGTGGCGACGGCCAGTGCGGCCGGACCGTCGGTGCTGAGCACGGTGGTCGCCCCGGCGGGCACCGTGACGCGAGCGGTCAGCGGAGCCAGCGGAACGACAGGGGTGCAGGCGAGGGCCGACAGACAGGCCATGAGGACGCCGACGGAACATGCCGCCCGCCAGGCGCGGCGGAACGACAAAGGCCCCGACCCGCGACGTTCTGCCCGTACCTCCACTCTCACGCACAGTAGTTCAGTGCGGGCCCTCCGCCAGGTCCGTGAGGACTCCCGTATGGGGGACATCGGGCAGGTACTCGCTGATCAGCGGGCGACCCGCGCGGGCGTGGCGAGCGGCTGTGCGAGCTCGGCGGGCTCCATTCCCGCGCCGCGGTCGAACTCGTTGTCGAAACCCCGCTCACCGAGAGCCCCGCGGGCCGTGGCCGTGATCCGGTCGACGTCGCCGCGCTCGGCGTCGGGCAGGGGTGCGCCGACCGACTCCCGTGCCGCTGCGGCGGCGCCGAGCAGCCGGGCGGCCCGCACGTGCTCGCCGACCAGTGCGAGGGCTCCGGCCAGGCCTTCCATGGCCAGCGCGACGGCCCGCGGATCACCGACCCGGCGCGCCATCGCGAAGCCGTCGAGATGCAGCTTGGTGGCTGCGGCCGCATCGCCGCGCAGCTCCGCGACGAAGCCGAGCTCGGCGAGGATCAGGGCGTTGCCCGGATCGACGACCGCTCCGCCGTTCCAGGTGAGCAGGGTGTGGAGGTGCTCCTCGGCGGTGTCGAGATCGCCCACGCGGCGCGCGCAGAGCGCGAGCCCGGTGGCGGCGTACATGCGGCCCGGGACGAAAGCGTGCTCCATGGCAGTGCGCAGCGCCTGCTCGTGGAGCTGCGTCGATTCCGCGAACCGCCCCTCGAGCAGGGCGACCCGGCCGAGCCACGACAGCTGGTAGGACACCTCGGCCCACAGGCCGAGCTCCTCGGCCATCCGCAACCCCTCACGGTGCTGTCGGGTGGCCCGCTCGTAGTCGCCCGCGATCGAGGCGAGTGTGCCGACGGCGTAGGACGCCTGCACCTGCCCCCAGCGGTCGCCGACCTCGTGGAACAACGCGGCGGCCCGGGCGGCGGCGCGGCCCGCGCCCGCGAGATCCCCCGCGGTCATCAGCTGGCTCATCTGGTCGACGAGAGCGGCGGCGACGCCCCAGCGATCGCCCAGAGCGCGGAAGGTGCGCAGGGCGACCGCGGTGAAATGCTCGCCACGGGCGTGGCCCACGGTGGCGAGGGCGTACCCGAGGAACCACTGCATCCGCGCGCGCAGCGCCGCGGGCTCGATGGCCGCGATGTCGAGCGCCAGCCCGGTGTCGAGCTCCGGTGGCGCCTCGATCCGATCGCCGTCGAGCACGCCGAGGCCCGCATCCCAGGCTGACGCGACGGCCCGCACGGTGGCGGGCGCGGCACCCGGCACGGACAGCGCGCGGCCCAGCGACCGACGAGCCTCACCGACCCGGCCGCGGAGGAACCAGTACCACGAGAGCGCTCCGGCCAAGCGCAACGCGGACTCGGCGCCCTCGGGTTGCTGGCACGTGTGCTCGAACGCGGCCCGCATGTTGGCGGCCTCCGCGTCGAGCCGTTCGAGCCAGAGCCCCTGCGCGGGGCCGCGCAGGAGCGGTTCGGCGTGCTCGGCGACGCCGAGGTAGTGCAGGGCGTGCAGCCCGCGCAGCTCCTCGGCCTCTCCCGCATCGGCCACCCGCTCGAGGCAGTAGGCGGCGACCGATTCGAGCAGCCGGAACCGGGGTTCGCCGACAGCGCCGGTGTGGGCGACGACCAGCGAACGGTCCACCAGCCGGCTGAGCAGGTGGACGACGTCCCCGGGCGCCACCCCGGGGCCCGCGCACACCGCCTCGGCAGCGCCCAAGCCGCAGCCCTCGGCGTGGACGGCGAGTCGGCGCAGCACTATTTGCTCCGGTGCGGTGAGCAGCTCCCAGCTCCAGTCGATCATCGCGCGCAGCGTCTGCTGCCGGGCCGGTGCACCGCGGGCTCCGGTGGACAACAGCCCGAACCGGTCGTCGAGTCGGGCGAGCAGCTCGTGGACCCCGAGGGCCCGCACCCGGGTGGCTGCCAGCTCCAGAGCCAGCGGGATGCCGTCGAGCCGCCGGCAGATCGCGGCGACGGCGGGCGCGGCGGCCGCGTCGAGGGCGAAGCCCGGCGCTGCCGCGGCCGCGCGGGCTACGAACAGCTGCACAGCGGACGCCTCCCGCACCGCGTGGAGGCTGTGCTCGGCGCCGCGCTCGGGCAGCGTGAGCGGCGGGACGGGCTGGAGCACCTCGCCGGTGAGGCCGAGGGGCTCCCGGCTGGTGGTGAGGATCCGCAGGCCGGGCGCGAGGCGGAGCAGCCGCTGGGCCAGCGCCGCGACCTGCTCGACCACCTGCTCGCAGTTGTCCAGCACGAGCAGGACCTCCCGCTCGCGCAACGCCTCGCCGAGCCGGTCGACGAGGCGGGTGGGCGCACCGGCCGAGACGGGGCCCTGGTCGTCGCGGACGCCGAGCGCGGCCGCGACCACCTCCACCAGCCGCTCCTCGGCCGGCCCCGGCTGCTCGGGGTGCACCTGCCGGTCGATGCCGGCGAGCTCGACCAGCCACGTGCCGTCGGGTAGCTCGGACACGAGCTGGCGGGCCGTCTCCACTGCGAGGCTCGTCTTCCCGACGCCGCCCGGGCCGGTGAGCGTGACCAGCCGGGCGCTGCGGAGCAACATGCGCACCTCCTCCACCGCTGAAGCCCGGCCGACCAGCTCGGTGATCGGGGCAGGCAGGTTGGTGGTGGGGCGCGTCGCTGCGGGGGAGCGGCGCGATCCCGGATCCTGCGTGAGGATCGCCTGCTGCAGGGCCGCGAGCTCGGGGCCGGGTTCGAGCCCGAGCTCCTCGACCAGCCGTGCGCGCAGCTCGGAGTAGCTCGCCAGCGCCTCACGCGGAAGCCCGGCCTGGTGGAGCGCGCGGATCTGCGCCGCGCGCAGCCGCTCCCGCAGTGGATGCCGGGCGACGAGCTCCTCGAGTTCGCCGATCAGCGCGCCGTCGGGGGGACCGGGGGCCGCGAGCAGCGCCTCGGCCCGCTCCTCGGACGCGACCAGCCGTTCCTCCTCCAGGCCACGGACGGCCGGGGCGGCGAACGGTTCGCCTGCGATGTCGGCCAGGGCGGGACCCCGCCACAACGCCAGGGCGTCGGACAGCATCGCCGCCCGCTCGCCGGGGTGGTCGGTGGCGCGGGCCCGGGCGGTCAACGCACGGAACTCCCCGACGTCGACGGTGCACACCTCGGTGCGCAGCCGATATCCCGCCGGCTCGTGGACGACGAGCTCCCGGCCGCCCGGCTCGGCGTTCTCCAACGCGCTGCGCAGCTGCGACACCTTCGTCTGCAGCGTGTTGCGGGGGTTGCCGGGTAGCTGCCCGCCCCACAGATCGTCGAGCAGCCGATCGACGGACACCGGCCGTCCGTCGTGGACGAGCAGATCGGCCAGCAGGGCACGGACCTTCAGCTCGGGGACCCGCACGGGGGTGCCCTGCGACGTCCACACGGCCAGCGGACCGAGCACCCCGAAACGCACGAGTCGACGGTAACCGCTCCGACCGACGGAATCGGGCACGAGTCGTGCGCGGATCCCCAGCGAACCGTGCGCGGCCGCCCGCAGGCTGGCCCCTGACAGATGCAGATCCACGGACTTCCGGAAGGACTCGATGAAGAACACCGACAAGGCGGTGACGGTGCTCGGCCTCGGCGCCATGGGCGGCGCGCTGGCCAGGGCGTTCGTTGCCGCCGGCCACCCGACCACGGTGTGGAACCGCGCCCCGGAGAAGGCCGCGGCGCTCGTCGCTGCGGGCGCGGTGCGCGCCGAGACGGCCACCGCGGCCGTTGCTGCGAGCCCGCTGGTGGTGGTCTGCCTGGGTGACCACCGCTCCGTGCACGAGGTGCTCGATCCGGTGGGCGACGCGCTTGCCGGACGGGTCCTGGTCAACCTCACCACCGGCACCCCCGAACAGGCCCGCGAGCTGGACGCCTGGGCGAGTGAGCGGGGCGCCGAGCACCTGGACGGCGGGATCATGGCGGTCCCCCCGATGATCGGAACGCCAGCGGCGTTCGTGCTCTACAGCGGACCGCTGCGCACGTTCGACGCCCACCGCGCGACGCTGGACGTGCTCGGTGACAGCCGGTTCGTCGGCGAGGACCCCGGGCTCGCCTCGCTGCACGACCTCGCCTTGCTCAGCGGCATGTACGGGATGTTCGAGGGCGCGCTGCAGGCCTTCGCGCTCGTCCGCTCGGCAGGCGGCTCGGCGAAGGACTTCGCGCCGGCGCTCCGCGAGTGGCTGCGCAACATGAGCGAGTTCGTGACCGGTTCGGCGGAGCAGATCGACACGCGCGACTACGCCACGGACGTGGTCGCCACGCTCGCCATGCAGGCGTCCAGCTACGGCCACCTCGTCGACGTCGCCGAGGCGCAGGGAGTCAGCACCGAGCTGATCACCCCACTCGCCGCGCTCATGGACCGCAGGGTCGCCGACGGGCACGGCCAGGACGGCATCGCAAGTGTGATCGAAGCGCTGGTCGAGCCGCGAGCGGCCACCGGCGTCACGGGAGGGAACCGATGAGCGAGAACAGCGCCCCACCGCTGACGATGATCGGCCTGGGCCCGATGGGCCGGGCGATGGTGCGGCGGTTCCTGGCCGCCGGGCACCCGACGACGGTGTGGAACCGCACGGCGGCGAGGGCCGACGACCTCGTGGCCGAGGGTGCGGTGCGGGCGGCCACGGTGGCGGATGCGGTGGCCGCCAACCGGCTGGTGCTGCTGAGCCTGACCGATTACGCCGCCATGTACGACGTCCTGAAGCCTGCGGAGGGCGAGCTCGCGGGCCGCGTGATCGTGAACCTGAGCTCCGACACCCCGGAACGCACGCGGGAGGCGGCCGCATGGCTGGCCGAGCGCGGAGCCGAACTGCTCGTCGGCGGGGTCATGGTGCCGGAGGAGATGGTCGGCACCGATGCGGCCTACGTCTTCTACAGTGGCCGACAGTCCACATTCGACGCTCACGAGCCCACGCTGCGCGTGATCGGCCGGGCCGACTACCGCGGCGCGGACCCAGCGCTGGCGCAGCTCTACTACCAGGCCCAGCTGTCGCTCTTCCTGACGTCACTGGCGGCGTACCTGCACGCCACGGCGCTGGTCGGCTCGGCCGGAGTGTCGGCGGCGGAGTTCCTTCCCTACGCGGTGGACAACGTCAGCGGTCTTGCGTACTTCCTCGACGAGGCCTCCCGCGAGATCGACAGCGGGCGGTACCCGGGCGACGCTGCCAACGTGACGATGATGGGCGCGACGGCGGACCACGTCGTGGGGTCGAGCCTGAGCGCCGGCATCGACGCGGGCCTTCCGGCCGCGGTCAAGTCGCTCTACGACCGCGCCATCGCCGCCGGCCACGGCCGTGACTCCTGGACGAGCCTGATCGAGGTGGTCAGGAAGGGGTAGCCGCGCCGGCGCCGGTGATCTCGGCGACGACGCTCCGGGTGACCGGAGCGCCGTCGGGCGCGGCCCGCAGCACCGGCCCGGCGATGGCGTCGAGCTCCAGCACCGCTCCGGCCATCGCGTCCTTGAGCATCGAGGACAGCATGGTCGCGGGGAGCGAGGAGAGCCGCTGCCGGACCGTGTCCGGGTCGATGTGGGCCCCGCCTCGCGCCGCCGCGGCCGCTGTCTCGGTGACCAGCGCGTCGAGCACGTCGGCGCGGGCCTCCCGGGCGGGCCCGATCGCCTCCCTCGTGCTCGTGGTGATCAGCGCGAGCGGACACAGGAAGGAGAGCTTGCGCCACAGCAGGGTGGCCTCGTCGGGCGCCGACGCGTCGACGTCGAGGCCCGCCTTCTGCAGCACCGCGGCTGCATCGGGCCCGGTGTCGGGACGATCGGCGGCGACCGCGTAGTCGTTGAACGGCGACAGGTGCTCGATCACACCGGGAGCCACCCGCGTCGCCTCCACCGCCACGGTCATGGGGGTGACGGCGGCGCTGCCGAACACGGCGCGCAGCAGCGGGACGTGGTCGATCCCGTTGAGCAGCGGCACCACGGTGGCCCCGGACACCAGCGACGGGGGGACCCGGGCCAGCGCACCGAGCAGGTCGGGGGCCTTGACCGTGACGAAGAGGAGGTCGACCGGCTCGGTCAGCCAGGGCCGCGCGGGCACCGACACACGACGGTCGCCATAGCGGCCGCTCCGCAGGCTGAGCCCGGAGGAGTTGATCGCGGTGCTGGTGCGGTCGGTGGCGAGCACCGTGACGGTGTGCCCCGCGTCGGCCAGGAGCACTCCGAGCATCCCGCCCACGGCGCCGGCTCCGAGGATCGCGATGCGCTGCGGGTGATCCGTCACGGAGTCCTCCTGTTCACCGCCGGCGCGGCCGCGTTGCGTCAGTCTGCGGGCTTGAGCGGGTCGTGCCCGATGGACATGAGCTTATGTCGCCAGGTGGCCTGTCCGGCTGTGGGCTCGAGGTCGTCGCGGCGCTGCTCGTACACCCGCTCGACGACCCGGCGCATGACGTGCGCGTCCTGATCGGTGATGTCGTGGCGACGTTTGCCGAGGATCGCCAGCACATCGTGCCCGGTAGGCGTGCCGGTCCGGTCCGGAAACTGCTCGGCGTCCTCCCCCGCGTCGCGGGTGCGCAGCCAGTCGCCCAGCTCACGTGAGGTCATGTTCACAACACGGTGGAACTCGTTCCACATCTCGTCGTCGACATCTGCCATGCATTCGGCCTACCCGGATCGGCCGCGCGCAACGCGTGGCTGATCAACTCCGCCTGCGGCGGGGCCGGGCCGCGGCGCCATCCTCCAGCTTGTCCTGCACTTCCTGCGCGACCGAGCATGCGTCGGCGGCCTCGACGCCGGTGCGGGTGGCGACGCGTTCCAGCAGGTGGCGCAGCACGCCACGCTCCGCGGGATCGAGCGGTTCGAGAACCTCTTCCTCCACGGCCGCGAGCCGGCGTTCGAGCTCGCACAGGCGCTCTGTTCCCGACTCGGTGAGCACGATGCGGCGGGCGCGACGGTCGGCAGGGTCGGGTTTGCGCTCGACCAGCCCCGCGCTCTCCAGGTCGTCGAGCAGGTAGGTCATCACGGTGCGGTCCAGACCGAGGTGCTGGGCCAGCGCGAGCTGGCTGCCCGGCTCACCACGCCCCGCCGCCGAGAGCACCTGGTAGCCCCGCGGCCCGCCCGGCACGTCGTCGACCGCTTCGTGCGCCGCCTTCAGGTACGACCTCATCACGGCGCCCAGCGCCCAGCCGAGATCCGAGTCGACGGTCGGCGGTGTGCTCACGGTCTCATCCTACCTGGGGGAATACGCAGTCAGAGAAGTTCGGTTGACACGATCGTCTTGATAGCAGACGATCTGCGGCGCAGAGATGCTGCACGACTGAAGGAGTTCCGATGACGTTTTTCCGCCTCGACGCGAGCATCCGTCGCGAGGGATCGGTGAGCCGCGAGGTGGCCGACACCGTGCAGCGCGCGTGGGTCGAGCGCCACCCGCACGACACGGTGGTCCGCCGCGATCTCACGGCGCCGCTGCTGTCTCCCGAGGTGTGGCTGCAGGCGGCCACCGCCGGGTTCCTGCCCGAGGAGGACCGCACCCCCGAGCAGCGCGCAGCCCGAACCCTGGCCTCACTGCTCGCCGACGAACTGCTCTCGGCCGACGCCGCGGTGATCTCGGCGCCGCTCTACAACTACGGCGTGCCGCAGCACCTCAAGAACTACATCGACCTGCTGCTCACCGACCAGCGCTTCATGGCGACGCCGCTGGAGGGAAAGCCGGTGACCCTCGTGGTCGCGCGCGGCGGTGGCTACGGCCCGGGCACCCCGCGCGAGGGGTGGGACCATGCCACCCCGTACCTGGTGCGGATCTTCGGTGAGTTCTTCGGCGCCGACCTCACGGTCGTCTCGGCCGAGCTGACCCTTGCCGATGTCAACCCGGCGATGGCCGAGCTGCGTGACGCCGCCGCCGCATCCAGGGCGGAGGCGCTGGAGCTCGCCCAGCTCACGGGACGGGCGCAGGCCGACCAGGTGGCCGCCAAGCGGGCGGAGAAGCAGCTGGAGGGCGTGGCCTGAGGCCACGGCGTGCGGTCCGGTCGGCGTTGCCCGGGTCGCCGCCCGCCCCTCAGACGAAAGCCCCCATGCCCGTCAGTGCCCGCCCGACGATCAAGGTGTTGATCTCCCGGGTTCCCTCGTAGGAGTAGAGGGCCTCTGCGTCGTTGAACACCTTGGCGATCCCGTAGTCGAGCACGATCCCGTTGCCGCCGAAGAGCTCCCTGGCGCGGGCGACGCTCTCCCGCAGCCGCGTGGTGCAGAACTGCTTCGCGAGCGCGGCCTGCTCGTCGCGGAAGATCCCCTGGTCCTGCAGCTGCGCCACCCGCACCGCCATGCCCAGCGACGCCGTCAGGTTGCCGATGATCGTGGCCAGGTGCTCCTGGACCAGCTGGAACTTCGCGATCGGGCGGCCGAACTGCTCGCGGGAGACGGCGTAGTCCCGAGCCAGCTCGTAGGTGTTCATCATCGCCCCCACCCCGCTCCAGGCCACACCACCGCGGGTGGCCCGCAGCACGCGGGCGGTGTCGCGGAAGGAGTTCGCGCGGGCCAGCCGGTTCTCCTCCGGCACCCGGCAGTCGGTGAGCTCGATGTCCGCGTTCTGCACCGTGCGCAGGGCGAGCTTCCTCTCGATCTTGCGGGCGACGAAGCCCGGCGTGCCCTTCTCGACCACGAAGCCCTTGACCTCGCCGTCGCCCTCGTCGCGGGCCCAGATGATGTTCAGGTCGGCGAACGTGGCGTTGCCGATCCAGCGTTTGGCGCCGTTGAGGACCCATGTGCCGCCATCGCGGCGAGCGGTGGTGTGCACGCCGCCTGCCACGTCGGACCCGTGGTCCGGCTCGGTGAGCCCGAAGGACCCGATCGCCTCCATCCTGCGCATCGGGGGCAACCATCGTTCCCGCTGCTCCTCGGAGCCGCACTCGTCGATCGTGCCCATGGCGAGTCCGGTGTGGACACCGAGGAAGGTGGCCATCGACGCGTCGGCCCGAGCGAACTCCGCCGCGATGAACGACGTGCACAGCTTGCTGCGTGCCGGGCGGCCGGGGAAGTCGATGCCGAGCCCGGCGATGTCGAGCGCCGCGATCTCCGGCACCAGGTGGTGCGGGAACTCCGCCCGCTCCCACTGGTCGAGGGCGATCGGCGCGACGTGCTCGGCGAGGAAGCCGCGCACCTTGTCGAGCAGATCGCGGTCCGCAGGCTCCAGCAGGTCGGCGTAGCCGTAGAAGTCGCCGGGCAGTGCGGCCGGCTCCTCGCCGTTGCGGGTCATGGGGTGTCCTCCTTGGTCGTCACGATCTGACCTCGGCGAGCCGATCCGCCGCGCCGGGATCCCGGCCACGGCGGTGAAACCGGGCAGGACCAGGACATGGCCGGGTAGATCATGGTTACCGGGGTACCCGCATTGCGACCACTCCACGACCGAGAGGACGTCATGGTCGCCTTCGGCTACTCCTTACTGTGCGAGCAGCGCGGGCCGCGTGAGCTCGTCGCCGATGCCGTCGCCGCCGAGGACGCCGGCTTCGACTTCGAAGTGATCAGCGACCACTACTTCCCGTGGCTCGACTCGCAGGCCCACGCGCCCAACGCCTGGCCGGTGCTCGGAGCTGTGGCGGCAGCCACCGAACGCGTGCCGCTGATGACCTACGTGACCTGCCCGATCATGCGCTACCACCCGGCCGTCGTGGCGCACAACGCGGCCACCGTGGCCCTGCTGGCAGGCGGGGAGCGCTTCGTCCTCGGCCTGGGCGCAGGTGAGAACCTCAACGAGCACGTCATCGGCCAGGGCTGGCCCCCGGTGAACGTGCGGCACGAGATGCTCGGAGAGGCCGTCGAGATCATCGGGGAGCTGTTCACGGGCGACTACGTCAACCGGAGCGGCACCTACTACCGGGTCGACTCGGCGAAGCTCTGGGACGTCCCGGACGGCGGTGTCCCGATCGCGGTCGCGGTCTCCGGACGGCAGTCGATCGAGTCGTTCGCTCCGGTGGCGGATGCGATGGTGGCGGTCGAACCGCGCCCGGACCTGGTGCAGGACTTCGACGACGCCGCAGGCATGACACTGCCCAAGATCGGTCAGCAGCCGATCTGCTGGGGCACCGACCCCGACGAGGCGGCCGCGCTGGCCCACGACCAGTTCCGCTGGTTCGCCGGTGGGTGGAAGGTCAACGCCGAGCTGCCCGGCCCCGCGGCCTTCGCCTCCGCCACCCAGTTCGTGCGGCGGGAAGACGTGGCCGAGGGACTCACCTGTGGCCCGGACGTGGCGGCCCACGTCGAAGCGGTACGGCCGTTCGTGGCCGCGGGGTTCACCCACGTCGCGCTCGTGCAGGTGGGCGGCGAGACACAGCCGGACTTCCTCACCTTCGCCGAGCGCGAACTGCTTCCCGCGCTCCGCGAGGAGTACGGCAAGCCCGGCGCCGCCCGGATCAAGGTGCGCTGAGCCCGCGACCGCACCGGCGGCATGTCTGTCCGGACCTGTCGCGCCGGAGCGTCGCCCGGTCAACGGGGGTGCGGGCAGCGAGCTGGGCCCGGCTGCGGGGCCGGGCCGAGTTGCGGGCCGAGTTGCGGGCCGAGTGGGTTCCGGCCGCGGGGCCGGGCTGAGCCGCCGGCGGGCCAAGCTGTCGGCGAGGCCGGGCTGCCGGGGCCAAGCTGCGGGTGGGGCCGGGCTGCCGGGACCGAGCCGCGGGGGCCAGGCTGTCGGGATGAGCCGCAGGCCGGGCCGGAGCTGCGGGGGCTGAGCCGGGCGGGCCGCGGACGAACGAGCGGCCCGCTCGTTCATTTCTGTCGGCGACCGTGCCGCTTGTTGGAGCGTGAGCCGCGGAGGCCTTTCATGATCAGCTTTTGGGGCCGGGTAGCCGTGTTATCGGCGGTTGTGGGTCCCCGTCTGGTGATCTTGGGTTCCATGATCAGCGTTTGGGGCCTGTTAGCCGTGTCATCAGCAGTCGCGGGGTCCGATCTGGTGATCATGAGTCCGCAGGGTCGGCCGGCGGTGCGCAGAGCGGCCCGCTCGTCGGGATCCATCGGGCGGATGGGCCACTCGTCGGAGCCGGAGCCGGAGCCGGAGCCGGAGCCGGAGCCGGAGCCGGAGCCGGAGCCGGAGCCGGAGCCTGGGTGGCTGCCATCCGGAGTTTTTGCCCGGGGTTCGCTTTCATGATCAGCGTTTGGGGTCGCGGAGCCGTGTTATCGACGGTTGCGGGGCCTGTTCTGGTGATCATGGCACCGGGGCGGCTCGGACTGGTGGGCGAGCGGCCCATTCGTTCAGATGTATCGCCTGCGTGTGCTGCTCGTGGAGCCGCGCCGGGTGGGTCCCTTCCATGATCAGCGTTTGGGACCTGGTAGCTGTGTCATCTGCTGTCGCGGGGCCCGATCTGATGATCATGGGGTCAGCGGCCGGTGCGCGAGCGGCCCGCTCGTCCGGATCTTCCGTGCGAACGAGCCACTCGTTGGAGCCGGATCGGGGTAGCCGCCATCCGGAGCCCCGCTCGCGGTTGCTTCCGTGATCAACGTTCGGGGCCGGGGAGTCGTGTTATCGGCGGTTGCGGGGCCCGTTCTGGTGATCATGGCTTCGCGGCGTGGCCGGCCCGGCGGGCGAGCGGCCCGCTCGTCCATCCCTGTCGTGCGGAAGGGCCACTCGTTGAGCTCGGCTTCGCAGCCCTCCCGGCCGGGCCCCATCTCGGACGATCGGCGCGCTCGTCCAGGCCTACGCGAGAACGCGCCAATCTCGCCCCGCGTGTCCCCTCCAGGTGTATGAGCGGCGCGTTCGTCCCAGACCTACCGGGGCCGAAGTGCCGCTCATCCAGGTCACCGCCGGGCGTAGCTCTCCCTCGGGAGGTTGTAGGCCAGGTCCACCGCCGTCTCCAGCGCCTCGTCCAGGCCTAGACGGTGCTCGGCCACCAGACGGGCGAGGTGGCCGGCGTCCACTCGACGGGCCAGGTCGTGGCGGGCCGGGATGGAGAGGAACGCCCGTGTGTCGTCGACGAAACCCGTGGTGTTGTAGAAGCCCGCGGTGTCGGTGACGGCTTCGCGGAATCGGCGCATGCCGTCCGGCGTGTCGAGGAACCACCACGGGGCGCCGAGCCGCATCGCCGGGTAGACGCCGGCGAGTGGGGCGAGTTCGCGTGAGTAGGTGGTCTCGTCCACCGTGAACACCACGAGCCGGAACCGGGGGTCCCGCCCGAACGACTCCAGCAGCGGGCGCATTGCGCGGGTGAACTCGGTGGCCACCGGGATGTCGAAGCCCTGGTCCGGACCGTGGAGGGCGTGCACGGCGGGGTCGTGGTCGCGCAGCACGCCGGGGTGCACCTGCATCACCAGCCCGTCCTCGCAGCTCATGCGGGCCATCTCGTGCAGCATGTGGCCGGCGAACGCGGCGGCGTCGGCCGGTTCGACGTGGCCTGCCCGCGCCGCGGCGTACACCCGGGCGGCCTCGCCGGCGGACAGCGGGGTGGTGTCGGTGCCGAGGTGCCCGTGGTCGGTGGCCATCGCTCCCGCCTCGACGAACGCACGGCGGCGCGCACGCAGCGCGTCGGTGAATCCGGTGTAGGAGCCCGTGTCGATGCCGGTCAGCTCGGCCAGCTGGTCGACGTCGGCCGTCCACGTAGGACGGTGGAGGTGCAGGAGGGCGTCGGGGCGGAAGGTCGGCACCACCTTGTCGCCCCATCCCTGCTCGCGCAGGACGGCGTGGTCCGGCAGCGTCGAGAGCGGGGAGTCGGTGGTGGCCAGCACCTCGATGCCGAACCGCTCGAAGAGGGCCCGCGGCCGGAACTCGGGCTTGGCGAGGCGCTCGGCGATGTGCTCGTACAGCTCGTCGGCGGTGTCCTCGCCGGGCTGCACCGTCACCTCGAAGATCTCGTGCAGCTCGTGCTCCAGCCAGTACCGCGTCGGCGTGCCCCGGAAGAGGTGCCATCCCGCGCAGAAGCGCCGCCAGATCACACGTGGGTCGGTCTCGACGGGGCCGTCGCCGGCGGCGACGCCGAGATCGCGCAGCTCGGCCCCCTGCGACACGAGCATGCGCAGCAGGTAGTGGTCGGGCACGACGAACAGGCCGGCCGGGTCGGGGAAGGGCCGGTCCTGCGCCAACACGCCGGCGTCGACGTGCCCGTGCATGCAGACCAGCGGGAGATCACGCGTGGCGTGGTAGACCTCCCGCGCCACGGACCGCGTCGCGGGGTCGGCGGGAAGGGCTCGGTCGTCATCGAGCAGCAGGGGACGCATCTAGCCTCCAATCGGTCTGAAAAGGATTGCAATACACAGCATCGATTGGCAAGCGCCGCCACGGGCAAAGTGGGCCTTGACGTGGGGCAACAAACGGTTTCACACTCTCACGGCGATTCACCCTGTGAGACGACCTGATGACGGAGGGACGCTGTTGGCCCCCACCATCCGTGACGTCGCCTCGGCCGCGGGCGTCTCGCAGTCCACGGTCTCGCGCGCCCTCTCGATGCCGGAGCTGGTGAATCCGGCGACCCGGGCACGGGTGCTGGAAGCGGCCGGCCGACTCGGCTACCAGCCCAACCGCGCGGCCCGCGGGCTGATCACCGGGCGCACCGGCAACCTCGGCCTCATCGTTCCCGATCTGTCCAACCCATTCTTCTCGTCCGTGGTCAAGGGCGTGCAGGCGGCGGCCCGAGGGGCCGACTACTCGCTGTTCATCGCCGACACCGACGAGGAGGCGAGCGCCGAGATCGAGTTGCTGCGGGCGCTCACCAGACAGGTCGACGGCATCGTCCTCTGCTCGCCCCGTTCGCCCGACGACGATCTTGCCCGCGTCGGCGTGGACAGCTCGGTCGTCCTCATGAACCGGCGCATCGAGGGGCGCCCGAGCGTCACCGTCGACAACGCCGACGGGATGCGGCAGGCGGTGGAGCACCTGTCCGCGCTCGGCCACCGGCGGATCGCTTACGTCGCCGGGCCGCGGACGTCCTGGTCGAACGCCCAGCGGGAGCGGGGACTGCATCAGAGCGCGGAGGACACCGGCAGCGATCTCGTGCACCTCGGCCACTTCCCGCCGCGGTTCGAGGGCGGTGTCGCCGCCGCCGATCTGGCACTCGCCTCCGGCGCGACGGCGGTGATCGCCTACAACGACGTGGTGGCGCTGGGACTGCTGAGCCGCCTGGGCTCGCGTCAGGTGTCGGTGCCCGACGAGATCAGCGTGCTGGGCTGCGACGACATCAGCATGTCGGCGATGACCCACCCGGCTCTGACCACCGTCTCCATCCCCAAGTGGGAGGCGGGTCGGGCCGCTGTCGTTCTGCTTCTCTCGCTGCTCGCCGAGGGCACCGCCGACTCGCCTGCTCCTGATCGCGAGCTCTCCGCCCAGCTCATCGTGCGCGCCACCACCGGTGTCGCCCCCGCCACCAGCCGTCCTGTACCGGGCGGCCACTCCATGAAGGGACCGACCGGATGAGGATGCAATGGCGCACCGCTCTGACTGCGGGCGGGGTCTGCGCACTCCTGCTCATGACGGCCTGCGGCGCGCCGGGAGGGCCACCTGCGGCCGAGGTGCCTGCGGGGGAGGTGCCGGCCCGCCCGAGCGCACCGGTGACGCTGAACGTGCTGGACGTCGCGGGCAACCTCCAGCTGACTCAGGGGATGATCGACGAGTTCGTGGCGCAGAACCCGGACGTCGTCTCGCGCGTCACGTATGAGAAGGCGGCGGCGCCGGAGATGGCGGGCAAGATCAAGGCCCAGCAGGACGCCGGGCGCATCAACATCGACCTCGTGCTCACCGGCACCGACGGGCTCTCCGCGGGTGCCGAGCAGGGCCTGTTCACGCCCCTGCTGCCGCAGTTCGGGGATCGGCTGACGGGGATGAAGGACTACCTCGAGCCCGCCGCCGCGATGCAGGAGTTGGCCGCCGACCAGGGCGTGGTCATCACCTACTACCCGTCAGGGCCGCTGCTGGAGTACGCCCCCGACCGCGTGCCCGACCCGCCGAACACCGCCGACGAACTGCTCGCCTACGCGGCGGCGCACCCGGGCAAGGTCGGCTACGCGCGCCCGTCCAACTCCGGGCCCGGACGCACCTTCCTGATGGGGCTGCCCTACATCCTCGGCGACTCCGACCCCAAGGACCCGGTGAACGGCTGGGCGAAGACGTGGGCGTACCTGGCTGAGCTGAACAAGCACATCGAGTCCTACCCGTCGGGCACCGCGGACACGATGAAGAACCTGGCCAACGGCACCTACGACATCATCGTCAGCACCACCGGATGGGACATCAACCCGCGCGCGCTGGGCACCGTGCCCGCCGACTACAAGGTCACCACGCTCGACGGGTTCACCTGGGTGACCGACGCCCACTACGCCGCGATCCCGAAGGGTGTCTCGGCCGACAAGCAGTCGGCGGTGCTCGCGCTGCTCGCGTTCATGCTCACCCCGCAGCAGCAGGCGAAGGCCTACGACACCGGCTACTTCTACCCCGGCCCGGCGATCAAGGGCGTCACGCTCGACATGGCACCGCAGCAGAGCCGCGACGTGATCGCCCAGTTCGGCCGTCCCGAGTACGAGGCTCTGATCCGCGATCACCCCACCGCCACCCCGCTGGCCACGAAGGACATGGTCGCCGCGTTCGACCGCTGGGACCGCGAGATCGGCGGTGGCAGCCGGTGACCGAAAGGTCGTTCACCGAACTTCGGCTCGATGGTGTGGGACGCCGGTTCGCAGGCAAGGACGCACTGGTCGACCTCGATCTGACGATCAGAGCGGGCGAGTTCATCGCGCTGCTCGGGCCGTCGGGGTGCGGGAAGTCGACGGCGCTGAACTGCCTGGCAGGCCTGCTCCCCCTCACCACCGGGAGCATCTGGCAACGGGGGCCGGAGGGGGAGCGGCGGATCGACACGCTGCCCCCGGAGAAGCGCGGGTTCGGCATGGTGTTCCAGAGCTACGCGCTCTTCCCGCACATGTCGGTGCGCCGCAACGTCGCCTTCGGGCTGCAGATGCGGCGGCTGCCCCGCGCCGAGGTCGTGCGCCGCACCGCCGAGGCGATCAGCCTCGTCCAGCTCGACGAGCACGCGAGCAAGCTGCCCGGCCAGCTCTCCGGCGGGCAGCAGCAACGCGTGGCGATCGCCCGCGCGGTGGTGCTGGAGCCCTCGCTCGTGCTGATGGACGAACCGCTGTCCAACCTGGACGCGAAGCTACGGCTGGAGATGCGGTCGGAGATCCGCAGGCTGCACCAGTCGCTGGGGCTCACCACGGTCTACGTCACGCACGACCAGGAGGAGGCGCTCTCGCTCGCCGACCGGCTCGTCGTGCTCCGCGAGGGGCGGGTGCAGCAGATCGGCACATCCGAGGAGCTGCACACCCGGCCGTCGAACTGGCACGTCGCCGACTTCATGGGCTTCCGCAACATCATGGAGGTCGACGTCACGCACGTGAGCGGCACGGAGGTCGCGGTGGCGGCAGGCGAGCTGCGCCTGCGCGGCACGGCGACGGCCGACGTGTCGGTCGGGGACCGGGTGGTGGCAGCCGTGCGTCCCGAGGACGTTCTGGTCGGCACGGCGGACGGACCGGACGGAACACCGGCCACCGTGGAGGTGGCGGGGTACCAGGGGCGCGAGCTCGCCGTGGAGGTCCGCACGTCCGACGGCCGGGCGCTGCACCTGCGCACCGAGCAGCGGCTGGCGCCGGGCGACGCCGTCACCCTGACCATCGACCCCCAGCGGCTGCTCATCTACCCACTCGCAGCGGGTGAGCACGTCCCGGAGCCGCTCGTGGCCGCGGTGCCGTCGTGAGGGTGCCGTCGTGAGCCTCATCGCCGAGCGCGCAACCGGGCAGGAGCGCCGGGAGCAGGACCCCGGGCTGCGCCACCGCCTGGCCGAGCGGGGCATCGACCGGCATCTGCTCCTGCTCCTGCCGGC
Organism: Pseudonocardia alaniniphila; assembly: GCF_022524485.1. GTDB lineage: Bacteria > Actinomycetota > Actinomycetes > Mycobacteriales > Pseudonocardiaceae > Pseudonocardia > Pseudonocardia alaniniphila. Next base: position 148,928 of record NZ_JAKXMK010000024.1, read on the forward strand.
GGTGCTGTTCGTGGTGCTGCTGTTCCTGTACCCGTTCTTCTACGGCCTGCAGCTGTCCTTCGCGCCGGAGGAGGGCGGCCCGCTCGCCAGCTACCAGGCGTTCTTCTCCGACGCCTACCAGAGCGACACGATCTGGAACACGCTCCGGCTGGCGCTACCCGCGGCGCTGCTCAACGTGCTGGCGTCCGTGCCGATCGCCTACCGGATGCGGGGCAGCTTCCGCGGGAAGCGGCTGCTGACGATCGTGCTCGTCGTCCCGATCACGCTCGGCACCGTGCTCACGGCACAGGGCCTGCTGAACTACCTCGGCCCGGCCGGCTGGTTCAACAAGATCCTGATGTCGCTGGGGCTGATCGACGACCCGGTGCGGCTGGTGAACAACTACTGGGGCGTCTTCTTCTCCCTGGTGATCACCGGGTTCCCGTTCGCGTTCCTGCTGATCCTGTCCTACCTGTCCGGGATCGACCCCACGCTGGAGCGGGCGGCGGCCACGCTGGGTGCCGACTGGCGCCAGCGCTTCCGCTACATCACGCTGCCGCTGCTCGCCCCGGGCCTCGCCACCACGTTCTGCCTGGCCTTCGTGCTGGCGTTCAGCGTGTTCCCGTCGGCGGTGCTCGTGGGCAACCCGGCGGGGGAGACGCGCGTGCTCGCCCTTGCCGCCTACCAAGCGGCCTACGAGCAGTACGACTACTCGCTGGCCTCGGCCATCGCGATGGTGATGGGGGCGGTCGAGTTGATCGTCATCGGCGTCGTCCTGCTGTGGCGCTCGCGGCTCTACACCGGCTCGACGGGAGGCAAGGGCTGATGGCTGACACCGCCTCGGCGCCCCCGCGGCGCCGGCTCGTCGCGAGTCCGTCGGGCTGGCTGATCTGGGGTGCGGTCGCGTTCTTCCTCGTGAACCTCGCCGGAGTGATCGGCGCCGTCCTCGTGAGCTCGTTCGGCACCCAGTGGTTCGGCACGTGGCTGCCGAGCGGTTTCACCACGGGCTGGTACAGCACGGCGTGGCGGGAGTTCGGGCTCCTCCAGGTCGTCGGCGTCACCCTGCAGGTGTCGCTGCTCGTGGTGGTGATCTCGGTGCTGATCGGCGTGCCGGCGGCATATGTGCTGGCCAGGCGCACGTTCCCGGGCAAGAAGATCGTCTACTTCGCGTTCCTGCTGCCGATCCTCATGCCGCCGATCACCTACGGCATCCCGCTCGCGACCGTGCTCTACAAGTTCGGCTTCGCGGGCAACGCCTCGGGTGTGGTGCTCGCCAACCTGGTGCCGTCGGTGCCGTTCGTGATCCTCACGATGACGCCGTTCATCGAGCAGATCAACCCGAGCATCGAGTCCGCGGCCCGGATGTGCGGCGCCGGCACGCGCGCGCTGTTCGTCCGCGTGCTCGGCCCACTGCTCGTACCGGGCATGCTCGCGGCGGCCATCCTGGTGCTGGTGCGCACCGTGGGCATGTTCGAGCTGACGTTCCTCACCGCCGGCCCCGATTCGCAGACGTTGGTGGTCGCGCTCTACTACTCGATGTCGGCGGCCGGGATCCGGGCGCAGCAGTCCGTCGACGCGATGGCCGTGATCTACACGTCGACGATGCTCGTGCTGCTCGTCGTCGCGCTGCGGTTCGTCAACCCGACACAGCTGGTCGCCCGGGTCAAGGAGACACCGGAACCGTGACGACGGACGTGCCCCGCCTCTCCGGGGCGACCCTGGGCCGGATCGCCCCCGGCGTGCACATCGGCGCCCGGCGCCCCGACGCCGCGGTCGGCATCGTGCACCTCGGTATCGGCGCGTTCCACCGGGCCCACCAGGCCGTCTACACCGAGGAGGCGATGGCGGCCGAGGGCGTCGGGCACTGGGGGATCTGTGGGGTGACGCAGCGCTCGCGCGCCGTCGTCGACCAGCTGGGGCCGCAGGACGGGTTCTACGGCGTGCTCGAGGGAAGCGACGACGGCGTCTCGGTCCGGGTGGTCGGCTCGGTGCTCGAGGTGGTGCCGGCAGGTGAGCAGCCGGAACTGGTGCAGTCGCGGATCGCGGACGAGGCGGTCCGCGTCGTCACCCTGACCGTCACGGAGAAGGGCTATCGGCGCGACCCCAGCGGCAGGCTCGACCTGCGCGACGCGGGGGTGCAGGCCGACCTGGCCGGCGCCGCACCACCGATCACGGCGATCGGCCGGCTGGTGCGCGGCCTGCAGGAACGCAATCGGCGGCACGGCGCGTCGATCACTGTGCTGTCGTGCGACAACCTCGTGGGCAACGGAGAGGTGGTCCGCGGGCTCGTGGCGGACTTCTGTGCCGCGCTGCCCTCTGCGGAGGGCGAGCCGCTGCGGGAGTGGGTGGCCTCGTCGGTGTCGTTCCCGAGCAGCATGGTCGACCGGATCGTGCCCGCCGCCACCGACGACGACCGCGCTCAGGCCCGCCAACTGCTCGGCGTGCGCGACGACGGGCTGGTGGTGGCCGAGCCGTTCCGCCAGTGGGTGATCGAGGACGACTTTGCCGGGCCCGTGCCCGCGTGGCACCGGGCAGGCGCCACCCTGACCGCCGACGTGGCGCCGTACGAGGCGGTGAAGCTGCGCCTGCTCAACGCCACCCACTCGCTGCTGGCCTACACCGGCGCGCTCGCCGGGTACACGACGATCGCCGAGGCCATGCGCGACGACAGGCTCTCCGCGGCGGCCACGGCGCTGATGGCGCAGGACGCGCTGCCCACGCTCACCCGTCCCGACGACCTCGACCTGGCCGATTACCAGCAGTCGGTGCTCGCCCGCTTCGCCAACCCGGTGCTGCGCCACCGCACCACGCAGGTGGCGATGGACGGCTCCCAGAAGCTGCCCGTCCGGCTCCTGGGTACCGTCCGCGACCGTCTGCGGGCCGGTGCCGAACCGCGCTGGGCGGCGCTGGCCGTGGCGGCATGGATGGTCTACGTCGCCAGGGAGCGCGACGCCCTCGGCCGGCCGCTGCCGCTGGACGACCCGCTGGCCGACCGGCTGCGGAGCGCCGCCGCAGGGCCCGAGAGTGGGCTCGTCGAGCGGATGCTCGCCGTGGAGGAGGTCTTCGACCCGGAGTTGCGCGACTCCACGGTGTTCCGGGGCCTGATCGCCGAGGGTGTGAAGGAGCTGCTGGTCACCCGGTGAACAGCGGCGGCAGCTCGCGGGCCGCCGCCGCGAGACTGGGCCCGTACCACGTGAGCAGCCGCCCGCTGACCAGCACCGCAGGCACATCGGGGAACGCCTCGGGGCCGTCGTCGGCCGTGAAGAGGTACGGCTCGTCGGGCAACACCACGAGGTCGTGCTCCGGGAGGGCGGTGGGGTCGAAACGCGGGTAGCGCTCCTCGTGCGTGGCCAGCACGTTGTCGACGCCGAGGCGGGCGAGCACGGCGCCCGTGAACGTGTCGCGCCCGACAGCCATCCACGGTTTCCGCCAGATCGGCACCACCGCCCGGAGCCGTCGCTCCGGCTCGGGGAGCGCGGCCCACGCGGCCTGCGCATCGTCGAGCCAGGCGGGCCGGTCGAGGCCGCACGCGGCCAGCATCCGCGCCAAGGACGTGAATGCGTCGTCGACCGTGCGGATGTCGGTGACGTACACGGCGACGCCCGCCGCACGCAGGGCGTCGAGATCGGGGAGGCGGTTCTCCTCCTGGTTGGCGAGCACGAGATCGGGCGCCAGATCCAGGATCGCGGCGACGTCCGGGTTCTTGGTGCCCTTGACGCGGGTGACGTCGAGACCGGCGGGGTGGGTGCACCAGTCGGTGGCGCCGACCAGCAGGCCAGGCGCCGTCTCGGCCACCGCCTCGGTGAGCGACGGCACGATCGAGACGACCCGGCGGACGTCAGCAGGAACGGGCACGGTGCGGCCCTCGTCGTCGACCACCACGGATCGACCCTAACCGCGCCGCAGCCCGGGAGGTGACCGAGCGGCACTCTCGTCCGGGGCGGGCGGGCGGCTCGTTCTGGTGACCGGCGGGTTTAGCGGTTTCATGATCACCGGTTGGGGGTCGGGAACTGCTGCTGGTACGTCTGCGGGTCCCCAATTGCTGATCATGAGGTCAGCCGGGGTGCCCGCCGGGCTGGCCAGCCTGGTGGCTCGTGAGTTGGACGAATGGCACTTTCGCGCGGTAGGTCGGGGCAGACGGGCCGCTCGTTCCGGTGGTCGGCGGGTCCGCGTTTTCGTGATCACCGGCTGGGGGTCTGGAACTGCTGCTGGCACGGCTGCGGGTCCCCAATTGCTGATCATGAGGTCAGCCGGGTGCCCGCCAGGCCCGCGGGCTCGTGAGCTGAACGAGCGTGACTCCTGTCCGGTGGGTCGGGGCCCGCGGGCGGCTCGTTCGACCGTCTGGCCGGTCCCGGGGTTTCATGATCATCGGTTCGGGTCCTGTAGCGCTGATAACACCGTTCCCGGTCCCCAATTGCTGATCATGACGTCGGGTGGGGTTCCGGCCTGGCTGGCCGTCCAGCCGGCTCGGTGGTTGGACGAGCGGGCTTTCGCGCGATAGGTCCGGGTGAGCGGGCCGCTCGTTTCGTGGTCTGGCGGGTCCGGCGGTTTCATGATCACCAGTTGGGGGTCGGGAACTGCTGGTGGCACGGCTGCGGGTCCCCAATTGCTGATCATGAGGTCAGCCGGGTGCCCGCCAGGCCGGCTCGGGAGTTGGACGAGCGGGATTCCCGTCCGATGAGTCGGGGTGGGCGGTCGTTCATGGAGCCGCCCGGTCCGCGGCTTCATGATCATCGGTTGGGGCCCTGTAACCGGTGGTGGCACGGCTGCACGTCCCCAATTGCTGATCATGAGGTCGGGTGGGGTGCCCGCCGGGCTGGCCAGCCTGGTGGCTCGTGAGTTGGACGAATGGCACTTTCGCACGGTAGGTCGGGGCAGACAGGCCGCTCGTTTCGTGGTCTGGCGGGTCCGGCGGTTTCATGATCACCGGTTGGGGGTCGGGAACTGCTGGTGGCACGGCTGCCCGTCCTCAGTCGCTGATCATGAGGTCCCGGGTGGCCCTGCGACGCCGGCGCACTCCCGGTCCGGAGGTGGGCGAGCCGCGCTCTCGTTCGATGGGTGCGGATCAACGTGTCGCTCATCCACCCAACGGCAAGGTGCGATCCCGTATGGGCGGCGATCACCGGACCGCAGGCAGACCTCGCCGAACGTCGGGGACGCACGGCGCGGTACCGACCGGACGTGGCACGGTTCGCGGCGCTTCCCAGCGAGCCCGACCCCGATGACTGGGCCGACCTCGCCCTCCTCGCCGGTCCGGGGGAGAAGTTGGTGATCAGCGGGGCGCCGCGTACTCCGCCGGAGGGCTGGGAGTACCGAGGGGGCGAGGGCGTGCAGATGGTCGGCACCGCGGTCGAGGTGGGCCCGGATCCCGAGGCCGTGCAACTGGGCGCCGCCGACGTGCCCGAGATGCTCGACCTCGTGGCTCGCACCCAACCGGGCCCGTTCGAAGCCAACACCCTCCTGATGGGCACCTACCTGGGCATTCGCATCGACGGAGCGCTCGTCGCGATGGCCGGGGAGCGGTTCCGGCCTCCGGGCTGGTCGGAGATCAGCGCGGTCTGCACGGACCCGGACTACCGGGGCCGAGGCCTCGCGTCGCGCCTGATCCGGGCGGTCGGGGCGGTGATCCGGGAGCGCGGTGACGTGCCGTATCTGCACGCGGCGGGCACCAACACCACGGCGATCCGGCTCTACGAGCACATGGGCTTCACGCTGCGCAGGTATGTCGTGTTCGCCCTGCTCCGCACGCCGGTGCAGCTCGGGGCGGACGTCACGTCGATGACGTGACGGGCCGGCGTCAGGCCCACAGTTTGTGTGCGGCAGGCGACACCACGTCGTCATAGCCTGCGTCGCCGCTGGTCAGCCCGCTGGCACGGGTGAACTCGACGAGGCTGCTGACGGCCTCCGGCGAGATCGCCTGCTCGTAGAAGCCGACGTCACGCGCGACCACGTCGGCGATCAGCTCGGCCTCCATCGCCGGGAACAGGGCCCGGCCGACGTCGGTGGCCAGCCCGGGATCGGCGCGCAGTTCCGACTGCGCCCGGGCGATGCCGCGCACGGCAGCCGCGGTGGCGTCCGGCTCGTCACGGATCGTGCGCCTGGTCGCCATGAGCGCGGGGAAGGTGAAGAGCGACGCCGGGCTCGCGTCCCGGCGTGCGTCGACGACCACGCGGCCGACCCCGCGCCGCACCGCCACCTCGGCGCCCATTCCGTTGGCCCAGAACGCGTCGATCCGACCGTCCGCCAGCGCCTGGGCAGCGGTGACACCGAAGGAGACGTTGCCGGCGTCGGCGCCGCGGACAGGTTCGATGGTGACGCCCGCGGCGGCGATGTCGAGCCCTTCGGCCGCCAGCAGCCGGCGCAGCCCCAGGTCGGGCCCGGGTGCGGCGCCGATCCGGACGTTCGTGATCCGGGCCAGCGTGGTGCGCTCGACATCGAGGTCGGGCCGCACGACCAGGAACCAGTACATGTTGCGGGCCAGCGCGCCCAGCAGCTGGACGTCCTGCCAGCCGGGGTCGGCGTAGACCGGCGCGTGCGCGGAGCCGGCGAGGAAGTCGATGGCCCCGTCACGTAGCGCGGCCACGGCGTCGGTGACCGGGAACAGCAGGTCGAGCTCGACGTCGAGCCCCTCCTCTCGCATGAATCCCAGCTCGACCGCGGCAATCGCGGGAAAGTAGGAATTGGACACGAGATCGGGCACGACAAGGCGCATAAGGGTCTTCCTGGCTCGGTCCATGACGGATCACCAGCATATGTGGCCGACGTTTCCGTCGATGCCGGTTTCTATAGATATGACAATTATGAGCGGGAATGTCGGAATCAGGTCGCGAGCAGAGGCCGGTGTCGCAGGAAGGTTTCCAGCGCCTGCACCGGTGGGGTGAGTCGACGGTCACGCACCCGGACGAGGCCGATCGTCCGCGTGGTCCGCGGCGTGATGACCGGCAGCTCGACCACCTCCGGCGTGGCCGGGTGCACGGACATCGGGAGAAGCGCCACCCCGAGCCCGGCCCCGACGAGCCCGCGCAGCGTCTCGGCGTCGCCACCCTCGAAGGACACGCGCGGGACGAACCCGGCCTCGCGGCACCACGCGTCCACCGTGCCGCGCATGCCGAAGCCCCTCTGGAAGCCGATGAACGGCTCACGGGCGGCCTCGGCGAGCGCGACGCCCTCACGACGTGTGGCGAGGGGATGGTCGGCAGGCACCGCGAGCCGCAGTTCCTCCTCGTCGAGCGGCTCGACGACCAGCTCCGGCTCGTCCGGCAGGGGGGAGGTGAGGGCGAGGTCGGCGTCGCCGGAACGCAGCCGCTCCAGCAGCAGCTGGTGAGGGCCCTGCATCAGCGTGAAGCGCACGTCGGGGTGGGTGGCACGGAAGTCGCGCAGCAGCCGCGGGACGGCCGCCACTCCGAGGGTGGTCAGGAACGCCAGGCCGATCCGTCCGTGCAGCTCGTCGGCGTCGCCGTGGATCTCGCGGCTCGCCGCCGTGAGCTCTCCCAGCGCCCGTTCGGCATGGCGCAGCAGCGTGCGTCCCTCTCGTGTGAGTCGCACCGTTCGGCCTGATCGCATGAACAGCCCGACCCCGAGATCGGCCTCCAGGCGCGCGATGCTGCGGCTGAGCGTCGACTGCGGGACGCCGATCTCCTCCGCGGCGTGCGTCATGTGCTCGGCCCGTGCGACGGCGACGAACTGGGCGAGACGGGGTGCGACTGCGAGCGCCCACGGTGCATCCATAACTGCATTATGGCTCTCCCGAACATGCATTGGACGCATGAGATCGGGCGGTCTAGCTTAGATAGCGATGGCAACGACTTCCTCTCCCCCTTCGTCCCCGACCACCTCCGCGGTCCCACAGGCCCCCGGACGCGGTAGCGGACACGAGCGCGGCACCCCCGGCTACCGCCGGCTGGGTGCGGCGATGTGGTGCGCGGGCCTCGCCACGTTCGTGCTGGTCTACTGCGTGCAGGGGCTGCTACCGACGCTCGCGTCCCAGTTCGGGTTGTCCTCGTCGACGTCCAGCCTGGCCCTCTCCGCCACGACGGGGGCCCTCGCCATCGCCGTCGTCCCGCTCTCCACGCTGGCCGAGTCGTGGGGCCGGGTACGGGTGATGACGATCGCGCTGGCGACCGCCGCCGTGCTGGGCGTGCTCGCACCCCTGGCCCCGAACTTCCCGACCCTCGTCGGAATCAGAGCGCTGCAGGGTGTGGCGATCGCCGCGCTTCCGGCTCTCGCGATGTCCCACATGACGCGCGAAGTGGCCCCGCGATGGCTCGGCAGCGCGATCGGGCTCATGATCGCGGGCAACACCCTCGGCGGCCTGTCCGGACGGCTGATCGCCGGTGCCGTGGCCGACGTGGCGGGCTGGCGGATCGGCCTCGGCGTGATCGGCGTGTTGTCGATCATCTGCACCGTGGCGTTCCGGCTGGTGCTCCCGCCCGCCGTCGCCGAGGCGCCGCCGCGGGTGCGGTTCCGCGAGCTGACTCCGCTGACATTCGTGCACCTGCGCGATCCCGGCCTGCTGTGCCTGTTCGGCGTCGGGTTCCTGGTGATGGGCGCGTTCGTGACGGTCTACAACTACCTGGGGTTCCGGCTGCTCGCGGCGCCGTTCGACCTGCCCGCCCAGCTCGTCGGCCTGATCTTCCTCGGCTACATCGCAGGCACGTGGGCCTCGACGAGCGCCGGACGCCTCGGCGACCGGATCGGGCGCCGCAAGGTGATGTGGGGTGCGACGCTCGTCGGCGTGCTCGGTGCCTGGGTGACCGTGCCGGACAACCTGATCGCCGTGCTGGCCGGGCTCCTGCTCGTCACCGTCGGGTTCTTCGGCGCCCACTCGCTGGCGAGCAGCTGGGTCGGCAGGCGCGCGACGCTCCTGCCGGGGGGATCTCCCGGCGTGGCGTCCTCGCTGTACCTGTGCGCCTACTACTTGGGCAGCAGCATCGGCGGAGCCGTCGGGGGCATCGCGTACGACGGCGCGGGCTGGTTCGGGGTGGCGGTCTACGTCAGCGGGCTGCTGGTGGCGGCGCTGGGGCTGGCACTGTGGCTGCGCCGGCTCCCGTCTCCGCAGGCCGTCGCCCCGGCCGCCGTCGTCCCGGATCCGGGGGTGCTCCGGGGCGTGGCCGGCGACGCGGTCACCGGTTGATCGAGTCGAGGAACCCGAGCAGCGCGCGGTTGACCTGGTCGGGTTCCTCCTGCTGCACCCAGTGGCCGGCACCGTCGATGATGAAGCTGCCGCGGTGGTCGACCAGCCATTCGTCCTGTTCTGCGGGCGGCCTCATCACCAGCACCGGGTCGAGCGCACCGCTGATGAAGAAGCTGGGCGCCGCGACGCGCGCGCCCGTGAGCTGCGGGGTGAGCTCCCAGTTGCGGTCGAAGTTGCGGTACCAGTTCAGGCCGCCGGTGAAGCCCGTGCGGCGGAACTCCTGCACGTAGTGCTCGAGCTCGGCAGGCCGCAGCCAGCTCGGCAGCTCCTGCGGCTCCGGGAGGCGGTCGAGGAAGCCGCGGCCGTCGTTGTCGGTGCGCAGGATCCCATCGGCTTCCTGCTCGGTGCGCAGTCCGGCGAGCAGCCGTCGCATCGTCCGGGCGGGATCGGCGCCGAGCTCGGCGTCGGCGACGCCGGGCTCCTGGAAATAGAGGATGTAGAAGAACGACTCGCCGAATGCGGCACGCCAGAGCTCCGTGGGCGGCCGCTGCGCTCGCGGCACGAACGGCACGCTCATCCCGCACACCCCTGCAACGCGGTCGGGGTGCAGCAGCGCGGTCTGCCAGACGACCATCGAGCCCCAGTCGTGGCCCACGAACACGGCCTTCTCCTCGCCGAGCTCGTCGAGCAGGGCGATGAGATCACCGCTGAGATGCAGGATGTCGTACTGGTCGACGCCCTCCGGGGCCGACGTCCGGCCGTATCCCCGCTGGTCGGGGGCGATCGCCCGGTAGCCGGCCGAGGCGACCGCGGGAATCTGGTGGCGCCAGGAGTAGGCGAGCTCCGGAAAACCGTGCGAGAAGATCACCGGCATCCCGGTGCCCTCCTCCACTACGTGCATCTCGATGCCGTTGACGGCGACGGTGCGCTCGGGCATGGCGCGGACTCCTTGCTGAGCATCGTGGCGACGGGCGCTGCCGGATCAAGGGGTTGATATGCGGTGTCGCACCACGATCAGATCATGAGTAGCGCGACTCTTCGCCGCGCACGGCAGATCAGTGATGATCGCGACCACAGGAGGCCGGGTTGACCCCCGCAGCACGCGCACTAGCCGGAGCCCTCGAGCCTGTGACCGGACAGGTGTACTTCGCACCGGAGTGTCACGAGGCCTACGCGGCGCTGGGATTCAGCGGCAGCCCGGCGACGAACAAGGGCGTTGCCGCACCCGACGGGCCCGCGTACTTCTGCAGCCGTGGATCTCTGCTGGGCCAGGTGCCGGGCGAGGTGGTGGCCGCCGCGTTCGGGGTGTTCAACCCCGACGTCGTGGTCAAGGCAGTGGGATACGGATGGACGCTCACCGACTCCGCCACGATCTCCGATGCACGTACACGCGGTGCCACGGCGCAGCTCGTCCGGATCCTGGGGGAGCGCCCCGACCGCATCGACGAGGCGCGGCCCCTGCTAGAGCGCGCCGTCGAGCCGCTGCGTCCCGAGGGCAGGCCGCTGTTCAGCGGGCTCCGGTCGGCGGGCCTGCCTGGTGATCCGGTCGGCGACGTCTGGCGTCTCGGCGACATGCTGCGCGAGTACCGCGGCGACGCGCACATCGCGTCCTGGACGGCAGCAGGCTTCGACGCCACGGAGATCGGCCTGCTCAGCGAGGCGTACTGGGGGATGCCGATGCGCACCTACGTCCGTTCGCGGGCGTGGACCGACGAGCAGCTCGACGCAGCGTACGAGCGGCTGGTGAGTCGCGGACTCGTGGCCGACGGAGCGCTGACCGAGGACGGCCGCGCCCAGCGCGAGGCGGTCGAGGAGGCCACCGACAGGCAGTGCCGCCCGATCGTCGACGCCCTCGGCGACGATCTCCCGACGCTCGTGGAGATCCTCCGGCCCTGGGGCAAGGCGGTGCGCGACGCCTACGGCTACCCGGGAAGAGGCATGCACGACATGGCGGACGCGGCCGGCCGCTGACGCCGTCCCCCGGAACATCGGACCGGGCTCCCCACCCCCCGGATGGGGAGCCCGGTCACTCCGCATGGCCGGCCCCGTGCTGGGCCAGGTAGTTCGCACGCAGCACGTACTTCTGGATCTTGCCGGAGGTCGTCTGCGGGAAGCTCTCGACGAACTGCCATACCCGCGGCGTCTTGTACCGGGCGAGGTGGCGACGGGTGAAGTCGACCAACTCGTCGACGCTCGGGTTCGTGCCCGGGACGGGCCGCACGAAGGCGGCCACCGTCTCGCCCATCTCCGGGTCCGGTAGCCCGACCACCGAGACGTCGGCGACCTGGGGATGGGTGAAGAGGAGATCCTCGATCTCGCGGGGGTAGATGTTCTCCCCGCCGCGGATGATCATGTCTTTCAGCCGGCCGTCGATGCGGAGGTAGCCGAGGTCGTCCATGCTGCCGAGATCACCGGTGTGCAGCCAGCCGTCGGCGTCCACGGCGGCGGCGGTGGCCTCCGGGGCGTCGAAGTAGCCCTTCATCACGCCGTAGCCTCGGGCGCACACCTCACCCACCACGCCGAGCGGCACCGTTGCTCCACTCTGCGGGTCGCTGATACGTACCTCCCAGTGCGGGAGCGCGCGGCCGACCGTGGTGACCCAGTTCGGGTTCGGGTCGTCGGGCACGGTGTGCGTGATGTAGGGCGAGGCCTCGGTCTGGCCGAACCCGATCGTGACCACGACGTCGAGCTCGCGCTGGGCCCGGCGCACCAGCTCGGCCGGCACCGGGGAGCCCCCGAGCGAGGAGAGGCGCCAGCTCGACACGTCCCGCGGCCGTGCCGACTGCTCGTCGAGCATGCGGATGAGCATGGTCGGCACGCTCAGGACGGCGGTGCCGCGTTCGGACTCGACGGCGTCCAGCATCACCGCGGCGTCGAACTCGGGTGGCAGCACGTGGGTGCCGCCGGTCTGCAACGCCCCGAGCGTGGCGAGCCCGCAGCCGGCGGTGTGGAACATCGGCATCGGGTTGATCCAGACGTCGTCGGGCCCCGCGTTTTTCGCCATCGCGGTGTACCGGGCGACGTTGACCAGCCCGCGGTGGGTGAGCTCCGCCCCCTTCGGGGTGCCCGTCGTGCCGGAGGTGTACTGGATCTGGGCGGTGTCGCCCGGCTCGACGGGTGGCAGCTCGCGGGACGGGTCGCCCGAGGCCAGGAAGTCGTCCCAGCCGGAGAGCGCGACGACGTCGCGGAGCGCGGGAAGCTCGGGACGCGCCTCGTCGACGACGGGCACGAGGTCGCGCCCGCGGTAGGTGTCCTGGACGATCGCTCCGCTGCAGCGGGACTGGCCGAGCACGTACGTCAGCTCGCCCAGCTGGTAGGCCGGGTTGACCGTCACGAGGGTGAGGCCTGCGTAGGCGGCCCCCATCTCCAGGAGCACCCACTCCGGGAGGTTCGCCGCCCAGACGGCGACGTGCTCGCCCGGCCGGAAGCGCTCCAGCATTGCCCGCGCCACGCGCAGCCCGTCGAGGCGGAGCTCGTCGAAGGTCCACCGGCGCTTCGCGTTGCCCGGCCCGAACTCCACCAGCGCCGTCCGCGGTCCCCAGGCCGCGGCGGCGAGATCCAGCGCGCCGCCGACGGTAATTTCCCGCAGCGGATCGTCGACGGCGCCCTGCGCGAAGGACAGCCCCGACGACAAACCGGTCCCGCTCATGCTGGTTGTCTCCTCCACAGCGCTTCGGCGGATCATCGCAATTCATCGGGACTGTCGCCGGCCCGGCTATAACAAACGTTATAGCACGCGGTCGGCGGGATGCGACCGCGAAAATGAGTTGAAAAGGGCGATTCGCGCGGAGTGAGAAGATTTGCGAATAGTGTACAAGGCTCACTCGAACATGTGATGTCGGCTCCCGTCGGGCGCGGTGACCGTGGTGGGTGATAAAGCCGACATGAGTTCGGAGATGCCCATGAGCACGAAGATGTCATCACTGGTGTCCGGAACGGGTACGGCGGAGCAGGGTCGCGAGTTGCTGCGTGATCCGTTGCGTAACCACGGCACGGCTTTCACGGCGCGGGAGCGGGATGAGCTCGGGCTCGTGGGATTGTTGCCGCCGGCCGCGCTGACCTTGGATCAGCAGGCGGTGCGTGCGTACGAGCAATATCGGCGCCAGCCCGACGGACTGGCCCGCAACTCGTTCATGGAAGCACTGCGGGATCGCAACGAGACCTTGTACTACAAGCTGCTGGTGGATCATCTGGTCGAGATGCTTCCGGTGGTCTATGACCCGGTGATCGCTCAGGCGGTGGAGAAGTACAGCCACGAGTTCCAGCGGCCGCGTGGTGTGTACCTGTCGGTGGACGACCCGGGTGCCGTGGAGACGGCGTTCACCAACTACGGGTTGGCCGGCGACGACGTGGACCTGCTGGTGGCCACGGATGCCGGGGCGATTCTGGGGATCGGCGACTGGGGCACGAACGGGGTGGCGATCGCCCAGGGCAAGTTGGCGATCTACGCGGCGGCCGCGGGTATCGATCCGTCCCGCGTGATCCCGGTGATGATGGATGCCGGCACGGACAACGAGGCGTTGCTGAACGACCCTCTGTATGTGGGCGTGCGGCACGCGCGGACCACCGGGGACGCGTACGACGCGCTGGTGGATGCGTACGTGACCACGGCGTCGCGGCGGTTCCCGAACGCATTGCTGCATTTCGAGGACTTCGGGGCGAGCAACGCGCATCGGATCCTGAACCGGTACTCGCAGAAGGCGTGCGTGTTCAATGACGACATCCAGGGCACCGGGGCGATCACACTGGCGGCGGTGCTGGCCGGCATCCGGGTGGCGCGGACGACGATGAGCGAGCAGCGCGTGGTGGTGTTCGGCGCGGGCACGGCGGGGGTGGGGATCGCCGACCAGATCCGTGACGCGATGGTCCGGGCCGGAGCCGACCAGGAGAAGGCCACCCGCCAGGTGTGGTTGGTGGACCAGCAGGGTCTGCTGCTGGACGGCATGTCGGACCTGCGGGACTTCCAGGTGCCCTACGCGCGGCCTGCCTCCGAGGTGTCGGGGTGGGAGCGCGGCGGGGACGGGCGGATCGATCTGGCGACCACGGTCGCCCGGGTGCATCCGACGATCCTGGTGGGCACCTCGAAGCAGGGGGGTGCATTCACCGAGCAGGTAGTGCGGGAGATGGCCGCGCACGTCGAGCGGCCGCTGATCTTTCCGCTGTCCAACCCGACCGAGAAGATCGAGGCGCACCCCGCCGACGTGCTGCGCTGGACCGACGGGCGGGCGCTGGTTGGCACCGGCACCCCGTGGGATCCGGTCGAGCTGGAGGGGATCACCTATCGGATCGGGCAGGCCAACAACGCGCTGCTGTACCCGGGTCTCGGGCTGGGCACCGTCGTGGCGCGGGCTGCGCACGTCACCCCCGGGATGATCATCGCTGCCGCGGAGGCGGTGGCCGGGCTGGTGGACACCGGCACCCCCGGCGCTGCGTTGCTGCCCGACGTAGCCGACCTGCGGGTGACCTCCGCGACGGTGGCAGTGGCGGTCGCCCGTCGGGCGCAGGAGGAGGGCGAGGCTCGCGCCGTGCTCGGCAACCTGGTTCAGGACGTACAGGACGCGATGTGGCAGCCGGTCTATCCGCAGGCGGTGGCGTGATGGGCGTGCCGATCGGGACCGGGCGGTGCGGCGGCACACGGGTGGAGAGCGACTCGATGGGGGAGATCGAGGTGCCCGCCGAGCGCTACTGGGGCGCGCAGACCCAGCGTTCGCTGATCCACTTCTCCATCGGCGACGACCGGATGCCGGTGCGCGTGTACCACGCCTACGGGTATGTGAAGAAGGCCGCCGCGCTGGTCAACCAGGCCTCCGGCCGGCTGGACCAGCACCGGGCCGAGGCGGTGGTGCAGGCGGCGGACGAGGTTCTGGCCGGGGACCTGGACAGCGAGTTCCCGCTGTACGTGTGGCAGACGGGGTCGGGCACCCAGTCGAACATGAACGTCAACGAGGTGCTGGCCAATCGGGCCAGCCAGTTGCTGGGCGGTGAGCTGGGAACGAAGTCCCCGGTGCATCCCAACGATCACGTGAACATGGGCCAGTCGTCGAACGACACGTTCCCGACCGCGATGCACATCGCCACCGTGCTGGAGGTGACCGGATACCTGTTCCCGCGGGTGGATGCGCTCGTGGAGGCGATCGAGGAGGGGGCGGTCCGCTGGGTGGACGTGGTGAAGATCGGCCGTACCCACCTGCAGGACGCCACCCCGTTGACCGTCGGGCAGGAGTGGTCGGGCTGGGCCACCCAGCTACGCGACGCGCGCGAGCGCCTGAGGCAGGCGCTCGCAGGCTGCTACCAGCTGGCGGCAGGGGGCACGGCCGTCGGCACGGGCCTGAACGCCCCACGCGGGTTCGGCGAGCAGATCGCCGCCACGATCGCCGAGCTGACCGGGCAGCCGTTCGCCACCGCGCCCAACAAGTTCGCCGCTCAGGGCTCGCTCGATGCCATGGTGGCGGTGAGCGCGGGGCTGCGCGGGCTGGCCGTGGCCCTGATGAAGATCGCCAACGACATGCGCTGGCTGGCCTCGGGGCCGCGGGCGGGGTTGCACGAGCTGGTCCTGCCGGCCAACGAGCCCGGTTCCTCGATCATGCCCGGCAAGGTCAACCCGACCCAGCAGGAAGCCATGGTGATGGTCTGCCTGCAGGTGATGGGGGAGGACTCGATCGTGGCCGCGGCCGGGGCACAGGGCAACTTCGAGCTCAACGCCATGCGCCCGATCATCATCAACAACGTCCTGCACTCGGCCCGGATCCTCGCCGACGCGAGCGACAAGCTCCGCCGCTACAGCGTCGCCGGCACCGATCTCGACCGCGACCGCATCAGCGAGCTGGTCGGACGCTCGCTGATGCTGGTCACCGCGCTGAGCCCGACCATCGGCTACGACCAGGCGTCGAAGATCGCGCACAAGGCCGACGACGACGGTTCGAGCCTGCGCGACGCAGCCCTCGCCCTCGGCGTGGCCGCGGAGGACTACGACCGCATCGTCGATCCCGCACGGATGGTCGGCGACCCGCACGCCGACCTCGGGATTCCCAGCGAGCCGTAGCCGGCAGCCCGTCCGGCAGGGCCGAGCATCGGCGCGCAGAGCTCCCGCCGGCGGGGTTACTTCTGTAGGCCGCGCATCGTGGCGTCGATGGCCGTGGCGTAGCGGGCGGTGAGGTCGGATCGGGGGGCGTTGTCGGTCAGTTCGAGCATCACCAGGCCGTGGCCGCACGCCCAGAGCGCGTGGGCTGCGGACTCGGCGTCGGTGACGAGCGGGCTCTGCTCCCCCCACCGGCGCACCACCTCGATGAACCGGGCGTAGTTCTCGCGTCCGCGGGCGCGCGCCTCACCCGAGGGGCGCGGGAACCCGGGGTCCCGGCGGCCGAACATCACCTGGAAGTAGCCGGGGTGGGCAAGGGCGACTTCCCGGTAGGCCAGGCAGGTGTTGCGGACGTCCGCCTCCGGGTCGTCGGTGAACTGCCAGCGGCGCTGGGCGTCACTCAACCGCTTGTGTCCCTCGTCGTACAGCGCCTCGAGCAGCCCCGGCTTGCCCTCGAAGTAGTGGTAGACGGCCATCGTCGAGCAGCCGGCAGCGGCGGCGATCCGCCGCACGACCAGCCCGGTGGGGCCCTCCGCGGCGAACAGGGCAGCCGCGGCGTCGAGCGTGGCCGCACGGAGGTCGGGCGCGTGGCGGGGCGCCCGACCCTGGTCCTGCGGCGTAGTAGTCATAATTCGAACCTATCCCGATCCGGCGCGGGTCACATGTTGCGCCGGTACTGTCCGCCAACCTCGAAGAAGGCGTCGGTGAGCTGACCGAGGCTGCAGACGCGGGCGGCCTTCATCAGCTCGTCGAACACGTTGCCGTCGCCGGTCGCCACGTCCTGCAGCCGCCGGATCGCGTCGGGTGCCTCGCCGGTGTGGCGGGCCTTGAAGTCGGCGAGCCGGTCGAGCTGGCTCTTCTTCTCCGCCTCGGTGGCGCGGGCGAGCTCGATCTCGACCGGGGTGGTGGAGCCGTCGCGCAGGAACGTGTTGACCCCGACGATCGGCAGCGTGCCGTCGTGCTTGCGCTGCTCGTACAGCAGCGACTCGTCCTGGATACGGCCCCGCTGGTAGCCGGTCTCCATCGCACCGAGCACGCCGCCGCGCTCGGAGATCCGGTCGAACTCCGCGAGCACGGCCTCCTCGACGAGGTCGGTGAGCTCGTCGATGATGAACGAACCCTGCAGCGGGTTCTCGTTCATCGACAGGCCCCACTCGCGGTTGATGATCAGCTGGATCGCCATCGCCCGCCGCACCGACGACTCGGTGGGCGTGGTGACCGCCTCGTCGAACGCGTTGGTGTGCAGCGAGTTCGCATTGTCGTAGAGCGCGCACAACGCCTGCAGTGTGGTGCGGATGTCGTTGAAGTCCATCTCCTGCGCGTGCAGCGACCGGCCCGATGTCTGCACGTGGTACTTGAGTTTCTGCGACCGCTCGTTCGCGCCGTACCGGTCGCGCATCGCGACCGCCCAGATCCGCCGTGCCACCCGGCCGATCACCGAGTACTCGGCGTCCATGCCGTTGGAGAAGAAGAAGGACAGGTTCGGGGCGAAGTCGTCGACGTCCATCCCGCGGCCGAGGTAGCTCTCGACGAAGGTGAAGCCGTTGGCCAGCGTGAACGCGAGCTGACTGATGGGGTTGGCCCCGGCCTCGGCGATGTGGTAGCCGGAGATGGACACCGAGTAGAAGTTCCGCACCTTCTGCTGGATGAACCATTCCTGGATGTCGGCCATCATCCGCAGCGAGAACTCGGTGGAGAAGATGCAGGTGTTCTGCCCTTGGTCCTCCTTGAGGATGTCGGCCTGCACCGTTCCACGCACGTTCTGGAGCGCGAATGCCGTGAGCTCCGTGTACTCCTGCTCCGACGGCTCGCGCCCGTGCTCCGCGCGGAACTTCTCGACCTGCTGATCGATCGCGGTGTTGAGATAGAAGGCGAGAATCGTGGGGGCCGGACCGTTGATCGTCATCGACACCGACGTGGTCGGCGACGTCAGGTCGAACCCGTCGTAGAGCGCCTTCATGTCGTCGAGCGTCGCGATCGAGACACCGGACGTGCCGACCTTGCCGTAGACGTCCGGGCGGGTGTCGGGCTCGCGTCCGTAGAGCGTGACGGAGTCGAACGCGGTGGACAGGCGCTTGGCAGGCGAGTCGGCGGACAGGAGCTTGAAGCGCCGGTTGGTGCGGAACGCGTCGCCCTCGCCGGCGAACATGCGTGCAGGGTCCTCGCCCTCGCGCTTGAACGCGAACACCCCGGCGGTGAAGGGGAACCTCCCCGGCAGGTTCTCCCGGCGCAGGAAGCGCAGCAGTTCCGCATCCTCGGTGTAGCGGGGAAGCGCCACCCGGCGCACCCGGTTGCCCGAGAGCGTCTCGCGGGTGAGCTGCGTGCGCAGCTCCTTGTCGCGGACCCGGACCACCATCTCGTCGCCCGAGTAGGCCTCCACGACCTCGGGCCACGTGTCGATCAGGTGCGCCGCCTCCGGCGGGAGTGCCTTCTCCGCCTGCTCCAGCAGCTCGGGAAGCGCCCCTTGCTCGGCCCCAGCGGCCTGCAGGGCCGCGTGGGCGGTGCGCAGGTGGTGGCGCTGCCGTGCCGCGTCCACGGCCGCCTCGGTGGCCGAGTGGTAGGCCCGGACGGTCTCGGCGATCTCGGAGAGGTAGCGCGTGCGGTTCGACGGGATGATCGCTGCGTGCTCGGAGGAGGTACGCCGTGCGGTGCGCGGGAGCCTGCCCTCGCCGGTCACCAGCCCGTTCTCCGTGAGCAGGGCGACGACGTGCTGGTAGAGCGAGGTGACGCCCTCGTCGTTGAAGGTGGCGGCGCTCGTGCCGAAGACGGGCATGTGCTCCCACGACGCGCCGAAGGCCTCGCGGTTGCGCACGAGCTGGCGGCCCACGTCCCGGCGGGCGTCCTCGGCCCCGCGCCGCTCGAACTTGTTGATCGCGACGACGTCCGCGAAGTCCAGCATGTCGATCTTCTCCAGCTGTGACGCCGCCCCGAACTCCGGCGTCATCACATACAGCGAGCGGTCGACGAACGGCACGATCCCGGCGTCGCCCTGCCCGATGCCCGGCGTCTCGACGATCACCAGGTCGAACCCGGCCGCGCGCAGCACCGCGATCATGTCGCCGAGGTGCTCGGGAAGTGAGCTGTCGGCTCCGCGGGTGGCCATCGAGCGGAAGAGGACCCGGTCACCGCTGAGGGCGTTCATCCGGATCCGGTCGCCGAGCAGCGCGCCCCCGCCCCGGCGGCGGGTCGGGTCGACGGCGAGTACGGCGATGCGGAGCTTGTCCTCCTGGTCGAGCCGGAACCGGCGCACCAGCTCGTCGGTGAGGCTCGACTTGCCCGACCCGCCGGTGCCGGTGACGCCCAGCACCGGGACCGCGCGGCGGGGCTCCAGATCGAGCCCGGACGGCAGTCGTCCCGCCTCGGCGAGAGTGAGCGTGCGGGCGAGCGTGGCGTGCTCGCCTGCGAACAGTCCGTCGAACGACTGCGGCGGCCGGCTCGCGAGGTCGACGTCGCATTCGCGGATCATCACATTGATCATCCCGGGCAGGCCGAGCCGCTGGCCGTCGTCGGGGGAGAAGATGCGGGCCACGCCGCGCTCGTGGAGCAGTTCGATCTCGGCCGGCACGATCACGCCGCCGCCCCCGCCGTAGACCTTCACGTGCCCTGCTCCGCGCTCGCGCAGCAGGTCGACCAGGTAGGAGAAGTACTCGACGTGCCCGCCTTGGTACGAGCTGACCGCCACGCCCTGGGCGTCCTCCTGGATCACCGCGGTCACGACCTCGTCGACCGAGCGGTTGTGGCCCAGGTGGATCACCTCGGCGCCCTGGCGCTGCAGGATCCGCCGCATGATGTTGATCGCGGCGTCGTGCCCGTCGAACAGGCTGGCCGCGGTGACGAACCGGACCGGGTTGGCGGGCACGTGCAGCTCGGCCATGGCGCTCCTCCTAGCAGGACCAGATACTTGGGCATCCTACTATCGGAAGTGCAAGCTATGGTACGGACGAATGCGACGTCACCCGGAGAGGTGCTCGGCTCCGGCGAGGGGGTGGTCACGCGATGAGCTGTTGTCCGCCCCTGAAAACACCGATGCCGGCACGACGGGCGTGCCGGCATCGGAGGGGGCGGAGAGTGTCAGGCCACCCGGCGAGCAGGCTTGATCTCGACGGTTGGCAGTTCGATCTCGACGGTCGGAGGGTCCTGCGCCGGGGGCTCGACGACCGCGCCGCTGACAGCGGCGGGACCACGTAGCCGACGGACCACCACAGGACCCACGGCGCCGAGCGCCACCAGCGCCACTCCGGATGCCGCGATGGAGGTTGCCGCAGCCTCCGGGACGACCATGACCAGCACAAAGGCGGCCGCCGGCCACCACATCAGTGCCCGCAGCGGGGCGGGGACAGTCCATTCCCGTGCGTCGCGCGCCATAGTCGATTTCCTACCCGATCCGGCTACCGGTCATGCGTCCGGCCCCCTTCGCGTACTCCACGTCACGGTCGTGCCCCCGATCGTGGGGACTACCGTCACCGATGTGCAGTACGCCGACTCCCTGATCGATCAGAACCGCCTGCTCGGCGAACTCGTGGCCGGCGCCGATCCGGCGCACGCCGTGCCCACCTGCCCGGGGTGGGACCTGCACAAACTTCTGGCTCACGTCGGCCGGGGCGACCGGTGGGGCGCGATGATCGTGCGGGAGCGGGCCCAGGATCGCGTCGACATGCGCGCGGTGCCCGACGGGAAGCCGCCCGCCGACGCGAGCGGCGCCGTCGTGTGGATCACCGAGAGTGCACGGCTGCTGGTCGATGCCGTTGCCGGCACCGGCGCCGACGTCCCGGTCTGGACGTTCCTCGGCCCGAAGCCTGCGGTGTGGTGGATCCGGCGCCGGCTGCACGAGTCCGTCGTTCACCGCGCGGACGTCGCACTGGCACTGGGCGTTCCGTTCGTCGTCGAGCCCGAGGTGGCGGCGGACGGCGTATCGGAGTGGCTGGACATGCTGGTCACGCGCCTGGCGGGCGACGGACGGGCGCTTCCCGCGGGCGTCACGTTGCACCTGCACGCCACGGACGACGGCCTGGGTGTTGACGGGGAGTGGATGGTCCGTGGCGGTGAGTCAGGGATCACATGGGAGCACGGTCACGGCAAGGGCGACGCCGCCGTCCGCGGTAGCGCCGCTGACCTCCTGCTGGCGATGACGCGCCGGATCGACGCGGACGCGCCCGGCCTTCAGGTGCTCGGCGACGAGTCGGTCTGGGCCACCTGGCTGGAGCACACCCCGTTCTGAGAAGCGTGAACCCTCGCGGGTGCCGGGCCGTGTGTGGAGCGGATCAGCTGGCTGATCATCCGTAGCGGGCCGTCAGCGACGGCCCCCGGCCCCCACCGGAGGAATCATGCCCGTCATCACCGTGAGCCCTGCCGTCTTCTCCGCCGTCCAGATCATCGGCCCGATCTTCTTCGCAATCCTCATCGGGCTCATCGTCACTGCCATCGCTCGAAGCGTCGTGAAAAGCACCCGACGGGTCCGGACCGGGCGGATGATCATCAGCGCCATCATCGGTGCCTACGTCGTCGGCTACATCGGGGACCTGATGGGGATGCAGAACATCGGGCTGCTCCTCGACATCCTCGGGGCCGTGCTGGCGATCGCCGGCCTGACCGTCCGCCGTCGCAGGTTCGTCCGATTCTGATCATGTGGCGGACGTCCGTGACGTCACGCTCCGGGCAGGTCCTCCTGAAGCAGGTCCATCAGCAGCCCGTCGTGCCACCCGCCGTCGGCGGACCGTTCGTAGGCCCGCATCACGCCCACCCGCCGGAAACCCGCGCGCTCGCAGCTTCGGATGGCCCGTGCGTTGTCCACCGCGGGGTCGATCACCACGCGGTGGTGGTCGCGGTGCCGGAAGAGGAACCGGGCCATGGCGCGCATGGCGTCGCAGCCCAGACCCTGGTTCTGGTGGTCGGGGTGCAGTGCGAGGTCGATCGCCGCGTACCGGTGGTCGGGGTCGAGCTCCTCCCGGTAGATGATCAGCCCGGTGGTCTCGCCCGCCAGTTCGATCGCATAACTGTGGGGGCCGAGCAGCTCCCGGCGCACCCGCTCCAGGTCGTAGCCGCCCCACCACTTCTCGATCTCGGGGTGTTCGAGGATCTCCAGGAAGATCGGGACATGGGCCGCCGTGGCCGGTCGTAGGACCACGGTCTGACCGGCGATCGCCGATAGTCGCCGCGCCCTCGCCGCACTTGTCTGCTCTGTCATGTGGTCAGCTCCAGTCGCGCCAGCTCGTTGAGTGTGGCCGCTGTACGCGGCTGTTCGAAAAGCACCGAGGCTCGGTCGCCGTCGATGTCGAGGGTGGCGATCGTGTTGCCGAAGAACGGCCCCGTCACCCGCTCCCACGACACGCCCTTCGGCGGAGCTCCCGCCCGCGCCGCCCAGCGGCCGGCCAGGACCCCGACCGCGCGCGACCAGCCGAGCCGGAAACCAGGCTTGATCATCCAGCTCATCCTGTTGTGCACCGGCGAGCACGTGAGCTGGTGGACCGAAGCCCGGCCGCCCGACGGGAGGTGGGCGCGGGCGGCGTAGCTGTGGTGCACGTCCCCGGACACCACGCTCACCGTGAGCGGCCCGCCCGCCGCCGCCCGGTCGATCATGGCGGTCAGCCGGTCGAACGACTTGCGGAAGGCGGCCCAGTGCTCCAGGTCGCCTGCCTGGCGGATCCACTCGCCGAGGCGCCCCCGCCTGCCGGGCCGGGCGGCGGCGATCTCGTTGACGGTCTCGAGCTCCCCGATGGCGTGCGGGAGCAGCCAGGGGACCGAGGTGCCGATCACGAGGTGCTCCACGCGGCCGGGCGCCTCGACCTGCTCCTCGACCCAGGAGAACTCGTTCTCGCCCAGCATCAGGTGCTCCCCGCCCTCGAGGATGCGCCCGTTGCGTGAGTCGATCATCACCAGCCGGCTGCGGCCGAGGTCCCAGCGGAAGCTGAACCGCAGCCCCTTCGAGCCGTCGATCTCGGCGTCGGCACGGTCGGCGAGCTCCACGAGCAGCGGCCAGGTGTCGCCGTCGTAGTTGCTGATCTTCTGGAAGTCGGGGTCGGAGGCCAGCGCATCGGGCGAGAGGTTGCCGATGTGCTGGTAGATCCAGTAGGAGGCGAGCGCGGAGCGGATGCGGTCGCGCCACCAGGAGGTGGCGCCCATCTCCGCGCGCCAGGCGGCCGAGGTGTTCCAGTCGTCGCGCACGTCGTGGTCGTCGAAGATCATCGCGGTTGGCACGGTGGACATCAGCCACCGGGCTTCCGGGTCGGACCACGAGTCCTGGTAGAGCCCGACGTACTCGTCGAAGCCGACGATCTCGTCGTCGGGCCAGTCCGGGCGACGATCGCGCCGCCCGGCGATGCGGCGACGGTTCCGCGGTGTCAGCTCGTCGGCATACACCTGGTCGCCGAGCAGCAGCAGCGCGTCGGGCCACTCGTCCGGTGGGCGCCGGATCATCCGGGCCGCGTAGGCATCGAGCGCGTCGATGCCCAGGCTCGCGGCGAGCGCGGGGTCGGTGACCTTCGAGTACCGGCAGGACCCGAAGATGATCCGGTTGCCGCGTTCGGACCGCGGACCCCGGGTGCGTATCACGCTCGGGGGGAACGGACTGGTGGTCGGCGGCCACACCCGCTCACCGTCGATCTCCACCTCGTAGGGCGTGTGGCTGTCGGGCGTGAGTCCGGTGACGAGGACGAGCGCGTAGTGGTTGCCTGCCACCTCGAACGTGCGTGCCGCGCAGCCCAGCACCGAGACAGTGGCGGCAGCCCGGGTCTGCACCCAGACCGACGCGGACGTCTCGTCGACGTGACGCAGGACCGGACCGAGGACGAGTGACACGCGGCTCACCCTAGGAGACGGATCAGGCGTGCTCCAGAGCGAGCAGCGCCGCCCCGATCTTCCCGGCGTCGGCGCCGAAGGTCGCGGGAAGCACGGGGGCGATGCCGCGAGCGGTGGGCGCGTAGGCGTACTCACGCGCGGCCGCGCGCGCCGGGGCGAGGAGCAGTTCCCCGGTCTCGACGAGGCCACCCCCGACGACCACCGCATTGACCTCGAAGATGTTGGCCAGCGACGCGATGCCGACCCCGAGCCACCGGCCGAGCCGGGCGAAGACGGCCTTCGCGGTCTCGTCGCCCTGCTGGACGGCCTTCACCACGGTATGCCCCGTCACCTCGCCGTCCTCGGCGCCGAGCCGGGCGATCAGCCCATCCGGGTCGTCGGCCGCGGCGTCCCGCGCCATCCGCGTGAGCGCGGTGCCGGACGCGTAGGCCTCGAAGCAGCCGTGGTTGCCGCAGCCGCACCGCGGGCCGTCGGGGTTGAGGATGATGTGGCCGAGCTCGGCGCCGAGCCCGGTGGGGCCCCGGTAGATCTGCCCGTCGAGCACGAGCCCGCCGCCGATGCCGGTGCCGACTGTGATCAACACCATGTTGGGGTACGGCTCGCCGAGGTGTGCCTCGGCGAGCGCGGCGACGTTGGCGTCGTTGTCGACGATGACGGGCAGGGTGGTGGCCTTCTCCAGCTGTTCGCGCACCGGCCAGTCCCGGTAGGCGTTGTTCGGTGCCCAGAGCATCACCCCGGCAGGCCACTCGACGATCCCGGCCGCGCCGACGCCGATGGTCACGACGTCGTGGTCGGCACGGAAGCGGTCGATCATCGACAGCAGGACCTCGGTGACGGCCTCGCCGCTGGATTCCGCGGGTGTCGGCTCGACGTGCTCGGCCACCACGGTGCCGTGTTCGTCGACCACCGCTCCTGCGATCTTCGTGCCGCCGATGTCGAGTCCGATGGCCAGCCTCGTGTCCTTCACCTGCGCATGATGGCATCCGAAGGTGACCGGCAGCGTTTGATCCGGCCCTCTCCGGGGAACGGTTGGGCATGCTCCTTCGACGTGTTGCCCGACCTATGCTCGCCTCGCTGTTCATCTACAGCGGCATCCAGGTCCTCCGGGCTCCCGAGGGCCCTGCTCAGGCGGCGAAGCCGGTGCTCGACGCGGTTGCGCCGGTCGTCGACAAGGCCGTCGAGCTGGCGCCGATGCAGGAGCGCCCCGACGACGTGCTGCTCGTGCAGATCGACGGCGCGGTCAAAGTCGTCGCCGGCACGATGCTGGCGCTCGGCAAGTTCCCACGCCTGTCCGCGACGGCCCTCGCCGCGACGTTGATCCCCACGACGGCGGCGGGTCACCGCTTCTGGGAGGAGACCGACGAGGAGAAGAAGCAGGATCAGATCGTCCACTTCCTGAAGAACGTGGGTCTCCTCGGTGGGCTGCTGATCGCCGCGGCCGACACCCATGGCAAGCCCTCGCTGGGGTGGCGTGGACGCAAGGCCGCGAAACTGGCCGCGGCGCAGGCGGCGGCGCTCTCCGGTAGCGCCGCCGGCGTCTCCGGCAAGGTCTCGGGTGCGGCCCACGAGGTGACCGGCAAGCTCTCGGGCACGGCCTCCGACGCCTCTGGCACGGTCGCCGGGCTCGCCGCCGGGCTGGCCGGGCTCGCGCCGGGTGCCGGCGCCGCCATCTCGGCCCGGGCCGGCCATGCCGGTTCCGGTCTGGGCGAACGCGCCACCGACCTTTCCGCCGACTGGGCCAAGCGCGCCGCGAAGGCCAGGAAGAGGGCCGAGAAGCGTGGGGCGAAGCTGCAGAAGGCGGCCGAGAAGCGCGGCGCCGACCTGCAGAAGCGGGCCGCCAAGCGCACGGCAGAGCTGCAGAAGGCCGCCGCGAAGAAGGTGGCGGCACTGGAGAAGGCCACCGGCGCCGCCGTTCTCGACCAGGCCGCCAAGCTCGGCCACGACGTGGCCGCCCGGGCCTCCGCGCTCGGCAGCGAGGCTGTACACCAGGCCGAGGGCGTGGCGAAGGACGCAAAGAAGCGGGCCGCCGCGCTCACGCACTGACCCGGTCCTGGTGCGCGCATCGGCCCGGCTCCCTCGGGAGCCGGGCCGATGTCATGTGCGGATCCGGCCGCGTCTAGTCGAGCTCCTCGAGGCGGAAGCCCACCTTCAGCGTCACCTGGAAGTGCTTGATCTGCCCGTCCTCGAGGTGACCCCGGATCTCGACGGTCTCGAACCAGTCGAGGTTGCGCAGGGTGCGCGCCGAGCGCTTGATGGCCGTGCGGATGGCGTCGTCGACGCTCTCCGTGGACGTCCCGACGATCTCGGTGACGTGGTAGACGTTGTCACCCACTGCTGAACTCCTCCCGTCGCTCCGCCTGCCACCAGCGGAAACCGTCCAATCGCAGGGACCCGCGATCGTCGGGGGGCTGCCAGGGGTTCCCCCTTCACCCTCTTCCCGAAGGGCGCCGCCGACGAAACCTCTACCCCTGTCGGCCGAGCGCGCGGGGGCGACGCGGACGGTCAGCTGTCGAGGAAGGCGAGCAGATCCGCGTTGAACGCCTGCTCGTAGGCGCCGGTGAGGCCGTGCGGGGCGCCCGGGTAGACCTTGAGAGTGGCGTCCTTGATCAGCTTCGAGGACTTCTCCGCGGAGGCGACGATGGGCACGATCTGGTCGTCGTCCCCGTGGGCGACGAGCGTCGGGACGTCGATGGCGCCGAGGTCGGCGGTGAAGTCGGTCTCCGAGAAGGCCTTGATGCAGTCCAGCGCGGCCTTGATCCCGACCTGCATGCTCAGCAGCCAGAACGCATCGCGGGCGCCCTGCGAGACCGTCGAGCCGGGCCGGTTCACGCCGTAGAACGGCTCGGACAGGTCCTTGTAGAACTGCGACCGATCGGCTGCGACGCCGGCGCGGATGGCGTCGAAGGCCTCGATCGGGAGCCCCTCGGGGTTCTCGTCGGTCTTCAGCATGATCGGCGGCACCGCGCCGAGCAGCACGGCCTGCGCTACCCGGCTCGTGCCGTGCCGTCCGATGTAGCGGGTGACCTCGCCGCCGCCCGTGGAGTGGCCCACGAGCGTGGCGTCGTGCAGATCGAGGGCCTCGATGAGCTCGCCGAGGTCGTCGGCGTAGTGGTCCATGTCGTGGCCGTCCCAGGTCTGCGTCGAGCGCCCGTGGCCGCGCCGGTCATGGGCGATGGCGCGGTAGCCGGCGGATGCCACCAGGTTCAGCTGGTTGTCCCAGGCGTCGGAGTTGAGCGGCCAGCCGTGGCTGAAGACGATCGGCCGGCCAGAGCCCCAGTCCTTGTAGAAGATGTCGAGCCCGGCCTTCGTGGTGAATACGCCCATGATGTCTCCTTTGCTCAATGTCGTGACGAGTTCGGGGAATAGCCATGTCCGGAAATGCCCGGATCCGTGGCTCGTCTCGTCGGCCGGGGGAGAACGTAATCACGTCCCCGGTCGATCGATGTGCTGCGCGTGCACACTTCTGGGACGACAGCGAAGCGCCCGGTGCGGGCCCGAGCAGCGTGTGGTGAGCGGATGACACTTCTCCTGGACACTGCGTCGGTACCGGTCCGGGAGCGTGCCGACGCTGCACGGCACACGATGAGCTCGGCGCTACTCCCTGCGCGGGTCGAGTTCGCCGGGCGGGGCGCGGACGTGAGCGTCCGCATCGAGGGCTGGCAGCTCGGGCCGGGCGCGCGGCTCGTGCGCGTGATGGCGTCCGGGCACCGGCTGACGCGCGTGTCCCGGCACGTCCGGATCAGCGCCCCGGAGCAGATCTCGCTGGCGGTCCAGCTGGGTGGCTGCAGCGCCACGCGGACCCTGGCCGACCAGCACGACACCAACGAACCCGGCGAGCTGCGGCTGGTGGACCTGACCTCTCCTTTCGACCACGTTGCGGAGGGAAGAGGGGTGGCCGCTGCCCTGTACATCGACAACGAGCGGATCGGCCTGTCCGCCGACGTCGTCCGGGACGCGGCGTCGCTCCTGACGAGGAGCCCGCTCTACGACCTCGTCCGCCGGCACCTGCAGCAGGTTCGTGCCGTCGCCGGTCAGGTCGAGGGCTCCGAGGCGGGAGCGATGCTCGGTGCCGGGACGGTCGAGCTCGTCCGTGCCCTGATCGTGTCCGCCGCGGCCGAGCCGACCCCGCGCGCGGCGTCGACCGAGTCGCTGTATGCCCGGATCACCAGCTACATGTCCTCGTACCTGGGCGATACGGACCTCAGCCCGGCCCGCATCGCCGCCGAACACAACATCTCCGTGCGCTACCTGCACCTGCTGTTCGCCCAGCAGGGGCTGACGGTCCGCACGTGGCTGGTCCGGGAGCGCCTCGAAGGAGCCCGCCGGACTCTGGCCACCCGCTCCGGCCACCGGGCGTCGATCGCGGCCGTCGGGCGGACGTGGGGATTCTCCGACGCCGGCCATTTCGCCCGGAGGTTCCGGGCCGCCTACGGCATGAGCCCGACCGAGTGGCGGCAGCTGCATCGCGGCGCTGCGGTGCTGGGCGAGGCGACCTCGGCGTGACCGCTCAGCTCACGTCGAGCACGGCCTTGCCCGCGATCCGGCGGGCGAAGAGAGCCTCCGCTGCGCTCGCGACGTCCTTCCAGTCCCCGCGCCGCCCGATCTGCGGGTCGAGCCGGCCCTCGGCGAGCATCCCGACGAGCACGGCGAGGTCCCCGGCCAGCTGCCCGCCCATCATGAACGACTGCACGCTGCGCAGCTCCCCGACGGTCGCATACGGCTCGAACACCGTGGGCTCACCGGACGTGGCACCGATGGACTGCACCGACCCGCCGACCGCGAGCAGGGCGAACGCATGGGCCAGCTGAGGGCCACCGACGTTGTCGAGCACACCGTGCAGCCCCGGCTCGACACCCTCCAGCCCGACCACGACCTCGGCCGCCCCCAACTCGGCCAGGCCCTCACCGCGCGCCGCGCTGCCGACCGAGGCGATCACATGCGCCCCCGCGGCCGCTCCCAGCTGCACCGCGAACCGCCCCACCCCACCCGACGCCCCGGTGACCAGCACCCGCTGCCCCGTCACGAAACCGAGCCTGCGCAACGCACGCAGCGCCGTCACCCCGGCAACCGGCAGCGCCGAGGCCGCCCCGAGATCCACCTCGTCGGGCACGACCGCCAGCTCGGCAACCGGGACCGCCCGCAGCTGCGCCCACGCACCCGACGGCCCGAACGTCACAACCCGGCTGCCCGCGGGCGGCCCGGAGCCGTCGGCCGCAGCGGTACGCACCACACCCGCGGCGTCCCACCCCGACACGTGACCCGCCTGTTGGTTGGCGACGCCACGCAGCTCGCCGTGGTTCAGCGAGATCGCGCGCACCTCGACGAGCACCTCGCCGGACGCGGGGACGGGATCTGCGGTCTCGCCCAGCCGCAGTCCGGCCGGGGCGTCGTGGTCCACCAACAGAGCGAGCACGGTCAACTCCTTCCGTGGCGGTCCTGCGACCGCCTCCTCGGCCGCCAACCGCAGCGCCGCGAGGGTTGTTCCCCTATCGGAAGCGATGGACGCACTCGCGGACGCTCACATAGTGTGAATGCCGGTTCTAGAACTAATCGGGGGGATCGATGGTGGCGGAACTCGGCTTCGACCCCGGGGCGTTGCGCGCCAGGTACCGCGCCGAGCGCGACCGGCGCCTGCGGCCGGACGGCAACGACCAGTACCGCGAGCCGGAGGGCACGCTCGCCCACTACCTCGACGACCCGTACGTCGAGCCGGGTTTCTCCCGGGCGCCCCTGACCGACGAGGTCGAGGTCGTCATCGTGGGAGGCGGCTTCGGCGGGCTGCTGGTGGCCGCCCGGCTCCGCGAGGCGGGCATCGACGACGTCCGGCTGATCGAGAAGGGCGGCGACGTCGGCGGCACCTGGTACTGGAACCGGTACCCGGGCGCGGCCTGCGACGTCGAGTCCTACATCTACCTCCCGCTGCTCGAGGAGACCGGCTACATGCCGGTCGAGAAGTACTCGAAGGGCCCGGAGATCCTCGCCTACAGCCGCAGGATCGCCGAGAAGTTCGACCTCTACTCGCGTGCCTGCCTGCAGACCGAGGTCACGGAGCTGCGCTGGGACGGCGACACGGCGCGATGGATCGTCTCGACCGACCGCGGCGACCGCATGCAGGCCCGCTTTGTCATCACCGCGGGCGGTCCGCTGCACCGTCCGAAGCTGCCCGGCGTTCCCGGCATCGAGACGTTCGGCGGCCACAGCTTCCACACCAGCCGCTGGGACTACGCCTACACCGGCCGCGCCGAGGACGGCCTGCCCGGGCTCGCCGGCAAGCGCGTCGGGATCATCGGCACCGGGGCCACCGCGGTGCAGTGCGTGCCGCACCTCGGCGCCGCGGCGGAGCACCTCTTTGTCTTCCAGCGCACGCCCTCGTCCATCGACGTGCGTGCGAACCGGCCCACCGACGCCGAGTGGGCGCAGAGCCTGCAGCCCGGCTGGCAGCGCGAGCGGATGGAGAACTTCAACACGCTCGTGTCCGGCGGGGAGGCCGACGACGACCTCGTCGGCGACGGCTGGACCGACATCATCCGCAACCTGTCCGTCGTCGCGCGGGCGCGCCAGGCGGCATCCGACGACACCGCCAACCCCGCCGACATCGTGCAGCTCGCCGACTTCCGCAAGATGGAACAGATCCGGGCCCGGGTCGACGAGATCGTGCAGGACCCGGCCACGGCGGCCGCGCTCAAGCCGTACTACAACCAGCTCTGCAAGCGGCCCTGCTTCCACGACGAGTACCTCGACACGTTCAACCGGCCGAACGTCACCCTGGTCGACACCGAGGGTCGCGGGGTCGAGCGGATCACCGAGCGCGGTGTGGTCGTCGACGGCCGCGAGTACGAGCTCGACTGCCTGATCTATGCCACCGGCTTCGAGGTCGGCACCGGCTACACCCGGCGAGCGGGGTTCGAGATCCACGGCCGGGACGGCACCACACTCACCGACAAGTGGAAGGACGGCGCCGCCACCTTCCACGGGATGCACAGCCGTGGCTTCCCGAACTGCTTCATCGTCAGCAACACCCAGACCGGGTTCACCGTGAACTTCCCGCACATGCTGGCCGAGCAGGCACAGCACATCGCCTACATCGTGCGGCACTGCGCCGACCAGGGCGTCGCCACTGTGGAGGCGTCGGCAGCGGCCGAGACGGAATGGGTGGACACGATCGTCGCACTCAGCGAGCGGCGCCGGGCCTGGCTCGAGGAGTGCACGCCCGGCTACTACAACAACGAGGGCACGCCGTCCCCGCAGGCCGCGCGCAACGCCCCCTACGGGGCCGGCTCACCCGCGTTCTTCGAGATGCTGTCGACGTGGCGCGTGGAGGGCGGGCTGGCCGGTCTCGAACTGCGCTGACAGACACGTTCAGGGATCGGGGATGAACGTCGTGGACAGGATGCGCCGCGTCCTGCCCGGCGCATCCCGGTGTTCCACGAACGGCTCGAACGCCTCGGTCAGGCGCGCCTGAAACTGTTCGAACTCCTCGTCGGACAGCCAGAGCGCGGCCTGCCGGAAGCCGACCCCGTCCCGGACCGGGTCCGGATCGCCACGGTCGAGGTAGCGGTCGAAGTCCGCGGCCAGCCCGGCGATGAAGACGGTGAACATCGTTCGTAGCCGGTCGCGGTCGAGGGTGGCGTTGTCGGAGTCCGCCGCGGCGGTGTTGAGCTCGTAGGTCCGTTCGACCGCGCCCCGGACCCGGCGTTCCTCCACCACGAGCAGCACGCCGGCCTTCACCAACACGCCGACGTGGCGATACAGCGTGGTCGTGGGGACCTCGGGCAACAGCTCGGCGAGCTGCCCGGTCGTCAGCGACCGCCCGATCAGGGCCTGGACCACGCGCCACCGCACCGGCTGGTGCAGCAGGTCAGCGAGGGACGTCTCGTGGGACAACCTCGACCACCGTTTCCAAATCTGGTATCAATGCTGTTAGTGGGAACAGTCTAGAAGGGGGGACGGGATGGCAACGGTCCATGTCGACGAGCACGCGGTGACGGTCACGCTCTCGGCGGTCGAGAAGCTGTTCTGCGGGGGGCGGACCCGGCTCGTGGTGCCGCTGGGCGAGGTACGCAGAGCGGAACGGGTGGAGCTGCCCACCCGTGCGGCAGCCACGGGCGTGGCACGGTCGGGCCTGGTGGTGAGCGGGATCCTCAAGTTGGGTCGCTGGGGCATCGGAACTGCGACCAGCCGGTTCGTGAGCGTCCGCCGTCGGGTGCCTGCACTGCGCCTCGTCGTGGATGACAAGTTCCGGGAGCAGCTGGGCTATCACGAGATCCTGATCAGCACGCGGGACGTCGACCAGCTCGTCGAGTCCCTTGCAGCGCTGCGATGACGGGCGCCCGGTACGCGAGACCGGCACGGCGGGTGGTGTATCGAGTGGGACTCGCCGCGGCGGCGATCATCGCGTTGCTGCTCGGGTACGTGGTCGTCGTGGGAGTCCTGCGGTCACGCCCCCTGACCCTGCCGGCTCCGAGCGGCCCCTTCCCCGTGGGCCGGTCGATCGTCACCGTCCCCGCAGGCAGCACCACCCCCGACGAGCCGCGCCGGGCCGCGTGGGTGTGGTACCCCGCCCAACCCGGCTCCGCCGACGATGCACCTCGCGTCGACTACGTTCCCGACGGCTGGTCGGGACCGGGCACGTTGCCGCCGACGGTCGGTGTGGGATGGCTGCTGCAGGACGTCGGCGCCGTCACCGCATGGGCGCGCCGCGACGCCACTCCCGCGCCCGGCCCGGCGCCCGTGGTCGTCCTCGCTCCCGGGTTCGAGACCGCACCATGGATGTACACCACTCTCGGCGAGGAACTCGCCAGCCGCGGACGCGTCGTCGCGCTGCTGGTCCCGCCGACGACTCCCGCACGTGTCGTCGACGGCATGCCGCGCACCTCCCCGACGGCGCCCGCACCGCCCACGGGCGCCGAGGTCGACTCGCTGATCCACCGGCAATCCGTGGACATGACCGCCCTGCTCAACGCGTTCACCTCGGCCGACCCGCCCGTACCTGTCACCGTCGACGCCCGGCGCACCGTCTTCGCCGGACACTCCCTCGGCGGTGGCGCCGCCGTGCGTGCCTGCGAACTCGAACCGCGCTGCGTCGGATCGATCAACATGGACGGCCCGCAACCGGATCGGGCACCGGCCAAGCCGGAGCTGCTGCTCGGCTCCGACCGCAGCTGCGCAGCCGTCACCCCCTGCGCCGAGGACGGCGCGCCGCGCGCCTACACCGACTGGCTGGTCCAACGGCGCGCCGGCTCACCACCGACGTCCACGGCCACCATCACCGGCGCCGGGCACAACTCCTTCGGCGACCCCGTCCACTACTTCGTCGCCCCACCCGTCGGCGCCGCGGCCGGCGTCGGCGACATCCCTGCTCACCGCATGCACGCCGTCCTGACCAGGACGCTCGACACGACCATCGACGAGTTGCTCCATCACGGACATATAGGACACGTGGAACCGGGCGTCGCCGCCGGCCTGCCGGAACTCGTCCGCCTGCCGGATTGAGAACCGGTAACCCGCACTGACGCTCGCAGCGCTGCTGGTGACAGGGTGGGTGAATGACCGAGCGGACCGCTGCGGCTCGACCCCGGGTCGGGGAGTTGCTGCGGAGTCTGGACGAAGCCCCGCCCACGGAGCTGGTGGACGTCTGCTCGACATGGCTGACCAGGCACCTGGCGGCCCGGGCGTGCGTCCTGTTGCTGGCCGACTACGCCGAGGCCACCCTGGAGCCGGTCGCCAACGGGCCCGTCGCCGCGGCCGTCCGTCCGCAGGATCTGATCGACAGTGCCGCGGGGGAGGCCTACCGCGAACAGCGCCAGGTCACGGCCGTCGTGGATCATCCCGCCCAGGCAGCTGCGGCAGGGGCCGTGGCGGGCGGTGAGGGGAAACCCGCGCTGGTCGTCTACCTCCCGGTGTCGGTGCGTGCCGAGCGGCTCGGGGTCCTCGCGGTCACGTTTCCCGGCGACCGCCTGGATCCGGACGTGGCCCCGGTGCTCGAGGACGTGACGCGGGTGCTGGGGCACGTGCTGACCGGCGCACGCCGCTACACCGACCGGTTCGAGATGCTGCGGCGCCGCCGGGAGCTGGGACTGGCAGCGGAGATCCAGTGGGAGCTGCTGCCCAGCCTCGCGTTCGAGCTTCCCGCCTTCTCCATCGCGGGCACGGTGGAGCCGGCGTACGAGATCGGCGGCGACAACTTCGACTACGCGATCAGCGCCCACCGATTGACGGTGGGCGTGAGCGACGCCGCCGGCCACGGACTGCGCGCCGCCCTGCTGGCCAGCCTGTCGTGCACCGCGATGCGCAACGCCCGCCGCGCACGGTCCACGATCGTGGAGCAGGCCGAGTCGGCCAACCAGCATCTGGTGGACCAGTTCCCCGGCGCCGACTTCGTCACCGGGCTCCTCCTCGACCTCGACGTGGACGTCGGGGTCGGGACGATCATCAACGCGGGCCACCCACCGCCGTTGCTACTGCGAGACGGGGCGGTCAGCGAGCTGGTTCTTCCCGCCGCGCTACCGCTGGGGCTGGTCGTGCCGGCTCACTACCCGGTGCACCCGATCCGGCTGCAGCCCGGTGACCGGCTGCTGCTGTTCACCGACGGCATCACGGAGGCACATCAGCGTGGTGAGCCGGAGTTCGGTTACCGCCGCCTGGCCGCCCTGCTCGCCGAGCGCCGGGACCTTCCGCCCGCCGAACTCGTCCGGCACATCACCCGTGCCGTCACCGAGTCCTGCCACGGCAAGCTGAACGACGACGCCACCGCGGTCTGCCTCGACTGGCACCCGCCCCGAAACGGACTGCTCTAGTTTCCGCGCCGCTTCTTCCGGGTGGAGTGGCTCCACATCGCCCAGACCACAGCCGTCGCAACGATCCACAGCACGGCACCACCCACCGACCCGGCCGCGAGCATCAGACCGACGAGCAGCAGCGCGATCACGATCGCGACGATGGTGCCGAACCGGATGGTGCGCCCGCGGAGATGCGACTGGCGAGCCTGGAACTCGCTGACGAACTCGGGGTCATCGGCGAGGAGCCGGCGCTCGACCTCCCGCAGCGTCTCCCGCTCGTGGTCTTCCAGCATGGCCCACCTCCTCGAGGCGGCTCCCTGACCGGCGCTTCCTGGCCGCCGACGACGACAGTATTATCGTAACACGATATAGTTGATCGATGGCTGACCATGAAAGCGGAGGAGCGCGGCGCCCTGACGCCGCGCCCGCGGACGACGAGTCAGCCGGCCAGGTCCCCCTGACGAAGCAGGACTTCGAGGCGCTGGCGCGGTTCCGTTTCGGGATCCGCCGCTACCTGCGCTTCAGCGAGGAAGTGGTGCGTGACCACGGCCTCACCCCGCAGCAGTACCAGTTGCTGCTGACGCTGAAGGGCTTCCCCGGGCGCGAATGGGCGACGGTGCGGGAGCTCGCCGACCGGTTCCAACTGCGCCACCACAGCGTGGTCGAGCTGGTCAACCGCGCCCAGGGCGACGGCCTCGTGGAGCGGGAGGCGCATCCTGCCGACGGGCGGGCGGTTCGCGTCGTGCTCACCCCGATCGGCCAGCAGATCCTCGCCCGGCTCAGCACCCTGCACCGCGACGAGCTCCGCCGGATGGAGGGCGCACTCGTTCTGCCGGCGTGGCACGACGGACCGGACGCCACCGCGGCGGGCCCACCGGCCCAGGGGTGACGCGGCCGGCCGTGCATCCCCTGGCAGCCCCGGCGCGCCGCGCTGCCTGATCCCGGTTCCCCGTACGAACGGCTCTCGTCCGGTAGGTCTGGGCGGCCCGCTCGTACTGGTGGGGCACCGTCCAAGATCGCCGCGAGATCCGGTTCTGCGCCCTCGCAAGGTCGGAAACCCAGATCTCGGAACAGTCAACGCGCCCGTTCGAGCGATCGGCACTCTCGTCCACTATGTCGGATCGATCGGGTCGCTCGTGCGGGTGCCCTACGCGTCGTCGAGCCAGCTGTAGGCGGTCTGGCGCGAGATCCCGAGGGCGCGGGCCATCGCGAGCACCTCCAAGCCCTGCTGCTTGCCTGCGGCGAGCAACTCCCGCTGCCGAGCTCGCAGCTCCTCGATCTGCTCGGCGACCTCGCGCATCTCCGCCAGCACGGCCTCGGCCTCGGGCCCCGCTCCCGCCCGGGATCGCCCGGCCCCGGGGCGGGGGAACTGCCGGACCTCGTCGGCGTCCCAGCGCCGCCTGCCCCGCTCGTCGTTGCCCGGGAGCGGCTGCGGCGCCTGCCCGCGCGAGACGTAACCCGCCCAGGTCGTGGTCTTCACGCCCCAGGCCTGCGCGCACTCATCGCTCGTCCAGGTCTCGGTGCTGATGACGGTCCTACTCCTTGGGTCGGAGGAACAACGATCCTCGGTATCGGTCGAGTCGCGCAGCGCCCCGATGCCGTGACTGGCCCGAGGAAGAAGCTTGCCCCGGGCAGCATGCCGAAGCAGGGGCGACCCGGGGCCAACGTCGGCACGCTAGCAGGACCCTGTTGTGTCGAGGGGCGACCGGACGCCCGGCCCCTCGCGCTGCCGCCTTCCACGGTCGACATGACGGGCGACTGTCGCTCCGTGCGTCGCCGCGAGGCGATCTCACGCCAGCTCGCCCGCCACGTAGGGGACCGTCTGCGGCCCTTCGGGCAGCACACACAACCGGGCCGAGGACCCCGCCTCGCGCAGCGCCTTCTCGACCGTGCCGGGGATGTCGTCGGTCTGTTCGAGGTGGGCGGCGGCGAGGTCGGCGTCGGAGAGGTACGAGGTGTGCATGACCACGCGGGAGTCGGCCTGGATCCGCGCCTGGATCTGGATCTGCCACTGGTCGGGCACCGTGTGGTCGCGGCCGGCGATCTCGGCCAGCATCTCCTCCGGCGACGCCCCCGAGGTCAGCGACGTGCGATAGGAGCCGTGGTCGGGGAAGCCGTCGCGGCACTCGGCGGCGCAGACGATCATGCCGCCCTTCCGGACCACCTTGTAGGCGGCCGACATCCCCTTGACCGACTGGTACAGGTTCTGGTCGAGGGGATAGCCCGAGCCGGTGGTGATCACGACGTCGAACCGGTCGTCCACCGGCTGCATCGCCACGTCCTGCGCGAACGCGGTGGCGGCCTCGTGCATCGGGAGGATGTCGCCCCCGAACGCCTCGACGATCGCCTGGTCGGCGTTGAGCACCACGTCGAGCGCGAACGTCACGCCGGTGGCCTCGGCGATCGTGCGCACGTCGTCGTGCACGGGGTTGCCGTGGGTGATTCCCCAGGTGGCGCGCGGGTCGCCGATGCGCGCGGCGTCGTGCAGCACGAGCACCGTCTCCAGCGCCGCGAGCCCCGGCGCCACGAGCTTCGGACCGCCCGAGAATCCCGCGAAGAAGTGCGGCTCGACGAACCCCGTGGTGATCCGGACGTCCGCCTCGCACCACTCGCGGTTGAGCCACACGGGCACGTCGCGCCCGAAGGTGCCGCGCCACACCATGGTGTCCTTGGCGCGCGAGTCGTGGTTGACGATCCGCACGGAGTCGACGACCTCGTCACCGAACATCGCCCGCAGCTCGGCCTCGGTGTTCGCGCGGTGGGTGCCGGTGGCGACGAGAACGACCACGTCGTCGAGATCGACGATCCCGTCCAGCTCGTCGAGGATCGCGGGGATCATCAGCTCCCGCGGCTGCGGGCGCGTGATGTCGCACGCGGAGATCGCCACGGTCTGACCGCGGGAGACGCGCTCCCGCAGCGGGGGCCCGGCCACCGGCCGGCGCAGCGCGGCCCGAAGGGTCTCCCTCGGGTCGGCCGCCGCCTGCCGGTGGCTCGGGGTGACGACGGTCGCCCCGTCGGGCAGCTCCAGCCAGAGGCCGCTCTCGCCGTACGCGACTCGGGTTTGCATGGATCCCATTCTCCATCGGATGGATGTGCAGTCACCCGTTGGTGAACTGTGTCGCGTGGCGGCGGGCTCCGGCTCGTCCGCTGCGCGGTGGTCTCACCAGATGCGTACCCGCAGGTCCGGGGCCGTGTACAGGGCGTCCGACTCCTGCACGTCGAACGCCTCGTGGAACGCGTCGAGGTTGGTGACCACGGCGTTGCAGCGCAGGTTCGGCGGCGAGTGGGGGTCGATGGCCAGCCGCCGCACCGCCTCGGCCTCCCTGGTGACCGCCCGCCACACCTGCGCCCAGCCGATCAGCACGCGCTGCAGGCCCGTGAGGCCGTCCAGCACCGGCGGCTCCGATCCGTCCGTCGCGATCTTGTAGGCCTTGATCGCGATGGTCAGTCCGCCGAGGTCGCCGATGTTCTCCCCGACCGTGAGGGCGCCGTTGACCTTGTGGTCGGGCAGCCCGGCAGGAGACAAGTCGCCGTACTGCTTGATCAGGGCGTCGGCGCGGCGCTCGAACTCCGTGCGGTCGGAGGGCTCCCACCAGTCGGTCATGTTGCCGTCGCCGTCGTACTTCGAGCCCTGGTCGTCGAAGCCGTGGCCGATCTCGTGCCCGATCACCGCGCCGATCCCGCCGTAGTTCGCGGCG
Source organism: Pseudonocardia alaniniphila (assembly GCF_022524485.1). GTDB lineage: Bacteria > Actinomycetota > Actinomycetes > Mycobacteriales > Pseudonocardiaceae > Pseudonocardia > Pseudonocardia alaniniphila. The sequence goes on from NZ_JAKXMK010000024.1 coordinate 187,388, forward strand.
TCGTCGGCATCGGGGTCGAAGAACGGCGGCTGGAGGATCGCGGCGGGGAAGACGATCTCGTTCATCCGCGGGTTGTAGTAGGCGTTGACCGTCTGCGGCGTCATGAACCACTCGTTGCGGTCCACCGGCTTGCCGATCTTCGCGAGCTCGTCGTCGGTGCGCCACGCACCGGCGCGCCGGACGTTGCCGAGCAGGTCGTCGGCCGCGATCTCGAGAGCGGAGTAGTCCTTCCACTCGTCCGGGTAGCCGATCTTCGGCGTGAACCGCTCGAGCTTCTCCAGCGCCCGCTGACGGGTCTCGGGGCTCATCCAGTCGAGCTGGCTGATGCTCTGCCGGTAGGCCTCCACGAGGTTGGCTACGAGCGTGACCATCCGCTCCTTCGCCGACGCCGGGAAGTGCCGCTCGACGTAGAGCCGGCCCACGGCCTCCCCGAGCGCGCCCTCCACCAGCCCGACCCCGCGCTTCCACCGCTCCCGCAGCTCGGGCGTGCCCGAGAGGGTGCGGCCGTAGAAGCCGAAGTCCTCCTCGACGACGGCCTCGTTGAGGTGGTCGGCGCCGGCGGAGGCAGTGCGGATCGCGAGCCAGGCCTGCCACTGCGAAAGAGGGCGCTCCGACCAGAGCTTCGCTGCCGCGGCGAGGAAGCTCGGCTGCCGCACCACCACCTCGTCGAACGCCCCCGCGGGCGCACCGAGGGCGTCGAGCCACGGGTCCCAGTCGAACTCGGGTGCGTGCTCGCGCAGCGCTGCGAGCGTCATGAGCGTGTAGGTCTTCTCGGCGTCGCGGTTGGTGACGCGGTCCCACGAGACGGCCGCGAGCGCCGTCTCCAGCTCCATCACCGTGGCCGCGAGCCCTTCCGGGTCGGGCAACCCGACCAGCTCGGCGAGCCGCGCCAGGTGCTCGAGGTACTTGGCGCGGATCTCGGCGTAGGCGTCCTCGCGGTAGTACGCCTCGTCGGGGAGCCCGAGACCGGACTGCGAGAGGTGCACGAGGTAGCGCGTCGAGTCCTTGGCGTCGGTGCTGACGAACGCGCCGAACAGCGAGCTGAGCCCCTCCCGCTGGCGGCGGCCGAGCACAGCGGCGAGCGCTGCCTTGTCGGTGGCGGCGGCCACCTCGTCGAGCAGCGGGCGCACCGGCTCGGTGCCCGCTGCCTCGATGCGCTCGACGTCCATGAACGAGCTGTACAGATCGGCGATCTTCCGCGCGTCGTCGCCTGGCTGCGACCCCGCTTCCTCGACGATCGCCCGCACGTCCTCCTCGGCGCGGTCACGCAGCGCGTAGAACGCGCCGTCCTGCGACCGGTCGGCCGGGATCTCGTGCGTGCGCAGCCACTGGCCGTTGACGTGCTGGAACAGGTCGTCCTGGGGGCGGATCGCTGTGTCGACCCACTGGAGGTCGAGCCCGGTGCGCGCCGGTTGCGTCGAAGTGCTCACACCACATCATTGCCTCTGTCGGCGCCCGAGCGCCGCAATATGCGCCGACGCGGGGCGACGAAGGTGCACTGATTCATCATCGGGGATGAATCAGTGCACGTTGATCATCGGTCAGATGACCTGCGTGAGGTTGACGGAGTTGCCGTCGGGGTCCTGCACGTGCGCCACCCGTTGCCCCCACGACATGTCGTTCGGCGGCCCGAGCACCGTGCCCCCGAACGTCTCGACCCGATCCAGCAGCTTGTCGACGTTCTCGACGTCGATGCTCAGCAGCAGGCGCTGGGGGGCCGACGTGTCGACCTTGGTGTCGGAGACGAACCCGAGGTGGGAATCGCCGATCCGGAGACCGAGGAAGAAGGCGGGCCCCTCCTCGGGGAAGCGCTCGGCCTCCTCGGCCCCGAAGACCTCCGTGTAGAAGCGCACCAGGCGTTCGAGGTCAGGTGTGATGATCATGGGCGAGATCGTGCTCAAGGATCCTCCTGAGGTGGGGTTCGAGAACCCGACCAGCCAGCCCCCCAAAACTCATCGCCCCGCGGCGAGCCGCCGGGTCCGACCCGCGAGTCGCCCGATTTCCGGCGGGCGAGTCGGCCCGGTTGCGGCCCTGCGAGTCGCCCGTTTCTCGCGGGCGAGTCGGCCCGGTCGCGCTGCGGAGGTCGCGCCCGTTTCCGTGTGCAGATCGCCTCTTCGACGGGACGATCCGAGGTCCTCGCAGAGGCTGTGGACTCCTCGCACACGTTGGGGCCCGTGTGAGGACGACGCTCTCTCTGCGAGGACACCAGGCGGGGCGACGCCTGGGCGCGCGAGGAGCTTGCGCCGTTCAGCGCTCTCCCCTCGCATAGGTGTTCTTGTTCAGGGTCGATGCGCTAGAACGATCACATGGCGCTCGCGTACGTCATCGGCACCTTCGACACGAAGGGCGCGGAGCTGCACTACGCCGCGGAGCGGGTTCGGGCAGCCGGCGCCGAGGTCGTCACGGTCGACGTGTCGACGCAGCGGCGGGGCACCACGGCTGACGTCTCCGCCGAAGAGGTTGCGGCACATCACCCCGGTGGCGTCGACGCGGTCTTCACCGGCGACCGGGGCACCGCCGTCGTCGCCATGGCCGAGGCGCTGCAACGGTTCGTCGTCTCCCGTTCCGACGTGGCCGGCGTTCTCGGCCTGGGCGGATCCGGCGGCACCGCGCTGATCACGCCGGCGATGCAGGCACTCCCGGTCGGCGTCGGGAAGATCATGGTGTCCACGGTGGCCTCGGGGAACGTCGCGCCCTATGTGGACGCTTCCGACATCGCGATGTGGTACTCGGTCACCGACGTCGCCGGCCTCAACCGCATCTCGCGCCGCGTGATCGGCAACGCCGCGCACGCGCTCGCCGGCCTCGTCCTCAACGAGATCCCCGACGCGGAGGACCGGCCCGCCGTCGGGTTGACGATGTTCGGCGTCACCACCCCCTGCGTCACCGCTGTGATCGAGCGGCTCGGCGACGCCGTCGACCCCCTCGTCTTCCACGCCACCGGCACCGGCGGGCGTGCGATGGAGAAGCTCGTGGACGACGGGCTCGTCAGCTCCGTCCTCGACATCAGCACCACGGAGGTGTGCGATCTCCTCGTGGGCGGCGTGATGGCGGCGACCGACGACCGGCTCGGCGCGATCGCCCGCACCCACGTCCCGTACGTCGGGTCGTGCGGGGCCCTCGACATGGTCAACTTCGGCGCCCCCTCGACCGTCCCCGAGCAATTCGCGGATCGATCTTTCTACGAACACAACCCGCAGGTCACGCTCATGCGCACCACGCGCGAGGAGTGCGTCGAGATCGGCCGGTTCCTGGCCCGCAAGCTCAACGCGTGCGAGGGCCCGGTGCGGTTCCTGCTACCCACGGGCGGGGTCTCCGCGCTCGACGCCCCGGGGCAGGCGTTCTGGGATCCGGATGCCGACGAGGCGCTCTTCGCCACGATCGAGGCGGAGGTGAAGCAGACGGACCAGCGGCGCGTGGTGCGGTTGCCACACCACGTCAACGACCCCGAGTTCGCCGCCGCGATCGTCAGCTCGTGGCAGGAGGTGCAGCGGTGAGGCGCTTCGTCCGCGCGGAGCTCGTCGAGAAGTTCCAGGACATGGCCCGCCGGGGCGAGCCGATCATCGGCGGCGGGGCAGGCACGGGCCTCTCGGCGAAGTGCGAGGAGGCCGGTGGCATCGACCTCATCGTCATCTACAACTCCGGCCGCTACCGCATGGCAGGCCGCGGCTCCCTCGCCGGCCTGCTCGCGTACGGCAACGCCAACGAGATCGTGGTCGAGATGGCGGCGGAGGTGCTGCCGGTCGTCGAGCACACCCCGGTGCTCGCGGGCGTCAACGGCACGGACCCGTTCATGATCACCGACCGGTTCCTGCGCGAGCTCACCGACCTGGGCTTCGCCGGGATCCAGAACTTCCCGACCGTCGGGCTGATCGACGGGGTCTTCCGCGCGAACCTCGAGGAGACCGGGATGGGCTACGGCCTGGAGGTGGACCTCGTCGCCGCCGCCCGCGCCGCCGACCTCCTGACCACGCCCTACGTCTTCTCCGCCGACGATGCGCGCGCGATGACCCGAGCGGGCGCCGACATCATCGTCTGCCACATGGGCCTGACCACGGGTGGATCGATCGGCGCGGAGACGGCGAAGTCGCTGGACGACTGCGTGGCACTGATCGACGAGTGGGCGGCCGCCGCGCGCGAGGTGCGCGACGACGTGCTCGTGCTCTGCCACGGCGGCCCGATCGCAATGCCCGACGACGCCGCCCACGTCCTCGACCGCACCAAAAACTGCCACGGCTTCTACGGGGCGTCATCGATGGAACGGCTGCCCACCGAAAAGGCCCTCACCGAACAGACCCGCGCCTTCAAGACCCGCCTAACGAAATAGGAGACTCGCATGCCCCGCCCATACGCCAGTGGTGTCGTAGCTGCCCCCGTCGAGGAGGTCTGGGCTCTGATCCGTGACTTCAACGGGATGACCAGCTGGCACTCCGGAATCGAGAAGAGCTCCCTGGACTCCGGCGCGTCCGGCACCGAGGTGGGCGCCGTCCGCCGCCTCGTCCTGGGCGGCGGGGGAGTGGTCGTCGAGCGACTCGTGACCCTCGACGACACCGACCACACCTTCACCTACCAGATCGTCGAGAGCCCCTTCGCGGTCCGGCGCTACATCTCGACCGTGCGCCTGGCGCCCGTCACCGACACCGGACACACCTTCGCGGAGTGGTGGTCGGAGTTCGACGCCGAGGCGGCGGACGAGGAGGGGCTCACCAAGACCTTCGCCGGTGCCGTGTACGCGGGTGGGATCAAGGCGTTGCAGGAGCGGTTCACGGGCTGACGCTCAGGAGGGTGGGTAACGCGTCTCGTTACGCCTGATCTTGGCGTGTGCGGCGTCGATCATGTCGATGCCGCACACGTCGGCGAATCTGGCGAGGTAGATCAGAACGTCGGCCACCTCGTCGGTGACCCGAGCACGGAGTTCGTCGTCCCAGGCTTGCGGCTCGGCCTCTGCTTCGGACGACCACTGCAGCTCTGCGTTGAGTTCCCCGACCTCACCGGCGAGGGCCATCAACAGATTCTTCGGCGTATGGAACCGCTCCCAACCCCGCGCTGCGGCGAACGATCGCAGCCGATCAGCGAGATCGGCGACTTCGCTCATCGGCACATCCGCTCGAGGAACTCCTGCGTTTCCGGATCCGTCGAGTAGGTGGCTGTTGCCTTCATACCGCGAGTCAGCAACACCTTGTAGGTGTTCCGGACGAGGGCCGGGAACTGGTCCTTGGCCCGTTTCACCGGTGTGTCGTAGGAGTACTCGCGCCGCGCGACCCAGCCGCCCTCTCTGCGCACGAAGTCGTCGCCGAAGATCACTCCTGACCAGTCGTACTCGAAACCCTGCGCCGTGTAGATGCAGCCGACCTGCCCGAAGCCACGGCTGTCACTGGCCCAGAAGTGAGAAGGAGGCACGCCCGGCACTGCCTTGTCCGGCTTCGCGTTCCACGGGCGCTTCCACTCACCGATGACGACGTCGTCGACGAGCCGCTTGGCGCCGTCGACGACGTCGGGGTCACTCCACCGCCAGCAGTAGCCGGCCGCGATCCGCACGGTGTCACCACCGAGCGGGTTCTGAGAGATCAACCAGGATTCGAGTGCCGTTGGCGTGGGCAGAGCCGCGACCTTGTAGGTCTCGTCTCGGTTCTGCGCGAGTTCGGACCAGGAGATCGGAGGTCGAGGATCGAGGCCGAGGAGGCGGAGGACCCACTCCTCATACAGTTCGGATCCCCCGCAGCGGTACTGGCCTTCGAGCCGCACCACCTCGACGCGGCAGCCCGCGGCCGCGGCCTCCGCCCGAATCTCGGCCGCCGTGCCCATCTCGCCTGGACGCACGACCTGGTGCTCGTCGAGCAGGAAGACGGGGGTTCGCGCGACTTCGATGAGCTCGTGTACCTGCCGCTTGGCTGCCGCACGTACGGCAGCTCGCGTGAAGCGGTTGACGCTGGTCTCGCGGATCCGATGCGCCTCGTCGCAGATCAGCATGTCGAGGGAGTTGCTCTCGGCGCCGATGAACCCGTTGAAGAAGGTGAACATGGTCTGGGCGCGGGCGTTCCGAGAACCAACCACGATCTTCCTGAGGGTCTCGGTGAACGCCTTGGAGCCGGTGGCGTGCAAGACACGGCGACCGCGTCGTGAGAGGTCACCGAGCAGACTGAGGGCAAGAACGCTCTTACCCGAGCCCGGCCCGCCGAGGACGATGACGACGGTCTTGGTGTTCTCGCGGTTGGCGAGATCGACGGCCTGCTCGACGATCTTGTACGCCACCTGTTGCTGGTCGAGGAGAACGAATTGCTCGCGCTCCTTCACCTCCTTCGCCGCCACCGCGAGGAGTTGCTTCGAGGGTTCCGTCCGAGCCTGCAGCAAGTCGTCAGCGGCCTGGCGGGCAGCGGCGGCAGACTCCGGGCTCGAGTCGAGCAGGCGCTTCAGCTCGTCGATCAGTTCGGCTCGCTCGTCGCGGGTGTAGAGCCGGCCGTGCTCGTCGAGGCGGTACTTCTTGAGCTTCCAGCCCTCGGTGGTGGCGTTATGGAGATACGCGATCCCGTACACGCCGGCGCTTCCATCGGCGAGGAAGGGGGTGAAATCGATCAGGTACTCGCAGTACCCGCGGACCTGATCGGCGGGATGCAGCACAGGCTGGCCGTACTGCGGGATCATGACCAGCCCGTCGTCGCGAGGCTCCGCGTTGGTCCACTGCTTCAGCTCGACCAGCACGTATGAGTTGCGGTGCGTCTTGGGATGCGTCCCACACAGCAGCACGTCGACTCTCTTGGGAGTGAACGGCAGCTTGTGTTCGAGGAGGACCTCGACGTGGCCCAGTCCGGCCTCGCGGAGGTCACGGAGGAACGCGGGCAGACTGTTCCGCCACGACGTGATCTCACCGGTGCCGGTACCCGAGTTGAACTGGATCCTGGCCTGCTGAGCGAGGAGTTCGTGCAACTCGTCGGCCTCGGCCTTCTCCAGCAGAACATCGGCACGGTCACGGACCAAGGCCACCGGTTATCTCCCACGAGGCACGCGTCATCGACGTGCGGGTGGGGGCAGCAACGAGTCGAGAACTCGGTGCCCGGCGGGCCGCGTTCAGCACTCTAAGGGCACGAACGCGATCTTCACGCGGCAGGGAGCACCGTGATCCAGGTACATCGGTCGGGGCAGATCAACCTCGCTGCTGCGTCTCTGAGCGATCTAGTGCCTCGTCAAGGAAGGTCGCCGCTGTAATGGCGTCGGTTTGATCCGCCGCGTTCGGCCCGGGAGGCTGTCGG
>NZ_JAKXMK010000025.1 GCF_022524485.1 Pseudonocardia alaniniphila
CCAGACCGCCACCGGGCTGCGCGTCCTGATCGCCTTCACCATCCTCTGCGGGATCATCTACCCGCTGGTGGTGTACGGGGTCGGGCACATCCCGGGGCTGGCAGCAGGCGCCGAGGGCTCGATCATCTACGACGCCAACGGCACCCCGGTGGGGTCGTCGTTGATCGGGATCGACCCGGTCCCGACCGATGCGGCCGCCGACCCGTACTTCCACGCGCGGCCCTCGGCCTCGTCGGACGGCCCGCTGGGTCCGGGCGACACCACCACCTCCGGTGGCTCGAACAAGAGCGGGTTCAACCAGGACCTGCTCGACACGATCAACCAGCGCCGCGCGCTCATCGCCCAGCGGGAGGGCGTCGACCCGGCGCTCGTCCCGCCCGACGCGGTGACCGCGTCCGCGTCCGGGCTGGACCCGGACATCAGCCCGGCCTACGCCGAGCTGCAGGTCGCGCGCGTGGCCCGGGTCACCGGGTTGTCGCAGGACGAGGTCCGCAACCTCGTCTCCGAGGCCAGCTCCGGACGGATCCTCGGCTTCCTCGGGGAGCCGACGGTCAACGTCACCGAGCTGAACCTCGCGGTGCAGGGGGCCCGGCACTGACCGCAGCGTCCGCTCCCCGTGCGCGGGGGTCGTCGCCACGGCGGCGCCGGCCCCCGCGGGCCTGGGCCTCAGTCCGGCTCGGGCGACGGGGCGCTCAACCGCACCTCCTCGGCGTCGAGGCGGGTCTGCAAGCGGCGCAGCACGATGTCGTCGATCTTCCGTGCGTCGCGCAGCCGCACGACCGCGGCGCGCTTCACCGTGATCAGGGCCGCACGCAGGCGCTGGTCGTCCGCGTGCTCGCCGCGTTCGGCCGCGAGGGCGGGGTCGTCGGTGGGCATCAGGGGGTTGGCCAGCACGTGCAGGTGCTCCTCGTAGTCGGCCCGTACCCGGTCCACGACGGCGGGCCCGATGCCCAGCCGTTCGGCCGTGGCCGGGAGGGCGGACAGCCCGGCCTCGGTGGAGATCCGCTCGGCGAGGGCCTGTTCGTCGGCGATGCCGTCGTCGGGCAGCCGGGCCCAGCGGAGCACCGCCGGCAGGGTCAGGCCCTGGACGAGCAGGGTCACCAGGATGACTCCGAAGGTGATCAGCACGACCAGGTCGCGGCCGGGGACGTCGTGCGGGATGGCGAGCGCCGCTGCCAGCGAGACGCCGCCGCGGAACCCCGCCCACGCCATCGGCTGCCGCTGCCGGAAACCCACCCGGCGCAGCCGCTGCTGCGGGCGGCGGTCGAGCGCACGGATGATGTACGGGGTGGTGTTGATCCAGAGCACCCGGGTGCCGATCACCACGGCCGAGATCAGCAGGGCCTGCATCGCCGCGCCCGCCATGGACGTCGACTGCAGCCCTTCCACGGCACCGCGCAGCTGGAGCCCGACCAGCACGAACAGGGTGCCGTTCAGCACGAACGTGGTGACGCGCCAGAACGCCTCGGTGAGGAGGCGGGTCCTCGCGCCGATCACCCGCGGTCCGACCTGGCTCAGCGTCAGCCCGCACACCACCACGGCCAGCACGCCGGACGCATGGATCTCCTCGGCGAGCAGGAACGCGACGAACGGGGTGAGCAGGCTGACCGCGGCCTCCCGGATCGGGTCACGCGCCAGCTTGCGGGCCTGTACGGCGAGCCAGGCCACCAGCAGCCCGGCTGCGGCGCCCCCGATGTAGGAGAGCGCGAACGCCCCGATCGCCGACGCCCAGCTGAACGTCTGCTCTCCGACGGCCACGGAGAGCGCGAGCGCGAAGACCACGAGCGCGGTGCCGTCGTTGATGAGGCTCTCGGCCCGCATGGTGGTGAGGGTGCGCCGCGGCATGCGGCCCGCCACGGCCGCCACGGCGGTGGCGTCGGTGGGAGCCACCACCGCGCCGAGCACCCAGGCGATCGGCCAGCTCAGCCCGAGCGCGTGCCCGACCACCGCCACCACGGCCGCGGTGGCCAGCACCAGCCCCACCGCGGACAGCACGACCACCCGGAGGTTCTGGCGGATCTCACGCAGGGAGGTGGTGAGCGACTCCCAGTAGAGCAGCGCCGGCAGGAACACCAGCAGCACCAGCTCGGGCGCCGGCGGCACGTCGGACGTCCAGGGGAGGAAGGCCAGCGGTACGCCGCCGAGCAGCAGCACGATCGGCGACGCGATCCGCAGCCACGACGCCAGCCGGCTGAGCGCGATGACAGCGCAGCCGATCACGACCAGCACCTGCAACACGTGTGGGTCCTGCACGGGTTCCGTCCCTCCACCCGGTGTCGCGGCCCAGCCCGCAGGCTCTCCCCCGCACGGCCGCATGTTGTCGCTGCAGGTCCCAGCGTTTCGTCTGTCTTCGGTGTTCCACGGCCACCGAGGGCAGAATCGATGCCGTGAGCAGGCGGGGAGAGTTGCGGATCTACCTCGGGGCCGCACCCGGAGTGGGGAAGACCTATGCCATGCTCGCGGAAGCCCGCCGCCGCCAGGAGCGTGGCACCGACGTCGTGGTCGGAATCGTCGAGACCCACGACCGGGCCAAGACGGCCGCGCTGCTGGAGGGTCTCGAGATCATCCCCCGCCGGCCCGTGGGCGGCCATCCCGGCCTCGACGAGCTCGACGTGGACGCCGTCGTCGCGCGCGATCCCCAGGTCGTGCTGCTCGACGAGCTCGCCCACACCAACGCGCCCGGCTCGCGCAACCGAAAACGCTGGCAGGACGTCGAGGCGCTGCTCTACGCGGGTATCGACGTCCTGACCACGGTGAACGTGCAGCACCTCGAGTCGCTCAACGACGTCGTGGAGCGCATCACCGGCGTGCACCAGCAGGAGACCGTGCCGGACGAGGTGGTGCGCCGGGCCGAGCAGATCGAGTTGGTCGACATCACGCCGGAAGCGCTGCGCAGGCGTATGGCGCACGGCAATGTCTACGGCGCCGAGAAGGTCGACGCGGCCCTGGCCAACTACTTCCAGCCGAGCAACCTCACCGCGTTGCGCGAGCTGGCCCTGCTCTGGGTGGCCGACGAGGTGGACGTGGCGCTGCAGCGGTACCGCAGCGAGAAGAAGATCAGCGATACCTGGGAGACCCGCGAACGCGTCGTCGTCGCCCTGACGGGTGACAAGGAGAGCGAGACGGTGTTGCGCCGCGCCGCAAGGATTGCCAAGCGTGCGGGCGCCGCCGATCTGTTGGCCGTGCATGTGCTGCGCGGTGATGGGCTCGCCGGACCTCCGGTGGGCGCGGTGTCGCGGCTGCGCACCCTCGCCGAGGACGTCGGCGCGAGCTTCCACACCGTGGTCGGCGGCGAGGACGTGCCCGCCGCCCTGCTCGACTTCGCCCGCGGGGCCAACGCCACCCAGCTCGTGGTCGGCACGTCCCGCCGGTCACGACTCGCGCGCGTGGTCGTGGAGGGGATCGGGGCCCGCGTGGTGCGCGATTCCGGCACGATCGACGTGCACATGGTCACCCATCAGCAGGCCGGTCGAGGGCTGCGGCTCCCGGTGCTGCACAGCGGGCTCCCGGCGATCCGCAAGGGGCTGGGCTGGGTGCTCGCGGCGGCCCTGCCGCTGGCGGCCACCGGCCTGGGCGTCGCCCTGCGGGGCGCGATCGGGATGTCCACCGACATCGTGCTGTACTTCCTCGCCACCGTCGTCGTCGCGATGGTGGGGGGCCTCGGCCCCGCCGTGGTGGCCGCGGTGGCCGGAGGCCTGCTGCTGAACTTCTTCCTGACCCCTCCGCTGTACTCCTTCACGATCGCGGAGGGGGAGAACCTCCTGGCGATCGCGGCGATGGTGGTGGTGGCGGTGCTCGTGGCGCTCGTCGTCGACCGGGCGGCGAGGCGCGCCCAGCAGGCGGCGCGTGCCCGTGCCGAAGGGGCCCTGCTGGCCTCGTTCGCCCGCACCGTGCTCACGCGCAGCGATCCGCTCCCGCGGCTGCTCGAGAAGGTGCGGGAGGCGTTCGGCCTGCACTCGGTCGCGCTGCTGGAGCGCGCCGGCGGGTCGGCGGTGGACGAGTGGACCTGCGTCACCTCGTCGGGGTCCCTGGGCTGCATGGCGCCCGAGGACGCCGACGTCGACGTGGAGATCGAGGACGACCTGCACATGGTCGGCACCGGCCGGTCCCTGGCGGCCGCGGACCGGCGGTTGCTGGAGGTGGTGGGCGGCCAGGCGCTGCTCGCGTTGCGCAGCCAGCGGGCCGCCGCGGAGGCCGACGCCTCGCGGGCCCGGGCTCATGCCACCGAGACCCGCAGCGCGTTGCTGTCGACCGTCGGTCACGACCTGCGCAGCCCGCTCACCTCGATCAAGGCTGCGGCCGGGAGCCTGCGCGATCCGAACCTCCAGCTGCCGGCGTCCGACCGCCAGGAGCTGACCGCCACCATCGAGGAGTCCGCCGACCGGTTGACCGCGCTCGTGGACAACCTGCTCGACTCCGCGCGGCTCGCCTCGGGCACGCTCACGCCGCTCCTGGCGCCGACCGGATACGGCGAGGTGGCGGGCCGGGCCCTGGTGGGGCTGCCGGACGCGGAGAAGGTCACGGTAGACATCGACGAGTCGCTCCCCGACGTCGTCGCGGACGCGGGCCTGCTGGAGCGCGTCGTCGCGAACGTCGTCGACAACGCCCTGCGCTACGCCGCCGACGCGCCGATCGTGCTGCGGGCCAGCGCGCACGCCGACCGCGTCGAGCTGCGGATCGTCGACTCCGGTCCGGGGGTGCCGCGCACCGAGCGGGAAGCGCTGTTCGCCCCGTTCCTGCGGCTCGGCGCCGCGTTGCCGAGCGACCGCGACGGAGCGACGGGCGTGGGTCTCGGGCTCTCGGTCGCCCGCGGGCTCACCGAGGCGATGGGTGGCACCCTGACCGCGGAGGACACACCCGGCGGCGGCCTCACCGTGGTCGTGGCGCTGCCTGCGTGGCAGAACGGAGCGGGTCGATGACCGAGCACCGCGTTCTCGTCGTCGACGACGACCTACAGATCCTGCGTGCGCTGCGGATCAACCTCGCGGCGCACGGCTACCACGTCCTCCTGGCCCCCGACGGTGCCGCGGCGCTGCGTGCCGCCGCCGACGGGCACCCCGACGTTGTCGTCCTCGACCTCGGACTGCCCGACATGGACGGCGTCGAGGTCATCGAGGGGCTGCGCGGCTGGAGCACCGTCCCGATCATCGTGCTGTCGGCCCGGACGGGAGCGCCGGAGACCATCCGTGCCCTCGACGCCGGGGCGGACGACTACGTCACGAAGCCGTTCGGGATGGCGGAGCTGCTGGCCCGGCTGCGTGCGGCCGTCCGCAGGGCCGCGGTGTCGTCCGTGGACGGGGAGCCGGTCGTCGACGCCGGCGACTTCCGTGTGGACCTCGCCGCCAAGAAGGTGGTGCGCGCCGACGGCACCGAGCTGCACCTGACACCCACGGAGTGGGGTGTGCTGGAGTTGCTGGTGCGCCACCGCGGCAAGCTCGTGGGGCAGCGTGAGCTGCTCCGGGCGGTCTGGGGACCCAACTACGGCACCGAGACCAACTACCTGCGCGTCTACCTGGCGCAGCTGCGCCGCAAGCTGGAACCGGAGCCCTCCCGGCCCAAGCACCTGATCACGGAGCCCGGGATGGGCTACCGGTTCGAGGTGTGACCGGGAGGGCAGGCGGGTCTGGTCAGCGACCGAAGTCCTGCACCCAGTACGAGCCGGAGATCCCCACCCCGATCGTCTTGAACGTGCAGTCCAGGATGTTGCGGCGGTGCCCGGCCGAGTCCATCCAGTCACCCACGACCTCGGCTGCGCTCCGCTGCCCGCGCGCGATGTTCTCGCCGCCGGGGGAGCGGTAGCCCGAGTCACGGATCCGGGCGTCGAACGTGCGGCCGTCCTCCGCGGTGTGGGAGAAGTAGCCCTCGGCCGCCATGTCCTCCGCGTGCTGCTGGGCGGCCTCGGTCAGCCGGGGATCGGACACCAGCGCCTTGCACCCGGCCGCCCTCCGGGCGGCGTTGGTGGCGGAGATGACGGCGTCGGCCGCGCGACCGGACTGAGCGACCTCGCGCTGGGGGACCGCGGCCGCGGGTGCGGCGGCGGGGGCAGGGGGCTGGGCGGCGGCCTGGGCCGCCTGGGCGGCTGCTTGGGTGGCTGCCTGACTGGCCGCCTGGCTGGCGACGTCGGCGGCTGCAGCGGCCGCCTGTGGGATGCCCAGCGCGACGACGGGGATCGAGAGCGCGGCGTCTTCGGGAACGGCGGCCGCCTGGAGGGCGACCGGTGAGTCCGCCGGCGCTACGGCGGGAACGGCGACGACTGCGATGCTGCCCACCAGGAGCGCACCGAGGGAGACGCCGAGGAGGAGGGGTCCGCCGCGATGGCCGAAGCTGAGCACGCGATTGCCACGCGGTGAGCTCGCATTCGGCCTGGCCGGTTCGGTCATGCGGCGTAAGTTAGGGAGGACCGTGGGAAAACGCAATGACCCAGTCATTCGGCTGAACTTGTGGGTAGCTGGGCGTGTCCAAGGTGTGGGATTCAGGTGGTGGACCCGCACCCGTGCGTTGGAGCTGGGCCTCGTCGGAGTAGCGAAAAACCTTCCGGACGGACGGGTCGTAGTAGTAGCCGAGGGCGAGCGGCAGGCGTGCGAACGGCTCCGCGACGCGATCCGCGCGGGGGAGTCGCCGGGGAGCGTGGCCGAGGTCGTCGAGCAGTGGTGCGACGCCCGCGGTGGCCTGCAGGGATTCCGCGAGGCCTGACGGTAATGTTTGTCAACCGCCACCAGCCTGGAGAACTCACCCGTGCATCTGAAGAGCCTGACGCTGAAGGGCTTCAAGTCCTTCGCCTCGGCCACGACGCTGCGCCTGGAACCAGGCATCACCTGCGTGGTCGGCCCCAACGGCTCGGGTAAGTCCAACGTCGTCGACGCGATCAGCTGGGTGCTCGGCGAGCAGGGGGCGAAGGCGCTGCGCGGCGGCAAGATGGAGGACGTCATCTTCGCCGGCACGTCCGGCCGGGCAGCGCTCGGCCGCGCCGAGGTGACGCTGACGATCGACAACTCCGACGGCGCCCTGCCGATCGACTACTCCGAGGTCTCGATCACCCGCCGCATGTTCCGCGACGGCGCGGGTGAGTACGAGATCAACGGCGCACACTGCCGGCTCCTCGACATCCAGGAGCTGCTGTCCGACTCCGGCATCGGCCGCGAGATGCACGTGATCGTCGGCCAGGGCCAGCTCGACTCGGTGCTCCAGTCGAAGCCCGAGGACCGGCGGGCCTACATCGAGGAGGCCGCGGGCGTCCTCAAGCACCGCAAGCGCAAGGAGAAGGCGCTCCGCAAGCTCGACGCGATGCAGGCCAACCTCACCCGGCTCACCGACCTCACCGCCGAGCTACGACGGCAACTCAAGCCGCTCGGCCGTCAGGCGGAGATCGCCCGGCGGGCGCAGGCCGTGCAGTCCGAGCTGCGGGACGCCCGGCTGCGCCTGGCCGCCGACGATCTCGTCACCCTGCGCGACGCGCTCGCGCGTGAGGAAGCAGACGAGTCGACGGCCAGGGCCCGCCGCGCCGAGGTCGAGGAGCAGCTGTCGGTCGCCCGCGTGGAGCAGGAACGGCTGGAGCTTGCTCTGGCGGAGGATGCCCCGCGGCTCGCCGCAGCACAGGACACCTGGTACCGGCTCTCCGCGCTGGCGGAGCGCCTCTCCGGCACCGTCCGGCTCGCCCAGGAACGCACCCGCCATCTCGCCGACCCGCAGGAGCGCACCCCGGGGCGCGACCCCGACGAGCTGGACGCCGAGGCCGACGCCGTCGCCGAACAGGAGGACGAGCTCGTCGAGGCCGTCGCGGAGGCCCGCAGGCGGCTGACGGACGTGCTGGAGGAACGCGCCGAGCACGAGAAGACCCTCGCCGCGGCCGAGCGGGCCCATCTCGCAGCCGTCCGCGCGCTCGCCGACCGCAAGGCCGGTATCGCCACGCTCGCCGGCCGGGCCGAGGCCCTGCGCAGCGGTGCCGCCGCCACCGCCGACGAGATCGAGCGGCTCTCCGAAGCCCTGTCCGAGGCCGAGGAACGCACCGAGACCGCAGCCGGTGAGCTGGAGCAGGCTCGCGACGAGCTGGGAGCCCTCGGCGACGACGACCCGGCCGACGGCTCGCTCTCCAGCTCGTTGCGCGAGCTGGAGCGCCGCTCCGCGGAGGCCGTCGAGGCCCACAAGGGCGCCCGCACGAGAGTGGCCGAGCTCGTGGCCCGGGAGCGCGACCTGGAACAGCAGCGCGCGCACTGGCGGGCGCGGGTCGATGCGCTGTCGGTGGGGCTCGCGCGCCGCGACGGGTCCGGCGCGCTCACCGACTCCGACGGCGTGCTCGGCGCGGTGTCCGGCCTCCTCACCGTGGAGCCGTGGGCGCGCGCCGCGGTGGCGGCGGCACTCGGCGACCTCGCCGACGCGCTGGCCGTGTCCTCGTCCGACGCCGCGGTGGACGCCCTGCGCCTGCTGCGTGCCCGCGACGCCGGCCGGGCGTCGCTCGTGGTGGGCTCCGCGGCGCAGAAGAGCGGCTCTCCCGACCTGGGGCAGGCGCCTGCCGGGCGCTGGGCCCACGAGCTCGTCTCCGCCGAGCCGGTGCTCGCCGGCGCCGTCGCGACGCTGCTGCACGGCGTCGTCGTGGTGGACGACCTCGACGCCGCCCGGGCCGCCGTCGACGCCCACCCGGAGCTCACCGCCGTCACCACCGAAGGTGACGTGCTCGGAAGTGCACGCGCATCCGGCGGATCCGGCACTGCATCGAGTGCGCTCGACGTCCAGGCCGCCGTGCAGGAGGCCGTCGAGCAGCGGGAGGCCGTGGAGGACGAACTGGCCGGCCTCCGTCCGGCTCTGGAGGGCGCGCGGGCGGAAGAGGCCGCCAGGCTCACCGACGTGGAGGCCGCTCAGCGGATGCAGACGGCGGCCGAACAGCGCCGTGCCGCCGCCTCGGCTCAGCTCGGGCGCTACGAGCAGGCCGTGCGGTCGGCCACGGCGGAGGCGCAGCGGTTACGCGAGCGACGTGACGCCGTCGAGGCCCGGCGCTCCGACGCGCTGCTCGCACTGGAGGCGGCCGAGCAGCAGCTCGCGGTGGCCGAGGACGAGCCGGTCGACGACGAGCCCGACACCGAGATTCGCGACGCCGCCGCCGAGTCGCTCGCCGCCGCGCGCGCCGAGGAGGTGGAGGCCCGGCTCACCCTGCGCACCGTCGAGGAGCGTGCGCGGGCCATCGCCGGGCGCGCCGAGTCGCTGCGCCGGCAGGCGTCGTCGGAGCGGCAGGCCAGGGCCAGGGCGGCGGCGGCGCGGGAGGCACGGCACCGCGCTGGCCAGATCGCCGCCCTCGTCGTCAGCGCGGGCGAGACCGCCTCCGAACGGATCGCCGTGTCGCTGTCCGCGGCCGCCACCGAGCGGGACGCCGCCGCGGCCGCCCGCGACTCCCGCGAGCGCGCATTGGGTGAGGCCAGGGCCACCACGCAGCGCCTCACCGCGCTGATGGAGAAGCTCACCGACGCCGTGCACCGCGACGAGGTGCTGCGCGCGCAGTCCCGCCTGCGGCTGGAGCAGCTCACCGAGAAGGTGCTCGCCGACCACGGCCTCGCCGTCGAGGATCTCGTGGCCGAGTACGGCCCGGATACGCCGGTGCCCGCGTCGGCCGCGGAGATGGCCGAGTACGAGGCGGCGAAGGAGCGCGGCGAGGATGTCGTGGCGCCGCCGCCGATGCCCTACGACCGCGCCACCCAGGAGCGGCGGGCGCAGCGGGCGGAGAAGGACCTGAGCCTCCTCGGCAAGGTCAACCCGCTCGCGCTGGAGGAGTTCGCGGCGCTCGAGGAGCGCTACCGGTTCCTCTCCACCCAGCTGGAAGACCTCAAGAACACCCGGCGCGACCTGCTCACCGTCGTCCGCGAGGTGGACGACAAGATCCTCGAGGTCTTCACCACCGCCTACACCGACGTGGCCCGCGAGTTCGAGATCGTGTTCGCCACGCTGTTCCCCGGCGGCGACGGCCGCCTCGTTCTCACCGACCCGAACGACATGCTCACCACGGGCATCGAGGTGGAGGCGCGGCCGCCGGGCAAGAAGGTCAAGCGGCTGTCCCTGCTGTCCGGCGGCGAGCGGTCCCTCACGGCGATGGCGCTGCTCGTGGCGATCTTCCGGGCGCGCCCCTCCCCGTTCTACGTGCTCGACGAGATCGAGGCCGCGCTCGACGACGTGAACCTGCGCCGGCTCATCTCCCTCATGGAGGAGTTGCGGGAGACGAGCCAGCTCATCGTCATCACGCACCAGAAGCCGACGATGGAGGTCGCCGACGCGCTCTACGGCGTCTCCATGCGGGGTGACGGGATCACCACGGTGATCAGCCAGCGTCTCCGCGCGGTGAGCTGACGGTTCATTCGGCAGGCCCTTCCCCGTTCGGGCACAGCACGTTGATCGCGGCTTCGACGAGCCGCCTGCGGTCCGCGGCGGGAATCTGGGTGTCGCTCGCGATGATCTCCGCGGCGTCGGTCACGCTCACCTTTCCCAAGTTGACGCCTCTGCAGGTATCCCATCCGAACTGGACCGCGGCACCTTCGGGTATCCCCGGAGCAACCTGCCGCAGGTACTCGAGGTACGTGGCCTGTCTCTCGCCCAGAATCAGGGGCGCAGCCGGCATGGCCGGCGACGACGCCGCCGGCTCAGCGGCCGGGGCGACCGCGTCGGGCTGGGTGGCGACGACGGCGACCGCCACGACAGCGACGACCCCCACGACCACGGCGGCTCGGCTGAACCCGGCGCGGACGTTCATCGGCCGGCTCGACGCGCGTGGTGGACGGCGCGCAGGCGGATGGTCGTCGTGGAGCTGAACGGCCCGGATAGCGGGATGGAGAGCAGAGGCATGTCGGGTCCTCAGGTCGTCGAAGACGGCCCGAAGACCGCCGGTACGGATGCCGGGCCCAGGAGGCGGAGCCATCCGGCGCGCGCGATCAGGGGAGCGAGCAGCGTCGGCGGCTGCGTTCCGGCCGGCCCAGTACGACATCGGGCCGTCCCAGCCGTTCGTTTCATGCGCCTCCACGCGGTGAGCTGACGGTTCGGTCCGCCACCACGTTCCGCTCGACGAAGCCGGCCACCGCGGAGGCGAACCCCTCGGGCTCCTCGATGTGCACGAAGTGCCCGCTGTGCTCGAACGTCACGAGCTGCGAGCCGGGGATCGTCTCGTGCAGCTCGTGGGCCCATCTCGGGCCACAGATGAAGTCCCACTGCCCGACGAGCACGAGGGTGGGAGTGCGAAGCGTCGCGAGCGCCTCGTGGTGCTGCCACGGACCCTCGTCGGAGGTGACCGCCCACGCCCGCAGCTCCGCGCGCAGAGTGGCGAATGCTTCGGTCACGCGGGAGTCGGCGAAGTAGGCGGGGAGCAGTCCGCGCATCGAGCGCGTGTACTCCTCGTCGGTTCCCGTGGCGAGGGCCTTCCAGGTCGCCATCGCCTCGTGCGCCTCCGGCCGGTCCGGGAAGCGTGCGAAGAACTCCTCCATCTGTCGCCCGGCCTCCGCCATGAGTTCAGGACCGGCCGCGGGTGCGGTGTCGTAGAGGACCAGGCCGGCGAGCCGGTCTGGACGCGTGATCGCGTACCGCTGGGCGACGAAGCCACCGTGCGAGTGGCCCAGCAGATGTACCTGTGGCACGTCGAGATGGTCGATCAGCGCATCGACGA
The DNA here is from genome assembly GCF_022524485.1 of Pseudonocardia alaniniphila. Lineage (GTDB taxonomy): Bacteria > Actinomycetota > Actinomycetes > Mycobacteriales > Pseudonocardiaceae > Pseudonocardia > Pseudonocardia alaniniphila. Next base: position 11,633 of record NZ_JAKXMK010000025.1, read on the forward strand.
ACGAGACGTAGCGGTCGAGCGAGTAGCCGTCGGGGTGTGTGGGGAGACGCCCCGACCCGCCGGTGCCGACCGGCTCGACGTACACGCAGGTCAGGTCCTTTTCGAGGTGCGGAGCGCGCAGGTACTCCCACGCGGCGCCCGGACCCCCGGGGTGGAGCACGCACACCGGGCCGCTGCCGGCCACGTGGTAGCGCATGGCGACGCCGTCCCGCTCGATCGTGTGGGTGCCCTCGGTGAGAGCGGGTGTCATGGACACCGGGTGTTCCTCCTGATGTGGTCGGGTCGGTAGGGCGGGGGGCACCCCCTCGAATGCCCCCTCCACCACTAGGCGCGAGATCTCGTCTCGCGGGCCGCGAGATCCCGGCAGGCTGCATCGCGAGAATGGGGCGGTGGATCAGGACCGCTCGCTCGTCGGACGAGAAGGCGCGCTTGCCACCGCGGACACAGCGCTCGTCGAGGCCATCGGCGGAGCCGGGCAGCTGCTGCTGGTGTCCGGGGAGCCGGGGATCGGTAAGTCGGCAGTGCTGGCCGAGATCGCGCGGAGGGCCACCGCGCGCGGAGCGCGCGTGCTACGGAGCGTCTGCTGGGACGGTGAGGTGTCGCCGCCGTACTGGCCCTGGACGCAGGTGTTGCGCGCGGTGGATCGGGAGGAGGTGCAACTGGGACCGGCCGCCCGGCTCCTCGACGCCGCGGCCGGCTGGTCCCCCGACGGCCCGGCCCCGGCACTGCAGTTCGAGATGTTCGACGCGGTCGCCCGCGTGCTGGCCGCCCTCAGCACCCGTACGCCCGTGGTCGTGGTGCTCGACGACCTCCAGTGGGCGGACGACCGGTCACTGGGGTTGCTGTCCTTCCTCCGGGCCCAGCTCGCGGCCGAGCGGGTGCTGCTGCTCGGTGCGTACCGCGACACGGAGGTCGTGGCGCTGCCCGGCCTCGGCGCCGCGCCGGTGCTGCGGCTCGACGGGCTCGACGTCGAGGCCGCGGCCGCGCTCGTCCGGCGTGCGGGCGGGCCGCAGGAGCCCGTCGAGCGGGCAGCGGAGATCCGGCGCCGGTGCGGGGGCAACCCGTTCTTCATGCGGGAGATGTGCCGGCTCAGGGCGGGCGACGGGATCCCCGACGGAGTTCGTGACGTGCTGCGGCAGCGGCTCGGACAGCTCTCGGAAGCGTGCACGGCGATGCTCACGACCGTGTCGGTGGCGGGTAAGAGCGTCGAGCTCGAGGTGCTGGCGCGGGCGTCCGGGTGCGCGGTCGAGGAGATCTCCGGGCTGATCGACGAGGCGGTGACCGCCCGAGTCCTCGTGGCCGACGGACCGGGGCTCGCCTTCGTCCACGATCTCTACCGGGAGGCGCTGCTCGCCGACTGTCCCTCCACGCGGCTGGCAGCACTCCACACCGCGGTGGGCTCCGCGCTGCGGGAGTCGAGCCCGCAGCTGCCCACGGGTGATCGGCTCTCCCGGCTGGCGGCCCACTTCGTCGCGGCCGGGCGGGCCGAACTGGCGGACGAGGCCGTGCAGTACTCGGAGCTCGCGGCGCGGGAGGCCACGGCCCGGCTCGGGCACGAGGACGCGTGCCGGCACTACGAGGAGGCCCTGCAGGTGATCGCCTCCTTCCACCCGCCTGTGGCGACGGCCCGCCGGGCGAACCTGCTCGCGGAGCTCGGCGCGGCTCGGGCCCGCATCGGGCGCACCGATAGTGCGCGCAGCGCCTTCGACGACGCCGTCCGCCTCGGGCGGGCCGAGGGGGAGTGGGAGGTGGTCACCCGGGCCGCGCAGGGGCTCTACGGCCTGGGTGGGCGCGACCCGGTGGAGTACGTCATGACGATCGCGCTGCTGGAGGAGGCCGTCGATGCGCTGGCCGCGTGGACCGGTGGCAACCGGGCGCTGCGCAGCAGCGCGTTCGCGACCCTCGCCCGCGCTCGGCGGCACGCTGAGTCGCGGCGGGTGGACCCGCGGGCGGTCGCGGCGGCGACGCGGGCCGTCGAGCTGGCGGCCGACCCGCAGTCGCGCGCGGAAGCCCTGCTCGCGCTGCATGACGTGCACTGGGTGCCGGGCCGCGCGTCGGAGCGGCTGCCGGTGCTCGACGACATGCTGGGAGCGGCCACCCGGGCGGGTGACCGGGAGCTCGTCGCGGTGGCGCACCAGCTGCGGGCCACCGCACTCATCGAGCTCGGTCACCCCGACGGCCGGCTGGAGCTCGAGCGCTACGTGCACCTCGCCGCGGCACTCGGTCACGCACGAGGCCGGTTCGGCGCGCTGACCCGGCGGGCGGCCCTGGCCGAGATCGCCGGGCGGGTCGAGGAGGCCGTGGAGCTGTCGGCCGAGGCGTTGGCGCTGGGATCGGCGATCGGAGAACCGGACGCGCTCGGCTGCTTCACCACCCTGCGGGCATCGCTCATGTCGATCGGCGGCCCCGAGGTCGTGGTCGATGCGGCACCGCCCGAGGACGACCCGACGTGGCCCGTCTTCCCACTCCTGTGGGCACTCGCGCCCGCGTTGAACGGCCGCGACGCCGAGGCGGCCGTGCTCCTCGGCGACTTCGCCGTGCAGGACGTCCTGCAGAAGTACGACCTGGAGGTCGTCGCCGTCGCCGCCACCGTCTTCGCGGCCGTCGGCACCGACGCGCAGCGGACCTGGACCTACGAGCTGCTGACGCAGTTCACCGGCGCCCACGTCGTCGTCGGCGGATGCGCGGCCTACAACGGGCCGGTCGACCACCTGCTCGGGGTGCTGGCGGCCGCGCTCGGCCGCCGGTGCGCGGCGGCGGCCCACCTGACGGCCGCGGTGGCGCAGTGCGACCGGCTGGGTGCCGCGGCATGGTCGCGGCGCAGCAGCGAGGCACTCACCCGCCTGCAAGCGGGCTCGGCCGAGCCGGTCGTGGAACGCGACGGAGGCACCTGGCGCCTGGCGTACCGGGGCCGGGTGGAGCACCTGCCCGACGTCAAGGGCCTGCGCGACCTCGCCGTTCTCATCGCGGCGCCGGGACAGGACGTGCACGTGTTCACGCTGCTGGGGCGTGATGTCCCGGCGACGGGTTCGGACCCCGTGCTCGACGACCGGGCGAAGGCCCGCTACCGCTCCCGGCTCGGCGAGCTCGACGGCGAGATCGACGAGGCGATCGAGTTCCACGACATGCACCGGGCCGAGCGGCTGCAGGCCGAACGCGAGGCACTCGTGGCGGAGCTGACCGCCGCCGCGGGGCTCGGCGGGCGGGACCGGCGGCTCGGGGACGAGACGGAACGCGCGCGCAAGACCGTGGGTGCGCGGATCCGCGACGCGCTGCGGCGCGTCGACTCGGTGGATCCGGAGCTCGCCGCGCACCTGCGCAGCACGGTCAGCATCGGCACGGTCTGCCGCTACGCACCGGCCTCCGGGGAATGACCACGCGCCGGCGTCCGCGTCTTCCAGGTGTTCATCCGGTGACGGAGGGGTGGGCACGGGGTGCTCGCCGCCCGTGCCGCTGCTTCGCATGACAGGCTTGACTTGTGAGTACCGAGACCCTGTGGATCATCGTCGCGGTCGCGGTGGTGATTCTGCTCGTCGCCGTCGCGCTGGGGCTGGTGCTCCGGCAGCGACGCCGGATCAGCCTGCGCGAGCCCGGGGAGGTCGAGGGCGGCACGAGTCCCGGCACCGCCCCGCCGAAACGTGGTACCTACCGGGCGGAGAGCGGGTTCAACTTCACCGCGGGCACCGACACCGTCGCGCGGCCGCCCACTCCTGCCGCTCCTCCCGAGCTCGACCGCATCCCGACGGCCACCGCACCGCCTGCCGAGCGCGCGCCACAGGCGGACAGCGCGCCGCCCGCTGAGTCGGCTCCGGCCCGGGAAGCCACACCACCGGTGAACGCGGCGCCGGTCGCGCCGCCTGCCGAGTCGGCGCCGCCGGTCGATGCCGCTCCGGCGGCTCCGCCTGCCGAGTCGGCCCCGGCGCGGGAGTCCGCTCCACCCGTTGACGCCGCCCCGCCTGCCGAGCGCGCTCCGGCCCCTGAATCCGCACCTCCCGCGCCCCCAGCCGACTCCGCCCCGGCGCGCGAGTCCGTTCCGCCGGTGGATGCGGCACCGGTCGCGCCTCCTGTGGAACAGGCTCCGCCGGTGGATGCGGCACCGGTCGCGCCTCCTGCGGAGCAGGCTCCGCCGGTGGACGCCGCACCTTCTGCCCCGCCCGCTGAGCGCGCTCCGGCCCGCGAGTCCGCGCCGCCCGCGGAGACCGCACCCACGGCGCCCGCCGCCCCCACCGCGCCGCCCGCCACCAACGGCGTCGCTCCGACGGCGCCCGCCGCCCCGACCGCGCCCGCGGCTCCGACGGACATCGCCCCCGCCGAGGGTCGCCTCGAGCGGCTCCGCGGCCGCCTCGCCCGGTCGCGCTCCGGCTTCGGGCAGGGCCTGCTGGGGCTCCTCGGCGCAGGCGAGCTCGACGAGGAGTCCTGGGAGGACGTCGAGGCCACGCTGCTGCAGGCCGACCTCGGCCCCGAGATGACGTCCGAGCTGGTGGACACGCTGCGCACCGAGCTGGCCCGGCGCGCCGTCCGCACACCGGACCAGGCGCGGCAGCTGCTGCGCGAGGTGCTCACCGAGGCGCTGCGAACCGATCTCGACCGCTCGCTGCGCGCGCTCCCGCACGACGGCAGGCCGGCTGTGCTGCTGGTCGTCGGGGTCAACGGCACCGGCAAGACCACCACGACCGGGAAGCTCGCCAGGGTGCTGGTGTCAGGCGGGCGCCACGTGGTGCTCGGCGCGGCCGACACCTTCCGCGCCGCCGCGGCCGAACAGCTCGGCACCTGGGGCGAGCGGGCGGGGGCCACGGTCGTGCGTGGCCCCGAGGGCGCCGACCCGGCCAGCGTCGCCTTCGACGCGGTCAAGCAGGGCGCCGACGAGGGCGCCGACGCCGTGCTGCTCGACACCGCGGGCCGGTTGCACACCAAGACCGGCCTGATGGACGAGCTGGGCAAGGTCAAGCGGGTGGTCTCCCGGCAGGCCGCCGTGGACGAGGTGCTGCTCGTCCTCGACGCCACCACCGGCCAGAACGGCCTCACACAGGCCCGTGTCTTCGGCGACGTCGTGGACGTCACCGGCATCGTCCTCACCAAGCTCGACGGCACCGCGAAGGGCGGCATCGTCTTCCGGGTGCAGCGGGAGCTGGGTGTGCCGGTGAAGCTCGTCGGGCTCGGGGAGGGGCCGGATGACCTGGCTCCCTTCGAGCCGGCGGCATTTGTCGACGCACTCTTGGCCTGAGTGTCCAGCCGTGTAATGCGGATGTAACTCCACGGGTCGGCGCGTTCACCGCGGCGAAACAGCGGCGGACGGCGAATGAAACATGCCGATCGGATAGTTCCCGGAACCTGCCGCTCCACACGCCATCTCCCGGCAAGCGGCGATGACGGGAAAGGAGTTGACGTGCCCGATACCGGCGATACCGCCTGGATGCTGGCCAGCTCGGCGCTGGTACTGCTGATGACACCCGGTCTGGCGCTGTTCTACGGCGGCATGGTGCGGTCGAAGAGCGTGCTCAACATGATGATGATGAGCATCTCCTCGCTCGGACTGGTCGGCGTGCTCTGGGTGCTCTACGGCTATTCCGTCGCGTTCGGCAACGACGTGGGCGGTGGCCTGCTGGGCAATCCGGCGGAGTTCGCCGGTCTGCAGGGACTCTTCGGTGGCACCTATCTCGCAACCGAAGGTGGTCCACCGGTCGACATTCCGCTGGTCGGCACCATCCCCGCCACGGTCTTCGTCGCGTTCCAGGCGATGTTCGCGATCATCACGGTCGCCCTGATCTCCGGTGCGGTGGCCGACCGCCTGCGGTTCGGCCCGTGGCTGCTCTTCGCCGGGCTGTGGGCCACCATCGTCTACTTCCCGGTGGCGCACTGGGTCTTCGCCTTCAACGGCGTCACCGCCGAGAACGGCGGCTGGATCGCCAACAACCTCAAGGCCATCGACTTCGCGGGTGGCACGGCGGTGCACATCAACGCCGGTGCGGCAGCGCTCGCCCTCGTGCTGGTGCTCGGCAAGCGCCGCGGCTGGCCGCGTGAGCCCATGCGCCCGCACAACCTCACGATGGTGATGCTCGGTGCCGGCCTGCTGTGGTTCGGCTGGTTCGGCTTCAACGCCGGTTCGGCCGTGGCCTCCAACGGCGTCGCGGGCATCACGTTCGTCAACACGCTCGTCGCCACCTCGGCCGCGATGCTGGCCTGGCTGCTGACCGAGCGCATCCGTGACGGCAAGCCCACCAGCCTCGGTGCGGCGTCCGGCCTGGTCGCCGGCCTCGTCGCGATCACCCCGTCGTGTTCGTCGGTGTCGCCGCTGGGTGCCATCGCGGTCGGTGCGATCGCCGGTGTCCTGTGTGCCCTCGCCGTGGGCCTCAAGTTCCGCTTCGGCTTCGACGACTCCCTCGACGTGGTCGGTGTCCACCTCGTCGGCGGCCTCGTCGGCACGCTGCTGGTCGGCTTCTTCGCCACCTCCAGCGCGCCGGCAGCGGTCGACGGGCTGTTCTACGGCGGCGGTGTCGACCAGCTGTGGCGCCAAGCCGTCGGTGCCGTCGCGGTGCTGCTGTTCTCCTTCATCGTGAGCCTGATCCTCGCGCTGATCGTCAAGGCGACGATGGGCCTGCGGGTCAGCCCCGAGGAGGAGGTCACGGGCATCGACGAGATCGAGCACGCCGAGACGGGCTACGACTTCTCCACTCTCCACGGCGTCGGTGGCCTCGGGACGTCTCGGCCGTCCCCAACCACCAATGCGGCCGCGGAGCACGTTCGCGCAACCGCAGGCAAGGAGAGCTGAGCGATGAAGCTGGTGACGGCGATCGTCAAGCCGTTCGTCCTGGAGGACGTCAAGGGCGCGCTGGAGCAGATCGGCGTGCTGGGCATGACGGTCAGCGAGGTGCAGGGGTACGGGCGGCAGAAGGGCCACACCGAGGTCTACCGCGGCGCCGAGTACTCCGTGGACTTCGTACCGAAGGTCCGGGTGGAGGTCGTCGCGGACGACACCCTCGCCGACAAGGTCGTGGACGCCGTGGTCGAGGCGGCCCGTACGGGCAAGATCGGCGACGGCAAGGTATGGGTCACTCCTGTTGAGAGCGTGGTGCGGGTCCGCACCGGTGAACGCGGTACCGACGCCATCTGACCTGCACTTCTGTTCGTCGGTTCCGAGGGCCCGCTGCACAGCATGATCGTGCGGCGGGCCCCGCCGCGTTCTTCTCGCACTGTCTTGTTCGTCACCGATCGGAGGATCGCGATGATGCTCGTGACCGCCATCATCAAGCCGTTCACGCTGGAGAACGTCCGGGCCGGGCTCGATCGTCTGGACGTCGCCGGACTGACCGTCAGCCAGTCCTCCGGGTACGGACGACAACGGGGCCATACCGAGATCTACCGCGGCGGGGACTACCACGTCGAGCTCGTGCCCAAGCTTCGCGTGGAGGTCGTGGTCGACGACGGCTCCGTGGAGAAGGTGATCGCAGCGGTGTCGGGCGCCGCCCGCACCGGCAAGATCGGTGACGGCAAGCTGTGGGTCACGCCGATCGACACCGTCGTGCTGGTCGGCACCGGAGCGCGGGGTGCCGACGCGCTGTGAGTGCGGTGACTGTGTCGTCGGGGGACGCAGAGGACCTGGTCAGGGCGAAGGCCGTGCTCCTCGAGTCGGGCGTGGGCAAGCGCAGGCTCGGGCCCGAGGCGCTGCGAACGGCGCTGGTGGATCTGCACGACTTCTGGCTGACATCACGGGCGGCGGCCATCGGGCTGACCGACCGCGCGGCGCTGGTGGCGGTCGGCGCGTTGGGACGCCGCGAGCTGGCCCCGTGGTCGGACCTCGACCTCGTGCTGCTGCACGACGGTCGCAAGGACGTGGAGCGGCTGGCCGAGCAGCTGTGGTACCCGCTGTGGGACGCCGGGATCGGCCTCGACCATTCGGTGCGCACCCCCGGCCAGGCCGTCCAGGTCGCCACCCTCGACCTGCGTGCCGCGCTCGGCCTGCTGGAGGCCCGGCACATCGCCGGGGACGCCACGCTCTCCGACAAGGTGCGCGCGGCGGTGCGGCAGGCGTGGAGGGCCGGCATCCGCGGACGGTTCGACGAGCTCGCCGACACGGCCCAGGAGCGCTGGCGCAAGGTCGGCGACGTCGCGCACCGGGTGGAGCCGGACCTGAAGAACGGCCACGGCGGCCTCCGCGACATCCAGCTCCTCGACGCACTCGCGGCCGCTCAGCTCGTCGACCGGCCGTCGGGAGACGTGCTGGAGGCCCGCAGGCTGCTGCTCGACGTCCGCACCGAGCTGCACCGCCTCGCCGGGCGCGCCCGTGACGTACTGAGGGCGCAGGACGCCGACGAGGTGGCGGCTGCACTGGAGATCGCCGATCGGTTCGAGCTTGCACGTGCTCTGTCCGGAGCGGCGCGGTCGGTGGCGTTCGCCACCGAGGTGGGGCTGCGGTCGGCCCGCAACGCGCTGCCCCGGCGGGGATTGGCCGCGCTGCGGCGCCCGCCCGTGCGGCGTCCGCTGGACAGCGGTGTCGTCGAGCACGGCGGCGAGGTTGTGCTCGCCCGCGACGCGGCGGCTCCCCGCGATCCCGCGCTGGTGCTGCGGGTGGCGGCCACCGCGGCCCGCACCGGGCTGCCGATCGCCGCAGGCACGCTGCACCGGCTCGCCGACACCGCTCCCGAGCTGCGAGAGCCGTGGCCGCGCGCGGCGCTGAGCGAGCTGCTGTCGCTGCTCGGCACGGGCCGCCCGCTCGTGGACGTCGTGGAGTCGCTCGACCGCACGGGACTGTGGGGGCGGCTCTTCCCCGAGTGGGGCGCCGTGCGCGACCTGCCACCACGCGACCGTGCGCACCTGTGGACCGTCGACCGGCACCTCGTCGAGACGTGTGCGCAGGCCGCCCGGCTGACCACCCGCGTCTCGCGTCCGGACCTGCTGCTCGTCGGTGCCCTCGTGCACGACATCGGCAAGGGCCGCACGGGCGACCACTCCGTGGTCGGCGAGTCGCTGGCCCTGCAGGTGGGGCGGCGGCTCGGGTTCTCCGACGCCGACGTGACGGTGTTGGGCCAGGTGGTGCGCCACCATCTGCTGTTGCCGCACACGGCCACGCGCCGCGATCTGGACGACCCGGCGACGATCAGGCGCGTCGTCGAGACCCTGGGCGGCAGTGGCCTCGTGCTCGACATCCTCGAGAACCTCGCCGAGGCCGATGCGCTCGCCACCGGACCGGGGGTCTGGAGTCCGTGGAAGCGGATGCTGATCCAGGATCTCGTGCACCGGTGCCGCGCGTTGCTGGCCGGCGAGCCGCTGCCCGCTCCTGCCACAGCCAGTGCGGCTGCCGCGGAGCTCGTGGCCACCGTCGCCCTCGACCGGAAGCCGCAGATCCGGCTCGACGACCGGACCGACCCCGCCACCGTGATGGTCGCGGTCCCGGACCGGCCGGGCGCACTGGCCGCCGCGGCCGGGGTGCTGGCGCTGCACTCGCTGGAGGTGCACGCAGCCGAGCTGCCGACCGCCGAGCAGGCGGCGGTCTTCACCTTCACCGTCTCCCCGCGCTTCGGCGGCCTCCCCGATCCGGCATTGCTGCGATCGGACCTGGTGCGAGTGCTCGACGGCAGCCTCATGCTGTCCGACGCACTCGCCCGCAAGGAGCGGGACTACGCCCCGATCAGTCCGAGCGGCGAGCCACCCGCACCGCCGCGGGTACTGTGGTTCGACGACGAGGCGACCGGTGCGGTGGTGCTGGAACTGCGGGGCACCGACCGGATCGGGCTGCTGCACCGAGTGGCGGCCGCGTTGGAGGAGTGCGGGGCCGACCTGCGATGGGCTCGCGTCGCGACGTTGGGCGCATCGGTCGTCGACTCGTTCTGCGTCGCCGGTGCCGGTGGCGCCGGGGGAGCGCTGAACAAGGCGGAGCGGCGCCGCATCGAACGAGCGGTGCTCGCGGCAGCGGCGTAGCGATCAGCCGATTAATTCGTGACTATTGGAACGAATCACCCGTAACGGGCGTTGTCTGATCGTGACGAGAGCGAGCTCCGCCGTGTCCGCCGACGTCCTGGCCGCGCCGACAGCCCCGACGGGCCGCTCGGCGGTGCGCCTCGCCCTACCCGGTCGCACGCTGCTGCTCGTGGCGGGCATACCCGGAGCGGGGAAGTCCACCCTGCTCGACGGCCTACCGGACGAGCCGGGCCTCGTCGTTCTCGACTCCGAGGCGCAACGGGCGGCGCTGCGGCGCGTCATGGGCGTGCTGCCCTACGCGTGGTACCGGCCGCTGGTGCACCTGCTGCACCGCCTCGCCGTGCTGATCGCCGCGCTCTCGGGCGCGCCCACGGTGGTCGTGCACCTACCCGCCACCGACCGCGGCACCCGCGCGGTCGTCGCCCGGCTCGCCGCGGCCACCGGGCGCAGCGCACACCTGCTCTGGATGCACGTCGACCCGGCCGACGCGCGGCGGGGCCAGTGCGAGCGCGGCCGGTTGGTGCCGGAGCGTTCCTTCGCCGGGCACGCACAGCGCGCCACCGCCACCACCTCCGAACTTCTCGCGGGCGTGCCGGCGGGCTGGTCGAGCGTCACCGTGCTCGACCGTGCCGCGGCACTCGATGGTCTTCGGCTGGACACCGATCCGGTCGAGGGGAGCTGACCCCGGGTGCCGGGCCGGGGCGAGCCGGTCCGGCACCCGGGGTCATGCGCCCAGCGAAGGAGACGGCTTTCTGCCGGACGTCGAGTTCATCGAGATCTGGCCTTCGACAGCTCGACGGCACAGCAGATCCTGACGATGGCCACCCGGGAGGCCATCGGCTCCACACGATGGGCGCCGTCGCAGCGGGACGGCACCCATGGACGTCAGGTCGTCAGCGCGTGCCGCACCGACGTCCACCCGGCCAGAGCCGCCCGGACGTCCGCACGGGTCTCCTCGCGCAGGGCCTGCTCATGGGCCTGCTGGAGGACGTCGTCGATCAGCACCCGCCCGCCGCCGTCGGCCGAGCGCACCGCCGCCTCCACCATGGCGAGGCTCGGCACGTTCTCGTGCACCTCGCCCATGGGTGTTGCGCCCGTGCGGAGGGCGTCGACGAACACCTGAAGTGCCCCGGCGATACCGGAGTACGGGGCGGGCGTGCGTGTCACGGGTTGCACGTCGGCATCGAGCACCGGCTCGGTGTCGCCGTCCCAGCGCGCGGAGCCCTTCTCGCCGCTGACCCGCCACACGCCGTTCCACGACGTCTCCGCGCCGGGGCTGCACCAGCTGCCGACGTAGATGTAGCGGACGCCGCCCTCCATCTCGAACACCGCCGTGGCGGCGGCAGCGCCTGCGTACCAGCTCCACGGCGGGTTGTACGCCTCGCAGTAGGCCGCGACCGGCTCGGCGCCGAGGACGAACCGGGCCGAGTCGAACGGATGGATCGCCATGTCGAGGAGCAGCGGGTGATCCATCTCCTCCCGGAACCCGCCGAAGTGGGGGGCCCGGAAGAACTCGGTGGTGAGCGTGCCGATCGCACCGAGGTCGCCCGCCATCGCCTGCAGGGCGAACAGCTGCGGGTTCCACCGCCGCGACTGGCTCACCATGAACAGCTCACCCGTCACCTCCGCGGCCGCGGCCAGAGACAGCGCCTGCGCCAGCGTGGCCGCCACGGGCTTCTCGCCGAGCACGGCCAGGCCGGCGAACAGCGCCGCGGTGGTGACCGGGTGGTGCGCCTCCGGCACCGTGGCGTCGACCACGGCGTCCGCGCCCACCGCCGTGGCGAGGGCCACCGCATCGGCGCCCACGGGGAGATCCGGGTGCCCCGCTTCGGCAACGGCCGACCGTGCGGCCCCCACGTCGATGTCGGCGACCCCTGCCAGCTCGACGTCGGGCGCGAGGATGATGGTCGAGAGCCAGGCGCGGCCCATGCTCCCCGCGCCGGCCAGCACCACCCGGACCGGCTCGCCGCCGGCGATCGTGCGGTGGGTCATTCGATCGGCCCGCTGTAGGCCGCGCCGGTGAAGAACTCGCCTGTCTCGTAGCGCAGCAGCTCCGGGTGCGCCCGTTCGGGCCGGTCCGTGCGGGCCCACTGCACGCCGTTGGCGATCACACGGCGGACGTCTCGGTGGTGGTAGGTCGGGAAGTCCTGGTCGCCGGGGCGGAAGTAGAAGATCTTCCCGTGGCCACGACGGAACGTGCAGCCGCTGCGGAACACCTCGCCACCGCTGAACGAGCTGACGAACACGAGCTCGTCGGGCGCGGGGATGTCGAAGAACTCCCCGTACATCTCGTCCTCGTCGATGATCAGCGGATGCGGCACGCCCCGGGCGATCGGGTGCGTCGGGTCGACCGTCCAGATCAGCTCGCGGTCGTGTTCGCTGCGCCACCGCAGCGTGCAGCTCGTTCCCATCAGCTTGACGAAGATCTTCGACCAGTGCCCGGAGTGCAGCACCACGAGGCCCATCCCGGAGAGGACGTGGCGGTGCACGCGCTCCACCACCTCGTCGGACACCTCGGAGTGGGCGGCGTGGCCCCACCAGGTGAGCACGTCGGTGGCCGTGAGGACCTCCTCGGTGAGGCCGTGCTCCGGGTCGTCGAGGGTGGCGGTGCGCACGACGCAGCCGTCGCGCAGGTTCTCACGAATGCCTTCGGCGATCGTCGTGTGCATGCCCTGCGGGTAGATCTTCGCGACGTGCTCCTCGATCTGCTCGTGGCGGTTCTCCCCCCACACGGTCACGCGGATGGGGGCGGAGGACGGGTCGGTCACAGCCGGTTCTGCCTTTCGTCGTCGAGCTCGTTGCGGGTCATTTGACGGCGCCGCTGTTCACGCCGGCGGCGACGAAGCGCTGCGCCACCACCAGCAGCACCACGGCGGGCAGGGAGGCGAGGACCGCGGTGGCCATCACCGCGCTCCAGTCGTTCACGAAGCTCCCGATGTACTGGTAGAGCCCGAGCGTCACGGGCCGGACGTCCTCGGTGGTGGTGAGGGTGAGGGCGAAGAGGAAGTCGCTCCAGGTGAACAGGAACGTGAAGAGCGCGGCCGTGATCAGGGCGTTGCGGCTCATCGGCAGCACGATCGAGACGAACGCGCGGATCTGACCTGCGCCGTCCACGCGGGCGGCTTCGATCACCTCGGCCGGGATGCTGCCGAGGAACGCCCGCATGATCAGGATCGCGAACGGGATGCCCTGGGTGGAGTCCGCGAGGATCAGCCCTGGGATCGAGTTGAGCAGCCCGAGGTCGTTGTAGGCGCTGTAGAGGGCGTTCGCCACGACGATCCCCGGGATCATCTGGCTGATCAGGATCGCGAACAGCACCACTCCCGCACCGCGCACCCGGAAGTGCGCGAGCGCGTACGCCGCGGGCGTGGCGATCAGCAGGCTGAACACCACGCTCCCCAGTGCCACCACCAGGCTGGTCGCGAGGTGGCCGCCCTGGTCGCGCACGGCGGCGGCGTACCCGTCGAGGCTCACGTGGAGCGGGAACCACGGGGTGCTGACCGCGGAGCCGCTGGGCTGCAGCGAGACGTTGACCATCCAGTAGACGGGGAACAGCATCACGGCGAGGATCAGCACCCCGACCAGCGTGCTCCCCCAGGAGCGCCGGACGGGCCGGCGCGTGGCCGAGCGAGTGAGCACTGACATCACGAGATCACCCCAGCCCGGCGCGCCGGTTGGCGCGCAGGTAGAGAAGCGCGAACACCAGCGAGATGACGATCAGGACGTTGCCCAGGGCGGCGCCCTGCCCGAACTCGAACTCCTGGAAGGACAGGTGGTAGGACTGCGTCGCGATCGTCTGGGTGGCGTTCGCCGGCCCGCCGGCGGTGAGCCCGAGGATGATGTCGAGCACCTTGATCGTGTAGACGACGCCGAGCACCAGCACGACGTTCACCACCGGACGCAGCAACGGCCACGTGACGTGCCGGAACGCGCGCCACCCGGTGGCGCCGTCGAGGGCCGCGGCCTCGTAGAGCTCCTCGGGGATGTCCTGCAGGCCCCCGTAGAGGATCGTGGTGTTGAACGGGATCCCGATCCAGATGTTGACACCGATCACGGCGATGAGTGCCAGAGACGTGCTCGTGAGCCAGCCCGGGTTCTCCCCGACCAGGCCCAGCGCGCCGAGGAACCGGTTGAGCGCACCGTTGTCCTGGTCGAGGATCCAGCGCCACACCGCCCCGGAGACGATCAGCGGGATCAGCCACGGCAGGAGCAGCAGCGACCGCAGCAAACCGCTGAGCGGGAAGCGGCGCTGGAAGAACACCGCGATCCCCAGCCCGATCACGAACTGCCCCGCGATCGACCCCACGGTGAACAGCACGGTGTTGAGCAGCGCCTGGTCGAACACCGCCGACGTCAGGACCGCGCCGTAGTTGGCGAACCCGACCCACGGCGCCTCGCCCGTGTAGAACGTGGCGGTCGTGTACTCCTGGAACCCCATCAAAACGTTCTGCACCACGGGGTAGCCGAAGAAGAGCAGCAGGTAGGCGACGGCCGGGAGCAGGAACGCCAGCTGGAGCAGCCGCTCCCGGCCCCGGGCCGAGGCCCACGGCGCGCGGTGCCGCTCGACGGGCGAGGGACCCTGCGCCGTCGGGCTCGGCGGTGCCACCGTCATGATCGGCGGCCGGTCGGTGGTGGCGCCCCCGACCGGCCGGCTGCGCTCAGCCATTCTGGGCCTGGCGCAGAGCGGCGTCCGGCGTGGCGCCGCCGGTGATCGCGCTCTGCACGGCCGTGTAGATCTTGGTGGCGGCGGCGGGCCAGTCGGCCCCCAGCTTGGCGGTGCGCGACCGCGCGGTCTTCACCTGGTCGGTGAACGCGGCCATCTTCGGCGCCTGTGCGACGAACGAGTCCAGCAGCGCGGTCTTCGTCGGCACTGTGCTGCGCTTCGTCGCGAGGTCCATCTGGTTGGCGTCGGAGTTCAGGCAGGCGACGATCTCCGCGGCCTTCTTCTGACGCGCGTCGTCGCCGGTGCGGGGGAGCGTCCAGGTCTCGCCGCCGAGGGGAGCGACCTCGGTGGCGCCTGCCTGGGGCACGGGGATCGGCACGACGCCGTACTTCAGGCCCGCGATCTCGTCGAGCACGGGGAACTGCCACGGACCGTTGACCATCATCGCCGCGTTGCCAGCGCCGAACTGCTCCGCGACGTCGGCCTGGGTCCAGTTGACGACCGACCTCGACGCGGATCCCGAGCCGACCAGGTCGACCCACAGCTGCAGGGCCTGCGCGACCTGCGGGCTCGCGATGTTCGCCTCGTCGCCGCCGTTGGACCACATGAACGGCAGGAACTGCCAGGTGCCCTCGTAGTTCGCGGGAGCGGAGAACGCGAGCCCGTACCGGTTGCCGGAGGTGAGCTTCGCGGCGGCCGCCTTGAGCTCGTCCCACGTCTTCGGCGGGGTCACGCCGGCCTGGGCCAGCATGTCCTCGTTGTAGAAGAGGCCGATCGTGTTGGTCACCGGCTGGAGCCCGTACACCTTGCCCTCGTAGGTCGAGGCGCTGACGATGCCCTCGGCGTAGCCGTCCGCGGAGAGGCCGAAGTCGGTGACCGGGTTGAGGGCGCCGGTCGCGGCGATCTGTTGCAGGTCGGGGTTGTCGATCATCAGAACGTCGGGGAGGGTCCGGGACGAGGCCTGCTGCAGGACCTTGGCGATCAGCGACGCGCCGGGCACGGCCTCGCGCTCGATCGTGACGCCTGCCTGCCGGCCGCACGCGTCCAGGGTCTGGGCGTAGACCGTGCGATCGGGTTCGTTGTTGTAGTAGTCGAGAACGCGGATGCTGGTGACCGGCCCGCCGGAGCCGCTCCCACCACCTCCTCCGCAGGCAGCGAGAGCGGCTGCCGCTACGAGCGCGGTGGCCGTCGCCAGTGCGGTTCTGCCCAGTCGTGCTCCTCGTCGAGCCATGTCTGGTCCTCTCGTCGATCTCACTGTCGATACGTATCGATCGCGGCCCGTCGGAACCGGTACGACCGCAGCCCGCGGTCAGGGGGAGGGGAGGGTGGTTCGTCGTCGGGTCAGGCGTGGGGGGATGAGCTGTACGAGCTCGGAGGGCGGCTCCTGGCCGCGGTCGAGCAGCTGGAACAGGATCTGCATCGCCCGCCGCGACACATCGCGCGGTTCGAGCGAGACGTTGGTGACCGACGGCGTGACAGCCTCGGCGGCGGCGTCGGTGCACAGCGCGATGAGGGACAGGTCGCGACCCGGGTGGAGCCCGCGATCCACCAGGACCTGCAGCACCGGCTGGAGCGCCTGCGAGTTCGGCACGACCACCCCTGGCCGCTCCCCGCCGACGGCGAGCACCTGCTCCACGGCGGCCTCGGCGCCGTCCCGGCCCGGCGCCACCGGTGCCACCACCTTGAGCGCGACCCCGTGGGCGCTCGCCGCGTCAGTCGCCCCGCGCTGGAAGCGGCCGACGAAGTTGACGTCGCGCTCCACCACCTCGGCCGGGTGCCCCACGAGGACGACCCGCCGGTGCCCGAGCGCGGCCAGCTCGTCCACCGCCATGCGTCCGGCCAGCGGAAAGTCCAGGTCGACGCAGTGGAGGCCGGCGTTGTCGCCCGGGACACCGATGAGGATCACCGGCACACTCAGCGTCGCTGCCACCGGGATCCGGGCGTCGTCGGTCTCGATGTCCATCATCACGATCGCGTCGCACAGCGACCGGCCGGCCAACCGCTTCAGCCCCGCCGACCCCTCGTTCGCGGTGACGAGGAGGACGTCGTGATCGGCCTCCCGCGCACAGGACGCGATGGTCTCGATGAACGGCAGCAGGCCCGTGGTGTCGGCGCCGGGCGTGAACGGCACGACGAGACCGATCACCTGGGTGCGCTGGCTCGCAAGCGCCCGGGCCCCGGCGTTGGGGTGGTAGGTGAGCTCCTCGATAGCCGCCTCGACGCGGCGGCGCGTCTCGGCCGAGATCGAGCGTCGGCCGCTCATGACGTAGGAGACCGTGCTCTGCGAGACCCCCGCGACCCGGGCGACGTCCCTACTGGTCACCATCCGGCGTCGCCCCCCGTTGGTGTCGATACGGATCGACAGCTCAGTGACCGTAGTCATGGACGGGAACGACGTGCAAGACCTTGCGGCGATGACTGTCGGAACCCGACCGCCGAGGTCCCCGTGCGTCGGCCACCGGCCTCATCTCGGACCGGCGGCCCAGGCCGTGATCAATACTTCGGGCCTGGCAGCAGGACATAACCCGGCCGGCGGGCCTGAACCGGTGATCATGCGGAACATCAGCACCCGCGACCCGGTCCCGGCCCGGCAGTCGCCGTCGTCCGAGATTGGCTGCGGCCCGTCGTGCGGTGCGCGGTATGGCCTGGGAGATCTGCCACGAAGCCGGGGCACTCTGTTTGGGCGCCCGGCCCGTTGATCAGTTCGTCAGGCCCGGCAGCGGTGCATAACCCGGCTGCCGGGCCTGAACCGGTGATCTTGGTGACCCAGAACCCCCGGCCCCGGCGGACCACCGTCGGAGCGGCGCCCCGCTGCGTCGGGCGGGCAGCGGGGCGATCGGGCAGGAAATCGGGGGACTCGTGCCGGCGCGCCGCCCGTGGTCCTTGATCAACGTTTGGGGCCCCGACGCGGCACGTGACCCGGTTCCTGACCCCGAACCGATGATCATGCGGAACATCAGCACCCGCGACCCGGTCCCGGCCCGGCAGTCGCCGTCGTCCGAGATTGGCTGCGGCACATCGTCCGGCGGGGGTGCCGCGCAGCCGATCGGCCGCCAGGAGAGGCACTCCGCTGCGCTGGCCCGGTCCGGTGATCAATCCTTGGGGCCTTGCGGCAGGACGTGACCCGGCCGCCGGGGCCGAACCGGTGATCATGGCGACCCAGAACCCCCGGCCCCGGCGGACCACCGTCGGAGCGGCGCCCCGCGGGGTCGGCCCTGGCAGCGGGGTGATCGCGTAGGAAATCGAGGCACCCGTGCCGGGTGGGCCGCCCGTGGTCTTGATCAACGTTTGGGGCCCTCCCGCAGTACATGACCCGGTTTCCGACCCCGAACCGATGATCATGCGGAACACCCGCACCCTCGACCCGACCCCGTCTCGACGGTCGCCGTAGTCCGAGATCGGCTGCTGCCGTCGTCCGGCGGGGGTGCCGCGCAGCCGATCGGCCGCCAGGAGAGGCACTCCGCTGCGCTGGCCCGGTCCGGTGATCAATCCTGGGGCCTGGCGGCAGGACATGACCCGGCCGCCGGGTCCAAAGCGTTGATCACGTCCGAACCTGCACCGCGCAGCCGATCGGCAACGAAGCCGAGGCACTCCGCTGCGTCGCCGGCCCCGTGATCAATACTTCGGGCCCGGCAGCGGTGCATAACCCGGCTGCCGGGTCCAAAGCGTTGATCATGTCCGAACTCGCACCGCGCCCCTGACCCCGGCCTCGGGGGGCCAACGTCGGAGTGGCAGCCCGCTGGGTCGGCCAGATAGCGGGGCGATCGGCCAGGAAAGCGGGGCACCCGTGCCGAGTGCGCCACATGTGGTTCTTGATCAACGTTTGGGGGTCCGCAGCGGCACATGACCCGGTTTCTGACCCCGAACCGATGATCATGCGGAACATTGGCACCTGCGACCCGGCCCCGGCCCGGCCCCGGCCATCGTCCGGAATCGGTGGTGAGCCATCAAGCGGCGGTGGCCCGTGGGCGGGCAATGTCGACGCTACGGTCACCCACAGCCGACGCCCTCACCGTCCCAGCCGCCCCTCGGCTCCTTGATCAACGTCTCGGGCCCCGCAGCAGCACATGACCCGGTTTCCGACCCCAAACCGATGATCATGATGAGCAGGGAGGTCCGGTGGCCGGCTACACGGAGCACCTGGACGGCCCACCGGGCGAGCCGCACTCCGCCGAGCCCGGCGAGCGGCGTCCATGTCCTCAGCTTCGGCTCAGCGGCCGCGCCATCCGCCGGAACTCCGGAGATCCGCAGCTCAGCACCGGCACGGACCTGAGCAGGCCACGAATCCGGAACCAGCGGCCGTCGGACGATAGGCGCGGCAGGAGCATGTCGACCGCGCGGCGCCGCTCCGAAGCAGCCCGCACAGCCGGCCGATCTTTCCCGGAATCCCACCCGGTGCAGCACGGTTCGCCCGGACCCCGCGCGTCCGACGGCCCGGGGGGCATTCCGATTGTGCCGCGACCGCGCTCCGGGGCAGCGCGCGTCGATCCGGCCCCAGTACCCTGGGACGGGTGTTCGACACCCTCTCCGAGCGCCTCAGCGGCACCCTCGCCAATCTCCGTGGCAAGGGGCGCCTCTCCGACGCCGACATCGACGCCACCGCGCGCGAGATCCGTATCGCGCTGCTGGAGGCCGACGTCGCGCTGCCGGTGGTCCGCGGATTCATAGCGCGCATCAAGGAGCGGGCCAAGGGCTCGGAGGTCTCTGGCGCGCTCAACCCCGCCCAGCAGGTCGTCAAGATCGTCAACGACGAGCTCATCGCGATCCTCGGTGGCGAGACCCGCCGCGTGCGGCTCGCGAAGGAGCCGCCGAGCGTGATCATGCTCGCCGGCCTCCAGGGTTCCGGTAAGACCACCCTGGCCGGCAAGCTCGCCCACTGGCTCAAGGGGCAGGGGCACACACCGCTGCTCGTGGCGTGCGACCTCCAGCGGCCCAACGCGGTCAACCAGCTGCAGATCGTCGGTGAGCGGGCCGGTGTGCCGACCTTCGCCCCGGAGCCCGGCAACGGCGTGGGCGACCCTGTCGACGTCGCGCGCCGCGGCGTCGAGCACGCCCGCGAGAAGATGTATGACGTCGTCATCGTCGACACCGCGGGCCGCCTCGGTGTCGACGAGGAGTTGATGCGCCAGGCCGCCGACATCCGCGACGCCACCCGCCCCGACGAGACGCTCTTCGTCGTCGACGCCATGATCGGCCAGGACGCGGTCGCCACCGCCGAGGCGTTCCGCGACGGCGTTGGCTTCAGCGGCGTGGTGCTCACCAAGCTCGACGGCGACGCCCGCGGTGGCGCTGCGCTGTCGGTGCGGGAGGTCACCGGCGAGCCCATCCTGTTCGCGTCCAGCGGTGAGAAGCTCGCCGACTTCGACGTCTTCCACCCCGACCGGATGGCCAGCCGCATCCTCGGGATGGGCGACCTGCTCACGCTGATCGAGCAGGCCGAGCAGGCGTTCGACGAGGAGCAGACGGCCAAGGCCGCAGCCAAGATCAGCTCGGGGGAGCTCACTCTCGAGGACTTCCTCGAGCAGATGCTCGCCGTGCGCAAGATGGGGCCGATCGGCAACAT
Organism: Pseudonocardia alaniniphila; assembly: GCF_022524485.1. Taxonomy (GTDB): domain Bacteria; phylum Actinomycetota; class Actinomycetes; order Mycobacteriales; family Pseudonocardiaceae; genus Pseudonocardia; species Pseudonocardia alaniniphila. Next base: position 31,774 of record NZ_JAKXMK010000025.1, read on the forward strand.
CCTCGGCATGCTCCCGGGCGCCAACGCCGGGCAGATGAAGGACGCGCTCGCGCAGGTCGACGACAAGCACCTCGACAAGCTGCAGGCGATCATCCGCGGCATGACCCCGGGGGAGCGCGCCGATCCCAAGATCATCAACGGGTCGCGGCGGCTCCGCATCGCCAACGGCTCCGGCGTCTCCGTCACCGACGTGAACGAGCTGGTCAACCGCTTCTTCGAAGCCCGCAAGATGATGAAGCAGATGGCCGGGCAGTTCGGTTTCGGCGGTCGCAGCGCCACGCGCAAGCAGGCGAAGGGCCGCAAGGGGAAGAAGGGCAAGGGCCGCGGCCCCACACCGGCCCGCGCCGGTGCCCTGCCGGCCGGGTTCGGGGGCGGCGTCCCCGACCTGTCGGGGCTGCCGCCGTCGTTGCGTGAGCTCCCGCCGGGGCTCGACCAGCTCCCGCCCGGCTTCGACCCGAGCAAGCTGAAGTTCCCGAAGGGCAAGTAGCGCGTGTACCGCGTGCGGGGGGTGCTGCTCGGGCCAGGCGGTGACGAGCAGACGGTGGAGTTGTTCGTCGACGGGTCGGGCGTGCTCGTCGACCGCATCCCGGGCGCCGAGACGCTCATCGACGGCGGCTGGATCGTGCCAGGGCTCGTCGACGCGCACTGCCACATCGGGCTGGGCTCGTCCGGCGCCGTCGAGCTCGAGGAGGCCGACGCGCAGGCGCGCACCGACCGTGATGCCGGCACCCTGCTGATCCGAGACTGCGGCTCGCCGCTCGACACCAGCCCCCTGCAGGCGCGTGCCGACCTGCCCGAGATCATCCGCGCAGGCGTGCACGTTGCTCGGCCCAAGCGCTACATCCCCGGGGTCGCCGCCGAGCTCGACGACCCGGCGCTCTTGCCCGACGTGGTCGCCGAGCAGGCCGCGGACGGCGACGGCTGGGTGAAGCTGGTGGGGGACTGGATCGACCGGTCCGTGGGGGATCTGGCCCCGCTGTGGCCCGACGACGTTCTCGTCGCTGCGGTGGAGGCGGCCCACGCGGCTGGGGCCAGGGTCACCGCCCACGTGTTCGGCGCCGACGCCCTCCCGGGCCTGATCCGCTCCGGTATCGACTGCATCGAGCACGGGCCCGGCCTCAGCGACGACCTCATCGGGGAGATGGCCGCCCGCGGCACCGCGCTCGTCCCCACGATGATCAATCTCGACACGTTCCCGGCGATCGCCGACTCGGCCACCAGATACCCCACGTACGCGGCGCACATGCGGAAGCTGCACGCGGGAGCGGTGGGCGTCGTCCGGCGGGCCGTCGAGGCGGGGGTTCCCGTGTACGCCGGCACCGACGCGGGCGGCGGGATCGTCCACGGGCGGCTGCCCGATGAGATCGAGGCCCTGCACGGGGCCGGGATGTCCGCCACAGCCGCGATCGGCGCCGCGAGCTGGTCGGCCCGCCAGTGGCTCGAGCGTCCGGGGCTGCAGCCCGGTGCGCGGGCGGACCTCGTGGTCTACCGGTCCGACCCCCGGGCCGACCTCTCGGTCCTGCGCGAGCCGGCGCTCGTGATGCTCCGCGGACGGCCCGTACACGCCACGGGCTGAAGCGGGCGGTTTGCACGCTGTATTCCGGCGTGATCACGCCTGCACTCCGAGGGCAGACGCCCGCAGCCAAGGGCCGGTAGCGTCGGATATGTGGCAGCAACGGACGGGAACGAGTCACCCGAGGAGGGTTCGCGAGAACCCGACGTCCCCGAACCGAACGACGCCGGTCCAACCGGCGCCAGCAGCAGCCTGACCGGTAACGCCGCCGCCGGCGCAACGAGCGAGGGCAGCCCGGACAGCAGCGGCAACGGCGGCTCGCCCAACAGCAACGGCTCGAACGGCAACGGCCACAACGGCGCCACCCACAACGGGACCGCCAGTTCGCCCTGGGCGGCCCCGGAATGGTCCCCGTGGTCACAGGAGGCGGCATCAGGTGCGCCGGCAGAGGCCCCCGGCGCCGCTGTCGCCCAGCCCGGACCTGGTCCGTACGCCGAAGGTTCGTACCCATCCGGTCCTTACCAGCCCTATGTGGCGGGGCCGGGGACGTCAGGCCCCTACCCGGTGTATCCGCCGAGCGCCTACCCGTCGATGCCGGACCCCCACCCGTCCGCGCCTCCGCCCACGGGCAGGCGGTCGCCCCGGCATCCGGCGGGGCGGGCGCTCACCGGAGTCCCGGTCCGCACCCACCGCTGGGGCCTGGGCGCGTACGTGCTCGTCGAGGCCGTGTTCCTGCTCACGTCCGTGCTGATCGGCTGGGCCGTGCTCGGCGACATGCCGGTGGTGGCAGGGCTGATCCTCGCGCTCGCCGTGCCCACTGTGCTGGCGGCCACCACCGCGGTGGTGATCACCGTGCTGCGCGGCAACGGGCCGCGCACCGACCTACGCCTGCAGTGGTCGTGGAGCGACGTCGGGCTGGGCGCCGCGTTCGGGCTCGGCGGGCTGGTCCTCACGGTGCCTGCCTCGCTGGTGTACGTCGCGATCGTCGGGCCGGACGCGAGCTCGGCGGTCGGGGACGTGTTCGGCTCTGTCAGGACCGGTCCGGTGCTGGCCGCGGTGGTGTTGGTGATCGTGGTGTTCCTCGCCCCGCTGTGCGAGGAGATCGTGTACCGGGGCTTGCTGTGGGGCGGGATCGAGCGGCTCGCGAACCGCTGGGTGGCCTTCGGCGTGACGACTCTGCTCTTCGCGATGGCCCATTTCGAGTTCACCCGCACGCCGCTGCTGCTCATCGTCGCGATCCCGATCGCGGTGGCGCGGCTGTACACGGGCAGGCTGCTCCCCAGCATCGTCGCGCATCAGGTGAACAACCTCCTCCCCGGAGTCGTGCTGATGCTCGGCCTCCTGGGCGTCATGCCGACCGGGTGAGCCGGCGGCTCCGTGCGTCATCGCCCGAAGGTGTCTGGCAGAATGACGGATCGGTCATGCGGCTGGCCCTCTACCGTGCCGCGGCCGCACACGTCGACGAAGCGCTGCCCGTAACCCCACGCGAGCCGCGCGGACTCACCACAAGCACCACGATCCGCGAGGAGCAACGACCAGCGTGGCCGTCAAGATCAAGCTGATGAGGCTGGGCAAGATCCGTCAGCCGTACTACCGCATCGTCGTGGCCGATGCCCGCAGCCGCCGCAGCGGCCGGGCGATCGAGACCATCGGCAAGTACCACCCGAAGAACGAGCCGAGCCTGATCGAGGTCGACTCCGAGCGGGCGCAGTACTGGCTGGGCGTGGGTGCGCAGCCCACCGAGCCCGTGCAGCACCTGCTGGAGATCACGGGCGACTGGCAGAAGTTCAAGGGCCTGCCCGGTTCCGAGGGCACCCTCAAGCCGCAGCCGGAGAAGGCCGACAAGCTCGCCCGCTTCCAGGCTGCGCTCGCCGCCGCGAGCGAGGAGCCCACCACCGAGGCCACCACCCCGAAGAAGCGGGGCGACCGCCGGCCCAAGGCCGACTCCGCCGAGGGTGAGGCCACCACGGCCACCGAGGCCACCGAGTCGTGAGTGTCCTCGCGGACGCTCTCGAGCACCTCGTCCGGGGCATCGTCGACCACCCGGACGACGTGCAGGTGGAGCTCGTCACCACGCGCCGGGGACGCACTCTCGAGGTGCGCGTGCACCCGGAGGATCTCGGCAAGGTGATCGGTCGCGGAGGCCGCACGGCCACCGCGCTCCGCACGGTCGTGGGTGGCATCGGCGGCCGGGGCGTGCGGGTCGATGTCGTCGACACCGACCGGTAACGGCACCGCCGAGCGCGCGCCGCGGGCGAGTATCGACGCAGTGCGAGCGACGTCGGGTACCGACAGCACCGAGTTGCTCGTCGGGATCGCCGCTCGGGCCCACGGCCTGCGCGGCGAGCTCGTCGTCGACGTCCACACCGATTCGCCCGACGAGCGGTTCACGTCCGGCTCCGTGCTCACAGCACGGCGCGCGGGCGTGCCGGACGCCGTGCTCACCGTCGAGTCCACCCGGCCGCATTCCGGCCGGCTGCTCGTGCGGTTCGTCGAGGTGCCCGACCGCGACGCCGCAGAGGCGATGCGCGGCGCCCGCCTCCTGATCGGCTCCGACGCGGTTCCGCCGCCGACGGATCCGGACGAGTTCCACGTCCATCAGCTCGAAGGCCTGCGGGCCGAGCTGGAGGACGGCTCCGTCGTGGGGTCGGTCCGTGAGGTCGTGCACGGTCCGGGCGGGGAGCTCCTCGTGCTGGTCCGGCCCGGCCGGCCGGATGCGCTCGTGCCGTTCGTGCGCGCGATCGTGCCCACCGTCGACCTCGACGGCGGCAGGGTCGTGCTCACCCCGCCCGAGGGCTTGCTCGACCTGGAATGAACCGAGCCACGTCACGGCCCCCGCAGCACAGCTGCGGGGGCCGTTCTGCTTTTCCGCCCATTTTCGAGACGGTGTCAACCAGGGTTGACGCGGCCTCGTTGTCAACGTAGGTTGACAACATGACGGATGCGACGAAAGTGGCGGCAGCCGCGTCGAGCAGAGACCCGGCTGTCGGCCTGGCCGCGGTGGCGTCCCTGCGGGTGCTGCTCGAGTCATTGGAAGAGCTCCAGGTCACCAACGCGCGGGCGCAGGGGTGGTCCTGGCAGCAGATCGCCGAGGTGCTGCGGGTGAGCAGGCAGGCAGTGCACAAGAAGTACCGCCGGTTCGGGTTCTGAGGGGAGCGGGGAGATGTTCGAACGTTTCAGTCACGAGGCACGCTCGGTGGTGGTATCCGCGCAGGAGCAGGCGCGCGACAGGGCGGCGGACTCCATTCGGAGCGAGCACCTGCTGGCCGCGATGGTCATGGGGCGGCCCAATCCTGCTGCCGTGATCCTGAAGTCCCTGGGCGTCGACGGCACCGTGGTGGATGCGGAGATCGGCCGACTACGGCCGGATGGAAACCCTCCTCCGGACGCCGAGGCGCTCGCTACCCTCGGTATCGACCTCGACGAGGTGCGCAGGCAGGTCGAGGAGGCTTTCGGGCCGGGCGCATTGGAACGCACCCGGGCCGCACGCGGACGCGTCCCGCGCGGTCACCTCCCGTTCGACCGCGCGGCGAAGAAGGTGCTGGAGCTGGCCCTGCGCGAGGCGCTGCGATTGAAGCACAACTTCATCGGAACCGAGCACATCCTGCTGGGGATGCTCCATTCGGAGGTCGGGGCGGCGCAGCGGATCCTCGCGTCGCACGGAGTCGGCCTCGACGCCACGCGCGTGATCGTGGACGAGCTGGTCCGCGGCCGGCAGGCCGGCTGACCGTCCCGCGTACGGTGCCCCGGTGCGGATCGACGTCGTCACCATCTTTCCCGCCTACCTCGCCCCGCTGCGGGAGGCGCTCCTGGGCCGGGCCATCGCGGCGGGGCTCGTCGAGCTCGCGGTGCACGACCTACGGAGCTGGACGCGCGACGTCCACCAGGCCGTTGACGACTCCCCCTACGGCGGCGGGCCCGGGATGGTGATGCGCCCGCAGGTGTGGGGGCAGGCGCTCGACGACGTGCTGGCGGAGAACGGCCCGGCACGCCTGGTGGTGCCCACACCGGCGGGCAGGCCGTTCACCCAGGCCACGGCCGAGGCCTGGGCCACCGAGCCGCGCCTGGTGTTCGCCTGTGGCCGGTACGAGGGGATCGACCAGCGGGTGATGGACGAGGCGGCGACCAGGATGCCCGTCGACGAGGTGAGCATCGGCGACTACGTCCTCGTCGGCGGTGAGGCGGCCGTGCTCGTGATGGTCGAGGCGGTGGTGCGCCTGATGCCCGGCGTGCTCGGCAACCCGGCTTCGGCGCAGCAGGACTCCTTCTCCGACGGCCTCCTCGAAGGGCCGGCCTACACCCGGCCGGTGACCTGGCGCGGGCTCACCGTCCCCGAGGTGCTGCGCAGCGGAAACCACGCCGCGATCGCACGCTGGCGGCGTGATCGTGCTCTCGAACGCACAGCGCAGCGACGTCCGGATCTGCTCGCCGCCATGCCCGACGACGCGCTCGACAACGCTGACCGAGAGTTTCTCACCCACCTGAGGGGCGGGTGATTTCACTGCACCCGATCGCGTCTGGCACTATGGACGGGTTGCCAGCGTCCGACGCACGTGCGTCGGGCCAGTCGGCGCCGCCGATCCTGAACGATAGGAAGGGCGCCCCCGCACGACCGCTATCACGGACCGAGGACGGATCTTCGCGATGAACACCCTGGACGCCCTGGACGCACAGCAGCTGCGCTCCGACATCCCCGCCTTCCGGCCGGGTGACACGCTCAAGGTGCACGTGAAGGTCGTCGAGGGCACTCGATCCCGCATTCAGGTGTTCCAGGGCGTCGTCATCCGCCGCCAGGGAGCCGGATCGCGGGAGACCTTCACGGTCCGCAAGGTGTCGTTCGGTGTCGGCGTGGAGCGCACCTTCCCGGTGCACTCGCCGAACCTCGACAAGATCGAGGTCTTCACCCGCGGTGACGTCCGCCGGGCGAAGCTCTACTACCTCCGCGAGCTCCGTGGCAAGGCCGCGAAGATCAAGGAGAAGCGCGAGACTCCGTCCGCGTCCTGACTGTCGCGGTCAGGTTGACGTAGCCTCGTGGACGTGGCCCTACCCGAGCTCCCCGACGACCGGCGGGCCCCGCCCCGGCGTTATCCGCCGGCGGACCAGCCGGCGCCCGGGCGATCCCAGGGCCAGCATCCTGCGTCACCGGGCGGGCCGTATGCGGGGCCCTACGGCGGTTCGCCTGCCGGGCCGGCCACGGGAGGTCAGCCCCCGGGCTACGGGCTCCCTCCGCAGCGCGGGGGCACGTACAACGGCGCACCTCCACATGGAGGCGCTCCCGGAGGTTCCTACTCGCCTCCGCGTCGCCCCGCCGGCCCACCTGTCAACGGCCAGCGGGCCCCGGAACGTCCCCCGCCGCCGAGGCGGCGCGATCCCGCCGACGACGAGACGACGGTCATCCACCGCGGCCTGATCGACGACGCCTCCGACCAGAACCCCGAGGTTCCCGGCCGGCACCGCCGCCGGGCAGGCGCAGCTCCACCCCCGCGCGACGACGACCAGTCCACGCAGGGCGGGGGCAGGAAGCGCGGCGGCCGTCGCAGGCGGCCGGCGTTCTGGAAGGAACTGCCGCTGCTCATCGTGGTGGCGCTGGTGCTGACGTTCCTGATCCAGACATTCGTCGCCAAGGTCTACGTGATCCCGTCGGGCTCGATGGAGACCACGCTGCATGGCTGCACCGGGTGCAACAACGACCGTGTGCTCGTCGACAAGATCACCTATCGGTTCTCCAACCCGGCCCCGGGCGACGTCGTGGTGTTCCGCGGCCCGGACAGCTGGAGCAGCGAGATCAACGTACAGGAGCCGACGAACCCGCTGACCAGGGCTCTGCAGGGGCTGGGGTCGCTCATCGGACTCGCGCCGCCCGACGAGAAGGACTTCGTGAAGCGCGTCATCGCGGTCGGGGGCCAGACGGTCTCGTGTTGCGACTCGCGGAACCGGGTGATGGTCGACGGCGAACCGCTCACCGAGCCCTACATCTACTACCTGCCTGCGGCGGGGCCACCGAAGCAGAGCCCGTTCGGGCCGGTCACGGTGCCCGAGGGCCAACTGTGGATGATGGGCGACAGCCGTAACAACTCCGCCGACTCGCGAGTACCCGACCACGGGCCCGTCCCGGTGGCGAACGTGATCGGCCAAGCGCGGGTGATCGTGCTACCCGTCTCGCGCTTCGGCTGGATCTCCTCCATCGACCCGCAGTCCACCGCCGTCGGCATGCCGGCGCCCGCAGCGCCGGCCGGAGCACCCCTGGGCCTCGGACTACTGGGCACGCTCCCGCTCGCGGCGTGGCGGCGCAGGTTGTACCGGCAGGATCCGGAGCTATGGGGTTTCCTCCCGGGTCGCCCCCGCTCCTGATCGCCGCAGAGACTCGGAGCCCGACCATCGGACCCGTGTCGTCCCGCCCTGCCCGCCCGGTGGAGACTGCTCATCTGATGCCCGCACGCCCTGCTCCTCGTCGTACGCCGGCCCGCCGCCCGATGCGGCCGGCGCTTCCTCCCGAGCTCCGTCCCGCCCGTGCCGTCGTACGTCGTTCCGCGGGTAGTTGGACCTTGCAATCCACGCTGCAGCGCCACGGACTCGGCCCGGTGGCGGGGGTCGACGAGGCCGGACGCGGTGCCTGCGCCGGCCCGCTCGTCGTCGCGGCCTGCGTCCTCCGGCCCGGTGACGCCAAGCGGCTCGACGGCCTGACCGACTCGAAGCTGCTCACACCCGCCGCGCGCGAGGGGTACTACGCGCTGATCACGCGCTGGGCGCAGGACAGCGCCGTGGTCGTGATCCCGCCCGAGGAGGTGGACCGGCGGGGTGTGCACGTCGCCAACATCGAGGGCATGCGCCGTGCCGTGGCGGGGCTGGCCGATCGTCCCGGATACGTTCTGACGGACGGGTTCGCGGTGCGTGGTTTCGGCAGCCCCGCGCTCGCGGTGCCCAAGGGCGACCAGGTGGCAGCGTGCGTCGCGGCGGCGTCCGTGCTGGCCAAGGTGACCCGGGACCGGATCATGGTCGCTCTGCACGACGAGTTCCCGGAGTACGGCTTCGCCGAGCACAAGGGTTACTGCACGACGGTGCACGACGCCGCGCTGACGGAGCACGGGCCGAGCCGGGTGCACCGCTTCTCCTTCGTCAACGTGCGGGCAGCCCGTGGGGACGTCGGCATTCCCGTCGGCGTCGGTGGCGGTGTCGTCGGGGCTGCCGTCGAGGACGATGACGACGTCGCCGCACTCGAGGCCGCTGCCGCTGTCGGGCTTCCCACGGCTCTGGTCCACAATGGGACAGTCACCGTCGGGCCGACCGAGGTGGGGGCAGAGGGAGGGATGGAACCGTGAGCGCCGAGGATCTCGAAAAGTACGAGACCGAGATGGAGCTCACGCTCTACAAGGAGTACCGGGACATCGTGGCCCAGTTCTCCTACGTCGTGGAGACGGAGCGGCGGTTCTACCTCGCCAATTCGGTGGATGTCGCCGCACGCAACGCCGACGGCGAGATCTACTTCGAGGTCCGCATGTCCGACGCATGGGTGTGGGACATGTACCGGCCGGCTCGGTTCGTGAAACACGTCCGGGTTCTCACCTTCAAGGACGTGAACGTCGAGGAGCTGGACAAGCCGGATCTGCGGCTACCCGGTGGCGACCAGTTCGGTTCCTGACATCGATCTTCGTCCCATTGCACCGGAATTCTCCGGGCGTCCGGTAGGCGTCCGAGCGGGCTACGGTCGCGACGTCGCCTGCTGTTCGAGCACGCCCCTCGGTGCGGGTGAGCTTGGAGGGGCGTCCGCAGCGAGAGTGGCCCGGTAGGACCCGACCCATTCGATTCCACCGATTGACACCGCTCTGCGCACGTGCGCCCGGAATGATGCGCACAACTCTCATTCGCGCGTTCCGATGTGGATTTCGTAACTGCGACGGCAAACCACCCGTCGTCCACATCGGGCACGCCGGTTCGCGGGCCCTACACCGTCCTCCTGACGGCATCGGCGTTCGCCGGGCACCGTAGACGGGGTTGTCCCCATCGCCCCCGAACTGTCCACAGTTGCGAGAACCGGCTGTCCCGGCACACACCGGACGTCGATCGTTGTCGGCATGGCAGCGAAGGACGTGCTCGGTCGCCACGGCGAGGACCTCGCGGCGACCTACCTGGAGCAACGGGGTCTTGTGGTCCTGTCTCGCAACTGGCGGTGCCGCCACGGCGAGATCGATCTGGTCGCCACCGATGCCGACCGGTTGGTGGTCTGCGAGGTCAAGACGCGCTCGGGTGTCCGGTTCGGCGAGCCCGCGGAGGCCGTCGACCGGCGCAAGGCAGCCCGCATCCGGCGGGTCACCCAGGCCTGGCTCGCCGCCCACCAGGTGCGGTGGTGCGAGATCCGGTTCGACGTGCTCGCGGTCGTCGCCGAGCCGGGCAAGCCGGTTACCGTGCGCCACTACGAGGCGGCGTTCTGATGGGGCTCGCGCGCGCCTGGTCGGTCACCCTGCTCGGCGTGGAGGGCCACGTCGTGGAGATCGAGGCCGACGTCGGCGGTGGCCTGCCAGGGGTCCACCTGCTGGGCCTGCCGGACGCGGCGCTGCACGAGTCCAAGGACCGGGTGCGGGCCGCCATCGTCAACTCCGGGTGCACGTGGCCCAACGAACGCATCCTGCTTGCGCTCTCGCCCGCCACGCTCCGCAAGGCCGGCAGCGGGTTCGATCTCGCGCTCGCGTGTTGCATCCTCTGCACGTCCGAGGTGGTCGGCCAGCGGTCGCTCGACGGCACCGTTCTGCTCGGCGAGCTGGCGCTCGACGGGAGGCTGCGTCCGGTGCGCGGGGTGCTGCCGTGCCTGCTGGCCGCGCGGACCGCCGGGATGCGACGGGTGGTGGTGCCGGCCGCCGCTCTGCCCGAGGCCGCGCTCGTCGAGGGCATCGAGGTGCACGGGGCACACAGCCTCGCCGAGGTGCTGGCATTCCTGAGGGGCGAGTACGACCTGCCTCTGGCCGTTCCGGTCGCGGGCCACGAGGGTGCCGAGCCGCCCGACCTCGCCGACGTCGTCGGGCAGGACGACGCCCGGCACGCGCTGGAGATCGCGGCAGCGGGCGGCCACCACGTCCTGCTGGTGGGCCCGCCAGGCACCGGCAAGACGATGCTCGCGCAGCGGTTCGTCGGGCTGCTCCCGCGGCTGGGCCCCGACGAGGCGCTCGCCCTCGCCGCAGTGCGGTCGGTGGCGGGAAAGCTTCCGCCCGGAAGCGGGCTCAGCACCGTGCCGCCGATGGTGGCGCCCCACCACTCGAGCTCGATGGCCTCGTTGCTGGGAGGGGGCAGCGGCCTGGCCCGTCCCGGCGCAGTGTCGCTCGCCCACCGGGGCGTGCTCTTCATGGACGAGGCCCCGGAATGGGGAGCTCAGATGCTCGACGCCCTGCGCACCCCGCTGGAGGAGGGCGAGGTACGGCTCGCCCGGGCCGACGGCACCGTCCAGTACCCGGCGCGCTTCCAGCTCGTGCTCGCCGCCAACCCCTGCCCGTGCGCTCCCGCCCACGACCGCGACTGCGTGTGCTCCTCCCTGGTGCGCCGGCGCTACCTGGGGCGGCTGTCCGGCCCCCTGCTCGATCGGGTCGACCTTCGGGCCCGGATGTTCCCGGTCACCGCACTCTCCGACGCCTCCGGCCTCGCCGAGAGCACGGCCACGGTCCGGGAGAGGGTCCTGGCTGCCCGCGCGGCGGCAGCCGAGCGCTGGGCCGGGCAGGGCTGGCGCACCAACGCCGAGGTGCCAGGTCCGGTGCTGCGCACCCGGTTCGCCCTGCCCCGCGGCGCCGTCCGGCCCCTGGACGCAGGGCTGCGCGCGGGCGAGCTCACCGCCCGCGGCGCCGACCGCGCGCTGCGCGTTGCCTGGACTCTGGCCGATCTGGCCGGTCGCGACCGCCCGGATCGCGAGCTCGTGGAGACCGCCCTCTTCTTCCGCGATCGGAGGGCAGCATGACCGAGCAGGTGTCCGCGAGCGCGCCCCAGGTCGCGGAGGACGTTCTGCTCGCCAGGGCTTACCTCTCGCGGGTGGCCGAGGCCCCCGCCGTCGCGCTCGCGGGGTTCGTCGCCGAGGTCGGTCCCGTCGAGGCGGCGCAGCGGGTCCAGGAGGGACGGGTGAGTGAGGCCGTAGCGGGGGAGACGGGCGCCCGGCGGGTCGTCCAGCGGGCCGCGGCCGATCTCGACGCTGCTGCGGCCGTCGGCGCCCGGCTGATCACGCCCGAGCACCCCGAGTGGCCACAGTGGCCGTTCGCGGCGTTCGCCCTCACCGGGCAGCGCGAGCTTGCACCGCCTCTGGCGTTGTGGGTCCGTGGTCCCGGCCTGCTCGCCGAGCTCTGCGAGCAGGCCGTTGCAGTGGTGGGCGCACGCGCGGCCACCAGCTACGGCGCACACGTAGCGGGAGATTTCTCGGCGGGCCTGGCCGACCGCGGATTCACCGTCGTCTCCGGCGCCGCGATCGGCATCGACGGGGCGGCTCACCGTGGCGCGCTCGCCGTCGAGGGGCCGACGGTCGCGGTCCTCGCTTGCGGTGTCGACCGGGCCTACCCGGCGGCGCACCAGATGCTGCTCGCGCGAATCGCGACGAGCGGACTCGTCGTCAGCGAGTACCCGCCAGGGTCGGTTCCCGGGCGCCACCGGTTCCTCGTACGCAACCGGCTGATCGCGGGGATGGCCGCGGGCACTGTCGTGGTGGAGGCGGGATTGCGCAGCGGCGCACAGCGCACCGCTGCCGACGCGTCGGCCCTGGGCAGGTTGGTGTTGGCGGTACCGGGCCCCGTCACGTCGGGGCTCTCGGCGGGCTGCCACCGCCTCCTCCGGGAGGGAGCGCTTCTCGTGACACGCACGGAAGAAGTGCTGGAGGCGGTCGGCCGGCTCGGGCTCGACCTGGCCGACCCACTCGGTTCGAGCGACTCGCGGCCCACCGACGGTCTCGATCCCATCGCGGCCGTGGTGCATGACGCGCTGCCGGCTCGGGCCCACCGCGACACACGGTGGCTCGCGATGGAAGCGGGCGTGCCGATCGGGGCGGTGCGCGTCGCCCTCGTGGATCTGGAGCGCCGAGGCCTCGTGGAGCACTGCGACGGCCGATGGCGTCGTCCTCGCGGCGAACAGCCCTGAACCGTGCTGCGTCGTCTGATGCGAGGTCCGCAGGCGCTGGCATCAGCTTCACGATGTGGGGGCCGAGTGCACGCCAGTGCCTGGCCACCGGCGGGCTCGCCGGCCTCCTCCGCTTAGTGCAGTTCGGTCGGCCGCTGAACGTTCCGGCATCTGGGCCGGAGCCGGCGCGACGATGGCTGAAAGCGGCGAGTGGTGTCCTCAGGACGCACATGATCCAACTGCGTACGGTATGCATTCGCCGTAGCCCTTGACCAGGAGCGTTCCGCCGCCCACCGTCGATCTGTGACCTCGTCGGGGCAGCTCACTTCGGATGTTGCGGCGGCTCTTGAGGAGTTCCTGCGACATCTGGCGCTGGAACGCGGCCGCTCGCCACACACGGTGCGGGCGTACCGCTCGGACCTCAGCGGTCTGCTTGCCGGCATCGCGGATCTCCAGGATCTCGACCTCCCGGTGCTGCGCCGCTGGCTTGCTGCCGGACACGCCGCAGGGGCGGGTCGTTCCACCCTGGCCCGGCGGGCGGCAGCCGCCCGCACCTTCACCGGGTGGGCCCGGCGTACCGGCCGGATCCCCACCGATCCCGGAGCACGCTTGGCGTCCCCGCGACCGAATTCCGCGCTGCCTGCCGTGCCCACGGTGGCGGAGGCCACCGCGGTGCTCGATGCCGCCGGCTCGGGCGCCGCAGAGGGAGAGCCCGTCGCGCTGCGGGATCTGCTGGTCCTCGAACTGCTCTACGCCACGGGGGTCCGTGTCGCCGAGCTGTGCGGCCTCGACCTCGACGACATCGACGCCGATCGGCGGGCACTGCGCGTGGTGGGCAAGGGCGATCGCGAGCGCACGGTCGTTTACGGAGTGCCGGCGGAGGGCGCACTACGCCGGTGGCTCGCCACTGGCCGCCCGGCGCTGGTGCGCAGCGGGTCGCCGCCTGCCCTGCTTCTGGGGGCCCGCGGAGGCCGGCTGGATCCGCGGGTGGCCCGTGGTGTCGTCCACCAGGCGCTCTCCGCAGTCCCGGGCGCACCGGACGTCGGACCGCACGGACTGCGGCATGCCGCAGCAACACACATGTTGGAGCGCGGCGCGGACCTCCGCTACGTACAGGAGTTGCTCGGTCACGCTAAGCTAGCAACCACTCAGCTCTACACGCACGTCACCGTCGAGCGGTTGAAGGTGGTTCATGAGCAGGCGCATCCCAGGGCGTGACCGTGTCCTGGTCCAGTCGGCGCAGCTCAGAGCCGTGGGACCGCCGGTCGTCATGGCCACAGTGGAGCCTCCGCCCGAACACGCGGAGGCTCTGGAGCCCGGTGACGCCTCCGTTCGAGCGGTGGAGCCGTCACCGGTCGATGACGTCTGGGCCGCTTATCTGGAGCAGCCGACGCGTGCGCTCCGCGACCGACTGGTGGTGCACTACACGCCACTAGTCCGTTCGGTGGCCAACCGTGTGGCCGCCGGACTGCCGTCCTACGTCGAACACGCCGACCTGGTGCAGTGCGGAATCTTCGGGCTCATCGACGCGATCGAGCGGTTCGACCCGCAGCGCTGCCCGCGGTTCGAGAGCTATGCCGGCCAACGCATCCGCGGCGCGATCTTCGACGAGCTCAGGGCGCAGGACTGGGTGCCTCGCAGCGTGCGGGGGCGCGTCCGTGAGCTCGAGCGGGCCCAGGAGCGGTTGGAAGGGCGTCTGCTGCGCGCGGCGACCGAACGGGAGCTGGCCGACGAGCTGGGTGTGGCGGTGGACGAGCTGCGCTCGTTCGCGCGGCAGGTACAGGTGATCAGCGTGGAAGCGCTGGAGGAGAGCAGCGGTGGCGTGTCGGAGCTGCTCGCTGACGACAGTGCCCCCGACCCCATGGCAATCGTGCAGGCGCATGAGACGTTGCGGCAGCTCTCGGCGGCGGTCGGGCAACTCGGCGAACGCGACCGCACGGTGGTGCGGCTCTACTACCTCGAGAACCGGACGCTGGCCGAGATCGGCACTCTGCTCGGTGTGACCGAGTCGCGGGTGTGCCAGCTGCATTCCCGGTTGGTGGGTCGGCTTCGGGGCCGGCTCGAGGAGCTCGCCGCAGGCTGACGCCGGGACCGCTCACGTTCAGCCATCCGGCCACGGGATCGGCACGGGCAGCAGGCGCACCCGCGGCGGCCGGAGCAGTACGAGGGGGTCGAGGTACTCGTTGCGATCCCGCCGGACGCCCCAGTGCAGGCACGCCTGCGCCGCGCAGCCCGGGTGCCCGGGCTGGAGGAGCCCGATGACCTCACCCGCCCGGATCACGGCACCGGTCTCGACCGCGGGGACCACCGGCTCGTAGGTGGTGCGCAGGCCGTCGTCGTGCAGCACGGACACGAGGTCGCGGCCGCCGACAGGCCCCGCGAACACGACCGTGCCGGCTCGCGCGGCGAGAACCGGCCCACCCGGTGCTCCGCCGAGATCCACGCCCCGGTGCCCCGGCCCGTAGGGGTGGCTGGGCGCGCGGAAGGGCGTGACGACCACCGGCGCAGGGAGCATCGGCCACGCATAGCCGGCTCCCGGGGCGGCGAGCCCGGCGCCGGGCGGAGGAGCAGGAATGCCGGCTGCAGGCGGAGGCGCGATGGAGCCAGCCCCGGCTGGGGGAGCTGACGCACCGGGTGGTGGAGCAGGAATGTCGGCTGCAGGTGGAGGTGTGGTGGAGCGGGCCCTCGGGGCGGTGACCCCGCCGCCGGGCGGAGGAGCAGGAATGCCGGCTGCAGGCGGAGGCCCGGTGGAGCCGGCCCCGGCCGGGGGAACCGAAGCACCGGATGGAGGGACATCAGCCACGTCTGGGGGAGGCGCCGGGCCCGTTGCGGGTGGGGATGCGGTGGAGCCCGTTGCGGCGCTGATCGCTGTGCCGCCGACCGTGGTCGACGGACGGTGAGCAGCAGGGGCGACAGCCGGACCGAGGTCGAGCGATGAGTCCGGTGCGGGGCTTCCCGGCGCTCCCGTCCGATACGCACGTCCTACGTCGTGACCGGCGGGGTCATAGACGGTGGCCCGGTACGGGGCGAGGTGGGCGGCTTCGCCGGATGGACCGCCGGCGACCACGATCACCCCGGCACTGAGCGCCGAGGTCAGAGCCCACACGAGCGCGGCAATGCGTTCCACGCGCATCAGGCATGCGGGCCGCGGTGGCATCCTGGATGGCGCCCGCTGTCGCTCCTCGGTCACCGCCCCAGCCTGACCCGGTGGCCTGCGGTAGACACCGCCTTCGTCCCCGTTGTGGACGGCCGGGTGCGGATGTGGACAACCGAGGGATGCGAGGAGAGGGCCCTCCCCGCCTCGGCGTACACTTCTCCTGCACCCCGACTGCTGTCAGGGGTGACTTCGCGCGCTCGCGTGCCCTGCCCGGTTCGGCCATTTCAGGCCCGCCGGCGGAAACGGTGGACGGGCGGTCCCGCGCAGCTCCATGTGGGTCCGGCCACCGGCGCGACGCCAGGGCGGTGCCGCCAACCGGCGCTCCGCGAAACCGCGCGCGTGGCCGCTCAGCGGCCACGCCCGACTGAGAGGTGAACACCGGCCGTGGCCGTCGTCACCATGAAGCAGTTGCTGGACTCGGGTGTGCACTTCGGGCACCAGACCCGGCGCTGGAACCCGAAGATGAAGCGCTACATCCTCACCGAGCGCAACGGCATCTACATCATCGACCTGCAGCAGACCCTGTCGTACATCGACCGGGCCTACGAGTTCGTCCGCGAGACCGTTGCCCACGGCGGCACGATCATGTTCGTCGGCACGAAGAAGCAGGCGCAGGAGGCCATCGCCGACGAGGCGGGCCGCGTGAACATGCCGTACGTCAACCAGCGCTGGCTCGGCGGGATGCTCACCAACTTCCAGACCGTGCACAAGCGCCTTCAGCGGATGAAGGAGCTGGAGTCGATGGAGCAGACGGGGGGCTTCGAGGGTCGCACCAAGAAGGAGATCCTCATGCTCACCCGCGAGAAGACCAAGCTCGAGAAGACGCTCGGCGGTATCCGGGACATGACCAAGGTCCCGAGCGCGGTCTGGATCGTCGACACCAAGAAGGAGCACATCGCCGTCGGCGAGGCTCGCAAGCTGGGCATCCCGGTCGTCTCCATCCTGGACACCAACTGCGACCCCGACGAGGTCGACTTCCCGATCCCGGGCAACGACGACGCCATCCGGTCGGCCGCGCTGCTCACCAAGGTGATCGCGCGCGCCGCTGCCGACGGGCTCATGGCGCGTGCGGCCCGCAGCCGGGGAGACGGCGAGGACAAGCCGGAGGCCGGTGTCGCCACCGACGAGCCGCTGGCCGAGTGGGAGCAGAACCTGCTCACCAACGGTGCCGGTTCCGACGGGGCCAGCCTCACGGCCAGCGGTCCCGCGAGCGAGTCGCCCAACCCTGCCTCCGAGCCCGCGCCGGCCACCACCAGCAACGGCACGCAGCAGACCGCGGGCTGATCCCGCTCCCCGTTCGGGGCCGGTGGTACCGGCCCCGAACGTCGCTCGTCCCGACAGCCTGAAGAGAAACGGACCAGAGGCACCGAAATGGCGAACTACACCGCCGTCGACGTCAAGAAGCTCAGGGACCTCACCGGTTCCGGGATGATGGACTGCAAGAAGGCCCTCGAGGAGTCCGAGGGCGACCTCGAGAAGGCCGTCGAGCTGCTCCGCATCAAGGGCGCGAAGGACGTCGGCAAGCGCGCCGGGCGCGACACCGCCAACGGCCTCGTCGCGGCCGAGGGCGGCACGATGGTCGAGCTCGACTGCGAGACTGACTTCGTGGCGAAGAGCCCCGACTTCCAGGCACTCGCCGACAAGATCCTGCGGGTCGCGGTCGACCAGCAGCCCGCCGACCTCGACGCGCTGAAGAAGGCCCCGCTCGACGGGAGCACCGTCGAGGAGGCCGTGCTGGCGCTGTCCGCCCGCATCGGCGAGAAGCTCGAGCTCAAGCGCTACATCCACGTCGACGGGCCGGTCGCCCTGTACCTGCACCGGCGGGCCTCCGACCTGCCGCCGGCGATCGGCGCGCTGGTCTCCTACGAGGGGGCCGACGACGACGCCGCCCGGGGGGTCGCGATGCACATCGCCGCTGCTCGGCCGCAGTACACCACCCGCGACGAGGTCCCCGGCGACGTGCTCGAGAACGAGCGGCGCATCGCCGAGGCCACCGCTCGCGAGGAGGGCAAGCCCGAGCAGGTCCTGCCCCGCATCGTCGAGGGCCGGATCAACGGCTTCTACAAGGACGTCGTCCTGCTCGAGCAGGCGTCCGTCCAGGACTCCAAGAAGAGCGTGAAGGCGCTGCTCGACGCAGCGGGCGTCACGGTCAAGGAGTTCGTCCGCTTCGAGGTCGGCCAGGCCTGACAGGCCGGCTGCTCCGATCCGAGATGAGTGACGGGGAGTCATGACCGACCTTCGGACCGGCGCCGACGGCGCCCACCCCGGCTTCCGCCGCGTGCTGCTCAAGCTCGGCGGCGAGATGTTCGGCGGCGGGTCCGTCGGTGTCGACCCGAGGGTGGTCGAGACGGTTGCCCGCCAGATCGCCGAGGTGGTCGCCACCGGGGCCCAGGTCGCGGTGGTGATCGGCGGCGGTAACTTCTTCCGCGGCTCCGAGCTGCAACAGCGGGGTATGGACCGGGCGCGCGCCGACTACATCGGCATGCTCGGCACCGTGATGAACTGCCTGGCGCTGCAGGACTTCCTGGAGCGTGAGCACCACGTCGACACCAGGGTGCAGACGGCCATCACGATGGGCCAGGTCGCGGAGGCCTACATCCCGCGCCGCGCGATCCGGCACCTGGAGAAGGGCCGCGTCGTGATCTTCGGCGCCGGGGTGGGCATGCCCTACTTCTCCACCGACACAGCGGGTGCACAGCGCGCGCTGGAGATCGGGGCGGAGGCGCTGCTGCTCGCCAAGAGCGTCGACGGTGTGTTCACCGCCGACCCGAAGGTCGACCCCAGCGCGAAGCTGTTCGACGAAATCACCCACCGTGAAGTGCTGGAGCAGGGGCTGGCGGTGGCCGATGCCACCGCGTTCAGCCTGTGCATGGACAACAAGATGCCGATCATCGTGTTCAACCTGCTGGTGGAGGGCAACATTGCCCGAGCGGTGCGGGGTGAGAGGATCGGCACGCTGGTCAGCACGCCCGACTACCCGCAGGAGCAGCCGTGATAGACGAGACGCTCTTCGACGCCGAGGAGAAGATGGAACGCGCCGTCTCGGTGGCCAAGGACGACCTCGCGAGCGTCCGCACCGGTCGGGCAACGCCGAACATGTTCTCGCGAGTCGCCGTCGACTACTACGGCACGATGACGCCGATCAACCAACTCGCCTCCATCAACGTCCCGGAGGCGCGCATGGCCGTCATCAAGCCGTACGACGCCGGTCAGCTGAAGGCGCTGGAGAAGGCCATCCGCGACTCCGACCTCGGGCTCAACCCCAGCAACGACGGCCAGATTATTCGCGTCGTCATTCCTCAGCTATCTGAGGAACGCCGCCGCGAGATGGTCAAGGTCGCGCGTGGCAAGGGCGAGGATGCGCGTGTGACGATCCGCAGTATCCGTCGCAAGGCGATGGACGAGCTGCACCGGATCGTGCGCGACGGCGACGCGGGTGAGGACGAGGTCGGGCGCGCCGAGAAAGAGCTACAGGCCACCACGGACCGGTACGTCCACCAGGTCGACGATCTGGTGAAGCACAAAGAAGCGGAACTCCTCGAAGTCTGACCCGGTGACGGCCTCCTCCTCTCACGCCACGGCCATGGTCCCCTCGGCCAGCCGGCCTTCCCGCGCAGGACGCGACCTCGCGGCGGCCATCGCTGTGGGCGTCGCGTTGGGCGTGGTGATCCTTTCCTCACTGCTGTTCCAACGACACTTCTTCATCGCCGTGCTCGCCGTAGCCACGGCGGTGGGCACCTGGGAACTCGCCGGTGCGTTGCGTCGCGGCGCAGGCATCGAGGTGCCGATCACCGTGCTGCTCGTCGGCGGGCAGGCGATGGTGTGGCTGTCGTGGCCGTTCGGGCTGCGCGGCCTGGCCATTTCGTTCGTGCTCACGGCACTTGCGATGCTGATCTGGCGGATGCGCACCGGGGCGGTGCACTACGTCCGTGACGTCACGGCCGGGATGTTCACGGCCGCCTATGTGCCGCTCTTCTGTTCCTTCGCCACGCTCATGGTGGTGGCCGACGACGGTCTCGGTCGTGTGCTCACGTTCCTGATCTGTGGCGTGGCGTCCGACATCGGTGGTTACGCGGCGGGGGTCTTCCTCGGTCGGCATCCGATGGCGCCGATGATCAGCCCGAAGAAGTCGTGGGAGGGCTTCGCCGGATCGCAGGTAGCCGGCATGCTCGCGGGAGCGCTGTCCGTCCACTTCCTGCTCGGTGGGGCCTGGTGGTGGGGAGCGCTCACGGGCGCATTGCTGGTGGTCAGCGCCACGCTGGGCGATCTCGTCGAATCCATGATCAAGCGCGATCTCGGGATCAAGGACATGGGCACGTTGTTGCCTGGCCACGGTGGACTGATGGACCGGCTGGACTCGCTGCTCCCCACAGCCGTCGTGGCCTGGTTGCTGCTCAGCATCGTCGTGCCCGTGCCGTGATGCGGTCGCTGCGCGCTGCAGTGGCTGCCGCCGTAGGCGCGGACCCGCTGATCCCGAGCCCCAACATCTGGAACTGGCCCGAGGTCTACGAGCAGGAGAACCGCGCACAGGACGCCGACGGTGCCGTGTGGACGGTGCTGCGTGAGCTCACGCCGTGGGCCGGGTTGGACGTGCTCGATGTGGGCTGCGGCGACGGATTCCACCTCCCGGTCTTCGCGGCGGAGGCGGCGTCGGTGACGGGCGTCGAGCCGCATCCGCCCCTGGTCGAGCGCGCACGCCGCCGTGTCGGGACGCGTGCACGGGTGCTGCAGGCGGGCGCCGCCGCGCTTCCGCTGCCGGATGCGAGTGTCGATGTCGTGCACGCGCGCACCGCGTACTTCTTCGGTCCTGGATGCGAGCCAGGGCTGGCGGAAGCGCAGCGCGTGCTGCGTCCGGGTGGGGCAATCGCCATCGTCGACCTGGACGCGACGGTGGAGCCTTACGGCCGCTGGATGCGCGCCGACATCCCGCGCTACGACCCGGCGCGCGTCGAGCGCTTCTTCGAGAAGCAGGGCTTCAGCCTGCGCCGGGTGCCGACTACCTGGCGCTTTCCCGACCGTGCCTCCTGTGAGGCGGTGCTGCGGATCGAGTTCTCCCGCGCGGTGGCCGAGCGTGCCGTTGCCGAGACCGTCGGGCTCGCGGTGCCTGTCGGGTACCGCGTGCACGTGCGCCGCAAAGTAGCCATATCGCAGGCGTGAGTGGCCCGGTCGCTGAGGGTGGTCGCCGACAAGATGCGGCCCGCTCTGGATACCGTGGAGCCATGCGCGGATCCGCGGAGCCCTACGTGCCCTATGTCGAGCCGATCGCCGGCGGGGCATGGTGGACGATCGGTGCGGCGGCGCTCGACGCCGGCGTGGGCACTGTCGTGCTGGCGGGGGGCCTGGGCGTCACCGCCGGCCTGATCGTCGCCCTGAAGAAGCGGTACGGAACCGGCGTCCCGCTGCCGCCACGCGGCCGCGGACGGTTCCTCCGACTGCTCGGCATCACCGTGGCTCTGGTGGCGGTGGCCGGCACGGTGCTGGGCTACTTCGGCCTCGGTGAGCTCACGGTGCCCATCGCGTGCGCGATGGTGGGCGTGGCCCTGATTCTCCTGTCGTCGCAGCTGGACGAACGGGTCTTCCTCGCCGCCGGGGGCGGGTTGATGGTGCTCGGAGCGGTGGGCGCGCTGCTCGCCCTGGACTCCGCGGGGAACATGTACCCGCAGGGGCTGGTCGGGTTGGTCGCGGGTGGGATCCTCTGGCTGGCCGGCGCGTACCGCACTGGTCTGCTCGACGAGGCGCGGCAGCGCGTCCGGCGCTGACTCTCCCTCCCACGGGGGATCGGGTTCCCTCGCAGCTGGGAGGGAACCGCAGCGTGATCGGCGGATCGTCTCCGGCATGGTCATCGCGCGCGAACGCAGACTCACTGCTCCCTCTTCCGTCCCGGCCCTGACCTGGTCGGCACTGGCGATCTGCCTCGGCCTCTGGTGGCTGTGGCAGCCGCGGCGCTACCCCTTCGTCCCGGGCGATCCGGCGACGTTCGGCACCCTGCTGGGCGTGGTGCCCGCAGCCGCGATGCCACTCCTGCTCGTTGCGGCGGGGGTGTGGGGGACGGTGGTCGCGTGCCTCGCCGCGCGGCGGCAGCCGGCACAGGGCACGACGGTCATCGTCGTGGGAACCGCTGCGGTGTTCGCCGTGGTTTTCGGCTTGGTCGTTCCCGGGATCCAACCGCTCACCCTCGTCGGCTATGCAATGGCGATGCTCGGGCCACCCGTGCTGTTCGGCGTGGTGCTTGCCGGGGCCTGGCGGTGGCGCGGCGGCCCCTGGGTGGTTGGCGTTCTCCTACTGGTAGCGGCCCTGGCCTGGTTCACCGGGCTCGCGGACGGAGCCGTCCTCCTGCGCTACCTGGACGTCATCACGACAAGTGCGGAGCGGGCGGGACCGCCGGCCGTGTTGCTGTTCTTCCTGGTCGGAGGCCTGGTCTGGGGCCTGTTCGGCACGCACACGCTGCTGCGGATCCGGGTTGACCGCCCGGCCCCTGTATGGATGCAGCCCGCCGCCGCAGCGCGCTGGGGAAGGGTCGCGGTGGTGATCGCCACGGTCTGCGCGCTGCCCTACGGCCTGGTCCGGCTGACGTGGCTGACCCCGTGGCCGCTGGGCGGCGACGCCGCGGAACTGGCTGACCATCCCGAGATCAGGCTGCACGGGCTGCTGCTCGGCCTGGCCGCTCTGGCCGGCGCGGTGCTCACCACCGGCCTCGTCGCCTGCTGGGGCGAGGTCTGGCCCCGCTGGCTGCCGGTGCTGCGGGGACGGCCCGTCCCGGTGGCTGCAGCCGTTGTGCCGGGAACACTGGTGGCGACCCTGTTCACCGTGGCCGCTCTCCCGTTCTCGGTCATGGCGGTCACGAGCGGGACGCCTGGAATGCTGCTCTACTTCCCGTTCCCCGTATGGGGCCCCGCGCTCGGCGCTGCCGTTCTGGCCTATGCCCTTCGCCGACGGGACGACATGGCCCGGCCTGGCACAATCGACGGGTCATGACTGCTCTGCCTCTGGTGTTCGACGCACCCAAGCGTGCCACCCCGCCGCGCCATCTCGCCGACCTCGACCCCGCCGACCGGCGTGCCGTGGCCGGTGAGCTCGGCCTGCCCGCCTTCCGCGCCGACCAGCTGGCCCGGCACTACTTCGGCCGCTTCACCGCGGACCTCGACGCCATGACCGACCTGCCGGCCGGCGCTCGCGACACCCTCCGTGCGTTGCTCCCACCGCTGGTCACGCCCGTCCTCGAGCAGTCGTGCGACGACGGTGCCACCCGCAAGACACTGTGGAAGGGCCACGACGGCACTCGCGCGGAGTCCGTCCTGATGGGCTACCCGGACCGTGCCACTGTGTGTGTGTCCAGCCAGGCAGGCTGCGGCATGGCCTGCCCGTTCTGCGCCACAGGGCAGGGCGGGCTGCAGCGCAACCTGTCCACGGGCGAGATCGTCGAGCAGGTCCGGCAGGCCGCGGCCGCCGCCCGCGACGGCGCGCTGGGCCGTCCCGCCCGGCTCTCCAACGTGGTGTTCATGGGGATGGGCGAGCCGCTGGCCAACTACAAGCGAGTGGTCGCCGCGGTGCGGCGGATCACCGAGCCGTCGCCGGATGGGCTGGGCATCTCCGCGCGCGGCGTCACCGTCTCCACGGTCGGGCTGGTTCCGGCGATCGACAAGCTGGCCGCTGAAGGTCTGCCCGTCACCCTCGCGGTGTCGCTCCACACGCCGGATGACGAGTTGCGCGACACGCTCGTGCCCGTCAACAACCGCTGGAAGGTGAGCGAGGTGCTGGCGGCCGCGCGCCGCTACGCCCAGACAACCGGACGCCGGGTGTCGATCGAGTACGCCCTGATCCGCGACGTCAACGACCAGCCGTGGCGGGCGGACCTCCTCGGCACGCTGCTGCGCCAGCAGGTCGGCACGAAGCGCGTTCACGTGAATCTCATCCCGCTGAATCCCACCCCGGGCAGCCAATGGGATGCCTCGCCGCGGCGGGTGCAGGACGAGTTCGTCGCGCGGGTGCAGGCGACCGGGGTTGCGTGCACGGTGCGCGACACGCGGGGCCGGGAGATCGCGGCTGCCTGCGGTCAGCTCGCCGCGTCGCAGGCCTGAGCCCTGGAGCGGGTGACCGCGGCTCGCGTCTGAGGAGGCTCGGAGACCTCGCCGAGGTTTTCAGCCGCTGGTAAGGACGTCGGCGAGGTTGAAGCGCACCGGCCGTTCGAGCTGGTCGTAGGTGCACGACTCCGGATCACGGTCCGGCCGCCAGCGCACGAACTGTGCGGTGTGGCGGAACCGGTCGCCCTCCATGTAGTCGTAGCGGACCTCCACGACACGCTCCGGGCACAGCGGGACGAACGACAGGTCCTTGCCGGCGTTCCAGCGGCTGGTCTCGTTCTTGCGGGGCGTCCGTTCACCCTGCTCGTGCGCTGCCCAATTCCAGGGATGCTCGTCGAACGTCGTCACCAGCGGCTGCAGCTCGGTGAACAGCGATCGTCGCGTCGCCATCGGGAACGCGCCGACCACACCGACGGAGTTGAGCACGCCGCGGTCGTCGAACAGACCGAGGAGCAACGAGCCGAGCACATCGGGGCCGGACTTGTGTACCCGGTAGCCGGCTACGACGCAGTCGGCGGTGCGCTCATGTTTGATCTTGCTCATCACGCGCTTGTCGGGCTGGTACCGCAGATCGAGCTTCTTCGCGATGAGTCCGTCCAGGCCTGCGCCCTCGAACTGCTCGAACCACTTCCGCGCGGTGTCCAGATCACGGGTGACAGGTGTCAGATGTACGGGGGGTGCTGCGCTGGCGAAGGCACGTTCGAGTGCGGCACGGCGGTCCTCGAGCGGCTGCTCGGTGAGGTCCTCGTCTCCGAGGGCGAGCAGGTCGAACGCGATGAAACTGGCGGGTGTCTGCTCGGACAGCAGCTTGACGCGGCTCGCGGCCGGATGGATCCGCTGCTGGAGCGCCTCGAAGTCGAGGGTGTTGCGCGCGGTGTCGGCGACCACGATCTCCCCGTCGACGACGGCACGCTCGGGGAACTCCGCGAGAACGGCCTCGACGATCTCAGGGAAGTAGCGCGTCATCGGGCGTTCGTTGCGGCTGCCGATCTCCACCTCGTCGCCGTCCCGGAAGATGATCGACCGGAAGCCGTCCCATTTCGGCTCGTACAGCTGACCTGCAGGAATATCGCCGATGGGCTTCGCCAGCATCGGCGCTACGGGCGGCATCACAGGTAGGTGCACGCGGCCAGTCTGGCGACTACCAGCGCCGCGGTCGAGCCTGCGGACGTATTGACCGTCGTCCGGGTGGGTGCGCGTCAGGGAGGCGGATCGGGGTGGTGGGCTTCCTGCGGGGGAGGAACTTCCCCGACGGTTGGTGGCGCAGTCGGTTGGTCCGGGCGGTAGTCGTAGCGGTGGCTGAGGTAGCTGTGCCCGGTGGGAGTGATCCACTCGATCCCACCGTCGTCGTGGGCACGGACCTGCCAGCCGGGGGCGTGCTTCATGCGGTGGTCGTGGGCGCAGCAGCCCGCCATGTTGTCGGCGCTGGTGGGGCCCTTGGGGTGCGGGACGATGTGGTCGAGCTCGGCGTCGATGGCCCGGCGCCTGCAGATCGGTGAGCGGCAGTAGACGTCACGGGCGCGGACGAAGTCGGCGAGGGCGGCCGGCGGCCGGTATGTGGTGCGGCCGTGATCGAGCAGGGCTCCCGAGAGAGGGTCGTAGACCAGGCGTTTCAGTACTGCGTCGGTGGCGATCTCGCGAGCGAGGTCGGCGGGGATGGCGCCGTGGCCGACCAACTCGCAGGGCTGGTCGTCAGCGCCCATCAGGGTGGACAACGGCATGATCACCTGGACGAGGGGCTTGCCGGGGTTCACCGGACGCGGGGGCACCGAGTCGGCTCCATCACCCGCGTCGGGATCACCGCATGCAGCCGAGACGCCGGCGCTACCTGCGCCGTCGGCTCCTTCGGTCTGGTCGACATGGTCGGGGTGCCGGGTCGCCTCGTCGGAGTGAAATGTCACGGGTGTGGCGGCCGCGCAGGTGAGCTTGCCGGTGAGCAGGTCGACGAGGAGGTCGGCCCGGCGGGCATTCATGCCACGAGGGTCGTCGGCACCGATCCCGCGGGCGAGGCGCGAGAGCCACTGGTAGGCCGAGCGTGCATCTGGCGCGGAGAGCAGGGCCCAGAGCGACGCCATCCCGTCCCTCTCGTCGCCGACGGCGACCCGCCGGTCGCAGCGAGCCCTGCGGTGCCGCTCGGCGCCGCCGTCGGGATCGACGCTCAGCACCGCTCGGTTGAGCGAGGCCCGGAGTTGGGCCGGTGTCTGCTCGGACGCGCGGGCGAGGACCCGCTGCTGCACGGCCTGCGCCTTCGCGGGGGACAGGTGGCGGACGGCGTCACAGATTGCGGTGACGCGTCGTTCGTCGATGTGCCCGCTCTCCCAGGCCTGCAACGTCTCGGGCAGGCGGTGGACGAGCTCGAGGGAGCGGGCGATCCGGGCGTTGGCGCTCCCTCGTGGCAGCCGCAGGGCGAGCCCGACCTCGTCGGGTGCGAACGGGCTGGTGACGGAGAGCCGGTCGGAGCCCGCCGGTGTGGGGTCGTCGGGCGGGCGGCGCTTCGCGAACTCCGCCATCAGGCGAGCCTGGCGGGCCTCGGCCCACGCCGCAGCGCGTTCGCAGCCGATCATGGCGTCGATCAGCTGCGCGTCCGAGAGCCGGGACGGGTCAGCGGCGCCGGCGCCCAGCTCGAACGCCGCCCAACCCGACGGTTGCTCATGTGCAGGGGCAGACTCCGGCGCCCCCCGGTCTGACGGCTCGTCGAACGCGTCCGGCGGACCTGCGGGTGACCAGCGCTGGTCGTCCTCCCGGTCGTTGAACACCGCGTGTTCCTCCACGAGAGGAGGCACTCCGGCATCTTCGAACATGCGTTCGACTCTACGTCAACCTCGTCACCCACCACCGGCTTTTGGAAACAACAGGGGGATCATCGAAGGATGACCGCTCCCGCGAAGGCACTCGTGTGCCCCGTCTGACCCGGGCCGAGCTGGAGGCGGCGCGCGATCGCACCCTCGACGACGTGCTGCCCGGCCCGGACGATCCGCCCCTGCGCGTGCTGTTCTGTGGCATCAATCCCGGTCTCGTGTCGGCGGCCACCGGTCACCACTTCGCCCGACCCGGCAACCGGTTCTGGCCGGTCCTGCACGGATCCGGCTTCACCTCGCGACTGTTGCTCCCGGCCGAGCAGGGTGAGCTGCGCGGGCTCGGGCTGGGCATCACCAACATGGCCCCGCGAGCCACGGCACGCGCCGACGAGCTCACGGTGGCCGAGATGGTGGCGGGCGGGAAGCGGCTGCACGAGCTGGTGGAACAGCGTCGGCCCCGATGGCTCGCAGTGGTCGGCGTGACGGCCTACCGGGCTGCGTTCGACGTGCCGCGCGCAGTGGTCGGCCCGCAGGACGAACGGCTGGGGGACACGCGGATCTGGGTGCTGCCCAACCCGAGTGGCCTGAACGCGCACTGGTCGCTCGCGGCGATGGTGGAGGAGTACGGCCGGCTGCGGGCGGCGGCCGACGCCTGACCCTGCGCCGGAGGCGCGCCCCCAGCGGTGTCCGGGGTCGTCCGCGCTTGCGCTCAGGCGTCGAGGTCCTGGACGTCCTCGGTCGGCGGTTCGGCGGCTCCGTCGCGGGCGTCGCGATCGGCCCACTCCAGGAGTTCGTCGATGAGGAACACGGCGTCGTCGATACCGGCGTGCAGGTCACCGAGCTCTGCGTAGCGCGCAGGCACGGTGGCGATGGTGAAGTCCTGCGGGTTGGCCTCGCCCACCTCGTCCCACCGGATCGGCGTGGAGACGACCGCCTCAGGCACCCCACGTACGGAGTAGGCGCTGCGGATGGTGTGGTCGCGCGCGTTCTGGTTGTAGTCGACGAAGATCGACTTGGGGTCGCGGTCCTTGCGCCACCACGTCAGATCGACGAGATCGCAGCGACGGGCCACCTCGCGGGCGAACGCGTGCGCGGCCCGGCGGACGTCGGAGAAGCCGTGGTCCGGCGCGATCCGCACGTAGACGTGCATGCCCTTGCCGCCCGACGTCTTCGGCCAGCCGGTAGCACCCAGCTCGTCGAGCACCTCGTGGGCGACGTTCGCGACCCTCCGCACGTCGTCGTAGGACGCCTCGGGCATCGGGTCGAGGTCGATGCGCCACTCGTCGGGCTTCTCGGTGTCGGTGGCACGGCTGTTCCACGGGTGGAACTCCACCGTGGACATCTGCACGGCCCACACCACGTCGGCCGGGTGCTGGACGCACAGCTCGTCGGCGTGCCGGTTCCAGCGGGGGAAGTGCACGCGAACGGTGCGGACCCAGTCGGGCGCGCCCTTTGGCAGCCGCTTCTGGTGCACTTTCTCGCCGGTGACGCCCGTGGGGAACCGGTGGAGCATGCACGGGCGGTCCCGAAGCGCCCGCACGATCCCGTCGGAGACGGAGATGTAGTAGCGGGCAAGGTCGAGCTTCGTCTCCCCGCGGGCCGGGAAGTAGACGCGGTCCGGGTTGGTCAGCCGGACGACGCGGTCACCGACTTCCAGCTCGACGGCGGGACCGGCCATCGTCGCTCAGCGGCGCCAGGCGTGGCGGCGGCGGATCGCGTGGAGGATCAGACCGAACGCGATCAGGACGGCGGTGCCGACCAGCCAGATGTCCTCGGTGCTGCCCTCGTGGTTGCCGATCGTGAGCAGCAGCAGGATCACGACGGACACCCAGCCGGCGATCACGGAGCCGCGCGGGAACCCGCCGTGCCAGCCCCACTCCGCCGACGGCTCGTCCAACGGGTCGACCGCGGGCCGCTGCGCCAGCTCTCGGGAGTTCCTCGCCACGCCGTCCTCCAGATCCACGATGTGGGCCTCATCGTCGCACAACAGGGCAGCAGGGATGATGGGTGGTGATGAGTGAGTGTGTGAGCGAGTCGATGCCACTGCGCCCGGGCGATGCGCTGACCGGGCGCGGCGGGAGAGTGCGATGAGTAAGCGTTCCGTTCTCGTGCTGGGTTCGACGGGCTCCGTCGGCACCCAGGCGCTCGACGTCATCGCGGCACACCCGGATCGGTTCGTGGTGGCAGGACTCGCCGCGGGCGGTGGCGACCTCGACCTCCTCGCCCGGCAGGCCCGCGACCACGGCGTGCACCGGGTGGCGGTGGCCCGTGCCGACGCCGCCGTCGCGCTGCGGGAGCTGCTGCCGGACGTCGAGGTCCTTGCCGGCCCGGATGCGGCCACCGAGCTCACCGCCACTGCGGGCGCCGACACCGTGCTCAACGGGATCACAGGGTCGGTCGGGCTCGGCCCCACCCTCGCGGCCCTCGCCTCCGGGGCCATCCTGGCTCTCGCCAACAAGGAGTCGCTGGTGGCAGGGGGAGCCCTGGTCACGGGAGCGGCCGCGCCGGGCCAGATCGTCCCTGTCGACTCCGAGCACTCGGCGCTCGCCCAGTGCCTGCGGGGCGGCCGGGTGAACGAGGTGGACCGGCTGGTGCTCACGGCGTCCGGTGGCCCGTTCCGGGGCAGGCGGCGCGCCGAGCTGGCCGGCGTCACCGTGGCGGAGGCGCTGGCGCACCCGACGTGGGACATGGGCCCCGTCGTCACGATCAACTCGGCCAACCTCGTGAACAAGGGCCTCGAGCTGATCGAGGCGCACCTGCTGTTCGACGTGCCCTACGAGCGGATCGACGTGGTGGTGCACCCGCAGTCGATCGTGCATTCGATGGTCACTTTCGTCGACGGTTCGACGCTCGCGCAGGCCAGCCCGCCGGACATGAAGCTGCCCATCGCTCTCGCGCTCGGCTGGCCCGACCGGCTCCCGGCTGCCGCGAAGCCGTGCCGCTGGGACGCGGCTCAGAGCTGGACCTTCGAATCCCTCGACGACGACGCCTTCCCCGGTGTACGGCTGGCCAGGGCGGCAGGCACGGTGGGCGGTTGCCTGCCGGCGGTGCTCAACGCCGCCAACGAGGAGGCCGTGGCCGCGTTCGTCGCTGGTGCGCTGCCGTTCCCCGGCATCTGTGAGGTCCTCGAGGGCGTGCTCGACGCCGCCGATGCCTGGCACGGCGACCCCGCTACCGTGGCCGAGGTGCTGGCGGCCGAGCAGTGGGCACGGGCCCACGCGCGCGAGGCCGTCTCCCGCAGCGCCGGCGGAGCGAGCATCGGTACCGGACAAGCTGGAGCGACCACATGATGACCGTGATCGGTATCGTGATCTTCTTCGTGGGGATCCTGTTCTCGGTCGCCTGGCACGAGCTCGGCCACTTCACCACAGCCAAGTGGTTCGGCATCAAGGTGCCCGAGTTCATGGTCGGCTTCGGTCGCACGATCTGGTCGCGCAAGGTCGGCGAGACGGAGTTCGGACTCAAGGCCGTGCCGCTGGGCGGCTACATCCGGATGATCGGGATGATCCCGCCCGCCAAGGGCGAGACGCTCGGCCGGAGCCGTCGTACCGGTCCGTTCCAGGGCCTGATCGACGACGCTCGCCAGCAGTCGGCGATGGATGTGAAGCCCGAGGACGCAGACCGCCAGTTCTACCTGCGGGCTCCGTGGAAGCGCATCATCGTGATGTTCGCGGGCCCGTTCATGAACCTCGTCCTCGCGGTGTTCCTCTTCGCGGTCGTGCTGATGGGTATCGGCGTGCCCACGTCCACCACGGACGTCGGCCAGGTGAGCGCCTGCGTGGTCTCGGCCACCGCGCCGTCGACCGAGCAGTGCCCCCCGGGCGCGCCCCCCACGCCGGCCGCCGCCGCGGGCTTCCGGCCCGGCGACCGGATCGTCGCCTTCAACGGGCACCCCTACACGCAGTTCGACGGTCGCGACCTGCAGGAGGCGATCCGGGCGTCCTCGGGCACGGTGACGGTCACCGTCGAACGCGACGGTCAGCGCATCGACCTGCACCCGACCCCGATCCGCACCGAGCTGACGAGCTTCGACGACGGTTCGCAGACCGTCCAGGGCGGGTTCCTCGGTGTCAGCCTCGTCTCGGCCTACGAGCGCAAGGACGTCGGTGCCGTCTTCGAGCAGATCGGCGACATCGTGGCCCGCACCGGGCACGCGATCGTGCAGCTGCCCGCCCGGGTGCCGGGGCTGTTCGGGGCGGTGTTCCTCGGCGAGCAGCGTGACGTCAACGGTCCGATCGGCATCGTCGGTGCCTCCCGGATCGGCGGGGAGATCCTGGCCTCCGACGCCCCGCCACTCGCCGAGCTCTCGGTGTTCCTGCAGCTCCTGGCCGGGTTGAACATCTCGCTGTTCCTGTTCAACCTGCTGCCGATCCCCCCGCTGGACGGCGGCCAGATCTTCCCGGCGATCTGGGAGGCGGTGAAACGGCGGATCGCGAAGCTGCGCGGGCTGCCCGACCCCGGTCCCGTCGACGTCGCCAAGCTGATGCCGGTGGCCTACGTCGTGGCGCTGGTGTTCATCGGGTGGAGCGCGCTGTTGTTCGTGGCCGACATCATCAACCCGGTCCAGCTCTTCTGACGGCTCTCCCGGCGGTGCTGCCGATAGTGCTCTCGGCAGCATTGCCGCAGGTCATCACCGGAAACGTGGTGCCCGCCACGACCGGCGGCGAGCCGCATCGTCACCTGGATAATTGAAGGTGTGACCATCAGCGCGGCGGGTGTCCCCGCTCCACCCACGGTCCCGCGTGACCCGTACTCCGAGCGCAACCCTCTCGCCGTGTTCGACATCGACGGCGTGCTTGCCGACGTCCGCCACCGGTTGCACCACCTGGAGGCCCGTCCCCAGCGTTGGGAGCACTTCTTCCAGGCCGCCGATCGCGACCCGCTCCTCGTCGAGGGTGCTGAGCGGGTTCGTGCCGCGCTCGCGGCCCACGATGTGCTCTACCTGACCGGCCGGCCCGAGCGCACCCGGCGGCTCACGGAGGACTGGCTGGTGCGCCACGACCTGCCGGTGGAGCCGCTCGTCATGCGCGCCGACGACGACCAGCGCCCGGCTCGCTGGGTCAAGCGCGAGGTGCTGCGGAAGCTCTCCGCGGTGCGGAGTGTGGTGTCGGTGCTCGACGACGACCCCGCGGTCGTCTCGTTGCTCGAGGCCGACGGATGGCCGGTAGAGCTCGCCACCTGGCTGCCGCACTCGTCGACGCTGCGCAAGGCCCAGGAGGACACGGGTCGCACATAGCCCTCCGTGCACGAGAGAGTGCTCCCGAGCACGCCGCCAGCGGCGGTGGAGGGTGTCGGAGGATACTGGGCGCCGTGAGCGTCTCACTGGGCATGCCCGCACCTCCCGCGCCGACCCTGGCCCCTCGCCGGCCCACCCGGCAGCTGCAGGTCGGTCCCGTCGGAGTCGGGTCCGAGTCCCCGATCTCCGTGCAGTCGATGACCACCACTCTCACCTCTGACGTCAACGCGACCCTCCAGCAGATCGCCGAGCTCACCGCGGCAGGCTGCGACATCGTCCGGGTCGCGTGCCCCAGCCAGGACGACGCCGACGCGCTTCCCGCCATCGCGAGGAAGTCGCAGATCCCGGTGATCGCCGACATCCACTTCCAGCCCAAGTATGTCTTCGCGGCGATCGAGGCAGGCTGCGCCGCCGTGCGCGTCAACCCGGGCAACATCAAGAAGTTCGACGACAAGGTCAAGGAGATCGCGGCCGCCGCCAAGGACCACGGCACCCCGATCCGCATCGGCGTCAACGCGGGCTCGCTCGACAAGCGCCTGATGGAGAAGTACGGCAAGGCCACGCCGGAGGCGCTCGTCGAGTCCGCGCTGTGGGAGGCGGGCCTGTTCGCCGAGCACGACTTCCACGACATCAAGATCTCGGTGAAGCACAACGACCCGGTCGTCATGGTGCGTGCCTACGAGCTGCTGGCCGAGTCCTGCGACTACCCGCTGCACCTCGGCGTCACCGAGGCGGGGCCGGCGTTCCAGGGCACGATCAAGTCGGCCGTGGCGTTCGGGACGCTGCTTCGCCAGGGCATCGGCGACACGATCCGCGTCTCGCTCTCTGCGCCTCCGGTGGAGGAGATCAAGGTCGGCACGCAGATCCTGCAGTCGCTCAACCTCCGCCCCCGCAAGCTCGAGATCGTCTCGTGCCCGTCGTGCGGGCGCGCCCAGGTGGACGTCTACAAGCTCGCCGACGAGGTCACGGCCGGCCTCACCGGCATGGAGGTGCCGCTGCGGGTGGCCGTCATGGGCTGCGTCGTCAACGGTCCGGGGGAGGCCCGTGAAGCCGATCTCGGCGTGGCGTCAGGCAACGGTAAGGGTCAGATCTTCGTCCGCGGCGAGGTGATCAAGACCGTTCCGGAGCACGCCATCGTCGAGACGCTGATCGAGGAGGCGATGAAGATCGCCGAGTCGATCGAGGAGGAGGGCGAGCCGCAGGTCACCGTGGGGTGAGCGGAGCGGAGCCGCGTTCCGTCGCCATCGGGTGAGCGGCCAGGACTCGCGCGGCCCGGTGCGCCGAGCGAGCGGACAAACGAGCGCCACGATCATGTCCCGGACGAGCGGGGCGGTTCTCGCATTGGTGCCATCGCGTGGCACGACTACCGTGCGCGGCGATATTTCGGGGTGCTCAGACCCATCCCGTCGTGTGCATGGCGGCGGCCGTCTGGCATCGTGATGGGGTGCTTCGTGTCGCCGGAGCGCGGCTCCTCGACGACCGGGACCGCGCGGACGTCTGCGCGGTCCTCGAGAGTGATCCCGTTGCCGCCTGCATGGTCGCCGCCCGCGTCGAGGTGGCGGGGCTGGATCCCTGGCGTCTCGGGGGTGAGCTGTGGGGCGTCGGCTCGCGTTTCGACGGTCTCTGTTTCTCCGGCGCCAACCTCGTGCCGCTGCGGGGTGAGCGCGCGGCTCTCCGCAGCTTCGCCGACCGGGCCCGCCGCTACGGCCGCACCTGCTCCTCGCTGGTCGGGCGGGCCGAGCTCGTGATGCCGCTGTGGGACGACCTCGCCGGACACTGGGCGCCCGCCCGTGAGGTGCGCGCCGACCAGCCGCTGATGGCGCTGGCGGGTGCGCCCGCGGTCACCGCCGACCCGTACGTCCGCGCGGTCCGCCCCGACGAGCTGGACCGCTACCTGCCGGCGGCGGTCGCGATGTTCACCGAGGAGGTGGGCATCGACCCGCGCGCAGGCGACGGAGGGGTCGGCTACCGCTCCCGTGTGGCCGAGCTGGTGGCCGCGGGGCGGGCGTTCGCCCGATTCGAGGGCGGCGAGGTGGTGTTCAAGGCGGAGATCGGCGCGCTGTCTCGCCAGGTGGGGCAGATCCAGGGCGTCTGGGTGCATCCCAGCCTCCGTGGCCAGGGGCTGGGCACGGCCGGCACCGCCGCCGTGGTCGAGCGCCTGGCCGCCCTCGGCCGCGTGTCGAGTCTCTACGTCAACGGCTTCAACCGCGTGGCCCGCTCGGCATACGACCGCATCGGCTTCACACAGGTCGGCAGCTTCGCCACGATCCTCTTCTGATCGTCTTCGCCTAGGGTGGGTGCAGCATCCCCAACCTGGCAGGAGGTCATGAGCGTGACGGAGGACGGATCCGGTCTCGGGCAGGCATCGGTGATCGATACCGATGTCGCCCACTCCCCGCGCATCTGGAACTACTGGCTCGGTGGCAAGGACAACTACGAGGTCGACCGCCGCGTCGGTGACCAGTTCCGCGAGCTCTTCCCGCCGATCGTCGACATCGCCCGCTCGTCGCGGCATTTCCTCGCGCGGGCCGTCCGGCACCTCGCCGGGGACGCCGGAGTTCGGCAGTTCCTCGACATCGGCACCGGCCTGCCCACTGTGGACAACACCCACGAGGTGGCTCAGCGGGTGGCCCCCGAGTCCCGCATCGTCTACGTCGACAACGACCCGATCGTGCTCGCGCACGCCCGCGCGCTCCTCCTCAGCTCCCCCGAGGGCTCCACCACCTACATCGACGCGGACCTGTTCGACACCCCCCGGATCCTCGAGGTCGCCGCTCAGAGCCTCGACTTCACCCAGCCGATCGCGCTCATGCTCATGAACATCCTCGGGCACGTGCCGGACTTCGAGCGCGCGCGGGAGGTCGTCGCAGGGCTGGTGGCCGCGCTGCCGCCGGGTAGCTACCTGGTGGTCGCGGACGGCACCACCGACGGCGGGCCGTTCGACGCAGCCATCGACATGTGGAACAAGGCAGGCTCGCTGCCTTACACCCTGCGCACCCCCGAACAGATCGCCCAGTACTTCGACGGGCTGGAGCTGCTCGAGCCGGGGGTCGTCGCCTGCCCGCTGTGGCGACCGGACGCCGTCGACCTCGGTGTTCCCGTGGCCGTCGACGAGTTCGGCGCTGTCGGACGCAAGGGATAGCTCGGCTCAGCGCGCCGCGGAGTGGTAGCGGCGCACGGCCAGCGGGAGGAACACCGCAACGATCACCACGGGCCACGCCACCGCGAGCAGCAGGGCGTTCTGTGCCGGCCACGAGGTGCCCACCAGTTCGGGCACGTTGTTGCCGAACAGCTCGCGCGTGGCCGCGACCGTGGCGGACAGCGGGTTCCACTCGGCGATCGTGCCCAGCCACGGGGGCATCAGCGACGGCGAGACGAACGTGTTGGAGATCATCGTGAGCGGGAAGAGCAGTGCCCAGGTGGTGCCGGCGGCCTCCTCGCTGACGATGAGGCCGAGATAGATGCCCACCCAGATCATCGCGAACCGGAGCAGGAGCAGCAGGCCGAATGCCGTGAGCGTGGGCAGCAGGCCGGAGTTCGAGCTCCATCCGACGAGTAGCCCGCACCCGACGAGCACGGCGAGGTCGAGCACCGAGTTGACGATGTCGGCGGTGCTGCGCCCCACGACGACCGCGGGCTGGGCCATCGGCATGGATCGGAACCGGTCGGTGACGCCCCTGGCCTTGTCGGCGGCGACGGCGGAGATCGTGGAGGCCGCCCCGAACATCATCGTCTGCGCGAACATGCCGGGCATCAGGAACTCGCGGTAGTCCCCGCCGCCGGGCACGATCATCGCGCTGCCGAAGACGTACCCGTAGAGCAGCACGAACATGATCGGGAAGGCCAACCCGGCGACGATCACGGTCGGGTTGCGGGTCCAGTGGATGAGATCGCGGCGGGCGACCGTCCAGGAGTCGGTGAGGACCCAGCGCAGTGCGCTCGCCCGCGGGGGAGCGGTCAGCGTGGTCATGCGGCGACCTCCGTCTTCTCGGACTCGCTGGTGGTGGACGGCTCTGCCGGGCGGCCCGTCAGCCGTAGGAAGACCTCGTCGAGGGTGGGGCGGCGCAGGCCGATGTCCTCGGCCACGAGGCCCTCGTGGTCGAGCGCCCTCACCACCTCCGTGAGCGTGGCGACGCGGCCCCGCACCGCCGCGCTGAGCCGGCGAAGCGGGGCGTCGACGTCCGGTTCGACGCCGGTGATGCGGGCGAGGAGGGCCGCGGCGGCCGGCACGTCAGCCTCGTCGCGGAGCAGGATGTCGATCCGGTCGCCGCCGACCTGCGACTTGAGTTGGGACGGCGTGCCCTCGGCGACCTTGCGGCCGCCGTCGAGCACGACGATCTGGTCGGCGAGCTGGTCGGCCTCGTCGAGATACTGGGTGGTCATCAGCACGGTGGTGCCGCCCGCGACCAGGCCGCGCAGCGCGTTCCACACCTCGCCGCGGTTGCGCGGGTCGAGCCCGGTTGTCGGTTCGTCGAGGAAGAACACGCGCGGGGCGAGCACCAGGCTGCTGGCGATGTCGAGGCGGCGGCGCATGCCGCCCGAGTAGAGCTTCGCCCGCCGGTGCGCCGCGTCGGTGAGACCGAACTGCTCGAGCAGTTCGTCGGCCCGGCGGGCGGCGGCCCGGGAGCCGAGGTGGAAGAGCCGGCCCCACATGATCAGGTTCTCCCGGCCGGTGAGGATGTCGTCCACCGTGGCCTGCTGGCCCGTGAGGCCGATCTGCCGGCGGACCATGGCGGCCTCGCGTGTCACGTCGAACCCCGCCACCTCCGCGCGCCCGGCGTCGGCGCGCAGCAGCGTGGCGAGCACGCGCACGGCCGTGGTCTTGCCGGCGCCGTTGGGCCCGAGCAGCCCGCACACCGAGCCCTCGGCCACCGTCAGGTCGAACCCGTGCAGCGCCACCTTGTCGCCGAAGCGTTTGCCGAGCCCTTCTGCCACTACAGCGTTCCGTCCGGCTGACATGATCCCCCTTATTGAGTACACTGTACGTGTTATTTCGTACAACGTACTCAGTTCTAGGATCGTCGGCAAATGACTTCTGTGCAGAGTGGTGGCGGGGACTTCCGGCGCAGCCTGGAACTGCTGTGGGGCACGCCGGAGGAGCCGACCCGTGGCCCGCGGCCCGGGCTGTCCGTCCAGCGGATCGTGCGTGCCGCGATCGACGTGGCCGATGCCGAAGGGCTCGCCGCGTTGTCGATGCGGCGGATCGCCTCGGCGCTCGGCGTCGGGGCGATGTCGCTCTACCGGTACGTGCCGGGCAAGGCCGAGCTGATCGACCTGATGGTCGACGAGGTGTACGCCGAGGACCTGGCGGCCGAGCGGGCGGTGACGGGCGACTGGCGTGAACGCCTCGAGGAGTTCGGCCGCCAGGAATGGGCGCTCTACCTGCGCCATCCGTGGATGCTGCAGATCGCGCAAGGACGTCCGATGCTCGGGCCGAACTCGATGGCGTCCACCGATGTCACCCTGCTCGCCGTGGACGGCATCGGCCTCGACGAGCACGAGATGCTCGCGGCCGTGGTGATGCTCAGCTCGTTCGTCTCGGGGCTGGCCAAGACCACGATCGAGGCGATGCAGGCGGCGGACAGCACCGGGGTCAGCGACGAGGAATGGTGGGAGATCCAGGGCGAGTACGTCGGGCCTGCCGTCGTCGAGGGGAAGCTCCCGATGCTGAGCAAGGTGGGTGAGGCCGGGGCCTTCACCGCGATGTTCGACAACTTCGAGTTCGGCCTGCAGCGAGTGCTCGACGGGCTGGCGGTACTGATCGAGGCACGCCGTGGGACGGACCTGCCCGAGCGGCTGCGGCCGCCCGTCGCCGGATGTGACTCCTAGGCGGACCCGACGGCGCCGTTCCCGCCGGCCTCTGTGAGCAGCCCGTGCAGCGCGGCGTCGGCGATCTGTGCGGCCTGCTCCTCGGTGAGGGGTGCGTGCCCGCTCAGCAGTCGGAAGATCAACGGGCCGAACAGGACGTCCTGGGCGACCTCCACGTCGACGTCGGACCGCACCTCGCCGCGGTCCTTCGAGCGTTGCCACAGCTCGGCGATCGCCTGCCGCCTGCCTGCGAGGAAGAACGTGCGGAAGAAGTGGGCCGCCTCGGCGTCGGTGACCGAGGCCGCGAGCAGCTGGGCGAAGACGGTGCCCGCCGGGCTGGCGTAGAACTCGCTGACCAGGCGGACCTGAGTGGTGAAGTCGCCACGGGCCGAGCCCGTGTCGGGCAGCGGCAGTGCGCTGGGCATCCGCAGCCCGAACGCCTCGGCCGCCACAGCGGTGCGGCTGGGCCAGTGCTTGTAGATCGTCGCCTTGCTGACCCCGGACCGGGCGCTGATCGCATCGATCGTCGCCACGGGGAGGCCGCCCTCGCCGAGCAGCTCGTTCGTCGCGTCGAGGACGGCCTTGCGCGCCCGTACGCTGCGCGGTCGCTGCGGCCGGGCCGCCTCCGTGGCGGCAAGGTCCGGATGGTCGGTCACGGGCCCATCTTCCGCTGTCGACTGATCTGCGACCCGTCCGGGAAGATGGCGGGCAGCGCAGCCGTGGACGTCAGCTGTCTCTGCATCCCGCAACTCCCCGCCGGGATCGCTCGATCAGCGCCGGGTGGGAACGGACGCGAGGGCAGGGTTGCTCTGGTGGCGTCAGGCGAAGAGCTTCTCCTGCTCCTCACGCAACTGGTCGACGAGCCGGCCAGGAGGCAGCGTCACGTCGCCGTAGGTGAGCACGGCGTCCTTCGGGACGTCCCTCCTGAGCACGCACCCCTCGGCCACACCCATCGGCAGCAGGTTCTCGGCGCGCACGACCCCGCACGCCTCCGCCACGCCGTAGGTGTCGTAGCCGCCGAGGCCGTCGACGGTCGCGCCGGCTCGCAGGTCGTGCTTGGCCGTGGCGACCACGTCGACCCGCGGACCGGCCGGTGGAGCGAGCGCCGCGTCGCCGAAGTCGACGGCCCGCACCACCGAGTTGGGCACCTCGAAGTGGCACAGGTGGTAGGGCGTGTAGAAGGAGTACAGCGGGCCCGTACCCAGCTTGTAGAGCTCCAGGTAGTGGCGTTGTTTCGGGTCGTCGTGGGTGCCGAGCACGAAGACGCCGGGGCCCGGTTTCGCCTTCACGACGTAGTCGACGATCCCGCCCAGCTCGCGTAGCTCGTCCACCTCGTAGCGGGTGGTGAGCTCGTCGACATGGCCCTCGTGGTCCCAGCCGT
Source organism: Pseudonocardia alaniniphila (assembly GCF_022524485.1). GTDB lineage: Bacteria > Actinomycetota > Actinomycetes > Mycobacteriales > Pseudonocardiaceae > Pseudonocardia > Pseudonocardia alaniniphila. The sequence goes on from NZ_JAKXMK010000025.1 coordinate 70,824, forward strand.
TCATGCCCCGCTTCGCCACGGTGAGGCCGAACGCGTTGGCGACGATCGCCTGTTCGAACGAGATCTTGGTGCCGTCGGCGAAGCTCGTGACCATGTACGGGTCCTGGCCCCAGCGCTCGGCGAACGCCTTCTGAGTGGTGGGGGTGCGGTACTCGTCCTGCAGACCCTTGATGTTGCCCGCGACGAGCGGCGTGACGCCGAGACCCTTCACGAACCGCAGCAGGTTGGCCTGAACGCCGGGCTGGTCGCCGTCGGCGCCCGTGAGCACGACGCCCGCCTCACGGGCGCGGTGCGCGAGCAGCGGACCGACGGTGCCGTCCAGCTCGGCGTTCATCGTGACGACGGGCAGGCCCCGCTCGATGGCCGCGACGGTGACCCGGGCGCCGAACTCGACCGCACCGGTGACATCGACGACGCAGTCCAGGTGCACGGCCTTGATCAGCTCGAACGCGTCCTCGAGAACGGCAGGGGTGCCCTTCTCGATCGCCGCGTCGAGCTCGCCGGCGTTCTCCACCCGCACGGGTTCGACGCCCGCGTCGGCGTAGGCACGCTCGGCGTGGGCGAGTGTGCGGTTCGCGACGGCGACGAGAAGCATGCCCGGCACCGAGTTGACGATCTGGTTGGCCAGGCCGCGGCCCATGAAGCCGGCACCGATCATGCCGACGCGGATGGGACGGCCCTCGGCCTCGCGCCGCCGTAGGGCGGTGTCCAGGATGATCATCGAGCCTCCACCGACGCCTCGGGCAGCAGCGGCCAGCTCGCGTCCTTGTCGGAGACGAGCACCGGCGGGATCGGCCAGTGGATGCCGATCGCGGGGTCGTCCCACCGCAGGCCGCGCTCGGCGCCCGGCGTGTAGGGCGTGCTGACCTGGTAGGACACCTCGACGCCATCGGTGAGGGTGAGGTAGGCGTGCGCGAAGCTGCGCGGCACGTACATCGCCGTGCGGTTGTCCGCGGTGAGCTCGGCCCCGAACCACCGCAGGTAGGCGGGGGACTCCGGACGCAGGTCGACGATGACGTCGTAGATCGCGCCGCGGGAACAGCGCACCAGCTTGGTCTCGGCGTTCGGTTCGAGCTGGTAGTGCAGCCCACGCAGGGTGCCGGCCTTGTGGTTGAACGAGACGTTGGCCTGTTCGACCAGGGGTTCGAGACCGGCCTCGATGAACTCCTGCCGGCAGAACATGCGCGCGAAGAAGCCGCGGTCGTCTTCCCGGAGGGTCAGATCGATCAGCGCGGACCCGGGGAGCGGGGTCGGGGTGATCTGCATGGGGAGGGTTCGTCCTTCCGTCATGGTGTCGCGGGATGGTAGCCGTGACTCACCCGTTCGGCTGCGCCCGACAGGGCGACTCCCCCCACGATTCACTGGTCTCTGCCGCCCGAGGCTCGCGTACTCCCGAGTAAAGATCGTCCGGAGCGGCGAACTACTTAGCTGGGCATACTGACCGCGTGCACCCTTGCCGTCCGGTTCGGACCGCCCGGCGGTTGCCTGCGCTCCTCGCGGCGTTGCCGGTCCTGATGGTCACGGCTGGGTGCGGGCTGTTCGGGGACGATGGCCCGGAGAAGACGGCCACCGCTTTCGTCGCGGCCTGGTCGGCAGGCGACGATATAGGGGCGGCTGCCCTCACCGACGCGCCCGCGGTGGCGGGTCAGCTGATGGTCGCCACCCGCGAGGCGCTCGCTCCGGCCACGGTGGTGGCCGAGGTCGCCCAGGTGCGCACCGCCACCGAGCGCGCCGCGGCCTCCGTGGAGATGACCTGGCACCTCGGTCCGGATCGCACATGGACCTACCTGAACGAGCTCGAGCTGCTGCCCGCTCCCGACAAGGAGCACGGCTGGGCCGTGCGCTGGGCGCCCACGGTGGTGCATCCCGACCTGGCGGCCCGGCAACGGCTGGCGCTGCGCACCGACCCGGCCCCTCCTGCTCCGGTCGTCGATCGCGCTGGAATCCCCGTGCTCACAGCCACGCCGGTCGTCTCGGTGCTCCTGGACCGGAAGGCAACCGGCGACCTGCCCGGCGTCACCGACGCCCTCGCCCGCGCGCTCGGGCCGCTGGACTCCCAGATCACGCAGGCCTCGATCACCGACGGTGCCGCCCGCACGCCCGACGGGCAGGCGTATCCCGTCGCCGTTCTGCGTGACGTCGACTACCAGACGGTGAAGCCCGCCATCCACGACCTGCCCGGTGTTCGCTTCAACAGCTCCCAGCGGCTGCTGGCGCCCGACGCCGACTTCGGCCGGCAGGTCCTGCCCGCGATCCGCAACGAGACGGCCGCGCAGCTCGAGGGGGTCGCAGGGTGGTCGGTGGTGCTGGCCGACTCGAACGGCGCCACGATCCGCCCGCTGGTCGAGGAACCACCCCACCCGGGCAGCACGGTCACCATCGGCATGGATCGCGGGGTGCAGGCAGCAGCCGAGGACGCCGTGGAGCCGGTGCCGCAGCAGGCGATGCTCGTCGCCGTGTCGGCGTCCACCGGTGACGTGCTGGCCGTGGCCCAGAACGACGCTGCCGACGCCGGCGGTGCGCTGTCCCTGACCGGGCGCTACCCGCCGGGCTCCACCTTCAAGATCATCACGACGGCCGCGGCGGTGGCCGAAGAGGGGCTCACCGAGACCTCACCGGTGGCCTGTCCCGGCACCACGGTCATCGGTGGGCGCCCGGTGCCCAACGCCGAACGCCTCGACCTCGGCACCGTGCCGCTGCGCACGGCGTTCGCCCGGTCCTGCAACACCACGTTCGCGCGTCTCGCGTCGCAGCTCAGCGGGAGTGCGCTGCCGGCGGCGGCGCTGCGGTTCGGCCTGGGGGCCGACTACGTGGTGCCCGCGCTCACCACGATCACCGGCTCGGTGCCCGCGTCGGCCGACGCCGTCCAGCGTGCCGAGGACGGGTTCGGGCAGGGCCAGGTGCTCGCCACCCCGCTGGGGATGGCGCTGGCCGCCGCCACGGTGGCCCACGGTTCACCGGTGGTGCCGCAGCTGCTGCGCGACCGGCCCACCCAGGTGCTGCGGGCCGCCACCGGTCCGAGCGCGGCGGAGCTGGACCAGCTGCGGCCCATGATGCGCGCGGTGGTCACCGAGGGCACTGCGAGCAGGCTGGCCGGGCTCGGCGAGGTGTACGGCAAGACGGGCACAGCCGAGTTCACCGGGGGAGGCCGGGCGCACGGGTGGTTCGTCGGGTACCGAGGGGACGTTGCGTTCGCCGCACTCGTCGTCGACGCGGGGTCCTCCGTGCCTGCCGTGGACGTGGCGCAGCGGTTTCTCACCACGATCGGCTGATCGGAACGCGACGATCTGAGCCGTAACGCCGCTCGGGCGCTTACGCTGGAGTGCATGTCTCCCCGCCGGATCCCCACGCTCGCGTTCGCGGCCGATGTGATCGCGGTGGTCGTCTTCGCCGCTGTCGGCCGGATCAGCCACGACGAGGCCGAGAGCCTGTCGGGGCTGCTCGCCACCGCGGCTCCGTTCCTGATCGGTCTGGTCGCGGCCTGGGCCACCCCGCTGGTGCGGGCCCACCCGGTCGGTTTCCGGGCCGGTGCGGTGGTGCTGGCCGGCACGGCTGTGCTCGGACTCCTGCTGCGGGCCGCCTTCACCGTGCAGCTTCCCCCGCTGGTCTTCGTGGTGATCACCGTCGTGTCCCTCGCGGTGCTGTTGATCGGATGGCGGGCGCTGTCATTGCTGGTGTCCCACCGTGCCGATCAGCGCGCGGTGCGCTGATCGGCCGATCAGCCCGTACGGCGCCTAGACTGGAGCCATGCCCGCCCGCACGTTGCTGACTCCCGGCACCGTCTCCCCGACCCGTCCCGTACCCGCTCAGATCCCGCGCCCGGAGTACGTCGGCAAGGACCGCCCGTCCCGCAGCAACGATCCATGGGTGCAGACACCCGATGTGATCGAGGCCATGCGTGTGGCCAGCCGGATCGCCGCGCAGGCGCTGCAGGCCGGTGGCGAGGCGGTGGCGCCGGGTGTCACCACCGACGAGGTCGACCGCGTGGTGCACGAGTTCCTGATCGACCACGGGGCCTACCCGTCGACGCTGGGCTACAAGGGCTTCCCCAAGTCGTGCTGCACCAGCCTCAACGAGGTGATCTGCCACGGCATCCCCGACTCCACCGTGATCGAGGACGGTGACATCGTCAACATCGACGTCACCGCCTACATCGGCGGTGTCCATGGCGACACCAACGCCACCTTCCTTGCCGGTGCTGTCTCCGAGGAGGACCGCCTCCTCGTCGAGCGCACCCGCGAGGCCACCATGCGGGCGATCAAGGCGGTGCGTCCGGGGCGCGAGCTCAACGTCGTGGGCCGGGTGATCGAGTCCTACGCCAAGCGCTTCGGCTACGGCGTGGTGCGCGACTTCACCGGCCACGGCATCGGCCGTTCGTTCCACAGCGGTCTCGTGGTGCTGCACTACGACGAGCCGAGCGTGCACACGCTCCTCGAGCCGGGCATGACCTTCACGATCGAGCCGATGATCACGCTCGGCACCATCGACTACGACATCTGGCCCGACGATTGGACCGTCGTCACCAAGGACCGCGCCCACACCGCCCAGTTCGAGCACACGGTGCTGGTCACGGCCACCGGCGCGGAGATCCTCACGCTGCCCTGACCATCGCTGGGTAGGCGGATCTTACCTGTCAACGGCGCAATGGGGGTTAGGCTGTCGTCGTGACGGAACGGCCATTGCGCGGGGAGCCCCTCTCCCTCGACCTGGTGAACACCCTGTGGAGCGAGGGCGGCGCCCCCCGCGACCTGTTCGACGAGCCGAACGGGGCGTCGGACTGGCTCGCCGAGCACGGCTACGCAGGCGGGTCGGAGGCTGCCCTGCGGGAGGCCAGAGCGGCCCTGCGGACGCAGCTGGAACGCGACGACCCGGGTCCGCTCAACGCGGTGCTCGCCCGCGGCATCCGCCGTTCGGTGCTCGGATCCGACGGACGCCCCGGCGAGCTCGTGGAGGTCGACCCGGACTGGCGAGCGGCCTGGGATGCGGCCGTCGACCACCTGCGCCTGCTCGCCGAGCGGCCCGACCGTGTCCGGGGCTGCGCCCACCCGAGCTGTGTGCTCTGGTTCCACGACACGTCGCGCAACGGCACGCGGCGCTGGTGCTCCATGGACGCATGCGGCAACCGCGCGAAGGCCGGACGTCATTACGCCCGCACACGCGGGGGTGGCTCACAACCGCTCGTCCGCAGGCCGCAACGGCCGTAGTGTCGGGATCATGGCGAAGGTCTACGAAGGCGTCGATGCGACGATGGCCGCCTGGATCGAGAAGCAGCCGGTCTTCTTCGTCGCCACCGCACCGCTGGAAGCGGACGGGCTGGTGAACCTCTCGCCCAAGGGCACCATGGGCACCTTCCGGATGCTCGACGAGCACACCTTCGCGTACCTGGACCTCACCGGCAGCGGCGTGGAGACCATTGCGCACCTGCGGGAGAACGGCCGGATCTGCGTGATGTTCTGCGCGTTCGACGGCCGTCCCAGCATCGTGCGCCTGCACGGCACCGGACGCGCGGTCACGCCCGGCGATCCCGGGTTCGACGAGGTTCTGGCAGGCTTCGGCGAGGAGGGGGAGCAGCGGCGCCCGTACCTGCGAGCGGTGATCGTCGTGGACGTGGCCAGGGTGGCCGACTCCTGCGGCTACGCCGTGCCCCGCATGGATCTGGTGGAGGAACGCGACACCCTCGACGCCGTGTGGCGCAGCCGCGACGACGAGCGGATCGCGCGCTACCACGCCGAGCGCAACGCGCGCAGCCTCGACGGCCTGCCAGGCCTGCCCGACGTGGTCCCGGTGGCGGGCACGCTCGCCTGAGCTCTGCCGGCCCTGTGACGCTCACCGCACCGCGACGGGTACACCGGCGTCGGCGGGGCGGCCCGGCGGATGCCTGAAATGATCAGGATCGGCGTCCGGACGGACGCGAACCCGTGCGAGGAGGACACATGACGGCGGAACGGCCGCTCACGGAGTGGCAGAAGCTCGTGTTGACCTTCTCCCGGCGCTGGCGAAGCGCGGGTTTCTGGTACGGGCTCGCCATCGCTGTGATCTGGCCGTTCGCGATGTTCGGCACGCGGATCGCCTGGCGGGGTGGCGAGCACCTCCCTCGCACGGGCGGAGCGCTGCTGGCCATCAACCACGTGTCGTTCTCGGATCCGATCTTCAACGTCGCGTTCACCGTCTCCCACGGCCGGATGCCACGCTTCCTCGCGAAGTCGGAGTTGTGGAAGGTGCCGATCGTCCGTTCGGTGCTCGGGCGGGGCGGCCACATCCCCGTGTACCGCGCCTCTGCGCGGGCAGGCGACGCCTACCGCGACGCGATCGCGGCCATCAAGCGCGGTGAGATCGTGGCGTTCTACCCGGAGGCCACCTACACCGCCGACCCGGACGGCTGGCCGATGAAGGCGAAGAACGGGATCGGCCGGATCGCGCTGGTCACGGGCGCTCCGGTGATCCCGGTGGCCAACTGGGGCACGCAGGACGTGCTGCCGCCCGGCACCGCGCGTCCCCGGCTGCTGCCCCGGCGCAATGTGACGGTGGTGGCTGGACCTCCCGTCGACCTCTCCGCGTGGGTCGGCGGGCCGCGTACGCGTTCGGCCCTCGACGGCGCCACCGCCGCGATCATGGCCGATGTCACTCAGCTGGTGGCCGAGATCCGGGGCGAGACTCCGCCGCCGGTCCCGTTCGACCCCGCCGGTGCGGGATCGAACGGGACGAGCAGCAGGGACGGGATCGAGCAGGAGCGCCCCGCGAGCTGACCGGCAGGTCAGGCGGCGGAGCGGGCGAGCTTCTCCAGCCGGCGCGGGGTGGGCCAGCGCACGGAGTGGGCCCAGCCCAGCTTCTCGAAGATCCGGATCACCCGGGCGGAGATGTCCACCTGACCGCGCTGCACGCCGTGGCGGGCGCAGGTGGGGTCGGCGTGGTGCAGGTTGTGCCACGACTCGCCGAAGCTGAGCACGGCCAGCGGCCAGACGTTGCGCGAGTGGTCGCGGGCGGCGAACGGCTGGTCGCCGATCATGTGGCAGATCGAGTTGATCGACCAGGTCACGTGGTGCAGCAGCGCGACACGCACCAGGCCGGCCCAGAAGAAGCCGGTGAGCGCGCCCCACCACGACCAGGTCAGGAGCCCGCCGAGCAGCGCCGGAGCGAGCAGCGTGGTCGTCGACCACACGATGAACAGGCGGTCGACCCGGACGATGTCGCGGTCGGCGAGCAGGTCGGGAGTGAAGCGCGCCTCGTTGGTCTGGTCGCGCTCGAACAGCCACCCCATGTGCGAGTGCCAGAACCCGCGGGCCAGCGCGGCCGGTCCCGTGCCGAAGAGCCACGGCGAGTGCGGGTCGCCCTCCTTGTCGGAGAACGCGTGGTGCCTGCGGTGGTCGGCCACCCAGTCGATCACCGGGCCCTGCATCGCCAGGCTGCCGGCGACGGCCAGGGCGATCCGCAGCGGCCGTTTCGCCTTGAACGAGCCATGCGTGAAGTACCGGTGGTAGCCGACCGTGATACCGAGGCCGCTGATCACGTAGAACACGGCCGCGAGGACGACATCCGTCCAGCCGAGCCCCCAACCCCACGCGAACGGGATGGCGGCGATCAACGCCAGTAGCGGGACGACCACGAACACGTAGACCGCGATCTGCGGCGCCACTCCGCGCCGGCCTTCGAGGATCGGCTTGGCCGATCCGGTTGGTCGGCTCGGGCTCTCGGCAACGGTCATGGGCATACACCTCGTGGGGTTTCGAAGGAAGGAAGGGTGACCTTACTGCCACGTTGTCTACCAGGCATTCGCCGGCGGACGGCACCCCGGATCGGGTGTGAACGCCTACAGGTCCAGACCCAGCAGTGCGTTCTCCACCACTTCGGGCAGCGCGGGGTGGATCCAGTATTGACCAGTGGCCATCTCGCGTGCACCGAGGCCGAACGACATCGCCTGGATCAGCGGCTGGATCACCGTGGCCGCGTAGGCCCCCATCACGTGCGCGCCCAGCAGCCGGCCGCTGCCGCGATCGGCGATCACCTTGCAGAAGCCGACGGTGTCCTCCATGGCCCAGCCGAAGGCGACGTCCCCGTAGGCCTGGATCTTGACGGCGACGTCGTGGCCCGCGGCCCGGGCCTCGGCCTCGGTGAGGCCGACGGCGGCGATCTGCGGGTCGGTGAAGACCGCCGACGGCACGAAACGGTGGTCGGTCCGCCTCGGCGCGTCCGGATGCAGAAGGTTGTGCGCCACCACCTTCGACTCGTGGTTCGCGACGTGTTTGAGCTGGTGCGGGGAGCTCGCGTCACCCAGCGCGAAGATCCCGTCGACCGGCGTGCGCTGCTGGTCGTCGACCACGATCCGGCCGTCGGGATGGGTCGGCACCCCCGTGCGGTCGAGGTCGAGGCGGTCGCCGTTGGGCACCCGCCCGGTCGCGACGAGCAGCAGGTCGCCCCGCAGGACGGTGCCATCGGTGAGGTCGAGCACCACCTCGCCGTCGCTGCCGCTTCGCGCGCGTGCGACCTCGTGGCCGAGGTGGACGTCCCACTTCTCGCGGGCGACCGCCGTGAAGCGCTCGGCGATGGTCTCGTCGTGGCTGCGCAACAGCTGCTCGCTGCGCCCGACGACCGAGACGCGGGCTCCGAGCGCGGAGAACACGTGCGTGAACTCGGCGCTGATGTAGCCGCTGCCGACGATCAGGACGTGGTTGGGCAGGTCGTCGATCCGCATCACCGTGTCGGACGTGTGGAACGGGACGCCGGAGGAGGCGATCGGGTCCGGGACGACGGGCCGGCTTCCGGCGGCGATGACGACCCGGTCGGCGGAGATGGCATCGGTGCCGGAGCCGTCGGTGCGCGCCACGGCGAGCTCCTTGTGCCCCGTGAACCGGGCGTGGCCCTCGTAGACCGTGACGTTGGGGGAGCGCAGCACCCGGTACTCCCGGCCACCGGCGGAGATCGCGTCGATCCGGCCGAAGACGCGGTCGCGGATGTCACGCCAGCGAACCTTGTCGATGTTCGCGTCGATCCCGTAGCGGCCCGCGGTTCGCACCGCCTCCGCCACATCGGCCGGGTAGACGTACATCTTCGTCGGGATGCAGCCGACGTTCAGGCACGTGCCACCGAACACGCCGTGCTCGACGAGCGCGACGTCGAGGTCGTCGAACCGGCTGTCGATGATCGAGTTGCCGGATCCGGTGCCGATGACGACGAGATCGTGGTGGCGCACCACTTCACGTTAGCTGTGGTCGCCGACGTGTGCGCGGCCCGTTAACGCAGCACACATCGGTGTGCCCAGAGGTCTCTCGGGGACCTGCCCAGCGCACGACCGGCCGATCTGGTAGGCAGACTCGCATGACCAGCGAGGCTATTGCGGCCACTGTGCACCGACGTTGGGCGGCCGATCTCGAGCCCCGCACCCTGTACGACATCCTCCGGCTCCGGGTCGAGGTGTTCGTCGTGGAACAGGCGTGCCCGTACAGCGAACTCGACGGACGCGACCTCGAGGACGGCGCCCGCCACTATTGGCTAGGCGGCTCCGGGCAACCCGAGCCGGTGCTCGGCTGCGTGCGGCTGCTCAAGGAGCCAGGGGGTGCCGACTTCCGGATCGGGCGGCTGTGCACCGCAAAGTCGGCCCGTGGGCGAGGGCTCGGGCGGCGGCTGATGGAGGCGGCACTCGCAGAGGTGGGCGATGACGGGTGCGTGCTCGACTCGCAGGAGCACCTCGCCGACTTCTACGTCGGCTACGGGTTCCGCCCCACGGGCCCTACCTACGACTGGGACGGCGTCGCCCACGTGCCGATGCGCCGCGACGGCCGCTGACTTTCCGCTGACCGCTACGGTGCGTCGTTGGCGGTGAACGCGCCGCACCGTGCCCGGTCCACGTATCGGACCTTGCGGGATACTCCGCTCGAACGTGCACGAAACGTACAGGTGAGTGGAGCGAGGTAACCAGATTGGCGGACGACCCGACGCGGGCGACGGCACGTCCCGGATCCCCGCTGCACGGCAGTGTCGGTCCGGAGGATCCGCATGCCGACCCGCCCACGAACCCGGCGATGCGGCCGGTCCGCGTCCCGGAGCCGGAAGGACCGACGGTGCCGACCCCGGCGCCGTTCACGCCCGATCCCGACCCCGCCCCCCGCCCTGCGCCGGCGGCGGTGGTCACCCGCACCCGTACCGGCGGGTGGTGGACGGGCCTGGTCCTGTCCGCGGTGGTGCTGCTGTTCCTGCTGATCTTCGTTCTGCAGAACAACGCGCCGATACAGATCAACTTCCTGGTCTGGACGGGCACGCTGCCCACCGGCGTGGCGCTGCTGCTGTCGGCGATCGCGGGGCTGCTGCTCGTGGCGATCCCCGGCGGTCTGCGCATCCTGCAGCTTCGCCGCGCGGCGAAGCAGGGTGGCCGCCGCGCCCGCTGACGGGCGTCGCGTCCGTGAATCGCCTCGACAAACGAAAAGCGCAGCACCCCGGGAGGGGTGCTGCGCCTCGTGATCGGTGCGGGTTCAGGCGGCCGTGTCGCCGCGGCGTCCGCGGCCACCCGAACGGGCCGCTCCTGTGCGGACCGGACCGCCCCGTGGCCGTCGGCCGCCGCCGCTGCCCCGGGGGTTCTGCTTCGGCTTCGGCGGCTCGACGATCGGCACGCCCGACGGCGGCCGGGCACCGGTGATCCGCACCAGCTCCGCGTCGCCCGGACGGACCTCGGTGTTGGTGGCACGGACACCGGCGAGCCGGGTGAGCCGGTCCACGTCACGCCGCTCGGCCGCCGTCACCATCGTGACGACGGTGCCCGAGTCGCCCGCCCGGGCCGTGCGGCCCGCGCGGTGCAGGTAGTCCTTCGGGTCGGTCGGCGGATCCACGTGGACGACCAGGCTGACGTCGTCGATGTGGATGCCGCGCGCGGCCACGTCGGTGGCCACGAGCACCGGGGTGCTCCCGTCCTTGAAGTCGGAGATCGCACGGTTGCGGGCGTTCTGGGCCTTGCCGCCGTGGAGCGCGCCGGCGTGGATGCCGTCGCGCCGCAGCGTCCGCACGAGCCGGTCGACGCCGTGCTTGGTGCGCACGAAGAGGATCGTGCGCCCGTCGCGGGCGGCGATCTCGGCGACGACCCGCGGCTTGTCGGCGGCCTCGACCAGGAGGACGTGGTGCTCCATCGTCTCCACCTGCGCGGTGGCCGAGGCGATCGAGCGCGTGACCGGGTCGGTCAGGTACTCGCGCACCAGCGCGCCCACGTCACCGTCGAGCGTGGCCGAGAACAGCAGCCGCTGCCCGTCGGCCGGCGTGCGGTCGAGGATCTTGCGCACCTGGGGCAGGAAGCCCATGTCGGCCATCCGGTCGGCCTCGTCGATGGCCGTGACGGTGACGTCCGACAGGTCACAGGTGCGCTGCGTGGTGTGGTCGGTGAGCCGGCCGGGCGTGGCGACGAGCAGGTCGATGCCGCGCTGCAGCTCGGCCGCCTGCCGGTTGAACGACAGGCCGCCGACCACTGACGTGATGGACAGGCCGAGCGCCTTCGCGAACGGCACCAGCGCGTCCACCACCTGCTGGGCGAGCTCCCGGGTGGGAACCAGGACCAGGCCGCGGGGACGGCGGGCCTGTGCACGGCCACCCGCGAGCCGGGACAGCAGCGCGAGACCGAAGGCGAGCGTCTTGCCGGAGCCGGTCTGGCCCCGGCCGAGCAGGTCGCGCCCGGCGATCGTGTCGGGCAGGGTCGCGGCCTGGATCGGGAACGGCTCGACGAAGCCGTTCGCGGTCAACGCCTGGACGACGGGTTGGGGCAGGCCGAGCTCGGCGAACGACGGCATGCCCGTCTCGGGGACGGTCCAGAGCACCTCGGGGGGTGCTGCGGCGAGGGTGGGGCGCTCCTGGGGGGCGCGGGAACGCCCACGTGGGGAGCGGGAACGGCCACCGTCGGAGCGACGGGAACGTGGGTTCGCCGAGAACTGGGCACGGCGAGAGGAAGGGGATGTCAAGCGAACCTCCGGGACGTGGCACGTCGCACGGAGAAGCAGCGCCGAGATGACGGCGGCTGAGATCTCAGAGACGAGCCCGGGCGCAGCAACGCGCCCTGGTGGGTGAAGCGGGTGCGCCCGATGGGGAAGCGGGTCGGCCGGGCGCTCGTGATCGAGCCTAGCTGAGTACCCGACCGACCCGGATCCGCCGGGCCTACCCGTCCGACGTTCCCGCGGCCGGTGGCATTCCCAGCTCGGCGTGGAGATCGTCGAGAAGCGTGCCCGGTCCGGCGTCCGCCGATAGGCCGTGCGCGATGAACCATTCGGCCATCCGCTGCGCGTCGCGCGCGAGGAAGGCGGGTCCCTGCGGGTTGCCGATCACGTCCACGACCTGCGGCAGGTCGATGAGCACCAGCCTGCCGTCGTGCACCAGCAGGTTGTAGGCCGACAGGTCGCCGTGGGTGAGGCCGTGGCGGGCCAGTCCGAGCAGCGCGTCGACCAGCTGGTGCCAGAGATCACACAGCTGCGGCGGGTCGGGCCGCAGTTGGGCGAGTCGTGGCGCGGCCGTCCCGTCGTCGGTCCCGATGAACTCCAGCAACAGCTCCGTGCCGTCGACCTGCACGGGGTAGGGCACCGCCACGCCGGCGGACCAGAGCCTGCCGAGAGCGGCGAACTCGGCGCCGGCCCACTGGCCGGCCAGCAGGTCGCGGCCGAAGCCGGTGCGGTTCGCCATCGCCCGCATCTCGCGGGAGCGACGGACACGCCGGCCCTCCAGGTAGCCGGCGTCGCGGTGGAACAGGCGGTGCTCGGCAGAGCGGTACCGCTTCGCCGCCAGCAGCGTGCGACGGCCGATGCCCGGAACGGCGCGCTCGACGAGGTGGACGTCGGCCTCCTTGCCGGTCTTGAGCACGCCGAGCTCGGTGTCGACCGCGGCGTGTTCGGTGATCACCCACGCCGGTATGGGCTCGGGGCCGTGCTCGGCGCCGTCCCACGTGGACCAGCGATCGCCCTCGGGCGGCCCGTCGGGATCGATGCCGTGGCGCTCGTCGAGCGCGGAGATGTCGGTGAGCTCGGTGTGGGCGCCACGACGGGCGCGGGTCTCGATCTCGTCGTCGAAGCGGCGGCGGCGCCGCTTGCGGGATGGTTCGGTGAACTGCTCGGGGTCGCGCAACGCGGGGTCTCCTGGGAACAGGCGCCCCGCGGGCAGGTGTCAGCGCGGGGCGGGGATCGGACGGGGGCGGGCCACGTCCACGACAGCGATCGACATGACGCACCTCCTCCTGTTCCCGGGGGCCGTGCTCCGACGGCGCGGGGAGAACGATGGCGGACCCCGGTGTGGCCACGCAACGCGTTTTCCGGCAGCGGCCCCGCGACATGGACACACCTCGCGGAACGGCGGCCCGTCGAACAGCGACAGGTGTCCATGTCGCGGGTGGAACTCGCCTGGTCAGGCCGGGAGGATGATCTCCAGGGCGTGCGTGCCCACGCGCTCCACCTGCATCCCCGCACGTCGGGCGATGGTTGCCACCGCGGCGGCGTCGGTGGGTTCGGCGCGGGTGCCGGCGAGCAGCCGGGCGAGCCTGCCCTTGTGCGCCTTGTTGAAGTGGCTCACCACGCTGCGGGAGCCGTCGGGGCGCTCGGCCAGCACGGTGACGGTGACCGCCCCGGGCACCCGCCCCAGCGCCGCGTACGAGCCCGACCGGAGGTCGACGACCAGCTCGTCGGCCGCGATCCCGGCCAGCACCGGCTCCAGCACCGGCCTCCACCGGGCGGCGAGGCTGGGCCGGTCGGGCAGCGTGGAGCCCGCGGAGAGCCGGTAGGCCGGCACCGGGTCGTCCGCGTGGACCAGCCCGAAGAGTGCCGACCCGACCGCCAGGCGCGCCCTGGCCCGCTCGGCCGCGGCGCCGCGCAGCGACCGGACGTCGAGTGCGTCGTAGAGCACGCCGGTGTAGCGGTGCAGCGCGGGCATCGTCGGGGAGTCGAAGATCGCCGCGTTGCGGGCCACCTCGGCGTCCTGCTTGGGCGAGAGCCCCAGGGCGTCACGGCTCGCCGCCACGTCCGCGGCAAGGTCGACGAGCTCGTTCACCAGCTCCTTGCGCACCGGGTCGAGCTCGGGGTGCGAGAGCGCGTCCAGCCGCAGAGGCGGACCTTCGCCGCCGTTGACCTTGGTCTCCGACGGGGGCAGCAGGACGAGCACGCCTTCGAGGCTAGCGCGGGCCCGCCGGCACCCCGGGGAGCTTCCCGGACCGCCTACGGCCATGGTGGCCCAGGTCACCCGGTCGAGTGGCCCATGGGTGACAGGTTGTGCGCAGATGACCTCCCCGTTACGGTCCGACGCGTGATCTGCCTCGTGGCGCGCCGGCATGTCGACTACATGCGGGTCACGAGCACGGCCTGTCACGGCCGCTGACTCGGCCCTCCGGCGGCCCTCCGGCCGCCGTCTCGACATCACCCGATCTCAAGGGAGAGAACTGTGTCCGACACCCCCGACCCGACGGCCGCCTGGTCTTTCGAGACCAAGCAGGTGCACGCCGGCGCCACGGCCGACCCCACCACCGGTGCGCGCGCGACTCCGATCTACCAGACCACGTCGTACACCTTCCGCGACACCGAGCACGCCGCCGCGCTCTTCGGGCTCACCGAGCTGGGCAACATCTACACGCGGATCATGAACCCCACGCAGGACGTGCTCGAGCAGCGCGTCGCGGCGCTCGAGGGCGGCATCGCCGCCGTCGCCTTCGCATCCGGGCAGGCTGCGCAGACGCTCGCGCTGCTGAACATCGCGGAGTCGGGCGACCACATCGTCTCCAGCGCCTCGCTCTACGGCGGCACCTACAACCTGTTCCACTACACGTTCCCGAAGCTGGGCATCGAGGTCTCCTTCGTCGAGAACCCCGACGACCTCGACGCGTGGCGCGCCGCCGTGCGGCCCAACACGAAGGCCTTCTACGCCGAGACGCTGGGCAACCCCCGCGGCAACGTCCTGGACGTCCGGGGCGTGGCGGACACGGCGCACGAGGTGGGCGTGCCGCTGGTCGTCGACAACACGGTGCCCACGCCCTACCTGCTGCGTCCGATCGAGCACGGCGCCGACATCGTGGTGCACTCGGCCACCAAGTTCCTGGGTGGCCACGGCACCGCGATCGGCGGCATCGTCGTCGACTCCGGGAAGTTCGCCTGGGGCGACCACGCCGAGCGCTACCCCGGACTGACCACGCCGGACCCGAGCTACCACGGCCTGAACTACTGGGACGCGCTCGGCCCGCAGTCCTACATCATCAAGCTGCGCGTCCAGCTGCTGCGTGACCTCGGCCCGGCGATCTCCCCGCAGAACAGCTTCCTGCTCATCCAGGGCATCGAGACGCTGTCGCTGCGGATGGAGCGCCACGTGCAGAACGCGCAGGCGCTGGCCGAGTGGCTGGAGCAGCGCGACGAGGTGGAGAAGGTCTACTACGCCGGGCTGCCGTCGAGCCCGTGGTACGAGGCCGGGCAGCGGTACCTGCCGCGCGGCGCGGGCGCCGTGGTGGCGTTCGACATCCAGGGTGGTGTGGAGGCCGGGCGCAGGTTCGTCGACGCGCTGGAGCTGCACAGCCACCTCGCCAACATCGGCGACGTCCGCAGCCTGGTGATCCACCCTGCCAGCACCACCCACAGCCAGCTCTCCGGTGAGGAGCAGCTCGCCACCGGTGTGACGCCTGGGCTGGTGCGCCTGTCGGTGGGCCTGGAGGGGATCGAGGACCTCAAGGCCGATCTCGACGCTGGCTTCCGCGCGGCCAAGGGAGCTTGAGCGGAGGCGTGGCCGAGCTCGTGAGGTCGCCGTTCAACGCAGCACGTCCGGGCACGGCCTGGGCGAGCGTCAGCGGGGACGGGCAGTGACTGCAGTAGAGACCGAGCTTCCTCCCGCCACGGGTGCGTGGCGGGAGGGGGATCATCCTGGGCGCCGTCAGTGGGTGGAGCTGCCCAGGCCGCTGCGCTTGGAGGCGGGTGGCGAGCTGCCCGGCGTCCGCATCGCGTACGAGACGTGGGGCACCCTCAACGCGGACGCGTCCAACGCCGTACTGGTGCTGCACGCGCTCACCGGCGACAGCCACGTCAGCGGCCCCGCCCAGGAGGGCCACCCGACCGCCGGATGGTGGGAGGGACTCATCGGGGCCGGGCGCGCCCTGGACCCCGCCGACTGGTTCGTGGTGGCCCCCAACGTCATCGGCGGCTGTCAGGGCAGTACCGGCCCCGCCTCGACGGCCCCCGACGGTCGGCCGTGGGGGAGTCGTTTCCCGCTGGTGACGCCTCGCGACGCCGTGGCGGCCGAGACCGTCCTCGCTGACGCCCTCGGTGTGGAGCGGTGGGCCTGCGTGGTCGGTGGGTCGATGGGTGGCATGCGTGCGCTCGAGTGGGCGGCCACCGAGCCCGACCGGGTGGATCGGCTCTTCCTGGTGGCGAGTCCCGCGGCCACCACGGCCGACCAGATCGGCTGGGCGGCTCCGCAGCTCGCCGCCATTCGCAGCGACCCCGGATGGCGTGGGGGCGACTACCACCACGCCCCGCCCGGGCAGGGCCCGCACATCGGGCTGGGGATCGCGCGCCGGATGGCGCACCTGAGCTACCGCAGTGCCTATGAGCTGGGTGAGCGCTTCGGTCGCCGGGCCCAGGACGACGAGAACCCGTTCGACGGCGGCCGCTACGCGGTGGAGTCCTACCTGGATCACCACGCGGCCAAGCTCGTGTGGCGCTTCGACGCGGCGTCCTACGTGCGGCTCACCGAGATGATGAACGCCCACGACGTGGGGCGCGGCCGCGGTGGTGTGGCGGGCGGCCTCGCGCGGGTGAGGGCCCGCACGCTCGTCGCCGCGATCAGCTCCGACCGGCTCTACCCGCCGGAGCAGCAGGCAGAGCTCGCCGCCGGTATCCCGGGTGCCGGCCCGTTGCGCCTCATCGACTCCCCGTACGGCCACGACGGGTTCCTCATCGAGTCGCTGACCGTCGGGTCGCTCGTCACGGAGTTGATGGCGCGCGCGATCCGGTAGTGGAAAGGCGGAAGGCACGGGGGGTGAGTTCTGTGGCGCGCGCCATGGTCGGCCCCCGTGGCCGGGGCTAGGACTACCTCATGTCTGTCGATCTCTCGGTCGTGGTGGAGAAGTACGCCTTCCTGGAGGGTCCGCGCTGGCACGACGGGCGGCTCTGGCTCTCCGACTTCTTCATGGGCGTCGTGGTGTCTGTCGACCCGCCGGGGGAGCCCCGCGTGGAGGCGGAGGTGCCGAACGGCGCGTCCGGCACCGGCTGGCTGCCCGACGGACGTCTGCTGGTGGTGTCGATGCGCGACCGGCGGGTGTTGCGCCGTGAGCCCGACGGCACCCTCGTCGAGCACGCCGACCTGTCCCACATCGCCACCGGCTGGTGCAACGACATGGTCGTCGACCCGCAGGGCCGCGCCTATGTCGGGAACTTCGGCTACGACCTGATGGCGGGGGAGCAGGCGCGTCCGGCTCCGCTCGTGAGGGTCGACCCCGACGGGACGACGACCGTCGCCACCCAGGGCTTGAGGTTCCCCAACGGATCGGTGGTCATCGGGGACGTCCTCGTGGTGGGCGAGACGAACGGCAACAGGCTGAGCGCCTTCGACATCGCGCCCGACGGCACGCTCGGCCCGCGCCGTGACTGGGCGGCGTGGGATCCCGCGCATGGCCGTGTCGCGCCCGACGGCATCTGCGCCGACGCCGAAGGCGCGATCTGGGTGGCCGACCCGGCGGGCAACCGCGCCATCCGGGTGCGCGAGGGCGGCGAGATCGTGCAGGTGGTGGAGCCGGGTACCGGCGTCTATGCGTGCGCGCTCGGCGGCGCGGACCGGCGGACCCTCTTTCTGTGCACGGCGCCCGGATTTCATGAACGGGATCGGCGCCATTCCCGTGAGGCCGAGGTTCTGGCCCTTCGCGTGGCCGTTCCGGGCGTGTGACCTGCGGTTCCGTGGCGGAGGAGTGGCCTTTTCACGGAACCGGGACGACACCCACGGTGCCATTGCCCACTGGCGGTCGAAGCTCTGCGTCCGGGTCCGGCAGGATCGGTTCGTGCGCGACCGTCCGACCGTCCTGCTGTCCGCCGCGATGTCGGTGGACGGCTGCATCGACGACGCGTCGACGAAGCGTCTCGTGCTATCCGACGACGCCGACTGGGACCGCGTCGACGAGGTGCGGGCGAGCGTGGACGCGATTCTGGTGGGCGCCACGACGGTCCGCCGGGACGACCCGCGCCTGCTGGTCCGCTCTCCGGAGCGGGTCGCCGCGCGTGTCGCGGCCGGCAGGCCACCACAGCTGCTGAAGGTCGTGATCAGCAGCCGGGGCGACCTCGACCCGGAAGCGCGGGTGTTCACGGCAGGCGACACGGGCCGCGTCGTCTACGTGCCGTCGAGCGGGCTGGCGCAGGCCACCGAGCGGCTGGCGCCCGTGGCCGATGTGGTGGAGGCGGGCGACCCCCTCGACCTGCACCGCGTGCTGGAGGACCTCGCCGCGCGCGGGGTGCGCCGGCTGCTCGTCGAGGGCGGCACGGCGATGCACACGCTCTTCCTCAGCGCGGGTGTGGTCGACGAGCTGCATCTTCTCGTCGCACCCTTCTTCGTCGGTGACGCCGATGCACCGCGGTTCGTCGGCCCGGCGCGGTTCCCGCACGACAGTGCGCATCGCATGCGGCTCGCCGAGGCGCGCCCGATCGGCGACCAGGTACTGCTCCACTACGTGCTGGAGGGCAGTCGTGAGTGACCTCGACGACTGCACGTTGCTCACACGGGCCATCGAGCTGGCGCACCGGAGCCCACCGTCGGCCACGGCTTTCTCGGTCGGCGCGCTCGTGGTGGCCGGGGACGGCACCGTGCTCGCCGAGGGCTGGTCGCGGATGCACGACTCCCACGACCACGCCGAGGAGGCCGCCCTCGCCTCGCTCGGCCGCGGCTGGCGGGCCCCGCCCGGCACCACCGTCTACAGCTCGCTCGAACCGTGCAGCGTCCGGGCGTCCCGCCCGCGGACCTGCACCGAGTTGATCCTGGCCGCGGGGGTGGAGCGGGTGGTGTTCGCCTGGCGGGAGCCGTCCATCTTCGTCGACTGCGAGGGCGCGGAGCTGCTACGTGCGGCGGGCCTGGAGGTCGTCGAGGTACCGGAGCTCGCGGAGGAGGTCCGCGCGGTGAACCGGCACCTGCTGGCCGGCTGAGAGCCCGCAGGCACGGCCCGGGCGTGTCACGACGGCGGGGACGGGGACGCCGGAAGCACTCGGGCCGTGGGCCGTCGCTACCCTTTCCCAGGTGTTGACCCGGATGTCGTCGCTGTTCCTGCGGACCCTGCGCGAGGACCCGGCCGACGCGGAAGTGCCGAGCCACAAGCTGCTCGTCCGCGCCGGCTACGTCCGACGCGTCGCGCCGGGGATCTACTCCTGGCTGCCGCTCGGGCTGAGGGTGCTGCGCGCGATCGAGCAGGTTGTGCGCGAGGAGATGGACGCCATCGGCGCCCAGGAGATCCACTTCCCGGCGCTGCTGCCGCGCGAGCCCTACGAGGCGACGGGCCGCTGGACCGAGTACGGCCCCAACCTGTTCCGGCTCAAGGACCGCAGGGGCAACGACTACCTCCTCGGCCCCACGCACGAGGAGCTCTTCACCCAGGTGGTCAAGGGCGAGTACTCGTCCTACAAGGACTACCCGGTGATGCTCTACCAGATCCAGAACAAGTACCGGGACGAGGCGCGTCCGCGCGCGGGCATCCTGCGCGGCCGCGAGTTCCTCATGAAGGACTCCTACTCCTTCGACCTCACCGACGAGGGCCTCGCCGAGTCCTACCGGCTGCACCGCGCCGCCTACGTCCGGATCTTCGACCGGCTCGGGCTGAAGTACGTCATCGTGAAGGCCACGTCCGGGGCGATGGGCGGTTCGGCCTCCGAGGAGTTCCTGGCGGTGGCGCCCACCGGCGAGGACACGTTCGTCAGCAGCCCCGGTGGGTACGCGGCCAACGTCGAGGCCGTCACCACGCCCGCGCCTCCCGCCCGGCCGATCGAGGGGCTGCCCGCGGCGCAGGCCCACCACACGCCCGACACCCCCACGATCGAGACGCTCGTGGCGTTCCTGAACAACGCCGGTCTGGGCCGCACCTTCACCGCGGCCGACACACTCAAGAACGTGCTGGTCAAGACACGGCGCCCGGGCTCGGCCGAGTGGACCCTGCTCGGGGTGGGCGTGCCGGGCGACCGCGAGGTCGACATGAAGCGGCTGGAGGCCTCGCTCGAACCCGCCGAGGTGGCGCTGCTCGACGAGTCCGACTTCGCGAAGCACCCCTTTCTGGTCAAGGGCTACATCGGGCCGGGAGCGCTGGCCGCCAACGGCGTGCGCTACCTGGTCGACCCCCGGATCGTCCCCGGCACGGCCTGGGTCACCGGCGCGGACAAGGTCGACCACCACGTCGTCGACCTCGTGTGCGGGCGCGACTTCACCCCGGACGGCACGGTCGAGGCGGCCGAGGTGCGCGAGGGCGACCCCGCTCCCGACGGCTCGGGCCCGCTGGAGGCGGCCCGTGGCATCGAGATCGGGCACGTGTTCCAGCTCGGCCGCAAGTACGCCGACGCAGCCGGCCTCGACGCCCTCGGGCCCGACGGCAAGCCCGTGCGGATCACGATGGGCTCCTATGGGGTCGGTGTCTCCCGGCTCGTGGCGGTCATCGCGGAGCAGAGCTACGACGAGTCGGGCCTGATCTGGCCGCGCGGCGTCGCCCCGGCGGACGTGCACGTCGTCATCGCCGGGAAGACCGACGAGATCGTGGCAGGCGGCGAGCGGTTGGCCGCCGATCTCGACGCGGCGGGCCTGCGCGTCGTGCTCGACGACCGCAAGGCATCGCCCGGGGTCAAGTTCGCCGACGCCGAGCTGATCGGCATCCCGACCATCGTCGTCGTCGGTCGCGGGCTCGCGAACGGGGTCGTCGAGGTGAAGGACAGACGCAGCGGTGACCGAATCGAGATACCGCTGAACGGCGCAGTGGAACAACTCGCCGATCTGGTGCGAAAGCAGTAGCGATCGACTCTGGCGGGTCGGCGCTTCACATGATCTTCTGTGCCCGTGTGACGTCGGGCGGTGCGAGAGGACGGGTATGCGTGAGCAACCCTGATCCCCCGCGTCGCCGTGAACGCGGTCTGCCGGTGCGCGATGCAGCGGACGCGAGGCTGCGGCACGACGGTCCAGCGGCGCTCCCCGCGCGTGACGCTCGGATCCGGACCTGTGCCGTGCCCCTCGCCGTCGGCAGATCGTGCGCCCGGCGGTTCCGCGGGAGGAGGTAGACCCGAATGGAGTTCGACGCGCTACGGGCCGCCGTGGTGCCCGGTGGCGGGGTGGTCGGACGCTGGCCCGGCCTGATCTGCGTGGCCGAGTGCGAGGACCGCGCCGTACTGCGCCGCCTCTTGGACGTGTGCGCGTCCACTGCGGGTCCTGATCCCGGGCGCACCGTGGCCCGGCGTCTGGCGATGTGGCTCGGCGGCCCCGACGCGCCGGGCTCGGGCCTGAGGTTCGGCACCGTCGCGATCAGCGGCGACCAGTGGGCGGTGTTCCTGTTCGGCTCGGTCGGGCTGATCGTCCCCGGCAGCGGGATCGAGCTGTCCGGCGCCGACGCCGCCACCTGGACCGACCGGCTGCTGTCGCGACAGGACACCCCGGGTGTGCTGGTGCTCGAGGACAGCCCCGTCCCGGCCGACCTGGTGGACGGCGTTCACGACCTGCGCTCCGGCGTGGTGCCGGGCGCCGGTGCGGTGCTGGTGCAGGTCCGGCGCAACTCGGGTGGTGACAAGGCGGAGGAGATCGCCTCGCGGCGCACGCCCGAGCCCACGTGGCCCGACCTCGTGGACGTCCCGGGAGAGCTGGAGCGTTCCCCGTGGAGCATGACCGACACCGGGCCGCTCGCCACGAGCCGTCCGACGATGCGGCAGCAAGTCGACGGCATCGCCGAGGACAGCCCGATGTGGCGGGGGGTGCTCGGCGGCCGCGACGCCATGGTCGGCGACGTTCTGAGTGGCGACCTGTCGGGCGGTGACATCCTCGGCGGCGACCTCGGCGACAGCCGATCCGGCGGCAATGGTTCCGCCACCGGCCGCACGGGTTCCGGGTTGAGCGGTGCAGGGTGGCCCGCCACCACCCGGCGCACCGGTCCCGACCGGTCGAGTGGCCCGTCCGGCGCCCGTCGCGGACGGGCGGGGCGTTCCGGTGCGAGCCGGGGCGGCCTCGGTGCCAACGGGTCCGTGCTGCGAGCGGTCGGGAGCCGCGACTTCGAGCGTCCCGAGCGGGGTGGCGCCGACGAGGGGGCGAGCCGCGACGACTCCGATGGCGGACGAGCCGATGACAGTGGTCCACCGGGCGCGGCGTCCGTCGAGAACGAGCCGCGGCTCGGTTCCGCAGGCCGCGAGTCCGAACGTGACACGTCCGGCGGCGAGGTGCGCGATCCCGCCACGACGACGAGCCTGAACGGTTCGCCCCCGCCTGCCGAGGACCGCCGCACGGCGGCCACGGAGGCCGGGGCGGGCCGGAGCGCCCTGCGCCCGGTGGTCGAGGCCGATCCCCGCAGGGATGAGCGCGAGCGCGGCCAGTCCGGCCGCACCGTCCGCTCGGGCGCGGCCGATGCGCAGGCACGGGCATCGGCCCACGGCGGGTCGGGCGCTCTCGGGAAGGGGCGGGGCGCTGCGGGCGACGCCGCCCCGGACGGCGGTGCGCCGGGTGGCGCCACCGCCGATGCCGGCGAGCCGGGCGCAGCGTCGCCGGCGATCGATGAGCGCCGAGCCCGTACGGGAGCGGATTCGACCGCTGCCGCCGCGGCACGCGCTGATTCCCGGCCTGCTGACGACTCCGGCCCCGCCGCCCCCGACGGTGCCGATGCGGGCCGTGCAGGCGGTGGCGAGTCGAGAAGCACCGGATCGGGCCGCGTGAGCACGCCAGGTGCCGGCTCGAACCGTGCCGGCGTGAACGGCGGCGGGGCGAACCGCGCGGGGTCGAGCGGTGCCGGTTCGAACGACGCCGGGGTGAACTGGGCCGGCTCGACCGGCCCCGGAGCCAACGGCTCGGGCGCGAACCGTGCGGCGAACGGTGCCGGGGTGACTGGCGCTGCGGCGAACGGTGCCGCAGCGAACGGTGCTGCAGCCAATGGTGCGGCGGCCAACGGGACGAACGGTGCCGGGACGAACGGTGCCGGGGCGAACCGGATCGGGTCGACCGGCGCCGCGGCAGGCGGTGCCGGCTCGACCGGAGCCGTCGTGAACGGTGCCGACTCGAAGCAGGCGAAGCAGAATCCTCCGCCTGGCCGGACCGACACCGGCCGTGCCACGCGCGGCGGCGACACGGGCCGGGCGGGGGCGGGGGGCGCTGCAACGGGCGCCGCATCGGCCCGCACCGGCTCGGGCCCCGCCGCGCAGCGCGGCGGAGAAGCAGACCGCGCGGAGCGGGGTGCGCCCGGCGCCGACCGCGGGGATGCGGGCCGAGGCCCGTCGGGCCGGAACGGGTCCACCGGCACGGGCAAGGCCGAGGCGCGGCGCGGTACCTCCGGCGGTGGTCCGCGCAGCGTTGATATCCGCAGTGCCGACAGGCACGGTGCTGATCCCCGGAACGCTGATCCCGGCCGGTCCGGTGACAGCCGTGCCGACCAGGGACGGGCCGATCGGAGCCCCACCGACGGTGGGTCCGGTGCTGCGCCGGACGTGCGTGACCCGGCCGGTGCACAGGCAGGGTCGGGAGGCGGCGTCGCCGTCGTGTCCCGGCTGGTTCCGCGCGACACCGCCGGTGGTGCTGCCACCCCGGCGATCGACGAGACCAGCGTGGGATCCCTGCACCCCCTCGCCGACCCCCCGCGCCGCCGCCCCGCGGCAGGCGGGGCCGAGTCGTCACAGCCCGAGTCCGACCAGTGGTTCGCGAGCAACACCGACATCGCCGAGGCCGCCGCTCCCTCACGGCAGGGACGACCGAGGCACGGCCGGCCCGAAACCGAGGACTCCGCCGCCGCGCAGAAGGCGGGGGCAGGCGCGCCCGCTCAGGCGGGGCCGCCCGTTCCCCCCGGCGCGACGACCCAGACCCAGCTGCGGGCCGAACGCGTGCTCGGGGTCGTGCAGGCGGATGCGGCACGTCCGCAGGAGGCCGAGCCTGCCCCCGTCGGCGTCGCGTCCGCCGAGGCCGCCACGACCAGCGTCCCGAGCGGGGATGCGGCCGAGGCAGACTCCGATTCGAGCGAGACACCGCAGGTCCGGGGCCATCTGTGCCCGCGTGGCCACCTCAACGACCCGCGGGCGCAGTTCTGTCTGTCGTGCGGCTCCCGGGTCGAGGACGGCGGTGGCGGGCTCGTGTCCGGCCCGCGTCCACCGCTGGGCATGCTGATCTTCGACGACGGGGTCACCCACACGGTCGACGCCGACCATCTGGTGGGACGGATGCCGGAAGCCGATCCACGGGTGCGCGCAGGCTCGTTGCGTTCGCTTCTCATCGAGGACCCATCCGGTGCGGTGTCACGGGTGCACGCCGAGATCCGCCTCAACGGCTGGGACGTGCTGCTCGTCGACTCCGGATCCCGCAACGGCACGTTCGTGGCCGGCCCGGGCGAGTCGGCGTGGACGCCGCTCCCGGCCCGGCAGTCACGATGGCTGGTGCCGGGCACGCGGGTGCGGCTGGGTGGGCGGACGTTCCTGTTCGAGGCGCCGCCCGGAGTGCGCTGACCCCGGTCGGCCCTGTCGCGGGCCGACCGGGTGGCCGGTCAGATGGTGGTGGGCCGGGCGCTCGCCACGATGGCGTCGAGCGCCGCACGGGACGGTGACGGGGGAGCGTCGGGCGGCCCACCCGCGTCGTCGCCGTTCACCACGAGCAGCGCCATCGCGGGCCGTCCGTCCGGCCCGGAGGTCGGCACGGCGAGCACGAGAACCGTGCCCTCGGTCGCGAGGCATCCGTCGTCCGTGGCCGTGCGCGCCGTGGCCTCCACGAGGTTGCCCTGGATGCCACCGACGTCGACGGTCTGCGTGTTGCTCGCGTTGACGTCCGGGCGCGAGCCGTCCGGTGGCGTGTAGAGGGCCTGCGCCAGGCCCTGCGCGAGCGCGGGCAAGGAGGCGAGCGAGGCCGTTCCCGGCAGCACTGCGCTCGCGACGATCCCGCGGACGAAGGACCGGCCGGAGCACTCGTACTCGGGGCCTCTGGCCACACCGGCGAAGGTCAGCCCGAACGGGTTCGTCAGCGGGTCACCACCCTGTGTCCAGTCCGTGGGCACGGCGTAGCTGAGGGTGGGTGTCTGGATCGGGGTCATCGGACCTGCCGCCGCAGTGCCGCCCGGTTTGAGCAGCAGGTAGCCGGCGACGCCGAGTCCGGCGAGCACGAGCGCGCCCACGGTGATCATCGCGACCACCGTGGTGCGGTTGCGGCGGGTCACGCCGGCGGCCGGCGCCGCAGGCGCGGGCTCGGACCACGGCTGCTGACCGGACCAGGGCTGCTGTCCCGGCGTCGGCGGCTGCCACGATCCCGCGGGCTGCCCCGAACCCGAACCCGAACCCGGCCCCGCCCACGGCGACGGCCCGGCGCCGGGACCGCCGGGCCACGATTGCCCCGCCGGTCCGGGCGGGGGCGGCGCGGGGCCCCACGGCGCAGGCGGGGTGGGCGGCCCCCAGGCCCTGGCGTCGGCGGGCGGTGGTGGTGGTGCGTCGACGACGGGCATTCCCCACGGCGCCGTCTCCGGCGCGGCCTTCGACGGCTCGATCCAGACCGTGCTGTCGCCCGTGGCGCCCTGCTCGGATCCGGGCGTGGGCGCGGGCCCTGCGCCGGGGGCGGGGGGCCCGGTCTCGGGGAGGGGCTGAGGCCCGGTCTCGGGGACGGGGTAGGGCGCGTTCTCAGCGACCGGTTGCGGTCCGGTCTCGGAGACGGGCTGGGGCCCCGTCTCCGGCACGGCCTCCGGCCCGGTCTCGGGTGGTGCGTCCGGCGTCGGGTCCGGGGAGCCGCCGTGTGAACCGGGCTCCGGCGGCGCGGTCGCCCCGCTCGGTCGCTGGTCGTCGGGCCCAGGCTGCGGCGGGTGGGCTCCACCGGTCGTCGTCACGGATCAAGGGTAGTTGTACGCCTTTCGGCTCATCCGGTGAGGAACGACAGCCTGACCGAGCGCACGGGGTTGTCGCCGTTGGTGTCCACGAGGCAGACCGACTGCCAGGTCCCGAGTGCGGTGCGTCCGTCGAGCACCGGGACCGACATCGACGGCGCGATGATCGCGGGCAGGACGTGGTCGCGGCCGTGGCCGGGGCTGCCGTGCCGGTGCCGCCAGCGGTCGTCGGCGGGAAGTAGTTCGCGCAGCGCGGCGAGCAGGTCGGTGTCACTGCCGGCGCCGGTCTCGATCACCGCGAGGCCGGCGGTCGCGTGCGGGACCCACACGTTCAGCAGGCCTTCCCGGGCGTCGACGGAGCGCAGGAAGGCGGCGATCTCGTCGGTCAGATCCACCACAGCCTCGCGGCCGCCGGTCCTGATCTCGATCAGCTGGCTGTCCATTCTCGTAGTGTCCCTGTCCATGCGCAGCGCCTTCGGTCAGCAGTTCGATGTCCCCTCCGGTTACCTCAACACGGCCAGCATCGGGGTTCCCTCGGCGGCGGTCGCCGACGTCGTCGAGTCCGCGATCAGGGGATGGCGCACCGGTGGTGGGCGGCCGGGCGACTACGACGAGGCCGTGGAGCTCGCCCGCGGCGCCTTCGGCGAGCTCGTCGGGGTGGATGCGGGCCGGGTGGCGATCGGCTCGGCGGTGTCGCAGCTGCTCGGGCTGATCGCCGCGAGTGTTCCCGACGGCACCAGGGTGCTCGTCGCATCGGGCGAGTTCACGAGCGTGAGCTGGCCTTTCGCGGCCCAAGCCGCGCGCGGTGTGACCGTCACGGAGGCCGAGCTCGAGAAGCTGGGGGACCTGGCAGGCGAGTACGACCTCGTCGCGGTGAGCGTCGTGCAGTCCGCCGACGGTCGCGTGGTCGACCTCGATGCCCTGCGGGCCGCTCAGGCGGGAGGCACGAGGGTGGTGCTGGACGCCACCCAGGCGCTCGGCTGGTTCGATGCCGACCTCGGCTGGGCCGATGTCGTGGTGGCCGCTGCCTACAAGTGGCTGCTGACCCCGCGCGGGGTGGCGTGGATGGCCGTGGCCCCCGGGATCGAGGTCGTGCCGCACCAGGCCGGCTGGTACGCCGCGGCGGACCGGTGGGCGAGCATCTACGGGCTGCCGATGCAGCTGGCTCCCGACGCCCGGTCCCTCGACACGTCGCCTGCCTGGTACTGCCACGCAGGCGCGGCTGTCGCCCTGCCGTGGCTCGCCGGGCTCGACCGCGCGGCGGTGCACGCCCACTGCGTGGGCCTCGCGGACGGGTTCCGGGCCGCCCTCGGCATGGAGCCCGCGGGATCCGCGATCGTCGCCGTCCGTACGCCCGGGGCGATGGACCGCCTGACCGCGGCCGGGGTGGTGGCGAGCGGACGCGCCGGAGCCGCGCGCCTGGCGTTCCACCTCTACAACACCGAGGCCGACCGCGACCGGGCCCTCGATGCCCTCACCGGCTGACGGTTCGACCGGCCCCGGACGTCAGGCGCTGCCCGGGAAGACCAGGATCGCGGGCGGCTCCTTCACGACCGTGCGCCATACCGCGCAGCGCAGCGTGCCCTTCGTGAGGACGTCGAGCGAGGCCTGGCGGAGCGAGCGATCGCTGGTGCGCTCCACCACCGAGCGCCACGCCGCCAGCGCGTCGGTCTCCGCGACGACCGCGAGCGCCGCCGCGGACGGGCCGTCGACGACCGGCTTCGGTGTCTGGTACGCGGGCTGGGCCGAGACGGGCTGGACACCGAGGTCGCTGAGTATCTGCTCGAGCTGCCCGCGCACCCCCCGGTGCGCGTCGGCGTCGGCACGGGCGGTCGGCACCTGGTCGGCGGGCAGGAACGCGGGGATGAGCGTGTAGCACCAGACGGCGGCGTGCTCGGCCGCGAGCGCGTCCTGCAGTGCGTCCACTGCAGCCTTGTCGATCCCGACCGCTCCGGTGGGCGGGGTGCCGCTCATCCGAGCACCTGTGCGTAGGCCGCGCAGCACGCCGCCACCGAGGCGACGAGCCCGACGCGATCGGGGGGCAGGGTGAGCACCGCGGCGGTGGCCGACTGGCCGGAGGCGAGTACCGCGGCGCGTACCTCGGCAAGGGTGACCGTGCGGGCGGTGGCCTGGGCAGGCGGCCTGCTCGGCTGCGACGGGTCGAGGCGGGCCACCTCCGCGTCGAGCGCCTGGGCGTGCGCGGTGCGCGCGTCGACCAACGGCTGGATCCGCGGAGCGAGGGCGGGAGTGGACGTGATCGCCCTGCCGGCCAGCGCCACATCGTTGCGGGCGGCGTCGGCGAGCGCGATCAGTGGGTCGGGCCCTGCTTGTGCGCTCGAACCGATCGCGCAACCAGCCAGAGCGGGCGGGAGAAGCAGGAGACCGGTGATCAACTGGCGTCGGGTGATCCCGGGTGCTGAAGCCGACCCGGGATGCTCTCGCACGGAAACTCCTCACGCAGCGCGTTACGGCCATATCCTGCCAGGCCGCTGTGAGTGCCGGGCGCGATACCCTGGCAAACTCACCACACCCGCCCAGCGACATCCGCCGCTGCCGCGCAGGCGGAGAGAACCGAAACGAGCAGGAGTCATCCGATGCCCTCCCCCCGCCCCGCGCAGGAAGCCGGGCAGCCGCCCGGACAGCTGCACGGCGTGCTGGAACCGATCGTCCGAGATGCCGGATTCGAGCTCGACCAGCTCGACGTGCGCACCGCGGGCCGTCGTCACACCATCAAGGTCGTGGTGGACTCCGAATCCGGCATCGGGCTCGACGACATCGCGCAGCTGTCCCGGGCCGTCTCGGCCGAGCTGGACCAGCACGAGCACCTCATCCCCGGCTCCTACACCCTTGAGGTCACCTCACCGGGCGTCGACCGGCCCCTGACCGGTCCCCGGCACTGGCGCCGTGCGCACCTGCGTCAGGTCGCGGTCCGCACGCGCGAGGGCGACACGTTCACCGGCCGGGTCGGCCCGGCAGGCGAGGAGGCCGTCACCGTCCTCGTCGACGGCGAGTTGCGCGGGCTGCGCTACGCCGACGTAGAACACGCCGGCGTCCAGGTGGAGTTCCGGCCCGCGCCGGAAGCCGAGCTGCAGCTGCTGCAGGGGGCGTCCCAGCCACCTGAGGAGGACACGGCATGAATGTCGACATCGCGGCGCTGCGCACCATCGAGCGCGAGAAGGACATCCCCTTCGAGACGGTCATCGAGGCCATCGAGACCGCCCTGCTCACTGCCTACAAACACACGGACGGCCACCAGCCCCACGCGCGCATCGACATCGACCGCAAGACGGGCGCGGTCCGCGTGATGGCCCAGGAGATGGGCTCGGACGGGGCCGTGGCGTCCGAATGGGACGACACCCCTGAGGGCTTCGGCCGGATCGCGGCCACCACCGCGCGCCAGGTGATCGTGCAGCGCCTGCGCGACGCCGAGCACGAGCGCACCTACGGCGAGTTCGCGGCGAAGGAGGGCGAGATCGTCGCGGGCGTCATCCAGCGCGACGCCCGCGCCAACGCCCGTGGCGTGGTGATCGTGCAGCTGAGCCCGCAGACCGAGGGCGTGCTGCCGCAGGCCGAGCAGGTCCCCGGTGAGAAGTACGAGCACGGCTCACGGATCCGCTGTTACGTGGTCGGCGTGACGCGGGGAATGCGTGGGACGCAGATCACGTTGAGCAGGACGCATCCCAACCTCGTGCGCAAGCTCTTCGCCCTCGAGGTACCGGAGATCGTCGACGGGTCCGTGGAGATCGTCGCCGTGGCCCGGGAGGCCGGACACCGTTCGAAGATCGCCGTCCGGTCCACCGTGGCGGGCGTCAACCCCAAGGGCGCCTGCATCGGCCCGGTCGGGGCGAGGGTGCGCGGGGTCATGAGCGAGCTGGCCGGGGAGAAGATCGACATCATCGACTGGTCCGACGACCCGGCGACCTTTGTGGGCAACGCCCTTTCGCCGTCCAAAGTGGTGTCGGTCACGGTCCTCGACGCGCGCACGAAGACCGCACGGGTGGTCGTGCCCGACTTCCAGCTGTCGCTGGCCATCGGCAAGGAAGGTCAGAACGCCCGGTTGGCGGCCCGGCTCACCGGATGGAGGATCGACATCCGCAGCGACGCCGATCCGCGGGGGGCCGTGGATGCACCAGAGTCGGAGTCGGTCGGCTGATCCGCGAGGCACCCCACGAGGGCGGAACGAATCACACTGCTGCGCTACACTCCACCTCGGCCCACAGCTCGAATTCGGCCCCCGCTCGTCCGACGCCCACCCCGGATCCGCGATCCGCGGCGGGACCCGTCCGGACCTGCATAGGATGCCGAAGTCGATCGGTGGTCGACGGTCTGTTGCGGGTCGTCGTGGTGGACGGGGTCCTTACCCCTGACCCACGGCGGCGGCTTCCCGGGCGAGGTGCATGGTTGCATCCGGCTTCGGAGTGCCTGGACCGTGCCGAGCGGCGCTCGGCGTTCCCGCGGGCGTTGCGCGTCCCGGGTCCGCTGGACACCGGTGCGGTACGGGCCAGAATCGAGTGTGGGAGTCGGAGCGAGCACGTGAACGATGCAGTGCAGATGGGCAGTACCGCGAGCGGGGTCCGGGAAAGACCCGGGTCCGTCACACGAGGAAGCAAGGTCGACCCGTCATGAGCCAGTCGTGAAGATCGCACCATGAACGTGCTTCGACACTAGGTTCGAGGTCGAGCGGGTACCGCCGCCGGCCTCCGACAAACAAGGAGTGCAGTGGCAGGCAAGGCCCGCGTACATGAGCTCGCCAAGGAGCTCGGAGTCAGCAGCAAGCAAGTACTGAGCAAATTGCAGGATCTCGGCGAGTACGTGAAGTCCCCGTCCTCGACCGTTGAGGCCCCCGTGGCCCGCAAGCTTCGTGAGTCGATGTCCAACGGCAGCGACTCCGGTGGTCGGCGTGGTGGAGGCAGGCAGCGCCCCGGTGGTGGCGCCAGCCCGGCATCGGTTCCGCCGCGCCCGTCGCAGCCGTCGGGCGGTCCCGTCCCGGGTCCGCGCCCGTCGGCCCCCGCGCCGTCTGCTCCGTCGCCGACGGGGGCGGGAGACCGTCCGCGTCCCACCGGCCCGCGTCCGGGTCCTCGGCCCGGCCCCTCGGCCGTTCCGTCCCGGCAGGAGCCGGAGCGGCAGCCTCAGCGCCCGGCCCCGCAGACGCCGGCTGCATCGGCGCCCGCACAGCCTTCCACCAGGCCCACGCCCGGTCCCGGGCCTCGGCCCGGTCCGCGTCAGCCCGGTCCGCAGGGACCGGCGCAGGGGGGCCAGCAGCGACCGGCCGCCGCCGACGCGGGTGCCGCCGTCGTGCCTCCGCGTCCGAGTGGTCCGCGTCCGGGCCCCCGTACGCCCCGGGTGGGCAACAACCCGTTCGGTGTCGGCTCCGGCGCTCCGCCGCGCCCGGCCCCGCCCCGTCCCGGCCCGCCCGCTCCCGGGCAGGGTCCGGCACAGGGTGGCCAGGGCCAGGGTGGCAGCCCGGGCCAGCCCGGCCCGAGCCAGAGCGCGCCGCGTCCGGGCGCTCCGCGTCCCGGTGGCCCGCGTCCCGGTGAGCCCGGCCGCGCAGGCCCGCGTCCCCCGTCGCCCGGCAACATGCCGCCGCGCCCGAACCCCGGCATGATGCCCGCTCGCCCGCCCGCAGGGCGTGGTGGTCCGGGTGGTCCCGGTGGTGGCCGTGGTGGTCCTGGTGGTCGCCCGGGTGGTCCGGGTGGTGGACGTCCCGGCGGTCCCGGTGGTCGTCCCGGCGGCGGCGGCTTCCGCCCTGGTGGCGGTGGTCCCGGTGGTCCCGGTGGTGGCGGTGGCGCCCCCGCCGGTGGCGGTTTCCGCAGCGGCCCTGGTGGCGGCGGTGGCGGTCGTCCCGGTGGTGGCGGTGGCCGCGGTCGCGGTGGAGCCGCGGGTGCGTTCGGTCGTCCCGGTGGACCGGCTCGCAAGGGCCGCAAGTCGAAGCGGCAGAAGCGCCAGGAGTTCGACTCGATGCAGGCTCCCTCGGTCGGCGGCGTCCGCCTGCCGAAGGGCCACGGCGAGACGATCAAGCTCCCGCGTGGTGCGTCGCTCACCGACTTCGCCGACAAGATCGGCGCAAACCCGGCTTCGCTGGTGCAGGTGCTGTTCCACCTCGGTGAGATGGTCACGGCCACGGCATCCGTCGCCGACGAGGTGCTCGAGCTGCTCGGCACCGAGATGAACTACAACGTCCAGGTCGTCAGCCCGGAGGAGGAGGACCGCGAGCTGCTCGACAGCTTCTCCATCTCCTACGGCGAGGACGCCGGCGGCGAGGAGGACCTGGTCGTCCGCCCGCCGGTTGTCACCGTCATGGGCCACGTCGACCACGGAAAGACGCGACTCCTCGACACCATCCGCAAGGCGAACGTCGCGGAGGGCGAGGCCGGTGGCATCACCCAGCACATCGGTGCCTACCAGGTGCTCACCGAGCTCGAGGGCCAGGAGCGGCCCATCACGTTCATCGACACCCCGGGTCACGAGGCGTTCACCGCCATGCGTGCCCGCGGTGCCAAGTCGACGGACATCGCGGTCATCGTGGTCGCGGCCGACGACGGCGTGATGCCGCAGACGGTGGAGGCGATCAACCACGCCCAGGCGGCCGACGTGCCGATCGTGGTCGCGGTCAACAAGATCGACAAGGAGGGGGCCAACCCCGCCAAGATCCGCCAGCAGCTCACCGAGTACGGGCTGGTCGCCGAGGAGTACGGCGGCGAGACGATGTTCGTGGACATCTCCGCACGGGAGAACATCAACATCGAGCAGCTGCTCGAGGCGATCCTGCTCACCGCCGACGCCGCGCTCGACCTGCGGGCCAACCCCAACATGGAGGCCCAGGGCGTCGCGATCGAGGCGCACCTCGACCGCGGTCGTGGTCCCGTGGCCACCGTGCTGGTTCAGCGCGGCACGCTGCGGGTCGGCGACTCGGTGGTGGCAGGCGACGCCTCCGGCCGCGTCCGGCGGATGCTCGACGAGTTCGGCAACGACGTGGAGGAGGCCCTCCCGTCGCGGCCGGTGCAGGTCATCGGGTTCACCTCGGTGCCCGGCGCAGGCGACACGTTCCTCGTCGTCGACGAGGACCGCGTGGCCCGGCAGATCGCCGACCGGCGGCGCGCTCGCGAGCGCAACGCCGAGCTGGCGAGCCGCCGCAAGCGCGTCAGCCTGGAGGACCTGGACGCCGCGCTGAAGGAGACCAACACCCTCAACCTGATCATCAAGGGTGACAACTCGGGTACCGTCGAGGCCCTCGAGGACGCGCTCATGAAGATCGAGGTGGGCGACGACGTCGAGCTGCGGGTCATCCACCGCGGTGTCGGTGGCATCACCGAGGGCGACATCAACCTCGCCATCGCCGACAACGTCATCGTCCTGGGCTTCAACGTCCGGGCCGAGGGCAAGGCCACCGAGCTCGCCAACCGCGAGGGCGTGGAGATCCGGTACTACACCGTGATCTACCAGGCCATCGAGGAGATCGAGAAGGCGCTGCGGGGCATGCTCAAGCCGGAGTTCGAGGAGGTCGAGCTGGGCCGCGCGGAGGTCCGCGAGGTCTTCAAGTCCTCCCGGTTCGGCACCATCGCCGGTGCGCTGGTCCTGTCCGGCGAGATCCGCCGCAACGCGCGCGGCCGCCTGCTGCGCGACAACGTGGTGGTGGCCGAGAACCTGCCGATCAGCTCGCTGCGGCGGTTCAAGGACGACGTGGTCGAGGTCCGCGAGGGCTTCGAGTGCGGTTTCACCCTCGGCAGCTACAGCGACATCAAGGTCGGCGACGTCGTCGAGACCTTCGAGATGCGCGAGAAGCCGAGGAGCTGACGCGGCGTGGGGGGACCGGTGCTCACCGGTCCCCCTGTCGTCGGTTCGATCGTGGAGATCCCATGTTCGTCGGAGCGCTGGAACTGGACGTGCTGCTGGGTGACGTCCATTCCCTCAAGGAGAAGCGGTCGGTCGTCCGGCCCGTGCTGAGCGAGCTGCGTCGCAGGTTCGAGGTGGCGGTCGCCGAGGCGGGCCATCTCGACCTTCACCGCCGTGCGCTGCTCGGGGTCAGTTGCGTGGCTGCCGACCACCAGCACGTCACGGATGTGCTCGACCGGTGCGAGCGGCTGGTCGCCGCCCGACCCGAGTTGGAGCTGCTCTCCGCGCGGCAGCGCATGATGCGTCCCGACGACGAGTCGTAGGACCCGGTAAGACCCTGAGGAGCGGCTGATGGTGGACCAGGCTCGTGCGCGGCGACTGGCCAAGAGGATCTCGCAGATCGTGGCTGCCGCGCTGGAACACGAGGTCAAGGACCCTCGCCTGAAGATGGTGACGATCACCGACACGCGCGTCACCGGTGATCTCCGGGAGGCCACCGTGTACTACACGGTCCTCGGCGAGACGGTCGATGCCGACCCCGACACCGCCGGCGCCGCGGCCGCGTTGGCGAGCGCCACCGGTGTGCTGCGCTCGCTCGTCGGGGCGGGCACTGGCATCCGCCACACGCCCTCGCTCGCGTTCGTGCCGGACCAGGTGCCGGACGAGGCGCGCCGCATGGAGGAATTGCTGGCCCGGATGCGGGAGTCCGACGCGGAGGTGGCGCGGCTGGCCGCGGGTGCCCGTCCGGCCGGGGACCCCGACCCGTACCGCGTGCCACGCGAGCGGACCGACGAGGAGTGACCAAGCGGGGCGGGCGGGGCAGCGGTCTCGGGACGACGACGTCCCTCGAGGCCGCGATCACGGCTGCGGCCGCACTGCTGGCCCGTGCCCGGGACGTCACCCTGCTCGCCCACATCAATCCCGACGCCGACTCGCTGGGCAGTGCACTGGCCCTGGGGATCGCGCTGCGCCGCCGTGGGGCCACGGTCCGGGTGTCGTTCGCGTCGCCCGCGCGTGTGCCCGAGACGCTCGGCCCGCTGGACGTCCTCGGGCTGGTGGTCGGGCCGGACCAGGTACCGGCCGCCCCCGAGCTCCTGGTGCTCTGTGACGCCGCGGAGCCGTCCCGGCTGGGCGCACTCGCGGACCGGCTGGACTGTGCCGAGGCGTCGCTGATGATCGATCACCACACCACCAACCCGGGTTTCGGTGGGGTCCAGGTGCTCGACCCCGACGCCGAGGCGACCGTCGTGCTCGTCCACAGGGTGCTCGTGGCGATGGGGGAGCCGATCGACGCCGACATCGCCCGGTGCCTCTACGCCGGTCTGGTCACCGACACCCGTGGATTCCGCACGGCGGGCGAGGCGGCGCACCGGATCGCGGCCGACCTCCTGGCCGCAGGCGTCGAGGCGGAAGCGGTGGCGCGGCCGATCATGGACACCCATCCCTACGGCTGGCTGGCCACGCTGGGCGAGGTGCTGCAACGCGTCGAGCTGGAGCCCGAGGCGGGCGACGGTCTCGGGCTGGTGCATGCCTCCGTTCCCCTCGAGGACGTCTCCCGGTTCCGTCCCGAGGAGGTCGACAGCATCGTCGACGTCCTGCGCACCGTGGCCGAGGCGGAGGTGGCGGCGGTGCTCAAGCAGGTGGCGCAGCGGCGGTGGGTCACCTCGCTGCGGTCGAAGGGGCGCGTGGACGTCGCCAAGGTCGCCTCCCTGCTCGGTGGGGGTGGTCACCGGGCTGCCGCCGGCTTCACCCACGACGGCACGAAAGGCGAGGTGCTCGCCGCCCTCCGCTCCGCGCTGAGGGCGCTCGGCGCGGTGGAGCGACCCGCCTGAGATCCCCGGGAGCTCTCGGCCGCCGGGCACTCTCGGCCGGCAGGAGATGCGCGTCGAGGAGGCAAGGCGACGGCGTTCCCGCGATCCGACATCACATCCCGGCGAGACTTTCGAGACGAATGATCGATCGTCCGTCACGATGTGGTGATGACTGGACCTGACGCGCAACCGGCGGCCTCGACGACCGGGCGCTACCTGCTCGTGATCAGCGACGAGCTGTTCGGGGACGACGAGGCGTCGCGCGAGGTGGTGCGTGAGGTGAGCGGCGTCGAGGACGTCGTCAGCACGAAGGATCCAGGCGCCCAGGCGCTCGACCCGGCGGCCACCACAGGCGCGCTGCTGTTCGCCGAGCTCGGGGTCGCGGTCGTCAGCGTCGCGCCGGACCGGGTGGGCGCCACCGGCGTGTTCGAATCCGCTGACGACCGGATCCTCGCCGTCGAGCAGGAACGGGTGGTGCACGCTCTGCAGGAAGCGGCGCCGGTCGATCCCGAGCAGGAGGCCGCGTTCACCGATGACACCGTGGCGACCTGGGGGCTGCACGCCACCGGTGTGCTCGACGCGGCGGAGTCCGGTGCCGGGATCACCATCGCGGTGCTCGACACCGGTATCGACCTGCGGCACCCCGACTTCGCCGGCCGCGACATCACCACCCGCTCGTTCGTCGACGGCGAGACGGCGCAGGACGTCCAGGGGCACGGCACGCACTGCGCGGGCACGATGGCGGGCCCGCGCGAACCGGCGCAGGGGCGGCGTTACGGGATCGCGTACGGCGCCCGGCTGCTCGTCGGCAAGGTGCTGAACAACCAGGGCAGCGGCACCGACGCGGATATCCTTGCCGGGATGAGCTGGGCAATCAGTGCCGGCGCTCAGGTGATCTCGATGTCGCTGGGCGCCGACCAGCGGGCGATCTCCACCGCCTACGAGACGGTGGGGCGCCGGGCTCTGGCCGCGGGCACCCTGATCGTTGCGGCCGCAGGCAACAACGCACGCCGCTCACAGGGCAACCCCGGCTTCGTCGGGGTGCCGGCCAACAGCCCGTCGATACTCGCGGTGGCGGCGGTGGACTCCACCCTGGCCGTGGCCGACTTCTCCGCCTCGGCCACCGACGTCGGTGGCGGTGAGATCGACATCGCGGCACCGGGTGTGGCGGTCTACTCGAGCTGGCCGCTCCCGCGGCGCACGAACACGATCTCCGGCACCAGCATGGCCACCCCCCACGTCGCGGGAATCGCCGCGCTGTGGGCGGAGCGCAGCGGCGCCCGCGGCCGAGGGCTCTGGGACGAGGTCGTGGGTGCCGCTCGAGCGCTCGACGCGCCGGTGCGAGACGTCGGCGCCGGCCTCGTGCAGGCGCCGTCATGACCTCTTCCAACACTCCCGGACACGTCTCGGTCACGGTCACGGTCGACGACGCCCACGTCGGGGCGATCGACCAGCTGGCCGACCGGCTGCGTGCGGCCGGGATGGACGTCGAGCAGGTGCTCCGCCCGGTCGGGGTGATCACCGGGTCGGCGCCTGCCGACTGGGAGGCGCTCGCCGATCTCGACGGTGTGGCCGCGGTGGAGCCGCAGCGGACGTTCCGCCTCCCTCCCGACGGCCCCTTCCAGGACGAACAGGACGGATGAACCGAAGGCCTCGGTGGCGTCCTCGCCGGGTGATCGGTGACGCCGGCTCCGGGCTACGGTGGATGCACCGAACGAAGGAGCCCCGCACGATGACGTCCGAAACCGGACCCGCCCGCGCCGAATCGGACGCGGGCGCGGCTCGGCGCGCATTTCTCTCGGCCGCCGTGCGCAGACCGGCGACCATGGGCGCGATCGCCCCCAGCTCGCCGCGGCTGGGTGCGGTGCTCGCGTCGATCGTGCCCAGCACGGGCGCTCCGGTCGTGGTCGAGCTGGGTCCGGGCACCGGGGCGGTGAGCGCCGTGATCGCGCAACGGCTGCCCGCAGGCGCCCGGCACCTCGCCGTGGAGCTGGACCCGGACATGGTCACGTTCCTGCGCCGCACCCTCCCGGAGCTCGAGGTGGTGCCGGGCAATGCCGCGAACCTCGGCGCGCTGCTCGCCGAGCGCGACATCTCGTCCGTCGACGCCGTGATCTGCGGCCTGCCGTGGGCGCTGTTCGACGACCCGACCCAGACCGCGTTGCTCGCCGAGATCAGCCGGGCCATCGGGTCCACCGGCGCCTTCACCACGTTCGCCTACCTGCACGGCATGACGCTCGGAGCGGCCCGCCGCTTCCGCCGCACGTTGCGTGAGACGTTCGACGAGGTGCTGGTCACCGCCACCGTGTGGCGCAACCTGCCGCCCGCCTTCGTCTACGTGTGCCGGCGCCCGCGCACACCCGCCGAATGACGGTCTTCTCCCCGGTCGCTGCTCGATGACCACGACGTCCGCTCGCGCCAACGCCTCAGAGGTGTTTCGACTCGCGGCCCCGGCGCTGCCGGTGCTGGCCGCCGAGCCGCTGTACCTGCTCGTCGACACCGCGGTGGTCGGTCGGCTCGGTGCGGTGCCGCTCGCCGGCCTCGCCATCGCCGGCGTGCTGTTCGCGCAGGTCACGAGCCAGCTCAACTTCCTGTCGTACGGCACCACGGCACGCGCGGCCCGCCTGCACGGCGCGGGCAGGCGCAGCGATGCCGTGGGGGAGGGCGTGCAGGCCACCTGGCTCGCGTTGGCCGTCGGCCTGCTGGTGCTCGTCGTGGGGCAACTCGTCGCCCATCCCGTCGCCTCTGCTCTCGGGAACGGCGGCGACATCGCCGACGCGGCGGTGTCCTGGTTGCGGATCGCCCTCATCGGCGCGCCGCTGGTGCTGGTGACGCTGGCAGGCAACGGCTGGATGCGCGGCGTGCAGGACACCGCACGCCCGCTGCGCTACGTCCTCGCCGGCAACGGGCTGTCCGCGCTGGCCTGCCCCGCGCTCGTGCACGGTGTCGGTGGTTGGGCGGGGATCGGGCTCGTCGGGTCGGCGTGGGCGAACGTCGCCGGGCAGACCGTCGGTGCGAGCCTGTTCCTGGGCGCGCTCGTGCGGGCCGCGCGGGCCGATGCCGCGCCGCTGCGGCCCTCGGCCACGGTGCTGCGCTCGCAGATCACGCTCGGCCGCGACCTCATCGCCCGCAGCCTCGCCTTCCAGGCCTGCTTCCTCTCCGCGGCCGCCGTCGCCACCCGCTTCGGGGCCGCCACGGTGGCCGCGCACCAGATCGTCCTGCAGCTGTGGACGTTCCAGGCCCTCGTGCTCGACGCCGTGGCGATCGCGGCGCAGTCGCTGGTGGGGGCCGCGCTGGGATCGCCGGACCGCGGTGCGGAGCGGGCCAAGGCACTGGCTGGGCAGGTCACCCGCTACGGGCTGGTGCTCGGTATCGGGTTCGGGGTGCTGTACGCCGCGCTCTCCGGGGTGCTGCCGCCGGTGTTCACCCCGGACGCCGAGGTGCTCGACGCCGTGCCCGTCGCCTGGTGGTTCTTCGCGGCCATGCAACCGGTGGCCGGGGTGGTGTTCGCGCTGGACGGGGTGCTGCTCGGCGCCGGGGACGCCGCCTACCTGCGGACGTCCACCCTGCTCGCCGCGGTGGTGGGGTTCCTCCCGCTGATCTGGGCCTCGCTCGCCTTCGGCTGGGGCCTGGCCGGGATCTGGACGGGCCTCACGCTGTTCATGGTGCTCCGCCTCGTCGCCGTGGGGCTGCGGGCGCGCTCGGACCGGTGGGTGGTGACCGGCGCCGTGCGGCCCGCACGCTGACGAACCGCGGCGACGAATCTCAGCCCACGGCCCATACGGGCTCGTCGGTCTCCCGCACCTCGCCGTCCCCCGCGAAGAGCAGGAAGCGGTCGAACCCCCGGGTGAACCAGCGGTCGTGGGTCACCGCCAGCACCGTACCCTCGAACGCGTCGAGGGCCTGCTCGAGCGCCTCGGCCGAGGCGAGGTCGAGGTTGTCGGTCGGCTCGTCGAGCAGCAGCAACGTGGCGCCGGACAGCTCCAGCAGCAGGATGAGCAGCCGGGCCTGCTGCCCACCGGAGAGCGTCTCGAACCGCTGCTCGGCCTGGGCCGCCAACTCGTAGCGGGCCAGCGCCTTCATGGCGTCGCCGCGAGTGCGGCCCGGACGGTCGGCGTCCCCGCCCACGAGGATGTCCTGCGGCGTGCGACCGGTCAGCTCGGGCCGATCGTGGGTCTGCGAGAAGTGCCCGGGACGCACGCGCGCGCCGAGCCGGGCCACGCCGTCATGGGCAACGGCAGGAAGGGCCGCGCCGCTGGCCGGGACGCTGCCGGGCTCCGGGTCGGTGCCTCCGCGCGCGAGGAGCCGCAGGAAGTGGGACTTGCCCGAGCCGTTCGCCCCGAGCACCGCCACGCGATCGCCGAACCAGACCTCGAGATCGAACGGATAGGTGAGCCCGTCCAGCTCGAGCTGGTCGCAGACCAGCGCTCGCTTGCCCGTGCGGCTACCGGTCAGCTGCATCCGGACGTTCTGCTCGCGCGCCTTCTCCTCGGGCGGGCCCGCATCGACGAACCGCGCCAGCCGGGTGCGTGCCGCCTGCAGGCGCGACGCCAGACCGTCGTTGTAGGCGGCCTTCTGCTTGTAGTACACGACCAGCCGTTCCAGCTTCGCGCGCTCCTCGTCCCAGCGGCGGCGTTCCTCGTCGAGACGGTCGTGGCGCGCCACTCGTGCCTCGTGCCAGGACGCGAAGCCGCCGGGATGCACCCACGCCGACTCCGCCTCGACCGTGACGACACGCTGGGCGGTGGCGGCGAGCAGCTCCCGGTCGTGGCTCACGAACAGCACGCTCTTGCCGGACTCCTGGATCCGGCCCTCCAGCCAGCGTTTGCCGGGGACGTCGAGGAAGTTGTCGGGCTCGTCGAGCAGCAGCACCTCGTCGGGGCCGCGGAGCAGCAGTTCCAGCGCGAACCGCTTCTGCTGCCCGCCCGAGAGCGTGACGACGGGGCGGTCACGGACGGCGGCCCACGACAGGCCGAGCGCCGCGATCGCGGCCGTGTCGAACTCCACCTCGGCCGCGTAGCCGCCCGCCTCGCCCCAGTTCGCGAGCGCATCGGCGTACCGGAGCTGCGAGCGTTCCCCGTCGTCGAGCGCCTGCTCGGCCGCGGCGAGCCGGAGACCGGCGGTACGCACCCCGGGCGGGGCGAGGGACAGGGCGAGATCGGCGAGGGTGCGGTCGTCGGTGATCGACCCGATGAACTGGCGCATCACCCCGAGGCCGCCGCTACGCGCGATGCTGCCCGTCGTCGCGCTCAGCTCGCCGGCGATCATCCGCAGCAGCGTGGTCTTCCCTGCGCCGTTCGGGCCGACGAGAGCGACCTTG
The DNA here is from genome assembly GCF_022524485.1 of Pseudonocardia alaniniphila. Lineage (GTDB taxonomy): Bacteria > Actinomycetota > Actinomycetes > Mycobacteriales > Pseudonocardiaceae > Pseudonocardia > Pseudonocardia alaniniphila. Next base: position 111,751 of record NZ_JAKXMK010000025.1, read on the forward strand.
GCGCCCTCGCCGACCCGGAAGCTGACGTCGGAGAAGAGCGTGCGGCCGTCGGGCAGGCGGTGCCCGACGGCCATTGCCTCGATGTGTCCCACGGAGGGGAGATGGTGCCCGTAGGCCGGTCGCGGGGTCGAGCCGATATTCCCCTGGCTACACGGGCAGGATCGGGGCGCGGAGCAGGCGTTCACCGACGAACGAGGCGATGGTGTCGAGCTTCTCCTCGGACGCCTGCATCACCTTGTCGTCGGCGCCGCGGTCCCACACCCGCTTCGCCTCGTCCCACGCCAGGTCGCGGGTGAAGCGGATGACGAGGTCGGAGACCCAGTTGGCCGTGCGATCCCAGATGGCGTCGTCGGGGCCCCTGCTGAGGAAGGAGCCCAGCTCCTCGCGCAGGGGGTCCATCTCCTGCTCGAAGACGTCGTTGATCAGCCGGTAGTCGTAGAACTGGGCGCTGTCGGGTCCGTCACCGTCGGGCGTGACGTGCTTCCAGGTGGCCACCAGCGCGCACGAGAGGTCGAAGTTGATGTGGGCGTTCACGCCGGCCACCGCGAAGTTCACGGGGGCGATGCGGGGGTCGCTGCGGTTGTCGAACAGCAGGCGCCAGACCCCGGGAGTGCGGTGCATGTCCTCGGCGTAGGTGCGCAGCGCGCGCAGGTAGCGCTCGGCGAACTCCAGGTCGAGCCTGATCAGGAAGGCAGGGTCGCGGAACTCCCCGCTGTCGACCATGTTCCCGATCCGGGTCGTGATGATGTGGTAGAGCCGGGTGAACGCGGCGATCCCGTCGTCATCGCGCAGCATCGACGTGCCGGAGGCGTACTCGTGGATCGCCGCGAGCCGCCGAATGACGTCCGGGATGGATTCCGGCATGGTGGTGCCCGCGAGCCGGGCCAGGTGCTGAGTGGACCCCGGCCCCCCGCCGGGCTGTGCCAACTTCCCGATGTCCTCCGTGTCCACTGCACGCTCCTCTCGTTCGATCTTCCCGTCCGGGTGACTGCTCCAGGTGAGGAGGGACGGCGTGCCGTCCTGATACGGCAACGTCCGGCCCCACCCGGATGATCGCTCCTCCCGGCAGGACAGTGGGGGTCCCTCTGGATCTCGCTTGGTGAGATGGCATAACCTCGGCCGACGTGACCGAGCGCCCGGCGACGCCCCCGCTCGTCGGACGGGACGATCACGTCGCCACGCTCGTGTCGGCCTTCGACGGAGCGCAGCAGGGCCGGATGGCCACGGTCTTCCTGGTCGGTGACGCAGGTGTCGGCAAGACGCGCCTGGTTCAGCACCTCGTGAGCTGCGCGGAAGAGGCGGACGCCACGGTGCTCCTCGGCGGGGCCACCGACATCGCGGAGAGCCCCCCGTTCTGGCCGGTCGCCTCGGCGCTGCGCAATCTTCTGCGCTCGCAGCGGGGAGAGGAGCTGCAGCAGCTGTTGTCTCCGTGGGCGGACCAGCTGGAGGAGCTGGTGGCGCTGCGCCCGGCGGTGCCCGCCCTCGCCGGCGCGCAGGCGCGGGTGCAGACCCTCGAGCTGCTGCACCGGGTGGTCCTGAGGCTGGCCGCGCGCTCCGTCGTCGTTCTCGTAGTGGAGGACCTGCAGTGGGCCGACCGCTCCACTCTGGACCTCCTCGCCTACCTGGTCGCGAACCTCGTCGACGAGCGCGTGCTCGTCGTCGCCACCCATCGCACCGAGCTGCCCGCCGACGCCTCCCCGGCGCGCACGATGATCAACGAGTTCCGGCGCCACCGCCAGGTGCAGTGCCTGGAGATCGCGCCGCTGCACCGGAACGCGGTCGCGGAGATGGTGCACGCGCTGGCCCCGGGCCGTACGGACCTGGTGGACCTCGTGTGGAAGCGCTCCGCAGGCAACGCGTTCATCGCCGAGGAGACGGTGCGGGCGGCGCTCGACGGCGATCCGACGGGCCTGCCGACGACGCTGCGCGAGCTCGTGCTGTCCCGGGTCAACCGCCTGTCCGAACCGGCGCTGCGTGCCGTGCGGGCCATCGCCCTGTGCGACGGCCCCCTGCCGCACCGTCTCCTCGAGACCGTGCTCGACGGTGGCGGTCCCGACCTGTTCGGCGCCCTGCGCGAGGCGGTCAACGCCGGTGTCGTCGTCGTCGACGACGGTGTGGACGGCTACCGGCTGCGGCACGGCCTGATGACCGACGTCGTGATCCGGGAGCTGCTGCCCGGCGAGCGCATGCACCTGCACAGGCGCTACGCCGTGGCGCTCGAGGAGCCGTGGGCGCGCGAGCTGCCCGGCGTCGACGCCCGGCTCGCCCACCACTGGCAGTCGGCGGGCGACGTGGAGCGGGCCGCCGCCGCGGCCGTCGCCGCAGCCGAGTCGGCGGGACAGCTACGCGGCTACGCCGAGGCGCACCGGCACTGGCTACGGGCCGCGCGGCTCGCCGGGCAGCTGGCGGCGCCGCCCATCGCGCGCAGTGAGTGCCTCGAGCGGGCCGCCGAGGCCGCTCATCTCGCCGGAGATGCCGACCAGGCCGTCGCTCTGCTCGCCGAGCGGCTCAGCCTGCTGGAGGCGACCGACGAGTCCGGCGGCCTCGACGCGGCGCTGCTGCACGCTCGCACCGGCCAGTACCTCGTGGCCGCTGGACGCGGCGCGGAGGCCGCACTCGCGTTCGGCCGCGCCACGGCTGCCCTGCCCGTGTCAGGGGCCGAGGAGGAGCGGGCCCAGGTCCTGGGGTGGCAGGCGTCGGCGCTGTGGACGGCGGGGGACTACGCGGCCGCGCACGCGAGCGCCGAGCGGGCGCTCGAGCTGGCGCGGCGGATGGGGCTCGCGGCCGAGGAGGCGAAGGCGCTCGCGACGCTGGGCTTCAGCCTGGCCTATCGGGAGGACCCGGAGGCGGGGGAGGCGGCCCTTCGCGAGTCGCTCGCGGTGGCGGAGCGAGCGGGTGAGCCGCAGGAGATCGCCCGTGCCTACCGGAGCCTGGCCGACCTGCTCTCCGGCCCGCTGAACGAGCTGGACCGCGGCGTCGAGATCGCCCGCGCCGGAGCCGACCGGGCCCACGCCCTGGGGCTGCACCGCAGCGCCGGGGTCGGGTTGATCTCGATCGCGGCCAACGGCCTGTTCCGGCTCGGCCTCTGGGACGAGGCGGACGCGGCGATCGCCGAGGCGTGGGAGCTCGCACCCAGCGGCGCCGAGGCGCTGGAGCTGCGGCTGTCCCGCGCCCGCATGGACATCGGCCGGGGACGCTTCTCGTCGGCGGAGGACGACCTCGAAGCCGTCGACGTGCTCTCGGCGAGCACCATCGGCCCGCGCTACCGGATCCCGCTGCTCACCCTCCGCGCAGGCCTCACGATGTGGCAGGACCGCCCCGACGCGGCACTGGACCACGTCGCCGCAGGCCTGGACGTCGTCGAGCAGGGTTCGGACGACGTGTGGCTCGTGGCACCGCTGGTCTGGCACGGCGCCAGGGCGCGCGCCGAGCTCGCCATGCTCGGGCTGCGCCGCCCCGACGACGGGATCGACGGCCGGTTGCGCCGCCACGCCGCCGAACTCACCCGCAAGGCCGCGTCCTCGGTGCCGGCGATCCGCGACACCGTGCTCGGCTTCGTGCGGATGTGCGCGGCCGAGGACGGGCGGGCACTGGGGCGCTCCGACCCCGATCTCTGGGAGAGCGTGGCCGAGTTCTGGCACTCCCAGCAGCAGCCCTACCCGTCGGCCTACGCCCACCTGCGCCGTGCCGAGGCGCTGCTCGCGCAACGTGCGCAGTCGGCTGCGGCGACGGAAGCCCTGCGGCATGCCGGGCATCTGGCGCGCGAGCTCGGGGCCACCCCGTTCCTGGAGGAGGTCGTCGACCTGGCGGAGCGGGCGCGGGTGCGGATCGACGCCCCGGTCCCCGTGCCCGAGCCGGACCCTCCGGCGGAGGAGGCGCAGGGCGACGAGCTCGCCGCGCTGACGGCCCGCGAGCTGGAGGTGCTCACCGAGCTGTCCGGCGGCCGGACCAACCGGGAGATCGCGCAGCGGCTGTTCATCAGCGAGAAGACCGTCGGTGTCCACGTCAGCCGGATCTACGCCAAGATCGGCGTGCACACCCGGGTGCAGGCCACCGCGGTGCTGTTCCGGTCGATCCCCGAGGCGCGGCGCAGGCGCTCCAGCGGCTGATCGGCCCCGCCTACTGCGCCCCGGTGGCGTAGGTGCCGTCGTCGAAGCTGCGCCGCACACGGTCGATGAGCCGGGCGCGGCTGGGGCCGAGGCTGCCGATCGGGATGCCCGTGGCGTGGGCCACCTCGGCATACGGTCGCGGCTCGTCCGCGAACAGCGCGCGCATGATCGTCCTTCCCCGGGGCGGCAGCGTGCCCACGATCTGCCACAGCCGGGCCGCGGTGTCGGCGTCGACCACCTGCTCCTCGACACCCGGCTCCGTGGCGGGCACCGCGTCCATCTCGAGGCCCACGAGGATCTGGCTCTCCCGCAGGATCCGCAGGCACTCCCGCGACGCGGTGGTCGCGAGCCAGCCGCCGAGCCGGTCGGGGTCACGTAGCGAACCGAGGTGCTCCACCAGGCGTAGCCACGTGCGCTGCTCGGCGTCACGGGCGTCGGCGTCCTGCAGGCGGTAGGCGCGCACCACCGACGCCACCAGCCCCCGGTACCGGACGACGACCTCCGCCCAGGCACTGCCGTCGCCCTGCCGGGCGAGCGCGAGCAGTTCGGTGTTCCGGAGGTCCTGGATCTTCGTGGTCGTCGTCGCGGGCGCCGTCGTCACGGTGGTCACAGTCATCGCCAGGGCTCCTTCTAACGGGTGTCCCAGAGTCGGGTGAACGGGCGCCGATGTCGTCAGGACAACGCCCTACGTATGCCCCTACGGACCCCCTACATCGCAGCGGTGAGGCGGTCGCCGTATCACCGCGCGCCCCACGCGACTCATCCCGCGGTCCGACACCGCTCGCCGTGCGTCACCGGGGAAACGCGCGACCAACGGTCTCGGCGCCGAAGAGCCGAGGCGGGATCGAACCCGCGGACCTGACGACGGGAGCGATGGGAATGGGCGCAATGACGGTCGAGGTGAACGGATTGCGGGTGATCGCGGGTTCGGCCGCGCGATGGGGAGCACCCAGGCCGGCCGGGCGCACCCGGGCCAGCGGAGCGGCCGAGACCCCGGCCCCGGAGCACCGGGGGTCGGCCCTCGGGGGCCGGGAGGGCGCGCTCGAACCGGTCACTCCGGACGCGATGGTCCACGTGCTCTCCCGGCTGCAGCCGGGAGCGGACGCGGGGCGGCGCGGGGACGGCGCAGGGCCGGTCAACCGGCTCCTCACCGGGGTCGTGGAGGCGACGGTCGAGGCCGGGTCGACGGTCGATCCGGAGTTCGTCGCCGTGCTCGTCACGGAGCTCGCCCGCCGCTATCTGAGGGCCGTGAGCTGCTACGCCCGTGGGGCCAGGGTGCCGCGGGCGTGGCGTGAGGTGCTCGGGCGGTGGGATCCGGAGAACATCGACCCCGCGCGGATCACCCTGGCGGGTGGACTCACGATCGTGGGGCACGACCTCCCGTCGGCCGTGGTGAGCACCTGCACGCTCCTCGGGCGCACCCCGGGCCCTGCCGAGCGGGCCGCCGTGCAGATGATCGTCGGGCTGATCGCCGACCGGCTGCGCGATGACGCGGCCGTGGTGGCGCTCCTCGGCTCCGACGGCGTGGGCGTCCTGCTCTCGCGGCACGACGCATGGCGGCAGGCCGAGCACCTGTGGGCCGTGCGCGGGCGACCGTCCGAGGCCGAGGAGGAACGCGCCGCCATGGACTGGCGGGCCGGTCTCGTCGCGCGGGGCCTGCTGGCCACCCACTCCCGCTGACCCCGGAGCAGCCCGTATCCCGACCGCGAGTCGCCCGACGTCCGGGCTGGTCGCCCCCGTGCCCGCTCTACGCGGGGGCGAGCACGACCACCGGACGGGCCAGCTCGCCGCGTTCGCTCACGAGGGCCAGCGCCCGGCCGTCGGGGGCGAAGACGCCGTAGGTGCCGTCCACCCCGGCGGCGGGGAGCGGGCGGCCGTGCGCGATGTCAGCGGCGAGAGCGGCGTCGAGGTCCCGGCGCGGAAACGCCACTCCGACGGCCTGGTCGAGCGGGAGCGTCAGTTCGGGTGCGCTCTCGAGCTGCTCCAGCGTGCGGGCGTGCTCGAGGGTGAACGGGCCGACGCGGGTGCGGCGCAGCGCCGTCAGGTGACCGCCGACCCCCAGCGCCGCGCCGAGGTCGCGGGCCAGCGCCCGCACATACGTGCCGGACGAGCAGTCCACCACGACGTCGAGGTCGTCGCCGCGCCGGGCGAGGAGCCGGAACTGCGACACCGTCACCGGACGGGCCGGGATCACGACCTCCTCGCCTGCCCGCACACGCGCGTAGGCGCGCTTCCCGTCGATCTTGATCGCGCTGACCGAGCTCGGCACCTGCTCGATGGCGCCCGTCAGCGCGGCCATCCCGGCCGCGATCGCCGCATCGTCGACCGCTCCCGCGTCGGCCGTGCTGACGATCTCGCCCTCGGCGTCGTCCGTGGTCGTCGCCGCGCCGAGGCGGACCGTCGCCGTGTACGCCTTCGTGTCGAGCGCGAGGTGCCCGAGCAGCTTCGTGCCGCGTCCGACGCCGCAGACGAGCACGCCGGTGGCCATCGGGTCGAGCGTGCCGGCGTGGCCGATCTTGCGCGTGCCGAGGATCCGGCGCAGCCGGGCGACCACATCGTGCGATGTCAGTCCGGCGGGCTTGTCGACCACGACCAGGCCGGAGGGGACGGCGTTCACGTGCGGCGATTCTTCCTTCCCGGCACCCGGCAGGGTGCCGGGGGGCGGGAGGACCGGGCGACCGGCCGCCGGCGATCGGGCGATTCGCCGACGGGAGAAGAGGTCACTCGACGGGGGTGCGGGCGAGCGTGGGGCCGCGCAGCCGGTTCCGTAGGCTCGACCCGTGCAGCGCTGGCGGGGGCTCGAGTCCGTGCCGAGCGGCTGGGGTCGCAGCGTCGTCACCGTCGGTGTGTTCGACGGGGTGCATCGCGGCCACCAGCAGCTCATCGGTCGGGCGGTGGAACGCGGGCGGGAACGTGGTCTCCCGACCGCGCTGGTGACGTTCGATCCGCACCCCGCCGAGCTGATCCGGCCGGGCAGCCACCCGGCGCGGCTGACCAGCCTCCGGCGCCGGGCCGACCTCGTGGCGGGGCTCGGGGTGGACGCCTTCTGCGTGCTGCCCTTCACCGCGGAGCTGGCCCGCACCGAACCCGCCGAGTTCGCGCACGAGGTGCTCGTCGAGCGGCTGCACGCCGCGGACGTGGTGGTCGGGCGCAACTTCACGTTCGGCCACAAGGCCAAGGGCGACGTGGCGCTGCTCACCGAGCTCGGGCAGAAGTTCGGGTTCGGGGTGGAAGGGCTCGACCTGATCACCGACGACGGGATCACGTTCTCCTCCACGTACATCCGCTCGTGCATCGCCGCAGGCGACGTCGAGACCGCCGCGGCGGCGCTGGGGCGTCCCCATCGCATCGAAGGTGTGGTGGTGCACGGCGACCGGCGGGGCCGGGACCTGGGCTTCCCCACAGCCAACCTGTCCACCCCGCCCTATACGGCGCTTCCTGCCGACGGCGTCTACGCGGGACGTTTCGGCATCACCACGGTCAAGGAGGGAAGCAGGCTCCTGCCCGCGGCTATCTCGGTCGGCACGAATCCCACGTTCTCCGGGCGCGTGCGTTCCGTCGAGGCCTACGTGCTCGACGTCGACGAGGACTTCTACGGGTTCGAGGTCGCACTCGACTTCGAGCACCGGCTTCGCGGGCAGGAGCGCTTCGACGACGTGGAGTCGCTCATCGTGCAGATGCAGCGCGACGTGGACCGCGCGCGTGAGCTGCTGGGCGGCTGACACCCGCCGGGCACTTTTCCCGTTCGGCCACGCAGCCGGTGGGGGAGGTGCCAGCATCCTGCGCATGGCTGAGGCAGGTGCAGAGCCGCTGCGGTCCCGGATGGCGGTCAACCGCGAGCGGCAGCGCGAGCTCTACGGTGCGCCGCTCGGCGATCGCGTCCGCCGGCTCACCTCGGCGCTGGGCATCTCCCAGTCCCGGCTCGCCCGCACGCTGGGGATCAGCCCGGCCATGCTGAGCCAGCTGGTGAGCGCCCGCCGCGTCAAGATCGGTGATCCCGCTGTGCTCGCCCGGTTGCTGCTGCTCGACAAGCGCTGCCACGTGGTGCGCACTCCGCTGGAGACACGCGCGGTCGATGCGCTGCTCGCGGAGGTCGCGCAGGCGAGGTGGCAGTGGAACGAGCCGCGCGTCCCTGCCCAGCGCGGGCGCCGTGAGCCCCCCGCCGGCACGGCGGCCGCCGCGTTGCGCGGAATCGCCGAGCCTGCCCGCCTGGCCGCCGCGGCCGCCGCGCTCGGCCCGGGTTTCCCGGAGCTTGCCGAGGTCCTGCGGCAGGCCGCGAGCCGGCCGGGGGCCTGACCGTGCGCCTGTTCACCGCGCTGTGGCCGCCGGCGGAGGTGGTGTCGGCACTGGTGGCGGCCACGGGCGAGCCCCCGTCGGGCTGGCGCGCGGTCGATCCGGCCTCCTGGCACCTCACGTTGGCGTTCCATGGGGAGGCCGATCCGGGAGTGCTCGCCAGGCGGCTCGATCGGGCGGCCGCCGGGCTGGCCGCGCCGAAGCTGCGGATCGCCGGGGCGGGGTCCTTCTCCGGAGTGCGCTGGGCGGGGGTGCAGGCCGACGCGCCGGAGCGGCTGTCTCACCTCGTCACGGCGGCGGGCGGCGATCCCGCCGAGTTCGTCGCGCACCTCACGGTCCTGCGCAGGCAACGGCGTCCGGGCCGGGGAGCCGACCACGTTCCGTCGGCACCGTGGGCCTCTCATGAGGGGCCGTGGTGGCGGCCACAGGAGGTGCTGCTGATGGTGAGCGAGCCGGCCAAGGGCGGCTCCCGATACCGGCCGGTGCACCGGGTGCCGCTGGCCGGCGAGTAGCCCGTCGGACGCGAGGGGCGGCGCTGACGGCGACGCCATCGTGCCTGGTAACGTGGAGTGCTGGGTCCGGCTGCAGTCCGTGGCGGCCATGACCGACTCCCGGCGCTCATCATCATCATGGCGTCGGCCTCACGGCACAGCAACGAAAGAGGAGCACGTGGCACTCGACGCCGCAGAGAAGAAGACGATTCTGGACACCTACGGTGTCCACGAGGGTGACACCGGTTCCCCCGAGGCGCAGGTTGCGCTGCTGACCAAGCGGATCAGCGACCTGACCGAGCACCTCAAGATGCACAAGCACGACCACCACTCCCGGCGGGGCCTGCTCCTGCTGGTCGGCCGGCGGCGCCGGCTGCTGAAGTACCTGGCTTCGGTCGACGTCCAGCGCTACCGGTCACTGATCGAGCGCCTCGGCCTCCGCCGCTGAACCTCGGCCGGCCCGGCACCCCGAGCGGGGTCCGGGCCGGCACCACAACTCCACGACGCCACGCCTCCGGTAGCTGATCCGCCGGTCCTCGGTAGTGGCTCCCGGGCCCATCCCGCACGCGGCCCGGGTGCTTCGATCGATGACCGGCTCGGCCGAGGGTCCTCCCGGTGTGGCGTGGGGTCTCCCCTCTGGAAGAGGAGATGTCCACTTCATGACAGATGACCAGACAACCGATACAGCGGACAACGTCCACGAGACGACCGCCGTCATCGACAACGGGAGCTTCGGCACCCGCACCGTCCGGTTCGAGACCGGGCGCCTCGCGCGCCAGGCCGCCGGTTCCGTCGTCGCCTACCTGGACGACGAGACGATGCTGCTGTCCGCCACCACGGCGTCCAAGCAGCCCAAGGAGCACTTCGACTTCTTCCCGCTCACGGTGGACGTCGAGGAGCGGATGTACGCGATCGGCAAGATCCCCGGCTCGTTCTTCCGCCGTGAAGGGCGCCCGGGCACCGACGCGATCCTGACCTGTCGCCTGATCGACCGGCCGCTGCGCCCGTCGTTCGTCGACGGTCTGCGCAACGAGATCCAGATCGTCGTCACGGTCCTCTCGCTCGACCCGCAGGACCCTTACGACGCACTGGCGATCAACGCCGCGTCGGCGTCCACGCAGCTCGCCGGGCTGCCGTTCTCGGGCCCCATCGGCGGCGTCCGCGTGGCGCTGATCGACGGCCAGTGGGTGGCGTTCCCGCAGTACGAGGACCTGCAGCGGGCCGTGTTCGACATGGTCGTCGCGGGCCGGGTCGTCGGTGACGACGTCGCGATCATGATGGTCGAGGCAGAGGCCACCACCGAGACGATCGGGCTCGTGGCCGGTGGCGCGCAGGCGCCCACCGAGCAGGTCGTGGCGTCCGGGCTGGAGGCGGCGAAGCCGTTCATCCGGAGCCTGTGCATCGCGCAGCAGCAGCTGGCCGACGTCGCGGCGAAGCCCACCGGCAACTTCCCGACCTACCCCGCCTACCAGGACGACGTGTTCGAGGCCGTGGCCGCGAACGCCTCGGACGACCTGGCCCAGGCGCTCGCCATCGGCGGCAAGCAGGAGCGCGAGTCGCGCCTCGACGAGGTCAAGGCCTCAGTGCTCGACAAGGTCGCCCCGCAGTTCGAGGGTCGCGAGAAGGAGATCGGCGCGGCGTTCCGCGCGCTGAACAAGAAGCTGGTGCGCCAGCGCATCCTGCGCGACCAGGTCCGCATCGACGGTCGCGGCATCACCGACATCCGGCCGCTGTCGGCCGAGGTCGAGGTGATTCCGCGCGCCCACGGTTCGGCGCTGTTCGAGCGCGGCGAGACCCAGATCCTGGGTGTCACCACACTGAACATGCTCCGCATGGAGCAGCAGATCGACTCGCTCGGCCCGGAGACGCACAAGCGCTACCTGCACCACTACAACTTCCCGCCGTACTCCACCGGTGAGACCGGTCGGGTCGGGTCGCCGAAGCGCCGCGAGATCGGCCACGGCGCGCTGGCCGAGCGGGCGCTGCTGCCCGTGCTGCCCACGCGCGAGGAGTTCCCGTACGCCATCCGGCAGGTCTCGGAGGCGCTGGGCTCCAACGGCTCCACGTCGATGGGCTCGGTCTGTGCGTCCACGATGGCGCTGTACAACGCCGGCGTGCCGCTGAAGGCGCCGGTGGCGGGCATCGCGATGGGCCTGGTCAGCGACGAGGTCGACGGCCAGACGCGCTACGTCGCGCTCACCGACATCCTCGGTGCCGAGGACGCGTTCGGCGACATGGACTTCAAGGTCGCCGGCACCTCCGAGTTCGTCACGGCGCTGCAGCTCGACACCAAGCTCGACGGCATCCCGTCCGAGGTGCTGGCCGCGGCCCTCTCGCAGGCCAAGGACGCCCGGCTGACGATCCTCGAGGTCATCGGCGAGGCGATCGACCGGCCCGACGAGATGAGCCAGTTCGCGCCGCGCGTCACCGCGATCAAGGTGCCGGTCGACAAGATCGGCGAGGTCATCGGCCCGAAGGGCAAGATGATCAACTCGATCACCGAGCAGACCGGTGCCGACATCTCGATCGAGGACGACGGCACGATCTACGTCGGTGCGGCGGACGGCCCGTCGGCCGAGGCGGCGATCGGCATGATCAACGCGATCGCCAACCCGCAGCTGCCGAAGATCGGCGAGCGGTTCCTGGGCACGGTGGTCAAGACCGCCGCGTTCGGCGCCTTCGTCTCGCTGGTGCCGGGCAAGGACGGCCTGGTGCACATCTCGAAGCTGGGCCAGGGCAAGCGGATCGCCAAGGTGGAGGATGTCGTCAAGGTCGGCGACAAGATCCGCGTCGAGGTCACCGACATCGACAACCGCGGCAAGATCAGCCTGGTGCCGGTGGGCGAGGAGTCCGAGAACGGCAGCGCGCCCGCTGGTGACGCCGCCGCCAGCGACGTCGCTGCCGGGGAGTCCGGCGCCGATGTCGACGCCGCGGCCGCCGAGGTCTCGCCCAGTTGACCGACGTCCTTCTGACGCCGGGGGCGGGGGCTGCGGCCCCCGCCCCCGGCGGCGTCTCCCGCACCGTGCTCCCCGGCGGTCTGCGCGTGCTCACCGAGAGCGTGCCCGGCGTCCGTTCGGTGTCGCTCGGGATCTGGATCGGCATCGGCTCGCGTGACGAGACGCCGCTGCAGGCCGGTGCCGCCCACTACCTCGAACACCTGCTGTTCAAGGGCACGAGCCGGCGCACCGCGGTGGAGATCGCCGAGCAGTTCGACGCCGTCGGCGGCGAGCTCAACGCGTTCACCGAGAAGGAGCACACCTGCTACTACGCGCAGGTGCTCGACACCGACCTGCCGCTCGCGGTGAACGTGCTCGCCGATGTCGTCACGGACGCGACGATGAGCCCGCCCGACGTCGAGACCGAGCGGGGGGTGGTGCTCGAGGAGATCGCGATGCGCGATGACGACCCCGAGGATCTGCTCGCCGAGCTGTTCGACGAGGCGCTGTTCGGCGAGCACCCACTGGGTCGTCCGGTGATCGGCACCGAGGACTCGGTGCGGTCGATGAGCCGCGAGACCCTGCACGGTTTCTGGCGGGGGCAGTACACCACCCCGCGGATGGTGGTCGCCGCCGCCGGCAACCTCGTGCACGACGAGGTCGTGGAGCTCGTGGCGGGCGCCCTCGGCAGGGCGGCAGGTGAGGCCGGGCCTACTGCGTTGCCCGTCGGGCCGCGCCGTCCGGAACCGGCGGTGCTGCCTCCAGGCCCACGGCTGGTGCTGCGCCCCGAGGACACCGAGCAGGCGCACGTCATGCTCGGCGTGCCGGGCCTGTCGCGCCACAACCCGCTGCGCACCGCGCTCACCGTGCTCAACACCGCGCTCGGTGGCGGCCCCAGCTCCCGGTTGTTCCAGCAGGTCCGTGAGCAGCGCGGATTGGCCTACTCCGTCTACTCGGCGGTCACGAGCTACTCCGACGCGGGCCACCTCGCCGTCTACGCCGGGTGCGCGCCCGAGCACCTCGACGAGGTCGTCGCGGTGGTGCGGGGGGTGCTCGCCGAGGTGGCGGCGGGCGGACTGACACCCGCGGAGGTCGCGCGGGCCCAGGGCAACCTGCGCGGCGGGCTCGTCCTCGGGCTGGAGGACACGCCGTCGCGGATGAACCGGCTCGGCCGGGGCGAGCTCGACCACGGGCGCCAGCGCGCGGTCACCGAGAGCCTCGACCGCATTTCGGCCGTCACCCCGGAGCAGGTGGCCGACCTTGCCCGCACGTTGCTGACTGCGCCCCTCACGGCGGCCGTGGTCGGCCCGTACGACAAGAAACGCGACCTCCCGCCGTCGCTCCGCTCGCTCGGCTAGGAGGTGCTGGACAACTCCGCGCAGTAGGGCCGAGTTGTCCAGCGCGCTCCTGGCCCGCGTCCTGTTCGTCCGGCATGCCAGTATCGGTGCGGTGTCCCCCGAGACCCTTGTCGCCGGGCTGCTGATCGTCGTCGGCATCGCCGGGATAGTGGTGCCGGTGCTGCCCGGGCTGATCCTCGTGCTCGCCGGTGTGGCCGTCTGGGCGGTCCCGCGCGGGGACGCCCTCGGCTGGGCGGTACTCGGCATCGCGACCGGGATCGTCGTGCTGGGCAGCGTGGCGAAGTACCTGTTGCCCGGCCGCCGGCTACGCGACTCCGGAGTGCCCGGCCGCACGCTCGCCGCGGGAGCGGTGCTGGGCGTGGTCGGGTTCTTCGTCGTGCCGGTGGTGGGTCTGTTCCTCGGGTTCGTGCTCGGGGTCTACCTCGCCGAGCTGGCCCGGCTGCGCGGGCACGGGCAGGCGTGGCCGTCCACCAAGCATGCGCTCACCGCGGTGGGGTGGAGCATCGTCATCGAGCTGTTCACGGGTCTGCTCGCCGCGGCGGTGTGGATCGGAGGGCTCGTTCTCAGCTGATGCCGGGGCTCTGATTAGTCTGCGGTCGTGGCGGAGAACGGGATCCGGGTCGGTGTGGTGGGCGCGCAGGGGCGGATGGGCGCGCAGGTGTGCGGCGCCGTCGAGGCGGCGCCGGACCTGGAGCTGCGCGCCCAGGTCGACGAGGGCGACCCGCTGTCGCTGCTCGTGGACGCCGGTGTGCAGGTCGCCGTCGACTTCACCCATCCCGGCGTGGCGCTCGACAACGTGCGGTTCTGCATCGAGCACGACATCGCCGCGGTGGTCGGCACCAGCGGGTTCGACGAGACGAAGCTCGCCGCGGTGCGCGGGAAGCTCGCGGAACACCCCGGACACGTGCTCATCGCCCCGAACTTCGGTATCGGCGCCGTCCTGTCGATGCAGTTCGCACGGCAGGCCGCGCGGTTCTTCGAGTCCGTCGAGGTGATCGAGCTGCACCACGCCGGCAAGGTCGACGCCCCGTCCGGCACGGCGGTGCACACGGCCGCCCTGATCGCAGCGGCACGGGCCGAGGCCGGCGACGGACCGGTGCCGGACGCCACCACCACCGAGCTTCCGGGTGCCCGCGGCGCCGAGGTCGACGGCATCCGCGTGCACTCCGTCCGGCTCCCCGGGCTGGTGGCGCATCAGGAGGTCGTGCTCGGCACCACGGGGGAGACGCTGACGATCCGCCACGACTCCTTCGACCGGGCGTCGTTCATGCCGGGCGTGCTGATGGCCGTGCGCGCGGTGCGCGAACGCGAGGGCCTCACGGTGGGCCTGGAGCCGTTGCTCGGCCTCTGAGTCCTGTCGGAGGGCCGGGCTAGCGTTCGCGCTGTGCCCATGGCGATAGAGCTGGCCCGCTTCACCATCCACGACGGCGCTGAGAGCCAGCTGGTCGCGCAGCGGCCGGCGATGGTCGGGGCGCTGCGCGAGCGCTTTCCGGCGTGCCTGGCGGCCTACCTGACGAAGGAGGACGACGGCGGTTGGCTCGACGTCGTGCTGTGGCGCAGCCGCGCCGAGGCCGAGGAGGCGGCGCGGGAGGTGAGCGCTCGGTGCCCGAGTGTGCGTCCTGGTTCCGGCACATCGCCGTCTCGGGCGGGCTGAGGTACGTCGACGTCGTGGACGAGTGGAGGGCCCCGGCCGATCAGCCGGTCAGGTGAGCCGGAGGTCGAGGGATCCGGTGATCCGCACCTCGCGCAGCTCACCGGCCCCGGTGTCGAGCACGCGCACCGTTCCGTCGGGCTCCCAGCCCGCGTGGGCGTAGAACCGGCGGGACGCCTCGTCGGCCTCCGGTACCCAGGCCAGCCCGTACACCGCGCCCGCCTCGCGCAGGCTCGCGGCGGCCGTGGCGAGCAGCCGCCCGCCATGACCGCGCCTGCCCCACCGGGGCTCCACCAGCAGGGCGCTGATCTCGGCCCATGCCCCGGGCTCCAGCGTGGGCCCGGTGGGCGGGGCCGCCTGCTCCGGCGGCATGGCGATGGAGGCGGCGCAGAACCCGACGGTCCACTCACCTTCGGTGGCGACGAGTACCTGGCCGTGACCGGCCTCGACGGCCGCTGTCCAGGCTTTGTGCGCCTCCTCGCTGCGCAGCTGGGCGAGCGCCTCCGCCGGGACGAGCGTGGCGTACGCGGCCTCCCACGTGCCGGACTGGATGCGCACGATCTCGTCGACGTCGGCGGCGGTGGCGCGATGGACGGTGGCGGTGGCCATGCGCGTCATTCAAGCCGACGGCCCCGTGGCGGTCGGTCCGGGGCGCAGATCCGGGGGCGGTGACCGCTACGTGTGCGTCGTCCCACCCGGGGGACAGCGAGTCGTTGGCTATGGCAACGTCAAGACGTGGACGCCGCAGTCGCTCCCCGCTCACCCGGTGCCCTCGCCTGGATCGCCCTCGGCGTCGTCTACGTGCTCTGGGGTTCCACCTACCTCGGCAACCGGCTGATCATCGCCGACGTCCCGCCGCTGTTCGCGGGTGGCGCGCGGTTCCTGATCGGGGGCGCGCTCCTGGGGCTCGTGGTGCTGGCCGTCGCCGGACGTGCAGGCTTCCGGATGACACGCGGCCAGCTCGCCACCACGGCGCTGTCGGGCCTGCTGCTGCCCGCCTGGGGCAACGGGCTCGTGGCGCTGGCCCAGCAGAAGGTGGCATCCGGCCTGGCTGCCCTGCTCATCGCCGCGGTGCCGCTCTACATCGTCGTGCTGCGGGCGCTCACCGGGGACCGGCCGCGGCCGGCCACGCTCGTCGGCGTCGGGGTCGGGGTGGCCGGGCTCGCGATCCTCGTGCTCGCCGGGCCGTCGGGTGGGTCCGGTGGCGTGCAGGGCAGCGCGTGGTGGGGACCGTGGCTCGTGCTGCTCGCCGGCCTCGGCTGGGCCACGGGCACGTTCGCGACCACCCGGCTCCCGACGCCGGCCAACCCCTTCGCGCTGGCCGCGGGGCAGATGTTCATAGGCGGGGTCATCCTGATGACGGTCTCGCTGGCCTCCGGAGACCGGCTCGACATCGGGTCCGTGTCGGTCGTGGCCTGGTGGGCATGGGCGTACATGGCCGTGGTGGTCTCGCTCGCGGCGTTCGGCGCCTACGCGTACGCGCTGGCGTCGCTGCCGGTGTCGACGGTCGCCACCTACGCCTACGTCAACCCGGTGATCGCCGTGCTCCTCGGCGTCCTCGTGGCGAACGAGCGGTTCTCGACGATGCAGCTCGTCGGCGGTGCGGTGGTGCTCGTGGCGGTCGTGCTGGTCATCGCGGCGGAGCGGCCGCGGAAACGTCGGGGTGAACTGGCACCATCCGGAACGTGACGCCCCCGCCCGCTGTCGAGACGATCGGTGCTGCCGCGGCTCGTCGTGCCGCCCTCGCCGCCCAGGGATTCGCCGACCCACGCCCCGCAGGCCCGGTCACGCGCCGCCATCTCGCGCGCACCCTCGACCGGATCCGTCTCTTGCAGCTCGACTCGGTCAACGTGGCCGTCCGGGCCCACTACATGCCGCTCTACAGCCGGCTCGGTCCCTACCAGCGCGAGCTGGTCGACGACGCCGCATGGTCCCACTCGGCGCGCCGCCCGCGGCTGCTCGCCGAGTACTGGGCCCACGAGGCCAGCCTGCTCCCGGTGGAGGACTGGCCCCTCCTGCGCGCCGGGGCCAAGCGCGACGGCTGGTGGCGCCACTACGGGGCGCTGGTCGAGCGGCACCCGGGCCTCGTCGACGACGTGCTCGCCGCGGTCAAGGAGCTGGGCCCGATCGGCGCGGGCGCTCTCGAGACGGCGGTCGGCGGGCCGTCGCGGCCGCGTCCGCCCGGCGCGTCCTGGTGGGAGCGCTCCGACGTCAAGCGCATCTGCGAGTACCTCTTCGGCATCGGCGCGCTCACCACGGGCACGCGGCGCCACTTCCAACGGCTCTACGACCTTCCGGAGCGGGTTCTTCCGCCCCACGTGCTTGCGGCGCCTGCGCCCTCGCAAGAGGAGGCGGCCCGCGCGCTGGTTCTGCGCTCGGCGGCGGCGCTCGGCGTCGCCACCGAGACCGACCTGCGGGATTACTACCGGCTCGCCCCGGCCGCCAACCGTGCGGCGCTGCTCGCGCTGGTGGAGGCGGGGGAGCTGGAGCCGGTGGAGGTGCGCGGCTGGGCGCGTCCGGGCTACCGGGTGCCGGGTGCGCGTCTCCCGCGCCGGATCGGCGGGCGGGCGCTGCTCAGCCCGTTCGATCCGCTCATCTGGGAGCGCTCCCGCACCGAGCGGATCTTCGGGTTCCGCTACCGCATCGAGATCTACGTGCCGGAGCCGAAACGGGAGTACGGCTACTACGTGTTCCCGTTCCTGCTCGACGGCGAGCTGGTGGCCCGGGTCGACATCAAGGCCGACCGCCGGGCCGGGGTGCTGCGCGTGCCAGGAGCCTTCGCCGAGCCCGGGGCCGACCTGCCACGGGTCACCGCCGAGCTGGCGGGGGCATTGCGCGAGATGGCCGACTGGCTCGAGCTCGACGGCGTGGTGGCGGGTGAACGGGGCGATCTCGCCGCCCCGCTCGCCTCGGCCGTGCACGCAAGCCATTCACTGACGTAGAACCGTGCGCTGATGTACTCGTGCGCGGATACGAGCGCCCCCGCACCCGTATCCGCGCACGATCCCCCGCTCGTGACGCCGCAGGTCAGACGGCCGCGGCCGCCCGTGTCACGAGCACGTCGCCGCTCCCGGTGCGGCCGCGCACCTGGAGCGCAGCGGGCTGCTCGGGAGCCACCCCGGTCACCTCCAGGTCGCTGCGGGTCTTTCCCGAACCGGACGTCAGATCCAGCTCGGCCCGGACGCCGGGGTGCACACCGATCCGCAGCCCGCCGGAGCCGGTGGTCAGCTCCAGGCGTCCGCAGCGGGCGTCGGAGATCTCGACGTCGCCCGAGCCCGTGCGCACGCCGAGGTCGGCATCAACGGTGCCCACCGTGACGGCCCCGCTGCTGGCGCGCACCTCGGCGGGCCCTCCGGTGGAGGCCACCGCCACCTTCCCCGACCCGGTACGCACCCGCATCCGGCCGGCCACGGCTCCGATCTCGACGTCGCCGGACCCGGTGGTGACGTCCGCGTCGCCGCCCACGGCGGCCACGGAGATCCGGCCCGAGCCGGTGCGCACGCCCGCCCACCCCGCACGGCCGGTCACCCGGACGTCGCCGGCGCCTGCCCGCGCGGCCAGGCGCGAACCCGCGGGCGCCGACACGGTGATCGCCAGCGGCACCACGCGCAACGGCAGGTCCTGCGAGGACCGGACAACGAGCCGCTTTCCCGTCTCCGACCAGCTGATCTCCGCAGCCCGCACCGCGTCGGCCGCGAGGTCGTCGACGCTGCGCCCGACGCCGGGACCGCCGTGGCCGCCGAGCCAGTTGATGATGCCGCTGAGCCCCTGGGTCCAGGTGTTGCCCGCGGACGGGTCGTGGCGCACCTCCACGCGCACGTCACCCGCGCTGCCCTCGCCCGTGCCCCCGATCTGCTCGTCGAGATGCACGCGGATGCGGCCGACGTCCACCGTCAGCTCCATCTCGACGCCGCCGTCCACCGGCCAGCTCTGCCGGCGTACGAGCTCCTCCGAGCCGGTCGGCTCGTCCGTCCCGAAGTCCGTCGCGTCGTCCACGCCGCTCACCCCTCGACCCATCCGCGTAGGCGCCTCTCGTCACGGTCGCCCTGTGCCCAGTCCCGGCGGTCGTGCCGCCGTCCGCCCCCCGCCAGTGCCCCTTGGACGGCCTGCGCCACCCAGGAGTTGAGCGACACGCCCTGTGCGGCCGCGGCCTGCTCGGCCTGGTTCTTCATCTGCTCCATCAGCCGTAGCGTGATCCGGCTGATGTCCCCCGCGTCCGCTCCCGGTGGGAAGCCGCGGAACGGCGGCGGGTTCTGCGACTCCGCCGCGACGGGTTCGGCGGCGGAGTCGGCGCTGACCGCGACGCGAACGTCGCGGCCGTCGAGGCGCACCTCGACCACGCGGTCCGGCAGCGCGGCGGTGACTTCGGCCGCGAGATCGGAGAGCGCGTTCATGAGAGCCAGCCGGGCGGCCGGCTCGATGGCGGCACCGAGCAGTGCAGCGGTGCGCTGTGTCTGCTCGTCACCCGCGGCCGCTGCGGAGGAGAGGTCCTCCCGCAGCTGCGTGATGTACTGGCTGAGATCCATGACATCACTGTGGCGTCATCGATGACGCCAGTCAAGGAGAATCCTGACGCGTTCGTGGCGTCAGCCGGTGTCACGCGGAATGGTCAGGGGCCGGGCTACCCTTCGGACCCATGCCGCAGATCGTGCCGCTGGGCGTCCAGCTCGTCGCCAAGACCGAGTTCGTCGCACCCGAGGGCGTGCCGTGGAGCACGGACGCCGACGGGGGCCAGGCGCTCGCCGAGTTCGCGGGGCGTGCGTGCTACCAGTCCTGGGCCAAGCCCAATCCGGCCACGGCCACCAACGCCGGGTACCTGCGCCACATCCTCCAGGTCGGGCACCTTTCCGTGCTGGAGCACGGCACGGTCAGCTTCTACCTCACCGGTGTCTCGCGCTCGCTCACCCACGAGCTCATCCGCCACCGGCACTTCTCCTACAGCCAGCTGTCCCAGCGCTACGTCCCCGAGCGTGACGCCGCCATGGTCGAGCCCGACGTCATCGCCGGCGACCCGGAGCTCCACGAGCTGTTCACCGAGGCGGCCAAGGCATCGGTCACGGCCTACGAGCGGCTGCTCGAAGGGCTGGAGAAGCGCTTCGCCGACGTCCCCAACGCCACGCTGCGACGCAAGCAGGCCCGGCAGGCGGCGCGTTCGGTGCTGCCCAACGCCACCGAGACCCGCATCGTCGTCACCGGCAACTACCGCGCGTGGCGCCACTTCATCGCCATGCGAGCGAGCGAGCACGCCGACGTCGAGATCCGCGAGCTCGCCATCGAGTGCCTGCGCCAGCTGCAGCGCGAGGTGCCCAACGTGTTCGGCGACTTCGAGATCGCGACGCTGGAGGACGGCACCGAGATCGCGTCGAGCCCCTTCGTCACCGAGGGCTGAGCGCGCGCCACTAGGGTCTGCGCGGTGAGCCTGGCGAGCAACGAGCGTGCGCGGATCTGCGACGAGTTCGAGCGGGTCGGGCCCGAGCGGCCCACCTTGTGCGAGGGGTGGTCGACGCGCGATCTGCTCGCCCATCTCCTGGTGCGCGAGCGCCAGCCGTGGGCGGCGCCCGGGATCGTGGTGCCGGTGCTGGCCCCGGTCACCGAATGGGCGATGCGCGGCTTCGACAACGTGCCGTGGGGCGAGATGGTCGGCCAGCTTCGCTCCGGCCCGCCGGTGTGGTCGCCGTTTCGCATCGGCAACCTCGACGAGCTGGCCAACGGCATCGAGCTCTTCGTCCACCACGAGGACGTGCGACGGGGTGAACCTGGCTGGGAGCCACGCCGGCCCGACGCCGAGCGCGACGGTGCACTCTGGTCCGCCATCACCCGGATGGGGCGCCGGCTCTACCGCCACAGCCCAGTGGGCATCGCGCTGCGTCGCCCCTCCGGCGACCAGTACGTCATCACCACCGGCTCCGGCCTCGTGACGATCGTGGGTGAGCCCGGGGAGCTCGTCCTGCACGCGTTCGGCCGCGACGCCGTGCGTGTCGAGCTGGAAGGTGACGCCGCGGCAGTGGCGGCGGTGGCCGCCACACCCCGCGGAATCTAGGGGCGGGCCGCCCCGCCCGGAGGGCATTTCGATGCACCCGGCTCCGGCGCTGGGGGTCACTCGATGTCTTCCGGGCGGTACCGTCACCCCATGAGCCCCACCCCTCCTGGAGCGCGCTCGGCAGGCCGGCCGTTCGGCCGGGTGCTGACCGCCATGGTCACGCCCTTCGACGCCGAAGGTCGCCTCGACCTGAACAAGGCCGAAGCGCTCGCCGCCCACCTTCTCGACCTGGGAAATGACGGACTGGTGGTGAACGGCACCACGGGGGAGGGGCCCACCACCAGCGACCGCGAGAAGTCCGACCTGGTACGGGCCGTTGTGAGCGCGGTCGGGGACCGCGCCACCGTGGTGGCGGGGGCGGGCACGTACGACACCGCCCACAGCATCGAGCTCGCCCGTGCCGCGGAGAAGGCGGGCGCGCACGGGTTGCTCGTCGTCACGCCGTACTACTCGCGGCCGCCCCAGTCGGGCCTGCTGCTGCACTTCACGGCGATCGCCGATGCCACCGAGCTACCGGTCATGCTCTACGACATCCCGCCCCGCAGCGTCATCCCGATCGAGATGGAGACGCTCCAGCGGCTCTCCGAGCACCCGCGGATCCTGGCGGTCAAGGACGCGCGCAACGACCTCCGTGTCGGCACCGAGGTGATCGCCACCACGTCCCTGGCCTACTACTCCGGGGACGACCCGGTGAACCTGCCGTGGCTGTCGGTCGGCGCAGTCGGCTTCGTCAGCGTGATCGGGCACATCGTGGCCGACCGCCTGCGGGAGATGCTCGACGCGTTCGAGGCGGGCGATGTGCGCCGCGCCCGCGCCGTGAACGCGAGCTGCCTGCCGATCACCCGCGCGATGGGGCGCGTCGGCGGGGCGGTGTTCTCGAAGGTCGGGCTTCAGCTGCGCGGCATCGACGTCGGCAACCCGCGTCTACCGCTGCCCCCGGCCACCGACGAGCAGGTGGAGGCCGTGGCGGCCGACCTGCGCGCGGCCGAAGTGCCGCTCGGTCCCGACGCGTACCGATGCGTCGGTGAGGTGAGCGGCCTGTCTGCATCCAGTGCCGGAAGCCTCGAGGTCGGGGTCGCCTACCGCTGAGCGGCCTTCGGCACGTCCTTCACCACTATCACGAGGAAAACTACTTGAGTCGTCCCCCTGCACGGTCCGACCGCTCCCGGTCCGATCGCCGATTCCGGCCGCCCCGGCGCGAGCAGAGCCGCCCGGCTCCTCCAGAAGCGGTCAACCCTGTCGAGCTCCCGGCCGCGCCCCCGCCGCCGTTGCCGGAAGGTGCCCTGCGCGTGGTCGCGCTAGGAGGCATCGGCGAGATCGGCCGCAACATGACCGTGTTCGAGTACGAGGGCAGACTGCTCGTCGTCGACTGTGGTGTGTTGTTCCCCGCCGAGGACTCTCCGGGTGTCGACCTGATCCTGCCCGATTTCCGGGCGATCGAGGAGCGCCTTGACGATATCGACGCGCTCGTGCTCACCCACGGCCACGAGGACCACATCGGTGCGGTGCCGTTCCTCCTGCGCCAGCGTCCTGAGCTGCTGATCGTCGGCTCCCGATTCACGCTCGCACTCGTGGCGGAGAAGTGCAAGGAGCACCGCCTCACCCCGCATCTGCTGGAGGTGAAGGAGGGCGCCCGCATGCGGCACGGGGCGTGGGACTGCGAGTACTTCGCGGTCAACCACTCCATCCCGGACGCCCTGGCCGTCGCGATCCGCACGCCGGCCGGCCTGGTGCTGCACACCGGTGACATCAAGCTCGACCAGCTTCCGCTGGACGGTCGGCTCACCGACCTGGCGGGATTCTCGCGGCTCGGCGACGAGGGGGTGGACCTGTTCCTCGTCGACTCCACCAACGCCGACGTCCCCGGGTTCGTGATCGCCGAGCGCGAGATCGGCCCCGTGCTCGACGGGGTCTTCCACAACTCGCCCGCGCGCATCATCGTGGCCTGTTTCGCGAGCCACGTGCACCGCGTGCAGCAGGTGCTCGTCGCGGCGGCGGAGCACAGGCGGAAGGTCTGCTTCGTCGGCCGCTCGATGGTCCGCAACATGGGTCTGGCCGCCGAGCTGGGGTTCCTGGACGTGCCCGAGGGTCTGCTCGTCGAGCTCGACGAGGCGATGGACCTACCCGACAACGAGCTGGTGATCGTCTCCACCGGATCCCAGGGCGAGCCGCTCTCGGCGCTCGCGCGGATGGCCCGTGGCGACCACCGCTCGGTGGGGATCAAGCCCGAGGACACGATCATCCTGGCCAGCTCGTTGATCCCGGGCAACGAGACGGCCGTGTTCGGCGTGATCAACGGTCTCACCCGGCTGGGCGCCACGGTCGTGCACCAGGGCAACGCGAAGGTGCACGTCTCCGGCCACTCGCCGGCGGGGGAGCTGCTGTTCCT
This sequence comes from Pseudonocardia alaniniphila, assembly GCF_022524485.1. Lineage (GTDB taxonomy): Bacteria > Actinomycetota > Actinomycetes > Mycobacteriales > Pseudonocardiaceae > Pseudonocardia > Pseudonocardia alaniniphila. The sequence continues at coordinate 135,018 of NZ_JAKXMK010000025.1, forward strand.
CTACAACGCCGTGCGGCCGAGCAACGTCATGCCGGTGCACGGGGAGTGGCGCCACCTGCGGGCCAACGGCCGGCTCGCCGTGCAGACCGGGGTGCCGGAGAAGTCGGTGGTGCTGGCCGAGGACGGCGTCGTCGTCGACCTGGTGGACGGCAAGGCGTCGATCACCGGTCGTGTCGAGGTGGGTCGCGTGTACGTCGACGGGCTGGCCGTGGGTGACATCGGCGAGAGCACCCTCGGCGACCGCCTCGTGCTCGGCGAGGGCGGCTTCATCTCGATCACCGTGGCCGTCGACTCCAACACCGGCCGGGCCATGTCTCGCCCCACGTTGTCGGGCCGCGGGTTCTCCGACGACCCCAAGGCGCTCGATGCGGTGCTGCCTCTCGTGGAGGACGAGCTGTCCCGCACCGAGGCCGAGGGCATCACCGACACCCACCGCATCGCACAGGCGGTGCGCCGCGTGGTGGGGAAGTGGGTGGGGGAGACCTACCGCAGGCGGCCGATGATCGTGCCCACGGTGATCCCGGTCTGACCGGCCCGCGTGCCGGGGCCGGAGGTCCGGCCCCGCACGCAGAGGGTCACTAGGAGCGCGCTGAACAACTCGGCCCTACTGCGCGGCGCCCAGGCGGCGCCCTCGCGGCGTTGTCGTCGGGCCCGATACAACAGCGGTAGCGGCCCCTCCTCCGCCTTGCGATGCCACCACCTGGATCACCGCTCGCTACGGGCGGAGCTGTTCAGCACCCTCCTAGGCCGGGTCCAGGCGCACCACGGGGAACGTACGGGTGGTGTGGGTCTCGTACTCGCGCAGGTCGGGCCAGTAGTCCACGAGCGCCGCGTACAGCCGTTCCCGTTCGGGCCCCTCCCGCAACACCGTCGGCGTCGCCGTCAGCGTGCGCCCGCCGACCTCGATGGTCACCTCCTGCATCGCGGCGAGGTTGCCGACCCATGCCGGCTCGTCAGGCGCGCCACCTGCCGACCCGACGAGCAGGTAGCTGCCTTCGTGGGCCAGGTACAGCAACGGATGGACGAACTCCCGTCCGCTCTTGCGGCCGACGTCGTGCAGAAGGAGCAGCTCGACGTTCTTGAAGTGCCCGCCCATCGCCTCCTGTACGTCCCCGGCGTTGGCTCGGAACTCGGTGATGACCTGATCGTTGAGGTCGCTCATTCATGACTCCCTGCGGATACGCCGGACGATCGGTACCGGCGCGATAGTACGTTGAGATACAGAAGATCTCATACACCGCAGATTTGCGAGGAGTGGGTGCTCGTCAGTCGCCGTGACGCGGTTCGTGAGGCTCCTGGCCGGGCGGCAGGTTCGAGCGGTCCGGGGCGATCACGGTGGACATGTCGCCCGAGTCGGGCAGCTTCACGTGCGGGATCGTCCCGTCCGCATCGAGCAGCAGGTCGGCGGTGCCCGGTCGCAGCGTCTCCCCGCGGAAGAACGGCGGCGCCATCCGGCTGTAGATCAGCATCAGCACGGCGCCCAGCACCAGCGCCCCGATGCCGATGATGAAGACCCCGCCGATGCCGAACAGCGTGGTGGAGCCCGCGTCCGGCGAGGCGTAGTCGATGCTGGAGAGGACGAACGCGGCGAGGAGCATCAGTCCGCCGAGCCCGGGCAGCACGCCTTTGATCCACAGGTCGCGCCCGCGGAGTTGCCGCCGGTAGAACCAGACGCAGGCGAAACCGGTGAGCCCGTAGTAGAACGCGATCAGCAGTCCGACCGCGGAGATCGAGTCGGCCAGCACGTTCCCGCTCACGAGCGTGAGCCCGACGTAGAACACGATCGACGCGATCCCCATGGCCCAGGTGGAGAAACCAGGCGTCAGGTAGCGCGGGTGGATCGAGGCGAAGCGCGCCGGAAGCGCCTGGTAGGCGCCCATCGACAGGGTGGCCCGTGCCGTCGGCAGGATCGTGGTCTGGGTGGAGGCGGCCGACGAGGTCAGCACGGAGATGATCAGGAGGATGACGAACGCCTGGCCGAGGCCGCTGTCACCGAACACGGCCGGGCCGATCGCGGCGAACACGTCGTCGGCGTTCTCCGGGTTGCCCAGGCCGATGCCCTCCGTGCCGGTTCCGGCGAACGCGACCGTGGAGAGCGACACCAGCGCGTAGGTGGCGAGAAGCAGCAGCGTGGACAGCACGGCGGCGCGCCCCGGCGTGCGGCCCGGGTCGTCGCTCTCCTCGTTGACGGCCACGGCGGTGTCCCAGCCCCAGTACAGGAAGACGGCGATGAGTACCGCGTCGACGAGGTCGGAGAGGGAGAGGCCGCCCGGCCACAACCAGTCGAGGCTCGGGGTGATCGCGCCCTCGGGGGCCTCACCGCTGTAGACCTTCACCAGCGCGACCACGGCGAATGCCGCGAGCACCAGGAGTTCGACGCCGAGCAGGCCGTACTGGAGCCGCGCGGACACCTCGATGCCGCGGTAGCAGATGTAGGTCATCAGCGCGATCCACACCACGCCTGCGACGGTGGTCCACAAGGTGCTCGCGGCCAGCGAGTCGGCTCCCACCAGCAGGAACGAGTACTGGCCCGCGATCTGCGCGAGGTTGGCCATGACGATCACGTCGGCGGCGATGATGCCCCAGCCGCCCATCCAGCCCATCCACGGACCGAAGGCCCGGCCGGCCCAGGTGAACGTGGTGCCGCAGTCGGGTTCGGCGCGGTTGAGCTCGCGGTAGGCCACCGCGATCAGGTACATCGGCACGAACGCCAGCAGCATGATCGAGGGTGCCTTGTCGCCGACCAGCACCACGATCAGCCCGAGACTGGCCGCGAGGCTGTAGGCGGGGGCGGTGGACGCCAGTCCGATCACCACGCCCGAGACGAGCCCGAGGGCCCCACCGTTCAGGCCCTTCGCGCCGGGTGCCGCGCCGTTCGGCGCTGTGACCGGGGGCTTCGCCTCTGTGCTCATGGTTCCTCCCCTGGCCACCCTGTCACCCGATGTGACGCACGCGCACCTTAGCGTCGCAGACGACGGAATTCGAGACCCATCTGTGAGATCACGGTGAAATCCGTGTTTCGTTGACGGATCGTCTACGGATTTCGTTTCCATATTGTTGCCGACCGTCTATGGTCCAGACCGTGCTCGCAGCTCCGGAGCCGCATCCGGCCTCTCATGCGCTGCTCGACGACGTCGGCAAGGCCATCGTCGAACAGCTCCAGGAGGACGGGCGGCGGCCCTACGTCACCATCGGCCGCAGCGTGGGTCTCTCCGAGGCCGCGGTGCGCCAGCGCGTTGCGCGCCTGCAGGAGGCCGGGGTGATCCAGATCGTCGCGGTCACCGACCCCCTGCAGCTCGGGTTCCGCCGGCAGGCGATGGTCGGCGTGCGCACGGACGGGGACGTGGTCGACGTGGCCGACGCGCTGGCCGAGATGCCCGAGGTCGACTACGTGGTGATCACGGCCGGCAGCTTCGACGTGCTCGTCGAAGCGGTCTGCGAGGACGACGAGCACCTTCTGGAGCTGGTCGGCAGGCGGATCCGGGCACTTCCCGGCGTCCGCAGCACGGAGACGTTCGTGTACATGAAGCTGCGGAAGCAGCATTACAACTGGGGAACCCGGTGACCACGACACCCGAGACCGTCGCTGCGTCCGACCACACGACCTCCGCCGGCCGCACACCCCGCGGCACCGACCGCGGCACGGCCGCCCGCAACCACCTGTGGATGCACTTCACCCGCCACTCCACGTACGAGGACGGCGGGCAGGTCCCGATCATCGTGCGCGGCGAGGGCTGCCGGGTGTGGGACGCCGCGGGCCGCGAGTACATCGACGGCCTCGCGGGCCTCTTCGTCGTGCAGGCGGGCCACGGGCGCCGTGAGCTCGCCGAGGTGGCGGCGCGGCAGGCGTCGGAGCTGGCGTACTTCCCGCTCTGGTCCTACGCCCACTCCGGCGCGATCGACCTGGCGGAGCGCCTGGCGTCGCACGCACCGGGCGATCTGAACAGGGTCTTCTTCACCACTGGCGGCGGTGAGGCCGTCGAGAGCGCGTGGAAGCTCGCGAAGCAGTACTTCAAGCTCATTGGGAAGCCCACCAAGCACAAGGTGATCAGCCGCTCGGTCGCCTACCACGGCACCACGCAGGGGGCGCTCGCGATCACCGGCGTGCCCGACCTGCGCATCCCGTACGAGCCGCTCGTGGCAGGCGCCTTCAAGGTGCCCAACACCAACGCCTACCGCGCGCCGCACCACGTGAGCAGCGACCTCAAGGCGTTCGGCCGCTGGGCCGCCGACCGCGTGGAGGAGGCGATCCTCGCCGAAGGGGCCGACACGGTCGCCGCGGTGTTCGTCGAGCCCGTGCAGAACGCGGGCGGGTGCTTCCCGCCGCCGCCCGGCTACTTCGAGCGCCTGCGTGAGATCTGCGACGCCCACGACGTGCTGCTCGTGTCCGACGAGGTGATCTGCGCGTTCGGCCGGATCGGCAGCATGTTCGCCTGCGACGACTTCGGCTACGTCCCCGACATCATCACCTGCGCCAAGGGCATGACCTCGGGGTACTCGCCGATCGGCGCGATGATCGCCAGCGAGCGGCTGTTCGAGCCGTTCCGCTCGGGCGCCACCTCGTTCCTGCACGGCTACACGTTCGGCGGCCACCCCGTGTCGGCGGCCGTCGCCATGGCGAACCTCGACATCTTCGAGCGCGAGGGCCTGAACGACCACGTGCGCCGGGAGTCCCCGGTGTTCCGCGCGACGCTCGAGAAGCTCCTCGACCTGCCGATCGTCGGCGACGTGCGGGGTGAGGGGTTCTTCTTCGGGATCGAGCTCGTCAAGGACAAGGACACGAAGGAGACGTTCGACGCGGAGGAGAGCGAGCGCCTGCTGCGCGGGTTCCTCTCGAAGGCGCTGTTCGAGGCCGGGCTCTACTGCCGGGCCGACGACCGCGGCGACCCCGTCATCCAGCTGGCCCCGCCGCTCGTCGCGGGTCCGGCGGAGTTCGACGAGATCGAGGGGATCCTTCGGGGGGTGCTGACGGAGGCGTGGTCGCGACTCTGAGCGGTCTCTCCCTCTGGCACGAGCAGGTCGTCGCCGACGGGGACCCGCTCACGCCGCGACCGCCGCTCGGCGGCGACACCGACGCCGACGTCTGCATCGTCGGGGCGGGCTACACCGGACTGTGGACGGCCTACCACCTGCTGCGCGGCGACCCCGGCCTGCGCGTCGTCGTGGTCGAGCGGGAGGTGGCGGGATTCGGGGCGAGCGGGCGCAACGGCGGCTGGTGCTCCGCGCTGTTCCCGGCGAGCACAGCGGCCCTCACGCGGCGCCACGGCGAGGCGGCCGCGCTCGCGATGCGATCTGCCATGCGCGCCGCCGTCGACGACGTGGGCGCTGTCGTGGTCGAGGAGGGGATCGCGTGTGACTGGAGCAAGGGTGGCACGGTGGCCCTGGCGCGCACGCCCGCGCAGCTGATCAGGGCCCGGGCCGAGGCCGAGGGCTCCGGCGACGACGAGATCGCGCTGGTCGGGCCCGAGGAGGCGGCAGGGCTGGTCGGGGCGTCCGGCGTGCTGGGAGCCACCGTCACCCCGCACTGTGCGCGCATCCAGCCCGCCCGACTGGCCCGCGGGCTGGCCCGTGCCGTCGAGCGGCGAGGCGGACGCATCGCCGAAGCCACCACCGCACGATCGATCGGGGCGCGCCGGGTCGTGACCGACCGAGGGGCCGTGCGGGCCGGTGTCACCGTGCGGGCCACCGAGGCGTGGAGCGCGGGGCTCGCGCCGCGCTCGGTCGCCCCGGTGTACTCGCTGATCGTCGCCACGCGGCCGCTGCCGCCGTCCTTCTGGTGGGTGGCCGGGCTCGCGAACGGGCAGACGTTCACCGACCACCGCCACCTCATCGTCTACGGCCAGCGCACGGCCGACGACCGGCTCGTTTTCGGCGGCCGCGGTGCGCCCTACCATTGGCGCTCGCGGATCCGGCCGTCGTTCGACCGGGACCCGCGGGTGTTCGACGGGCTCCGCGCCGCGGCGATCGACCTGTTCCCCGCCCTGCGGCCCGCCGACTTCACCTATGCCTGGGGCGGGCCCCTGGGCATCCCGCGCGACTGGCACGCGGGCGTCGGGCTCGACCGCGACGACACGGACGGCGGTGCCGGCTGGGCGGGCGGCTACGTCGGCGACGGCGTCGGGACCTCCCACCTCGCCGGTCGTACCCTCGCCGCCCTGATCCTCGGCCGCGGCGACCCCGTCACCGACCTGCCGTGGGTGGGCCACCGCTCACGACGGTGGGAGCCGGAGCCGCTGCGCTGGCTGCTGGTGAACGCCGGTCTGCGCCTGATGACCCTCGCCGACACGGAGGAACGCCTGACGCGGCGTCCGAGCGTGGTCGCCGCGTCGCTCTCCCGCGCGCTGGGCGGATGAGAACGCCGAAGTGGCTATAATCGACATGCGAAATATAGCCACCAAGGAGCGGCGATGGAGATCGGGATCCGAGAGCTGCGCGACGGTCTGAGCAAGCACCTCGCCGATGTACGCGCAGGCGCCACGGTCACGGTGACCGACCACGGCCGGCCCATCGCTCGTATCGTGCCGATCGACCGGCCGAACCGCCTGGAGCAACTGCGCGCCGAGGGACGAGTCCGCCCGGCGTCTCGCCGGAAGAGACCTGCACCGGAGCCGGTCGAGGCGTCCGGGACGGTCACCGATCTCGTCGACGATCAGCGTCGGTGATCGGCTACCTCGACACCTCGGCTTTCGTCCCACTGCTCGTCGCAGAACCGGGAAGCCCGGCCTGCCGCCGGTTCTGGGACGACGCCGACGCTGTGGTGTCCTGCCGGTTGCTCTACGTCGAGACGGCCGCGGCCCTCGCCCAGGCGCTGCGGATGGCTCGGCTCGACAAGGATCAGTACGAGCGGGCCCGGCACCTGCTGGACGCGCTGTGGGCCGAGGTCGAGGTGATCGAGTTCGACGAGCTTCTCGCTCTGGCCGCTGCGGAGGCAGCGCACGCCCTCGGCCTGCGTGGCTACGACGCCGTCCACTGCGCCGCAGCCGAGCAGCTGGCCGACGAGGACCTGGTCGCTGCGTCGGGGGACCGGCGGCTGTTGGAAGCCTGGAGCGAGCGCGGCCTCTCGACATACGACACGAACGCCTGACGCACCCGCTGTGGTCGTCGCAGTGTCCGTCGGCCCTGCGACGACCGGGCCGGCTCTCCTACGCGGCCGCTGTCACCGCGCACCGGGCAGGCGGAAGTCCACGTCGGCCGGGAGCTGCGCCGTGTCCATCTGCGCCTTCTGCAGCTTGCCGGCGTAGTCCCAGTTCATCGACTGCCATCGGGTGAACTGGTCGAGCACCCACACTCCCGACTGGCGGCTGCCGTTCCCCGAGCGCCCGTTGCCGCCGAAGGGGAGGTGCGCCTCCGCGCCCGAGGTCGAGTTGTTGACGCTCACCATCCCGGCGCTCACCCGCTCCCGGAAACGGAACGCGTGCACCGGCGTGGAGGTGTAGATCGACGCCGAGAGCCCGTAGCCGTGTCCGTTGGCCAGCTCGACCGCCTCGTCGAACGTCCCGAACCGTGCCACGCCGACGATCGGCCCGAACGTCTCGGTCCGGTAGATCTCGTCCTCGGCCCGCACGCCGTCGACGATCGTCGGGTGGGCGTAGATACCGGCCTCGGCGTTGCCGGTGAATGCCTCCCGCGGGTTCGCTGCGGTGATCCGGCCGGTGCCGGACGAGCCGTGCAGCGTGTGGTGCGGGCGCACGAGGTCGAGGTGGCGCTCGAAGTTCGCCAGGAACCGCGTAGAGATCATCGGTCCGTAGAGGACGTCGGCCCGCATCGGGTCACCGATCACCGCCGCGCGGACCGCGGCGTCGAAGCGGCGCAGGAACTCGTCGTGCACGCTCTCGTGCACCACGACCGTGCCCAGCGACGTGCAGCGCTGACCGGCCGTGCCGAAGCCGGAGAACAGCGCGCCCTCGACGACGAGGTCGAGGTCGGCGTCGGGCATCACGACCAGCGGGTTCTTCCCGCCCAGCTCCAGGCACGGATTCTGCAGATGGCGCCCGGCGAGCTCGCCGATCCGCACGCCCACTGCCGACGATCCGGTGAACCCGATCTTGTCCACCAGGCCGGCGTCGAGCGCTGCCGTGAGCCCGTCGAACGTGGCGGGTCCGTCGGTGAGCACGGTGTTCAGCACGCCATCGGGCAACCCGCCGCGCACGAACAGCTCGGTGAACGCCTCGGCGATGGCCGGGGTGTACTCGGCGGGCTTCCACACCACGGCGTTGCCGCAGAGCAGCGCCGGCACCAGGTACCAGGACGGCACCGCCACCGGGAAGTTCCCGGCCGTCACGATCGTGGCCACCCCGACGGGCACGCGGAACGTGAAGAGCTGCTTGTCCGGCATCTCGCTGGGCACGGTCTGCCCGTAGAGCCGCCTGCCCTCCCCGGCGAAGAACGTGCAGGTGTCGACCACCTCCTGCACCTCGCCGCGGGACTCTGCGAGTGGCTTGCCGATCTCGCGCGTGACGAGCGCGGCGAGTGCCTCGGCGTTGGCCTCGACGAGCCGGCCGATCTGCTCGACCACGCGTCCCCGGACCGGAGCCGGGGTGGCGGCCCAGGCGCGTTGCGCGGCCCGCGCGGCCCGGCACGCCTCGACGAAGGTGCCGGCGTCGCCGAGCAGGGCCTCCGCCACGGTCTCGCCGCGCGCCGGATCCACCGACGCCAGGCGTCCACCCGGAGCGTCGTCACGCCACTTGCCGTCGATGAACGACCCGATAGCAGGCGCGTTCACGCTGCCACCGCCCGGGCGATCGCCCCGACGGCCAGGGCGAGATCGTCCTCGCCGATCGTCAGCGCGGGCCGCAGCCGGATCGACCGCTCACCACCGCCGAGCACGAGCACCTTCTCGTCGCGGTGCAAACGTTGCAGCGCGGCCGCCCGGGCCTGCGGCGACGGCAGGTCGAAGGCGACGAACAGCCCGCGCCCACGGACGTTGTCGATCCCGTCGACCGCGCGCAGGTCCTCGAGCAGCCTCTTGCCGAGCGTGCCGGCCCGCTCCACCAGTCCCTCGGCCTCGATCACCTCGAGGTAGCGCCGTGAGCGCACCATGTCGGTGAGTCCCCCTCCCCACGTCGAGTTGATCCGCGAGGGCACACGGAACACGTTGTCGGGCACCTCGTCGACACGGCCACCCGCCATGATCCCGCACACCTGCAGCTTCTTGCCGAACGCCACGATGTCCGGCTCGACGTCGAGCTGCTGGTAGGCCCACGCCGTGCCGGTCATCCCGCAGCCGGTCTGCACCTCGTCGAGCACGAAGAGGGCGTCGTTCTCGTGGCACAGCGCCTGCATCGCCCGCAGGAACTCAGGGCGCAGGTGGTTGTCGCCGCCCTCTCCCTGGATCGGCTCGGCGATGAAGCACGCGATGTCGTGCGGGTGCGCCTCGAACGCGGCCCTGGCCTGCGCCAGCGCCCGGTCCTCGGCCGCCTGCACCTCGCCGACGTCCATCGGGAACCGGATCGCCGGGACGTCGATGCGTGGCCAGTCGAACGTGGGGAAGCGGGCCGTCTTCACCGGATCGGTGTTGGTGAGGGAGAGGGTGTAGCCGCTGCGGCCGTGGAAGGCCTTGCGCAGGTGCAGCACCTTCGTGCCGCGCCCGCTCGGACGCCCGTGCAGGGCGTTGTGCTGCTGCTTCCAGTCGAACGCGGTCTTCAGCGCGTTCTCGACGGCCAGTGCGCCACCCTCGACGAAGAACAGGTGCGGCAGCGCGGGGTCGCCGAGCACGCGGGCGAACGTCTCGACGAATGCCGCCATATGGGTGGTGTAGATGTCGGAGTTGGACGGTTTGTTGACCGCCACCGCCGCCAGTTCGGCCATGAACGCCGGATCCTCGGTGAGCGCCGGGTGGTTCATGCCCAGCGGTGCCGAGGCGAAGAAGCTGAACAGGTCGAGATGGCGCGTCCCGTTGCGCGCGTCGACGATCCAGGAGCCGCGGCTCTCACGGGTGTCCAAGACGAGGTCGAAGCCGTCCACCAGGAGGTGGCGACGAAGGCTGTCGTGCACGCGCTCGGGGCTGACGGTCTCGGGCATGTGTCCAGTGTCTTGACGCGATCCTGACGGCGCAGCCAGTCATCCGTCGGTGTTGACCGGCGAAGTGCCACCATGTCGCCCGTGACACCGACGGATCGTCAGCTCGACGAGCTGGACCGCCGATTACTGATGCTCCTGGCCGCCGACGGGCGCGCCCCGATGGCGGAGCTGGGGCGCAGCATCGGGCTGTCCCGCACGGCCGTGCTCGCCCGGGTGCAGCGGCTCGAGCGCGCCGGGGTGATCCGCGGCTATCGCGCCGACGTGGTGCTGCCGGGGGAGGCCGCGGCGCACCGGGCCCGCGTCGGACTCGTGATCCGCACACCCGATGTGGCGGGGTACGTCCAGCGGCTCCGCGGGCTGTCGGGTGTGACCGAGATCGAGACGGTCACGGGGGAGTTCGACCTGATCGTGCTGGTGTCGGCCCCGAGCGCAGGCGAGCTCGACGTGGTGCTGGACCGGATCTCGGGCTGGCGGGAGACCGTGCGCACCACGACCTGGGTGGTGCTCACCCGGTACGGCTGAGCCCGGGACCCGGATACCGCTCAGATACCGCTGGGAACGCTCGCGCGCCGGCTGAAGTCCATCAGCCAGTTGACCTTCCACGTGCGCCCGGCGTCGTAGGAGAAGGACTGCTGCCAGCGGGGGGTCTTCCCGGCCAGCCACTCGAACCGCACCGTGACCTCGTAGCCGCCGATGACGTCGTCGGCGAGGAACACGCCCTGGTCGCCGGCGAAGGAGCCGACCATCGGCGGATCGAGGTGGCCCGGGTGGCGGCTGGAGCTCCACCAGATGTTCCAGGTGCCGGCCGCCGGATCGAACAGCCGCAGCGTGAAGCCCTCGAACGGAGCGCCGTCGGGCGGATCCGGGACGTCCATGCGATCGACGTGGCCGACGCCCCGCAGGACCGGGAACACCTCGCTGGTGGCGTCGAACTCCACCCACTCCTCGCAACGCGGATCGGTGGTGTCGCGCAGCTTCCTGTTCTGCACCCGCCACGAGCCGTGGATGAAGTCAAAAGCGCGCGCCCCGTCGTCCGTCACGGCGATCACTCTCTCAGTGACCCCCGACACTGCCTGCACGGGCGTCCCGGCGGACACGACCGGCGGGTGTCGGTCACCGGACCGGGGCGCGGTCCCGGATACCGTGGGGGTCATGGCAGGACGATCGACCGCCGGCGGCAGCCGGAGCACCGCGGCGGCGGCGTCCCGCGGGACGAGTGGGCGCAAGCCCGCTGCTCGCAAACCCGCCGTGCGAGACTCCGCCCGGTCAGCGGCGCGCCGCTCGCCCGCCCGCCGCCCCGCCGCCCGCAAGCCACCGCCCCGCCGCGGGCCCGACCTGCTCGACCGCGGGCTCGACGCGGTCGGCCGCGGGATCGCCGGGCTCGGTCGTGGGGCGGGTCGCGCTCTCGGGCGCACCCGTGAGCTCGACCCCGCGCATCGTCGCGACGGGCTCGGCGTCGTGCTGCTCGTGCTGGCGGTCGTGAGCGCGGCCGGTATCTGGTGGGGAGCAGGCGGCCCGGTCGGCAGATGGCTGTCCGCGGCGGTCGGCTTCGTCATCGGGCTGGGGTCCGCGGTGCTGCCGGTGGTGCTGGCGCTGGCCGGTGCCGCCCTCATGGCCACGCGACCGCATCCGGAGGCCCGCCCGCGGGTGGCGGTCGGGTCCCTGCTGCTGACTCTCGGCGTGCTCGGGCTCGTGCACCTCGCGGCGGGGCGGCCCGACGCACCCGGCCTGTGGGTCGACGGCGGCGGCGCGCTCGGTTACCTGGCGGCCACCCCGCTCGCCACCGGCTTGACGGCGTGGGTGGCGGTGCCTGTGCTGGTGCTGCTGTCCGGGTACGCGCTCCTGGTGCTCACGGGCACGCCGGTGCGCGAGGTTCCCGCTCGCTTCCAGCGGCTGCTCGGGCCGGGAGTGGGCGACCCGGCCTTTGCCGAGGGCGACGGGGCCGAGCCCACGGCCGATCCCGTCACCGACACCCCGCCCGTGGCGCTGCGGCGCCCGTCGCGGCGGCGGCAGGCGTCGCGGGTGGCGGACCCCGACCAAGACGCCGGCAACGAGACCCCGGCCGCACCGGAGGCCACCGCGGCCCCCGACGAGCCGCCTGCGGCGCGCCCGAAGCGCAAGCCGCCCGCCACGGTTCCGGCCACACCGCCCGCCGAGCCGGAGCCCGACGGCGCCGTCGGCGAGCAGTTGCGCCTCACCGTCTCCCCGACCGAGGGGGAGGGCACCTACATCCTGCCGCCCAGCGACCTGCTGCCCACCGGGCCGGTGGCCAAGCTCCGCAGCAGCGCCAACGACGCGATGATCGAGTCGATCACCGGCGTGCTCGACCAGTTCTCGGTGGACGCCCAGGTCACCGGCTTCACCCGCGGCCCGACGGTCACCCGCTACGAGATCGAGCTCGGCCCGGCGGTCAAGGTCGAGAAGATCACCCAGCTGACCAAGAACATCTCCTACGCCGTCGCCACCGACAACGTGCGGATCCTGGCGCCGATCCCCGGCAAGTCGGCCGTCGGCATCGAGGTGCCGAACACCGACCGGGAGATGGTCCGCCTCGGCGACGTGCTGCGCAGCAGCACCGCCCGCGCCGAGCAGCACCCGCTGGTGATCGGCCTGGGCAAGGACATCGAGGGCCACTTCCTCACGGCCAACCTGGCGAAGATGCCCCACCTGCTGGTGGCGGGCTCCACCGGCTCCGGCAAGTCGAGCTTCGTCAACTCGATGCTCGTGTCACTGCTCTCGCGGGCCACTCCGGACGAGGTCCGGATGATCCTCATCGACCCCAAGATGGTGGAGCTCACCCCGTACGAGGGCATCCCGCACCTGATCACGCCCATCATCACCCAGCCGAAGAAGGCGGCCTCCGCACTGGCCTGGCTGGTGGAGGAGATGGAGCAGCGCTACCAGGACATGCAGGCCAACAAGGTCCGCCACGTCGATGACTTCAACCGCAAGGTGCGCTCCGGCGAGATCACCGCGCCGCTGGGCAGCGAGCGGGAGTACCGCCCCTACCCGTACATCCTGTGCATCGTCGACGAGCTGGCCGACCTCATGATGACCGCGCCGCGTGACGTCGAGGACGCGGTCGTGCGCATCACGCAGAAGGCCAGGGCGGCGGGCATCCACCTCGTGCTCGCCACGCAGCGGCCCTCGGTGGACGTCGTCACCGGCTTGATCAAGACGAACGTTCCGTCGCGGCTGGCGTTCGCCACGTCCTCGCTGACGGACTCGCGCGTCATCCTCGACCAGCCGGGCGCCGAGAAGCTGATCGGCATGGGCGACGGGCTCTACCTGCCGATGGGAGCCGGGAAGCCCACCCGGATGCAAGGCGCGTTCGTCGGCGACGACGAGATCTCCTCGGTCGTCACGTTCGTCAAGGAGCAGGCCGAGCCCACCTATACGGAGGGGGTCACGGCCCAGAAGGCGGGGGAGGCCAAGGAGGTCGACCCCGACATCGGCGACGACCTCGACCTGCTCCTGCAGGCGGCCGAGCTGGTGGTCACCTCCCAGTTCGGGTCCACATCCATGCTGCAGCGCAAGCTGCGTGTCGGGTTCGCGAAGGCGGGCCGCCTCATGGACCTGCTCGAGTCGCGGGGTGTCGTCGGGCCGTCCGAGGGGTCGAAGGCCCGCGACGTTCTGATCAAGCCGGACGAGCTCGAGAGCGTGCTCTGGCTGATGCGGGGCGGTGGTGGGCCCGAGCCCGACTCCGACGACGCCGACGACTGACAGTCACCCTCTGTGCGCGCACTGCTCCATATGGTGGGGCCGTCGCTCCGTCGAGTGACCCCATAAACCGGGGTCACTCCGGGGCGCCGTCACGGAACGTGCCAGAGTGTGGTGACTCGGGTGGATCGCACCCGATGCGTAGGACGTCGGGAAAGGTATCCGCGGCATGTTGTGGTCCGGTCGCCGCCGGAGCGGCAAGAAACAGAAGACGGGCGGACGACACGCACTCATGTCGATTCCCCTCACCGGTGGGCTGGTCAGCGGCGATGTCCGCGACGGCGAGGGCAAACCACTCGCGGGAGCCCATGTCGCGATCTTCGACCGCTCCAACAAATGCGTGGCCCGCTCGGAGACCGACCCCTACGGCTTCTTCGCGGCCGCTCTGATGCCCGGCGCGTACCGCATCCGGGCAGAGGCGGGTGGCTACCAGAGCTTCCACGAGCGCACCGAGATCGAGTGGGGCACCCACAGTTCGCTCGGGAGCCTCACCCTCATTCCGGACGCGACGCTCACCGTGCCCACGCCGGGGCTCTACGAGATCGACCCCGACCACTCGGCGATCCGGTTCGTGGCGCGCCACATCGCGATGTCCCGGGTCTACGGGCAGTTCATGGAGTTCGTCGGGCAGATCTACATCGGCGAGCGCTTCGAGGACTCCCAGGTCGAGGTGCTGATCGATGCCGCGAGCGTCTTCACCAACGCCGAGAAGCGCGACGCCCACCTGCGTTCGGCCGACTTCCTCGACGTCGCACGCTTCCCGAAGCTGCACTTCACGAGTCACCGCTTCAGTCGTCCCGGCGGCAACCGCTGGCTGATCGACGGCGAGCTCACCCTGCACGGGATGACCAGCGACGTGCAGCTCGACGCCACCTACCTCGGCATGCAGGAGTGGAACGGCATGCGCGCGGGCTGCACCGCCACCACGGAGCTCCACCGCGAGCACTTCACCGTGAACTGGCAGCAGATCCTCGCCCGAGGCGTGCCGGTGGTGGGGTCGACGATCCAGATCACCCTCGACATCCAGGGCATCCTGAAATCCTGACCTGATCCTGGGCGACTCGCGGGGCTGGTCAGTGGGCCTGGCGTTCGGCGAGCCACGCGGTGGCGGTGGTGCCGGCGAGGTCGCGGAAGTCGCGGGAGAGGTGGGCCTGGTCGACGTAGCCTGCGTCGGCGGCGACGGCTGCGAGAGAGGGACGCCGGGGGCCGCGTAGCCGGTCGCACGCCCGCTCGAACCGGATCACGCGCGCGGCGGTCTTCGGGGAGAGGCCGGTCTCGACGCGGAACTTCTCACCGAGATGCCGCCGGCTCCAGCCCACCTCGCGGGCCAGTTCCGAGATCCGCAGGTTGCCGCCCGACTCCTCCAGCCGGTCCCAGGCGTATCCCACCTCGGGGAGCACGCCCCTGTCGCCGGATCCGCGCGCGGTGAGCGCCGCGAACTCGGTGTCGAGCAGTGCGAACCGCTCCGCCCAGCCGGTGGCCGCGGCGAGCCTGGCCAGCAGTGGTTCCGTGCGCCGTCCCAGCAGCGCCTCGAGGTCGACGACATCGCCTGCGAGCTCCCCGGCGGGCACTCCGAACAGCGCGCGGGTGCCGCGCCACGTGAGCCGCAATTGAAGGCCGGTCTGCGGATCGCCGTGGGCGATCTCGGCAGGTTGCTGATGCAGCCCGGCGACCATTGCGACGAACGCGCCGGGCGGCTTGCTCCGGTCGGGGTTGGCGACCATCTCGACCTTGCCGTCGAGGCAGAGCACGAACGTGAGATGGGGTGAGGCCACGCCCTGGTGGACCGAGCGCGGCGAGGCCTCCGTGCGGTAGCCCGCGTAGCCGCTCACGTACGGGCGCACCGGGACGGCCGGCCGGCGCGCACACATCCGCCACGAGCCGGGAGCGGGCGCACGCTGCACATCGCCGGCCGAAGCGCCGATCGAAGCCGCCATAACGGGCAGGCTACCGGCGAGGTCCGACAGGCACGCGCCGGAAATCGTCGCCGTGCCGGAAATCGTCGCGGGCGGACGAGGCACCTCGCAGCCGAGCCCGGCCTACCGCGGGCCGCTCCCCCCACCCGGCTCCACCGGCAGTTGCAGGAGCATCCGTACGTTGCCGAGGGTGTTCGGCTTGACGTGGGCGAGGTCGAGGAACTCGGCGACACCGGCGTCGTAGGAGCGCAGCATCGCGGCGAAGACGTCCGGCTCGACCGGAGTGCCGTCGATCTCGGCGAAGCCGTGGCGGGCGAAGAACTGCTTCTCGAAGGTCAGCACGAACAGCCGGCGCAGCCCCAGCTCGCGCGCACTGCCGATGAGTCCGGTGACGATCGCGTGGCCGACGCCGCGGCCCATCACCCGCGGGTGCACGACCACCGTGCGGATCTCGCCGAGGTCCTCCCACAGGACGTGCAGCGCGCCGCAGCCGACGACCTCTCCGTCGAGTTCGGCGACCAGGAACTCCTGCACCGACTCGTACAGGGTGACGATCTCCTTGGCCAGCAGCACGCGGCCCGCGTAAGCATCCACGAGCTGCTTGATCGTCCCCACGTCGGCGGTCCTCGCCCGCCGGACGGCCACCGTTGCCACGACGGGTCAGACTAGATCACGGGGGCACGGATACCCTGGTGCCCGTGCCAGAACCCCGCCCTGCCGTGCCCCACCCCGCTATCCCTCCACGCGGTGATGGCGGCGCTCCACGGCGGGCCGCCCTCCTCACGCTCGGCTGCGCCCGCAACGAGGTCGACTCCGAGGAGCTCGCCGGCAGGCTGGAGGGTTCCGGCTGGGAGCTGGTCGATGCCGACGGCGAGGGCTCGGCCCCGGACGTGATCGTCGTGAACACCTGCGGTTTCGTCGAGCAGGCGAAGAAGGACTCGATCGACACCCTCCTCGCCGCGTCGGACGCCGCGAAGGCCACCGGCGCGAAGGTGGTGGCCGTCGGCTGCCTGGCCGAGCGCTACGGCGCCGAGCTGGCCGAGAGCCTGCCGGAGGCCGATGCCGTGCTCGGCTTCGACGCCTACCCCGACCTCGCCGAACGCCTCTCCGACGTCATCGGCGGCCACGCGCCCGCTCCGCACGTCCCGGTCGACCGCCGCATGTTGCTGCCGATCTCGCCGGTCGAGCGGCCTGCCGCAGCGCTGGACGTCGCAGTGCCGGGTCACGCCTGGGTGCCGAACCTCTCCCGCACGCGCCTGTCCGACGGCCCGGTCGCGCCGGTCAAGCTGGCGTCCGGGTGCGACCGCCGGTGCGCGTTCTGCGCGATTCCGTCCTTCCGCGGCTCGTTCGTCTCCCGCCCGCCGGACGACGTGGTGGCGGAGGCCGCCTGGCTCGGGATGCAGGGGGTGCGCGAGATCGTCCTGGTCAGCGAGAACTCCACGTCCTACGGCAAGGACCTGCCCGGCGGCACCCGCGCGCTGGTGCAGCTCCTGCCCCGGCTGGGCAGCGTGCCGGGTGTCGACCGCGTCCGGCTCAGCTATCTGCAGCCTGCGGAGGTGCGCCCCGACCTGATCCGGGCCATCGCGACGACGCCCGGCGTCGCGCCGTACTTCGACCTGTCGTTCCAGCACGCGAGCCCCGCGGTACTGCGGCGGATGCGCCGGTTCGGGTCGCGGGAGAACTTCCTCGACCTCTGCGAGCGCATCCGTGACCTCGCGCCCGAGGCCGGGATCCGCAGCAACGTGATCGTCGGGTTCCCCGGGGAGACGGCGGAGGACCTGGAGGAGCTGGAGCAGTTCCTCATCGGGGCGCGGCTCGACGCGGTCGGTGTCTTCGGCTACTCCGACGAGGACGGCACGGAGGCGGCGGGCTACGACGGCAAGTTGCCGCCCGAGGAGGTCACCGCTCGCGTCTCGCGGATCAGCGCGCTGGTCGACGAGCTCATGGCCCAGCGGGCGGAGGACCGCATCGGCACGGAGGTCGAGGTCCTCGTCGAGGCGGAGGAGGACGAGGACTTCGAGTGCACCGGCCGGGCCGCGCACCAGGCGCCCGAGGTCGACGGCGAGTGCGTGTTCGAGCGGGGCTCCGGGCTCGAGGTCGGTGATCTGGTGCGGGCGGTCGTCGTCGGCACCGAGGGCACCGACCTCGTCGTCTCGCCGCGCGAGCTGTTGCCCCGCAGCGACCTGAACGCCGCTCCTCCCCGGAGCGCCGCCAGGGCGGGCGCCGGGCGGGAGTCGGGGTGAGTTCTGCACCCGCCGGCCCGCCGCCGTTGCTGAACATCGCCAATGTGCTCACCGGAGTGCGGTTGCTGTTGGTGCCGGTGTTCGTCGCGGTGCTGTTCGTCGACGACGGCACGAACACGGGCTGGCGGCTCGCCGCGTGCGGTGTCTTCGCGCTCGCCGCGATCACCGACCGGTACGACGGCGAGCTGGCGCGCAAGCGAGGCCTGGTCACGGCGTTCGGGACGATCGCCGACCCGATCGCCGACAAGGCGCTCACCGGCGCGGCCCTGATCGGGCTGTCCGCGCTGGACATGCTGCCCTGGTGGGTCACGATCGTGATCATGGTCAGGGAGATCGGCGTGACGGTGCTGCGGTTCTCGGTGCTGCGGCACGGGATCATCCCGGCCAGCCGCGGAGGCAAGGCGAAGACGCTCGTCCAGGCGCTGGCGATCGGGCTCTACCTGCTCCCGCTCACCGAGCTCTTCGGTGCACCCGACGCCGTCGAGGCGCTGAGGTGGGCGGTGCTCGCGGTGGCGCTCGCCCTCACCGTCGCCACGGGAATCGACTACGTCGTCCGGGCGGCGCGGCTGCGGTCCGCAGCCACTGCCCCGGTGCCCGACAAGAGCTGAGGTAGGCGGCGTGTTCGCCGTGGGCGGACGCGACCGACTGCCGCGTCCGGAGACGCCACACGGCAGGAATCGGTACGGTGATCTCACCGGCGCGGTGTCCACGTTGGCCGGCGGATGACGAGGAGGGTCGCATGGCGGTGCTGATGCGAGAGGCGATCGGCGGCACTTTGCGGCGTGCGCGCACGGAGCGCAGGCGAACCCTCCGCGAGGTCTCGCGGCGGGCGCGGGTGAGTCTCGGGTACCTGTCCGAGGTGGAGCGAGGCCGCAAGGAGCCCTCCAGCGAGCTTCTCGCCGCCATCTGCGAAGCACTCGACATCGCGCTGCACGAACTGCTCACCGAGGCGGCCGAGACGATCGCCGCCGAAGCGCTGGCCGCTGAGGCCGCCACCCTGCGTCGCCCGGTCGGGCTGCGGCACATGGACCTGCGGCTCGCCGGCGCGTCCGACGGACCTGCGGCTCCGTCCACCCTGCCGTTGTCCCCGGTGGCCCCGCGCCACCCGGTTCCGCAGCCGACGCCGCAGCCCGTGGCGCTGCAGCCGGTCGGGGCGGTCTGCGCCGCGGCCTGAGGTCCCACTATCGACGTACGCTCACCGGCACCCGTCAGCCTTGTGCGGCGGGTGCCGGTGGTGTATTCGCACGTCGTGGGTCCCTCGGAGCCGCCCGGAGCGGTAGCCTGACCTCCGGGTCGCCCCGACGGTGGCCTCCGGATCATCCCCGATATCGTCGGCGCGCGGTGGAAGCCGGGCCTGTCCGATGCCACGATGGGAGCAGACGTACCGGCGACCCGTGCCGGAAGGCCCGGACAACGACATGCAGCGGCGAGCGGCGCCGCACTCGGAGGGCGGAGCAGATGGCCAACGGTTTCACGAAGGCCTGGAAGTACTTGATGGCGCTGTTCTCGTCCAAGGTCGACGAGTACGCCGACCCCAAGGTGCAGATCCAGCAGGCGATCGAGGACGCCCAGCGGCAGCACCAGGCGCTGTCCCAGCAGGCGGCAGCGGTGATCGGCAACCAGCGTCAGCTCGAGATGAAGCTCAACCGGCAGCTCGGTGAGATCGAGAAGCTGCAGGCCTCGGCCCGGCAGGCGCTCGTGTTGGCCGACCAGGCCCGCGCCTCCGGCGACGAGGTCAAGGCCGGGCAGTACGAGCAGTCCGCGCAGGCGTTCGCCACGCAGCTCGTCACCGCCGAGCAGTCGGTCGAGGACCTCAAGACGCTGCACGACCAGTCGATCCAGGCAGCGGGCCAGGCGAAGCAGGCCGTCGAGCGCAACTCGATGATGCTCCAGCAGAAGATCGCCGAGCGCACGAAGCTGCTCAGCCAGCTCGAGCAGGCGAAGATGCAGGAGCAGGCGGCTGCGTCGCTGCGGCAGATGTCCGAGCTCGCTGCGCCGGGCAACACGCCCTCCCTCGAAGAGGTCCGCGACAAGATCGAGCGGCGCTACGCCAACGCGATCGGGTCCGCGGAGCTGGCGCAGAACTCGGTGCAGGGCCGGATGCTGGAGGTGCAGCAGTCCACGGTCGACATGGCCGGGGCGAGCCGCCTGGAGCAGATCCGCGCCTCTCTGCACGGCACACCGGTTGCGGGCGAGGTCACGGCGGGCGACACCGCCGCCATTCCGGCCAACCCGCAGCTCAACAAGCAGCAGCAGCCCGGCACCGCCTGAGCAGGCCTCCTACCAGCGCTGACGCCGCTCGTCCCCCACTGGGGACGGGCGGCGTCGCTCGTTTCGGGGCGACACCGGACGTGGGGACGGGCCCGGCTGGCAACGGGGGCACCAGTAGGCGATGCGGGCGTAGACGCCGTCTCCCTGCTCCGCGGTGCGGATGCGGGTGCTGCAGCACCGGCAGCGTTGCCCGCCCCGCTCGAACACCCAGGTCTGACGGCCGCGCGCCAGCTCACCGGTCGTGGACTGCTGTGGGCGGTCGGCGTTGCGCAGCAGCAGCTCGCGGGCCAGCGCGATCGCGGCCGGCGGGTCCGGGACGTCGCGCGCGAGCGTCCACGGCGAGAGCCCGAGAAGGAAGCACACCTCGGTCTTGTAGAGGTTTCCGAGGCCCGCCATCACCCGCTGCTCGAGGAGCACGAGCCCGAGCTCGGAGGATCTCCGCGTCGTGAACCGCCGCAGCGCTTCCGCGGCGTGCGTCTCGTCCCACGCGGGGTCGAGCAGGTCGGGCCCGAGATGACCGACGAGCCGCGCCTCCTCACCGGTCGGGAGCAGCTCCATGTCGTGCAGCGAGAACCCGACGGCGGTGCGTTCGGCGGTCTCGAGCACGGCACGGGCCTGGTGCGCGGGCCGTTGCCAGGACATTCCGGGCCGGTAGAGGTGCCACGACCCGTCCAGCCGCAGGTGGCTGTGCAGGCTGCGGCCGTCGTCGAAGCGCGTGAACAGGTGCTTGCCGACGGACGCGACGTCGAGCACGGTGCGTCCGGCGAGGTCGTGCTCCACGAGCCGGGGGTGCCGCAGCTCCCCCCGCACGAGTGAGCGGCCGGAGAGCGCGACATGCAGGCGCTTACCGGTGAGGTAGACGGTGTCGCCCTCCGGCACGAGCCCGACGGTAGCGCGGGCCGCTTCGGTCCACCGATCGGTGGAGCCGGGGTCCACCGCAGGCGCCCAGGAGTCCGTCGCGACGGCCGATCTCCGCAGCCGCGCGCGGCAGCACCATCGTCGACATGCCCGTCATCGAGGTGGATCGGCTGCACAAGCGCTACCGCGACGAGATCGCGGTGCACGACGTCTCCCTCGCCGTGGAGGAGGGGGAGATCTTCGGCATCGTCGGTCGCAACGGCGCCGGGAAGACCACCACCGTGGAGTGCATCGAGGGGTTGCGCTCCCAGGACGGCGGCACGATCTCGGTACTCGGTCTCGACCCGCAGCGCGACCGCACGGAGCTGCGCCGTGTGCTCGGGATCCAACTGCAGGCCAGCGAGCTGCCGGACAAGCTGCGTGTCGCGGAAGCCGTCGAGCTCTTCGCCTCGTTCTACCCGGCGCCTGCCGAGCCACGGGAGCTGCTCGAACGCTGGGGCCTCGCGGCGAAGCGGAACACCGCGTTCGCGAACCTCTCGGGCGGCCAGAAGCAGCGCCTGTCGATCGCGCTCGCGCTGGTCGGGAACCCCCGCGTGGCCATCCTCGACGAGCTGACCACCGGGCTCGACCCGCAGGCTCGGCGCGACGCGTGGGAGTCGATCGAACAGATCCGCCGCGGAGGCGTGACGGTCGTGCTGGTCACCCATTTCATGGAGGAGGCGGAGCGGCTCTGCGACCGCATCGCCGTGATCGACGCGGGCCGTGTGATCGCAACCGACACCCCGGCCGGGCTGGTGGCCCGGCTCGCAGGCGGTCAGCGGCTGCGGTTCCGCCCGTCGGCTCCGTTCCTCGACGCGGTGCTCACCGACCTCGCCGAGGTGGAGTCGGTACGGCGCCTCGGTCCGCACGTGGAGGTCTCGGGGAGCGGCAACCTGCTGCACGCCGTCACGTCGACGCTGGCCCGCCACCAGGTCGTCCCCGCTGACCTGCGCCTGGAGCAGGCCACTCTCGACGATGCCTTCGTCGCCCTGACCGGCCGCGCGGCCGAGAACTGAGGAAACCGACCGATGAACGAGCTGTCGTCCGTTGCGCCGGCCACCATCCGCGAACAGCGTCGCGCGACGAACCCGCTGCTCGCGCTCGCTGTGGCCGAGACCCGGCTGTTCCTGCGCGACCCCGTGACCGTGCTGCTGACGATCGCTCTGCCCGCGCTCATCCTCGCGGGCCTCGCTGCCGTGCCCGCCCTGCGCGAGCCCGGCGACGTCTTCGGGGGCCTGCGGTTCACGGACTACTTCGCGCCGGCCCTGCTGGCGTTCAACATCGCCGTGCTCGGCTTGCAGAACCTGCCCACCGGGCTCGCGACCTACCGGGAGAAGGGCGTCCTGCGCCGGTTCTCGGCCACGCCGATGCGGCCGTCCGCGGTGCTGGTCGTGCAGTTGGTCATCAACCTCGTGACGGCGGCTGCCGGTACGGCGCTGATGTTGATGGTCGCCGTGCTCGTACTCGACGTACCGGCGCCTCGGCATCCGATCGGGTTCGTCCTCACGTTCCTGCTGGGCACGTCCGCGGTGTTCGCGCTCGGGCTCGTGATCGCTGCTCTGGCGCCGCGCGCCCGGCTGGCCACGGGAATCGGCACCGTCGCGTTCTTCCTGACGCAGTTCTTCTCGGGCGTGTACCTGCCCAAGTTCCTGCTCCCTGACGTCGTCGTGCGCATCGGTGAGTTCGTTCCGCCGGCAACAGGTGCCTTCCAGGCCGCCTGGCTGGGGGACGGGCCGGCACCGTCACAGCTCGTGGTCATGGCGGTCATTGCAGTGACCGCGACGGCGGTGGCCGCTAGATTCTTCCGGTGGGAGTGAGGCCGTGAACGACACCGGTGCGGGCGCGGCGACGGCGGGGTCGTGCACGAGCGGCGGGGTCGGCCCCCTTCCCGGCAGCGACGAGAGGCTCGACGCCCGGGAGCGCAAGCTCGACTCGCTCTTCGACCGCTACTCACCGTATTTCGGCCTGGTCGTCGGAACCGTGCTCACTCCGTTCGTCCTTCCCTCCTCACCGGGTTTCTGGCTCGTCACGGGGTCGCTCGTGATCGTCAACGCGGGCTGGACGCTCGTGTTCGCGTCCCCGCCGTCCGACCGCGCGTCGAATCCGCTGCTGGGTTCGGTGTACGTGGGGGGCCTTCTGGTTCTGATGGCGGCGCTCGTCCACATGTCCCCCTTCTACGGGTTCCAGGCCTTCGCCGGGTACTCGCACTCGTTCGTGTACCTGCGTGGTGGCTGGCGCTGGGCCGGCGTGTTGGCCACGGCGGTGCTCGCCGCGTACGCCCAGCTCGGCGGGGGGCTGGTCGACGAGTTCACCCCTGCTGTCATCGCGGGCTGGGTGGCGCTCGCGGTGGTCAACGGCGCGATGGCGGGCGGGCTCACCTACTTCGGGGTGCTGTCGGCGCAGCAGTCCCAACGCAGGCAGGACATGATCGTCGAGCTCAACGAGGCCAACCGGCGCTTGTCGGAGACGCTGGAGGAGAACGCAGGCCTGCACGCCCGCCTACTGGTGCAAGCGCGGGAGGCCGGAGTGCTCGACGAGCGCGCGCGGCTGGCGCGGGAGATCCACGACACGATTGCGCAGGGCCTGACGGGGATCGTCACCCAACTCGAGGCCGCTGGTGCCGCCGACGACGACCCGGACGTGCGGCGCCGCCACATGGACACCGCGAGCGCGCTCGCTCGGGAGAGCCTCAGCGAGGCCCGCCGCTCCGTCGACGCGCTCGCGCCCGCACAGCTCGTCGAGACGCAACTGCCTGATGCCATCGCCCAGATGGGCAAGTCGTGGGCGGAGACCGCGGGCGTCGAGCTGGTCGTCGAGACCACCGGCGATCCACGGCCGCTGCTGCCGGAGCTGGAGGTCGTGCTGTTCCGGGTGGCGCAGGAGGCGCTCGCCAACGTCGGGAAGCACGCGGAGGCCGGCCGAGCCGGGCTGACACTGTCCTACATGGACGACGTGGTGGTGCTCGACGTGCGCGACGACGGGCGTGGTTTCACCCCCGGGTTCGGCGCTCGAGCGGACGCAGGCTCCGGCTTCGGCATCGCGGGGATGGAGCAGCGGGTGCGGCGGGTGGCGGGCACGCTGGCCGTGGAGAGCACCCCCGGGGAGGGGGCAGCGGTGAGTGCGACCGTCCCGGCGATCCCCGCGGAGGTGCGGGCGTGACCGAGAAGATCAGAGTGCTGATCGTCGACGACCACCCGGTCGTCCGTGACGGGTTGCGTGGGGTGATCGACGGCCAGCCGGACATGCATGTGGTGGCGGAGGCCGGGCACGGCGCCGAGGCACTCGCCCGCGTGGACGCCGAACCCGTCGACGTCGTCCTGATGGACCTGCGGATGCCGATCATGGGCGGGGTCGAGGCCATCGGGCAGCTGCGCCGCGCCGCACCGTCGGTGCGAGTGCTCGTGCTCACCACGTTCGACACCGACCGTGACGTACTGCCGGCGATCGAGGCGGGTGCCACCGGCTATCTGCTGAAGGACACCCCGCGCGATGAGCTGCTGCGGGCCGTCCGCGCCGCGCACCGCGGGGAGGCCGTGCTGTCGCCCGCTGTTGCCGGGCGCCTGATGGGGCAGGTCAGGGCGCCGGCCCAGGACACTCTCAGCGGCCGGGAGCTGGAAGTGCTGCGATTGGTGGCCGCGGGGTTCACCAACCGGGAGGCCGCTCAGAAGCTCTTCATCAGCGAGGCCACCGTGAAGACCCACCTGCTGCACATCTACGCGAAGCTCGGGGTGCGCGACCGGGCCTCCGCGGTGGCGGCCGGGTACCAGCGGGGCCTGTTGGTGCCAGAGTAGCGCCGACGCGGCTCAGACCGGGATCGGCGTGCGCACGGCGTAGAGGACGTCGTCCCGGACGCGCGTGAAGCCCAGCCGCGCGGCGACCGCGAGGCTTCCGGTGTTGTCGGGGGACGTCGTCCACGACGGGACGTGGCCGCGGGCCCTGATGTCCCTGACCACCGCGGCAGCGCTCGCGGTCGACAGGCCGCGGCGGCGATGGGCCTGCACCGTCACCACGCCGATGTCCTCGTACTCACCGCCCACGTAGAACGGCACGGCGATCGACACCGGCTCGCCGTCCACGGTGCCGGCATAGGCGACACCTGCGGCGAGGAGCCCGGCCACACCGCCCCACGTCTCGTGGATCCACGCGTCCTCGGCGCCGAGCCCGGCGAGCGCCGGTGCGTCGGCCCGGGTGAGCAGCCGGACGTGATCACGGGGTGGCGACACGACCGCGTCGTCCGGGAGTACGGCGACCAGCCTGTCCCACACGCCTGTGGCCGGATCCACGGTGCGCAGGGCGGGCAGCCACTCCGGCGGAGCGTCGACGAACCCGGCCACGTCGTCGAGGTCGCCGGGCCCCAGCTGTGCAGGGTCACCGCGCAGGGCGTAGTTCCCGGGCAGCTCGGCCAGCACCACCTGCGGATGCGGCCACCGGTCCACGCGGCACCGGCCATGGCCCGTACGGACGACGTGCTCGAAGATCAACGGCCCAGGCCGCTCCGGGGCGAACCACGGACGAAGCTGCGGCAGTGCGTCGGCCGGAACGGGGCGCATGGCTCGCCACCCTGGTGCGAAGCCGGGCCCGGCGCCACCGATAAACGGTACGGTTGCGGGATGAGGACGGCGACGGCGCAGGCACTGGGCCTGCTCCTGCTCGGGTCCGTACTCGTCAGCACCGCCGTGATCCTCGAGCAGTCGCTGCTCATGGGTGTGCTCGGAGCCCTGCTCTGCGCCTGGGGCCTGGCCCACCGACCCGCTCTCGCGCTCCTCGCCGGTGCCGAGGCCCGTGTCGCCGTGGCGACGCGGGAGCACCATCGGGCGCTCGCGTCCCGCGCCGTTCCCCGCCAGCGCGACCCGGACGCCGACGGCCATACCCGGTCACGTGCCCCGTCGGAGCTCCTCCCGGCGGTGTAGCGCTGCGCGTGGCGCCGCCGGACGAGTCCTGTTCCGGCTGCCCTGGAGTCCCGCCATGCCCGGTCTCGTCGTCCCTGCCCTCCCCTGCCCGGGGGGCGCGTCGTGCTAGATCCCGTCTATTACGCCGTCTCCGCCGTCATGTGGTGCTGGCACCAGCTCTTCGGCCTGCTGCTCGGCCCGTCCAGTGGGGTCGCGTGGGCGCTGTCGGTCGTCTTCCTCGTGCTCACCCTGCGGGCCCTGCTGATCCGGCCCTTCATCGCCCAGGTGCGCTCCGCCCGGGCCATGCGCGTGATCGCGCCCCAGCTCGCCGAGCTCCGCAAGCTCTACGCCGAGGACCGTCCGCGGCTGATGAAGGAGACGAAGGCGCTCCAGAGCGCGCACGGGGTGAACCTCGTCGGCGGCTGCCTGCCGGCGCTGCTGCAGTTGCCCGTGTTCCTCGGGCTCCTGCACGTGCTGCGCTACTTCAACCGCCCCGGGCTGACGTTCGAGCAGAACGCCGCCCTCCCGAACTACGTCTTCGGACCCGACCAGGTGCGCTCGTTCCTCGAGGCCCGGCTGTTCGGGGCGCCGCTGTCGGCGTACCTGAGCATGCCCCAGCAGCTGCTGGACTCCTTCGGGGGCCACGTGGAGCGCGTCGACGTCGCGGTCGTGGCGTTGCCGTTGATGCTCGTCGCGGCCGTGGCCACCCACTTCAGTGCGCGGCACTCGGCGCAGCAGCAGCCGCCCGACAGCCCGACCGCGTCGGCCATGCGGTTCACCCCGTGGATCTTCCCGCTCGGTGCGCTGGTCGGCGGGCTGTTCTTCCCGTTCCCGATCGCGATCCTCATCTACTGGCTGACCAACAACGCCTGGACCCTCGTCCAGCAGCGGATCGTGTTCAGCCGCCTGCCCACGACCCCGTCCGCACCCGTGCCGGTGGTGACGGCCGCGTCCACGCCCGCACTCGTCCCGGCCGAGCCGCCCGCCACTCCCACCGTGACCCAGGCCGGGGGTGGCGGAACGGGCAAGCGCAAACGGCACGCCTCTGGCCACCTCCGGAGCCGCCGTCGCCGCTGACTCCGGCCTGCGAGTCGCGCGGTCAGCGGGCGGGTTCGGTGGTGAAGTCGTTCCAGCGGACGTGGCGCGTCATCGTCCAGTAGTCGACGATCCGCCACGGCAACGCGGAGACGACGCGGCCGGCGCTGTTGCGATACCAGTTGCCCATGCCGGGATGCGACCAGATCATCCGCGCGTGCGCCTCGTCGTGCCTGCGGGCGTAGTCGGCGTAGACCTCGGGCCGCACCTCGATCGCGCCGATCCCGCGTTCGGTCATGACCGTCAGGGCCTCGATGATGTAGCGGACCTCGCTCTCGGCGATCGTGATGTAGCTGCCGCCGTGGCCGAGCACGGTGCCGGGGCCGCCGATCAGGAAGAGGTTCGGGAACCCGGGCACCGACATGCCCAGGTAGGCGTCGGCGTTCTCGGGCCCCCACACCTCCTGCACCGACTGCCCGTCGCGTCCACGCAGGTCCAGGGGATGCAGGTACCTGTAGGTCTCGAAGCCGGTGCAGATCACCACGACGTCGGCGTCGACCTCCGTGCCGTCCGCCGTCCGGACGCCGGTGGGGGTGATCGCCGCGACCGCCTGGGTGAGGAGATCGACGTCGTCGCGGCGCAGCGCGGCGAACCAGCCGTTGTCCAGCAACATCCGCTTACCGAACGGCGGGTAGTCCGGCAGCGCCTTCTGCACGAGGTCGTCGCGCCCGTCGAGCTCGTCCGTGAGGTAGCGGGTGAAGTAGCGCCGGTGCGAGTCGTTGATGGCGTTGACCGAACGCTCGGGGTGCTGCCATTCCGGGTCGATCTGCAGCGACGGGTGCACCTTGTCGTTCATGGTCCAGGCCAGCCGGGTGCGGTACCAGCGGCGGTAGAACGGCACGCGCTCGATCAGTAGCCGGGCGCCATCGGGGATGGGCGCGAAGTAGACGGCGTTCGGCGCGACCCACTGCGGGGAGCGCTGGAACACCGTGACGTGGGCGGCCTGGCCGGCGATCGCAGGCACGATCTGCATCGCGCTCGCCCCCGTCCCGACGACGGCCACGCGCTTGCCGGTGATGTCGAGGTCGGCGGGCCAGCGGGCGGAGTGGAAGATCGGACCCCGGAAGTCGCCGAGTCCGGGCAGGTCGGGGACCTTCGGACGGTTGAGCACACCCACCGCGGTGATCACCGCGTTCGCGTCGAACTCCTCGCCGGCCGTGGTGCGTACCGTCCAGCGCTGCCTACGGGCGTCGTAGGTAGCGCCTGCCGCTTCGGTGCCGAACCGGATCATCCCGCGCAGGTCGTAGCGGTCGGCCACCTCGCGCAGATAGGCGAGCACCTCGTCGCGTTTGCCGAAGTGGGTGCTCCACTGCTTCGGCGCGAACGAGAAGGAGTACAGGTGGCTCGGGGTGTCGACCCCGGCGCCGGGATAGCCGTTCTCCAGCCACGTGCCGCCGACATCGTCGTTCTTCTCCAGGACGACGCAGCTGATCCCCGCCTCCCGGAGCCGGATCGCGGCGAGCATGCCCGACAGGCCGGCGCCGATGACGATGACCCGGAACCCCGTGCCCGGCGCAACGGCCCGTGCGGGTTCCGGGGTGCGGAAGCCCATGTCCTCCGCCGCCATGGCCTCGTACTCGGCGGGAACCGGCTCGCCCACGGCGAGGCTCATCAACTCGACGAGAAAAGGGCCGGTCGGGGCGGGCACGGCGGGCTCCCGGCCCGCCGACCAGGCCAGCACCGCATCGACCGCCGCGGCCCGGATCTCAGCCCGCACCGGCTCGGCGAACCCGCCGTCGTCGTTGTCGTCCATCCCGCGACCCCGGGTGGGGCGGTACGGGTCGGCGAGCCAGCGGGGATCGCCGGTGAGTTGGTAGAGCACCACGACGAGCGTCGGCAGGTTGGCGCTTTCCACGGCCGTGGTCAGCGACCCGCGGTCCAGCGGTGCACCCGGTGTGGGATCGGTGAGGGCATCGCCGGCTGGGGTCATGTTGCAAGGCTAACCATCGTTAGGTGAACACGAGAAGTCGGCATCTTGACGTCTGTACTGTTGCCGATGACCGGCCGGTTCATTCCTAACCGCAGACAGGAAGTCGAGACTGATGGAGCTCACCCGGGCCACGCCCAGGGATGGTGCGCACCCCGCTGACTCCGTCGCCGGGGCCGCAGCGACGATGGTGCTCGTGGAGAGGGACTGACCACCGTGTCCGACATCGCATGGCAGCACCGGGCCCCGGTCGGCCGGGCCACCATCGGCGACCAGCTGCGCCGCCACGCCCGCACCCAGCCGGACAAGACCGCGTTCGTCGCCTATGACGCCGTGGGGGCGCGCACCCGGATCACCTACGGGGAGCTCGATCGCCGCGCCAACCGATTCGCGCATCTCCTGCTCGGCCGCTCGGTCCGCCGGGGGGATGTCGTCGCCGTGGTCGCTCGCAACAGCGTGGACGTCGTCGCGCTCTACTACGGGACGCTCAAGATCGGCGCCGCGGTGAGCCCCGTCAACGTGATGTTCGGGCAGCGGGAGATCGGCCAGCAGCTCACGCATGCCGGGCCGGTGGTGGTAGTCACCGACAAGGAGTTCACCGACCGCGTCTCTGCGGCTAACCCCGGTGCCCCGCTCCTGACGTTCGACGAGACCCTCGAACGCGCGCTCGCCGAGCAACCCGACACCGAGCCCGTGGCCGATGTCGACGAGCAGGACGTCGCGATGCTCGTCTACACCAGCGGCACGGAGGCAGCGCCGAAGGGCGTGCTGATCCAGCACCGCAACTACCTGATCTCCACGGCACCGGCATGGGGCTGGGGTCTTCAGACCGGCCCGGACGACACCTGGCTCTTCGTCATGCCCTTCCACACCATCTCAGGGCTCGGCTCGATGACCACGCTCACGCTGATGGGCGCCACCCTGGTGCTGCCCGCGAGCACGGACGCCGCGCGGTCGCTGGAGATCATCGCCCGCGAACGCGTCACGGTGATCGCGCAGACACCGACGTTCTACCTCGGGCTTGCCGGGCAGGCAGGGTTCGGACCCGCCGCCGTCAGCGCCGTCCGCCGTTGCCTGACATACGGCGGGCAGGTCACGCCCGCGGTGATCGAGGCCTGGTCCGAGGCCGCTCCCGGAGTGCTGTGGGGCACCTACTGGGGGCAGTCGGAGCTGTCCCAGCTCGGCACGGTGGGCTGGTTCTCCACCCTGGCCGACGTACCCGGCGGCGACACGTCCTGGATCGGCAAGCCGGTGACGCACCTGGAGGTGCGGGTGGTCGACGCCGACGGCAACGACACCGAGCTCGGCGAGCTCGTATGCCGGTCGCCCTCGGTGATGCTCGGATATCATCGGGAACCCGCGAAGACGGAAAACGTGCTCCGCGGTGGTTGGTTGCACACCGGCGACATCGTGCGGATCGACGGCGAGGGCAATCTGTTCTTTCACGACCGGCTCACCGACGTGATCAAGTCGGGCGGGATGAACGTCTCGTCGCAGGAGGTGGAGCGGGTGCTGCAGGCACATCCCGCCGTTCTGCGCGCCGCGGTGGTCGGCAGGCCCGACCCGGTGTGGTCCGAGGCGGTCACCGCGTTCGTCGTGCCGCGGCCCGGAGCCACCCCCGAGCGCGACGCGATCGTGGCGTTCTGCCGGGAGCAGCTCGCGGCGTTCAAGGTGCCCAAGGCCGTGCACGTCGTGGCGGAGCTGCCGGTGGACGCCCAGGGCAAGATCCTCAAGCGTGAGCTGCGCACGGTGGAGATTCCGCCGTGAGTGCCCCGAAGCGGATCGACGAGCCGGCCCCGGGCCGGCCCGTTCCGGCCGCGCGGCGGTCGGGCCGGGTTCGCCGCGAGGAGATCGTCGCCGCGGCCGCGCGGATCTTCGCCCGGCAGGGCTACGCGGCCGTGGGGATGCGCGACATCGCGGAGGCGGTCGGCATCCGAGGTGCAAGCCTCTACCACCACTTCCCGGCCAAGGAAGAGATCCTCTACGAGGTCTGCCTGACCGTCACCCGGGAGCTGAACGAGCAGAACCTCCCGTTTCTCGACGCACCGGGCACGCCCGCACAGCGCCTCGCCGCATTCGTACGCGCGCACCTCGAGTTCCTGCACCCCCGCCGCGTCGAGCACATGGTGGGGCTGCACGAGCTCGCCGCGCTCACTCCGGCCCACCGCGCCGAGATCGACGATTACCGGCGCTACTACCAGCGCCGCGTGCGGGACGTGATCGCGGCCGGGATGAGGTCCGGGGAGTTCACCGCGACCGATGCCCGGCTCGCCGCGTTCGCGGCGTTCGGCGTGCTCAACGGGATCAGCACCTGGTTTCACGACGACGGTGAGCTGGGCCTCGAGGAGGTCGTTCGCGGTTACGTGGTGCTGATCGTCGGCAGGATGCTCGGAGCGCGCGAGTACGCCGATGACCAGGCAAGAGCGCTCCCGGGCGGCGCGCAGACCTGAGGAAGCGCTGCGATCACGCCCGCAGGCGCAACCCCTTGGGTGTGACGCGGAAGCCGGCATCGGTGAGCACCTCGGCCAGCTCGGAGCCGAGCGAACCGACGCCGTCGGCACGCTCGACGGCCAGCGAGCCGAGCCAGCCCTCGTGGACAGCGCCGGCGAGCGCCTGAGCCCCGGCCGCGAGTCGCGAGCGGTCGACCGTGAACGACAACAAGGAACGCCCGCCGCGTTCGACGTACAGCACAGGTGCGCCGTCGACCAGGACGACGAGCGCCCCGGCCTTGCGTCCCGGGCGGTGCTTGGTGTCGCCCACGGTGGCGGCCCAGGGCAGCGCCGCGCCGTACGGCTGCGCCGGGTCGGCCGCCGCCAGGACGACACGGGGGAGGCCGGCGCCGTCGCTGCCTGCCGGCCCGGTGTACCGACGATCGGCGCCGTACTCGCGCCCATCCGGGCCGAAGCCCTGGTCGGGAGCGAGCGTCGGCACCGACCCGTCGGGCTGGGACAGGGAACGGAGGCGGTCGATCGCGCCCGGCACGGCGAACTGCGCCGCACCGAGGCCCTCCACCACGTAGCCCCGGCGCGCGCGGCCGGAATCCTCCATCGCCCGCAGCACCTTGTAGACGGCGGCGAAGCCACCGCTCATCCGCTCGGTGGCCAAGGCGCCACGCGTCAGCACGCCGTGGCGTTCGAGGAGCGCCTCGGCGCGGGCATGGGCGCGGCGTGTGGGGTCGGGCTCCCGCGCGGGGACGAGCGCCCAGCGCCCGCCGACCGATGGTGGTCCGCTCCTGCTCGGCATCGCCGGACGCCCGGCACGCAGCTGGGCGTACCGGCCCCGGGGTGCGGATCGCCGGGTGCGGTGCGCAGGGCCGCCGCGGCTGCCCGTGCCCCCGAGCCGCGCACGCAGCGGGGCCAGGGTGTCGTTGCTCAGCAGACCGGCCCACACGAGATCCCAGATGGCGGTGACCACGGCCTCGTCGGACGGCCCCGTCTCCCCGCTCTCGACGAGGGTGCGCCCCGCCCGGTCGGCCAGCTCACGGAAGAAGAGCGCCCCGCCGGAGTGGCCGTCGCCGGGGCCGGACCAGCCCAGCGCAGCCAGCACGGCCCGATGCACGGGAGTGTCCGCGATGTCCGGCTCAGGCTCGGGCAACAGCAGATCGGCGACGTCGGCGGGGGCGACGGCGAGCCAGCCGTCGGTGCCGGCGAGCGGGCCGCATCCCGTCCAGGTGACCTCGCCCGCCGCGGTGAGCTCGTCGAGCAACGCCGGGGTGTAGCCGGGCAACCGCGCGGGCAGGATCAGCGACTCCAGCGCGCTCGCCGGGAGGGGTGCGCCGGCAAGCTGCTCCACCACCCCGAGCACGTCCTCGGCACCGGGCGCCCGCCGCATCCGGCCGCGCCGCTCACCGCCCGCGCCCGCCTGAACCCCTTGCCAGGCCGGCAGGAACCGGCCCAGCGCCTGCTGCTCGACCGGCTCGACCTCGGCCCGCAGCCGGGCCAGCGATGCCCGCCGCAGGCGCCGCAGCACGTCGGCGTCGCAATACTCCAGGCTGCTCTGCCCGCCCATGGACGCGGGCCGCAGCTCCCCACGCACGAGCCGCCCCGAGCCGACCAGCCGGTCGAGCACGCCCGCAACCACAGCGACACCCAGCCCGAACCGCGCGGCGCACTCCGCGGCCGGGAACGGCCCGTGGGTGCGCGCGTATCGCAGCACCAGGTCGCCGAGCGGATCGGCCACGGGCTCGGTGAACGTCTCCGGCACCCCGACGGGTAGCGCGGCGCCCAGCGCGTCGCGCACCCGGCCGGCGTCCTCGACGGGGAGCCAGCGCTCCTCGCCGGCGATCCGCACCCGGATGATCCGGCGGGCCGCTTCCAGCTCCGCGAGCCACTCCGCCCGGATCCCGCGCGCCGCCGCCTCTGCAGTGGTGAGGTCGCCGAGGAACCGCAGCGTGTCGGCAGCTCCCTCACCGTCGCGGGCGCGGCGTTCGTCGGTGAGCCGCTGCAGTGACGCCTCGACCTCGGCCAGCACCTCCGGATCGAGCAGCTCGCGGATCGCCTCGGAACCGAGCAGCTCGGCGAGCAGGGTGGAGTCGAGTGCCAGCGCGGCGGCCCGCCGCTCGGCCAGCGGTGCGTCGGACTCGTAGAGGAACATCCCGACGTAGCCGAACAGCAGGCTCCGCGCGAACGGCGACGGCGCAGGCGTGGCCACCTCGACGACCTTCACCTTGCGGGCCTGCACGTCGTTCATCAGCTCGCGTAGCCCGGGCAGGTCGTAGACGTCCTGCACGCACTCGCGCATCGCCTCGAGGGTGATGGGGAACTGCTCGTACCGCCCGGCCACCGCCAGCAGCTGAGCCGACTTCTGGCGTTGCTGCCAGAGCGGGCTGCGCCGCCGGGGATCGCGGCGGGGGAGCAGCAGCGAGCGTGCCGCGCACTCCCGGAACCGTGACGCGTAGAGCGACGAGCCACCCAGCTCCGCGACGACGATCTGCTCCACCTCGGCCGGGTCGAGCAGCAGGTCCTCGGCCGAGGGAACGACCTCGGCGCCGGACTCGTCGACCGCGTCGGGCAGCCGCAGCACGATGCCGTCGTCGGCGCTGGCGGCGTGCACCTCGACCCCGCGCCGCTCGCGCATCCGCGCCGCGATCGCGAGCCCCCACGGACCGTTGACCTGCGACCCGAACGGCGAGTGCACCACCATCCGCCAGTCGCCCAGCTCGTCGCGGAACCGCTCGATCAGGATGGTGCGGTCGCTGGGCACGTGGCGTGTGGTGTCGCGCTGTTCGTGGAGGTAGGAGAGCAGGTTGTCGGTGGCCCACTCGTCGAGCCCGGCCGCGGTGGCGCGCTCCCGGGCGGCGTCGTCGGGCAGCGCCGACATCTCGCGCACGAACGCCCCGACCGCCCGGCCCAGCTCCAGCGGGCGGCCGATCGACTCGCCCTTCCAGAACGGCATGCGGGCGGGCTGGCCCGGGGCGGGCGTGACGATGACGCGGTCGTGGGTGATGTCCTCCACCCGCCAGCTCGACGTGCCGAGCAGGAACGTGTCGCCCACCCGCGACTCGTAGACCATCTCCTCGTCGAGCTCGCCCACCCGCGAGCCGCGGCCGTCGGCCCCGCCGGGCGTGGTGACCGTGAACAGCCCGCGGTCGGGGATCGTGCCCCCCGACGTGACGGCCAGCCGCTGCGCGCCGGGACGGCCCTGCAACTGGTCGGTGACGCGATCCCACGTGATCCGTGCGCGCAGCTCGCCGAACTCCTCCGACGGGTAGCGCCCGGCGAGCATGTCGAGCACCGAGCGCAGCGCGGAATCGGGCAGTGCGGCGAACGGCGCGGCCCGGCGCACGACCTGCGCGAGCTGATCGAGCTGCCAGGGCTCCATCGCCACCATCGCCACGATCTGCTGCGCGAGGACGTCGAGCGGGTTGCGCGGGTAGCGCATCGACTCGATCGCCCCCGACGTCATCCGTTCGGCGACGACGGCGCAGGACACCAGATCGCCCCGGTACTTGGGGAAGACGACACCGCGGGACACCGCGCCCACCTGGTGGCCCGCACGCCCGACCCGCTGGAGGCCGGAAGCGACGCTGGGCGGCGCCTCCACCTGCACGACGAGGTCGACCGCGCCCATGTCGATGCCCAGCTCGAGGCTGGACGTGGCCACGACGCAGGGGAGCAGGCCGCCTTTGAGCTCCTCCTCGACCAGGGTGCGTTGCTCGCGAGACATCGACCCGTGGTGGGCCTTCGCCACCGTGGCCGCGGCGCCGCTCCCGACGCCGGACTGGCCGATCGCCTCGGCCGGAAAGGCGCTGGTGCCCGCTCCGGTGTCGCTCCGCAGGGCGTCGAGCTCCTGGATCTCACCTTCCAGCTCTTCGGCCGCGAGCTCGTTGAGCCGCGCGGTGAGCCGCTCGGCCAGCCGGCGGGAGTTGGAGAACACGATCGTGGAGCGGTGGGCGCGCACGAGCTCCAGCAGCCGCCGCTCCACGGCAGGCCAGATCGACGGCCGCTCGGCCGTGCCGGCCGCCGATCCGATGACCTCCTCGTCGGAGCTGCCCGGCGCGGGACGCTCGTCGAGGGCCGCGAGATCGGGCACCGGCACCTCGACCGCGACCTCGATCGTCTTCGGGATGGGCGGCTGCACCACCTCGACCGGACGCGCTCCGGCGAGGAACGTGGACACCTCGTCGATGGGCCGCACGGTGGCCGAGAGCCCGATCCGCTGGGCGGGCTTCTCGAGCAGCTCGTCGAGGCGCTCCAGCGAGAGCGCGAGGTGGGCGCCGCGCTTGGTGCCTGCGACGGCGTGCACCTCGTCGAGGATCACGGTCTCGACCCCGCGCAACGACTCGCGCGCTGCCGAGGTGAGGATCAGGAACAGCGACTCGGGTGTGGTGACCAGGACGTCGGGTGGGGTGCGGGCGAAATGGCGGCGCTCGTCGGCCGGGGTGTCGCCGGTGCGCATGCCGACGGCGATGTCCGGCACCGGGAGCCCGAGGCGCTGCGCCGCCTGCCGGATGCCGGCCAGCGGCGAGCGCAGGTTGCGCTGTACGTCGACGGCGAGGGCCTTGAGCGGGGAGACGTACAGGACACGGCAGCGGTGCCGTGGCTCCTCCGGAGGCGGCCCGGTGGCCAGCCGGTCGAGCGCCCACAGGAAGGCCGCGAGCGTCTTGCCCGAACCGGTGGGCGCGACGACGAGGGCGTGCTTGCCGGCCTGAGCGGCACTCCACGCGCCTTCCTGCGCCGCGGTGGGCGCGACGAAGGCACCGCCGAACCACTCACGGGTGGCGGCGGAGAAACCGTCGAGTACACGCACGCCACCCATGATGCGGCAGCCCCCCGACAATCCGGGCGGCCCGGACCCGCGACGCGGGTCGGCAGCTCAGATCGCCGCGCTGAGCTCGCCGGCGAGCCCGGCCAGGACCCGGTCGGCGCCGCTGCCCGGCTTCCAGGTGCAGGCCAGGCCGATGGCGGCGACCTCGCAGCCGGCCAGGACGTGGCCCACCGCGGCCGCGACGGCGGGTAGGCGGGGGCCGTCCGGCGTGGGGAACAGCAGACCGGGCAGGTCGCGCGGATCGATCACGTCCACGTCGATGTGCAGGTAGACCGGGCCGCCGACGGCGATTCCGGCGATGTCGTCCACCCGCGCGCGGCGGATCGCCGAACCGGCGAGGAAGACCTCCTCCGGCGGATCCAGGTCGCGCGCGTCGACCAGCAGAACGTCCTGCTCGGGCACGTCGGCAAGTCCGAGGCGATGCGCGACCGTCCGGTCCGCGCCGCCCACCAGCTGACGGACCGGCATGCCGCCGAGGTAGCCGGACGTCGACGTCTCCGGGGTCTGGACGTCGCCGTGAGCGTCGAACCACACGAGTGCCGGACGCAGCCCCGCGCGTTGCAGGCCCGCCACGACACCGAGCGAGGTGGTGCAGTCGCCGGAGATCACGAGGGGGACCCGGCCCGCGGTGACGTCCGCGGCGACGGCCTCGGCGACCTCCTCGTAGAGCGTTGCCATCCGCTCCCAGGTCGCACCGGGCGGCAGGGCCGGAGCGATGCTGCGCCCGGGGGGAAGTGGCAGCTCCAGATCCGGAAGGTGCTCGTCGAGGTGGAACGGCACCGCGATCACGGTCATGGCCTCATGCTGCCGGGCTGCGTCGGATGGCGGAAACTGCTTTCCTGCTCTCCCGATGATCACGAGTTGCCCCGAGGAGGCCTGGTGCCCGACGTCATCCGCCTGATCCTGGACGACCACGAGACGTTCCGGAGCCGGTTCGCCCGGCTCGCCGAGCTGCGCGAGGACCCGCAGGCTGCCGCCGAGCTGTGGCGCGAGCTCTCGGCCCACCTCGAGGTCCACGCCTCGGCGGAGGAGGAGCACTTCTATCCGGCCCTGTTGCAGAACGTCGAGGGCAGCGAGGACGAGACGAAGGACGCGATCAGCGACCACGACGAGATCCGCGACGGCATCCGGCGGTCGGCGGCGGCCGAGGCCGGCAGTGACGAATGGTGGGCAGGCATCCAGGACGCCCGTGAGGCCAACGACGAGCACCTGGCCGAGGAGGAGCGCGACGACATCCCCGACTTCCTGCGTGCCGCGTCGGTAGAGCTGCGCCAGGAGCTCGGTGAGAGGTTCGAGCGCTTCGTGGGCGAGCACCCCGGCGCGCGGGGCCTCTCGGGCGAGGACAAGGACCCCGACCGGTACGTGGCCGAGAACGGCTGAGCCGGGGATCGCGGTAATCGGACGTGGCCGTGCGGTGTCCGAATACCGCCAGAGCGGCCGGCTCTCCTGCGTGATGCTCTGATCATGGAACTGAACCTGCAGGGCAAGGTCGCGGTCGTCACCGGTGGCAGCAAGGGCATCGGGCTGGCCACCGCGCGCACCTTGCTCGGGGAGGGCGCCCGCGTCGTGGTCGCCTCCCGCACGACCACTCCGGAGCTCGCCGCACTCGTCGGGCCCGACCTCGTCCACGTCCCGGCCGACCTGACCGACCCCGAGGCCCCCGCGCGTGCGGTCCGCCATGCGGCGGAGGTGTTCGGCGGGCTGGACATCCTCGTGAACAACGCCGGTGGACCGCCGCCCGGCATGCGGCTGCCGCAATTCTCCTTCCTCGCTCCCACCGACACCGACTGGCGGGTGATGTTCGAGTTCAACCTCTTCTCCGTGGTCCGCGCCGTGCGCGCCGCGATCCCGCTGATGCTGGAGCGAGGCGGTGGGGCGATCGTCAACGTGTCCTCGGGCAACGCGCGCCAGCCGGGGGCCATGAACGTCGACTACGCGGCGGCCAAGGCCGGCCTGAACAACCTCACCGTGGCGCTCTCGGAGGAGTTCGGCCCGCAAGGGATCCGGGTGAACACGGTGTCGCCCGGTCCGGTGCGTACGGCCTGGTGGACCGACGAGGGCGGGGCCGCGGACATCCTCGCGGGCGTGGCCGGCAGCAACCGGAACGACGTGATGGACAAGCTCGCCCCGGAGATGATGAGCCTGACCACGGGGCGCCTCGTCGACCCGCAGGAGGTGGCCGACGTGATCACGCTCCTCGTCTCGCCACGGTCCGCGAGCACCACCGGATCCGACTTCGTGGTGGACGGTGGCTTCCTGAAGGCGGTCTGACGGGAGCCGCTCGCGTCAGGCGTGCGCGGCGAGGAACCGCTGCAGGTGCGGGTTGACGGCCTCCGCGTGGGTCAGGCTCAGGAAATGTGCCCCATCCTCGACCACGACCAGCTGCTCGGCGCCCGGAATCCCCGCCGCGAGTTCCTCGGCGCGCGCCACGGGGTAGGCGGCATCGGCCGAGCCGTGCAGGACGAGCGCCGGGCAGCGGATGCGGTCGAGCCGGCCGAGGACGCCGTCGCGCTCGACGAGGGTGGACATGATGCGGAGCAACCGATCGCCGGGAACGCTGCGCCACGTCTCCTTCCAGCCGTCGGCAGGCATCGAGCCCAGGCAGGTGCCGGCGACGGCGTCCAGCTGCTCTTCCTTCGGCCCGTTCGCCGCCCAGCTCTCGGCGAGCTGCCGGTACGCCGCGGCGACCTGTGGGTCCTCGGCCGCTCCCGACGAGCCCATGACGGCGAGGGCCGTGACGCGGTCCGGCGCCAGCAGCGCCATCCGGAGGGCGACGAAGCCACCCTGGCTGGTGCCCGCGACGGCGGCGCTGTCGATGCCGAGATGGTCGAGCAGGGCGAGCACGTCGCGAGCGACGTCCCAGTAGTCGAAGGGGGCGTCGGCGGGCGTGCCGCCGTGACCCCGCTCGTCCACCGTGACGAGCCGGAAGTCCGAGCGCAGCGCCGCGATCTGCGAGGCGAACATGCGCTCGTCCATCAGGAAGCTGTGCAGGAGGACGACGACGGGCCCGCTTCCGCCGTGGTCGGTGTGGTGCAGGTGCTGGCCGTCGTTGACGATGACCGTGGATCCCATCGGGAGCTCCTCACCTCGGGCGACACGATGATCGTTCCACCCGGGGCGAGTAGTTCACTACCGCTTGCGGTTCTGCCACCACCAGCGCAGCAGGAGCGTGAGCGACGCGAGCAGCCCGGCCAGCACGACGAGCCGGCCGAGCGGTGAGGACATCCCGGTGGGGTCCTGCGCGAGAACGGACATCACGGACGTCACGGACACAACGCTACTCGTCGAGCCAGCCCGGTGACGCGGTGCCGAACGACGGAGCGGGTGGCCGCCATGCCAGGTGTTCTCCGCCGACCGCGCCGGGTGGACGGGCGAGCGTGAACGCGTCGAGTTCCTGCAGGTAGGGGGCCGGGTCGACCTCTGCAGCCGCGTCGGGGCTCTGGCGCGGCAGGCCCTGCAGCCAGGCCGCCGTGGCGGCCAGCGCCAGCCGGATGTGGTGGCTGCCGCCGTCGCGGCGCTGCCGGGCGAGCGCCAGCAGGGCGGCCGCGGCGCCCAGGTAGCCGGTGGCGTGGTCGAGCACCTGGGCGGGGAGCGCGCCTGGTGCGTCCGGCTCGCCCTCGGCCACCGCGATCCCGCACGCGGCTTGCACGATGCTGTCGAACCCGCGCCGGTGGGCCCACGGACCGCGGTGCCCCCACGCCGACAGCGTGACGATCACCAGGCCCGGATGCCGCTGCGCCAGCTCCTCGGGCGCGAGCCCGAAGCGGTCGAGAGCGCCGGGGCGGTATCCGGTGACCACGACGTCCGCACCCGCCAGCAGCCGCTCCAGCACGTCGCGCCCGGAGCCGAGGTCGAGCAGCGCGCTGCGCTTGCCCGGCAGGGTGTCGGCGGACTGGAGGGGGATCTCGGGCCGATCGGGTGCGTCGAGACGCACCACGTCGGCGCCGTGGACGGCGAGCGTGCGGGTGGCGACCGGGCCCGCGATCACACGGGTCAGGTCCAGCACGCGGGGCCTGCGCCGGGGGCGGGCCGGGGCGTCGCCGACGACGCGGTGTTCGACGGGCGCGGGCGGGGGGCCCGTCTCGGCTCGCCAGGCCGCCTCGGTGCGGACGGCCGCGCCGATCCCGCCGGCGTCGTGCAGCGCGTTCTCCAGCTTCACCCCGGCCCACCCGGCGATCGCCGCAGGCACCTCCTCCTCGGTGCAGCCCAGCACCTGCAGGGCGGCCGCGCGGTGCCACGGGTAGTTGGCGTGCAGCCGGAGCCACCCGTCGGCGGTGCGGTGGAAGGCCGAGAGCGGGTCGAACGGGTTGCCGAGCGGGCGTCCGTCGCGGCGCACGTACCGCTCGCTGCGCAGTGCGACGGCGAGCTCGCGGGTGTCGAGGCTCACCCGTCGGCCGGTGCCGAGCGTGGCGGCGAG
Source organism: Pseudonocardia alaniniphila (assembly GCF_022524485.1). Classification (GTDB taxonomy): domain Bacteria; phylum Actinomycetota; class Actinomycetes; order Mycobacteriales; family Pseudonocardiaceae; genus Pseudonocardia; species Pseudonocardia alaniniphila. The sequence continues at coordinate 175,679 of NZ_JAKXMK010000025.1, forward strand.
CAGGCTCGCGCCGACCGCGGCCGCGCCCGCACCGGTGACCGGAAAGGTCGACGTGAGGGTCGTCGGCGGCCCGGTGACGTGCAGCCGGTGCAGTTCCTCGGGTGCCCCTCGGAGCGTGGCCCACAGCGGAGGTAGCAGATCCGTCACCCTCGCAGCGTCCCAGCTACCGTGGTCTGGGTGCGACTGACGTACTTCCGGGAGTTGATGGCGGGCGAGTTCGGGGCCGCCCGGGCCGCCGCGGTGTCCCACGATCACGTGTTCGCCGAGCTCGGTGGGCGCACCGTGGAGGAGGCGCTCGAGGCCGGCATCGATCCACGCGACGTGTGGAGGGCCGTCTGCGAGGTCTACGAGGTGCCACCGGCCCGTCGCTGAGCTCGCTCTCGCTCGCCGCCGCCGGGCGCGGGAGCTTAGCCGCCCGGCGTGTCGTTACCCCGATCGAACAGACGTTCGCTACGCTGCTGTCCACATGGCGGTGCGGCTGTCCACACATCCCGACCGCTCCCGCGAATCGTCGGTGGCGCCCCCTACCGTCGACGCCAGTACCGACAAACCGTCCGAGCACCGAGGTGGAGACCGGCGATGACCCCCGCACCCGACCGCGAGAAGGCTCTCGAACTCGCGCTCGCCCAGATCGAGAAGAACCACGGCAAGGGCTCGGTGATGCGCCTCGGTGATGACACCCGGCCGCCCATCGGGATCATCCCCACCGGGTCCATCGCCCTCGACGTCGCTCTCGGCGTCGGCGGACTGCCCCGCGGCCGTGTCGTGGAGATCTACGGCCCTGAGTCCAGCGGAAAGACCACCGTCGCCCTGCACGCGGTGGCCAACGCGCAGGCCGCGGGTGGTATCGCCGCGTTCATCGACGCGGAGCACGCGCTCGACCCGGAGTACGCCAAGGCCCTCGGCGTCGACACCGACGCCCTGCTCGTCTCCCAGCCCGACACGGGGGAGCAGGCCCTCGAGATCGCCGACATGCTGATCCGTTCCGGCGCTCTCGACATCATCGTCGTCGACTCGGTGGCCGCGCTCGTGCCGCGTGCGGAGATCGAGGGCGAGATGGGCGACAGCCACGTCGGCCTGCAGGCCCGGCTCATGAGCCAGGCGCTGCGCAAGATCACCGGCGCCCTGAGCAACTCCGGCACCACGATGATCTTCATCAACCAGCTGCGCGAGAAGATCGGTGTCATGTTCGGCTCGCCGGAGACCACCACGGGTGGCAAGGCGCTCAAGTTCTACGCGTCGGTGCGGCTCGACATCCGCCGGATCGAGACGCTCAAGGACGGCTCCGACATGGTCGGCAACCGCACCCGGGTCAAGATCGTCAAGAACAAGGTGGCGCCGCCGTTCAAGCAGGCCGAGTTCGACATCCTCTACGGCGTCGGCATCAGCCGTGAGGGATCGCTCGTCGACGTGGGTGTCGAGCAGGGCATCGTCCGTAAGTCCGGCGCTTGGTACACCTACGAGGGCGACCAGCTCGGCCAGGGCAAGGAGAACGCCCGCAAGTTCATGCGCGAGAACCCCGACGTCGCCGCCGAGATCGAGAAGAAGATCAAGGAGAAGCTGGGCATCGGCGCTCAGCTCGACGCCGAGGCCGAGAAACTGCCTGCCCCGGTCGACTTCTGAGCACGGTGCCGGAGCACTCGCCGCAGGAGCAGAGCGGGGCCCGAGTCGTCCGGCTCGACGGGCTCGGCATCGAGGAAGCCGGGCCCGCTCCGGTGGCCCGGCTGGATCTCCCGGATCCGGCTGAGCCGGCCCGTCCGGCGGCCGACCTCACCGACCTGCACGGCCCCGATGCCACCGCTCCGGTCGCCTCGTTCGCATCCCACGACGGATCCGCCGACGATCGATCCGGCGAGGATGGAGCGGCCGAGGGTGCGCGGGAGCCCGCAGCGGCTCCGGTTGCCCTCTTCGACGCCGCGCAGCTCGCGGGTACCAGCCGCGAGGTGCCGGTGGCCGAGCTCGGCACGGCGGCTCGAGGCCGATCTGCCGGTCGGCGGGCTCGCACCACGAGCGCGGATGGCGGGCGGGAGCGGTGGCGCCGGAGCGGCGATGGCGCCGACCAGGCTGATCGGGCCGGGCCAGGTGATCGCGGCAGCCGCGCTGCCCGCGCCGATCGGGCTGCCGCGGCTGAGCGGGCCGATCGCGGCAACCGTGCCGCCCGGATCGGCGGGGCCGCCCCTGGTGACGGCGAGGAGAACGGCGAGTGGACCGAGCAGGCCGGCCGCCGCAGGCGCTCGGGGCGCGGTGATCGGGCCGAGCGCAGGGGGAGGCCCGCGTCGGAGTCCGAGTCCGGTCATCGCGATGCCGGCACGACGGGGCGAACGGATCGCCGGTCCGGCGGTGAGCCCGACGCCGACCCGGTGAGCATGGCGCGGGAGATCTGCCTGCGGCTGCTCACCGATCGGGCGCGCACCCGGCAGGAGCTTGCGCAGGCGTTGCGACGCAAGGGCATTCCCGACGACGCCGCCGCCACGGTGCTCGCACGGTTCGACGAGGTGGGGTTGATCGACGACGCCGCCTTCGCCGGTCAGTGGGTCCGCTCGCGGCACACGCACCGCGGCCTGGCGCGGCGCGCGATCGCGGTGGAGCTGCGCCGCAAGGGGGTCGCCGACGAGGTCGCGGGGGAGGCGCTGGCCGAGGTCGACGGTGAGTCCGAGGAGCGGCGGGCGCGTGAGCTGGTCGACCGCAAGCTGCGGTCGCTGAAGGTGGCGTCCGCCGAGCAGCAGACGGTGGCCGGGCGCAGGCTCGTCGGGATGCTCGCCCGCAAGGGCTACGGCGCCGCGGTGGCCTACCGAGTGGTGCGGGAGGCCCTCGCCGAGCACGGTGCCGACGTCGAGGAGCTCGACGGCGCGGAGCCCCCGGACGACTGATCCCCTGCCGCCGGATCTGACACACACCTGGTGGCCACCGCACACACGGCATGACATGCGCGCGGCGGCCACGAGGCGTGTGCCGTGAGGGTCGGGACCGCGGGAACTCTCGGGCGCTATTTCTTCTGTCGGCGGCTGCCGCCGTGCCAGTCCTCCTGCTTGCCGGCTTCGTCCTCGCTCACGCCGAAGGCGCGCAGCTGGGGCCGCTCGCGCAGGCTCCGCTTCAGCTCGGAGAACCCCGGGAAACGAGCGAGCGCGACGACGTGGTCCCACAACTGCGCGGCCTGCTCGTCGTCCGGGAGCCTGCTGATCACGGGGCCGAAGAACGCCACCCCCTCCGGGGGCTCGAAATGCAGGATCGGGGTGCCCACGTCCTTGCCGGTCAGCCCGAGTGCCTCGTCGGTCTCGGCCTGGATCTCGGCATCCCAGGACGGGTCGTCGAGTGCGTCGGCCAGCGAGGCAGGCAGGCCGATCCCGGCGAGCACGGGCTCGACGAACGCCCTCGTGCCACGGAGCTCGCGGTCGGCGGACACCTCCTGTGCGACATCGCTGTCGAAGATCCGCGCACCCAGCGCGGCGTAGAGCAGGCCGACGGCGTCACGCCCGTGCTCCGCGCGGGTGCGGGCCGCCACCCGCAGCAACCGCAGACCGGCCGTGTGGCCGGCCTCGTACTCCGGGGGGAAGTGCGCGCCGTAGTCGATGTGGGAGTTGAGCAGCCGCAGCGAGATGAACCGCCAGTCGACCGAGTAGTCCCGCTGGGCCTGCACGATCCGCACCCACTTGCTGGTCATCCAGGCGAACGGGCAGACGGGGTCGAAGTAGAAGTGGATGTCGGAGTCGGCCATGCCTCGCAGGCTAATCCGGAGACGCCGCCGGGGCAGGTGTGAGAGCTTCGGGGCGCCGCAGCACCTGCACGTCGCCGGGGAACCCGTCGCCGGCCGACACCACCGCGAGGAAGGACAGCAGGGTGTCGCGGAACGCGCGCATGGCGTGGGTCGGGGCGAGATCGGCGCGGCGGGCCAGCGCGACGGTCCGGTACAGCGGGGGTGTGAGCACCGTGCGGCGCAGTCGCGGCCTGCTCGAGAAGACGAGGTCCGGCACCACCGCCACGCCGGTACCGGCCTCCACCATCCGCAGCACGGCGTCCATCTCGCCGCCCTCCACCGCGAACTGGGGGGTCTCACCGGCGTCGGCGTACGCCTTCAGGGTCGACTCCAGCAGGTCGTAGCCCTGTCGCGGCACCACCAGGTGCCGGCGGGCCAGCTCCTTCACCGTCATCGAACTGCGTGACGTCGGCGCACGTTCCGATGTGGGGGACGCCACTGATAGGCGCTCCCGCAACAACGGCTCGGTGTCGAGCGCCGCGTCGATCCCCGGCGGCGGCACGATCACCATCGCCAGGTCGAGCTCGCCGCGCACGAGCGAGCGCACCAGGGGCTGCGAGCCGCTCTCCACCAGCTCCAACCGCACGTCGGGGTATTTCTCGTGGAAGACGCGCAAGACGTCGGCCAGCACGCCGATGCACAGCGACGGCGTCGCTCCGACCCGGACGCGCCCGCGGCGCAACCCGACGATCTCGGCCACGGCGGTGCGGGCGCCGTCGGCGTCGGCGAGCATGCGCCGGGCGAACGGCAGAACGGCCTCACCCGCAGGGGTCAGCGCGAGCCCGTCGCGGCTGCTGCGGTCCACAAGGGGCGAACCGAGTTCGTCCTCCAGCGCCCTGAGCTGCCGCGACAGCGTGGGCTGGGCCACGCCGAGTGACTCCGCCGCACGAGTGAAGCTGCCCACGTCGGCTACGGCCACGAAGTACGCGAGCTGCTGAAGTGTCACGTATATAGCGTACGTCTATCGACGATCCCGTTTCGATGCATTGGACGTTAGGCCCACGGACTACGCACCCTGACCCCATGGTGACAGTGGGAGAGCGGCCTGCGGTGCGGGTGCGGCACACGCCGCGGCCCTCGTCGGTCCAGCTGAAGTTCGTGATGGCGGTGTCCGGCGCCCTCGCGCTGCTCTACCTGATCGCCCACATGATCGGAAACCTGAAGATCTTCCTGGGCGCCGAGGCGATCAACACCTACGCGGCCTGGTTGCGCACCGTCGGCGAGCCGGCGTTGCCCATGCAGACGCTGCTGTGGATCGTGCGGGTGGTCCTCGTGGTCGCGATCGTGGCCCACATCGTCTCGGCGACGATCCTCGCGCGCCGCGCCCGCCGGGCCCGTCCGATCAGGTACGCCCACCGCCAGCCGGTTCGGGGCAGCTACGCCGCGAGGACGATGCGCTGGGGTGGCGTGATCATCCTGTTGTTCATCATCTACCACCTCCTCGACCTCACGGCCGGCACGCTCAACCCGCGCTTCGTCGAGGGCGACGTCCACGGGAACCTCGTGGCCGACTTCGCGCCGAGCCACTGGTACGCGACGGTCGCCTACACGGTGGCGGTGATCGCGGTCGGGTTCCACGTCCGCCACGGCCTGTGGAGCGGCCTGCAGACGCTGGGGCGCTCCAGCGCCGCTGCCCAGAACACCATCAAGGGTGTCGCCCTCGTGGTCGCGGTCCTGCTGACCGTCGGCTTCCTCTCCGTCCCGTTCTCGATCCTGACCGGATTGGTGCGTTGATATGACCAGCCTCTACACGGACTACACGGTCGGCGACCCGGTGGCCGACACCGTCGCCCCCGCCGGGCCGATCGAGGAGCGGTGGGAGAAGCGCCGCTTCGGCGTCAAGCTGGTCAACCCGGCGAACCGGCGCAAGATGAAGATCATCGTCGTCGGCACCGGCCTCGCCGGGGGGAGCGCCGCGGCGAGCCTGGCCGAGCTCGGCTACCACGTCAGCTCGTTCTGCTACCAGGACAGCCCGCGCCGGGCCCACAGCATCGCCGCCCAGGGCGGGATCAACGCCGCGAAGAACTACCGCAACGACGGCGACAGCGTTTACCGGCTGTTCTACGACACGGTCAAGGGCGGGGACTTCCGGTCCCGGGAGTCGAACGTGCACCGGCTGGCCGAGATCAGCGTGCAGATCATCGACCAGTGCGTGGCGCAGGGCGTGCCGTTCGCCCGTGAGTACGGCGGTCTGCTCGACACCCGCTCGTTCGGTGGCGCGCAGGTCTCCCGCACGTTCTACGCGCGCGGCCAGACGGGTCAGCAGCTGCTGCTGGGCGCCTACCAGGCCTTGGAGCGGCAGATCGACGCGGGCAACGTCGACATGTACTCGCGACACGAGATGCTCGATCTGATCATGGTCGAGGGCCGCGCACGCGGGATCGTCGCCCGCGACCTGGTGACGGGGGAGACGCGCAGCCACCTCGCCGACGCCGTGGTGCTCGCCTCGGGTGGCTACGGCAACGTCTTCTACCTCTCCACCAACGCCAAGGGCTGCAACGTCACGGCGAGCTGGCGCGCGCACCGGCGGGGGGCGCTGTTCGCCAACCCCTGCTACACCCAGATCCACCCGACGTGCATCCCCGTGAGTGGCGACCACCAGTCGAAGCTCACGCTGATGAGCGAGTCGCTGCGCAACGACGGCCGCGTCTGGGTGCCGGAGAAGGCCGGTGACACGAGGGCTCCCGGCGACATCCCCGAGTCCGAGCGCGACTACTTCCTCGAGCGCCAGTACCCCAGCTTCGGCAACCTGGTGCCCCGCGACGTCGCCAGCCGTGCGGCCAAGAACGTGTGCGACGCGGGCCGCGGTGTCGGCCCCACCGGTCTCGGCGTCTACCTCGACTTCGCCGAGGCGATCAACCGGCTCGGGCGCCAGGCCGTGGCGGCCAAGTACGGGAACTTGTTCGAGATGTACCAGCGCATCACCGGCGAGGACCCCTACGTCGTGCCGATGCGGATCTTCCCCGCGGTGCACTACACGATGGGCGGCCTGTGGGTCGACTACGACCTGCAGAGCAGCATCCCGGGCCTGTTCGTCGTCGGCGAGGCGAACTTCTCCGACCACGGCGCCAACCGGCTCGGCGCCTCCGCGCTGATGCAGGGCCTGGCCGACGGCTACTTCGTCCTGCCCAACACGATCGGCAACTACCTGGCGGCGTCGCACCTGCACCCGGTCGATCCCGGCGCGGACGAGGTGCGTGCTGCCGAGCAGGAGGTCAACGGCCGTATCCAGACGCTGCTCTCGATCGGCGGGACCCGCACGGTGGACTCGTTCCACCGCGAGCTGGGGCACCTGATGTGGGACCACTGCGGCATGGAGCGCACCGACGCGGGCCTGCGCAAGGCCCTGGACCGCATCCCGGAGCTGCGCAGGGAGTTCTGGAGCAGCGTGAAGGTGCCCGGCACCGGCGCGCAGCTGAACCAGTCGCTCGAGCGGGCCGGGCGCGTCGCGGACTTCCTGGAACTCGCCGAGCTGATGTGCCTCGACGCGCTGCACCGCACGGAGTCCTGCGGTGGGCACTTCCGGGCGGAGAGCCAGACCGAGGACGGCGAGGCGCTGCGCGACGACGAGCACTTCTCCTACGCCGCGGCCTGGGAGTACACGGGCCAGGGCGAGCCCCCTGTCCTCCACAAGGAGGACCTGCACTTCGAGTACGTCATTCCCAGCCAGCGGAGTTACAAGTGAAGCTCAATCTCAAGATCTGGCGCCAGACCGGCCCGGACGACCGCGGCCGGCTGGTCGGCTACCGCGTCGACGACGCCGACGAGGACATGTCGTTCCTCGAACTGCTCGACGTGCTCAACGAGCGGCTCGTGCTCGACGGCGAGGAGCCCGTCGCGTTCGACCACGACTGCCGTGAGGGTATCTGCGGCGCGTGCAGCATGGTGATCAACGGCGAGCCGCACGGCCCGCAGAAGGCGACGACGACCTGCCAGCTGCACCTGCGGCACTTCCGGGACGGCGAGTCGATCACCATCGAGCCGTTCCGGGCGGCCGCGTTCCCGGTGGTGCGCGACCTCGTCGTCGATCGCAGCGCACTCGACCGGATCGTGGCCTCGGGCGGGTACATCTCGGCCCCGACGGGCGCCGCACCGGAGGCGCACTCCACTCCCGTGCCGAAGGCGAACGCCGACCGCGCGTTCACCGCCGCTGCGTGCATCGGTTGCGGGGCGTGCGTGGCCGCGTGCCCGAACGGCAGTGCCTCGCTCTTCCTCGGCGCCAAGATCACTCACCTCGGTGAACTGCCCCAGGGGCAGCCGGAACGTTCCGACCGCGTGGTGCGCATGGTCGAGACGCACGACACAGAAGGCTTCGGGGGCTGCACGAACACCGGTGAATGCGCGGTGGCGTGCCCGAAGGAGATCCCACTCGATGTGATCTCCCAGCTGAACCGCGACTATCTGCACGCGACAGCGGGAGGGCGCCGCACGGCCTGACGATCTCGAAAGCGGATTCGCGCCGCGGATTGAGGACCACGTTCCAGCAGCTCAGAGCAGGAACGTGGTTCTTCCGCGCCCGCGATTGGAATGTGCCGAGTGAATCGCATCACGATGGGGGAATTCGACCCATAGCCCGCCGAGCCCCGTTGGTCGGAAGGTCGTAGGCTCCCGCGAGATCCAGACGTCCCGACGCCGCGGCTTCTGCGGCTGGCGTCGGCTCACCCGCAGAAGATGAGGACTTCTTGACGTGTCATCCACCACAGATGCGTCCACAGGCCGGGCGCAGATAGCGGAACGAACGCTCCGTACCGACCGGTGGTGGCTGCCGCCCCTGGCCAACTTCGTCGGCCTCGCCCTGTGGGTCGTCTACGCCACTGTGCGCGCCTTCATGCAGGAGTGGTACTTCGTACCGCAGTACAACTACCTCACCCCGTTCTACTCGCCGTGCGTGTCGAACGGCTGCGTGGAGCAGGCCGCTCACTTCGGACGCTTCCTGCCCGACGTGTGGTGGCTGCCCTACGCCGCTCTAACGTTGCCGTTCCTGCTCTTGTTCCGGCTCACCTGCTACTACTACCGCAAGGCGTACTACCGGGCGTTCTGGCTCTCGCCGCCCGCCTGCGCCGTGGCCGAGCCGCACGCGCGGTACACCGGGGAGACGCGCTTCCCACTTCTCGGCCAGAACCTGCACCGCTACTTCTTCTACCTCGCCGCGATCATCTCCGTGATCAACACGTATGACGCGATCAAGGCCTTCATCAAGGAGGACGGAAGCTTCGGGCTCGGCCTGGGCAACATCATCCTTCTGATCAACGTCGTGCTGCTCTGGGCGTACACGGTGTCGTGCCATTCGTGTCGCAGCATCATCGGCGGCCGGCTGAACCATTTCTCGAAGCATCCGGTGCGCTACAAGCTGTGGGTCCAGGTTTCCCGGCTCAACGGCAAGCACATGCAGCTCGCCTGGACCACACTGGCCTCCCTGGCCATTACGGACTTCTACATCATGGCCGTCTCGGCCGGGTGGTTCTCCGACCTGCGGATCGTGGGGTGAACACTGTGACGACGGAACAGACCACCGGACAGGGTGGGAACGAGAGCATCGAGCGCCACGAGTACGACGTCGTCGTCATCGGTGCCGGTGGGGCGGGCCTTCGCGCCGCGATCGAGGCCCGAATGAAGGGCAAGCGCACCGCCATCATCTCCAAGTCGCTGTTCGGCAAGGCGCACACGGTGATGGCGGAAGGCGGCTGCGCGGCGTCGATGGGGAACGTGAACCCCAACGACAACTGGATGGTGCACTACCGCGACACCATGCGCGGCGGGAAGTTCCTCAACAACTGGCGGATGGCCGAGCTGCACGCCAAGGAGGCGCCCGACCGCGTCTGGGAGCTCGAGACCTACGGTGCGCTGTTCGACCGCACCAAGGACGGCAAGATCAGCCAGCGCAACTTCGGCGGCCACACCTATCCGCGCCTCGCACACGTCGGCGACCGCACCGGGCTGGAGATGATCCGCACCCTGCAGCAGAAGGTCGTGTCGCTGCAGCAGGAGGACTATCGCGAGACCGGTGACTACGAGGCGAACATCCGCGTCTTCCACGAGACGACGATCACCGACCTCTTCAAGACGGGTGATGACGAAGGGCAGGCCGGGAAGATCGCGGGCTGCTTCGGCTACTTCCGCAGCACCGGCAAGTTCGTGCGGTTCGACGCGCCGGCGATCGTGCTGGCCACGGGCGGTGTGGGCAAGAGCTACCAGGTGACCTCGAACTCCTGGGAGTACACCGGCGACGGCCACGCACTGGCCCTGCGTGCGGGCGCCACCCTCATCAACATGGAGTTCCTGCAGTTCCACCCGACGGGCATGGTCTGGCCGCCGTCGGTGAAGGGAATCCTGGTCACGGAGTCGGTGCGCGGCGACGGCGGTGTGCTGCGCAACTCCGAGGGCGAGCGCTTCATGTTCAACTACGTCCCCGACGTCTTCAAGGACCAGTACGCCACCACTGAGGAGGAGGGCGATCGCTGGTACACCGACGCGGACAACAACCGCCGTCCCCCGGAGCTGCTGCCCCGTGACGAGGTGGCGCGCGCGATCAACTCCGAGGTGAAGGCCGGGCGCGGGAGCCCCCACGGCGGTGTCTTCCTCGACATCGCCTCGCGCCTGTCGCCGGAGGAGATCCAGAAGCGCCTGCCGTCGATGTACCACCAGTTCAAGGAGCTGGCGGACGTCGACATCACCAAGGAGCCGATGGAGGTCGGCCCCACCTGCCATTACGTGATGGGCGGGGTGGAGGTCGAGCCGGACACCACCATGTCCACGGTGCCGGGCCTGTTCGCGGCCGGTGAGGTCGCGGGCGGGATGCACGGCTCCAACCGGCTGGGCGGCAACTCGCTGTCGGACCTGCTCGTGTTCGGCCGCCGCGCCGGACTGGGTGCCTCGGAGTACGTCGACGGGCTCGCCGGGGTGCGCCCCGCCGTTCGCACGGCCGACGTCGCCGCCGCGCAGGAGCGGGCGCTGCTGCCGTTCTCGTCGGCCACCGAGGGCGGGGAGAACCCGTTCGTGGTGCAGCTGGAGCTGCAGAAGACGATGCACGAGCTCGTCGGGATCATCCGCAAGGCCGACGAGATGGAGATGGCGCTCAAGAAGCTCCAGGACATTGCCACGCGCACGCGCACGGTGAGCGTCGAGGGGCACCGGGAGTTCAACCCGGGCTGGCATCTCGCGCTCGACCTGCGCAACATGCTGCTGGTCTCGCTGTGCGTGGCGAAGGCGGCCGTCGAGCGTCAGGAGAGCCGCGGCGGCCACACCCGCGACGACTACCCGGTGATGGACTCCGACTGGCGCCACGTGCTGCTGGTGCTGTCGGCCCTGGGCGAGGACAACGTCGAGCTGGTGCGCAAGGAGCAGGTGCCGATGCGGCCCGAGCTGCTGGACCTGTTCGAGATGGACGAGCTGAAGAAGTACTACACCGGCGAGGAGCTGGGCGGACACCGAGCCGGGGAGGCTGCGAAATGACGTATGACGCCCACTTCAGGGTGTGGCGGGGTGACTCCGAGAAGGGGGAGCTCGTCGACTACCCGGTGGAGGTGAACGAGGGCGAGGTCGTCCTCGACATCATCCACCGGCTGCAGCAGACCGAGGCGGGCGATCTCGCGGTCCGGTGGAACTGCAAGGCCGGCAAGTGCGGCTCCTGCAGCATGGAGATCAACGGCAAGCCGCGCCTGGCGTGCATGACCAGGATGTCGACCTTCACCGAGACCGAGACCATCACGGTCACGCCGCTGCGGACGTTCCCGGTGATCCGCGACCTCGTCACCGACGTGTCGTTCAACTACACGAAGGCCCGCGAGGTGCCGAGCTTCGCGCCGCCGCCCGACCTGGAGCCCGGTGAGTACCGGATGCAGCAGGTGGACGTCGAGCGGAGCCAGGAGTTCCGCAAGTGCATCGAGTGCTACCTCTGCCAGAACACCTGTCACGTGGTGCGCGACCACGAGGAGAACAAGGAGAACTTCGCCGGCCCGCGTTATCTGATGCGGATCGCGGAGCTCGACATGCACCCCCTCGACGTCGCGGACCGCAAGCAGGAGGCGCAGGAGGAGCACGGTCTGGGCTTCTGCAACATCACCAAGTGCTGCACCGAGGTCTGCCCCGAGCACATCAAGATCACTGACAACGCGCTCATTCCGCTGAAGGAACGCGTGGTCGACCGCAAGTACGACCCGCTGGTCTGGCTGGGCAGCAAGATCTTCAAGCGCGCGGGCGCCTGATCATCCGGTGACTGCGGAAGAGCCGCCTTCACGCGGCCGCATTGCGTGAAGGCGGCTCTGCCGTATCCGGGAGGCGCTCAGCGGCCCATGCTCCGGCGGATCTCCTCCAGCCTCGCCTTGGCCGCGCGCTCGCGTTCGGCCTCCTGCTCCTCGACGCTGCGGGCCTCGGGGGTGTTCTCGGCCAGCTCGGCCGCGCCGATCGAGGTGGCGTAGCGGGTCTCGATCTTTTCGCGGACGTAGTCCAGACTCGGGACGCCCCGATCGTCGTAGTCGGGTGCGGGTGGCGGCAGTGGCGGCGCCGTGGCGTCGTCCACGATCTCCGCGTCCAGCGGCTCGATACCCCCGGATGGCCCTGTCGAATTCTGGCGTTTGGGCGATTCGGCGTTCTGATTAGAACCATCGGGCGAATCGTTCATGGCACGCATCCCTCCTTTGGACGGGTATAACCGCACAGTGCCCCGCCGACTTTCACCCGGATGCTTACGCTCCGCAGTCGGGCAATCGCGTATCGCGACGGTTGCGCTTTCGTTATCCGAGCGGGACGCCGCCTTGGCTGTTCCACCTTGGTACGTGGAGGAACAGGCATGACGGCAGTCCCGGCAGCGGGACCGGTGCAGTCCACCGGACAGACACAAGTCTCCCGAATCGCGCCCTCTGGCGCTCCTGTCGACCTGACCCTTCCGGCGGAGTTCGGCGAGTACCGCTGGTATGGCAACACACGCTTCACCGGGCCCCGGACGGCCCGCCAGTTCTTCCTCGCCCCGGCGGGGGAGCATCGCGTGATCCCGCGCCGCGTCCTGCGGGGCGCACGGGAACGCAGACTGTCCATGCGCGGCTTCGATGCCGTCGTCTTCGAGGCGCCGAACCGCTCCGACTCCGCGCTCGTGCTCGCCGGGCCGTACCACGAGGCCACCACGTGGTTCGGTGGTCCCGCTCCCGACGACGCCGGTCTGGGGCGCCTGCTGAGCACGTTCCGGTTCGCCGACTCGCCGACCGGAGCGACCCTCGCCCCCACCTCCGATCTGCTCGTCAGTCAGGGCGACGTGGCGCTGATCGGGCGCAACGACCGCTCCACGCTGATCGTGCGGCGCTCCACCGACGTGTTGCCGACGTTGCCCGAGTGGGCCGGGCTCGCCCTGCCGGGCGGGGAGCTGTGGCGCGCGGGCCGGGAGCTCAACCCCGTCGACGCCGCCCGCGTCGTCGGCACCCCCCATCAGTGGCGCTACCTGTTCGCGGGCGACAGCGCGGCCATGGACCTCGTCCTGCACGGACCGGAGTCGGGCCGGCCCGTCGCCCCCATGGCCGAGCAGCAGGTCCTCGGAGCTCTCGCCGCTCTGCGCGGCATCTGGAGGGCCTGAGCCGTGTCCGTCGCACTGGCCGTGGCGCTGCTCGCGCTGCTCGTCTCGCTCTTCGTGCTGGTGGCGCTCGTCGCGGTGTACGCGCGGGTGCGTGCGTTGGAGGCGGGCCGGATAGCGGAGCTCTCCGGCTACGCCCCGCTCGTCGGACGCCCGGCGCCTGCCGCGGTCCGTCCGCGCTCCGGGCAGCGAGCGGCGGTCGTCGCCGTCCTCGATGCCGACTGCGGGCTCTGCCACAACGTGTGGGACGCCATCACGACGGCCGGTGAGCAGGAGGAGCACATCCGCTTCGTCGCGCTGGCGGACCGGACCGACGACTTCGCCGCCCGCCCCGGCGGCGGCGCCGAGATGCTCGCCGACGTCGACGCCAGGGCCGACCTGTTCGAGGGGTACTCACCGACCCTGCTCGCCGTCGACGCTGTCGGCGTCGTCACCCACCGCAGCTTCGTCTACGCCGACACGGACCTGGGTGCGCTCGTCCGGGACCTGACGCAGACACACGACCCCGGGCGACAGCACCCAGGAGGACGAGAGGTGACCCGCGCATGACGCGCCTGGACGACATCCCCACCGCGTTCGCACCGCCCGTGCAGGCCCGCCCGAGTGCTGTGGTGGCGCGCATCCGCGCCATCCGGCCCAGCCGGCGAGCGGTGCTGCGCGGGCTGGTGATCGGCGCGGCCGCGGCGGCGCTGGTGCCTCTCGACTGGTACCTCAGCCGACGCCAGGCGTCCGCGGACCCCGAGGACGAGGACGACATGTCGGAGCACCTCGGCTGCGTGCCGGATTCGTATGACGAGGAGGCCAACAACTGGCCCGAGGACGGCGCCGCGCTGTGCTACGGCGGTTGGCGCCGCGGCTCGTACCCGTGCTCCGAGGGCTACCACCGTGAGGGCACCTACGAGATCGAGGGCGACGCCTACGAGTCCACGCGGCTCACCACGAGCTGCCACGGCAAGAACGGCTGGCGCTGGAAGGGCTACCGCTGCTCCGACGCGGTCACCGAGGTGTGGTACGCCGAGGGGGACAGCTACCGGGGCGTCACGATCGCTGCGTGCGAGCTGCCGCCGGAGACCGAGGCGGCGGCGGGTGCTGCCGATACGCCGGCCACGCCGGCCACGCCGGCCACCGAGACTCCAGCGGCCACGGCCACACCGGCAGCCACGGCCACACCGGCGAGCACGCTCGTCCCGGCGGGATCGCCGATCACGTCGGGAACGCGTGGCCAGTCGGGTCCGGTCGGCTCGCTCGTGGGGCCGGGCATGAGGTCCATCTGATGATTCCCGCCAGGTCGCGCCCCCGATGGTTGCTGCACCCGATCACCGCGGCGGTACTGCTGCTGCTCGTCGGGGTGTTCGGCGCGTTCGTCGCCGTCACGGCCCAACGCGAGCTCGCGGCTGCGGGCGCGTTGCTGCTGCTCGTCGCCGTGGCAGGTGCCGCGGCCGGGTTCGCCAACTCGGGCAGCACCTGAAGCCACAACTCAGCGTTCCTGCTGAGCGCGTCGGTCTGGCGCGACAAACCCGTGGTCCGGTTCTTCGGCACCGGCCTGCTGCTCGGCGCCGTGCTGGTGGCCTTCGCGGCCGCGGTGCTCGGTGCGCTGCCCCACGCGTTGCTGCCCGAGGTGGTCCGGGACGTCCTGTTCGGCCTGGCCGCCGTGCCCGTGCTGCTGCGGGAGTGCGGGCTGCTGCGGTTCCCGGTGCCCCAGAACGCCCGGCTCGTCCCGGAGGACGTCCAGCACCTGCGGCAGTGGGGTGCACTGCAGTTCGGTTTCGAGATGGGCACCGGGATGCGCACGTACTCGCCCTCGGCGCTGCCGCACCTCGCGCTCGTCGCGATCGTGTTCATCGTGCCGTTCCCGGCCGCGTTCGCGCTCGCCGCGGGCTTCGCGCTCGGACGCCTCGCGATGCCGTTGCTGTCCAACGCCTGGAGCGACGACGGTGCCTGGAGCGCGGTGTGGGCACGGTCGGAGCGGTTTGCACGGCCGGTGCTGGCCCTGACCTGCGTGGGCTCGCTGGGCGCTGCGATGCTCGGGTGGTGAAGACCGCCGAGGTGGTCGTCGTCTACGACGTCTCCTGCCCTGCCTGCTCCCGGATCGCGCGAGAGCTGCCCGACCTGCTGCGCGTACCGGTGCGGGTGCGGTCCTGCCGCGATCCTCAGCTCGCCACCATCCACCCCGCACTTCCGGCGTCGGTGAGGGCCTGCGCGGCCCCCGCGTTGGGCATCGTGCGCCCGGACGGCTCCGTGCGCTGGTGGCCGGGCCTCTCGGGGGCGATCGCCGTGCTGCCCGTGGTGCGCCGGGGCGCGCTGTGGGAGGCCCTCGGGGTGCTGCGGACCGCGCTGCGGGCTCGGGTGCGCTGAGCCATCACCGGCGGGCCCGGGCCATCCTGCGGTACCAGCCGTCGCCCGCCTGCGTGTTGCGGTGCACCCGGCGCCGCGTCTCCCGCTCCTCGTCCGTCTCCGGTCCGATCGAGGCCGTCAGGCCGGTGTCCCGGCGGAACGGGACGACCTGCACGAGCGGTGTCCCCTTCGGCAGCGTGTGCACGCCGTCGGCGCCGGTGGCGATGAAGGGCAGGTTCACCGGCGCGGTGTAGACGTCGGTGTCGACGAGTCCCGCGAACAGCTGGACCACGTCGCTCGGGCGGTTCAGCGGCGGGAGGAACAGACAGCTCCAGCCCGGCGCGGTCCGGATCGTCCAGTGGTTGTGGAACTTCATCGGTGGCCGCGGTTCGAACGGGTTGCCTGCGACCTGGAACGGAGCGTGGGTGCTCACCATCTCCCGGTCGAACTCCCAGCCGGCGTTGACGGTGCGGCCGCCGTCGCTGATCTCCAGCCGGACCGTCGCGGCGAGCGGCAGGATCCAGCCGGCGCCCAGTGCGTCGAGGAATGGCATGCACCGCTTGACGGTGAGCCCGTCGTTCGTGGCGCTGAGCCGTTCGGGGTCCATGCCGGGCAGGCGGCGCAGCCACCCCGGGAGCACCGTGCGGGCCGGGACGGGCTCGGCGATCACCCCGGCGTCCTCGGCGCGGCAGCGGAACGCGATGGTCGCGGATCGGCGCTTCACCCTGACCTCCTGGTCGGGTCGGGGGGGGGGGGGGGGGGGGGGGGGGGGGGGGGGCGGGGGGGGGGGGGGGGGGGGGGGGGGGGGGGGGGGGGGGGGG
>NZ_JAKXMK010000026.1 GCF_022524485.1 Pseudonocardia alaniniphila
AGCGTCGGCGAGGGTGTTCATGCCGCGCTCGAGCCCGCGGCGCGCCTCCTCGTCGAAAGCGATCATCTTCGCCATGGGGGTGTTGTCCTCCGATTGGGATGACACGAAAGTCTCGCGTCGAGCCCGGCGCCCGCGACGGACGACCGACAACCCTGCGCCGGTCTCACCCGCTCGACATCTGGCACTCTACCGTGCCGAGTGCCAGTCCGGTTCTAGCACTCGCACCTGTCGAGTGCAACGTCGCCCGAACGTGATCGGAAGAGCCGAAACGAGTCGGGGGGACCGGTTCGACCGATCCCCCCGCTGACGTCACCGAGCTTGCGGCGCGCCTCAGATACGACGTACTGCGTCGGCCTGGCTGCGCCCGTCCCGACCCGCCGTCGTCTCGAACTCCACGCGGTCGCCCTCGTCCAGCGTCCGGAAACCGTCTGCCTGGATCGCGCTGTAGTGGACGAAGACGTCCGGCCCACCGTCGGTGGCGATGAAGCCGAAGCCCTTCTCCGCGTTGAACCACTTGACCGTGCCCTGAGCCACGGCACCTCCATGTTCCTCGCCGATCTATGGCCTCGACGCTACCCAAAAACCGGGCCCTGCGCCCTCATGAGAATCGGTGGAGTGGTCGGGCAGGATGCGTCTGTGGCGAGCTTCCGGAGGACCGTAGAAGAGCACCGCGCGGCCGTTGCCGCGCTGCTGCCGCCGATGCCGGCGGAGGACGTCCTGATTGCGCAGGCCAGGGGCCGGGTGCTCGCGTCCGACGTCGTGGCCGCCGTGTCGCTGCCCTCCTTCGACAACTCCGCGATGGACGGGTACGCGGTGCGCGCCGCGGAACTGATCGGCAACGGTGACGGCGAACCGGTGGAACTGCCGGTGGGCGCCGACATCCCGGCGGGGCGGCTCGACGTCCCGCCGCTCGAGCCCGGCACGGCGCACCGGATCATGACGGGAGCGGCACTTCCTGCCGGTGCCGATGCCGTGGTGCCCGTGGAGGAGACCGACGCCGGTATCAGCACGGTGCGTCTGACGGCGATGCCGAAGCCGGGCGCGTACGTCCGGTATGCGGGCGAGGACGTGCGGGCGGGCGATGTCGTTCTTCGGGCCGGCACGGTGCTCGGCCCGGCGCAGATCGGGGTGGCGGCCGCTGTGGGCTGCGCCGCGGTGTCGGTGCGCCGGCGTCCCAAAGTGCTCGTGCTGTCCACCGGTTCCGAACTGGTCGCCCCGGGCACGGAACTGCAACAGGGACAGATATACGAATCGAACGGGCCGATGCTGGCCGCCGCCGTCGAGGACGCGGGTGGGCAGGCGGAGCTGTTGCGGTTCGTGCCCGACGACGTCGAACAATTCCTCGACCGACTCCGGCAACGGCTTGATGCCGGGCAGGTCGACCTGGTTCTGACCTCGGGCGGCGTGAGCGCCGGAGCCTATGAGGTGGTGCGCGACGCGTTCGCGGAGCGGGGCGTCGAGTTCGGCAGGGTGGCGATGCAGCCGGGTGGGCCGCAGGGTGCCGGCCGCGTCGCCGAGCTGGGTGGGGTCTGCGTGGTGACGTTGCCGGGCAACCCGGTCAGCACACAAGTGTCGTTCGAGGTGTTCGTCCGTCCCGCACTGCGTGCCTCGTTCGGGCATCCGCACCCCGAACGGCCGCTCGTGACGGCCACGCTGAGTGAGCACTGGCGGTCTCCGGCGGGCCGCCGGCAGTACCGCCGAGGCCTTCTCGATGCGGTCGAGGGCACCGTGCAGGAGGTCGGGACATCGGCCTCACACATGCTCGGCTCCTTGGCCAGGGCAGACTGTCTGGTGGTCGTACCGGAGGACGTGACGGAACTCGATGCGGGCGCCGCCGTGGAGCTGTGGTTGCTCGAGCCCTGATCCAGTGCTTAGAATGTGACGTAGGTCACGCACTAGAGAGGCAACAATTTCCGGCGCCACGACGTCTTACTGATTGGGTGTTCGGCCGATCGGTGCACATCACAGGCTTTAAGGGGCTGTGATCTGGACGATCGATTGGGTACTCGGGGATACTTGGAGAACGACCCGGGGAGACCGGGGTCGCTTCGCAAAGACCTACCGCCCGTCGCTGGGGAGCGGACGAGCGGTTCCACGGCCGGGGTCGTCGTCTCGGGGGATGACGGCCCCGGCCCTTTGCTTTCCGCCGAACCCCACTCCGGTGACGGCAGTGTGGCACACGGTGACGAACTGCCTTCGCGTACCGTAGCCGCCGCAGCGACCGTCGCGTGTCACCATCCGGAGGAGCCGACCAGCCCCCATGCCCGACCGAACCGGGGCCCTTCCCGGGGCCTCCCCCTCTGCGTCGTCCCCTGCAGGACTGTCGTTGCCGCACGTCGCCGGGCTGATCAGGGCCGCCGTGCCCCCCATGCATCCCGGAGGCCGCCCGCTGGTGGCGGGCGTGGCCGTCGCTGCAGCATTAGTGCGCGCCGTGACCGGCCGAGGCGCCGTCGCGGGCGCGATCGCCGCCGGCGCCACCGCCGCCTTCTTCCGTAATCCGCGCCGGGTCCGGCCGCCGCTCGACGGCGTGGCGCTCTCGGCCGCCGACGGCACCGTGGCCACCGTCTCCGACGTGCTGCCGCCGCCGGAGCTGGACCTGCCACGAATTGCGGCTCCCCGCGTCAGCGTCTTCCTGTCCGTGCTCGACGTGCACGTGCAGCGAATTCCGGCCGACGGACGCGTGCTCGCCGTCGAGTACCGGCCGGGCCGATTCCTGTCCGCCGATCTCGACAAGGCCAGCGAGGACAACGAGCGCAACGCGTTGCTGCTGGAGACCACCACCGGCGTCCGGCTCGGCGTGGTGCAGATCGCTGGGCTGCTCGCGCGCCGGATCGTGTGCGACGTCCGTCCCGGCACCGAGGTGGCAGCGGGCGAGACCTACGGCCTCATCCGGTTCGGCTCGCGCGTCGACGTCTACCTGCCCCCGGGCTCGCGGGTCACCGTCGCCGTCGGGCAGCGCACGATCGGCGGCGAGACCGTGCTGGCCGAGCTCCCAACCAGGGGGTCCTGATGCCCGCCCCTGCCTACAACGCCGGCATCCGGCTGCTGCCGAACGCCGTCACGGTCCTCGCCCTCTGCGCCGGGCTCTCGGCGGTGTACTTCGCGCTGAGCGGCCGGTTCGAGCTGTGCACGGCCGCGGTCGGCGCCGCCGCCCTCTGCGACGCGCTCGACGGCAGGCTGGCCCGGCTGCTCGACGCCAGCACCCGGATCGGTGCCGAGCTCGACTCGTTGGCCGACCTGGTGTCGTTCGGCGTCGCCCCGGCACTGGTGCTCTACATCTGGGCGCTGGAGGGCAGCCGGTTCGGCTGGATCGTCGCGCTGGTCTTCGCTGTCTGCATGGCCCTGCGGCTGGCCCGGTTCAACACCCTCATCGACGTCGAGGACGAGTACCCCTTCACCAAGGAGTTCTTCGTCGGCGTGCCGGCCCCGGCGGCGGCGCTGTCGGCGGGCCTTCCGCTCTATCTCACCCTGCACTTCGGGCCGGGGTGGTGGTCGGCTCCGCTGCTCGTGGGGCTGTGGGCGATGGCCGTGGCCGCGCTGATGGTGAGCAGGCTGCCGACACTGTCGTTCAAGACCGTGCGGGTGCCGCAGAAGTACATCGCTCCGCTGCTGGTGCTGGTCGGCATCGCCGCCGCGTTGCTGATCACGGCCCCGTTCCTCGGGCTGGCGATCGTCGCTGTGCTGTACCTCGGGTTGATCCCCTACAGCGGCTACCTGCACCGGTGGCTCACCCGGCATCCCGAGGCCTGGGGCGTGCCGGTGCGGGAGCGCCGCGCGGTCGCCCGGGCGGCGCGCTCCGCACGCAGGCTCGGGCTGCGCTCGCCGCTGCGCCGCCGGGTGGCGGGCCGCGCCAGCGCCATGGCCCGTGCCGTGCGCCGCTTCGGCGACGACCCTGCCGGGGCCATACAGCGCCGGACGCCGAACGGCCGGGCACCCGGCCCGGCCCAGGTGCCGCGCAACAGGCTGCGCCTGGGCCTCCGCAGAGTCCGCCGCCGCTGAAGCGCCGACACTCCGGAGCCATAGTGCTGTCCAGGAACCGTCCAGGACAGCACTATGGCTCCACGATTTCGTGGGGTGCGGGGGCGCTAGCGTTCAGCTCGTGAGCGCCCCCTCGATCACTCTCGTCGCCCGGCTCGCCGCGTCCGCCACGGACGCAAGGCGCGGCGTCGTCCGGCTGCACCCCGAGGTCATCGACGCGCTGGGTCTGCGCTCGTGGGAAGCCGTGACCCTCACCGGAGCCCGCGTGACGACGGCGCTCGTGGCCCCGATCGACGGGCCGGCCGGTCAGGCGACCCTGGACGACGTCACCCTCTCCAACGCCGGGCTGTCCGACGGTGCGCCGGTCGTGGTGGCTCCGGCGGCGGTCGAGTCCGCCCGCCGGGTGCTGCTCACGGGCTCCCGCCTCGCCCGGGCTGCCCTGACGCCCGAGGTCGTGCGGCTCGCCCTGCTGGGCAAGGTCGTCACCGGCGGCGACGCCGTCTCGCTGCTGCCCCAGGACGTCGAGCCCCTGCCCGGCCTCGACGTCGGCACGGCCCGCCGCCGCGTCGCGGGGGCCCTGGGCAGCGCGTGGACAACGGAGCTGCTCACCGTGGCCACGGTGGAACCGGCGGGAGCGGTGGCCGTGCAGCCGAGCACGGTTGTCGGTTGGGAAGGCGGCCCGGCGACCGGCGTTCCGGTCCAGGGGACGGGTGGCCCCGCCGCTCGGGGCGCGGAGAGGGCGGCATCGCGGCCGTCGGGAGCCGCGGCCACCGCAGGCGCACGGCGCACGCCGGAGCCCGTTGCGGTGACCCAGCAGGAGGCCGCTGAGCCCGCGGTCGCCGTCGAGGACCTGGTCGGCAACACCGATGCGGCCCGCCGGCTCGTCGAGTGGCTGGAGCTGACCCTCGATCGGCCCGACCTGCTCACGCGCCTCGGTGGCTCCGCCCGGCTCGGGGTGCTCCTCACCGGCCCCGAGGGCGTCGGCAAGCTGACGCTGGCACGCAGCACGGCCGCCGCGGTCGGTGCGTCCTGCGTGGAGCTCGCGGCGCCGGGTGTGGCCGCGCTCGAGGCGGGCGCCGCATCGCAGCGGGTGCACGACGTGATCGGCTCGGCGCGGGCCGCGGCGCTGGCGGGCTCCCGGACCGTGCTGGTGGTCACCGACGTCGACGCCCTGCTCCCCGCTGCCTCCCCGCCCCCGCTCGCCACGATCGTCCTCGGCGCGCTGCGGGAGGCGGTGGACACGCGTGGGCTCGCACTGGTCGCCACGACGGCGTCGCCGGAGTCGGTCGATCCGCGGCTGCGGGCCCCCGATCTCGTCGACCGGGAACTCGGGCTGGCACTCCCCGACCTGCGCACCCGCACAGAGCTCCTGCGCCGGCTGCTGTCCGCCGTGCCGCTGGCCGACGGCGTGGACCTGAAGGCGGTCGCCGAGCGCACCCCCGGCTTCGTCGCCGCCGACCTCGTCGCGGCGCGCCGGGAGGCCGCCGTGCAGGCTGCGCTGCGCCACGCCGGTGACGGGGAGCCCCGCATCTGCCAGCAGGATCTGCTCGACGCCGTTGCCTCCGTGCGGCCGATCTCCATGTCGTCGTCGGACACCCTCCAGACCGGCGGGATCACGCTCGACCAGGTGGGCGACATGGTCGAGGTCAAGCAGGCGCTCACCGAGGCGGTGCTCTGGCCGCTGCAGTACCCCGACTCGTTCGCCCGCCTCGGCGTCGCCGCTCCCCGTGGAGTGCTCGTCTACGGGCCGCCCGGCGGTGGGAAGACGTTCCTGCTGCGCGCGCTGGCCGGCACCGGGCAGCTCAACGTGCTCGCTGTGAAGGGTGCGGAGCTGCTCGACAAGTACGTCGGCGAGTCGGAGCGGGCGGTGCGGGAGCTGTTCCGCAAGGCGGCGGACGCGGCGCCCGCACTCGTGTTCCTCGACGAGGTCGACGCGCTGGCGCCGCGGCGCGGCCAGTCGTCCGACTCAGGGGTGGCCGACCGGGTGGTCGCCGCGCTGCTCACCGAGCTGGACGGGGCGGAACCGTTGCGCGACGTGATCGTCGTCGGCGCCACGAACCGGCCGGAGCTGATCGACCCTGCGCTGCTGCGGCCGGGCCGGCTGGAGCGGCTGGTGTACGTCCCGCCGCCGGACGCCGCCGCGCGCGCCGAGATCCTGCGCGCGTCCGGGAGGAACATCCCGCTGGCCGATGACGTCGACCTCGACGCCCTCGGTGCGGAGCTCGACGGCTACTCGGCGGCCGACTGCGCCGCCGTGCTGCGCGAGGCCGCGCTCGCGGCGATGCGGGAGTCGCTCGACGCGGCCGTGGTGACGGGTGCGCACATCGCCGCGGCCCGGGCCGCCGTTCCGCCGTCGCTCGACCCCGAGCAGGTGGCGGCCCTGGAGGCCTACGCCGAGCGCCGCCAGTCCTGACGGAAGTGCGTCAGCGGCCCTGGTAGTCGTTGGTGGCGATGACGATCAGCCCGGGGCTCGCCTCGTCCAGGCCCGAGAACCGCGGCTCGACGCGGAGTGAGAACTGGTCGGCGAGGGCCTGTGCCGCCTGCTGCTCGCTCGTGCCCGGCCGGTAGTAGACGGTGCTGGTCGGGATGATCCCCGACGGGTAGTTGCCGACCTCTTCGACCTGCCAGCCGGCGTTGCGGAAGTCGGCGGCGGCGCGTGCGGCGAGCCCGGTGATGGTGCTGTTGTTGTAGACCCGCACCGGTGCGCGGACGGCGCCGGTTCTGCTCGTGCCGCCCGAGCCTGCGCCGGCCTGGGAGGACGACGCATCACCGCCGGGTGCGCTCGTGGGAGTGGGGGTGAAGGACGGCACCGGGACGGTGGCCACGCTGGTGGGGGCCGGGGCTGCCGGCGGCGGGGCGGCCGGAGCGGAGGCCGCTGGAGTGGCGGTGGCCTGTGGCACGGCCGGCGCGCTCGGCTCCGGGGTGATGCTGACCTGTGTGGACAGGGGAGGTGGGGCAGCCTGCTGGTCGCTACCGGAGCCGCCCCCGCCGGTGGCGTAGGTGGCGAGTCCGACGACGCCAGCGATGATCCCGATCCCAATCAGCGCGAGACCGCCGATTCGCAGCGGAGACGGGCCCCCTGACGAAGCGGGTGAGGTCACGTATGCCTCCGGTGGGGGGTTAGTTCCAATCAGGCCGGGGCGATCATGGTGCCTCTACCACGGCTCCATGCCCAGCCGACGCGCCGCGCGGGTGCGCTGGCGGCTGGTGCGCAGCCGACGGAGCCTCCGCACCAGCAGGGGGTCGGCCGCGAGTGCCTCCGGCTTGTCGATCAGCGCGTTGAGCACCTGGTAGTAGCGGGTGGCCGACATGTCGAACAGCTCGCGGATAGCCTGTTCCTTCGCACCGGCGTACTTCCACCACTGGCCCTCGAAGGCGAGGATCTCGCGCTCCCTGCGGTCCAGCTCCCGATGGGCGCTTCCGGTCGAGGACTCCCCGCTGGGTCCGATGGCGGACTCCATCACGCTCCTTGCTGGCCGGCCTCGCGAACTGCGAATCACATGCCTGTCATTCGCGGCGGCCATTCAACCACGATGGACCGACGAGAACCGGGGAGGCACGCACCACCCGGTGGAGTGGACCGACGATCAGTGATGGGCCGCCGACTAATGTCGGCGAACGTGGCCGTACGACCCATCCGCATCATCGGTGACCCCGTCCTGCACACGCCGACCCGTCGCGTCGAGGTCTTCGACGACGGGTTGAAGGCGCTCGTCGAGGACATGTTCGAGACGATGGCGGCGGCCGAGGGCGTCGGCCTCGCGGCCAACCAGATCGGGGTCGACCTGCGGCTGTTCGTCTACGACTGCCCTGACGAGGAGCGGCGCGAGAGGGTGCGCGGGGTCGTCGTCAACCCGGTGCTGGAGACGTCGGAGCGGCCCGAGACGATGCCCGACCCGGAGGACGACGAGGAGGGTTGCCTCTCCGTGCCCGGCGAGCACTTCCCGACGGGCCGCGCGGAGTGGGCGCGCGTCACCGGCGTGGACCTGGACGGGTCGCCGGTCGAGGTGGAGGGCCGTGGCTTCCTGGCCCGCTGCCTGCAGCACGAGACCGACCACCTCGACGGCGTGATCTACCTGGACCGGCTCGTGGGCCGCAACCAGCGTGCCGCCCGCAAGATGCTCAAGCAGACGGGGTGGGGCGTGCCCGGCCTGGAGTGGGATCCCGCCACCCAGCAGGCCGAGGACGTGTAGGAACACGAGAAGGCGGACTTACGTTCCTTCTTCTGCAAAACTGTAAGCAGAAGGAGGTCGCCGTGGACGAGCTGGACTCCTACTCCCGCACGGTCAGCGCGGTGGCGGCCGAGCTCACCGGGCGCGTCGCGGCCATCCGCACCGGTCGGGGCAGCGGCTCGGCGGTGCTCGTCGACGCCGACGGCGTGCTGGTGACCAACGCTCACGTGGTCGGTGACGCGCAGCGGGGCCGGGCCGACTTCGTCGACGGGACCCAGACCGACGTGACGGTCGTGGGTACCGACCCGCTCTCCGACCTCGCGGTGCTCCGCGCCGTGAAGCCGGGTGACCTGCCGCCGCCGGTGCAGCTCGGCGACGCCGACCAGCTCGTCGTCGGTCAGCTCGTGGTGGCCGTCGGCAACCCGCTCGGCCTGGCCGGTTCCGTCACGGCCGGGGTCGTGAGCGCGCTCGGGCGGGCTCTGCCCACCCGCAGCGGGAGCGCGGGGCGGGTGGTGGAGGACGTCATCCAGACCGACGCAGCGCTCAACCCCGGCAACTCCGGTGGCGCGCTCGCCGACAGCCACGCGC
Organism: Pseudonocardia alaniniphila; assembly: GCF_022524485.1. GTDB lineage: Bacteria > Actinomycetota > Actinomycetes > Mycobacteriales > Pseudonocardiaceae > Pseudonocardia > Pseudonocardia alaniniphila. The sequence goes on from NZ_JAKXMK010000026.1 coordinate 8,739, forward strand.
GCGTCGTCGGGATCAACACGGCGGTCGCGGGCGTCGGTCTCGGGCTGGCCGTGCCGGTCAACGCGACCACCCGGCAGATCGTCGCCACCCTTCTCGCGGACGGACGCGTGCGGCGCGCCTACCTCGGTGTCGTCGGCGCGCCTGCCCCCGTGCCGGCCTCGGTCGCCGAGCGGTACAGCCGCCGCAGCGGTCTACGGCTCGTCGAGGTGATCGGCGGCAGCCCGGCAGCACACGCCGGGCTGCGGGCCGGTGACCTGGTGCTCGACGTCGGTCGTCGCCCGGTCCAGGACGCGCAGGGCATCCAGCGCCAGCTCTTCGGCGACGCGATCGGGGTGCCGCTCCCGGTCACCGTGCTGCGCAACGGAGCCATGGTCGACGTCGTCGCGGTCCCCACCGAGCTGCGCTGAGAGATCAGGCCACGTAGCCGTGCTCCCACGCCCACGCGGCGATCTCCACGCGGTTGCGGGCCGTCAGCTTGCTCTGCACGTTCGTCAGGTGCGTCTTCACCGTGGAGAGGGAGACGAACAGCTCCGCCGCGATCTCGGCGTTCGTGCGGCCGCGGGCGACGGCCCGTACGACGTCGAGCTCGCGGGGAGACAGCGGATCGCGCAACGCCGATCCGGCCGCCGGCCGGGCAGCCAGGTGCTTGAGCAGCCGCACGGTGACCGACGGGGACACGAGCGCGTCGCCCGCCGCTGCGGCCCGCACCGCCTCCACGAGCAGCCGCGGCCCGGCGTCCTTGAGCAGGAACCCACAGGCGCCTGCACGCAGGGCGCCGTACACGTACTCATCGAGGTCGAACGTCGTGACGACGACGATCCGCGGCGGCGTGGGGTCGCTCATCAGCGCGCGGGTGGCCTCGAGCCCGTCCAGCTCCGGCATGCGGATGTCCATCAGCACCACGTCCGGCCGCAGCGCGCGGGTGCGCGCGACGGCGTCCACGCCGGTGCCGGCCTCGCCGACCACCTCGACGCCGTCCTCGGCGGACAGGATCAGCCGGAAGCCGGTGCGCACCATCTCCTGGTCGTCGGCGAGCACGACTCGGATCACCGGGCGCCCCGCAGCGGCAGCCGGGCCGAGACCGTCCAGACGCCGGGGGCGGTCGGTCCCGCGGTCAGCGTCCCGTCGAGCGCTCCGACCCGCTCGGCCATGCCGGCCAGCCCGAAGCCGCTGGAGCCGGCGCGGGGCACCACCCCGGCAGCGGGCACACCGTCGTTGCGCACCGACACCAGCAGAGCCTCCTCACGCATCCGGACGTCCACCTCCACAGCAGTCGCGTCCGGAGCGTGTCTGCGGACGTTGGTCAAAGCCTCCTGCACCACCCGGTACCCGGTGGCGGCGACCCCGGCCGGAAGCACGGCTTGCTCCAGCCCTGGCGCGGTGGTGAGCCGGACGAGCCGGGACTCCGGGTCGAACCGGTCGACGAGGGTGCGGACCTCGCGCAGCTCGGCGCCCGGTGTGCGCGTGGCCTCGGCGTCCTGACCGCGTAGCACCCCGACCATCCGGCGCATCGCGGCCAGCGCGTCCGTGCCTGCCACCTCGATCGCGGCGAGCGCCCGGTCGACATCGTCGGGCGAGCGGCGGGCCACGACCGAGGCGGCCTGCGCCGCGACGACGATGCCCGTGACGTGGTGGGCCACCACGTCGTGCAGCTCCCGGGCGAGCTCCATCCGCTCCGCCGACCGGACGTCCGCGAGTGCGGCCCGCCGCCGCGTCTCGACCTCGCGCAGCACCAGCCCGATGGCGACGGCCCCGCCCCATCCGAGCGCGCAGGGCAGGCTGAGCGCACGAGCATCGGTGCCGTCGAAGCGGGTGAGCGGCGACGCGACGATCGCCACCGCGGCGGCCGCGGTGAGCAGGAGAGCCCGGCGTAGCTCGCACTGGCGCAGCACGGCGACGACGAGGACGGCGAGCGCGAGCAGCTCGGTGAAGGAGAAGTAGAACTGGGGGCCGATCCCGAATCCCAGCAGGGCCACCGCCGGGGTCATGGCAAGGGCCGAGATCGCGAGCGAGGCACCCACGGCGAGCACCGCGACGGTGACCAGATCCGAACCAGGACGCCGACGCAGCAGGACGATCCCGGGTATGAGCAGGCTCGCGATGATGGTCACGACGTTGCCGGTGTTGTAGGCGAGGACCGAATCGGGCAGGAGCCACAGCGCGTAGGCGGCGACCTCGGCGATGAGCCCGATGTTCCGCCGACACCAGCGGAGCAGGCGGATCATGAGGCGAGCCTATTGCGCGCGGGCGCCCGTCCCCTCGGCCAGAAGTACGAGGCCGCTCCGTCCGGTTCCGTCCTCCGGACGAGGTGCGCAGCACCCGTCCGCAGAGATCGTGACGACCATGACGGACCTGATCGGAGCGGTGCTCGGCACCGCGGCGTGGACGGCAGGCCTCCTCGTCCTCGCGTTGATGGCGGCGCTGCCGCTGCTGGAGAGCCTCGGAACCCCGGGGGGACGGCGGTGACCCATCCGTCGATGCCCGCCACGGGCCGCCCCGCCCCGGTCGCGGCCCGCCACCTGCGGCCCGCAGCTCGTGCGATCGGTCTCGTGAAGGTGCACGGCCGCGGCGACGCCGCCGTCCGCGCGCTGGACGGCGTGGACCTGACCGTGCCCGCCGCGCGCTTCACCGCGATCATGGGGCCGTCCGGCTCTGGCAAGTCCACGCTGATGCACCTGCTCGCCGGGCTGGACACCGCCACGTCCGGGCACGTCCTGCTCGGGGACACCGACCTCGGTACCTGCAGCGACGCCCAGCTGACGGCCCTGCGCCGGGACCGGATCGGGTTCGTGTTCCAGGCCTTCAACCTGCTGCCTCAGCTGACCGCAGAACAGAACATCGACCTGCCCGCGCGGCTCGCGGGCCGTCGTCCCGACCGGGCGTGGCGCGACCACCTCGTCGGCCTGCTCGGTATCGCCGACCGCCTCACGCACCGCCCCACCCAGCTCTCCGGCGGGCAGCAGCAACGGGTGGCGGTGGCGAGGGCCCTGCTGGGCCGGCCCGAGGTCGTCTTCGCCGACGAGCCGACCGGCAACCTGGACACCGCCAGTGGCCACGAGCTGCTGCACCTGCTGCGCACCTCTGTACGCGAACTCGGCCAGACGGTCGTCATGGTGACGCACGACCCCGTGGCGGCCTCGTTCGCCGACGAGGTGGTCCTGCTGCGCGACGGCACCGTCGCCGGCTGGCTCCCCGACCCGCGCCCGGAGTCCGTCCTGTCCGCACTGTCCGCGCTCTCCGGCCCCCGGGCGGGTGTGTGATGGCCGCCGTCGCGGCGACGCTGCTCACCGAGACCCGTCGCAGGCCGGGGCGGCTGCTGCTCACCGGGCTCGCGATCACGGTCGCCACCGTCTTCGCCGCCGGCACGTTCCTGCTCGGCGAGACGCTGCGCGGGTATCTCACGACGACCGTGGTGAAGACACCCGAAGCCACCGCGGCCGTCGTGCTGCCAGAGCGCATGCCCGAGGACGCCCGTGGCGCGGACCTCGTGGCCCGGGTGGCCGCGGTGGACGGGGTCACGGACGCCGTCGGCCTCTGGACGACCTACCCGACGGTGAGCGGCGCCGGGTCGGCCACGACCTGGCACCTCGCGTCGGATCCGATGGGCGGTCCCCTCACCCGGCTGCCCGGGCCGATCCTGCAGGGCAGGCTTCCCGCTGGTCCGGACGAGGTCGCGGTGGGCGAGACCACGGCCGCACGCACCGGCCTCGCGCCGGGGCGCACGGTCACGGTGGACGCGGGCGACGCGGCGCTGCGAACCGTGACGGTGACCGGCGTGGTGCCGCTGTCGGACAGCGCGATCAACACCCTCGTCGCCACTCCCGACATGGTGGCGGGGCTCGGCGGCTCGCTCGACCAGGTGGACGTCGCTGCAGCTCCGGGGGCGGACGCCGCGGCGTTGTCCGGCCGCGTCGCGGCAGCCCTCGGCGTGCCCGCCGCGGTGCGGACCGGCGCGGAGCAGCGCGCGGCCGAGGTCGAGGACACGTCGGCTTCGGTGACGGCCGTGCTCGCGGGAGTCGGGGTGTTCGCGGGCCTGGCCGTCGTCGCGGGAGCCGTGGTCGTGGCGTCGACCTTCCGGATCGTGCTCACCCAGCGGCGCACGCAGATGGCCCTGCTGCGGTGCGTGGGAGCCAGGCGCGGCCAGGTGGTGCGAGCGGTGCTCGTCGAGGCGGTCGTCACGGGCCTGGTGGCCGGTGTGCTGGGTCTGGGTGTCGCGCTCCTCGCGGGCTACGGGCTGCTCGCGGCGATGCGGGCGTTCGGCGCGGAAGGTGCTCCGGGCCTGGTGGTGTGGTGGCCGGGGCTCGCCGGTGTGCTCCTGGTGGCCGTACTGGCGACGGTGCTGGCAGGCGTGGCACCCGCGCTGGCGGCGGCCCGGATCCCGCCCGTGGCCGCGCTGGGCGTGGCCGACGCCGCGGACGCCGGTGTCCCTCGTGCCGGACGCCGGATCGTCGTCGCCGCGGTACTTGCGGCAGCGGCCGGCGCGCTCGCGGGCGTCGCACTCGCCATGCCGGGCGACGGTTCGCTCGCCCTGGTCGTCATGGCGTTCTCCGGGATGATCGCGTTCGCCGCTCTCGTCGTCGTGGGTCCCGTGCTGGTTCGGGGCCTGGTGGCCGTGGCGGGCCGGCCGCTCGCCGCGCTCGGCGGTGCCGCGGCCCGGCTCGCGGTGGCCAACGCCGCTCAGGTGCCGCGGCGCACCGCCGCGACGATCTCGGTGCTGGCGCTCAGCGTCGGCCTGACGTCGGCGCTGCTGGTCGGCATCCAGACCACGCGGTCCGGGGCCGAGCGGAACCTCGCCGCACAGTTCCCGGCCGATGTCGTGGTCAGCGCCGCGGACGCCGGGAGCGCCGCGTCGCTGGCCGCCCGGCTGACCGCCGATCCCCGGCTCGCCGTCCGTGCCGACGGGCCCACGGTGTTCGTGAACCCGGCGCCCGGCGTGTCCGAGGACGTGGCCCGCACGGCCGTCGAGCAGGGCGTGGGCGGTGCGCAGGGGCTGATGGTGCAGTACGCGGGAGACGCGCGGGCCGAGCTGGACTCCGTGCTCGGGACGGCGCAGCTGATCGGCTTCGGGCTCGTCGGGATGACCGCGCTCGTCGCCGTGGTGGGAGTGGGCGTCACGCTGATGCTGTCGGTGACCGAGCGGACGCGGGAGACGGGGTTGCTGCGTGCGGTCGGGCTGTCGCGGCGCGGCGTCCGGTCGATGGTGGCCTGGGAGGCAGCGCTGAGCGGGGCGGGAGCTGCCGTGATCGGAGCGGTGATCGGCTCGGTCTACGGGGCACTCGGCGCGGAGGTTCTCAACCTCGCCGAGGGGCCGCCCGCGTTGCCGTTCCCGTCGCTGGCGGTGCTCATCGTGGGGGTCGTGGTGGTGGCGGCGCTGGCGGCGACCGTGCCGGCCGTCCGTGCGGGCCGGGTGCCCCCGATCCGCGCCCTGCAGGAGGCGTGAGCGCTAGAGGAGGTCGATCTCGACGGGGAACGGCTCGGTGGCCGAATACGTGCCGGTCACCGAGCCGGCGTCGGCGTATCCGAACTCGCCCGCGAGGTGACAGGCGAGGAGGGAGACCGGTTCGGCGGTGTCGATGATCCAGTAGTGCGGGATCCCCGCGTCCGCGTACTCGCCGCGTTTGTGGACATGGTCGGTGCGCCGTGAGCCAGGGGACAGCACCTCCATCACGACCAGCACCTCGGACGCCCGGATGATCCCGCCCTCGGCCCGCACGCGTTTGCGTACCTCCCGGGGCACGACGATCAGATCGGGCCTGCGGACGGTGCCGGGGGCCTCGGTGGGCGCGAGCTCGAGATCGACGTCCATGTCCAAGATGACTTGGAGTCCTGGCGGTAGCTGGCTGCGGAGTTGCACCGCCATCTCCAGCTCCGCGTGGTTGTGGTCCGGCGCGGAGGTCGGGGTCATCAGCAGCCGGCCTTCCACCAGCTCGCTGTAGCCCGGCTCGATCTCTCCGATCTCGAGGTCCTCGGCCACGGTCAGCAGGTGGGTCGGGGCCACCGGCCGGATCGTCACGGGACGGAGTCTGGCACGCCGGTCAACGTCGCCGCGCCAGCAGGAACTGCTGGGTCTCGGTGCTTCCCGCCCCCGGAACCTGCACCTCGTCGCACTGCAGCACGTCGAAGCCGGCAGCCGCGACGACTGCCGACAGTTCGGGAGTGGGGTAGGCGCTGACCGCCATGGGCACGCCGAGAAACTCGATCTCGACGGCGTCGAAGTCTCCTGCGACCATCCCGAGAGCCAGCAGGCCGCCCTCACGTATGCGGGCGGCCAGGCCCGTGAGCACCCTGGAGATGTCGGCGCGCGACAGCATCAGCAGCGCGAAGAACGAGGTGACGGCGTCGAACGTGCCGAGGCCGGGGTCGAGGTCGCGCAGGTCGCGCTGCTCGAACCGGGCTACCGGCACCCGCTCCCTGGCGAGGCGCAGCATCCGCTCCGACTCGTCGACGCCGAGAACCGCGAGCCCGGCAGCGGCCAGTTGCCGGGCGGTGGGGAAACCGGCGCCGCACCCGTGGTCGAGCACCCGGGCCTGAGGCGGCAGGCGGGAGATGAGGTCGCGCCCAAGCCCGAGCTGCGCCTCCCGGTCGCTGAAGGCCTGTTCGTAGGCCTCGCCGATCCGATCGAAGACGGCACCCATGGTCGTCGAGGATCCCTCGGCGCTGCCCCCGGCGCCAATGCCCGTGACGCCGGGGGCGCCGCGGTTCAGTCCGTGATCGGGTCGAGCACGAAGACGGGGATCTGCCGGTCGGTCTTCTTCTGGTAGTCCGCGTAGGGCGGGTAGGCGGCCACGGAGCGCTCCCACCACTCGGCCTTCTCGTCGCCGAAGACCTCACGTGCCGTGTAGTCCTTGGTGACTGTGCCGTCCTGCAGGTCGACGTGCGGGTCGCCCTTGACGTTGTAGTACCAGACGGGGTTCTTCGGGGCCCCGCCGAGCGACGCGACGATCGCGTACTGCCCGTTGTTCTCCACGCGCATCAGCGGCACCTTGCGCAGCTTGCCGGTCTTCGCGCCGCGGACGGTCACGAGAACGACGGCCCGATCCTGGATCGTCTGTCCGTCGGTCGTGCCGTTCTCGATGATCTTGTTGGTCATGTCCCGGACCCAGTCGACCGGGCTGATCTCGAACTCACCCTTCAGAGGCATGTCAGCTCCAAACCGCGTCGGCCCCCCGGCCATTCCGTGATCTCTGGCGCACCAGAGGCTCTTCAGGTTACGGTCGGGACAACGCGGGAGCTCGCAGCAAGCGGGCTGAGAGGGTGGCTGGCGCCGCCGACCGAAGGAACCTGTCCGGGTAATGCCGGCGTAGGGAGGCGACATGGGGGAGCCGACGGTGGGCGTCACGCCGCCGAGGGTGCTCACGATCGCGGGCACCGACTCGGGCGGTGGTGCCGGCATCCCGGCCGACCTGCGCGCGTTCGCGGCGTGCGGGGTGCACGGATGCGTGGCGGTCACAGCGGTCACGGTGCAGAACTCCGTGGGCGTCACGGGTGTGCACGCCATTCCGCCGGAGGTGGTGGCGGCCCAGATCGAGTCGGTGGCCACCGACATCGGGCTGGACGCCGCGAAGACCGGCATGCTCGCCAGCCGTCCGATCATCGAGGCGATTGTCGGGGCCTGCGACCGGGTCGGGATCGGTGGCAGCGGCCCCATCCCGTTCGTGATCGACCCCGTCGCGGCGTCGATGCACGGCGACCAACTGCTGGCCGACGAGGCTCTCGACGCCTACCGCACGCTGTTGTTCCCCCGCGCCACCGTCATCACCCCGAACCTCGACGAGGTGCGGCTCCTGATCGACATCGACGTGCACGACCGCACCGCCCAGTACGAGGCGGCGAAGGTGCTCCACGGCCTCGGGCCGCGATATGTGCTGGTCAAGGGCGGGCACCTGAGCGAGGACGCCGACGGCTGCGTCGATCTCCTCTACGACGGCCACACCTTCACCGAACTGCCCGGCCCCCGCTTCGACACCGGCAACACCCACGGCGGGGGCGACAGCATGGCTGCCGCCATCACGTCCGGGCTCGCTCGCGGGCTGGCGGTACCGGAGGCCGTCGTGCTCGCCAAGCGCTACATCGTGGAGGCCGTCCGCAACTCCTACCCGCTCGGCGCGGGCCACGGCCCGGTGTCGCCGCTCTGGGCCATCCGTCACTGGTGGGAGGAGCCCACCCCCTGATCTCCCGGCCGCTCGGCCGGTGAGCACAACTGGAGATGACACGCGGGAGCTCGTGGGGAAACGGGCTGAGAGGGCGACTGATCGACGTCGCCGACCGCAGAACCTGTCCGGGTAATGCCGGCGTAGGAAGGACGATGCCATGACGGCACTCGAGGACCGCACCGTCGCACCGAAGGTCACCACCGGTCCCATCCGGGGCTCGCACAAGGTGTACCTGGACGGTCCCGACGACCTGCGGATCCCCGTCCGCCGGATCGAGCTCAGCACCGGCGAATACCACGATGTCTACGACACGTCAGGGCCCTATACGGACGAGAACGCGGAGATCGACGTCCGCGCGGGGCTCCCGGCTCTGCGCGCGCCGTGGATCGCCGCGCGGGAGCCCGTCGACGGCGCGGCCACGCAGCTGGCGTGGGCACGGGCCGGAGTGATCACCCCGGAGATGCGGTTCATCGCCGTCCGCGAGGGTGTGACCGCCGAGCTGGTGCGCTCCGAGGTGGCGCGCGGCCGGGCCGTGATCCCGGCGAACCGGCGACACCCCGAGTCCGAGCCGATGATCATCGGGAAGTCGTTTCTCGTGAAGATCAACGCGAACCTCGGCAACTCGGCCGTGTCCTCCTCGATAGAGGAGGAGGTCGAGAAGATGGTGTGGGCCACGCGGTGGGGCGCCGACACCGTCATGGACCTGTCCACGGGCGCGAACATCCACGAGACGCGCGAGTGGATCCTGCGGAACTCGCCGGTGCCGATCGGCACGGTGCCGATCTACCAGGCCTTGGAGAAGGTGAAAGGCGACCCGGCCGCGCTGTCCTGGGAGGTCTACCGCGACACGGTGATCGAGCAGTGCGAACAGGGCGTCGACTACATGACGGTGCATGCGGGCGTGCTGCTGCGCTACGTACCGCTCACCGCGAAGCGCGTCACGGGCATCGTCTCCCGGGGCGGGTCGATCATGGCCGCGTGGTGCCTCGCGCACCATCGCGAGTCGTTCCTCTACACGCACTTCGAAGAGCTCTGCGACATCCTGCGCGCCTACGACGTCACGTTCTCCCTGGGTGACGGGCTGCGGCCCGGTTCGATCGCCGACGCCAACGACGAGGCCCAGCTCGCCGAGCTGCGCACCCTCGGTGAGCTCACGACGATCGCCCGCGCCCGCGACGTGCAGGTGATGATCGAGGGCCCCGGCCACGTCCCGCTGCACAAGATCGCGGAGAACGTGCAGTTGGAGGAGCTGTGGTGCAGCGAGGCGCCGTTCTACACCCTCGGCCCGCTCGCCACCGACATCGCACCGGGCTACGACCACATCACGAGCGCGATCGGCGCCGCCACGATCGCTGCACGCGGCACCGCGATGCTCTGCTACGTCACGCCGAAGGAACACCTCGGGCTCCCGGACCGTGACGACGTCAAGACCGGCGTGATCACGTACAAGATCGCGGCGCACGCCGCGGACCTCGCGAAGGGCCACCCGCACGCGCAGGCCCGGGACGACGCCCTGTCGGCGGCGCGGTTCGAGTTCCGCTGGCTCGACCAGTTCCACCTGTCGCTCGACCCAGACACGGCGCTCGCCTTCCACGACGAGACGTTGCCCGCCGAGCCGGCCAAGACCGCGCACTTCTGCTCCATGTGTGGGCCGAAGTTCTGCTCGATGCGCATCACGCAGGACGTCCGGGCGTACGCCGAGGAGCACGGGCTGACGAGCGTGGAGGCGATCGAGGCGGGGATGTCGGAGAAGGCGGACGAGTTCACCGACGCAGGGGGCCGCGTCTACCTGCCGCTGTCGGAGGCCTGAGAACCTCCCCTTATTGCCGGGAGCCACGTTCACGCCGCGCACCGCGACGCGAACGTGGCTTCTGTGTAAAGCCCTGGTCACCGGCAGTGCGAGCGCCAAAAGCACGTGCCGGAGAACTTGTCACGCGGTCAGACGAAGAAGTGTTCCGGGAGCTAGGCTCGCAGGCGATGAGCATCATGGGCACGCGTGTGGTCCGCACCGAGGATCCGGTGTTCCTTTCCCGGGGCGCCACATATACGGATGACCTGACCGACGAACGGCTGAACGGTGCGCTGCACCTCACGTTCGTGCGGTCCCCACTTGCGCACGGTCGGATCACCGCCGTCGATGTCGAGGCCGCCCGTGAGGCGCCCGGTGTCGTCGGGGTGTTCACCGGCGCCGACATCGACCTCGCTCCGGCGCTGCTGTTCGCCGGCGCGAACCCCGGCATGGTCCGGCCGTGGCTCGCCACCGACAAGGTGCGGTTCGTCGGCGAGCCGGTGGCCGCCGTGCTCACCGAGCACTCCTACCAGGGGCAGGATGCCGCCGACCTGGTGGAGGTCGACTACGACCCGCTTCCCGCGGTGGTCGACCCCCGCGAGGCGCTGAAGGACGAGGTCCTGCTCTTCGAGGAGGTGGGCACCAACCTCGCCGGCGGATTCGGGCACGACCAGGAGTTCGACGAGCACTTCTTCGACGGCTGCGAGGTCGTCGTCACGCGCGACATCGTCAACCAGCGGCTCGCCGCCGCGCCCTTGGAGACGCGCGCCGCCGCGGCCGTCTGGGGCGACGACGGGCGCGTCACGCTCTGGGCGTCCACGCAGAACCCGCAGTCCGCCCGCGACGAGATCGCCGGCTGGCTGGGTGTCGACGCCGCGCTGATCCACCTGATCGCCCCGGACGTGGGTGGTGGCTTCGGAGCGAAGATCGGGGCCGACCCCGAGTTCGCGCTGGTGGCGTGGTTCGCGCGGCGGCTGCAGCGGCCCGTGCGCTGGAACGAGACCCGCTCGGAGAACCTCACCGGGATGCTGCAGGGCCGCGCGCAGCTGCAGACCATCACGATCGGTGGCAACCGCGACGGCGACGTGCTCGCCTACCGCCTCGACGTGCTGGCCGACGCAGGTGGCTACCCCCGCCTCGGCGTCTTCCTTCCCTTCTTCACCCGCCAGATGGCGCCGGGCGTCTACGACATCCCCAAGGTCGAGTCCCGGGCGCGCACGGTCGTGACCACCACGACGTCGACGGGTGCCTACCGGGGCGCCGGTCGTCCCGAGGCCACGGCCGCGATCGAGCGGGCCATGGACCTGTTCGCCGCCGAGATCGGCATGGACCCCGCCGAGGTCCGCAAGCGCAACGTCGTGGCGCCGGACAAGTTCCCGTTCGAGACCAAGGGCGGGGCGATCTACGACAGCGGCGAGTACGCGAAGGCGATCGACCGCGTCCTGGATGGGGCGAACTATGCCGAGCTGCGAGCCGAGCAAGCGCGGCGCCGCGAGCGTGGCGACGTCGTCCAGCTCGGCATCGGGATCTCCGCCTACGTCGAGATCACCGGTGGTGGCGCGTTCGCCGAGGACGCCTCCGTCGAGGTGCACCCGGACGGCACGGTCACGGTCCTGACGGGCACCTCGCCCCACGGCCAGGGCCACGCCACCGCGTGGGCGATGCTCACGAGCGACCGCCTGGGCATCCCGATCGAGAAGATCACGGTGAAGCACGGCGACACCGACCTCATCCCGCGTGGCGCGGGCACCATGGGTTCCCGGAGCCTGCAGACCGGCGGCGTCGCCGTCCACCAGGCGGCAGGCGAGCTCGTGGAGCTGGCGAAGCAGCGGGCCGCCGACGTGCTCGAGGCGAACGTCGACGACCTGGAGGTCGTCGACGGCGCTGTGTCGGTCCGGGGCACGGACACCAGCGTCTCGCTCGCGCAGCTCGCGGAGCGCGAGCAGCTGAAGGTGGACAGCGTGTTCGACAGCGGGGCGCCCACGTTCCCGTTCGGCGCGCACGTCGCCGTCGTGGAGGTGGACGTCGAGTCCGGCAAGGCCGTGGTGGACCGGGTCGTCACACTCGACGACGCCGGGCCGGTCGTGAACCCCCTGCTCGCCGAGGGCCAGCGCCATGGCGGCATCGCCCAGGGCATCTCCCAGGCGCTGCTGGAGGAGGTCGTCTACGACGACGACGGCAACCCGCTCACGGCCACCTTCGCCGACTACGCGTTCCCGTCCGCGGCGGAGCTGCCCAGCTTCACGCTGCTGGCCATGGAGACGCCGACCACCCTCAACCCGCTCGGGGTGAAGGGCATCGGTGAGGCCGGCACCATCGGCGCCACTCCCGCGGTGCAGAGCGCGGTGGTCGACGCCGTGTCACACCTGGGCGTCCGCCACATCGACATGCCGACCAGCCCGCTACGGGTCTGGGAGGCGATCAATGCCGCGCGCAGCGAAGGCGGCACGCGCAACGACCGCTCCGGGGGAGCGCAGTGACCACATCGACGAACCAGACCGTCAAGGTCGGAATCACCGTCAACGGCTCGGAGACCACGGCCGACGTCGAGCCGCGCCTGCTGCTCGCGCACTACCTGCGTGACGTGGTCGGGCTCAAAGCCACCAACATCGGGTGCGACACCACCTCCTGCGGCGCGTGCACCGTGCTCGTGGACGGCGAGTCGGTCAAGTCGTGCACCGTGCTCGCGGTGCAGGCCGACGGGCAGTCGGTCACCACGATGGAGGGGCTCTCGGCGAACTCCACCGAGCTGCACCCGGTGCCCGCGGCGTTCCGCGCCGAGCACGGCCTGCAGTGCGGCTTCTGCACGCCCGGCATGGTGATGGCGACGGTGAGCCTGCTGGAGGAGAACCCGAAGCCCACCGAGCGTGAGGTGCGCGAGGGCCTCGAGGGCAACCTCTGCCGGTGCACGGGCTACCACAACATCGTGCGCGCGGTGCTCGCCGCGAGCGGGCAGAACCCCGACGCCGCACAGACCACCTCCGTCGCGGCGGACGCCGATCAGTCCCCGGCCGGCGGCGTCGAGTCCGCACCGGGCTTCTCCACCGGGAGCGGTGCATGATCCCCGTCGCCTTCAACTACGCCCGCCCCGACTCCCTCGACGGCGCGCTGGCGCTGCTCGCGGAGCACGGCGAGGACGCCACGGTGCTGGCCGGTGGCCACTCGCTGCTGCCCGTGATGAAGCTCCGGCTCGCCGCCCCCGAGGTCGTCATCGACATCGGGCGGCTGCCCGAGCTGCGCTACATCGAGGTGCGGGGCGACGAGGTCGCGATCGGTGCCGGCACCCGGCACCGCGCGGTGGAGTCCTCCGAGGTGCTGGCGGCCGAGGTGCCGCTGCTGGCGGCGGTGGCCCGCACCGTCGGTGACCCGCAGGTGCGCCACCGCGGCACGCTCGGCGGTTCGCTGGCCCACGCCGACCCGGCGTCCGACCTGCCGGCGGCGGTGCTCACGCTCGGCGGCACCATCGTGTTGCGCGGCCCCCAGGGTGAGCGTGAGGTGCCGGCCACCGACTTCTACACCGGGGTGTTCTCCACGGTGAAGGAGCCGGGCGAGCTGATCGTCGAGATCCGGGTGCCCCGCACGGGCAGCGCCGGGTGGGGCTACGAGAAGTTCGTCCGGCGTGCCAACGACTGGGCGATCGTCGGGGTCGCCACGGTGGACGGGCGCGTCGGCCTGGTCAACATGGGCGCCACCCCGCTGCGGGCCACGGCCACGGAGGCCGCTCTGGCGGACGGGGCGTCGATCGAGGACGCCGCCGCACTCGCCGCCGAAGGCACAGAGCCGTCGAGCGACCTGGCTGCCACCGCGGAGTACCGCCGTCACCTGGCCAGGGTCCTCACCCGCCGAGCGCTCACCACCGCTGCTGCCCGCTGATCCGTCCAGGGGACGATCCGCCGTTTCGCGCATGGGATGTGCGAAACGGGGGAACCGGGAGAAATGGGCCTCGAGGAGTCCGCATCGCCCGGGGATCGCAACGGAGCCTTCCCGGACGGTCGACGACTCATCGCCGGCCGCTATGCCCTCGGCCGAGTGCTCGGTATCGGGTCCTCGGCCGTGGTGCATCGCGCCCGCGACCTGATGAGCGGCGCCGAGGTGGCGGTCAAGCACTTCCACGCGGGAGCCTCCGCGTACGACCGGCGCCAGCAGCGGCAGGAGATGAAGCTGCTGGCCCGGCTGCGCCATCCCGGCCTGGTCGGGCTGCACGACGGTGGCACCGCGGACGGCAGGCCGTTCGTCGTCACCGACCTCGTCGAGGGGCCGACGCTGGCGCAGCGGATCAGCCGGGGTCCGCTGGCGCCGGGCGCGGTACAGATGCTCGGCAGGCAGCTCGCCGAGGCGTTGGCCCACGTGCACGACGGCGGGATCATCCACCGCGACGTGAAGCCGGCCAACGTCCTGCTCGACGGCCTCCGGCCGCGCCTCGCCGACTTCGGCATCGCCCGCACCGTCGACGCGACCGTGGCGACCGCGAACGGGTGCGTGGTCGGCACCGCTGCATATCTCGCACCGGAACAGGTCCGCGGGGAACATGTCGGGCCACCCGCGGACGTCTACGCGCTCGGGCTCGTGTTGCTGGAGGCTCTGACCGCGCGCCGTGAGTATCCCGGTCTCGCCGTGGAGTCGGCGACGGCACGGCTGCACCGCGCTCCGGTGGTGCCCGCCGGGTTGCCCCCGGCATTCGGTGAGCTCCTCGCTGCCATGACGAGGGACGACCCACGCCTGCGGCCGACGGCCGCCCAGGTCGCTGCTGTGCTCGCCGCCGACCCCTACCTGCGGCCGCGCGGTTCACCGTCGGGCCGGTTGCACGGGCGCCATCGGCAGCAGCCGGGCCGCTGGTGGCAGCGCAGACCCCTGGTGTCCAGGCTCGTGCTCTGCATCCTCACCGCAGCGGTCGCGGTGCTCACCGTGGCATCGACGTCGACCTCGGACGTCCCTGCCGCGGCCGAACCGGAGCAGTCGCCCGCACCGTCCGGGGTCACGAGGTAGCCCCTCAGCCCACCAGACCTGCGTCCTGGGCTGCTATCGCTGCCTGTACGCGGGAGCGCAGGCCGAGTTTCGTCAGCACCCGCGACACATGCGTCTTCGTCGTCGCCTCCGTGATCACCAGCGCCGCCGCGATCTCGGCGTTGGACATGCCGCGCCCCAGGCACGTGAGCACGTCTGTCTCCCGCGGCGTGAGATCGCCGATGCCGGCAGGCGGTTGCGGGCGGCGGGCCGGTGGGGCGAGGCGCGCGATGACCCGGCGGGTGACCTCCGGCGCGAGCACCCCGTCGCCCCTCGCGACGGCGCGCACGGCCGCGAGCAGCGACGGCGCGTCGACGGACTTGAGCAGGAACCCGGCCGCCCCGGCGGCGAGAGCGCTGTCGACGTACTCGTCGAGGTCGAAGGTCGTGAGGACGAGGACCTCACACACCCGGTCCGGTGTGCCCACGATGCGGCGGGTCGCCTCGATACCGTCGATGCCCGGCATCCTGATGTCCATCAGCACCACGTCGGGCGCGGTCTGCCGGGCCATCGCGACGGCCGCGAGCCCGTCGCCCGCTTCACCGACCACGGTGATGTCCGGTGCGGAGTCGAGGATCATCATCAGCCCGGTGCGGATCGCCGCCTGGTCGTCCGCCACCACCACGCGCACCGTCACCGCGGCACGCCGTCCGGGATCGGCGTGGGCAGCGCCGCGCGCACGCTCCAGGTCCGTCCGCGGGCGCCGGCCTCGACCGTGCCGCCCACCGCGCTCGCGCGTTCACCGAGTCCCAGCAGACCGGTACCGGTGCCGCCGGCCGGTGGGGCGTCGGCGACGAGGTCGTTGTGCAGCTCGATCACCAGTTCTCCGTCGTGGTGCGCCACGGTCATCCGCACGGTGCTGCCCGGTGCGTGCTTGGCCGCGTTCGTCAGCGACTCCTGCACGATGCGGTACGCCGTGTGGTCGACGGCGGCCGGGATCTGCTCCGGTGCCGAGCGGCGGTCGTCCACGTCGATGCGCAGCCCGTTGGCCCGTCCGGCGTCGAGCAGGGCGTCGAGCCGGTCGAGGCCGGCCGGAGACGTGAGCGGCTCCGTCTCTGCCGGGTCGTCGGCCCGCAGCAGGCCGATCATGGTGCGCATCTCGGCGAGTGAGGCGACGCTGTTCCGGCGTACCGACGTGAGCACCCGGCGCAGGGTCGCCGGATCCGCGTCGGACATCGTGAGCGCCGCCTCCGACTGGATCGCGATGGCCGAGAGCTGCCCCGCGATCACGTCGTGCAGGTCGCGGGCCATCCTCGTCCGCTCCGCTGTGACGGCGGCAGCGCGGTCCAGTTCGGCGACGCGCTGGGCCTGTTCGGCACGTTCGCGCTCGGTGTCGGCCTGCTCGCGGTGGTGACGCACCTCGTGGCCCCACAGCACGGGGACCGCCAGCACCAGGCCGAGATTGAGCACGGTGAGCAGGGCCGCGCGGCCACCGTCGGAGATGAGGCTGGCCAGTCCGAGACCGCCGGCCACGACCGCTGCGGCGCCCGCCACCATCCGGCTCGTGCGTTTTGTGCTGAACAGGACGGCGCAGTAGATCATGTCGCCTGCCACCAGTACGGACCCGAGGGGGCTGCTCCCCGAGCCCAACAGGCCGGTGAGCACCGCGGCGCAGGCGACGGCCAGTCCGAGCACCGGCCGCTCGCGCCGTTGCGTCTCACCGAGGCACGCCGCGGCGAGCACAGCCAGCCCCGTCCACAGTGGCGGCGCGGCCTGTCCGGGTTGCACGGACACCGCGACCTCGGGAACGACGAGCAGCAGGAGCCCGCCGACCACGAAGTAGGCCACGGCTCTGAGCGCGTCCTGCGCTCGCTCCCGCCCCGACAGCCGCACGCGGACATTTCAGCACGTCGGGTTCACCGTGCGCGTCAATCGAAGGTCGTACGCCGGTGGCCGGGGAGATCGGTCCGAGGACCGACGACCGGAGCGTCCCCGGCGGGAACCATTTCCCGCCATGGGGGATTTTCTGTCGGACAACCCGCTGGTGCTGCTCATCGGCGCCTGCGAGGTGGGCTTCTGGGTGCTGCTCGCCGCCGGCCTCGCCGCGCGCTACCTGCTGCGGGCCCACCGGCTCAGCACCGTTCTGCTGCTGCTCGTGCCCGTCCTCGACGTCGTGCTGGTGTCGGCGTCACTCGTCGACGTGGCGGGCGGCTCGCCACCCGGCCTCACACACGGGCTGGCCGCGGTCTACCTCGGGGGAACCGTCGCGTTCGGACACTCGATGATCCGCTGGGCCGATGCCCGGTTCGCGCACCGCTTCGCCGCAGGGCCGACGCCGCCGCGGCCACCCCGCTACGGCGCCGCGAAGGTGGCCTACGAGTGGCGGGAGTGGAGCAAGGCCGCCCTGGCCTGGGGGATCGCGTTCGGCGTGATGCTGCTGACGGCGACGGTGGCCGGCACGGGCGTGCCCCAGCCGCTCGACTGGTCCGCCGACCCGATGTGGGGTTGGGGTAGCCGAATCACGGTGGGCCTGCTGATCTGGTTCGTCGGATGGCCACTGTGGACCACACTCGCCCCGCCCCGTGCCCCGGAGACCACCGATGTCAACGGCTGAGCCTGCTCCGGCTCGTGGCCGCATCGCCGTGCTGGACATCCTGCGCGGGATCGCGATCCTCGGCACGTTCGCTTCCAACGCGTGGCTCTTCGCCGTTCCGGGGGGCGCGTCCGTCTGGCTGTCGGGCGGGCTGCTGGCGCAGGACCCGGTGGAGGCAGGCCTTCGGCTGCTGTCCAATGGGAAGTTCCTCGCCTTGCTGACGCTGCTGTTCGGCATCGGGATCGAGCTGCAGTACCGCGCCGCGCTGCGCCGCGGCCTGCCGTGGCCGGGCCGGTACCCGCTGCGGGCGCTGATCCTCTTCGTCGAAGGGGTGCTGCATTACGTCCTCGTCTTCGAGTTCGACGTGCTCATGGGGTACGCGGTGGCCGCGCTGCTGGTGGCGTACCTGATCGGGCGCAGTGACCGGGTGCTCCGGGCGTGGATCGCGGTCGTCGGCACTGTGCTCGCCGCGCTGATGCTCGGGATCACCGCGCTGCTGCTCGCGGTACCGGACACCCCTGGCCCGCCGCCCGTGGCCGACCCCTCGGCCACCGCGAGCTGGCCTGCACAGGTGGCCGCCCGGCTGCAGTTCTTCCCGCTGTTCCGCATCGAGATCCCGCTGATCATCCCGTCGGCCACGGTGCTGTTCCTGACCGGAGCGTTGCTGCTGCGTGCGGGTGCGCTGACCGACACCCCAGCGGGGATGCGGATCCGCCGCCGTCTGATGGTCGTCGGGTTCGGTGTGGCGCTCCCGTTGAACGCGCTCACGGCGTTCGGGAGCCCGGACTGGTTCCTGGTCGACCGCTACCTGCTTCCGCCTGTGGTGGCGCTCGGCATCCTCGCTCTGGTGACCACCGTCGTGCTGAGGTCGCGGCGCGCGCCCGGCCCGGCCCGGCGGGGGCTCGCCGCCGTCGGGCGGACGGCGCTGTCCTGCTACGTGGCACAGAACGTGCTCGGTGCGTTCCTCTGCTACGGCTGGGGCCTCGGTCTCGCGGCCCGTTTCGCCGACGCGCCGCCGTGGTGGGTGGTCGGCTTGTGGGCAACGGTGTGCGCGGTGCTGATGGTGGGCGCATCGCTGTGGCTGCGACGGTTCGACCGTGGGCCGCTGGAGCTGCTCGCGCACCGCGTGCAGGGACTGGGACGCACGCCCGCGCGGGCCGGGAGCGGGTGAGATCAGGGCACGCCGGGGCGCCAGGCGTCAACGTGGACTGTGGCCCCATCGACGACATCGAACGGGGGCGGCCCATCACCGAGTGGTACGGCGCTCGGGTTTGCCCCTCCCGGCAGCACGACGTCGAGCGTCTGCGGCGTCTTATGGTCCGCCGCGGCGCCGTACCCCTTCCAGAACACGGTGAACGCGGCCGTGCCACGGGGGGCGACGCCGACCCGCTGGGCGGCGACCGGTAGGCCCGGCCGCGCGATCGATGCCGGCTCGACCACGAGGTGGAGCGGCCGGCCGCCCTGAGCGATGGTGATACCGGCGAACCCGTCGAGGTAGCAGGGACGGCGCCCGTGGTGCGTCGCGACGACGGTGACGGCCCGGGAGCCCATGGTCGCGTCCCACCCGGTGGTGCTCCACGTGAGATCGTCGGGCGCGCACGGGGTATCGGCCTCGACCGGTGGCGTCGGCATAGGAACGTTCGATGTCGTCGGCAGTTTCTCGGGGGCGATTGCCGGCTGCAGCTGCGGCGGCGAGGGCAGCGGGGTCGTGTCCGGTTCCGGGTGCGGCACCGCCGTGAACACCACGTATCCCACGACCGCGACGGCGAGCGCGGCGAGCACCGTCCCGGCGCGTCGCTGTACGGGGCCGTACTCGCTCAGGCGCCCGGTCCGCGCCGGCAGGGCCTGATCCAGCAGGACGGCGGCGACGAGAACCGCGGCGTTCACGAGCGCGAACAGCGCCAGCGCGAGGTGGGGGACGGCCGGCAACGCTCCCACCGTGATGGCCACGGCGCTCACCGAGAGCCCGATCGTCCAGTCGGCCCGCACCGACCGGCGGGGTGGTGCGGTCCGGAGTTGGACCCAGGCCAGCGCGTGCCCCTGGAGCAGCCAGAAGACGCAGAGCGCAACCGGGAAGGCCTGGAAGGCGAAGAACATGGAGCCCAGCACGAGGAACCCGAGCACCCCGCCGAACGTCACGCCCACGAGGGCGGCGGCCCCGGCCCGGCCCCACACCGGCAGTGGATAGGCCGTGGTGGGCTCTGGGGTCCCCGGTAATGCGCGCCAGGTGAGGGCGAGGCCGGCCAGAACGACCACGATGCCGATGCCCACCACCCACCACATCGCCTGCAGCATCGCGGTCGACTTCGGTGTGACGCAGCGGTCGTGGAGGCTGCACTCGCCCGGGTCGAACCAGAAGGGGGTGTACCGGGCCGCGACCACGGCGCCGACCAGCATCACCAGCAGCCCGGCGACCGTGACCGTCCGTGCGATCCGGAGCCGCCATGCGGTCGTGGCGACGTCGATGTCCAGCACGGAAAGGCACCCCTCGTCCCGCGCGGGACGAGGCCGCGCCCGGCGGCACTCTAGGGGGCGTGGGGTGGGTGATCTCCGCGGGATGCGTTCCATTCGTCCGTTCCGGCCGGGACGACATTTCTTCGAATGGTTAGGATCATTGCGCTCGACCAGCCGGGACGGTCGGTAGCTTGACGATGTGGCGCCCGATACCGAAATGGACGACGTCGCCGGTCGCAGCGTGGTGCGCAGCGTTTTCGCGCTCCTGCGTGAGTTGCGGGAGGAAACCGGGCCGGTCGGTGTGAGCACGCTGGCCCGGCGCACCGGCCTACCCAAGTCGACCGTTCAGCGGCTGCTGGTGCAGATGGCGGCGGAAGGTGCGGTCGAGCGGGTGGGCCGGGCATGGACCATGGGCCGGTCCCTCGGGCAGCCCGGTCCGGGCTCACGCTCGCTGTCCGGGTTGCGGTACCTGACGCGCCCGCGCCTGCGGAGGATCGCGATGTCCACCGGCGCGTCCACCTTCCTCCTCGTCGGGGACGGTGCGGGGCCGGTGACCCTGGACCAGGTCAGCGGTTCGATGGTGGATCCCGCCATTCCCCCGGAATGGCAGATGCGGGCGGCCGCGCACCCGGCATCGGCCGCGGCCCTGGCCCTGACCGTGGGTGGTACGGCCGTCGAGCGTGGAGCGGTCGTGCCGGAGTACGAATGCCTCGCCACGGTGTTCCCGCTCGCCTCCGGTGACGCCGGCCTGCTGAGCGCCACGCTTCCTCGCGGGAGCGGGATCGATCGGCTGGCGAACACATTGGACCGGGTAGCCGAAACGATCAACGCAGAAGCCGGCCGGCTGGCGAGCGATGGCTGGTGACGATTTCTCGTTCCGCTCAGTGGCACAGCGCCGCTGCATTCCGCAGTCGATCGGCAAGCTGAATATGCGCGGCGCCCGATTTCTCGGGAGAAGCCGACCGAACGTCGATTCAACCGGAGGACTCGGCGCAATGGTCCATGCAACATCGGTGCACGATTTCATCGTCGTGGGTGGCGGCAGCGCCGGCTGCGTGCTCGCCGCCCGGCTGTCGGAGAACGAGAACGCTCGTGTCCTGCTGCTGGAGGCCGGCGACCGCGTCCCGCTCGAGCGCGCGGCCGTTCCCCCCGCGTGGCCGACCCTGCTGGGCTCCTCGATGGACTGGTGCACCCACACCGTCGAGCTCGCCGCCACCGGGGGCGCGCTGCCCTGGCCGCGCGGGCGCGGGCTGGGCGGGTCGTCAGCGATCAACGGCATGGCCTACGTGCGCGGGCATTCCTCGAGCTACGACGCGTGGGTAGGCGCCGGTGCCACGGGATGGGGGTTCGCCGACCTGCTCCCGTACTTCATGCGCACCGAGAACGCCGAGGGCCGAGACTCGGCACTGCGGGGCGTCGGCGGCCCGCTGAGCGTCGCTCCGGCACGCCCGTCGCATCCGGTGATCGGCGCGCTCCTGGACGGGGCGGCCGAGCGCGGTCATCCGACGGCGATCGACGTCAGTGCAGGCCGGTACGAGGGGTTCGGCCTTCCTGACCTCAACATCGTCGACGGGGTCCGGCAGAGCGCCGCCGACGCCTACCTCGCGCCGGTGATGCAGCGGCCCAACCTCGACGTCGTGACCGGCGCGCACGCCTTCCGCGTGACCGTCGCCGGTGGACGCTGCACGGGGGTGGAGTACGCCGTCGGCACCGACGTGGTCGCCGCCGCATGTATGGAGGAGGTGGTGCTGACGGCGGGTGTCGTCGGGTCCGCCCAGCTGCTTCTGCTGTCGGGCATCGGCTCGCAGGCCCACCTGCGCGACGTCGGCGTCGACGTGGTGCTGGATCTCCCCGGGGTCGGGGCGAACCTGCACGACCATCCGATGTCGAGCGTCGTCTACAGCGCGGGCCGGTCGATGCCACCGGGTCGGCACAACCACGGCGAGGCCTGCGGTCTGGTGCGCAGCGATGCCACGTCCGACGTCCTCGATCTGCAGATCCTGTTCGTCTCCAGCCCGTACCACAACCCGGCGATGCTCGGGGCCGAGGTGGGCTACTCGATCGCGTTCTCGGTGATGGACCCCCGCAGCCGGGGATCGGTGCAACTCGCCTCGGCCGACCCGGCCACGGCCCCACTCGTGGACCCGGGCTACTACACCGACCGGCGAGACCTGCAGGTGATGGTCACCGGCCTGCGGATCGCACGGGAGATCGGCACGGCGACCGCGCTGGATCCCTGGCGCGGCGAGGAGGTGCTTCCGGGCCCCGGTGTGCACGACGACGACGGCGCCTGCGACTACCTCCGGATGAACCTCCTGCCGTACTTCCACGGCGTGGGGACGTGCCGGATCGGGGCGGTCGTCGACCCGGACCTCAAGGTGTACGGCATCGACGGGCTCCGCGTGGCCGACGCGTCGGTGATGCCGTCGATCGTCTCCGCCAACACCCATGCCACGGTCTGTGCCATCGCGGAGCGCGCCGCCGTCCTGATCGCGGAATGATCCGCGGCACGGTCAGGGCGTGCGGCGAGCCGACCAGGAGCGCGTGACCTCGACGAAGCCGCGGCGCGTGTACCAGGTCCGGGTCCAGTCGTCCGCGACCACGTCCAGGACGACCAGGTCGCAGCCCGCCTGCGCAGCGAGAGCCATCCCGGTGCGCAGCAGCGCGTCGCCGTGCCCTTGGCGACGGTGGTCCGGCTCGGTCGAGATCGCATCGATCAGCGCGGTTCCGCCGTCGATCTTGAGGACCGCCGACGCGACGAGCCGCCCACCGGCAGCGACGGCGAGGTGGCGCACGTCGAGCACGGCCTCCTCGAGACGCCGGCCGTCGAGGGCCTCGGCGATCAGGGCGGGATCCATCCCGGGCAGGTCCCGCCGCCAGGCGGCCTCCGCCAGGGGCCGCAGCTCGGCGGCGTCGACCTGTGCCACGCGGGCGACCGGCTCCCCACCCGCGGGCGCTGCCATCCCCAACAGCTCCTGCACCTGCCAGCCACCCGCGGCGAGCCCCGCGGCGGTATCCGCCAGGTGCGCCCCCGTGAGCAGGACCCACTGTTCGGCACAGCCATCGAGGACGCGCTCGGCGTCGGCGGTGACCTGCGCGGCGTCCGCGCGGCCGCTCACCAGGAGCTGGTTGTGTTCGGGAGAGCCCGGCACGGTCGTCGTGCGGACCGCGACCCCTCCCGTCACCGGCACCTCCGCCGTGGCGATCCGGCGCAGCAGCGAAGGCTCGAGCACCGCGTGGCGCCAACCCGGGTCGACGGTGCCGAGGACGGGCGCGTCGAACCCGCCGTCGGCACGCGGGCGGTAGGGCAGCACGCCGAGCACCGCAGCTGCCGGCACCGGGCCGTAGGCGTGGGGGAAGCGCATCGAGGCAGGGTCGGTCGGGAGCCCCGGTTCGAAGCGGACGGGGACGACGATCCGGTCCGGGTCGAGCACGAGCAGCACCAGATCGGTGCGGCCCGGGAAGAGCCGCCCGGCGGGCAGTGCGACCTGGTCAGGTGTGGACAGGTGGACGAACCCCACCTCGTCGAGCGAGGGCGGTGCGATGACGCCGGCGGTGAGCGCCGTGCGCCACTCGGCGGGCGTGGCCAGATGCAGGAGGGGAACGAACACGAAAGCAGCATGCCCGGCGGTCGCGACCACGGCGGTCGCGGTCCTGATCCCGGCGTCGACGAACGCGAGCCTTGTCATTGGCACCGGGTGCCAATTAACGTGCGGGCCGGATCACCCCGTCGTCGGCAGGAGATGACCCATGTCCCCCATCGAGCAGTCCGAGTCCGTGACCGAGGAGCCCGTCGTCGAGGAGACCCTCGTCGAAGAGGTGTCGATCGACGGCATGTGCGGTGTCTACTAGCGACCCGGTGTCCACGAGCGACACGGCAGGCCCCGGGTTCGACCCGGACCTGCCCTATCGCTGCAGCCCGCAGGTGGCGGTGCGCCCCGAACCCTTCGGGGCGCTCGTCTACCACTTCGGCACCCGCAAGCTGTCGTTCCTGAAAACCCCGCAGCTCGTCGCCGTCGTCTCCGGCTTGGAGCAGCACGACTCCGTCAACGCCGCGATCGACGCGGCGGCCGTCGAGGAGACGCAGCGCCCGGCGTACCTGCGGGCCCTGGCCGGGCTGGCGGCGAACGGCACCATCGAAGAGCGGTCCTAGAGATACGGATGGAGTGGCAGTGAAGCTGGTCGATCATTTCCAGTACGGCCTGAACTCGCCGATCTGCCTGACCTGGGAGCTCACGTACGCCTGCAACCTGGCGTGTGTGCACTGCCTGTCGTCGTCCGGGCGCCGGGATCCGCGGGAGCTCACCACCGCCGAGGCCAAGGGCGTGATCGACGAGCTGCAGCGGATGCAGGTCTT
The DNA here is from genome assembly GCF_022524485.1 of Pseudonocardia alaniniphila. GTDB lineage: Bacteria > Actinomycetota > Actinomycetes > Mycobacteriales > Pseudonocardiaceae > Pseudonocardia > Pseudonocardia alaniniphila. The sequence goes on from NZ_JAKXMK010000026.1 coordinate 33,029, forward strand.
CTACGTCAACATCGGCGGCGGCGAGCCGACCGTGCGACCGGACTTCTGGGAGCTGCTCGACTACGCGGTCGGCCACGACGTCGGCGTCAAGTTCTCGACCAACGGGATCAAGCTCGACGCGAAGCGGGCGCGGCAGCTCGCGGCCACCGACTACGTCGACGTCCAGATCTCCCTCGACGGTGCCACGGCCGCCGTCAACGACCACGTGCGCGGCCCCGGCTCGTACGCCACCGCGATGCGGGCGTTGGAGAACCTGGCGGAGGCCGGCTTCGGCCAACCGAAGATCAGCGTCGTGATGACGCGCGAGAACGTCGACCAGCTCGACGACTTCGCGGCCATCGCCGACAAGTTCGGCGCCCAGCTGCGGATCACGCGGCTGCGCCCGTCGGGACGCGGGGCCGACGTGTGGGACGAGCTGCACCCGACCGCCGAGCAGCAGCACCAGCTCTACCAGTGGCTACTGGCGCACGGCGACAACGTGCTCACCGGCGACTCGTTCTTCCACCTCTCTGCCTATGGCGAGGCGCTGCCCGGGCTCAACCTCTGCGGCGCGGGCCGCGTCGTCTGCCTGATCGACCCGGTCGGGGACGTCTACGCGTGCCCGTTCGCGATCCACGAGAACTTCCTCGCGGGCAACGTCCGCTCGCCGGGTGGGTTCCAGCATGTGTGGCGGGAGTCGGAGCTGTTCGCGCAGCTGCGGCAGCCGCAGACCGGCGGAGCCTGCCGTAGCTGCGGTTTCTACGACTCGTGCCAGGGCGGCTGCATGGCGGCCAAGTTCTTCACCGGCCTGCCCCTCGACGGTCCCGACCCGGAGTGCGTGCGCGGCTTCGGTGAGCAGGCACTCGCCGCGCGCGACGAGGCCGTCGCCATCCCGCGGTCGGACGTGGACCACTCCCGCTCCGCCCCGCGGAACTCGCGGCGCCCCGTCCCGGTCACGATCGGGCGCCGGCCCGACAAGGCGTGCGAGACGAGCCCGCTCGCCGGGATGGCGGGTGACGCGTCCGACTCGCGGCTGCGGATCCCGGTCGCGGGCTCGTGAGGAGCCGTCCCCTTCGGTGTCCGGCGCGAGCCTCGTCCGGCCGGTCGTCCTGAGGGGACGGACCGCACCCAGCCGCGTGCTGTTCGGTCCACACGAGACCAACCTCGCCCGCGACCGCGAGATCTCCGACCGGCACGTCGCCTACTACGCGCGGCGCGCCGCGGGCGGCACCGGTGTGATCGTCACCGAGGTGGCGAGCGTGCACGACTCCGACTGGCCCTACGAGCGCGCGCCACGCGCCGCCGACGCCGTCCCGGGATGGGCCGCTGTGGTGGACGCCTGCCGCCCGCACGGCGCCCTCGTGCTCGCCGGGCTCGGGCACGCCGGTGGGCAGGGCAGCTCGGCGTACGGGCAGCAGGCGCTCTGGGGGCCCTCGGGTGTCGCCGACGCGGCGAGCCGCGAGGTGCCGATGGAGATGGAGCAGCCCGAGATCGACGAGCTGGTCTCCGGGTTCTCCGCCGCAGCGGTGCTGGCCGCGCAGGCGGGGCTGGATGGCGTCGAGATCAACGCGGGGCAGCACTCGATCCTGCGCCAGTTCCTCTCGGGGCTCACCAACCGGCGCGCGGACGGTTACGGCGAGGACCGCACCCGGCTGTTGCGTGAGGTGCTCGCCGCCGTGCGGTCCGGGCTCGACCGCGACGCAACCGACGACCGCGTTCTCGGCCTGCGGCTGTGTGCGGACGAGCTGGCCCCGTGGGCCGGGATCACGCCGGAGCAGGGCGTGGCGACCGCGCTCGCGGTGGCCGGGGCGATCGACTATCTCGTGGTCGTCCGCGGCTCGGGGATGTCGGTCTTCGCGACCCGACCCGACCTGCACGTCCCGCCGGGGTTCAACCGGTCGATTTGCGGCACCGTCCGCTCGGCACTCGGCGCAGCGGTGCCGGTGGTGTTGCAGGGCAGCGTCGTCGACCCCGCGTTCGCGCAGGCGGCGCTCGACGAGGGCATCGCCGATCTCGTCGAGATGACGCGAAGCCAGATCGCCGAACCCGACCTGGTCACGCACGTCCGCGCGGGGACTCCAGAACGCATCCGGCCCTGCACTCTGTCCAATCAGCACTCCATCGTGCGTGACCCGCGCAACCCGATCGTCTCCGACGAGGCCGAGCCGCGGGCAGGCCACGAGACGGAGGACCCGCCGGGCGACTCGCGCACCCGTACGGGCCGGGCACGGCGATCCGTGCTCGTCGTGGGGGGCGGGCCGGGCGGGATGGAGGCCGCGCGGGTGCTGGCGCTGCGGGGGCACCGGGTGCGGCTGATGGAACGAGCAGACCGGCTCGGCGGGGCGCTGCTGCTCACCGCGGCCGTGGGCGGCCGGGAGCGGATGGGTGTGCTCGTGCCCTGGTGGGAGCGGGAGCTGATCCGCTTGGGTGTCGAGGTGGAAACCGGCGTCGAGGCCGATGTCCCGGAGCTCGACGCCGCCGAGCGTGCCGGGACGGGCGTCCTGCTCGCCACCGGCTCGCGGCCCGGCCCGCGTCCCTACATGAGCGATGTGCCCGTGCTGTCCGCCGCCGATTTCGAGGCCGGTGTGCTCGCCGCCGGATCCGCGGAGGCGGCGCTGGACCTGCCTGCGGGCGTCGTCGTCGTGCACGACCCGATCGGCGACTGGACGGGTGTCGGCGTCGCCGAGCAGGTGGCTGCCGCGGGGCGCCGCGTCGCGATCGTCACCCGGGATGCGGTGGCGGGCGTCCAGCTCTCCCGCACCGGTGATCTGGTGCCCGCCAACACGCGCTTGCAGCGGGCCGGAGTGGTGCGCGAGCTGTACTCGCTGCTGCGCGGCGTGCACGGTGGCCGTGCGGTGCTGGAGCACGTCTGGACGGGGGAGCGCCGCGAGATCGACTGCGCGGTGGTGCTCGACTGCGGGCACCGGCTCCCGGAGGACGGCCTGTGGGCTGCGCATCCCGATCTGCCCCGCGTGGGTGACTGCATCGCCCCTCGCACCGTGTACGAGGCCGTGCTCGAGGCGCGGCGGGCCGCGGCCGAGTTCGACGCGGTCGCGTGATGCTGTTCTCGTCACTGCAACTGGGGCCACTGACCCTGCGCAACCGGATCGTCTTCTGCGCGCACCTCACCAATGCCGCCCGCGACGGACGCCCGACGGCCCGGCATGCCGCCTACTACGCGGCCCGGGCGGCCGGTGGAGCCGGGCTGGTCATCACCGAGGAACACTCCGTCCACCCGGCTGACCGGCCCTACGAGAAGCTGATCGACGGTGCCGATCCCGATGCGATCGCGGCCCACCGCGGGATCACCGAGGCGGTCCACGCGCACGGCGTGCCGGTGCTGGCGCAGCTGAACCACAACGGCGCCCAGTCCTGCGGCATGTACTCCCGGCTCCCCGTATGGGCGCCCTCGCCCGTGCCGGATCCGATGTTCCGCGAGGTTCCGAAGGCCGTCACCGCCGGGGAGATCCAGGAGCTGGTCGCCGGGTACGCGCTCACCGCCGGACACTGCGTCGCCGGCGGCTACGACGGCGTGGAGCTGCAGTGCTCGCAGGCGTCGATCCTGCGGCAGTTCCTCTCGCCGCTCACGAACCTGCGCACCGATCGGTACGGCGGTCAGCTGGTCAACCGGGTGCGGATCGTCCGCGAGGTCGCCGCCGCCGTGCGCGAGGTGATCGGCCCGGATCGGGTGCTCGGGGTCCGTCTCTGCGGTGACGAGGGCATCCGCAGTGGCACCTCGGTCGCCGATGCGGTGGGGACCGCCCGGTTGCTCGATCACGACGGGGTGATCGACTACGTCAACACCTCGGTGGGGGTCGCGACGGCGACACTGCACCTGGTCGAGCCTCCGATGGGTGTGCCGGCGGGCTACGCGCAGGCCGTCCCGTCCGCGATCCGGGCGGCGGTGTCGCTGCCGGTGATCGGTGTCGGCCGATTCACCGACCCGGCACAGGCCGAACGCGCGATCCGGGCCGGGGAGTGCGACCTCGTCGGCGTGGTCCGCGGGCAGATCGCCGACCCGGGTTTCGCAGGCCGCGCCCGCGCATCCCGCCGGATCCGCAGCTGCACGGGGTGCAACCAGGAGTGCGCGGGGCGGGTCGGGCTGAACATGCGGCTCGGATGCGCGGTCAACCCGCGCGCGGGCCGTGAGGGGGTTCCCCTCTCGGCGCCTGTGCGGCCGAAGCGGCGGGTGCTCGTGGTCGGTGGCGGGCCGGCGGGTCTGCAAGCCGCGGCGACGGCGGCCGGGCGCGGGCACCGGGTGGTGCTGTGCGAGCGCCTGCCCTGGACCGGCGGTCAGGTGGCCGAAGCTGCCTCGGCACCGGGCAGACAGGAGTTCGGAGTGGCGGTGCAGGACCTGCTCACCGAATGCCTGCAGATGGGAGTCGATGTGCGCACCGGCACAGAGGTTGACCTGGCCGCGATCAAGCAGCACGAGCCCGACGTCGTCGTGCTCGCCACCGGCGCCCGGCCGGCGCTTCCGGAGTGGGCCCGTGGGCTCGACCGCGTCGTCGACGTCCGCGACGTCCTCCGCGGCGCCGCCGAGCCGTCCGGCACCGTCCTGGTCTACGACGAGCTGGGGTTTCATCACGGCACGTCGGTGGCCGAGTTGCTGGCCGCGCGTGGCTGCGTCGTGGAGATCATGACGCCCGGCATGGTCGTCGGGCAGGATCTCGGGCTCACCCTCGACATGCCCGGATTCCACCGCCGGGCGCGCGTGGCGGGCATCGCGCTCTCCACCGACAGGACGGTTCTCGGCGCCGCGTCGGCCGCGTCCGGCGTCCGGTTGACCGTGCTGCACCATCCCGTCGGCGCCGTCTCCGAGACGGTGTGCGACTGGGTGGTCTGCGCCGTGCCGCCGGTGCCGGAGAACGAGCTCTGGACGGCGCTGCGCAGCCATGATGTGCCCGTGCACCGGATCGGCGACTGCGTGGCTCCGCGCCGGGTGCACGCCGCCGTCCTCGACGGCCACCGGGTGGGGGTCGCGCTGTGAACGTCCGGCTCGGTGAACGCACGTGGAGCGAACTGGCGCCGGAGGCGAAGCCCACCGTGCTCGTGCCGGTGGGATCGCTGGAGCAACACGGTCCCCACCTGCCGCTGGACACCGACGCGCGGATAGCGACCGCAGTCGCCCACCGGGCTGCGGACGCCGACCCGTCGCTGCTGGTCGCTCCCGCGGTGGCCTACGGCGCGTCGGGCGAGCACGAGGGCTTTCCGGGCACGCTGTCGATCGGGCACGAGGCGCTGAACGCGGTGCTCGTCGAGCTGGGCCGATCGGCAGGCCGCTGGGTGCGGCGGCTGGTCTTCGTCAACGGGCACGGCGGCAACTTCCCGACCGTGTCCGAGGCCGTTCTCCTCCTGCGGGACGAGGGCCGAGACATGGCGTGGTTCGGCTGCGGCGTGCCAGGCGGGGACGCGCACGCCGGGCGCACCGAGACGTCGATCCTGCTCGCGCTGGAGCCCACGCTCGTGCGGGAGGACCTGGCGGAGGCAGGCAACACGGCGCCGCTTGCCAAGCTGCTCCCGACCCTGCGCCGCGACGGGATCGCAGCCGCCAGCCCGAACGGGGTGCTCGGCGACCCGGCAGGCGCATCCCGGGAAGAGGGCGAGCGTCTCCTCGCCGGGATGGGCACGTCGCTTCTGGAGGCCCTCTCCCGCTGGACTCCCGACCGCCGAGGGCGCCTGGCGTGAGCGGGCTCCTGGGTCAGGAGGCGCGGGCCACCAGGAGCGGGACGAGCTGTTCCTCCACCGACAGTGAGCCGTGCTGGCCAGGCAGCCGGGAGATCACCGGCTCGGCGACCGACCTGGTCACGGCCGCTGTGCCCCGCGCCGCGGCGACGACGTCACCGATGCGGCCGCGCAGCTGTGGCACGACCTGACCGAACCAGCCTTCCGCCACGGCCTGGTCGCCCGGCACCACCCAGGCGTCGTCCCCCAGCACCGAGCGCCAGGTGGCCAGCACGTCCTCCAGCGCCCCGGGCCGGACGTAGACGTGCCGCGAGCGCGCGTCGCCGCCGAGCAGCAGCACACCCTCCTGCAGTACGGGGTCGGTGTCGGCGTCGAAGATCCGGTCGACGGCGACCATGCCGTGATCGCCGGTCACCACGAGCGCGGCGTCGCTCGGCAGGTGCTCGGCGATCAGCGCGACCAACCGGTCGACCTCGCTGAGCTGCAGCCGCCATGCCAACGTGCCCGGCCCGTGCAGGTGCCCGAGGAGGTCGAGGTCGGCGTGGTAGCCATAGCAGAGCCGCCTGCCCGCTCCGGTGAGCCCGGCGATGATCTCGGCGGCGAGGTCGCCGAGTGCGTAGGTGCCCCGGAAGTCGCCGCCCCGCAACGCTGCCCGGGTGAGTCCGGATCCGCCGAACTCCTGTTTCGAGACGACCGTGACGGCGACGCCGGCGGCTGCCGCGCGCTCCAGCGCGGTCGGAGCCGCCTGCACCTGCTCCGGTGGGAGCAGTTCGCGCATGTCGATCGCGCCGTCCGCGCCTTGGCTCGTCCAGCGGAGCGTGTCGAGCAGTTCGCCGCCGTCGGCGCGGAAGGAGATGCCGACCATTCCGTGGGCCCCCGGCGGCAGCCCCGTGCCGAGCGAGGTGAGGCTGATCGACGTGCTCGACGGGAAACCGACGGTGAGCGGTCCCGAGTCGGGCAGGCTCGCGAGGAACGGTGCGTCGGCCGCGTGTTCGCGCAGCAACTCGGTGCCCAGGCCGTCGACGAGCAGCAGGGCCGCTGCTCGGACCGGCTCGAACGCCAGCGCCGGAGGTCCACCCGGCACTCCGAGGGCCGAGAGGATGGCCGGAAGCACCTCCGCGAGCGAACGGTGGCCGTAGTCGGGCAGGACCGGGACGTTCATCGGTGCCAGCCTGCCACCAGGGCCGCCGCTGTGTCGCGAACGGTGAGATGGCTCTCCGGATGATGATGTCGCTCCGGGCCGGAGAGCCCTACGGTGACGGGGTGCTCGACGTCGGCGTGGCAGGAGTTTCCGGCCGGCGGAGGCCTGCGTGACGGCCACGGGTCCGGCGGAGAGTGCGCTACCGCTCGGGTTCGGGGTGGCGCTCGACCGCCGGGTCCGCGCCCTCGACGACGGCGCGGTGCTGATCGGTGGTGCACCGCCCCGGCTGCTGCGCCTCTCCGACGCCGGAAGGCGCCTGCTCGCGCACGGGCGGTGCACGGTGACGGGCCAGGAGTCGGGCGCTCTCGTCCGCAGACTGCTCGACGCGGGGATCGCGCACCCGGTGGCCGAGCCGGCGTCCGCCGTGCCGGCCGTGGCCGAGGTGACGGTCGTGGTGCCCGTGCGGGACCGGGCGCCCGAACTGGCGCGCCTGCTCGCCGCGCTTCCGGACGGGCTGGGCGGCCTGGTGGTGGTGGACGACGGATCGACGGACGAGGGCGCGGTCCGGGCCGTGGCCGAGGCGGGCGGCGCCACCGTCCTGCGGCATCCGTCGGCCCGCGGCCCGGCTGCCGCGCGGAACGCGGGCCTCGCGGTCGCGACGACCCCGCTCGTCGCCTTCCTCGACTCGGATGTGGTGCCCCGGCCCGGCTGGCTGCAGCCGCTCCTCGCGTCTTTCGCCGATCCCGCGGTCGGCCTCGCTGCGCCGCGGATCGTCGCGCTGCCCCCGGCCGAGCCGCTGCCGCCGATCGGCGGGTTGCTGGCCGCGTACGAGGCCGTGCGGTCCTCGTTGGACCTCGGACCCGACCCTGCGCTGGTCGTGCCGCGCTCGCGGGTGGCGTACGTGCCGAGCGCAGCCATGCTCGTGCGTCGCAGCGCGGTCGGCTCCGGATTCGACGAGCGGATGCAGGTGGCCGAGGACGTCGACCTGGTGCTGCGCCTGCACGAGGCGGGCTGGCGGCTGCGCTACGAGCCGAGCGCCCGCGTCGCACACGATCACCGGACGACCTTCGGCGCGTGGTGGCTGCGCAAGGCGTACTACGGCACCGGGGCCGCGCCCCTCGCGATGCGGCACCGCGGTTCGGTGCCGCCGATGGTGCTGAGTCCGTTGTCGGCCGCTGTCGGAGCGTTGACGCTGGTCGGAACCGCGCGGGCGGCGGCAGCAGCGGTGGTGGTGAGCGCGGTCGCTGCCGAGCGGCTCTCGCGGAAGCTGCCGGTTCGCCGGCCCCGCCGGGCCGCGGCGCGTCTCGTGGCAGCGGGAGCGGTGGGCGCTGTCGCGCAGACGGCCGACGCCGTGACGCGCCACTACTGGCCGGTGTCGCTCGCGGCATGCCTGCTGTCTCGCCGAGCGCGCCGCACGGTGCTGGCCGTCGCGGTGACCGAGGGCGTCGTGGACTGGTGGCGCCACCGCGAGCGCGACCCCGAGGCCCGGCCGGGTCTGCTCGGGCACCTGCTTGCCCACCGGCTCGACGATCTCGCCTACGGCTCGGGTCTGTGGTGGGGTGCACTGCGCCACCACACTGTGGAACCGCTGCGACCGGTCGGAACCGGGATCGCAACGGACCGGGCGTCGGCGATTCGACGTGCCCCGGAGGCGGCCGTCCGTCAGGGCTACTCCGAAAGGGTGATTGGCTGACCTGTTTGGATCCGCTCTTGCGGATCCGAGTGCTGATTCTTTCCGCTTTCGCGGTGGCGTTGCACGAGTGCCCTGAAGTTCGCCCCGTGGTCACCCAGGGGTAGGTATACCGGTGCGAAGGGGATCGGTTGCACCGTCGGATCAACAGCGGTGTGATGTGCTCGCCGCCACAACGGGGTGGCGGCCCGGATGGTGGTGCGACCACCTCGGCCGGCCCTCCGGAACACATGCTGGCGCGATACGACACCGTGGTCGCGGTTGAGGAGAAGACTCATGGCACAGGTCCGGGTCACCGTCGACGGCGTCCAGTACGCCGACGACGTCGAGCCCCGCACATTACTGGTTCATTACCTGAGGGAGCGCCTCGGCAAGACCGGCACGCTCGTCGGTTGCGACACCAGCAACTGCGGTGCCTGCACCGTCCACCTGAACGGGCAGAGCGTGAAGTCCTGCTCCGTACTGGCTGTTCAGGCCGACGGCGCCGAGGTCACGACGATCGAAGGAATCGCGCGTGACGGCAAGCTGCACCCCGTGCAGGAGGCCTTCAACGAGTGTCACGCGCTGCAGTGCGGCTTCTGTACTCCGGGCATGATCATGCAGTCGATCGACCTGCTCGGAGACAACCCCGACCCCAACGAGCGCGAGGTCCGGGAGGGCATCGAGGGCAACCTCTGCCGCTGCACCGGATACCAGAACATCGTCCGCGCGGTGCAGAGCGCCGCCGAGAAGATGAAGCCGGGCGTCCAGGCCGACGTGCAGTCGCCGGTGTCCGTGGCCGGAGGGGGCGACTAAAATGACCGCGACCGCCGAACCCACCGTCGAGTTCGGAAAGGCCAGAACCCGCAAGGAAGACGCCCGTCTCATCACGGGCCGCAGCCGATACACCGACGCGATCACGCCGGCTGGCACGCTGCACATCTCAGTCGTCCGCTCGCCGCTGGCGCACGCCACGATCATGGGCGTCGACAAGACCGCAGCCGAGCAGGCCCCGGGTGTCGTGGGTGTCTACACGGCAGCGGACCTGGGCGTGGAGCAGGTCGGCCTGCCCTGCGCCTGGCCGATCACGCCGGACATGAAGGCGCCTCAGCGACCTGTGCTCGCCACCGGCACCGTGCACTTTGCCGGTGAGGGCGTGGCCGTCGTCGTCGCCCGCAGTGCCGCAGAGGCCCGCGACGCCGCCGACCTCGTCGATGTCGAGTACGAGCCGCTCGAGCCCGTGCTCGACATGGAGGCCGCGCTCGCCGAGGGGGCCACGCTCGTCCACCCCGGCCTGGGCACGAACGAGAACGCCACCTGGGTGTTCGACTCGGGCGAGGCCGGCACCGGTGGGAGCGTCGCCGACGCGATCTCGGCCGCGGAGGCCGACCCTGACCAGGTGGTCGTGCGCCGCCGGTTCATCCAGCAGCGCCTGATCCCGGCGTTCATGGAGCCGCGGTCGGCCGTGTGCGACCCGACGGGCGAGCAGCTCACCGTCTACGCCGCCACGCAGGTGCCGCACATCCTCCGGACGATGACCACGGTCACGCTGGGTGTGCCGGAGAGCAAGCTGCGGGTCATCGCCCCCGATGTGGGCGGCGGCTTCGGCGGCAAGATCGGCGTGCTGCCCGAGGAGATGCTCGTCGTCGTCCTCGCGCAGAAGCTCCACCGGCCGGTGAAGTGGACCGAGAGCCGCTCAGAGTCGATGCTCGCCGCCCACCACGGCCGCGACCAGATCCAGGACATCACGATCGCGGCCAAGAAGGACGGCACGGTCACCGGCCTGGACGTCAAGCTGCTGGCGGACATGGGTGCCTACCTCGGGCTCGTCACCCCGGGTGTGCCGATCCTCGGCGCGTTCATGTTCAACGCGATCTACAAGATCCCGGCCTACAAGTTCACGTGCACCAACGTCTTCACCACGAAGACGCTGACCGACGCGTACCGGGGCGCCGGGCGGCCGGAGGCCACGTTCGCCATCGAGCGGATCATGGACGAGCTCGCTGTCGAGCTCGGCCGCGACCCGTTGGAGCTGCGCGAGCAGAACTGGATCAAGCACGAGGAGTTCCCGTTCACCACGGTGTGCGGGCTCACCTACGACTCGGGCAACTACGAGCAGGCCACGCAGCAGGCGATGGAGCTGTTCGACTACGCAGGCCTGCGTCGTGAGCAGGAGGAGCGGCGGCGCTCGGGCGACCCCGTGCAGCTCGGGATCGGCATCTCGACGTTCACCGAGATGTGTGGTCTCGCCCCTTCGCGGGTGCTGGGTTCGCTGTCCTACGGCGCGGGCGGTTGGGAGGCCGCCAGCATCCGGATGCTCGCCACCGGCAAGGTCGAGGTGATCACGGGCGCCTCGGCGCACGGCCAGGGCCACGAGACGGCGTTCAGCCAGATCGTCGCCGACCAGCTGGGCGTGCCGTTCGAGGACGTCGAGGTCCTGCACGGCGACACGCAGATCTCGCCCAAGGGTCTCGACACCTACGGCTCGCGCTCGCTGGTGGTCGGTGGCATCGCGATCGTGAAGGCCGCCGACAAGGTCATCGCGAAGGCCAAGAAGATCGCGGCGCATCTGCTCGAGGCGTCCGAGGACGACATCGAGTTCGCGAGCGGCAACTTCACCGTGCGCGGCACGGACAAGGGCAAGTCGATCCAGGAGATCGCGTTCGCCGCGTTCGCGGCGCACGACTACCCGGAGGACATGGAGCCCTCGCTCGACTCCGACGCCGTGTACGACCCGGAGAACTTCTCGTTCCCGCACGGCACGCACCTGGCGGCCATCGAGGTCGACACCGAGACCGGGCACGTCAACCTGCGCAAGTACGTCTGCGTGGACGACATCGGCAACGTGGTCAACCCGCTCATCGTCGAAGGCCAGGTGCACGGCGGTCTCGCCCAGGGCATCGCACAGGCCCTGTTCGAGGAGGCCAACTACGACGAGGAGGGCACGCTGGTCAACGGCACGTTCGTCGACTACACGCTTCCGTCGGCGGCCGATCTGCCGAGCTTCGACACCCGCGTGGTGAGCACGCCGTCCACGTCGAACCCGCTGGGCGTCAAGGGCGTCGGCGAGGCGGGCACCATCGCCTCGACGCCCGCGATCGTCAACGGTGTGCTCGACGCGCTGCGCCCCCTCGGCGTCAGCGACATCGGGATGCCGTGCACGTCGCAGCGCGTGTGGCGGGCCATCCAGGGCGCAAAGGGGCGTTCCACTCAGGAGACCCCGGTCGACACCCACTCACCGGGTGCCGGTCTGGGCTCGATCGACCCGAACAATCCGCAGGGAGAGGTCCAGTGATCCCGTCCAAGTTCGATTACGTCAAGCCGTCGTCGGTAGCCGACGCCATCACGGCGCTGCGGGACGGCGGGGACGACGCGAAGATCCTCGCGGGCGGCCAGAGCCTGATCCCGGTGCTGCGGCTGCGGCTCGCCGCGCCCTCGGTGCTCATCGACCTGGGCGGCATCCCGGAGCTGCGAGGCGTCCGCGAGGACGGCGACCGGATCGCGATCGGTGCGATGACGTCCTACTACGACGTCATCCGGGACGACCTGGTGAAGCAGCACGTCACGCTGCTCGCCCAGGCCACGGAGACGGTGGCGGACAACCAGGTGCGTCACCGGGGCACGATCGGTGGCTCGCTGGCCCACGCCGACCCGGCAGGTGACCTGGGTGCCGTGGCGCTCGCGCTCGACGCCGAGATGGTGATCGCCGGAGCGGAGGGCACGCGCACCGTGCCGGCGAGCGAGTTCTTCCTCGACTACTTCACCACGGCGATCGGTGAGACCGAGATCCTCACCGAGATCCGCTTCCCGAAGTACACCGGCTGGGGAAGCCACTACGAGAAGTTCAACCGCACCGCGCAGGCTTGGTCGATGGTCGCCATCGCGGCGGCCATTCGCGTGGACGGCGGATCCATTGCGGAGGCCCGAGTCGGGCTGACCAACATGGGCACCACGCCGATCCGTGCCACGGGCGTCGAGCAGGCGCTCGTCGGGCAGCCGGCCACCGCCGACGCCGTGCGCGCCGCAGCCGAGCACGTCACGGAGGGCACAGCCGCTCCGAGTGACGCGGACGCGGCTGCGGACTACCGTGAGCATCTGGCCAAGGTGCTCACCGGCCGCGCGGTTCTGGCGGCCGCGGGCTGACGTTCGTCGCTAAACCGTGGACGCCTGCTCCGATCACAGGGGCAGGCGTCCACGGCTTTTACGCCCCTCGGCGATCGACCAGGGGTCCGAGGAGGAGATAGCTCATGCAGTTGGAGAACAAATTCACGATCGAAGCGCCGATCGAGAAGGCATGGGAGGCGCTGAACACGCCGGAGACCGTGGCTCCGTGTTTCCCCGGCGCCACTCTCCAGGAATACGAGGGTGACTCCTTCACCGGCACCGTGAAGGTGAAGCTCGGGCCCATCTCGCTCACGTACAAGGGCAAGGGCACGTACGTGAAGCGCGACGACGACAAGCACGAGGTCGTCATCGAGGCCAACGGTCGTGACTCGCGCGGCAACGGCACGGCGAAGGCCACCGTCACCGGCACGATGACGGCCGACGGACCGGACCGCACGGCCGTCACGATGGTCACCGACATGACGATCACGGGTCGCCCCGCGCAGTTCGGCCGGGGTGTCATCTCGGACGTCGCCGACAAGATCATCGGCCAGTTCTCGGCCTGCGTCGCCAGCAAGCTCGCGCCCGAGCAGGCCACGGGGTCGGCAGCGCAGTCGTCCACCGGCTCCGAGGCCGCCGCAGGCGGGGGCAGCACCAACGGGTCCGGCGCGCCGGCCGCGGCCACGGCCACCGCCGCCAAGGGCCCGGTTCTGGCGTCCGCCCCCAGCACTCCCGCGCCGGCGAGCGTGCCGAGGGTGGCGGCGCCGTCGATGCGCAGCGAAGTGGATGCGATCGACCTGCTCGACACCGCGGGTGCCCCGGTGCTCAAGCGGTTGGCACCGGTGGCGGGCGGCCTCCTGCTGCTGCTGATCATCTTCCTGATCAAGCGCAGCCGCTCCAGCTGACGAAGCCGCCCGAGGGCCACGTTCCGCCCCACGGCGTGAACGTGGCCCTCGGGCGTCAGGCCGGGGGTCGGTCAGCGGTCGCCACCCCGGTCGTCGTCGTCTCGGTCGTCCCA
>NZ_JAKXMK010000027.1 GCF_022524485.1 Pseudonocardia alaniniphila
GCTCCGGTCGTCCCAGCTCCGGTCGTCCCAGCTCCGGTCGTCCCAGCTCCGGTCGTCCCAGCTCCGGTCGTCCCAGCTCCGGTCGTCCCAGCCCCGGTCGTCCCGATCCCGGTCGTCGCTACCCCGGTCGTCGTCGCGCCGGTCGTCGGCGTCGACCCGGGTGATCGCGCCGGTCGTCGCGTCCACGCGCACGTCGTGCTCACCCGTCCGGCCCACGATCTCGACCTTCCACTCCAGCCGGCCGTGCTCGAACTCCCGCTCGATCTCGGTGACCCTCCCGGTGCCCATGTGCGCCAGGGCGATCGCGACGGCCTCGTCGCGAGAGATCTCGCCGACGCGGGTGGATCCCGCCTGCGTCGTGACCGGGACCGTGGTGGGAACCGTCGTGGTGCTGCTCCCGTCCTGGACGGCGACGGGCCGCGGGGTGGCCGTGCTGCTCGTGTCGGCAGTGGCGGCAGTGGCGATCGCGGTGCCGCCGATCAGCAGTGCGGCGACCGTGGCGGTCGTGGCGATCACGATGCGGGGCGTGGGCATTTCTGCTCCTTCAGGTCGTTTGTCCGTCGACCTGGACAGTGCCGATCATCGGGCTAGCGCCACGCTGCAAGAGTCCTAAGCGCGCCTTAGGCCGGAGTGTCGGGGCCACCGAGGTCGACCACGACCTCGAGCCCACCGTCGGCGGAGCGACTCAGCTCGAGCTGCCCGCCCGCCTGCTCGGCGCTACGGCGGGCGATGTCGAGCCCGAGGCCCGTTGATCCGGCGCCGCTGGTGCCGCGCCGGACGGCTGACCCGTCGGACAGGCCCGGTCCGGAGTCGGCGACCACCAGCCGGGCGCCGCCGTCCGGTCGCGGCGTGAGCCTCACCGCGAACGACGTGCCGTCCGGAGTGTGGGCGAAGACGTTGCCGAGCAGCGCGTCCACGCAGGCCGCGAGGTCCGCCTCGCCCAGCGCTACCGGCAGTGGTCCCGCCGCGATGTCGACCACCGTTTCCCGGTCTGTGTCCTCGGCCAGAACGGCCCAGAACTCGACGCGCTCGCGCACCACTGCTGCGGCGTCGCTTCCGGTGCGTCCCGCGCCCGGGCCGGTGCCGCGGCGCCTGGCCTGTTCGATCGCCTGGGTGACCGCCCGCTGTACCGCGTCGACGCCCGCGCCGATCCGGGCCGCGTCGCCCTGAGCGGAGAGTGCCTCGGCGTCCAGGCGCAACGCGGTGAGCGGCGTGCGGACGCGGTGGGCGAGGTCGGCCACGGTCTCGCGCTCCTCGCGCAACAGGTCCGTGATGCGGGCGGCCAGTCCGTTGAGTGACTCGGCGACCACGCCGAGCTCGCTGGGCGCGCTGCTGTCGGCGCGGGCGTCCAGCTCGCCGATGGCGAGGCGGTGCGACACCGCTGCAAGGTCGGTGGTGGACCGGACCAGGGAGCGGGCGAGGCTGTCGGCGACCGCGAGGCTGAGCCCGAGCAGGCCGACACCGAGCGCTCCCAGCATCAGCCACGCCCCCGGAACGCCACGGCCGAGCTCGGCATCAGGCACGAACGAGCGGATCACTCCGGCGCCACCGATCTGGTCGCGCACCGCGAAGACGATCTCCCGGCCGCCGTCCACCTCCGCGGAGCTGCTGGTGCCGAGCGCTCCCAGCTCGACGAGCGGAGTCCGATCGGCGGCCGAGCCGAGGACGGCGCCGTCGGCGAGGAACACGCTGACGGCGTCGGGCGAGCTGAGATCGAGCTGCTGGACGGCGAGCGCGAGGGCGGCCCGGTCGGTGGTGCCCACGAGCGAGCTGAGCGACTGGGCCTCGACGGTGGCGGCCTGCACCGCCCGGTCGGCGGCGACGGTGCGCAGCAGCAAGGCGAGCGGCACGAGGAAGGCGATGAGGACCAGCGACGTCGTCGCCCCGACGAGAACCAGGATGCGGCGGCGCATCTGCTCCCCTCAGCCCTGCGGTGCGGAGATCCGCACCCCGACGCCGCGCACGGCGTGCAGGTAGCGCGGCTCCTGTGCGGTCTCCCCGAGCTTGCGGCGCAGCCAGGAGAGGTGGACGTCGACGGTCTTGTCGGCGCCGCCGTAGGGCAGCCGCCAGACCTCGGTGAGCAGCTCACGCTTGCTGACGACCTGGCCGGAGCGGGCGGCGAGGTAGTGCAGGAGGGCGAACTCGCGAGGTGTGAGGTCGAGCGCGGTGCCGTCGAGGCTCGCCTCCCGCGACCGCGGGTCCACCCGCAGACCGCCCACCACGACCGCTGCGTCGGCCGCGGTGTCCCCGCTGCGGCGGAGCACGGCCCGGATGCGGGCGTCGAGCTGCGCAGCGCTGAACGGCTTCACCAGGTAGTCGTCGGCGCCCGCGTCGAGCACGGCCACGATCTCGGCCTCGTCGTCGCGGGCGGTCGCCACGATCACCGGCACGCGGCTCGCCCCGCGCAACATCCGGAGCATCGTGGTGCCGTCGAGGTCGGGAAGGCCGAGATCGAGCACGACGAGGTCGGGCCGGTTCGTCACGGCCGACTCGAGCCCGGGGAGCGCTGCGCCGGCGGAGTCGACGGCGTGACCCCGCTCGGTCAGTCCGCGCTTCAGCGCGCCGCGGATAGCCGGGTCGTCCTCGATGAGAAGTACCTGGGCCACCTGCCGAACCGTAGGACAACGGACATCGTTCCACGCGAAATCCGTGACGCGGCGGCTTTGCGATAGTGCGGCCTTAGGAGAGTCTTAACCCCCGCCACGACAGGCTGAGCGGATGTCGACGCCCCGACGCCCGCGCCCGGCTCTCGTCGCCCTCGCCTGGGCGGCGGCCGTGGTCGCCGCGACGCTCGTGGGGATGAGCGCGGTCGGCGCGATCGGCACCGGCATCCTCGGGGGCGGGCAGCAGCCGCTCACACCCGCCGAGGTGGACCGGGCCCTCGCCGCAGCCCGCTCGGCGCCGACTCCGCCGCTCGCTGCGCCACCACCGGTGTCCCCGCTACCCCCCTCGCCTGCCGCCGCCGACGTCGTCGCGAGCCCCGGCGGCACGATCGTCGCGCGATGTGCAGGAGATGTCGTCGAGATCGTCTCCGCGAGCCCCGCTCAGGGCTTCCGGCTCGACGACGAGCGGGAGGGAGCCCGCGTCGAGTTCGAGTCCGAGGAGCAGAAAGTGGAGGTACGGCTACGCTGCGAGAGCGGCCGTCCGGTCGGCGCGGTGCGGCTCGACGACGACTGATGGGCCGTCGAAATCCGGTGGTCGCACGGAGCAGAGTCCTGCACTGTGAGGCCGTGCGAGCACTGACCGACGAGCAGGTCGACCGTTTCGTCGACGACGGCTTCGTGCACGTCGAGGGCGCGTTCCCGCGTGAGCTGGCCGATGCGGGCCGGGAGCTGCTGTGGACGGCCACCGGCTGCGACCCCGCGGACGCCACCACGTGGACGCGCCCCGTGATCAGGCTGGGTGACTTCCCGCAGGAGCCGTTCCGCGCCGCGGCGAACACGCCACGGTTGCACGCGGCCTTCGACCAGCTGGTGGGGACCGGGCGCTGGTTTCCGCGTGGCAGCCTCGGCACCTTTCCCGTCCGGTTCCCGCACCCGGACCCGCCCGGCGACGACGGGTGGCACGTGGAAGGGAGCTTCGCCAACGACGGCGGCGGCTACCAGCTGAACATCCGCTCGCGCGGCCGCGCGTTGCTGATGCTGTTCCTGTTCTCCGACGTCGGCCCCGACGACGCCCCCACCCGCGTCCGCACCGGTTCGCACCACGACGCCGCCCGGCTGCTCGCGCCCTACGGCGACGAGGGGGCCGAGTTCTTCGCCTTCGCGCGCGAGGTGGTGCCGGCCACCGAGCACCGGCCTGAGGTCGCGGCCACCGGGGCGGCGGGCGACGTCTATCTCTGCCACCCCTTCCTCGTGCACTCCGCGCAGCCCCACCACGGCACGACACCGCGGTTCATGGCCCAGCCGCCCCTCATGCCGAGAGGCGAACTCGATCTCGAGCACCCGGCGTCGCCCGTGGAACGGGCCGTGCACCTCGCGTTGGCGTGACCGTCAGCCCAAGCCCGATACGCGGAGCGTGATGTTGAGCCTGCCCGCGGCGAGCCCGGTGTCGGGCAGGTCGAACGCGGGGAGCAGCTTCGGCACGCCGTGGTAGGCCAGCCTGCTCTCGTCGCCGAAGACGACCAGATCGCCGGAATGCAGCTCGACGTCGGTCCACGGCCGGCCGCGGTTCTCCGTGTTGCCGAAGCGGAACAGGCACGGCGCCCCGATGCTGAATGACACGACGGGCTCCAGCGACTCCTCGTCACTGTCGCGGTGCAACCCCATCTTCGCGCCGGCGTCGTAGTGGTTGATCAGCGCGATGTCGGGCCGGTAGCCGCGGGCGCGCTCCGGGTCGTCGTAGGCCTCGGCCAGGGCATCACGGCCGAGGTCGCCGAGCCAGTCGGGGAGCGGGGTGACCGGCGAGCCGTCCTGGTCGTCGCGGGTGCGGGAGTAGCGGTAGGGGTACCAGTGCCAACCCAGGCAGACGCTGCGCACCGACATCTGGCCGCCGTTCGGCATGACGGCCGCGCGGATTCCCGGACCCTCGCTCGCCCATTCACGGCAGGCACGAACCAGCTCGCGCTGCCTGTCGAGATCGAGCCAGTCCGGCACGTGCACAGCGCCCGGGGCGAGCACCCGCCGCTCCCGGGGAATCAGGCCGGGTATCACGGCTCCAGTGTCCCGGAGCCGCGGTGGCGCGTCAGGGGATCGGGGCGGTGCCGTCCAAAACCCGCGAGTGCACGACGGGGGGTACGTGATCACATAGCGCAATGACGACTGACACGACGGCGACCGCCCACGCGACCCGGTTCCGGCAGCTGCACGAAACCGGTGTGCTGGTGCTGCCGAACGCGTGGGACGCGGCCTCAGCCCGTCTCATCGAGGACGCCGGTGCGCAGGCCATCGCCACCACCAGCGCAGGCCTCGCGTGGAGCCTGGGACACGCCGACGGCAACCACCTCCCCCGCGAGCTCGCGGCCGATGCCGTCCGGCGGATCGTGAACGTGGTGAGCGTGCCGGTCACCGCCGACATCGAGACGGGCTACGGCGAGACCCCAGCCGAGCTGCGCAGCACGATCGAGGCGATCATCGGGGCCGGCGTGGCAGGGATCAACATCGAGGACGCCGGGGCTCCGCTACGGGAGACCGGCGAGCAGGCCGGGCGCATCCGCACCGTGCGCGAGGCCGCTGATGCGACGGGCGTGCCGCTGTTCGTCAATGCCCGGATCGACACCTACCTACGTCAGGTCGGCGATCCGGCGGGCCGGCTGGACGAGACCGTCTCGCGGGCTCGCGCCTACATCGACGCAGGTGCGGACGGGATCTTCGTGCCCGGTCTGCTCGACGCCGAGACGTTGCGCGAGTTGGCAGGCCTGCTCCCGGCCCCGCTGAACGTGATGGCGGGACCCGGGGCCCCTGCGGTCGCGGAACTCGCTGCGCTGGGGGTGCGCCGGGTCAGTGTCGGCACGGCGATCGCGCAGGCGGCGTACGCGACGGCACGCCGTGGCGCCCGCGAGCTCCTGGGCAGCGGTACGTACGACTCGCTGGCGGTGGGCGGTGTCGACTACGGCGAGCTGAACGCGCTGCTCTCCTGATCCGCCGTCAGCGCGCGTTGTGGAAGATGATGCCGAGCACGTGCCGCTCGCCGCTGTGCACGGCGCTCACGCCGTGGCGCATCTGCACGCGGTGATAGCCCCGTGAGCCGAGTTTCGGCCGGTTCCGCACCGGGAAGATCACGGCTTCGCCCTGGCGCGGGCGCACCACGACGGGCCGGGACTGCTGGCGGGGGCGCTGCTCGACGAACACGCTCTCGCCGCCGCTGAAGTCCTCGTCCGGCCTGCTCAGCATCACCAGGAACTGCAGCGGGAACGTGAGGTCCCCGTAGACGTCCTGGTGGAGGCAGTTGTAGCCGCCGGGGCCGTAGCGCAGCACGAGTGGGGTGGGCCGGTGCTGGCCCAGCGCCGCGCATTCGGCCAGTAGCTCGTCGAGCGTGGTGGGGAACGTGCGCTCGCCGAGGCGCTCGGCCCACCGGTTGGCGATGGTGGCAAGGGGCGGGTAGAGCTGCTCGCGCAGCGTCTGGACCAGCGGCGGGAGCGGGTCGGCGAAGTAGCGGTAGCTTCCTTCGCCGAACGCGTGCCGGGCCATCACGACCGTGCTGCGGAACCGCTCGACCTCGTCGAACATCGCGACCACGCTCGAGCACTGCTGCGGTGACAACAGCGGTGGGGTGGTGGCGACACCCTCGGCGTCGAGCTGTTCCTGCAGTGCCGGCCAGTCCAGACGGTGCAGGGCACGTTCCGGTGCAGCGGTACTCATGACTCCACTGTCACCGATACCCGGGTCCGTTGCTGGCGGGAAACGGCCACCGGGTCAGGGCAGGATTGCCGCTCATGCGGACCGGACCGAACAACGCCCTGACCGACGTGCCCGGCCTTCGGGTCGGGCATGCCTCCCTCGCCGGGCGCGGGGTGCTGAGTGGCACGACGGTCGTGGTCGCGCCGCCCGACGGAGCCGTCGCTGGCGTGGACCTGCGCGGCTGGACGCCCGGCACCCGCGAGACGGATCTCCTCGACCCGGGCCGGATGGTGCAGCGGGTGCATGCCGTCGTGCTCACCGGCGGCAGCGCCTACGGGCTGGCCGCTGCCGACGGCGTGATGGCGCGGCTGGAAGCGGAGGGATGCGGGTTCACGGTGCCCGGCGGGGTGGTGCCGATCGTGCCCGCCGCCGCCATCTGTGACCTGGGCCGCGGCGGGGATCGCGGAGTGCACCCGGACGGGGCGGCCGGGGCCGCCGCGTTCGACGCCGCGAGCACCGGCCCGGTCGCCCAAGGGTCGGTCGGAGCGGGCACGGGGGCCGTCTCAGGCGGGCTGAAGGGAGGGGTCGGCACCGCGAGCACGGTGCTCGACGGGGGCGCGGTGGTGGCCGCGCTCGTGGTCGTCGACTCGGCGGGGTCGGGTGTGGACCCGGCCACCGGCACGCTGCGCGGAGCGCGGGCCGGGCTGCCCGGCGAGTTTCCGGACGAGGCCGTGGACGAGGCCGGACGATCCGCGCTGCTCGCCGCCGCGGCAACCCCGCCGACAGCGGACCCGGCGACGACGCTCGCGGTGGTGGCCACCGACCTCGCACTGGACAAGGCGGGATGCGCTCGGCTGGCTGCGATGGGCCACGACGGGCTCACCCGCTCGATCCCGGCAGGGCACATGGGCTCCGACGCCTGCGTGGTCTTCGGTCTCTCCACGTCCGCCGGCCCCGCCCCGGGGATGCTGGACCTCTTCGTGCTCCACGCCGTGGCCGCCGACGTGGTGGCGCGGGCCGTCGCGCACGCGCTGCTCGCGGCGTCCACCGTGAGCACGGACTCCGGCTCGTGGCCGGCCTACGGTGATCTTGCGATCCGCGCCGTGTCAGATTGAGACGAGGAGCCCGGCGGATCGGCCTAGCGTGCGTGAGCGCCGTCACGGGTGTGGCGGAGCACCGTCGCGAGGAGGAGCCGATGAAGGCGCTCGTCTACCACGGCCCGGGCCAGAAGTCCTGGGAAACCGTTGCGGATCCCAAGCCGATGGACCCGACCGACATCGTCGTGCAGATCGACACGACGACGATCTGCGGGACGGACCTGCACATCCTCAAAGGAGACGTTCCCACCGTCGAGCCGGGCCGCATCCTCGGACACGAGGCCGTGGGCACAGTCGTCGCCGTGGGCACGGCCGTGAGCGGTCTCAAGGTCGACGACCGGGTGATCGTCCCAGCGATCACGTCCTGCGGGCGCTGCGCGTACTGCAAGCGCGGCATGCCGAGCCACTGCCAGGGAGCCGGCGGAATCGGCTGGATCTTCGGCCACCTCATCGACGGCACGCAGGCCGAGTACGCCCGCGTGCCGTTCGCCGAGACGAGCGTGCACAAGGTGCCCGACGGGGTGACCGACCAACAGGTGCTCTTCCTCACCGACATCCTGCCCACCGGCTACGAGGTGGGCGTCCGCAACGGCCGGGTGAAGCCGGGCGACGTCGTCGTGGTCGTCGGGGCAGGCCCGGTCGGCCTGGCCGCGATCCAGACCGCGGAACTCGCGGGAGCCGCCACCGTGGTCGCCGTGGACGTCGCCGACTCGCGGCTCGAACACGCCCTCCGGTTCGGCGCCGACCACGTCCTCAACTCCGCCGGTGGGAACGTCGAGGAGCTGATCGCCTCGCTCACCGACGACGGGCTGGGTGCCGACGTCGCGATCGAGGCCGTCGGGATCCCCGAGACGTTCGACCTCTGCACCCGCGTGGTCCGCCCCGGCGGCGTCGTGGCCAACATCGGCGTGCACGGCCACCCCACGACGCTGCACCTCGAAGACCTGTGGATCAACAACGTGACCATCACGACCGGGCTCGTCGACGGGACGACGGTGCCCATGCTCATGAAGCTCGTTCAGTCCGGCAAGATCGCGGGCGACCTGTTCGGTACCCATGAGTTCGCGCTCGACGACATGCTGTCGGCCTACGACACCTTCGCCGAGGCGGGCGCGAACAACGCCCTCAAGGTGGTGATCAGGAGGTAGCCGGACGGGGTCAGCGCTGTTTGTTCGCTACGCAAGCTCCGCTCAGCGGACCTGGACCTCGTCGCCGATCTGCAGAGTGTCGAAGAAGGTGACCGCATCGTCGTGCGAGAGGTGTACGCAGCCGGCGCTCTGCCGCTGCAGGCTTCCCTCGTGGAAGGCGATGCCGCCGGGGGCGAAGAACACCGAGTACGGCATCGGCGCGTTGTTGAACTCGGCGCTGCGGTGGTCCTGCTCCTTGCGCTGCACGGTGAACGTGCCGGGCGGGGTCTCCTGGCCAGGCGCGCCGTGGGTGATCGGGACCGCTCCGCGCACGACCTGCCCGTCCTCGATCAGCCATGCCTTGTTGTGCGCGAGGTCCACGCAGGCCTCTGCGGTGACAGTGCATGGCGTGCCCGGCACGAGCTCCGCCTCGTCGCCTGCTGGTGTCACGTCTCCTGCCGGAGCGGTGGCCGCTCCTGGTGTGGCGGCCATCGCGAGGCCGGCCAGTGGTGACGCCGTGAGGCCGATCATCCCGGCTCCGACCGCTCCGGTCAGCGCCGCCGCGCGACCCGCTCCCGCCCACGGGCGGACCTTCTGCTTGCTGTGCCTACCCATGTGCGCCCACGTCCGCCCTTCACGCTCCCACCCGCCCAACTGGGTGGCGCGGGGGGAGGTGACGGGCGATAAACGTGATCAACATGACAGTGCGTGCATCAGACCGTCTGTGATTCCCCCGTTAGGAGGACATGGAGCCGGTGATCCACGGGCAGAGCGGGCTCAGCCCCCGGCAAACGGCGGGAGCACGTCGAGCGTGGCGTTGTCGGGGAGCCTGGTCGACCGGTCGCGCACGGCGACCTCGTCGAGCAGGAAGCTGCAGCGTTCCAGCACCCGGGCCAGCTCGCCACCGTGCCGATCTCCGACGGCGGCGAGCACGCTGTCGACGGTGACGTCGCCGGCCAGCTCCAGCGGTTCCGTCTCGGCGCCTGCGGCAGCCCTGGCCGCGGCGAAGTACCGGACGGTCACGCGGGTCATCGTGGTCGTGCTCATGTCTGCCATCCTCGCTCAGCCGCCGATCGCGCTCATCGGGCGGTCCGGCTGGAGGAAGCCGGGGTCGTCGATGCCGTGGCCGGCGAGCTTGCCCCACATGGCGTTGCGCCAGACGTCGGCGATCTCGGCGTCGGTGGAGCCGCCGCGCAGCAGTGCCCGCAGGTCGGTCTCGGTGCGCGCGAACAGGCACGAGCGGATCTGGCCGTCGGCGGTGAGCCGGGTGCGGTCACAGGCGCCGCAGAACGGACGCGTGACGGACGCGATGACGCCGACCACGGCGGGACCGCCGTCCACGAGCCAGCGCTCGGCGGGGGCGCCGCCACGCTCCGTGGGGTCGGGTGTGAGCTCGAAGCCCTCCCGCAGTCGCTGCATGACCTCGCCGGCAGTGACCATCTCCGAGCGCTCCCAGCCGTGCTGGGCGTCGAGGGGCATCTGCTCGATGAAGCGCAGCTCGTACCCGTTGTCGATCGCGAAGCGCAGGAGCGGGACTGCCTCGTCGTCGTTCACGCCGCGCAGCAACACCGTGTTGATCTTGATCGGGTTGAGCCCGGCCGCACGCGCCCCGGCGAGCCCGTCCAGCACGTCGGAGAGCCGGTCGCGCCGGGTGATGCTGGCGAACCGCTCCTCCTGCAGCGTGTCCATCGAGACGTTCAGGCGGTTGACGCCGGCCGCCGCGAGCGCTTCCGCCCGGCGGGCGAGCCCGACGCCGTTCGTGGTGAGTGAGATGTCCGGGCGCGGTTCCAGGGCTGCCGAGGCGGCGATGATCCCCTCGAGTCCCTTGCGCAGCAGTGGCTCGCCGCCGGTGAACCGCAGTTCCTCGACGCCGAGGTCGCGCACCGCGATGGTGATCAGCCGCAACAGTTCGTCGTCGGTGAGCTGCTCGGCGCGCGGCATCCAGTCGAGGCCCTCCGCCGGCATGCAGTACGAGCAGCGGAGGTTGCAGCGGTCGGTCAGTGAGATGCGCAGGTCGGTGGCCACTCGGCCGAACGAGTCGATGAGTCGGGGGTCGGCGGGGCGGGCTGGGTCCCGGGGCGCGGCACGCCGCACCGCGGGGATACCGAGATCGAGAGCCGTCACAACAAGAGCCTAACCGCCTTGAATGCCCGTTTGCGCGGCGACAAACAGCAGCTCAGAGGCTGTCTCCGCATCTGCGGATGCTTACCCGTGCCCTGTTCCGCAGCTGCTGATCCGTTCCCTGTTCTCGGCTATTCAAAAGGAGCGGTTGATCACGCTGCGGAATAAGGAGCCAGCATGAGGGTTCGTCAGGTGTGCCGGGCCAGCTCCTGACGGGCGACGGTGCGCATGTGCACCTCGTCGGGACCGTCGGCCAGGCGCAGGGCCCGCGCCCAGTTGTAGAAGTAGGCGAGCGGCAGGTCGTCGCTCATTCCGGCGCCGCCGTGGATCTGGATGGCCCGGTCGATCACGTCGCACGCGATGCGCGGGCACACCACCTTGATCGCCGCGATCTCGGTGGCCGCGCCCTTCGACCCGAACCTGTCGATCAGCCAGGCCGTCTTCAGCACCAGCAGCCGGGCCTGCTCGACCTCGATGCGCGACTGCGCGATCTGCTCGCGTACGACGCCCTGGTCGGCCAATGGCCTGCCGAACGCCACACGTGAGTTCGCCCGGCGGACCATCAGGTCGATGGCCCGCTCGGCCATCCCGATCAGGCGCATGCAGTGGTGGATGCGCCCCGGGCCCAGCCGGGCCTGCGCGATCGCGAAGCCGCCACCCTCCTCGCCGAGCAGGTTCGCCCCCGGCACGCGCACATCGTGGAACACGAGTTCCGAATGCCCGTGCTGATCCTGGTAACCGAAGGTCGGCAGGTGCCGGACGATTTCCAGTCCGGGGGTGTCGCGGGGCACCAGCACCATCGACTGCTGCCGGTGCGCGGCCGCGTCGGGGTCGGTCTTGCCCATCGCGATGAAGATCTTGCAGCGCGTGTCGGCCGATCCGGAGATCCACCATTTCCGGCCGGTGATCACGTAGTCGTCGCCGTCGCGGTGAATTCGGGTCTGCACGTTGCGGGCGTCCGAGGACGCGACGTCGGGCTCCGTCATCGCGAATGCCGACCGGATCTCGCCCTCGAGCAGCGGGGTGAGCCACTCCTGCTTCTGCTCGGGTGTGCCGAACAAGTGCAGCGTCTCCATGTTCCCGGTGTCCGGCGCCTGGCAGTTGATGGCCTCGGGGGCGATCACCGGCGACCAGCCGGAGATCTCCGCCACCGGCGCGTACTCGAGGTTCGACAGGCCGGAGACGCTCGGCAGGAACAGGTTCCACAGACCGCGGGAACGCGCCTCCGTCTTCAGCTCCTCGACGACGGGTGGCAGGTCCCACTCCTGCGGGGTGCCGCGCCGCTCCGCACGGAACGCGTCGTACTCCGCCTCTGCCGGCAGCACCTTCTCGTCGAGAAACGCCCGCATGCGCTTGGTGAAGTCGGCAGCAGCGGCGCTGGGTTCGAAGTCCACGACCTGCACCCAACCACAGCGGAACCCCGGCGTGGGCGAAGTCGCATTCGCGGCTTTAGGATCTGCGATGTGCCGCAATTCAGGATCTCCGATGCCGCTCGTCTGCTGGGAGTCAGCGACGACACGGTGCGTCGCTGGGTGGATGCGGGGACGCTTCCCGTCCAGCCCGACGCCTCGAACCGCAAGGTGATCGACGGCGCGGCGCTCGCCGCGTTCGCGCGCGAAAACGCGCACACCCCACCCGACCCCTCCGACGTGCAGAGCTCGGCGCGCAACCGCTTCGTCGGGCTGGTCACGTCGGTGATCACCGACACGGTGATGGCCCAGGTCGAGATGCAGTGCGGGCCGCACCGGGTGGTGTCCCTGATGTCCAGTGAGGCAGTGCGGGAGCTGGGGCTCGAGCCCGGCGCCCTGGCCGTCGCAGTGATCAAGTCGACCACGGTCGTCATCGAGACCCCCGGAGGAAGTTCGTGAGAACGCGGATGATGACCGCCACGGCCGCGGCCGGGCTGGTGCTCCTGGCCGGTTGTGGCGGCGGAACGCCGAGCGACACGAACGCCGGCGGCGCACCCACGCCGGAGAACCGCACCCTCACGGTGCTGGCTGCCGCCTCGCTGACCGAGACGTTCGGTGAGCTGGAGAAGCAGTTCGAGACCGACAACCCCGGCGTGGACGTCGTCATGAGCTACGGCGGCTCGTCCGACCTGGCGCAGCAGATCGTCAACGGGGCGCCCGCCGACGTGTTCGCCTCGGCGAGCGACGCCACGATGAAGACGGTCACCGACGCCGGGCTCGCCAACGGGGCGCCCACGATCTTCGCCAAGAACGTGCTGGAGATCGCCACCGTGCCGGGCAACCCGAAGGGCATCACGACCTTCGCCGACCTCGCGAACCCCGACCTCAAGGTCGTCGTCTGTGCCCCGCAGGTGCCCTGCGGCGCCGCCGCTCAGAAGGTCGAGACCTCCACCGGCGTGGACATCAAGCCGGTCAGCGAGGAGACCGACGTCAAGAACGTCCTCGGCAAGGTCACCACCGGCAACGCCGACGCCGGCCTCGTCTACGTCACCGACGTCACGGCGGCAGGGTCCCAGGTGCAGGGCGTGAACTTCCCGGAGGCCGAGCAGGCCACCACGAACTACCCGATCGCCACGCTCAAGAACGGCCCGCAGCAGCAGCTCGCGGAGTCGTTCGTGAGCCTGGTGACCGGTACGCAGGGTCAGAAGGCGCTGCAGGCAGCAGGTTTCGGAACGCCGTGACCACAACCCTCGGCGAGACGCCGACCCGACGCCGGCCCGATGACCACGAGGTCGGCGTCGGAGTTCCCCGTCTGCTGTGGGTACCAGCCGGGCTGGCCTTCGCGCTCATCGCGTTGCCGGTGCTCGGGCTCGCGATCAAGGCCGACTGGCCGCAGGTGCCGGCGCAGCTGGTCAGCCCGGCTGCGCTCGACGCACTGCGGCTGTCGCTGATCACCGCGACGATATCGACGCTGCTCTGCATCATCTTCGGTGGCCCGCTCGCCGTGGTGCTGGCGCGCAGCAGGCTGCCCGGCCTGCGGCTGCTGCGTTCGGTGGTGCTGCTGCCGCTGGTGCTGCCTCCCGTCGTGGGCGGCTTGGCGTTGCTGTACCTGCTCGGGCGCACCGGGTTCGTCGGTCGCGGACTGGATCTCGCGTTCGGCGTGACGATCCCGTTCACCACGAGCGCGGTGGTGCTGGCGCAGACGTTCGTGGCGATGCCGTTCCTCGTCGTCAGCATGGAGGGCGCGCTGCGCACCGCCGGCCGGCGGTACGAGGCGGTGGCGGCCACGCTCGGGGCGTCGCCGGGGCTGGCCTTCCGGCGCGTGACGGTGCCGCTGGTTCTCCCGGGGCTCGCCTCGGGTGCGGTGCTGGCGTTCGCCCGGTGCCTCGGCGAGTTCGGGGCGACGGTGGCCTTCGCCGGGAGCCTTCAGGGCACCACCCAGACGCTGCCGCTGCTGGTCTACCAGTTGCGCGAGACCGACGTGGAAGCAGCGGTGGCGCTGTCGCTGCTGCTGGTCGTGGTGGCCGTCGCGGTGATCGCGGTAGCGGCGCCACGCACCGTCGAAGTCCGGTGAGCGGCCTCGACGCGCGCGTCGTCGTGCGACGCGCGGCGTTCACCCTCGATGTGACCCTCCGGGCCGAGCCGGGGCAGGTACTGGCGGTGCTCGGCCCCAATGGATCGGGCAAGTCGACGCTGCTCGGAGTGCTGGCCGGACTCTTGCGCCCCGACGAGGGGCACGTCCGGGTCGGGGACGAGCTGGTGACCGACCCGGCAGCACAGGTGCTCGTGCCGCCCCACCAGCGCGGAGTGGGGTTGCTGGCACAACAGGCCCTGCTCTTCCCGCACCTGACGGCCGTCGGGAACGTCGCCTTCGGCCCCCGGGCACACGGCGTGCCGCGCCGCGAGGCGGAGGCGCGGGCTCGCGAGCTGCTCGAAGCGGTCGGCGTGGCGGAGCTGGCCGACCGGAAACCCGCCCGGATGTCCGGCGGGCAGCAGCAGCGCGTGGCGCTGGCGCGGGCCCTGGCGCCGGACCCAGGCCTTCTGCTGCTCGACGAGCCGCTGGCAGCGCTCGACGTCGACGCGACTCCGGCGATGCGCTCGTTGTTGCGCCAGATGCTGCGCGGTGAGCGTGCGAACCGCCCCAAGCAGACCGCCGTCCTGGTCACCCACTCGGCGCTCGACGCACTCGTGCTGGCCGATCACGTCGTGGTGCTGACCCAGGGTCGTGTGGTGGAGGAGGGCCCCGTCCGGGACGTGCTCGCCCGCCCGCGAAGCGCGTTCACGGCGCGGATCGCCGGCCTGGACCTCGTGCCGGGCACGGCGTGCGCCGAGGGGCTGCTGACGGCCGACGGCTTGGTCGTATCGGGCATGTCCGGTCGCGACGGAGAGGTTCCCGCCACCGGCGAATCCGTGGTTGCGGTGTTCCCGCCCTCGGCGGTCGCGGTCTTCGCGGACCGGCCGCACGGCAGCCCGCGCAATGTCGTGCCGGTTCGCCTGGCGGCGATCGAGCCGCGCGGCGACATGGTGCGGCTGCGTGCCAGGGCGATGCCCGGCGGCCCGCATTGGGTGGACGGGCTCGCTGCCGACGTGACACCCGCGGCGATGGCCGATCTCGCCGTCGAGCCGGGAGCCGAGCTGTGGTTCGCGGTCAAGGCCGCCGAGGTGGCGATCCACGCGGCCGACTGATCTCCGGGTTCGGTGAACCATCTCCCCTCAGGATCCGTAACTTGTTATAGTTGTTTGCAAACAAGTCACGTGGAGGGGGAATCATGGCTGGTCAGTTCGGGGGGACGTACCGGCGCGCGGTGGTCACGCTCGTGCCGCCGGTGGTAGCCGCCGCGGTCGTGGTGGGCGTGTACGCCGCGCTCGCCCATCGGCTTCCGGCTCAGGCGTACGGGACGGGCGGATTCGGCGACTCGACGTCCTGGAGCCAGGTGATCGGGGTGAGCGTCGGATGGTCGGTCGCCGCCATGATCTGGGGTGGGGCCTGGCTGTACGGACGTCGCCGGATTCCGACGGCGCAACGGTGGATCGGTGTGAGCACGTGGGTTGCATCGGTGCTGATCGCCGGCTACGTGCTCCAGGTCGTCCTGCGCAATGTGGATCTCGCGGGCCCGCCCGCACGGCCCGAGCCCGCCTGGGCCTCGCCACTGGTTGTCGTGCCCGTGCTCGTGGTCGTGGGGCTCCTCGCATGGTGGGCGATGGGTCCCGACCCGGAGCAGCCCGACGCCGCGACCGGTCCTCGGCCCGGCGCTCCGCGTCTTCAGCTCTCGGGTGGGGAGCGCGCCCTGTTCACGCGCTCGGTGTTCTCCCGGCGCAGTCTCGCGTGGGTGCTCTTCTGGGTCGTGCTGGCTGTGTGGCAGTTCGCCACCGGAACCGGCTACCTGGTCGCCACCTTCTCGGTGCTGGCCGCGCTCGCGGCGGCGTGGCAGTCCTGGGTCCGTGTCCGTGTCGACGAGCAGGGTGTCCGGGTCGTCCAGCCGCTGCTCGGGCGGGTCATGCTCGGAGTGGAGACCCGGCACCTCGTCGAGGCGACGGCGGGCACGCTCGACCCCCGCGCCCTGCCTCGCGGGACCTACGGCGTGTTCCACACCCCGCAGCTCTCCGGCTACCGGGCGAGCGTCAGTGGAGAAGTGCTGCGGCTGCAGACGTCGAACGGACACTGGTTCATCGTCACCGTCCCCGGCGCGGCCACGGCTGCGGGCCTGGTGAACACCCAGCTGGACCGGCGGCGCGAGACAGCGGGCGACGACCGTTGCTGATCCGCATCGACCCGACGTCCGCCGTACCGCTGGGCGACCAGGTGGCCGCCTCGGTGCGGCGGGCGATCGCCGACGGGCAGGTGGTGGCGGGGGAGAAGCTACCGCCGGCCCGGGAGGTCGCCGAGTCGTTGGGCATCAACCTGCACACGGTGCTGCGCGGCTACCAGCGCCTGCGGGACGAGGGGCTGGTGGATCTGCGCCGGGGCCGCGGCGCCGTGCTCACCTCGGCGGCGACGAGCGGCCAGGCCAGGATCGCCGAACGTGCGGCCGAGCTGGTGGATCTCGCCCGCAGTATGGGTCTCGGTGAGCAGGACGTGCTGGGCCTCGTCCGAAGCGCGTTCCAACAGGGATAGCGATGGGGTCGGCGGATCCGTCGCGGGGTCGGATCCGCCGACCATCTGCTGCTCTGTGTAGTCACAGATGACGCAATGCGACAAGCGATCGTCACATCCGTAACTTACGCCCCTATCGTGTCTCTGTTCCCAATGTTGCTGTATCCGTAGCGTCGCTCCACGTGACGCGCCTGCCCACGTGGATCGCCCCGGTGGCGACCGCACTCGCGCTCCTCGGTGCGTTCGTGAGCCCCGGGAGCGCGGAGGCGCTCGTCGAGTCGCCCCGGACCGTCGAGTACGTGGTGCACACCCACTCCGCGACCGACACGGCGGCCGTCGCCGGTGCGCTCGGCGTCCGGCCGACGGCCACGTTCGATCGGGCGTTCGCCGGCTTCGCCGCCCGCCTTGATCAGGCCCAGGTCCAACGGCTCGGTGCGCTGCCCGG
Organism: Pseudonocardia alaniniphila; assembly: GCF_022524485.1. Taxonomy (GTDB): domain Bacteria; phylum Actinomycetota; class Actinomycetes; order Mycobacteriales; family Pseudonocardiaceae; genus Pseudonocardia; species Pseudonocardia alaniniphila. Next base: position 17,072 of record NZ_JAKXMK010000027.1, read on the forward strand.
CGTGGTCGGCTTCGAGGAGGACCGCAGGCTGGACGTGCTCGTGCCGCGAGCCCTCCGGGGGCTGAAGGCGCTGGAAGGCGTCCAGGACAGCCCGCCCAACTGGGGGCTCGACCGCATCGACCAGCGGGGGCTCCCACTCGACGGCCGCTTCACCGCGCGGGCGACGGGCGCAGGCGTGACGATCTACGTGTTGGACACCGGCATCGACACGACCCATCCCGAGTTCACCGGGAGGGCCACAGTCGGGCTGAACTCCGCTGACGACGTCAACGGCGACTGCGACGGCCACGGCACCGTGGTGGCGGGCATCGCGGGCTCCTACCACTACGGGGTGGCCAAGGAGGCGCAGCTGCGCTCGGTCAAGGTGCTCGACTGCGGTGGCTCGGGCTCCTTGTCGTCCCTGCTGGCGGGGATCGACTACGTGGCCAGGGACCACCGGGGTCCGTCCGTCGCGGTGATGTCGTGGAGCTACGGCCAGTCGGATGTGCTCACGTCAGCGGTGACGGAACTCGTCAACAGAGGCGTCTTCGTGGCCTCGTCCGCGGGCAACTCCGGTTCGAACGACTGCGGGTCGGCGCCGCGCGCATCGCGGGGTGTGCTGGTCGTGGCGAACTCGACCATCGACGACGAACGGGGTCCGAGGTCCTCCACAGGAGACTGTGTGGACCTCTATGCCCCGGGCACGGGCATCCGGTCGACCTTCCCCGGCGGCGGCACGGCGTCCTACACGGGCACGTCGATGGCCGCGCCGCACGCCGCCGGGGTGGCGGCCCTCTACAAGCAGACCTACGGTGACGCGCCCAGCAGCACCGTGGAGCAGTGGATCGTGGGCAGCGCGACGCCGGGTGTCATCGACGGCGGCGGCGCGGGTGGCACCCCGAACCTCCTGCTCTACATGGGCGGCCTGTGACGAGTCAGGTGCCGGACCTGCTCAGTACTTGCTCATGACGTGCTTGATGCGGGTGTAGTCCTCGAGCGAGTACCCGGACAGGTCCTTGCCGTAGCCGGACTCCTTGAACCCGCCGTGCGGCATCTCCGCGACCAGCGGGATGTGGCAGTTGACCCAGACGCAGCCGAAGTCCAGGGCCCGCGACAGCCTGATCGTGCGGGAGTGGTCGCTCGTCCAGACGCTCGACGCGAGGCCGTAGGGCGTGCCGTTGGCGAACGCGACGGCCTCGTCCTCGTCGGTGAAGGTCTGCACCGTGATGACCGGGCCGAAGACCTCGGTCTGCACGATCTCGTCGTCCTGCTGCAGCCCGCTCACCACGGTGGGCGGGTAGAACCAGCCCGGGCCGTCGGCCGGTGCGCCACCCGTGAGCACCCGCGCGTGCGACGGCACCCGTTCGAGCAGGCCCGAGACCTTCGAGAGCTGGTCCGGGTTGTTCAGCGGCGGGATGAAGAGGTCCTCGGCACCGGGCTGCTCGTCACGGGAGAACAGGACACCGCCTGCCTCCGCGGCCAGTGCCTCTGCGAGCGCGTCGGCCACGTCGGCGTGCGCGATCACCCGGGTGGCCGCGGTGCAGTCCTGACCGGCGTTGAAGAACCCGGCCACGGCGATGTCGGCCGCGGCGGCCTTGACGTCGACGTCGTCGAACACGATGACCGGCGCGTTGCCGCCGAGCTCGAGGTGCACCCGGGCGACGCGGGACGCCGCGGCGGCGGCCACCGACTTGCCTGCCGGGATGCTGCCCGTGATCGCCAGCATGGCCGGGATCGGGTGCTCGCTCATCGCGACGCCGGTGGAGCGGTCGCCGCACACGACGTTGAGCACGCCGGGAGGGAGCGCCTCGGAGAACAGCTCGCCGAGCCGAACCGTGCTGGCCGGAGTGGTGTCCGACGGCTTGAGCACCATGGTGTTGCCTGCGGCGATCGCCGGGCCGATCTTCCAGATCGCCATCATCATCGGGTAGTTCCACGGCGTGATCGAGCCGATCACCCCGAGCGGTTCCCGCCGGATCGACGAGGAATGACTCTCCATGTACTCGCCCGTGGAGCGGCCCTCGAGGTGCCGGGCGGCACCGGCGAAGAACCGGAGCTGGTCGACCATCGGGCCGATCTCCTCCGACAGCGTCAGCCCGGTGGGCTTGCCCGTGTCGCGCGCCTCGATCTCGACGAGCTCCTCGCCGTGGGCCTGGACCGCGTCGGCCATCGCGAGCAGCGCGTTCATGCGGTCGCTCGGCGTGGTGTCGCGCCAGCCCTCGTCGAACGCGCGCCGGGCGCTGCGGTAGGCGGCGTCGACGTCGGCGGGCCCGGAGAGCGGCGAGGTTGCGTACACCTCGCCCGTCTTCGGGTCCGAGATGTCGAGGGTGCGCCCGTCGGCCGCGGGTGCTGGCTTACCGTCGACGATGTTGTGGAACGTCTGCATGACGGGCCCCTCTCACTTCGTGTAGTTCACTTGGTAGCCGCGCTTATTTCGTCGCTGCGCCGGCGGAGTCACCGGACAGCCGGTTGGCCAGGTAGACCGGGAGCACCGAGATCACGACCAGCACCGCGGCCGCGACGTTGACCACCGGCAGCTGGTTGGGGCGGAAGAGGTTCTGGAAGATCCACAGCGGCAGCGTCTGAAGGCCTGGTCCCGCGGTGAACGTCGTGACGATGATCTCGTCGAAGGACAGCGCGAACGCCAGCAGGGCACCGGCAACGATGGCACCGCGCAGCGCCGGGAAGGTGACGTGTCGCCAGGTGGCCCACGGCGTGGCTCCGAGGTCCATCGAGGCCTCCTCCAGCGTGCCCGCCATCCGCCGCAACCGTGCGGAGGCATTGTTCACCACGATCACGATGCAGAACGTGGCGTGGCCCGCCACCAGCGTGAAGAAGGTCAGCCCGCCCAGAACCTGGGTGAACATCGTGTTCAGCGCGATGCCGGTGACGATGCCCGGCAGCGCGATCGGCAGCACCACGAGCAGCGACACGGCGTCGCGGCCGAAGAACTCGTAGCGGGTGAGCGCCAGCGAGGCGAGGGTGCCGAGGACCACGGCGACGAGCGTGGCCAGCAGCGCCACCTCCACCGAGGTGAGCAGGGCCGCGCGCACGCCGTCGTTGGTGGCGGTGACCTGCCACCAGTGCAGGGTGAGGCCCGGTGGCGGCCAGGCGAAGACCCGGCTCGTCGAGAACGAGTTGAGGATCACCAGCAGCAGCGGCACATAGACGAACGTCAGGACGCCGGCGGCGGCCGCGCGCAGCAGCCAGCGGGCCGGGGTGGAGAGGATCACGGGTGCCGCCCTCCTAGAGCCGGGACAGGGCGCCGGTGCGCCGGATCGTCAGCAGGTAGGCCGCCATCACGATCAGCGGCAGGATGGCCACGGCTGCGGCGAACGGAAGATCGACCGAGAAGGTCGAGTAGACCATGTTGCCCAGCATCTGATGGGTGCCGCCGACGGTCTGCACCGTGATGTAGTCGCCGAGCGACAACGAGAACGTGAACACCGAGCCTGCGGCGATCGACGGCGCGAGCAGCGGCAGCATCACGGTGCGGAAGGACGTCCACGGGCGGGCGCCGAGATCCGCGGTGGCCTCGAGGAACGAGCCGCGCATCGAACTGATCCCCGCGTACACCGGCAGCACCATGTAGGGCAGCCAGAGATAGGTGAGGGTCACGATCACGGCGATCCAGCCGTAGCCCGGGCTCAGCGAGCCGAGGAGACCACCCTCCGGCACGAGCAGCATGCGCCATGCGTAGATCTTGACCAGGTACGACGCCCACAGCGGGGTCAGCACGAGCGCCACCAGCACCGGGCGCGAGCGCGGACGTGCCACGAGCGCCATGAAGGCCGCCAGCGGGAGCGCGAGCACGACGCAGAGCAGCGTGACGCCCACCGCGACCCCCACCGTGCGCAGAGCGGTGAGCAGGTACTCCGGCGTGGTCAGGACGTCGACGACGTTGTCGGTGGAGAACTCGTACTCGATCCGCCCGGTGAAGCTGTTGGTGCTGAAGAAGGCCGTGGCCAGCAGCAGGGCCAGCGGCGCGATGTACAAGAGGACGAGCCAGACGAGCGCGGGCGTGAGCAGACCGGTGAGGCGAAGGGCCGGTCGACGGTGCAGCACCGCCTGCAGGCGCCGCGACAGGGCGGGCGGCGCCGGGGTGCTTGTCACGCTGGACAAGATCTCCTCCACGATGCGAGGTACGGCCGGGTGCGACCCACCGTTGCGGGTCACACCCGGCCGCGGGTGTCGATCTGTGGTGCTGGCTCAGCTGTTCTGGAGCTCGGTCCAGGCACGGACCCAGTCGTCGTAGCCGATGCACTCCACGTCCCGGCGACCGTCGATGCACTGCTCGATGGGGGTCGTCCAGTAGTAGACGTTGTCCCAGAAGCCCGTCTCCTGCGCGTGGTACTGGGTGCAGTGGTCCGGGTTCTTGGTCAGCGCGCAGGACTTGGTGTTGGCCGGGGCCTCACCGAAGTACTCCGCGACCTGCGCGTTCGCCTCGGGGGAGACGATGTGGTTCAGCCACTGGTACGCGCAGTTGATGTGCTCGGTGTTCTTCTTGATCATCCACGTGTCCGACCAGCCGGTCGCTCCCTCGACGGGCTTGGTGGTGCCCACCGTGGTGGCGTCGGTGTTGGCCAGGTTCGCGGTGAGCTGCCAGCCCATCCCCTCCGACAGGGTGCCGGAAGCGAGGCCCTGGCCCTGCTTCACGTAGTCGCCCCAGTACTCGCCCAGCATCGGCTTCTGCTGGCGCAGCAGCGCCATCGCGGCGTCGAACTGCGTCTGGTCGAGAGCGTAGGGGTTCTTGATCCCCAGCTCCGGCTGCTTGGCCATCAGGTAGACGGCGGCGTCGGCGATGTAGATCGCGTCACCGTAGGCGCTGAGCTTGCCGGCTGCCGGCGAGCCCGGCTCCCACATGTCCGCCCACGAGGTGGGCGGGGTGGGGTGCGTGGCGAGGTTGTAGAGCAGCAGGTTCGCCCCGCGGCCGTGCGGGATGCCGTAGCTCTTCCCGGCAACGGTGTTCCAGGGCTTGTTCTTCAGGTCGGGCAGGATGTCCGCATAGTTGGGGACCAGGTCGGTGTTGACCGGCTGCACGCGGTCGCCGTAGACGAGCCGCAGCGACGCGTCACCGGACGCCGAGACCACGTCGTACTCGCCCGTGGAGAACAGCTGCACGGCCTCGGCCGAGGTGGCGAACGTCTTGACCGACACCTGGCAGCCGGTGGCCTGCTCGAACGGGGTGACCCAGTCGACGGCCGGGTCGGTGGACCCGTCCTCGGCATAGCCCGGCCACGCCAGCACGGACAGCGCCCCCTCGCCCTGACCGACGGGACCGGCGTAGGCGGTGGCCTCCGGCGGGGAGTCGTCCAGAACCGGAGCAGTGTCCTCACTGCTGCCGCACGCGGCGAGTGCCAGCCCGAGGGCTCCGACCAGCGCGACTGTGCGCAGCGCTGTCTGACATCTCATATGGATCTCTCTCTCCCGTTCTCTCAGCAGCGCGGTCGGGCGACGGCGCGACTCGTTATCCCCCGGGGCACACGTCCCCCCGAGGTGGCTCACATGAGACGGACCTCGTGCTCCGGCTTCCACGAGAGCCGGACTGCCTGGCCGCGGCTGAGCGGCTGCCCGTCCGCACCCCCGTTGAGCAGCAGGGCGGACAGCACCCCACCGGCTTCGAGGGCGACGACGCAACGTGTGGTGGCCCCGGTGTAGACGAGCTCTTCGACGACTCCGTCAGCACTCGTCCGATCCGGGACGGCCGGGGTGTCGGCGGCGGCGACGCTGATCTTCTCCGGCCGGATGCTCCAGCTGCCATCGCGGCCGAGCACCGACTCGGCGGCCTCTCCGGCCAGCACGTTCGAGGTGCCGACGAACCCGGCGACGAACGACGACGTCGGCCGTTCGTAGACCTCCTGCGGGGACCCGGACTGTGCCACGCGACCTTCCGAGAAGACGATCGTGCGGTCGGCCAGGGTCAACGCCTCGTCCTGGTCGTGCGTGACGAACACGAACGTGATGCCGGAGGAGCGCTGGATCTCCTTGAGCTCGATCTGCATCTGCTCGCGCAGCTTCAGGTCGAGCGCGCCGAGCGGCTCGTCGAGCAGCAGGACCGCCGGCCGGTCCACCAGCGCGCGGGCCAGGGCGACCCGCTGGCGCTGCCCGCCGGAGAGCGCCGTGGGGTTGCGGTCCTCCAGCCCTTCCAGGCGCACGGTGGCCAGTGCGGCGAGCGCCCGCTCCCGGCGCTCGGCCCGCGGGACACGTGCGATCCGCAGGGGGTACTCGACGTTCCGCAGCACCGACAGGTGCGGGAACAGCGCGTAGTCCTGGAACACGGTGTGCACATCGCGGTCGAACGGCGGAGCCGTCGTGACGTCGCGATCGCGCAGCAGCACCGTGCCGGCCGTGGGCTGCTCGAAGCCGGCGATCAGGCGCAGAACCGTGGTCTTCCCGGAGCCCGACGGGCCTAGCAGCGTGACGAACTCACCCTCGGCGATGTCGAGGTCCAGGTCGTGGACCGCGACCACTCCACCTGAGAACTCCTTGCGGACACCGCGCAGGGAGATCGCCGGAATCTCGCCGGTGTGCTGCTGCGGCGTGACCGGGACGGATCGAGCGACAGACGGCACGCACCCCTCCGAGTGATATTCGAGGATAACTTATGAGTTTATATGTTTTGAGTCAAATGCTGTGTCAGTCTGGTCTCTCCGACGCACAGAGGAGATGGGACGGGTGCGCAGGGACAGGCCAACGCTGACGGTGGGAGGTAAAGCTGGGGTCTTCGCCCCCCTCGAGGTCAGTAAGCGCGCCGACGCGGTAGTGCGTCGGCTGTCGGAGGGTATCCGCCTCGGTCTGCTCCTCCCCGACGAGCACCTGCCCAGCGAGAGTGACCTCGCTGAATCCTTCGGGGTGTCCCCGGTGACCATTCGGGAAGCGCTGACGACGCTGCGTGAACAAGGTCTGGTCGTCACCCGCCGTGGCCGTGGCGGCGGCAGCTTCGTGCGGGACGTTCGTGGCGGGGCATCGGACCTCCTCCGCGACCGGTTGCGCGAGGTGAGCCCGTCGGAGCTGCGTGACCTGGCCGACCACTACGTGGCGATCAGCGGTACCAGCGCCCTGCTCGCGGCCTACCGCGCCGGTGAGCAGGAGGTGGCGTTGATCACTGCCACTGTTTCGGATCTGGAGTGTGCCACCCACGCCGCCGCGCGGCGCCGGGCCGAGTTTCGCTTCCAGGTGGAGCTGGCGGCCGCAGCGCAGTCACCACGCCTCACGCGCGCGACGATCAGCCTGCAGTCCGAGGTCGGGCCCCTGTTGTGGCTGGCCACCTCCAGCGACGCCGACCGCGCCGAGGTGCTGGGGCGTCATCGCGAGATCCTCGCCGCCGTGGCCGCGGGGGACGGCACCCGCGCGCGATCCCACGCGGTTGCCCACGTCTACGCAGCGCTGGCCCGGGCCATTGCCCTCCAGCTCACGCTGCCGGCGGACGACGAGGACGAGGATGTGCAGCCCGGCGCGGCGGCCGAGGAGCGTGCCTGGTAGGCCCCTATTCGAAGGCTGGTCAATCGGGTTTCGTAGCCGTGCGACAGCGCGTTCGTTGCCGTCGACCACCTGCGTCGCGTGGCTGGGCAGCGCCTCCCGTCCCTGGTTGCGGGTGCACGCCTGTACCGCGCCGATCCCAGGGCCGGTCGCTCCGGTCCTGGGTGCCCGGTTCGCCGCTGGTCCGGTGCGGGCTCGCTGGTCGGACGGCGCCTGCCTCCGCGTGAGGGCGGGGGATGACCCGGCTGGGCTCGTGAGCCGTCCCCGCTCGTGACCGGGCTGCCGTGCGAAAACGCTGTACCGCACCACGTTCGGGTTTCTGATGGGCGCTGTGGTCGCATTTCAATTCTGGGTGACGGTCCTCCCGGAGGAGATTCTCGGCAGGCCTTCTGTGGTTCGTCCGGGTCGACAACGGTCGCATTTATAGAATACTTCGCCGACGCTCATTTTGATAAGTCCTGATATTTTTCCGGATACATTTCCCCCGTGCCGGTCAAGCTCTCATCGGTTGTGTCACTACTTAGTGACACGACGTCGGGTGGGTCGTTTCCGGTGATCATCGGACTATCGGTCGCGGTATCGGCCGCAGGGGCGTGGACCGTGCGTCGCGCGATGGGTCGCAGTCTCCGTGCCCGGCAGGGTTGCCCGGCCGTTGCCTCGCGCGACGTGGCGGCGGATCGGAAGCGCTCTGCCGAACGGAGTCGATCATGATCCGCTGTTCGGTTCAGCCCTGTTCGGCTGATTAGGCCAAGACGCACGCTTGTCCTAACTGATCTGTACGGGAGGTTGATCCGCTCTGATCGATATGACTGCTCGCCTCCTGTAGGAACGCTCAGTCGTCAGCCCGTGGTCGGCGCGACTACGGCGAGCTCGTGGGAGGAGCAATCCGCCGGTCTGTCGGTCGCGGCCGAGTGAGACTCCCGCGGGCCTGTCGTTGCTCCGGGGCGCGGTGGCGGAGAGGTGCGGGTCGGTGTCGGACCGATCGACGAGCAGCGCCACGCCGGCTGCTCCGGCAGGCACTCGATGCGCCCGCAGCGCTCGCCTCCCCAAGATCGGCGTAGCCGCGATCAGCCTCGGCGAACACGGGAGTGCCTGGCGAAGGCCGACGGCCGCCGGGTAGCGACCCGGGGGCGCTGACCGACCCGATGGCCTCGGGAGGCGGGTGTTCGCTCTGCGCTCAGAACGGTGGTGGTTCATCGTCGGTTGCCGTGGTGGGGCGGGGTTCGGTGAGTGGTGGTGGATCGACCCGGTACGTGTGCCCGCTGGGTGTGGTCCAGACGATCGACCCGTCCACGTACTGGGTGAGGCTCCACCCCGGGTAGCCCTTCAACCGGTGGTGCGGCCGGCACTTCGGCCCGAGGTTGGCCGCTGAGGTGGGGCCTTGGCCGTTGGCTGGGTCGTAGGGCTGGTTGTGGTCCAGATCGCACAGGTGTGCGGGTACGCGGCAACCGGGGTGTTGGCAGTACTGATGGCGGGCGATGAGGTGTTCGGTCAGGTGTGGTGGTGGTCGGTAGCGAGTGGTGCCGTAGTCGAGCAGGGCGCCACTGAAGGGGTCGGTGACCAGTCGCCGCCAGACGCTGTCGGGATCGGCGGCGAGTTCTCGGGCGTGTTCGGCGGGGATGGGGCCATAGCCGGCGAGTTCGCCGGGTTCGTTGCTGGTTCCACGCAGGGTGTCGAGCGGGACGGTGACCCGGATCTGCACCGACACCTTGTTGGTCACCGCGGGCACCCCGCCGTCGGGTGCGACTCCGGGTAGCCGCTCCGATCCCGGCACCGGCGAGCCCGACTCGGTGATCTGGAGGCTGTCATCCAGGGAGCTGGCCGGGGTTGTGGCGGTGTCGGTTGGGGTGCGGGCGGCGGCTGTCTGGGTGTCAGCTGCCCCGACGCCACTCCGCTTGGTTTCGGTGGGCATGAGGGCAGATGTGGGAGTGGTCGACGCGGCGCTCGTCGCGGTGGCGGGCTGTGGAACAGCGCTGGCGGTGGTCTTGGTTGCGGCTGCTGTCGTGGTCTCGGGTGTGGCTGCGCGGGTCCTGGCGGCGGTCGAGGTGGCATGGCGGGAGTGAGCTGTGCCCGGGATGGAGCCGCTCGCGACGGTCGCGGCAGGGATCGGGGTCGTTGCCGGGGTTGCGTCGGAGTCCGTCCCGCTCTGCGAGCCTGGTCGCGGGGTGGCGGTGCTCTTCTCGGCGGTCCGTTGGCTGGCGTTGCTGCAGAATCCGGTCTCGCGCAGCACCAGATCGACCAGGGCGTCGGCCCGTCGGGCAGCCATCGACCGTTCGTCGGTGCTGCCGCAGCCGCGGGCGTGTTGATCCAGTACGGCGAAGGTGCCTACCGCCTCGGCCGCGGGCAGGGTCGCGGACAGGGTGGCCATGCCGTCGCATTCCGGGTAGAGCACCACCCCGCGCTCACGGCGCTTGCGCTCCCGCCGTCGCAGCGCGGAATCGGAGTCCGCGCGTAGGACGGCGCGTCGGACCGCGGCGCGCAGTTGGCCGTTGGTCTGCTCCGGGGCTCGCGGCAACACCTTTTGTTCGACCGCTGCCGCCGCGGCGGGGTCGAGGTCGGCGCAGCCGTCGGTGACGATCCGCGCCTTGGTCAGCGTGATCGCCCCGTCGTGCAGCGCGGCGAACGTGGCCGGGAACTCCTCCACCAGTTGCCGGGCCTCACCCACTCGCCACGCCACCCCACCGGGGGACATGCGCAGCATCAACGCGACCTCGGCCTGCGCGGACTTCACCGCCTGCATCGCGTTCAGCCCCAGCGGAGGAGCGGTTTCGGCGGTGGCGACGAACTGGGCGATCTCCTCGTACTGGCGTGCTTGGGCCCAGGCGATGATCTTCTCCCAGCCCCCGATCCGTTCCAGCAGTTCGAACCGATCGGAGGTCGGCTCGGCCTGGGCCAGGAGCATGGTCATGATCCCGTCGGGGGCGTACCCGGACCAGGACAGCGGTGTGGTCTGCGGGTCGGGCGCAGTCTCCACACCACCATATTCGAACATGTGTTCGAGTCTAATCGCGGGCACCGACAATTCCGGCCCGCCGTGCCACGACGGGCCAGTCGGGCGGACGGTTGGCGAGACCGGTCGATGCGACCGGAGCCGAGGCGCTGCCGTGGCGCAGTTCGATGTCGACCAGGAACGGGTTGTTGTCCGCTGCTTGCGCGAGTGGGGTCCGTCGCCGGTCGCCCCGCGCATGCCTCCCCGTTCCGAGTGGAACGGGCGACCGTCGGTCGACGAGGCGGCTGGACGCCCGACCTGCCGGCCGCTCGCTGATGTCGACCGGCTCGAGCGTGACCCCGCGATTTTCGGCATCCGCGACCGGTCAGCCGCGGCACGGTCTGCGGGCTATTCCGTCCGGAGCGCGGTGCCGAGCCACGCGCACGGCGCTGCCCCAGCTCGTGCTCGCCGCGCTCGGCCCAGACCCATCATCAGCCGGAGTGGACCTGACGCTGCGGCCCGGTCGGCCCGTGACGTGTCGGTGCCGTGCGAGCATGGATTGATGGATGCCGCTCGAGAGCAGCCGTCAGACTCGCGCAAGGACCCCGTCGACGAGCTGAGAGAAGCAGCGGAGACCCTGCGTGGGTTCGTGCCGCAGTTTCGTGACGGCCGCCCGGTGAGCGAGTTCGTGCCGCTCGCGATCGGGAAGTTGATCGACGCAGTGGCCGACTCGATCGCGAGGGGGGACGACGTGCGCGACGCGATCAGCGGTAGCGCGTTGGAGATCGCCCGTCACCTGCACTACTTCCCCTCGGGGCCCTCCGAACCCTCCGGTAAGCCTTAGGGCGTCAGCTCGGTGAAGCCGGTGTAGGGCACCAGCGCGTCCGGGATGCGGACGGAGCCGTCGGCCCGCTGCCCCTGCTCGAGGATCGCGACCAGCGTGCGGCCTACCGGGAGGCCCGAGCCGTTGAGAGTGGCCGCGAAGCCCCGTGCCCCGTCCTTGGCCTTCGTGCGGATGCCGGCCCGGCGCGCCTGGAACGTGCCGAAGTCCGAGACCGACGAGATCTCCCGGTACTTCTGCTGCCCGGGCAGCCACACCTCGATGTCGTAGGTGAACTCGGCGGAGAAGCCGATGTCGCCCGCAGCCAGCTTGACCACGCGGTAGGCCAGCCCGAGCCCCTGCATCGCCGCCTCGGCGTGCGAGAGGAGCACCTCCAGCTCGTCGCGCGAGCGCTCGGCCTCGACGATCCGCACCAGCTCGACCTTCGAGAACTCGTGCAGCCGGATCAGCCCACGGGTGTCGCGGCCGTAGGAGCCTGCTTCCGAGCGGAAGCACGGGGTGTGTGCGGTGTAGGCCAGCGGGAGGTCCTCGACGGCGAGGGTCTCCTTGGCGTGCAGGTTGGTGAGCGGCACCTCGGCGGTGGGGATGAGGTACAGCTCGCGGTCGGCCACGCCGGTCTTGAACAGGTCCTGCTCGAACTTCGGCAGCTGGCCGGTTCCGGTCATCGTGACGCGATTGACGAGGGTGGGCACCGACCACTCGACGTAGCCGTGTCGCTCGGTGTGCAGGTCGAGCAGGTAGCGGGCGATCGCACGCTCCAGCGCCGCGCCCTTGCCGCGGAGAATCGCGAACCGTGGGCCGGCGAGCTTCGTGGCCCGCGGCAGGTCGAGGATGCCGAGCTTCTCGCCCAGGTCGACGTGGTCGAGCGGGGTGAAGTCGAACGTCGGCGGCTCGCCCCAGGTGCGGACCATCTCGGCGTCCTCGTCGGAGGCGCCGTCGGGCAGGTCGTCGCTGGGCAGGTTGGGCACGCCCAGCAGGAAGTCCTGCAGCTCCGCCTCCAGCTCGCGGTGCTCGTCCTCGGCGGCCGAGACGATGCCCTTCAGCTCCCGGGCGCGGCTGACGAGTGCGTCGCGCTCCTGCGGGTCGCCTCCGCGCCCGGCGCTCTTCACCGCAGCAGCGACGCGCTTGGACTCCGCCCGTGCCTCGTCGCCGCGCTGGATGGCGGAGTTGCGCCGCGAGAGCAACTTCTCCAGGGACGTGACGTCCAGGGCGAAGCCACGCCGTGCGAGCTTGCGCACGGCGTCGGTGGAGGGATCGAGCAGGACTCGCGGGTCATGCATCACCCGAGGGTATCGCCGGGCGCGACCGCATTCGGGGGCGCCTCCTCCAGTGAAGGTGGCGGCGCCCTGGGTGATCGCAGCAGGATATGCGTCGTGTCACAGAGCAGTGGCACGTGAAGCAGACGAAAGGTCCGTGCCGTGTCCGCTGCCGCCCCCGCCATCCCCTCGTACGCCTCCGGCACGTCCGACGTGCCCCTGCTCGGCGACACCATCGGCGACAACCTCGACCGCACGGCTTCCACCTACCCGGACGGCGAGGCCCTGGTGGAGGTGCCGACCGGGCGCCGGTGGACCTACACGCAGCTGCGGGACGACGTCGATGTGGTGGCGATGGGCCTGCTCGCGGCGGGCCTGGGGAAGGGCGATCGCGTCGGGATCTGGGCTCCCAACGTCGCCGAGTGGACGCTCATCCAGTACGCCACGGCGAAGATCGGTGTCGTTCTCGTCAACATCAACCCGGCCTACCGCACCCATGAGCTCGAGTTCGTGCTCAAGCAGGCCGGTGTGTCGGTGCTGGTGGCAGCCGTCAGCTTCAAGACCTCCGACTACGCCGGGATGATCGAGCAGGTCCGCCCGGACTGCCCCGAGCTGCGCCAGGTGATCCTCATCGGCACCCCGGACTGGGACGAGCTGGTGGCGGCGGGCCGTGCGGGTGACCGGGCCGAGCTGGCGCGGCGGCAGGGCGAGCTCAGCCCGGACGACCCGATCAACATCCAGTACACCTCGGGCACCACGGGCTTCCCGAAGGGCGCCACGCTCAGCCACCACAACATCCTCAACAACGGCTACTTCGTGGGACGGCTCTGCGGCTACACGTCCGCGGACCGGGTGTGCATCCCGGTGCCCTTCTACCACTGCTTCGGCATGGTGATGGGCAACCTCGGCTGCACCACGAACGGCGCCACGATGGTGATCCCCGGTCCGGGGTTCGACCCGAAGGCCACGCTCACAGCCGTGGCGCAGGAGCGGTGCACGTCGCTCTACGGGGTGCCGACGATGTTCATCGCGGAGCTCAACGATCCCGGCTTCGGGAGCTACGACCTGTCCTCGCTCCGCACCGGGATCATGGCCGGATCGCCGTGCCCGGTGGAGGTGATGAAGCAGGTGGTCGATCGGATGGGCATGACCGAGGTGACGATCTGCTACGGGATGACCGAGACGTCGCCGGTGTCGATGCAGACCCGGGCCGACGACTCGCTGGAACGCCGGGTCTCCACGGTGGGCCGGGTGCACCCGCACGTCGAGATCAAGATCGTCGACCCGGAGACGGGCCTGACCCTTCCGCGAGGGGAGCCCGGCGAGCTCTGCACCCGTGGCTACTCGGTGATGCTCGGGTACTGGAACGAGCCAGAGAAGACGGCGGACGCGATCGACCAGGCCCGCTGGATGCACACCGGTGATCTCGGGGTGATGGACGCCGACGGCTACGTCAACATCACCGGGCGGATCAAGGACATGGTCATCAGGGGTGGGGAGAACGTCTATCCCCGGGAGATCGAGGAGTTCCTCTACACCCATCCCGACGTGCTCGACGCCCAGGTCGTGGGCGTGCCGGACGCGAAGTACGGCGAGGAGCTGTGTGCCTGGGTGACGATTCGGGAGGGCGCCGCCGAGCTCACCGCCGAGGCGGTCCGGGAGTTCGCCACCGGCAAGCTGGCGCACTACAAGATCCCGCGTTACGTGCTGGTCGTCGATGGGTTCCCGATGACCGTCACGGGCAAGGTCCGCAAGGTCGAGATGCGCGAGAAGAGCGTGGAGTTGCTCGATCTCGGTGACGTGGCCGCCACTCATCACGCGTAAGTGCAGGGCTGGTCCCGTTCGACGGCTGCGTAAAGGGGCGCTCGCGGTCTAGGGTGGTCGCACGCGTCCCGGTGTCGCTCGACGGGCCAGACATAGCGACGGCCCAGGCATCAGGGGCGCGTTCGTCGTGCTGTCCACCGAGGTACTGCGCGGCGCAGGGTCGATCGAGGAACGGGTGAGCAGGGTGCCGACCGGCAGGGTCAAGTGGTACGACTCCGAGAAGGGGTTCGGGTTCCTCGCTCAGGACGGCGGTGAGGACGTCTACGTCCGAAAGGCTGCGCTGCCGGCCGGGGTGCAGGCGCTGAAAGCAGGGCAGCGCGTCGAGTTCGGCATGGCGGAGGGCCGCCGCGGACCGCAGGCGTTGTCGGTGCGGCTGGTCGATACGCCGCCGTCCGTCGTGGAAGCCACCCGGCGGCCCGCCGAGGATCTGCACAGCCTCATCGAGGACATGATCCGGCTGCTGGAGACCAAGGTGCAGCCCGACCTGCGCCGAGGCCGCTACCCGGAACGCAAGACGGCCAAGCTCGCTGCCGAGGTGGTGCGCGCCGTCGCGCGGGATCTCGACGGCTCCTAGGAGCGCGCTGATCAACTCGGCCCTACTGCGCGGCGCCCAGGCGGCGCCCTCGCGGCGTTGTCGTCGGGCCCGATACAACAGCGGTATCGGCCCCTCCTCCGCCTTGCGATGCCACCACCTGGATCGCCGCTCGCTACGGGCGGAGTTGTTCAGCAACCTCCTAGCGTCACCCGGTCGTGTTGAGCACCCAGCTCGCGCGGATCGGGAACTCGATCTCCCCGGTCTCCGGGTCGGCCTGCGGCGGGGGTCCGTACTGCTGCACCTGGGCGGTGACGAGCCGGTCGTTCGGCGCCGGTAGCTCGAGCGTGTAGTCCTTCTGCGCGTTCGGGGCGAACACGGGGCTGCGCCCGTCGGTCTGCGTCCCGCCCGGGTCGCGGTAGGTGAACACCACCTGCCACGGCGTCTCGGAGATGTCCTGCGGCACCGTCACCTTGAGCGCGGTGCCCACCGGCACGGCGAGTCGCACGGGAGCACCTGGGTCGCCCTTGCAGTCGGTGAGCTTGATGTCGCAGTACTGGGTGGGTCGCGCGACGGCGGTGTCCTGCCCGGCCGCGAACGTCACCTCGGGCGGAGCCGCGCTTCCGCATCCGGCCAGCACGAGTGCGGCGACGGGAAGCGGGAGAAGACGGCCCAGGTGACGAAGACGGCGTGGCACCGGTCCACCCTACGGTCGACCGGTCAGCGCACCGCCCGGGCCGGTGGGGGCGCCGTGGAGCGCACCCGGTGGCCGAGGATCGGCAGCAGGCTGCCGCCGCGGCTCACGAGTGCCGTCTGCACGCCTGCCAGCGCGACGACGGCCGCGACCACCGCGAACCCGATCCAGAACGTGGTGTGCGGCAGCAGCACGCCCAGCGCGCCGCCGAACACCCACGCCAGCTGCAGCACCGTCTCCGAGCGACCGAACGCCGACGCGCGCGACTCCTCGGGAAGGTCGCGCTGGATCACGGCGTCGAGGCTGACCTTGGCGATCGCGCTGGCCGTGGCCCCGATGAGTCCGACGAGGGCAGCGGTGAGGATGCCGGGGAACACGGCAGCCACCACGGCCACGGTGACGGCGGCCGCGATGCAGGTGAGGATCGTGCGATCCGACCGGCCGAACTGGCGACGGGAGCCGACCGCGTTGCCCAGGAAGGATCCCGCCCCTGCCGCGGCGCCGACGATGCCGATCAGGAACAGCTGCCGGGCAGGGTCGGCCTCCGTCTGGCCCTTCACCACGAACGCGACGAACAACGTGAGGAACCCGGTGAGCACGCGGACCGCGCCGTTGCCCCAGAGCGAGACCACCACCGGCCGGCCCATGGGACTGCGCTTGCCGCGCCTGGTGGTGCGCAACGTGGCCGGCACCTCGCCGGCCGTGGACTCCACCCACCGCGGGATCCGCAGGCACAGCACGGTGCCGACGACCGAGAGTGCGGCCGTGTAGAACAGCGCGCCCGGTGATCCGGCGAACGACGCCACTCCGGCGGCTCCGGCACCGAAGACGCCCCCCGCGACCAGCCCGAACGTCGTGAGGCGTGAGTTGGTGGTGACCAGCGTGATGGTCGGTGGCAGGACCCTCGGCGTGACCGCCGCCTTGAGCACCGAGTACGACTTGCTGAGCACGAGCATGCCGAGGGCGGCCGGGTACAGCAGCCAGGTGTCGTAGGAGAACGCCATCACCACCGCGAGCACGGCCCGGCCGGCGAACGAGACGGCCAGCGCGGCGCGGCGCCCCCGCTGCAGCCGGTCGAGCAGTGGCCCGATCACCGGCGCGACCACGGCGAACGGGGCCACCGTGATCACCAGGTAGAGAGCGACGTTGGCCTTGCTCTCCGCGGTGGCCGCGGCGAAGAACAGCGTGTTGGCCAGGGCGACCGCCACGGCGGCGTCCACCGCGTAGCTCATCATCGTGGCGTAGGTCAGCGCGGTGAGCCCGGAGCGATCGGCGCCGTCGGCGGTGGCGGCCCGCTGGAAGGCCCGGATCCCGCTCTGGGTCAGCTGTCGGCTGCGCAGCGCCGCCACCCGCGTGACGGTGAGCTTGCGTGGCATCCGCTGCGTGGGCGGCTCGTCCTGGCGCTCGGGGCCGGGAGCCGGCGGCGGGCCCGTGTCGGCGGGGGGCACGTCGTCGGGGATATCGGCCGCAGGACGGTGACCGGGATCAGGGGGTGGCGGCCACGACGGGGGCGGGGTGCGGCGGTGGGCCGCCGGGTCGTAGTCCGGGTCGTCGTGCCAGGGGTAACGCCTTCGCGGCTCGTACGGCGACCGCTCGGATGTGGAGGACGGCGTGCGGGTGGCCGGCTCGGTCTCCAGCGGGAGAGTGCGATGTGGGGTGGCGGGCGGAGCGACCTTCGCGGTGCGCTCGCCGTCGACCGTGACCCACGTCCGGCGGCCGCCCCGCCGGTTGCGGCGGGGTGGGAAGGATTCGGAGCGGGGCACGTGGTCATTCTGACGTATCGGCGGCCTCTTCGCGGACCTTCGCCGCGCCCCCGAAAGGTGCGCGCGCAAGGCACCGGATCAGGCGAATCGTGGTCGGGACGGGAGCAGGCGACCCGCGGGTGCAGGAGGGCGGGCGGGGGTCAGGCCGGGACGAAGCGGACGCGGAACATCGACGGCCAGTTCTTGCCGGTGATCAGGTACTCCCCGTCACCGAGCGCGGCGATCCCGTTCAGGACGTCGGCGTTGGCACGCTGGGCCGGGTTCAACAGGCCCGCGGCGTCGACGACCGCCGTGACGTGCCCGGTGGCCGGATCGATGCGCACGATCCGGTCGGTCTGCCACACGTTGGCCCACACCTGCCCGTCCGTGCACTCCAGCTCGTTGAGCTCGGTGACCGGCTGCCCGTTGAGCGTGACGGCGACCGAGCCCATGTCGGCGAACGTGGTGGGGTCCTGGAAGTGCAGCTGGTCGCTGCCATCGCTGCGCACGAGCCTGCTCCCGTCGTGGCACAGGCCCCAGCCCTCGTCCGCCAGCGGCAGCCTGCGCAGCAGGGTGAAGTTCGTCCGGTCCCACTCCAGCACCACGTTGTCGCGCCACGTGAGCTGCCAGATGCGGTCGCCGACGACCGTGATCCCCTCTCCGAAGAGCCTCTCGGGCAGCGGGACGGACCGGCGCACGGCGCCGGTGGCAGGGTCCACCTCGCGCAGCTGGGACTTGCCGGCGAGTCCCGTGCCCTCGTACAGGCCACCGTCCGCGATCTCGAACCCTTGCGTGAACGCGGTGGGATCGTGCGGCAGCACGGCCAGCACCTCCGGCCGCAGGGCGGATGCTCCGGCGTCGGGGACCGCAGCAGGGGAGGCGGCACCGCACCCGGCGAGCATGAGTACCAGCGCCCCGGCGAGTGCATGCCCGAAGGTCATGGCGTGGAGGGTGGCACAATCCCTTCGGTGAACGCTGTACCGACCCTCGACCCGCCTGTCCGGCTCGTGGCTGCGGTGGAGCAGGCCCGGTCCGCTGCCATCGACGAGGCTGCACTCGACGTGGGCGCCGCTGCCGCTCCCGGCCTGGTCGGCGAGCACCTCGAGGCCGTGCCGGAGGGACCTGGCGGCGTCACCCACTACTTCGACGCCACCTACGGCGGCTACCGCGGCTGGCGATGGTCGGTCACCCTGGCCACCGGGGGCGACGACTCGCCGATCACGGTGAGCGAGGTCGTCCTGCTGCCCGGCTCCGATGCGCTCGTCGCACCTGCCTGGGTGCCGTGGGGCCAGCGCGTCCAGCCCGGCGACCTCGGCGTCGGCGACCTGCTGCCCGCACCGGAGGGCGACGAGCGGCTCGTTCCCGGATATCTCGCGTCCACCGACCCCGCTGTCGAGGAGGTCGTGGTGGAGGTCGGCCTCGGCCGCCCGAAGGTGCTGTCGCGCCGGGGCCGCGAGCTCGCTGCGCAGCGGTGGTTCGAGGGCCCGCACGGCCCGGCATCGGACATGGCCCGCGCTGCTCCCGGCCGTTGCGGGACCTGCGGGTTCTTCCTGCCGATCGCCGGCTCGATGCGAGGCGCGTTCGGGGTGTGCGGCAACGAGTACGGCCCCGCCGACGGAGCCGTCGTCGCCGTCGCCTTCGGGTGCGGGGCTCACTCCGACGTACAGGTGGAGCCGGTCTCACCGGTGGCCGTCGCCGAGCTCGTGTACGACGACGGGGTCGACCTGGAGCCGGTCGAGAAGGGGTGAGCGCACCCAGCGTCGGCGCTGCGAGCGTCGTCATGGATCCCTTCGGTACGGCCGCACTGCGTGCCGCGGTGCTCGATTCCTGGGCGGGGTCGCCCACTCGTTTCCGCGAGGACGCCAACGCCGAGGAGGACCTGCGCCTCGGCGGCTACGCCGACGCGTGGTTCGTCGAGCTCGCCCAGAACGCCGCCGACGCGGCCCGGGCCGCCGGGCAGCGCGGGCGCCTGCGCGTCCAGGTCGTCGACGGCGAGCTGTGGGTGGCCAACACCGGCGTACCCCTGGACGCGGCCGGTGTGGCGGCGCTGGCCTCCCTGCGGGCATCCGCCAAGCGCGACGACCCCGGTTCCGTCGGCCGGTTCGGGGTCGGGTTCGCCGGGGTGCTGGCCGTGTCCGACGCGCCGCGGGTGGTGAGCACCGCGGGCGCGGTGGCGTTCTCCGCGAGGCGCACCGCCGAGGCGGTCGCAGCGCTCCCCGGCCCGGCGGCCGAGCTGGCCCGCCGCGACGAGCCACCCGTGCTGCGACTGGTGTGGCCGGTCGACGAGCGGCCGACTGCGGGGTTCGACACCGAGGTGCGGTTGCCGGTGCGTCCCGGTGTGGACCTGCACGCGCTGCTCGCCCAGGCCCGCGCGGGCGCCCCCGACCTGCTGCTCGCCCTGCCCGACATCGTCGAGATCGCCGTCGGGGACGACGTGCTGACCAGGGTCGACGGACCGGGGCCCGGCGAGGTGTCGATCGGCGGGCGGCGTTGGTTGCTCGCTCGGCAGGACGGCACGCACGCTGCGGACGATGCGCTGACACAGGCCACGGAGGAGCGGTCGCGCCGTGACTGGACGGCCTGCTGGGCGTTGCCGCTCACGGCCGACGGCAGCCCCGACCCCCTCTCCGAGGACGTGCTGCACGCTCCGACCGCCGCGGCTGAGCGGCTCGCGCTGCCCGCGCGGCTGATCGCCACCGTGCCGCTGGAGCCCGACCGCCGCAGGGTCCGTCCGGGGCCCGCCACCGACCGGGTGCTGGCCGGCGCGGCGCAGGCCTACCTCGACCTCGTGCGTGCGGTCGCTCCTCTCCAGCGGCTCGCACTCGTGCCCGAGCCCGGATTCCCGCGTTCCGAGCTCGACGGGCGCCTGCGTCAGCTGCTCCTCGATGCGCTGCGCACCGCGGCCTGGCTCCCCGCCGCCACCGGTGCCGAGCTGGTGCCCGGCCGTGCGGAGTGGCTCGACCTGCCCGGCGCCGATCTTCCGGGCGCACCACTGCCCGGCCTGCTCGCCGAGGCCGGGTTCGACCGGCTGCTGGCTCCGATGGCCACCTCGGCGGGCCCCGCCGCTCTGGCCGAGCTGGGTGTGCACCGGCTGAGCGCGGCCGAGCTGGTCACCCGGCTGTTCGGCGTCGAACGTCCGGCCGCGTGGTGGCGCGCTCTCTACGCCGAGCTGGCACCGATCGCCGACACGGTTCCCGGCCTCGTCGACGAGCTGCGTGCGCTCCCCGTCCCGCTGGCTGACGGCCGCGTCGCCGCAGGCCCGGCCACGGTGCTCCTGCCGCCCGAGGACGGCACCGATGCCGCGCGAGCGGTGCAGCACATCGCGGCCCTCGCCCTGCCCGGCCTGCACGTGGCCGACGCCGCGGCGGTGCACCCGCTGCTCAGCCGCCTCGGTGCCACCGTCGCCGACCCCGCCGGACTGCTCGAACACCCCGCGCTGACCGAGGCCGTGGAGCGGTCCGTGGACGACGCCGAGGCCGGCCTCGACACCGGGCCGCTCGCCGAGGCGGTGCTGGAGCTCGTCGCCGAGCTCGGGAGCGCGCCCGCAGGCCTCGCCGCGCTGGCGCTGCCGGATCGCGAGGGGCGTCCCGCCCGTGCCGACGAGCTGATGCTGCCCGACGCGGCGCTGCGTCCCCTGCTGGCCGCTGACGTCCCGCTCGACGTGCTGGACGAGGGCCTCGCCACGCGGGTGCCGCGGTCGGCCCTCACGGCTGTCGGTGTCGTCGACGGGTTCGCGGTGGTCACCGACGAGGAGCCGGTTTCTCCCGACCACGACCTCGATGACGAGGAACGCTGGTGGGATTCCCTCGATGCGCCGCCCACGCGGCTCGTCGCGGTGCGCGACCTCGACCTCGTCGCCGACGACGCCTGGCCCGCCGCGCTCGCTCTGCTCGGAGCCGTCCGGGAGACGCGGGCCGCAGTGATGGCACCCGGCTCCTACACCGCGTGGTGGCTGGGCAGGCACGCCCGGCTCGGCGGTCGCCGCCCCGGCCACTGGCGCCTGCCCACAGCGGAGGCACTGGCGGCGCTCTACGACCCGCCGCCCACACCCGGCGACACCCCCGGCGTGCTCGACGACGAGGCCCTTCTCACCGCCATCGGGGTGCGTGCCGACCTCTCGATCACTGACACCGCGGTGGCCGCCGACCTGCTGGCCCGGCTGGTCGACCCGGAGCGGCACCCCGACGTCGCGCTCGTGGCGGACGCGCACGAGGCGCTGGCGGAGGCTGTCGCCGTGGGACGCGTCCGTTCCGCCGACCTCGACATGCCGGAGCAGGTCAGAGCCCTCGACGGCAGCGTCGCGAACGTCGACGTCGCCATGGTGCTCGACGCGCCGTGGCTCGCGGCGGTGCTCCCGGCGGGTGAGCTCGTCACGGGCGGCGACCCGGTGGCATTGGCCGAGCTGCTGGACCTCCCGGCCGCCTCCGAGATCGTCGCCGCCGACGTGGAGGGGCCCGGGCGCACGGTGCGCTGGGCGGAGATCAGCGACGTCGTCGTGGCGTGTCACACGCTCGGGGTGCCGGTGCCTCCGGGTGAGCTCGCGCTCCACGACGAGCTTTGGGTGGTGGTGCGACGCCCGGCGAGCGGCCG
The DNA here is from genome assembly GCF_022524485.1 of Pseudonocardia alaniniphila. Lineage (GTDB taxonomy): Bacteria > Actinomycetota > Actinomycetes > Mycobacteriales > Pseudonocardiaceae > Pseudonocardia > Pseudonocardia alaniniphila. The sequence goes on from NZ_JAKXMK010000027.1 coordinate 38,938, forward strand.
CTTCAAGGTGCTGAGCTGGCGTGACGCGTCGGGACGGTGGCATGCGGCGGACCCGCTGCGGGCCCTGCTCGGTCTGCTCACCGAGGACGAAGCCGTCGGGTGACTGCCGCGGCCGCGTGCTACACAGGAGCCCGTGACCTCCGCCAGTGACGGTGCGGCGCGACGCCGACCCCGCCGGGTGTGCCTGCTGTCCGTGCACACTTCGCCCCTCGAACAGCCGGGCACCGGCGACGCGGGCGGCATGAACGTCTACATCGTGGAGACCGCCCGTCGGATGGCTGCACGCGGCGTCGACGTCGAGATCTTCACCCGCGCGACCTCGTCGGAGAACCCACCGGTGGTGGAGCTGACACCAGGTGTGCTGGTCCGGCACGTGGTCGCCGGACCGTTCGAGGGGCTCGGGAAGCACGAGCTGCCGAGCCAGCTCTGCGCCTTCACGGCGGGCGTGCTGCGTACGGAGGCCCGCCACGAGCCCGGCTACTACGACATCGTCCACTCGCACTACTGGCTCTCCGGTCAGGCAGGCTGGCTCGCGAGGGACCGCTGGGGAGTTCCACTCGTGCACAGCGCCCACACGCTGGCACGCGTGAAGAACGCGGCGCTCGCCGATGGCGACCCGCCGGAGCCCAAGGTCCGGGTGATCGGCGAGGACCAGGTGGTCGCCGAGGCCGACCGCCTCATCGCCAACACCGACGAGGAGGCGCGCCAGCTCGTGGAGCTCTATGGTGCCGACCCTCGTCGCACCGCCACCGTTGCGCCCGGTGTGGACCTCGTCCGCTTCACCCCCGGCGACCGCGGGGCGTCCCGCCGGGCGCTCGGCCTCGCGCCCGACGCCGTGGTGCTCGCGTTCGTCGGCCGCATCCAGCCGCTCAAGGCTCCCGACGTGCTGCTGCGCGCGGCGGCCGAGATGCTCCGCCGCGACCCCGGGTTGCGCTCGCGACTCGTCGTGCTGGTCGCGGGCGGACCGTCCGGCAGCGGCCTGGCCGAGCCCACGGCGCTGCAGGAGCTGGGCTCCTCCCTCGGGATCACCGACGTGTTGTGGTTCCTGCCTCCGCAGACGAGGCAGAACCTGGTGGACGTCTACCGGGCTGCCGACGTCGTCGCCGTACCGAGTCACAACGAGTCGTTCGGGCTGGTGGCACTGGAGGCCCAGGCTTGTGGCACGCCGGTGGTCGCGGCGTCGGTCGGCGGTCTGTCGGTGGCGGTGGCCCACGGGCGGTCCGGCCTGCTCGTGCCGGGGCACCGGGCGGGGCAGTGGGCCGACGCGCTCGGCGCGGTGGTCAGCTCTCCTGGCCGCCGTGACGAGCTGGGCAGCGGTGCCGTGCAGCACGCACACAAGTTCTCGTGGGAGCGCACGGCCGACGCGCTGCTGGTCACCTACGCCGAGGCGGCCGCCGAGTACGCGGAACGCCAAGGGCTGGTGGTGCGCCCGACGATCCCGGCGGGATGATCGGTCCGTGAGCACGGAGGACGTGGCGGTGGTCGAGGAGCGGGTGGCGGGCGCGCTGGCCGAGCTGGAGGCCGACCACCATCGGCGCGGAGCCGGGCAGTTCCTCGTGACGCTGCCCGGCACCAACCGGTTGCAGACGCACTGCTGGCTGCTGGTCCGTGAGCACTCGCTGTTCGTGCAGGCCTTCGTGTGCCGGCAGCCCGACGAGGACCACGACGCCGTCTACCGGTTCTTGTTGCAGCGCAACGCCCGGCTCTACGGCGTGCACTACGCGCTGGACCGGGTCGGCGACATCCATCTGATCGGACGGCTCTCCCTGCACGCCGTCACGACCGCCGAGCTCGACCGTGTGCTCGGTCAGGTGCTGGAGGCCGCCGACGGCGACTTCAACACCTTGCTCGAACTCGGCTTCGCCTCCTCGATCCGCCGCGAGCATGCCTGGCGGCAGGAGCGCGGCGAGAGCCTCGCCAACCTGAAGGCCTTCGAGCACCTCTTCGACTGACGGGTTTGCCGTTCTTGCAAGATCTCTTGTCATCCGGTGGCGTCAGGCTCGACAGTCGACCCTTCGCAGAAGGGAACATCGATGGACGAACGCTTCACCGCTCCGTTCTGGGACGAGCGCTACAGCTCGGCCACCCGCATCTGGAGTGGCCGGCCGAACCCGCAGCTCGTGGCCGAGGTCGGCGGCCTGTCGCCCGGCACCGCCCTCGACGCCGGCTGCGGGGAGGGCGCCGACACCACCTGGCTCGCCCAGCAGGGATGGCGAGTGACCGCGGTGGACGTCTCCGCCGTGGCCCTCGCACGGGCCGCGGCCCATACCGATCCGGAGATCGCCGACCGGATCACCTGGCAGCAGGTCGACCTTCTCTCCGACTGGGCTCCCGAACAGCTGGCCCACGACCTGGTCAACTCCCAGTTCATGCACTTCCCCCGCGCGGTACGCGACAAGGTGTTCGCCGGCCTCGCAGCCGCGGTGGCCCCCGGCGGCAGCCTGCTCGTCGTCGGGCACCATCCCTCCGATCTCGAGACGACCGCGCGGCGGCCGCAGGACCCGGACCTGATGTTCACGGCGGAGGAGCTCGCGGCGGCCCTGGATCCCGGCCAGTGGGACGTCCTCGTCGCCGAGGCCAGACCGCGCCTGGCCGACGACCCGGACGGTCGGGAGATCACCATTCACGACGCCGTTCTGCGGGCCCGCAGGCATCCCTGATCCAGGTCGGCATCGGGGTCGTTCCAGCGGTCGTGACGCGATCGTGACCAGTCGGGACCAACCGTGATCCATGCCGCCACCGTCCTTCCCCCGATACCCCCGGGCTCGCCGGGGCGAGGAGGCGGTGACGGTGGCTCGGTGGGGCAGACGCAAGACAGTGGTGGCCGCGGCGGCGGTGGTCGGAGTGCTTGCGGTCGGCACCGGTGTGGTGCTCGTCGGCTTCTCGCCGGGAGGTAGCTCGCCGGGAGTCGCGACCGTGGCTCCCGCCCACCCCAGCTCCGGGCCGACGGTGAAGGGCGTCGTCCCCATGGACGGCGGGGCCGGGGCGTACTCGGAGCGTGCGGCCGGGAACGATGCGCGCTCGGTCGCCCCGCCTCAGGCCGTGGTTCCGGACAAGGCGGCCGGCGTTTCGGTCGGCACCCTGGGGCCGCAACTGGTGCGCACGGCCCAGATCTCCGTCGAGGTGAAGGATCCGACGGCGTCGTCGCGGCAGGTGCGGACCGCGGCAGCCGGCGTGAACGGGTTCGTCACCGAGGAGCAGTCGAGCGACACGGGCGGCCTGCTGGTGCTCCGCGTCCCGGCCGACGCGCTCGATCGCCTCGTCGACGAGATCGCAGCCGTCGGGCGGGTGGTGGGGCGCAGCAGCCAGGTGCTCGACGCCACCGAGGAGGTCGTCGATCTCGACGCGCGGGTAACGAGCCAGCAGGCCAGCGTCGCTCGGGTGCGGGCGTTGCTCGCGGAAGCCACTTCGATCGGTGACGTGGTGGCGATCGAGTCGGAACTGGCGCGCCGGGAGGCCGACCTCGACTCGCTGACGAGCCGGCTCGACGCCCTGCGCGACCGGGTGGCGCTGTCGACGTTGACCGTCGATCTGCGGTCGCCGGGAGCCCCGCCGGTGGGCGACCAGCCCCCGCCGGGATTCCGCGACGGTCTGGTGGCGGGCTGGGACGGGCTGCGTGCAGCAGGCACCGCTGCGGCCGCGGTGATCGGGTTCCTCTTGCCGTTCCTGCCGGTGGTAGCCATGCTGGGCGGGATCATCTGGCTGGCCAGGCGCGTTGTCCGGGCTCGAAGGGCGCCGGCATCCGCAAGTGCGGGTGGGCGGAGCGGCCCGGGATCTGAGGGGGAGTCATGAACTCGGGCCACTCCGCTTACACCACCGCATCAACCGCGCGATCGGGGGCACCGCACGGTTGTGGGTTCCGGTCACGGCGAGGGGACGCCGCGCCCGGCTCGGTGCCGGCGAGTGGGGCTCACCGGACCGACGACGATCACGATGTCAGTGATTCATGACCAGAACAACACTTTCGTGTTACCCCATTCGGGTGTTTCGGTCGTGGGACCCGTGACCTCGCGTTCGTCTTAGAGTTGGCGCCGTCCGATCTGTGCGCCGTTTGGTGGAACCGGCAGTGCTGGCAGTCGCAAGGGAGCCCTGAAAAATGCCTGTCCGTAGTCACTACCCGGATGTCGAGGTCCCCGACGTCTCGCTCTTCGACTTCCTTTTCCGTAACTTCGGCGAACGGGCCGATGCCGCGGCGCTGGTGGACGGCGGGTCCGGAGCGACCGTCACCTTCTCCGAGTTGGAGCGGATGGTCCGGAAGATCGCCGCGGCGCTCGCGGAGCGAGGCATCGGCGCGGGCGATGTGGTGGGCATGTTCGCCCCGAACACACCGCTCTACCCCGCGGTGTTCCACGGTGTGCTGCGCGCCAACGCCATCGTCACCAGCGCCAACTCGCTCTACACGCCCGGCGAGCTCACCCACCAGCTGATCGACTCCGGCGCCAAGCTGCTGTTCACGGTCTCGCCGTTCCTCGACCGGGCCGCAGCGGCGGTGGCCCAGGCCGGGCTGCCTCCCGAGTCGATCATTCTGCTGGACGGGCAGGTGGACGGCTATACGTCGCTCGGCGACCTGCTGGCGAGCGAGGCGGAGCCGCCGGCACAGACGGTGGGCGCGGAGGACACCGCAGTGCTGCCCTACTCGTCGGGTACCACCGGGCGCGCCAAGGGCGTGATACTCACGCATCGCAATCTGGTTGCGAACCTGCTGCAGATCGAGCGCATGGGAAAGGTCTCCCCGCAGACCAGGATCCTGGCCGTGTTGCCGTTCTTCCACATCTACGGCATGACCGTGATGATGAACCAGGGTCTGCACAAGCAGTGCACCGTGGTCACGATGGCGAAATTCGACCTGTCGGAATTCCTTCGTGTCATCGCGGAGTACCGGGTCAATCGCGTCTACATCGCTCCTCCCGTGGCTGTCGCACTCGCCAAGCACCCGATGGTCGACGACTACGACCTGTCCTGCATCGACATCATCATCTCGGGTGCCGCCCCGCTCGACGCCGAACTCGGCCACGCGGTCGCCGTCCGCCTCGGCTGCACCGTGCTGCAGGGCTACGGGATGACGGAGCTGTCGCCGGTCAGCCACGCCATGCCCGACGACAGCACGGACATGGACCTCAACAGCTCCGGCTTCGCCCTTCCCAACATCGAGTGCAAGCTCGTCGACCCGGACACCGGCCGGGAGGTGGGCCCCGGCGAGCGGGGCGAGCTGTGGGTCAAGGGCCCGAACGTGATGAGCGGCTACCTCAACAACCCCGAGGCCACCGCGATCACGTTGGACGACGAGGGCTACCTGCACACCGGGGACGTCGCCACGGTCACCGAGGAGGGCGTGTTCTCGATCGTCGACAGGGTCAAGGAGCTGATCAAGTACAAGGGCTACCAGGTACCTCCCGCCGAGCTCGAGGCGTTGTTGCTGACGCACGACAAGATCGCCGACGCGGCGGTCATCGGGGTGCGGGACGCCGAGGGCGAGGAGGTGCCGAAGGCGTTCGTCGTCCGGCAGGCATCCGGGGCGGACCTCACCGCCGAGGACGTCATGACCTTCGTCGCGGAGCGCATCGCGCCGCACAAGAAGGTGCGCGTGGTGGAGTTCATCGACGAGATCCCGAAGTCCGCCTCCGGCAAGATCCTGCGCAAGGACCTGCGCGCCCGGGAGGCCCAGGCGCGCTGAGCACTCGGACCAGCCGGGATGCGGCCCTGACCGGGTAGAAGCGGTGGTGGCGCAGCCCAGGTGGCCGTGACGGCCCGGCGCGCGTGGCCGGCTACCCCGGCCACAGCCGCGCAGGCTCACCTCTCCGTCGGCCTGTCGGCGATCTCCGGCACTTCCCCGAACGCGGCGATGAGGACGGTGAGGTCCTCGGGACGCATCGGCCGACCGTGATCCTTGCGCAGGTCCGCTGGCTCCTTCACGAGCTCCACCGGCACTTCCGGCAGCCCGAGACGAAGCGCCACTGCGATCCGATGGTTCCCGTCGAGGAACCCGAAGCAAGTGTTGAAGCCCAGCCGCAGCGGTACGAGGATCCCGTGCTCCCGAACACTCGCCGTCAGGGCGTCAAGATGCGCCGGCGTATCGACGACCTCGATCGGCGCACCGATGAACTCGCGATCCGCGGCCCGGTAGCGGACCACCAGCTCGGTTGGTAACGAGACAACCACGCTGTCGGCCGACCGCGTGCGCGCGTGGTCGCCGGATAGGCCGTTGTCGTCCATTGCGTGCCCCCTCGGCGATGATGATCCACGTCTCTGCGGCCGCCACAAGGGCGCCTACGGAGTCGCTGCGCGCACGCGCCACCCCTTGCCCCACCGCTCCACGAGCAACGAGGGGACGGGCGGATGCGCAGGTCTGAGCGCGAGACTGCCCAGGCACGGGACCGGTACGAAACGACTACGCGGATGTTGGTCCTGGTCACGGCTCAATTGGCACGGGTCCGATGTGGTCAGTTCTCCACAGTGGACGGTGTGTGTGGCAGGTCGGGGCGGTCTCGGGTGTCATCCGCTGAGCACCGCTGGGCTGTGCCGCACCGGCCGCTTGTGGTGGCGCGCGCTGTTCGAGGTGACAAAGGGAGCTCCATGAGGGCGGCGCTGAACCCGGGGAAGTCCTTCCGGCCCACCTCGGTGAACCCGTAGCCCCGATAGATCGCCTTGAGTGTCTCGTTGTCAGCCGAACAATCCAGCCGGAAGTACTCGGCTCCCGCATCCAGACCCATGCGTCGGGCAGCATCGAGCATCACCCGCCCCAGGCCCTTGCGGCTGTGCTCCGACCCGACCATGAGCCCGTGGACATACACCGCCTTGCCTGGAGTGTCGGTCCAGAACTCCTCATCGGACCAGATCACGCGCATCGCTGCGACAAGCTCGGCGGCAGGTCGGGCGAGCACCCACCACTGTCCGGACCGCACCTGCGCGGTGACGTGATCGATGTTGACCATGCCGATCGGCCACTGCCGGATACCGCGGCCGGCCAACCAAACCTCGCGCGCACGACGCATGGAGAAGATTGCTCCGACGTCAGCTTCGGTGGCGAGGCGCACGGGAAGCGACATGTCATGACCGTATGGCCTCTGATCGGAAGCACCCGTGCGCGCCCCTTCTGCCGATCATCTGTCACGACGCTGCATCCAGCAGCGCGGGCCGGCCACGCCGGCTCGGCTCGCCTGCTCCCGCCTTCGGCCCGCGCCGGCCGACAGGTCCGGCTACCCGGTCCTACCCCGCATAGCGACGCCGTGACCACAAGCCGTGCTTCGGGGCGTCCGCACTGCCAGCGGCGAGATCGAGGGTGGCCAGGCCGGCTCCATCGGGCCCCAGTGCTCGCACGACGGGCGGGTGAGTCCTCCAGACCACGAGCAGACGTCCGTGTCTCGGGGCCGGCTTGAGCTCTCCACGGCCGAGATCGACTGCCGCGACCTCGTGCGCCACACGTAGTTCCGCGCAGCTGACGAACTGCGGCTGATCAGGCGGGTACGACCCGGAAGGGAGTGCCGTGCAGCCGCCAGCTGTCGAGGTCAACGCGCCGAGCATGTCGGCGGCAGGCGGCCGATCGGCCAGCCCGTCCTTGTCGTCGGTGTGGCCCCCGCTGCCCAGACGGATCCACTCCCCGTCCTGGAATGCGAGCGTGTGGATCTCGTGCCAGAACGTGCCGTGCCCACGGCGGACGAACCAGGTGGCCGCCACGTAGCCGTGGACGTCGTAGGCCACCGCAGCGAAACGGCGCCGCCTGCTCAACCGGGTCGGGTCGGCGTCGAACCCCGACTCGATCAGGCGGACGCTCTCGGCTGATGCGTCGTAGGCCATGACACGGACCACCTAGCTGCTCGAACGGCTCCGATGACCGCCCCGAAAGGCAAGTCGGGTCAGGGCTCCATGGCGGGGCGGGCTCCGGGGCGTTCCATGTAGCCGCTGTCGGGCGGGGCGAAGCCGAACCGCTTGTAGAGCGAGTGTGCATCCCGCGTGTGCAGCGCCCAGCGGAAGATGTGCCCCGGTCCCTCGTCGACCATGAACCGGACCAGCTCGACGCCGAGGCCCTTGCCGCGCACCGACGGATCGATGAAGACGTCGGCCAGGTAGGCGAGCGAGACGCCGTCGGAGAGGGCCCGTGCGAAGCCCACCGTGGCGCCGGACGCCGTCTCGTAGGCAGCGACCACGCGCCATGCGCCGTCGATCTGCTTCTCCACGTCCTCCCGCTCACGCCACCGTGCCCAGTACGCCTCGGTCGACAGGAATCGCCACACGGCATCCCGGTCGATCCGGCGAGGGTCGTCATCCAACTCGAAAGCACCGAACACGGAGATCACGGGGCGACCCTGCCATCCGGTCGACCACTGGGCCATCCGATAACAGGTCGTGCACACGTCAGGCGCGAAGTGTGCCGAAGCGGTTACGGTGGTCGGCGATCGATTCGTGACCATCCCGGAGGTCGCTGGTGCCGCAGCCCCTCTCGTTGCTGGACTTCCTGCGCGGGTTGCAGACCGACGCGGACTTCCGTTCTGCGTTCACGGCCGCCCCGGAGGCCACCATCGTCGAGCACGGACTGGGCGGCCTCAGTCCCGACGACATCCACGACGCATTGGTGCTGGTCGAGGACAACGAGACTGCCGACTTCGACCACGACTACGCCGCTGCGGCCGGTGTGGTCCACCCCGCGCCGCCGCCGGCCGAGGGCGAGGACGGGCCCGCCGCGCAGTACCTCAGTGAGTACCTCGCGAGCGTCTTCCCCGGCGCGGACGCCCCGGTCGCCGACGGATGGAGCACCGCCGACCCGGACCTCGACTTCGATCTCGGCCCGTTCGCGTCCGGCGACACACCCGGTGCCACCCATGACGGCATCGGCTTCGGGGAAGGGGCGGACGGCCTCGCCGCCGATGTCGACCTCGACGCGGACCCGGGCTCCGGCCCCGAGGTCGGAGACCGGTTCGCGGGGGACTTCAGTGACGCGTTCGGTGGTGGCGCAGAAGCCTTCGACGGTCCCGCGTTCGACGACGACCGACCCGACGACGTGACTGAACCGCATCACGCCGCCCCCGACGGACCCCACCATCCGATCGACTGAGCGCCACGCCCGGCTACCGCGCCGGGTCGCGCCCGCGTTTGGGCGTGACGCTGCTGATCCGGTCGGCCAGCTCGGCCGGCACCTGCCAGTCCCCGGGAGTTCCGGACGCGCACGCGTCGTGTGCCGCGGCCGCGGCGATCACGGCAGCGGCATGGCCTGCGTCGAGCCGCGAGAACCGGACGCGCGCCTTGCCCGGCCCGTCGACCGCGGCGACGCCGTCGTCGGGGCAGCCGCCGAGGCACTGCACCTTCCGGACCGTCACGGCCGCCCCGCCCGGGTGCTCGGCGATCGCGGCTGCCAGTGCACGGCCGAACTCGCCCGAGTCGTGGCTGTCGTAGCGGGGGCAGGTGCGACAGATCAACAGTGTCACCGCGGTCGCCCGCGCCGCGTAGGAACGGGGGGACTGGCCTCGTTCGTCATGGCGCCATCTCTTTCCTGGTGACGGGGCCGGCGCGAACGCTGACCGTGGCCCGTGGGGGCGGGCCACGGTCAGACGTGCTGCCGGGAGAGTCATCCGGCAGGCTCCGGGGCGCCGTCGTCAGGCGGAGGCGGGCGCCACGTTGCGGTCGCTGCTGCCCGGGTTGGGCGGCGTCGGCGCGGGCTCGTCGGCCGCCTCCTTGTGGAAGCGCCCGTCCTTCATGATGTAGTCGAGCTTGTCGCGGTCCTGCAGCACCGTGATGTCGGCGAGCGGGTCGCCGTCCACGAGGAGCAGGTCGGCGAGGTAGCCGGGCTGCACCTTCCCGAGCTCGTCGGGGCGCAGCATGATCTCGCCGCCCCACGCGGTGGCGGCGATGATCGCCTCCATCGGCGTGAACCCGAGGAGCTCGACGAAATGCTCCAGGTCGCGGGCGTAGGTGCCATGTGGTGTCCAGGCGAAGCCGTAGTCGCCACCGGGAAGGATCTTCACGCCGCGCCGGTGCATCTCGCGCAGCCCCTGGATGGCGGTCTCCAACTCCTTCTTGTAGCCGACGGCCTCCGCGGCCTCCTGCGGGAACCCGAACGACTCGGCCTCGTAGAGCGTGGCGACGAGCCAGTTGATGCCGGGCGCGACGAACACCCAGTCCTTGTTGGCCTCGAGCATGTCCATGCCCTCGGCGTCGGTGAAGCTGGCGTGGTAGATGATGTCGACCTTGTTCCGGACGCACATCTTCACGCTCTCGGCGCTGCGGGCGTGTGCACAGACCCGCTTGCCACGACGGTGCGCCTCCGCCACGGCGGCGGCCGTCTCCTCGTCGGAGAAGTAGGTGTCCTCGGCCCGCTGCGTGCCGGTGATCTCCTCGCCCGTCATCGACAGCTTGATCTGGTCGACGCCGATGTCGATCAGCTCGCGCACGGCCTTGCGCATGCCCTCCGGGCCGTCGGCGAACTTCGTGATCGACTTGATCAGCGCCCCGCCGGTGACCGCGATCTCCGGGCCGTTGGCCAGGTAACGGGGGCCAGGGATGCGGCCGGCGTTGATGGCATCGCGGCAGACCACGTCGAGGCGGTCCTTCGCCGACGCGGCCCCGAGGCACATCGTGTAGCCGGAGTCGATGTAGGTCCTGGCCGACTCGATGCAGAACAGGAGGTGCTCCTCGACGGGCAGCGTGCCCAGTCCGTCGAGGTCGGCGCTGTTGTTCCAGCTGAAGTGGGTGTGGGCGTCGCAGAGCCCGGACATCAGAGTGCGTCCACGGCCCTCGATCACCCGGGCGCCGTCGGCGGCCCCGGGGTCGACGTCGCCGACGACGGCGATGCGGTCGTTCACGACCAGCACGTCGCCGGGATAGGGATCGGCTCCGGTGGAGTCGAGGATGCTGACGCCGCGGAACAGGATCTTGCTCGTCGGGACGGGCACGGTGGGTCTCCTCGTCGCTGAGGGTGGAACTACAGGAACTTGAGCAGGAGGTCGGTGGTGGCGCGGGCCGCCTCGAGCGCGGTCCAGTGGCCGACGCCCGGCAGGATCTCCACGGTTGCCGAGCCGTGCGCGGTGGCGAGCTCCTGGCTCGCCTCGGGCGGTCCCACCTTGTCGTCGGAACCGGTGACGAGCAGCAGGGGGAGCTTCGGGTCGATGGGGCCGGGGTCGGTGGCGGCGGCGAGTGCCTCGCAGTTGCGGGCGTAGCCCTCCGGGTCCTGACGCATTACGAGCTCGCGCACGAACGCCGCCACCTCGGGCCGGTCGCGGCGGGTGGTTTCGGACACGGCGTTCGCGACCACACCGGGCGCCACGGCTGCGGTGCCTTTCTCCCGCAGGACGGCGGCCCGGTCGCGCTGGGCTTGCCGGCCCGCCTCGGCAGGCTCCCGCACGGCCCCGAGCAGTGCGAGCCCGGAGACGCGGCCGGGGTGGCGGGCGGCGAGCGCGCGCACGACGAGGGTGCCCATCGAGTGCCCGACCACCTTGGCGCTGTCGACGCCGAGCTCGCCGAGCACGGCGGCCAGGTCGTCGGCGTGGGACTCCACGCTGATGCCGTCGGCCACCGGCGAGCGGCCTGCTCCAGCGGAGTCGACCCGGATCACGCGGAAGCGGTCGACCAGTGCGTCGGCCTGGACCTGGTAGAAGTTCGAGGTGCCGCCGAGGCCGTGCACGAGCAGCACGGCCGGGCCGTCCCCCTCCACCTCGACGGCGAGTTCCTTACCGTTGACCTGCACAGTGGTCCTCTCTCAGCGGATACGGTTGGACAGCGTGCCCAGGCCGGTGATCGTGATCTCGACTACGTCGCCGCTGGTGAGGAATCGCGGCGGGTCGAAACCGAGGCCGACCCCGGCGGGCGTGCCCGTGGCGATGAGGTCTCCGGGCAGCAGCGTGGTGCCGGCCGAGATCGTGGCGATCAACTCGGGCACGTCGAAGATCAGGTCCTTGAGCGGCGCGAACTGGCGACGCTCCCCGTTGACCGTGGTCTCCAGCTCGAGCGCGGTGACGTCGCCGATCTCGTCGGCCGTGACGGCGTAGGGCCCCATCGGGCAGTGGGTGTCGAACGACTTGCCGAGCAGCCACTGCTTGTGGTCGCGCTGCACGTCCCGCGCCGTGACGTCGTTGATGATCGTGTAGCCCCACACGTGGCTGTAGGCGTCCTCGCGGGAGATCCCGCGGCCGCCCTTGCCGATGATGACGGTGAGCTCGCCCTCGTAGTCGAGCTCGGTGGTGGGGCCGGGGTCCACGAGCGCGCCCGGACCGGTCACGGCCGTGGTGGCCTTCGTGAACATGATCGGCTTGTCCGGGACGGCCTCGGAGCGGCTCGGGGTGTCGTAGCCGCTGCGCCCGAACTCAGCAGCATGCTCGACATAGTTTTTGCCGACGCACCAGATGTTGCGCCGCGGTTCGGGGATCGGGGCCAGCAGCTGGACGGATGCCAGCGGCACCGAGGTCAGCTCGGCCGACCGCTCATGCAGGAGCGGGCCGAGCGCGTCCCACGCGCCGATCACGTCGAGGACACCGGCTCCGGGCGGGAGCAACTCCTGGACGTCGTGGACCGCGTCCCCGTCGGCGCTGACCACGCCGACTCTCGGCGCGGCCCCGGCGGAGAAGGTCACCAGCTTCATCTCTCACACCAATCTCAACCAATTGAACCAATCAGAACCTGATCGACCGTACGGTGTCCCGGCTCTGCTGTCGATAGCACGCAGGCGAACGATCGGCGACGGCAAATTGGTCACGATTGGTTCAGCGTGCGGTAGGGTACGACCGTGCTGGCGGTGGAGAGGTCCCTGCGTGCGCTGCTGGAGCAGGGCACACAGAGCGGCACGCTCGGCCCCGGCTCGAAGCTCCCCACCGAGCGCGACCTGGTGGAGCGGCTGTCCGCGCCGCGCAGCGCGATCCGCCGTGCGCTCGAGGTCCTGGAACGCGACGGGGTGGTGATCCGCCACGTCGGACGGGGCACGTTCCTCACCGAGGCGGCGCTTCCGCCTGCCGACGGTGCACCGCCCGACACCAGTCCGGCCGAGATCATGCAGGTGCGGCTGCTGATCGAACCGCCGGTTGCGGAGCTGGCCGCCCGGGTGGCCACCCAGGCCGATCTCGACCGGATCGCCGAGTGCCTCCACGGCGGTGAGGGCAGCGAGGGTTTCGAGGACTTCGAGGCCTGGGACGCCCGGCTCCATCGGGCCATCGCGCTCGCCGTGCACAACGGCCTGCTGATCAGCATGTTCGACGTGATGAACACCGCGCGCAGCCTGCCGGTGTGGGGCAGCCTCAAGCGGCGCACCTCCAGCCCCGAGCGGCGGCTGCGCTACCACGAGGAGCACGCCGCGATCGTCGAGGCGCTTCGCGACCGCGATCCCACCGGTGCCCGCGACTGCATGCGCCAGCACCTGCAGAACGTCTCCGACAGCCTGCTGGGCCGCCACTAGTGTCGCGGAAACGGGGTTCCTTGCCCGGATCCGGTGACCCAGGTGCAGTGTCCCTGCGGGACACCCGCACCCGGGCAATCGCAAGGCGGAGGAGGGGCCGATACCGCTGTTGTATCGGCGCCGACGACAACGCCGCGAGGCGCCGCCTGGGCTCCGCTGTCGTCGGAGGCGGGTAAGGCGACCTCGTTTCCTCGACACCAGCCCGAATCGCGTCACTCGGGCGGGTGCGGGGTGCCGGAGCCGGGCGCGGCAACATACGGTGGGACGTATGGCGCAGCAGGCACAGATACGGTCCTCACCGATCGACGAGCAGCTGTGCTTCGCCATCTACGCCGCGTCCCGGGCGATGACCGGCTACTACCGCCCCCTGCTGGACGCGATCGGGCTGACCTACCCGCAGTACCTGGTAATGCTCGTGCTCTGGGAGCGAGGGGACGCCACCGTCACGGGGATCGGGCAGGCCCTGCAACTGGAGACGGGCACGCTCTCTCCGCTCCTGCGCAGGCTGGAGACGCTCGGGCTCGTGCGCCGCAACCGCCAGGTCGACGACCATCGTTCCGTTCTGGTGACATTGACGCCCGCGGGCAGTGCGTTGGAGCGCGATGTCATCAGCACGCAGAAGCGCGTGGGGGAGGCCACCGGGCTCAGCCGCGCCGAGAGCGTCGAGCTGCGTGAAGCGCTGCACGGGCTCACCGGTCGCCTCCGCTCGGCTGCAGGCTGACCTCGGGCGTACGGAGACCACTGTGATGAGCACCTACCAACATGCCGCGCGCCGCAACACCTGCCCGCCGTCCGCAACCAGGAGGACGACATGACGGCGCGCACGCTCGACCGCCTCGCCGGCGAGCCCCTGTGGGCTCAGCTGCTGGCCGACCTGCGTCGCCGACTGGAGCGCGACGAGTTCGGCGTGGCCTTCCCCGGCGAGCTCGCTCTGGTGGCCGAGTACGGCGTCAGCCGCCACACCGTGCGCGAGGCGGTGCGGCGGCTGCGGGACGAGGGCCTGGTCATCGCCGGTCGCGGCCGCACTCCGCGCAGGGCCGAGCCCGCGGAGATCGAGCAGCCGCTCGGTGAGATCTTCAGCCTGTTCTCGGCGGTGGAGGCCACCGGTCAGGTGCAGCGCAGCGTCGTGCGCACCCTCGACGTCCGCGCCGACGGCGTGGTCGCGGCCCGGCTCGGGCTGGAGGAGTCGACGCCGCTCGTGCACCTCGAGCGGCTGCGCTTCGCCGATGCCGACCCTCTCGCGGTCGACCGCGTCTGGCTGCCCGAGCGGCTCGCTGCGCCACTGCTGGACGTCGACTTCAGCCGCACCGCGCTCTACACGGTGTACGCAGCCCGGTGCGGCGTGCGCGTGACGGGCGGCAGCGAGCGGGTGCGGGCCGTGGTGCCCAACGAGGCCGAGCGCGAACTGCTCGGCATCGGCGCCGGCGTGGCGGCTTTCGCGATCGACCGGCTCGGCTGCGCGGGCGAGCTGCCCGTCGAGTGGCGGCAGACGCTCGTGCGTGCCGACCGGTTCAGCGTGACCGCGCGCTTCTCCGCGCGGGAGGGCTACCGCATGGGTGGAGGGGTCTGAGCCCGGGCGCTCCTAGCGCGCGTTCAGCTCGCGGTGACCGAGACGCCGATGCCGCCCTGGGTGTCGGCGCCGTATCGCTCGATCTCGGCGTCGATGTCCAGCGCGAGGGTCCCGATCGTCTCGTCGCCGGTGAGCAGGTGGGCCGGTACGAGCCAGCTGACCTCGAACTCGAGGCCGTCGGGGTCGTGGGCGTACAGGGCCTTGGTGGTGCCGTGGTCGGAGGCTCCTACGAGTGAGCCGTGATCAGTGAGCACGGCCGCGATGCGCTTGAGCTCGGTGAGCGTGTCGACTTCCCAGGCGAGGTGGTAGAGCCCCACCGTGCTGCGGCCGGCCTGTGACGCCCCGGCGGAACTCCCGATCACGAAGAGGCCGAGATCGTGGTCGTTCGTCGACCCCTCTGCCTGCAGGAAGCTCGCGCGCCCCGGCATGTTGTGAACGACCCGGAAACCGAGTGCCTCTGTATAGAAGGCCACGCTCCGGTCGAGGTTGCGGACGTAGAGCACGGCGTGGTTGAGACGTTGGACGGGCATCCGGTCCTCCGACGAGTCTGTGTCGAACACGACGGTACGTCAGAAAATGTGAGGGTTCAACTTCTAGGTACCCTGAGGCTGTGGATGGTGACGAGGAGCGCTGGCTGACGCCCGATGAGCTGCAGACGTGGTTGTCCTACGTGGCCACGACCACACTTCTGGAGGCCGCGCTGGATCGGCAGCTGCAGCGCGAGGCGTCGATGTCGCACGCCTACTACCAGATCCTGGCCATGCTCTCGGACTCTCCGCGGCGGACGCTGCGGATGAGCGACCTCGCCGCCGTCACGCAGAGCTCGCAGAGCAGGCTCTCCCATGCCGTGGCCCGGCTCGAGGGCAACGGCTGGATCCGCCGGGTGCCCTGCCTCGACGATCGGCGCAGCACACTCGCCCAGCTCACCGACGAGGGCTTCGCGGCGTTGGCCGAGGCCGCGCCGGGCCACGTCCGGACCGTGCGCGAGCTCATGTTCGACCGCCTGACGCCGGAGCAGGTGTCGCAGCTGCGGGAGATCTGTACCGCCGTGCTCGGCGGGCTCACGGTGGAGCACCGGGGTAAGGCGTTGTTGGAGAGCATCATCGAGCGCTCGGGCGAGGCCGCGGGGAAGGTCGAGCACCCCTGTCCTGGCCCGGGTGTTTCGTAGCCACTGATCCTGTCCGTCCGGCCATGGGTGATCATGTGCCCCTCGGTCGGAAGGGGGCGGTATGTGGGGCACACGCTGCGGCCTGGCGCTGGTGCTGGTGGCGGGAATGGCGCTCGCCGGTTGCTCGACCACTGTTGCGGGCGTCGCCGCTCCCGCGCGGGCGAGCGGCTCGTCGTCCGCCGCCCCGGCCTCGGCGTCGTCGGGCAAGCCCTTCAACGACGCGAAGGGCCGCTTCACGCTCATCCCGCCTGCCAAGTGGGTGATCGACGACAGCGGGGAGCAGGGGACGGCGGCGCTGTTCCTGGAACCCCGGTCGGCGGCCACCGAGGCACGAGGGTTCAGTGCCAACATCAACGTGCTCGTCGTCCCGTCACCGATGGACCTGTCCACCGCCGTCACCGGCGCCCGGCAGGAGCTGACGAGCCTCGACGGCTACGCGTCCACAACCGACGAGTCGCTCGTGCTGCGCGACGGCACGCCTGCACACCTGCTCGGCGGGACGTTCGTCGACCCCGGGTCAGGGCTCGAACTGCGCAACGAGCAGCTGTTCGCCGTGCACGACGGCTCCGCGATCGTGGCGACGGGCACGTCGCTGGCGGACTCCTGGGAGACCTATGAACCCGTGCTCGACACCGCACTCCGGAGCCTGACGGTCGACGCATGAGCCGGTGTCGCCCTGCGCCTGGCAGAGTTGCCGCCATGGGAACACTGGTGCTGCTGCGACACGGCCAGAGCGTCTGGAACGCCGAGAACCTGTTCACCGGGTGGGTGGACGTGCCGCTGTCCGAGACGGGAGAGCAGGAGGCCCGCCGCGGCGGTGAGCTGCTGCGCGAGGCGGATCTGCTGCCCGACGTCGTCCACACCTCCGTGCTCCGCCGGGCGATCTCCACGGCGAACCTCGCCCTCGACGCGTGCGACCGGCACTGGATCCCCGTTCGCCGCGACTGGCGTCTCAACGAGCGGCACTACGGCGCGCTGCAAGGCAAGAACAAGAAGCAGACGCTGGAGGAGTTCGGCGAGGAGCAGTTCATGGAGTGGCGGCGCTCCTACGACGTCCCGCCGCCCCCCATCGAGCTCGGCTCCGAGTTCAGCCAGGACGGCGACGCCCGCTACCACGACATCGAGGTTCCGCGCACGGAGTGCCTCGCCGACGTGGTCGAGCGCTTCCTGCCGTACTGGGAGTCGGCGGTCGTGCCCGACCTGCGGGCCGGCAAGGTCGTGCTGCTCGCCGCGCACGGCAACTCGCTGCGCGCGCTGGTCAAGCACCTCGACGGGATCTCCGACAGCGACATCGTGGGTCTGAACATCCCCACGGGCATCCCGCTGCGCTACGAGCTCGACGACGACCTGCGGCCCACGGAGCCCGGCGGTACGTACCTGGATCCCGAGGCCGCCCTCACGGCCGCCGCGGCGGTGGCGGCGCAGGGGCGCTGAGGCCTGTCCGTTCGCGGCCGCCCTGTGCCGATTCCTGGCTGGGTGAACGCGCTGTGAACTGCGGTCGAAATCTGGCGTTCTGCGACGTCATCAGGATCACGACCTGCACATGAACTGGCCCTGACCGTTGCCGTGCTGCCTACGATGCGGTCTGTGAACCCGCTGGTGTGCGTGGCGATCGCCGTCGGCGCGCTCGTGCTCGGCCTCGTAGTCGGGGCCTGGCTGGCTCGTCGTCGGGCTGTCGCCACCCCGGCCGGCGTTGCACCCTCCCCCGGCCCGCCCATGGCGGACCTCCTCCAGCGGGTGTTCCGCTCGGCCGACGAGGGCCTGGTGGTGCTGAACCGTGGCGGTGAGGTGGTGCTGCACAACGCACGCGCCGTAGAACTCGGGGTCGTCCGTCTCGGTCGTCCCGACTCCCGCGCCGCCGCCGTCTGCCAGCAGGTGCTGGAGTCCGGGGCGTCGATCGCCGTCGACCTGTCACCGCTCGACCACCGCGGACGCCAGCCCGCCGCAGTGCTGGCTCACGTCCGTCCTCTCGGCGAGGGCTTCACCATGGTGGAGGCGGGTGACACGTCCGACGCCGTGCGGCTGGAGGCCACCCGGCGCGACTTCGTGGCCAACGTGAGCCACGAGCTCAAGACGCCGGTTGGGGCGGTCGGGCTGCTGGCCGAGGCCGTGCTCGACGCGGCCGACGACCCGGTCGAGGTGCGCCGTTTCGGCACCAAGATCCTCAACGAGGCCACGCGGCTGGGCAACCTCGTCACGGAGCTGATCGCGCTCTCCCGTCTCACCGGGGCCGAGCGGCTGCCCGAGATGGGCGTCGTCGACGTCGACGAGGTGGTGCGCGAGGCGCTCGCCCGCTCGCGGCTCTCCGCCGAGTCCGCGCATATCGAGATCATCGTGGACAGCCCGACCGGCCTGGAGGTCGAGGGCGACCTGACCTTGCTGGTCACCGCCCTGTCCAACCTCGTCGAGAACGCGATCGCGTACTCGCCGCCCGAGGCGTCGGTGTCGGTCTCACGGCGCCGCGCGGGTGAATGGGTGGAGATCGCCGTCACCGACCGCGGCATCGGCATCGCCCCCGAGCACCAGAAGCGGGTCTTCGAGCGGTTCTTCCGGGTCGACCCGGCGCGGTCACGCGCCACCGGGGGCACCGGGCTCGGTCTCGCGATCGTCAAGCACGTCCTCGCCAACCACGGCGGCGAAGTCCGGCTCTGGAGTAGCCCGGGCACTGGATCGACATTCACCATGCGGCTGCCGGCCCACGCGGAGCCTGACGACGAGTCCGGCGCGGACAGCGCCGGCAGCGCCCCGGCCGACCTCGTCCGGCGGCCAGAACTACCCGATCGAGTCGGGTGAGCTGGGAGGAACCCATGACCAGAGTGCTCATCGTGGAGGACGAGGAGTCCTTCGCGGACCCCCTCGCGTTCCTCCTCCGCAAGGAGGGTTTCACCACCGCCGTGGCAGCCACGGGACAGGACGCGCTCGAGGAGTTCGACCGCAACGGCGCCGACATCGTGCTGCTCGACCTGATGCTCCCCGGCATGAGCGGCACCGATGTCTGCAAGGCGCTGCGCTCCCGTTCCACCGTGCCGGTGATCATGGTGACGGCCCGCGACAGCGAGATCGACAAGGTCGTCGGGCTCGAGCTCGGCGCCGACGACTACGTCACCAAGCCGTACTCGGCCCGCGAGCTCATCGCGCGCGTCCGCGCCGTCCTGCGCCGCGGCGGCGACGGCGTCACCGAGACCGACGGGCTGCCCGGCGTGCTGGAGGCCGGCCCGGTGCGGATGGACGTCGAGCGGCACGTCGTGTCGGTCAACGGCGACGACGTGGCGTTGCCGCTCAAGGAGTTCGACCTGCTCGAGTACCTGCTGCGCAACGTGGGCCGGGTGCTCACCCGCGGCCAGCTGATCGACCGCGTGTGGGGAGCCGACTACGTCGGCGACACCAAGACCCTCGACGTCCACGTCAAGCGGCTGCGGTCGAAGGTCGAGGCCGACCCGTCCGCGCCCAAGCACCTGGTCACCGTGCGGGGGCTGGGCTACAAGTTCGAGAGCTGAAAGCTCGAATGATCACCCCCGGGGCCTCGGGTGAGGCTCCCGGGGGTGTCATGAAGGCACGATCAGTCGGTTTCGGCCAGACGTGGGACCACCACGAGACGATGTAGTGCCTGCGCGGCTCGCAGAGAGCGCTCTGCGTCGTACAGGTGTTGGCGAATGTCGCTACCGGCCGTGCTGTCTTCGTCGTACTGGACGATCTGCAGATTCATGCTCAACTCGTCGAGTTCGTCGAAGCTCACTGCGATGTCCGCCAGCGCTTTGGCCACGTTGGCGCTGAACTCTGTGCGTGCGTGCTCCACTCGCTCCTCGCGATCCGCGAGCTGGTCGGCGAGGCCCGTTGTGGGCTGACCGGTGCTTTCAAGATTCGTCATGCTGCGATCTCCTCCGCCTCGGAGAATGATCATCGCGGATCAAGCACTCTCGCCGAGAAGCGGGACAGCTGCCCGTTCGAGAGCTGACACGCGATCTCCCACCGGCAGGCGTCATGCCGACCCTGCCGGTGGCCTCACGCTGTGCGGCCCCGGAAGCCCAGCTGCCCCCGTGCGAGGGCCGGCGCATCTCGGTGTTCCCGCGCGAGGAGGCCGTCGCTGTAGTCGGCGGTGCGGGTCTCGGCCAGGAACGGCAGGCACACCAGGGAGAGCACCGCGATCCCGATGATGTACCAGGAGATCCCGGTCGTGGAGTGGGTGCCGGCGAGTATGTCGGTGGCCACCAGGGGGCTGATGCCGCCGCCGACGATCCCTGCCACGCCGTAGACGAACGAGGCGCCCGTGTAGCGGTAGCGCACGCGGAACAGTTCGGGACACCAGGCGCCGAGCGGCCCGTAGATCAGGCCGAAGCAGAGCAGCCCGACGACCATCGCGACCCCGATCAGCAGTGGCCGGTGGGTCTGCATCAGCCAGAAGAGCGGGAAGGCCCACACCGCGGACAGCACCGCCGCCGCGATGCACACCGGGCGCCTTCCGACCCGGTCCGAGAGCGCCGCGAATCCGAGCGTCGATGCGGCCATCACCGGTGCCGCCACGATCTCCTCGATCAGCATCGTGGTCTTGTCGATGTGCAGAGTTCCTGTGGCGTAGGACAGGCAGAACGTCGTGATGACGTAGAACAGCATGATCGCCAGCACGAACCCCAGCGTGGCCAGCACGAGCACTCCCGGCTGGCGCCGCCACACCTCGACGAATGGCACGCGAACCCGCTGGCCGGCGTCCAGCGCCGCGCGGAAAACCGGCGTCTCGGCAATTCGGATCCGGATGTAGTAACCGATGACGAGAAGCACGGCCGAGGCCCAGAACGGAATGCGCCAGCCCCACGAGGTGAACGCCGACGGGCTCATGACCGAGCCCATCACCAGGTACAACACGTTCCCGAGCACGAGCCCGATCGCTGGGCCGATCTGCGGATATGCGGAGTACAAGCCCCGGCTGCGCGACGGGGCGTACTCGGTGGCCAGAAGCACAGCGCCACCCCATTCGCCGCCCAGTCCGATGCCTTGCAGGAAACGCAGGACCGCCAGCAGAACCGGCGCCGCCACGCCGATCGAGGCGTAGGAGGGCACGCAGCCGATCAGCACCGTCGACAGCCCCATCAGCAGCAACGAGACGATCAGCATCCGCTTGCGACCCAGCCGGTCGCCGAAATGGCCGAAGATCACCGCGCCGAGCGGACGGGCGATGAATCCCACTGCGAACGTGGCCAGCGCGGCCAGCGTGCCGGCCGTCGCGGAGAACGACGGGAAGAAGAGCGTGCCGAACACCAGCGCGGCCGCGGTTCCGTAGATGTAGAAGTCGTAGAACTCGATCGCCGTGCCGATACAGCTTGCGACCGCGATCCGGCCGCGCGAGGGCGCCCTGGTGGCGACCGCGGTCATGCCGGCCGGGGAGCGTGGAGCGGCCCGTGGCCCCGGTTCTCGAGGTGCTCTCTCGGGTCATCGCTCATTGCTGTGTCCTGTTCCTCCCGGAACCGGTGCAGCGCGCAGAACACGCCGAAGTCCGTGCCTTCTCGCGATACACGCAGATGTCCGAGATTCTCGGATGCGCTCCCTGTCATGGGCCGGGATCGAGTATCAGCCGACCTTCGGCCGGGCCACAGTGGCTGTATCCAAGCTCACGCAGGCGTCGGGCCGCATTCGATCCGGCGCCACGGCATGGCCCGACCGGCACATCGGGTTGCAGTTCCGATTTTCCGGGTTCGGTGGCCCGGCTACTTGCGGCGCACCGTGAACGATTCGCTCACCGTGTGCTCGGCGAGCTCGAGCCGCCATTCGTAGCGGCCGGGTGGCAACGGCATCGGTGGAATGGAGATCGCCAGCACGGCGTCCAGCATGCTGCCCGCGGCGACCCCCGGTGGCCGGCCGGCCTCGATCTCGCCCGCATGTCCGATCGCCAGCTGATTGCCGTCCATTCCCGGCAGAGTGACCTGGTGGCCGTCGGGATCGAGCAGCTTCAGTTCGAGGCGCAGCCTCTGGTTCGCGCGATCCCACGGAATTTTGATCAACAGCGCCACGGCCTGTGGAGCCGTCGGTGAACTGGTGACCGACCAGCCCGCGCCGAGCATGTGCAGCTTCCCGGAATGGTCCGCTACAGCGGCGTCGCAGAGGATCAGCTTGATGTCGAGCGGTGATGCCATCAGTTGGCGCGCCCGATGGCGGCCAGGTTCTTTCCGCCGGGCAGGCCACCGAAGGGCAGTTCCAGGTGCACGTTCTCGGAGTAGGCGGGGGCCGTGGCCGCGCTCGGGCTCGTCGATGCCGTGTACTCGGCCCGGCTTGCGATGAGCCGTGCGAGGTCGCCCCCTGCCTGTGCCGCAGCTGTCCTGTCGTGGTCGTCCATCTCGGGCCCCTCAGCCATGACCACCATCCTGTCCCCACGAACCGGCGATGTCAGCACCCGACGCGCGCAGCGATCAACGCGCGGGTCGATCGAAACCCGACGTCAGACGCATAACCGGGCGTTCGGGCGGCCGGTGGACAGTGGCAGTACGTGATGGTCCGTCGCTGATTGTTACGGGATCGGTCACGGGCATGTCACGGGCGCGCAGTAGCCTGATCACGTGCGCCTTGGTGTGCTCGACGTCGGTTCCAACACCGTCCACCTCCTTGTGGTGGACGCTCACCGCGGTGGGCACCCGACGCCGATGATGTCCGACAAGGTCGAGCTACGGCTCGCCGAGCATCTCGATCCGTCGGGGGCGCTGACCTTGACCGGTGCGCAGGCGCTCGTCCGGGCCGTGCAGCGAGCACGTGCCACTGCGGCGGAGGCGGGGTGCGCCGACCTGCTCGCGTTCGCCACCTCCGCCCTGCGCGACGCCACGAACTCCGTGGCGGTGCTGGCCGAGGTGCGCGAACGCACAGGGGTGGCGCTGGAGATCCTCCCGGGCCCCGACGAGGCCCGCTACACCTTCCTCGCGGTCCGCCGCTGGTACGGCTGGTCGGCCGGGCGGCTGCTCGTGCTCGACATCGGAGGCGGCTCGCTGGAGCTCGCAGCGGGGCTCGACGAGCTGCCCGCTGTCGCCGAGTCGCTGCCGCTGGGCGCCGGGCGGCTCACGCGCGAGTGGTTCCGCAGTGACCCACCACCGCGTACCGAGATCGACCGGCTGCGCGAGCACCTCGACGATCAGCTCGCGCCCGTGGCCCGCAGCCTGCGCGTCGCCGGCGCCCCCGATCTCGCGGTCGGCACGTCCAAGACGTTCCGTTCGCTGGCCCGGCTCACCGGCGCCGCGCCCTCGGGGGCAGGCCCGCGAGCGCGCCGGGTGCTCACCCACGTCGGGCTGCGCCAGCTGTCCGCGTTCATCACGCGGATGTCGTCCGGCGACCTCTCCGAGCTCGACGGCGTGAGCCCCAGCCGGGCCCACCAACTCGTCGCGGGGGCGCTGGTCGCGGAGGCCGCGATGCGGGCTCTGGATGTGGTCCAGCTCGAGCTCTGCCCCTGGGCGTTACGCGAAGGGGTGATCCTCAGAAGGCTGGACACGCTCGATGGAATGGCCCAAACAGACCGCTCGGCGCAGGACGCCCTGAGTGGACTTGGATGCTTGACCTCGTACGAGGCACGGTGTACTGGATGAGTTCCGATACCGACCACCCGCGTCAGCGCACTGTCGCCGAGCTGCTTGCAGCGCATGGCGATTCCGGTGCGACCGGCCGTCGCCGTCGCCGGCGGGCTGCCGACGACGTGCCGGGTGAGGACGACGCGCCGCCGCCCGGCCATGTGACCGGGACGTTCGGGCCGCAGTGGCAACCCACGGCCGAGCCCGACCGGTCCATGCTGCGCGAGCGCGTGCCACCGGCCCAGTCGCCGCCGCTGCGGAAGCCGGAGCGGGAGCCACAGCCGTGGGAGTCGGAGCAGGAGCCGCGTGAGCGGCGGGCGCGCGAGGCGCCGCCGTGGGAGTCGAGCTCACGGGACGCTCCGTCCTGGGAGCCGCAGCCGCGGGAGCCGTTGCCGCGCGAGTCGTGGGAGTCCCGCACCCGGGACGC
Organism: Pseudonocardia alaniniphila; assembly: GCF_022524485.1. Classification (GTDB taxonomy): domain Bacteria; phylum Actinomycetota; class Actinomycetes; order Mycobacteriales; family Pseudonocardiaceae; genus Pseudonocardia; species Pseudonocardia alaniniphila. The sequence goes on from NZ_JAKXMK010000027.1 coordinate 63,013, forward strand.
GCAGCCCCAGAAGCCGCAGCCGCGCGAGCCGCAGCAGCCGCGGATGCGGGAGGCACCGCCCTGGGAGTCGATCAAGCGCGACACACCGCCGTGGGAGTCTCGGCCGCGTGAGCCGCAGCCCTGGGAGGCACAGTCTCCGGGGCCGCAGGCACGCGTGCGCGAACCGCAGCCGCGCGATCCGCTCGGCCTGGACCCGTTGCCGCCGCGCGAGCCCCGTCAGCCGGAAGCCGCTCCGCGCCAGCCCGGGTCGCGCGATCCACTGGCGCGGGAGTTCCCGCCACGCGAGCCCCAGCGCGACAGCCGTCCGCGCGAGGGCGTGACATGGGAGCCCCGGCAGCGTGATCCACTGCCGCCGCCCCGCGTCGACCGTGACTCCGAGCCACGCCAGGCCCCGCCGGTCGTCCGCGATCGGCCTGCGCCGGTGGTGCGCGAACGTCCCACCGAGCTGATCGCACCGGTCCGGGATGCCCGCTCCGGTGTGCTGGACGCCCCGGCACCCGGCCGCGGCGCGCCGCCCCGTCCCGGTGCTCGGCCGGAGTTCGGCGCCGAGGGCGACTCCGGGCCGGCCACCGAGATCGGGATCGCCCCCGCGGGTGCGGAGGCGTGGCACCACGACCGCACGCTCGAGCGGCGCGGGGCCCCCGCCGACGACGGCGGGCCGCCCACCGAGGCAGCCGCGCCGCTGGACTTCGACCACCCGGCCGGCCTCGGTCGCACCGATCGCGAGGACTTCGACGGCGACGCGGACTACCACGGTGAGCTGGAGGACGACCTCGACGACGACCAGGACGGCGAGCCGGACGGTGCCGGCGAGCGGGCCGGGCGGCGGCAGCGCCTGCCCAACCTGGCCGACTCCGCGGGCCAGGTCTGGGCCGCCGTGGTCGCTCAGTGGATCGTCGGCGCGATCGGCGGTGCGGCCCTCTGGGTCGGCTTCCGCTTCCTGTGGCGCGGCCTCCCCGTGGTGGCGCTCGCGGCGGCGGTGCTGGTCACCGCCGGTCTGGTCGTGATCGTGCGGGCCCTGCTGCGCAACAACGACATGCGCACCACCCTGTTCGCAGTTCTGGTGGGCCTGCTCCTCACCGTCTCACCGGCGCTCCTCGTACTCCTCGGGAGATGACACCCGTGCAGTCCGAGGTCCGGCCTGCTGCGCCCGTTGCCCTCTCCAGCGCCTCTGTCTACCCCGAGCGGGCGGCGGCGGCGTTCGAGTTGGCCGCGGAACTCGGATACGACGGCGTCGAGCTGATGGTCTGGACCGACCCGGTGAGCCAGGACGTCGCCGCGATCGACCGGCTCGCCGAGCGCCACGGCGTGCCGGTGCTGGCCGTGCACTCGCCCTGCCTGGCCATCTCACAGCGCGTGTGGCACTCCGACCCGATCGTCCGCATCCGTCGGTCCGTGGCGGCCGCAGCCACTCTCGGGGCGCGCACGGTGGTCGTTCACCCGCCGTTTCGCTGGCAGCGCAAGTACGTGGCTCAGTTCGCCGACGAGGTGGCACGCGCCGGCGAGCATGTCGGCGTCGCACTCGCGGTGGAGAACATGTACCCGGTCATGCGTTCCACCGTGCGCACGGTGCCCTACAGCCCGGGCTACGACCCCACCGACGTCGGGTACGCGCACTACACGCTCGATCTGTCGCACACCGCGGCCGCGGGGTCCGACGCGCTCGCCATGCTGGAGCGGATGGGCAGCGCGCTCACCCACGTCCACCTGGCCGACGGCAGCGGGAGCGCCCGCGACGAGCATCTGGTGCCGGGACGGGGCACCCAGCCCTGCGCCGAGGTCTGCGAGCGGCTCACCGCGAGCGGGTTCGGCGGTGTGGTCGTCGTCGAGGTCAGCACGAGGCGTTGCCGCACGCGCGAGGACCGCACGGAGCTGCTGGCCGAGTCATTGTTGTTCGCGCGGCTGCACCTGCAGCCCACGGCCGGCGCCACGCTGGCGAAGAAGGCCGCGCACACCGGCTGGTAGACAACGTCACATCGCAACCGCTGGGGTCGGGTGCCCTCGCGGTGATAGTCCTGGTAAGTGCATCTTCGCGATCGACATCCTCTCCGCGGTGGCGGTGGGCGGTGACGGCCGGTGCCGACGTCCGCTCGGCGGCCATGCCGTTCAGTGCGGCCACGGCCCTCGAACCTCTCGGCGACGGCCGGTACAAGGCGGAGCTCGGACGAGACTGGTCCTTCGGCCCCAAGGCGCACGGTGGCTTCCTGCTCGCACTGCTCGCGAAGGCCGGGTTGGCCCGGCTCGATGCGGAGACGCCCGGAGCGGCCCCCGACCCACTGTCGGTGTCGGCGGACTTCCTGCGCGCTCCCGATCTCAGCCCCGTGGAACTGAGCACCGAGGTGCTCAAGGTGGGCCGCACCGCGTCGGTGGTGGCGGTCCGGATGATCCAGGACGGCAAAACGATGCTGGCGGCCACGCTGACCGCAGGCCGGCTTCCCGACGACGAACCGCGCTGGGCCGACCTGCCCGACCTGCCCGCCGAACCGCCTGCTGACGCCACCGACCCGAGCGCGGGGGCCGCGTCGAGCTCCCTCCACCATGCATGCGATCTGCGGCTCGACACCCCCACGCTCGCGTACCTCCGCGGGCAGCGGGGCCGGCCGGTGCTCCGCGGCTGGGCCCGTCCTCACGGGGAGCCGACGGACGTCCTTTTCGCCCTCCTGGCCGGCGACATCCTGCCGCCATCGGTGTTCAACCTGGGCGAGTCGGGCTGGGCGCCCACGGTGCAGCTCACGGCCCTCCTGCGGGCCCGTCCCGCCCCGGGGTGGCTGCGTATGGAGGGGCGGTCGAGCGCCGTTGTCGGCCCCTGGTTCGACGAGGACGTCATCGTGATCGACTCGGCGGGCCGGCTCGTCTGCCAGGCGAGACAACTGGCTCTCGCTCCGCTAGCGCGCTGACCGGGAGCGGCCGACGAGGGCGTGCGCGCGGCGCGGGCTACCGTCACGTGCATGACACGGATCGCGGTGCTCGGAGCGGGGAAGATCGGAGAAGCGCTGCTGGCAGGCTTGCTCGCCGCCGGCCACGGCGCCGACCAACTCGTGTTCACCGAGCGACACCCGGAGCGGGCCGAAGAGCTGACCGCGCGTCTCGGAGTACCCGCCGCCGACGTGGCGGCCGCCGCCGAGATCGCCGACATCATCGTCGTGGCCGTCAAACCCCAGGACATCGCGCCCGTCCTCGCCGAGTTGAGGCCTGCTCTGCGACCCGGCACGCTGGTGGTCTCGCTGTGCGCGGGGCTGCCGACCGGGCTCTTCGAAGGCGCGCTGCCGGCAGGCACCCCTGTCGTCCGGGTCATGCCGAACACGCCGATGCTGGTGGGCGAGGCGATGAGCGCCATCTCCCCGGGCAGCCACGCGGCCGACCACCACCTCGCCACGGTGGAGAAGCTGCTCACGTCCGTGGGAAGGGTCGTTCGCGTGCCGGAGTCGCAGCAGGATGCCGTCACGGCGCTGTCCGGCTCCGGGCCTGCGTACTTCTTCTTCCTCGTCGAGGCGATGATCGACGCCGGGATCCTGCTCGGCCTGCCAAGGGCGGTGGCGGCCGACCTGATCATCCAGTCGGCGTTCGGGGCAGCCCGCATGCTGCGCGAGTCCGACGACCACCCGGTGATCCTCCGCGAGGCCGTCACCTCACCGGCAGGCACGACGATCGCGGCCATCCGGGAGCTCGAGCGGCACGGGGTGCGGGCGGCGCTCATCGCGGCGATCGAGGCGGCGCGCGACCGGTCGGTCGAGCTGGGCAGGGCGGCGGAGCAAGGCTGATCATCCCTCCGTGGGGCTGCGGCCGGGCGGTGCTGACCCTTCGGACGGGCACTAGGCCCGAACGGCCTAGTGAGGTCACCCTGACGCGGGGCTGAATTCCGCCCCGGAGTGCCCTGGGGGTGTCGAAGCCGTCACAAGGGCACCGCTAAGCTCACGGGGAACATCTGGAGCCGTACCCGGCCGCAGCCGGGGACGTCCGGTGCGACCACGAAAGCGGTGATCGGATGCCGTCCGAGCCCCCTGAGATCCACCTCGCGCAGGTGCAATTCCTGACGGTGGCCGAGGTCGCGGCGATGATGCGGGTCTCGAAGATGACGGTGTACCGCCTGGTGCACGGTGGGGACCTGCCTGCCGCACGTGTCGGCCGCTCGTTCCGGGTGCCCAAGCGCGCGGTCGAGGAGTACCTCCGCACCGCGTACTTCGACGCGGGTTGAGGACGCAGTAGAGCTGACGTACGGCTGGCGGGCGCAAAGCGGTGTCAACTGCCCGGTAGAGTGGGCGCCCGGTCATCGCCCGGCCAGACGCGCGCCCGTCGCGCGGTAGCCGTCCGGGCACACCGCACACATCAGTGGCCCTTCTCGGGCCGCGCCACGACCAGGAAGGGTCGCCACGCATGGGTTCAGTCATCAAGAAGCGCCGCAAGCGGATGTCGAAGAAGAAGCACCGCAAGCTTCTGCGCAAGACCCGCGTGCAGCGTCGCAAGCTCGGCAAGTGATCGCAGCGGCCGGCGCATGTGTCGCCGGCCGCGCCGCGGTTCACCCGCTGGTGGTGCGATTGTCGCCCGCACCGGTGTGCCCGCTCACCTCGCGCCCTTTGGAGCCCCCGGGGGTCTAGCATCGGTCACTCGATGCATCCGATCGCAAGCCTGGGGTAGAGCCGATGACGCCATCCGTCGTGCTCGTCACCGGGGTCAGCCGTTTTCTGGGTGGTCACCTTGCCGCCCGTCTCGCGGCCAACCCCGCTATCGAGCGGGTTCTCGCCGTCGATACCGTGCCGCCCCCGCGAGATCTGCTGCGCCGGATGGGGCGTGCCGAGTTCGTACGCGCCGACATCCGTAACCCGCTGATCTCGAAGGTCATCTCCCAAGCCTCGGTCGACACCGTCGTCCACGCATCGCTCTCGGCCAACCCCGGCTCGTCCGGCGGCCGCACGACGATGAAGGAGATGAACGTCATCGGCACGATGCAGCTTCTCGCTGCGTGCCAGAAGGCGCCCACGGTGCAGCGGATGGTGCTCAAGTCCACCACCGCCGTGTACGGCTCGAGCCCGCGCGACCCCGCGATCTTCGACGAGTCGATGACGCCGAAGGACCTCCCGTCCGGCGGCTACGCGAAGGACGCCGCGGAGATCGAGGGCTATCTGCGTGGGTTCGCTCGTCGCCGTCCTGACGTGTCGGTCACTGTCCTGCGGTTCACCAACTTCATCGGGCCCCGCATCGACACCGTGTTCACCCGCTACTTCTCGCTGCCCGCCGTCCCCACCGTTCTCGGCTACGACGCGCGGGTACAGCTGCTCCACGAAGAGGACGCTCTCGCCGTGCTCGAACGAGCGGCCAGCGAGGACATCCCCGGCGTCTTCAACGTGGCCGCCGACGGCGTGCTGCTGTTGTCGCAGGCCATCCGCAGGGCCGGCCGCATCCCCGTCCCCGTTCCGAGCCCCGCGGTCGGGCCCGTCAGCCGTGTCTTCCGCAGCGCGCGGCTGGTCGACTTCTCACCGGAGCAGATGCGGCTGCTGAACTTCGGCCGCGTGGTCGACAACAGCAGGCTCAAGCACCAGTTCGGGTTCAGCCCGCGCTGGACCACTGGCCAGGCCTTCGACGACTACGTGCGTGGTCGCGCGCTCCGCCCCGTGCTGGGTCCGAAGCAGGTCGAGGCGCTCGAGCGACGGGTACTCGCCGCTGCGAGGACTCTGCGATGAGGGAGCGGGCGTGGTGGGGGAGTGCGATGAGGGAGCGTGCGAGCGAATCAGTGTCACAGCGCCTGCGCGCAGCGCCGACCGAGCGCAGCGAGGGAGTGCGATGAGCGAGGACATAGCGATGACACAGCGGCGCAGGTCGGCCCGGCGTGAGGGATTTCCGCCGCCGGGTACTCGCGCCAAGGCATCCGCAGGGGAGGGAGCCGTGTCCGAGGCCCGCATCATCCCGCTGCACGCCACCGACGACGAGGTGATTCCGCGGTGGCGCCCCGGCGAGTCCAGCGGTCGTTCCGCCGCCGCTGCGGATGACGACGCGGATCTCGGTCTGCCGCGCGAGCCGGACGCCGAGCCCGAACTGGCAGCCTGGGAGGAGGCGCTCGGCGAGACGCTCGCGTTCCTCCGGCGCCGGCTCTCCGGTGACTACGCGGTCGACGACTTCGGCTTCGACGCCGACCTCACCGACAACCTGTTGCTCCCTGCCTTGCGGCCGCTGTACCAGAAGTGGTTCCGCGTGGAGACGATCGGCATGCGGAACGTGCCGGACATCGGTGGTGCGCTGGTGGTGGCCAACCACTCGGGCACGTTGCCGCTCGACGCGCTGATGACGGCTGTGGCCCTGCACGACGACCACCCGGCCCGCCGCCACCTGCGGATGCTGGGCGCAGATCTGATGTTCCGGTTTCCCGTGGCCGGATCGCTCGCCCGCAAGCAGGGCAGCACCCTGGCGTGCTCGCCGGACGCGGAGCGTCTGATGTCCTCGGGCGAGCTCGTCGGTGTGTGGCCGGAGGGCTTCAAGGGCATCGGCAAGCCGTTCCGGGACAGGTACAAGCTGCAGCGGTTCGGCCGCGGCGGCTTCGTGTCGGCCGCGCTCCGCACAGGCGTGCCGATCGTGCCGTGCTCGATCGTCGGCGCCGAGGAGATCTACCCCAAGATCGGCGACGTGAAGCCGCTGGCCCGGCTTTTCGGAGCTCCGTACTTCCCGGTGACGCCGCTCTTCCCGCTGCTCGGCCCGCTCGGCCTGATCCCGCTCCCGTCGAAGTGGTACATCGAGTTCGGCGAGCCGATCCCGACCGACACGATCGATCCCGCTGATGCCGACGATCCGATGACGGTGTTCAACCTGACCGACCAGGTGCGCGAGACGATCCAGCACACCCTCTACCGGCTCCTGAGCCAGCGCCGCAACGCCTTCCTCGGCTAGTGCCGAGGAAACGACACTAGGGATCAGCGCTTGCGGGCCGCGAGACCCGCCGCCACGGCCCCGGCGATGGCACCGACACCGATCACCGACGGCACACCGATGCGCGCTGCCTTGCGGCCCGTACGGAAGTCGCGGATCTGCCAGCCACGTTCCTTCGCGACGTCCCGCAGCTCCGAGTCGGGGTTGACGGCGACGGCCGTGCCGACGGCCGAGAGCATCGGCACGTCGTTGACCGAGTCGGAGTAAGCCGTGCAGCGGCGCAGGTCGAGACCTTCCGTGACGGCGAGCGCGCGTACCGCATGCGCCTTCGCCGGACCGTGCAGGATCTCGCCGACGAGACGCCCGGTGTAGATCCCGTCGACGCTCTCGGCCACCGTGCCGAGAGCGCCGGTGAGCCCGAGCCTTCGCGCGATAATCAACGCGAGTTCGACGGGTGTGGCCGTGACGAGCCAGACCCGCTGTCCGGCGTCGAGGTGCATCTGGGCCAGTGCCCGCGTGCCGGCCCAGATCCGGTCGGCCATCAGTTCGTCGTAGATCTCCTCGCCCAGCTCGGTGATCTCCGAGACCGCACGCCCGGCGACGAACGACAGCGCGGTGTCGCGGCCGGTGGTGGTGGAGTACGCCGTCTCGCGGCCGCCCACCCGGAACTTGAGCTGCTGCCACGCGAAACCGGCGAGGTCGGCGGTGGTGAAGAACTTCCGAGCGGCGAGCCCGCGCGCGAAATGGAAGATCGATGCGCCGACCATCATCGTGTTGTCGACGTCGAAGAACGCGGCCGCGGTGAGGTCGGTGAGTGGAACGTCGGGCGGGAGGCCGTCGCCTGCCGCAACAGCGGCCGCAGCCGCCGCCTCGCCTGCGCGCACCGCGGGATCGGCCGAGTGGGCGGCCTCGAGCACGCCGGCCATCTCAGCGGCACCAGCCAGTTCACCGGAACCGATGGGCGAGAGGGGCTCGTCGGGTTCGTCTTCTGCAACCACGTGCGAGGCCTCCGGGTGCGGTTCGGGTCCCTCCCCAGCCTACTGGGCGGGTCCGGTCGGACAGTGCGTATCGGGCGGCGGGACCGACGACGAGACCGCCGCAGAGGGTCTCTCCGCGGCGGTCTCGTGGGTGTCTCCGGTTGTTCGGCAGGTCAGCCGATGGTGATTCCCGGCATGCCCGGAAGCAGCGGGGGCAGCGTGACCGGGGGCAGCAGCCGCGGCATGCCCGGCGGCGCCGGCTTGTCATCGTCGTCGCCGTTGCCGCTTTCCGGGTTGCGCGACCGTGTGGCCGTGGACGTGTCGTCCCCGTCCGACCCCTCGTTCGAGTCATTGTCGAACAGGTTGCCGTCGGAATCGAGATCAGGCAGCAGCGAGGGCGGCTCGTCGGCCCCGGGCGTCTGCGTTACGTCGCTGGTGGGGTCGTCGCTCTCGCCCGGGGTGGTCGAGGACGGGTCCTGATCGGTCTGGTTGCGCCCGTTGCCACCGGTGGTGTCCGTCTCCGGGGCGTCCGAGTCGTGCGGCCGTGGGGCGCACGCGCCCGCGGCGGGCAGCGGACCGAGGTCGTCGGTGCCGGAGGTGACCTCCGAGCAGGACGAACGCGCGGTCAGCGCCGTTGTGCGTCCGACGAGCCGATCGAGCAGCTTGATGGCGCCTTCGGCATCGGCGGCCGCCGTGTCGGGTAGGGCAGGTCGCAGCGTGGTGAGCCGGTCCGCCTCTTGGGAAGCCCAGCTCCGCAGGTCACCGAGAGCGGCGGTGTCGGCGGTGCTGCTCTCGTCGGCCTTGAGCAGGAGTCGTGAACCCTCGCCTGCAGCAGCGTCGAACTCCTGGATCGCCGACGCGTACACGTCGGGGGCGACGGGCGCCTGTGGAGTGCGATCGACCAGCTTCTGCACCTCGTCGAGCCGGGTGGTGGCGATGTCGAGGTGGCGCCGGGCCTTGGCCGATTCGTCGAACGTGAGGGCGAGGCCTGCGGACTCGGCCACCCGCTTCAGCGCGTAGAGGTTGTCGCCGGGAAGCGCGTCGCGGCTGGCGAAGACGCCGCCGCCTGCGATGGCGAGCAGCATGACCAGCGCTGCCGAACCCACGAACACCGCCCTGCGGCGAAGACCGCTGCCTGCCGGAGTGGTGGCAGGGCCGCGCGAGCCGCGGGTGCGGCCGGCGGGCCTGCTCACGGTGCGCCGCGAGCTGTGCCGTCCGGGCCGGGCTGCCGGTGTGGTCGGTGGCGTCCCCTCGGTCGTTGCGGGCTCGGTCGTCGTCGCCTCGACCGTGGTGCCGCCGCCCTCGTCGCCGCGCCCGGTGTAGGCCGGCAGCTTGCTGGTGACGGCGGAGGCGTTGACGCCCTCCTGTCGGGCCGGGAAGGACGGCTCGTTGATGCGGCCGAGCGGAGCGGTCTGCTCCTCGGCCGACGGTGGTGGCACCGGCGGCTGGGGGCCTCTCGGCCTCCGGTCACCCTGCTCTGCGGCGAGCACCGCCATGAGCCGCTGCTTCGCGCGCGCCTTGGCGTCCGGGTCCGGCGCGAAGGCCGCCCCTCGGGATCGCAGCATCGCCACGATCTCCAGCTCGCGGGCGAGGTCGCCGTCACCCGCGAAGCCGGGGGGTGTCCCCTGCTCCACGGCGGCGGCGAACCGCTCTGCGTCCTTGCCCTGTCCGGCGGGCATGTTGGCCGTCCTCACTGCATCCCTGCGCTGTCAGTCTGCGCGCCGTGGTGGTGCGTCGTGGCGCGACGTTCAGCTGTACAACGAGCCCGCGCCCGGCCGGTTACGGGAGCGGGACCGTTCACCGCATTGAGTCGTTCATTCGCCGCACCCGTAACAACCCGGATGACTTGTGCGATATCGCGCCCACTCATCGGATGCCTTCCGGTAGCAGCTGGGCGAGTCTGCGGACCGCGCGGTGCTGGAGCGCTTTCACGGCCCCTTCGTTGCGATCCATGATCTCGGCCGTCTCGGCCACAGAGAGGCCCTGCAGGAACCGGAGCTGGATGCATTCCTGCTGGTCAGGGTTGAGCTTCTTGACGCAGCGCAGCAGCTCGTCGTTGGTGGCGCCGTCCAGCACCTGCTGCTCGGGCCCGCTGGTGCTGGGCGAGAGCTCGATGATCTCGTTGGTGGTCTGCTCCAGCCGGTACCGGCTGGACTTCACGTGATCGAAGATCAGGTTGCGGGCGATCGTGACGAACCACGCACCGATGTCCCGGCCTTGGTAGCTCACCGAGCTGATGCGGCGCAGGGCCCGGACGAACGTCTCCTGGGTGATGTCCTCGGCGAGGCTGCGATCGCCCATCCGGAAGAGGACGTAGCGGAAGACGACCTCGTAGTACCGGTCGAACAGCTCACCGAAGGCGACCATGTCGCCGTTCTGGGACGCCTTGACCAGTGCCCAGGCCCCGGTCTCGTCGGGATGCCCGTAGGACTCGGCTGACTGCGCTGACTGCGCGCTCGCGGTCACGGAATGGTCCGAGCCGTCGGTGTCGTCGGAACCATCGGTGCGCTCGCCGGGGCCAGCGGGGTGCCCGGAGGGTGCGAGGAGCGCACCGGCCGAGCCGGGCTCGGAGGTGTACGGCCGCTGCCTGGGGAGCGGTGGGCCGTCAGGGGGAGCAGGGCGCGGCGGCCTGCGGGGCGCGCCGACGCGGGGAGCGGTGGTCGGGGGCATTTCTACCTCTCCAGCCGCCGGGGGACGGGCGGTCTCAGTGGGGAGCAACCGGGGCTGACGCGAGAACCGGGTCATGACTCCCGGCTGGTCCTGCAGCCGTGACTGACAGGACGCCGCGGGACACCCCGCGGTGTGCTGGCGGCAACGGTTCGCATGCCACTCCCTTGGGTGAGTCTCGCGGCGATCACTGAGTATCGGAACGTCGAGTCGGGTGTAGCGGCGGAGCATACGACCGGCAAAGTGGGGCGAAGCAGGCACCACCGCTTGCCGTGGCTACGTTCCGGTGAGTGGACGACTACCGGCGGTCAGCGTCACTGGTCGCTGCGTGTCGGTCAGGGGCAAGGGTTGCGCGTTTGCGATGAGCGTCGTCACGGCCGCGCCGCGCGGTTCGTGCCAGACTTCGCCGCAGGCTCCCCCGCCCACAGCGCCGACCCCTGGAGAACCGTGTACAGCCCGACCAACCGCCGAGAGGAGCGGGCGCCTGCCCACGTCGCCGATCTGGTGACCCGGGCGGCGGCCCGAGTGCCCAAGCACCCCGCGATCGTGGACGTGACCAGCGGAATCACCATGACGTGGGCCGAGTTGGACGGTGCCGTATCCGCGGAGGCCGCCCGTCTGCGCGATGCCGGGGTCGCCGCGGGTGATCGGGTGCTCGTCCGGCTCGGCAACGAAGCGGGTTTCTGCGTGGCGCTGCTCGGTGCGCTGCGCGCCGGAGCCGTGACCGTGCCGTTCGGCCCGATCGGCGTGGCCAGGGAGCTCGAGATCGTGCTCGCCGACTGCAGACCTGCCGTCGTGGTGGCTGCGGAGGGTGACGACACCGCGCGGACCTGTGCCGCTGCCACGGGCGCCACGGTGATCGCTCCGCCCGACCTCGGGGCGCGGGCCGAGGCTCCCGCTGCCGGTGCAGGCGGCGACGGGGAGGAGATCGCCCTCCTCGTCTACACATCGGGCACCACTGGCAGCCCGCGCGGCGTCCGGCTCTCGCACCGCGCGCTGCTCGCAAACCGGGAGCAGACTGCCGCGCTGCGGCCCTCACCGGTCATCCCTGTGGACCGCGTGCTGCTCTCGCTCCCGCTGTTCCACATCTTCGGACTGGCCGCGGGCCTCCTGCAGGTCTGCTGGGCGGGCGCCACCCTCGTGCTCGTCGAGCGGTTCGATCCCGACCACGTCGCCGACGTGCTCGTCGAGCAGCGGGTGAGCGTGCTCGCGGGCGTGCCCTCGATGTTCCGGGCGCTTCTCGACCTCCCGCCGGACGAGCTGCGTGCGGTCAGCGCCGGCATCCGGCTATGCACGTCGGGCGGCGCGCCGCTGCCCGCCGAGTGGTTCGCGGACTTCCGGTCGGCCACCGGCCTGACGATCGTGGAGGGGTACGGCCTCACCGAGGGAGGGCCCGTGCTGACCACCACGGCGGCCGACGGCGGCGGGAAGCCCGGTTCGGTGGGGAGCCCGCTGCCCGGCGTCGAGCTGCGGCTCGTCGACAAGGACGGCGTGCCGCTCGACGGTGAACCCGAACCCGACCTCGGCGACCTCGACGACCTCGATCTGGACCACTTCGACACCCACGACACAGGTTTGGTCGCCGTGCGGGGGCCGAACCTGTTCTCCGGGTACTGGCCCGACGGTGCGGGTGGCCCGGACGAGGAGGGCTGGTTCCGCACCGCCGACGTCGGCTTCTTCGACGCCGAGGGCGACCTGGTCCTCGTCGACCGTTCGTCCGATGTCGTGGTCGTCAACGGCTTCAACGTCTACCCGCGCGAGGTGGAGCAGGTGCTCGAGGAGCTCTCGGGCGTGGCGGAGGGCGCGGTCGTCGGGGTGCCGCACGACGTCACCGGCGAAGAGGTCAAGGCGGTCGTGGTGCTGGCCCAGGGCGCCGAGCTCACCGAGGAGGACGTGCGCGCCCACTGCGCCGAGCGCCTGGCCCGGTTCAAGGTCCCCACGGTCATCGAGTTCGTCGACGCGCTTCCGCGGACCCCCACCGGCAAGGTGGCCAGGCGGCAGCTGGCGGGTCAGTCGTGACGGCGGCGGACGGGACCGCGGTGCCGAAGGTCGTGCTGTACACGCGGGAGGGGTGCACGGCCTGTGCCGCGGCCGAGGCCGACGTGGCCCGGATCTGCGGCGAGCTCGGCCACAGCTGGGCCGCCGTCGACGTCGACTCCGACGCGGAGCTGTGCGCCGAGTACGGCGACCGGGTGCCGGTGATCGTGATCGACGGCAAGGAACACGGGTTCTGGAGGGTCGAGGAGGCGCGCTTCCGCGCCGCGCTGTCCTGAGTGGAGCTGCGTGACCGCAGGACCGTCCGCGAATCGTCATGATTCGGGCGGGCCATCCACCAGCTCGCAGCGCCACACTTCCCTTGTGAGCACGACGACCACGGTGCCGCACCGGTCGGCCAGGCCGACCGGCGCCGGTATCCCGCGCGGCTACTCCGTGCTCGTCGGCGTGCTGGCCGTCGCGGCGGCGATCTGCATCGGACATCTGGTGGCCGGCCTCGTCTCGCCCACGTCATCCCCATATCTGGCGGTCGGGGACACGGTGATCCGCTACGCGCCCCAGCCCGTCACCGAGTTCGCGAAGACCGCCTTCGGCACCTCGGACAAGGCCGTTCTGCTGAGCGTCATGGGGGTGATCCTGCTGGCCGTGGCGGCGGCAGCGGGCCTGATCTCGCGGCGCAGCCGCACCCCGGGTGTGCGCGTGGTCATGGTGCTGGGCGTGCTCGGGCTCCTCGCCGTGGTCACTGCGCCTGTCTTCTCCCCGCTCGACGTCCTCGCTCCGCTGGCGTCGATGGCCGCCGGTGTCGGTGTGTTCCGGCTGCTGCACAACCTCGCTCTGTCGCTCGACGATCCGCCGGCCTCGTCCGGGCCGACGGCCGGGGTGTCGCGCCGGGCGCTCCTCATCGGGTGCTCCGCCGCCATGGGTGCCGTCTCGATCGGAGCGGGCATCGGTGGCCAGGTGCTCGGCCGTGGTGTCGCCGAATCCCGGCAAGCCGTCACCGCTTCACTCGCGAGGCTCCGGCCGGCCCAGCCCGCTCCCGCGATCCCGCCGGACGCGGCCTTCCCACAGCTGGGCACCCCGACCTTCCTCACGGCGCCCGCGGACTTCTACCGGATCGACGTGGCGCTGCGGCTCCCGCGGCTGCTCGCCGAGGACTGGTCGATGCGCATCCACGGGATGGTCGCCAACGAGCTCACGCTGCGGTTCCAGGATCTGCTCGACCGGCCGCTGGTCGAGCGCACGATCACGATGACATGCGTCTCGAACCCGGTCGGGGGCGACCTGATCTCGACGGCGAACTTCATCGGTGTCGACCTGCGTGACCTCCTGCTGGAGGCGGGCGTCCGGCCGGGCGCCGACCAGCTGCTCAGCACCAGCACGGACGGCTTCACGGTCGGCACGCCCATGTCCGTGCTGCTGGAGGAGGGCCGGGGCGCGCTGCTCGCGATCGGCATGAACGGCGAGGCCCTGCCACAGGAGCACGGCTTCCCGGTGCGCATGGTCGTCCCCGGCCTCTACGGCTATGTGTCGGCGACGAAGTGGGTCACCGACATGGAGGCAACGACGTTCGCCGGCCGGAGCAGCTACTGGGTCGACCGCGGGTGGGCCGAGCTGGGGCCGATCAAGACCGAGGCGCGGATCGACGCCCCGCGCTCGTCCGCGTCCGTGCCGGGCGGGAGGGTGACGCTGGCCGGCATCGCCTGGTCGCAGCCGAGGGGGATCAGCAAGGTCGAGATCCGGGTGGACGGCGGTGCGTGGCAGGAGGCCGAGCTCGCGGCCGACGTCGGCGGGGACACCTGGCGGATGTGGCGCGCCGACGTGGTCCTCGCACCGGGCAGCCACACCGCACAGGCCCGGGCCACCGACGCCGACGGCAACATCCAGACGGAGACCGTCGCCGACACGGTGCCGGACGGGGCGACGGGATGGCCCGCCACGACCTTCAGCGTCACCTGAGCCGGATCCGGGTCCTCGATGGCAGGCAGCTCTGCGGTGGCGATCTGCCGTCGGCCGCGCCTTTCCTGCCGCTCGGCCGATTCGGCCGCCGCGCGCCGGGTGACGCGCGATGGGGGAGGCGCTGTGCCGTGACGGCAGCGTGACGCGCAGGATGTGAACCACATTCGGCGAAGCAGAACGTGGTGGCGACGCGTCCGGGGCGACCGGAGTGCCCGAGGAGGAACATCCGTGCGACAGACCCGGCGCCTGGCAGCACTCGCAGCGATGACGGTCCTGGCCGTGGCGCTGGCAGGTTGCAGCGCCTCCGAGGTGCCGCCCACGCCCGCTCCGACCAGCGCTCCGGACGCCGCCGCACCGACGTCCGGCGTGGCCACGGCCGACGACGGCGTGACCACCGTGGACGAGGCGTTCGGTCCGGGATGCAGCACGCTGCCGCAGGGGGACGCGCCGGGTTCGGCGGCCGCCATGGCGGGCCTGCCCGTGGCTGCAGCCGTCGGCTCCAACCCGTCGCTCACCACGCTGGCTCGCGCGATCTCCGCGGTGCCCGGCCTGGCCGAGACGCTGAACGCGCAGCAGGACGTCACCCTGTTCGCCCCGTCCAACGCCGCGTTCGACGCGACGAGATCCGCGCTCGGTGACGAGGCCTACAACGCGCTGATGGACGACCCGCAGCAGCTCAGCACGCTGCTCTCCTACCACGTCGTCGCACAGCGATTCGACGCCGCAGGGCTCGTGCGGGCCGGGACGACCACGGAGCTCACGGGTGGTGAGATCACCATCGGCGGCACCGCCGAGGCCCCGACGCTGACCGGCGGCGACGGCACGCAGGCCACGGTGCTGTGCGGTGATCTCCCCACGAAGAACGCCACGTTGTTCGTGATCGACAAGGTTCTGCGGCCGGCCGGTTGACGGCCCGGTGCTGCCCGGTTTGACCTCGCGGAACGCGACCGATCCCGTCTCGTCGCGGGCTCCGCTCGGCGGCCCTTTCCGGATGTTGCGCACGATGAGCGGGCGTCGTGGGGCGACTACCGGTCGTGACGTGCCGAACACCCACCCGAGCACGACCAGGTTCAAGATCGCAACTTTGTGCGTGCCTTCACAAGCGACTACCGTGTATTCCAGTCGCCGTCAACGCCCGATCCCGGGGTACTCGGCCGGGTGCATCGGCCCGTGGGTGTGTGGTTCGGTCGCCCGAGTACGCAGCAGGAAATCCGAGTACAGCACCATCGAGGAGACGTGAGCGTGACGAAGCCGCCGCAGGCCGGCTCCGAGGACGCAGCCGCCGCGGGGCTGCGGGCCATTCCCGAGGCCAGTGTCGCCCGGCTCGCCCTCTATCTCCGGATGCTCGGCGAGCTCGCCGAGCAGGGCGCGGAGACGGTCTCCAGCGACGAGCTGGCGGGCGTCACCGGGGTGAACCCGGCCAAGCTGCGCAAGGACCTCTCCTACATCGGCTCCTACGGCATCCGCGGTGTCGGCTACGAGATCTCCGCGCTGGTCCGCCAGCTCGAGCGCACGCTCGGGCTGGACCATCTGCAGGCCGTCGCGCTGGTCGGGGTGGGAAACCTCGGCCACGCGCTCGCGGGCTACACCGGATTCGGCGGTCGCGGGTTCCCGGTCACAGCGCTGTTCGATGTGGATCCCGATCTCGTCGGTATCCACATCAACGGCATCATCGTCGAGCACGTCCGGTCGATCCCACAGATCTGTGCGGAACGCGGGGTCACCATCGGCATGATCGCCACTCCCGGCCCCGCCGCCCAGGGTGTGTGCGACCTGCTCGTCGGCAGCGGCGTCCGCTGCATCCTCAACTTCGCCCCGGTGGTGCTGCAAGCGCCGCCGGAGGTCGAGATCCGCAAGGTCGATCTGGCCGTCGAGCTCCAGATCCTGGCGTTCCACGTGGCACGCAGACGCCTGGCCCAGCAGGACGGGGCCGTGCTCGACGGCCAGGTCAACGGACACGCGACGAACGGTTCCGGAGGGATGCTCACGTGAGCGTCTTGGTAGTTGGTCTCTCGCACCGCAGCGCTCCGGTTGAGGTGCTGGAGAGAGCCGCTGTGGTGGCGGACGAGGTACCCAAGTTGCTCGACGAGATGCTGCGCGCCACGCACGTGTCCGAGGCCGTGCTGCTCTCCACGTGCAACCGCATCGAGGTCTACGCCGTCGTCGACGCGTTCCACGGCGGCCTCGCCGACGTCTCCGCCGTGCTGTCCCGGCACGCCGGGATGCCGATGCCGGAGCTCACCGAGCACGTGTACGTGCACTACGCGGGGTCGGCCGTGCAGCATCTGTTCGCCGTGTCCGCGGGGCTCGACTCCATGGTGGTCGGTGAGGCGCAGATCCTCGGCCAGCTGCGCAACGCCTACGCCGCCGCCGACAAGGCAGGCACCGTCGGCCGGGTACTGCACGAGCTGGCCCAGCAGGCGCTGCGCGTCGGCAAGCGGGTGCACGCGAGCACCGGCATCGACTCGGCGGGCGCCTCCGTCGTGTCCGAGGCTCTCGCCGACGCCGCTGCCGCGCTCGGGGGGAGCCTGGCGGGCCGCCGGGCGGTCGTCGTCGGCGCGGGCGCGATGGGTTCGCTGGCCGCTGCCCACCTGCGGCGCGCGGAGGCCGCCGAGATCGTCGTGCTGAACCGCTCGCCGAAGCGCGCCGCCCGTCTCGCGGAGAACACCGCAGCGCAGGGCACTCCCTCCCGGGCCGGTGGGCTCGACGCCCTCGCAGGCGAGCTGGTGGACGCCGACCTCATGATCGCCTGCACCGGCGCCGTCGGCACCGTGGTCGACGAGGCCACCGTGGCGGACGCCGTCGCCGGCCGGTCCGCGCGCCCGCTCGCTGTCTGCGACCTCGGCCTGCCCCGCGATGTGGACGCGGCGGTCGCCGCTCTCCCCGGCGTCACGGTGATCGACCTGGTGGCCCTGCAGCGCAGGCTCTCCGACGGCCCGCGCGGTGCGGCCGTGGCCGCCGCCCAAGAGCTCGTGGCCGAGGAGGCGCAGGCCTACCTGGCCGCACAGCGCTCCGCCGAGGTCACCCCCACCGTCACGGCACTGCGCAAGCGCGCATCGGAAGTGATCGATGCCGAGCTGCTGCGGCTGGACTCCCGCCTCCCCGACCTGGACGCCCGGGTGCGTGATGAGTTCACCAAGAGCGTGCGGCGTGTCGTGGACAAGCTCTTGCACACCCCGACGGTGCAGGTGAAACGGTTGGCCGAGGGGCCGGACGGCGACAGCTACGCCGCTGCGCTGCGCGCTCTGTTCGAGCTCGACCCGCAGACGCCTGCCGCTGTGGCGCTCCAGCGCAGCGGTGACGTGATCGCCGCCCTGGAGGCTCGTACCGAGCCGACAGGTCCGGAGGAGGCGACCGGATGACTCTTCGCATCGGTACGCGGCCCAGCGCCCTCGCACTCGCGCAGTCCACTCTGGTCGCGGAGCGGCTGCGTTCGGCCGGGCACGACGTCGAGTTGGTGGAGGTGTCCACGTCGGGCGACCGGTCGATGGTCCCGGTCGCCGAGCTCGGCGTGGGTGTGTTCGTGTCGGCGCTGCGCGAAGCGCTGGTGAGCGGCCAGGTCGACCTGGCCGTGCACTCCTACAAGGATCTGCCGACCGCGCCCGACCCCCGGCTGCACCTGGCGGCCGTGCCACCGCGGGAGGATCCCCGCGACGCACTGGTCGCCCGCAACGGGATGGTGCTCGGTGAGCTGCCGCCCGGGGCGAGGGTGGGCACGGGCGCGGCGCGGCGGCGGGCTCAGCTCGACGCGCTGGGTCTCGGTATCGAGGTCGTGCCGATCCGTGGCAACGTCGACACGCGCGTCGGCAAGGTGCACTCGGGTGAGCTCGACGCGGTGGTCGTGGCCGCGGCCGGGCTGCGCAGGCTCGGACGCATCGACGAGGCCACCGAGCTGCTCGACCCACTACAGATGCTTCCCGCCCCGGCCCAAGGTGCACTCGCGGTCGAGTGCCGGGCCGACGACCTGGAGCTCGGTCGCGCGCTCTCACTGGCGCTCGACGACGAGTTCACCCGGGCCGCCGTCATCGCGGAACGCGCGGTGCTCGCCACGCTGGAAGCCGGGTGCAGCGCGCCGGTCGCCGCACTGGCCGACGTGGTGTCCGACTGGGAACCGATCGCCGGACCGAACGGCGAGGAAGAGGACGGACGCGCGGTAGACCGCCTGTCGCTGCGGGCCGTCATCGGCACGACCGACGGAGGCCTGTTGCGCGCCTCCGTCACCGGAAACATGGACGACGCCGAGAAGCTCGGAGCGGCCCTGGCCGCCGAGCTTCTCGACATGGGGGGCTTCTCCGCCCTCGGAGAACAGCTGGATCGGGAGATCTGATGAACCGAGCACCGAGTACCCCGGGACGGGTCGCCTTCGTGGGCAGTGGCCCCGGCGATCCCGGCCTGCTGACCGTCCGCGCGCGCGAGGCTCTCGCGAATGCGCCGTTGGTCATCACCGATCCGGATGTCCCCGAGGTCATCCTGGGCCTGGTCGCCGATGGCGCCGAGGTGCGGCCAGCGGTCGGCCAACCGGCCGACGTCGCCCGCGACCTGGTCTCCGAGGCCCGCTCCGGCCGTACCGTCACGCGGCTGGTCAGCGGCGACCCGCTGACCGTCGACTCGGTGGTGCAGGAGGCCATCGCGGTGGCCGCCGCCGACGTGCCGTTCGACGTCGTGCCCGGTGTGCCTGCCGGCACGGCCGTTCCGGCCTACGCCGGCGTGCCGCTCGGGTCGGGGCACATCGAGGCCGACGTCCGTGCCGGCGTCGACTGGCCCCGGCTCGCCGCGGCACCGGGCACGCTGGTGCTGCACGCCTCCCCGTCGCACCTGTCAGAGGTGGTGGGCGCCCTCACCGAGAACGGGATCGCCGCGCAGACCCCGGTGGCCGTCACCGCGGGAGGCACCGCCACCACCCAGCGGACGGTGCAGGCGACGCTGGCCACGATGGCTGCCGAGGCGGCCGATCTCGAGGGCCAGTTGGTGGTCACCGTCGGCCCCGAGGTCGGGCTGCGCAACGAGCTGTCCTGGTGGGAGTCGCGCGCGCTGTACGGGTGGCGTGTGCTGGTGCCCCGCACCAAGGACCAGGCCGGGGCGATGAGCGACCGCCTGGCTGTGCACGGCGCCACCGCGGAGGAGGTGCCGACGATCGCCGTCGAGCCCCCGCGCTCGCCCACGCAGATGGAGCGCGCGGTCAAGGGGCTGGTGGACGGCCGCTACCAGTGGGTGGTGTTCACCTCCACCAACGCCGTGCGCGCGGTGTGGGAGAAGTTCGCCGAGTTCGGTCTCGACGCGCGCGCCTTCTCCGGCGTCAAGATCGCCTGCGTCGGAGCCGCCACCGCCGAGAAGGTGCGCAGCTTCGGCATCGTGCCCGAGCTGGTGCCGTCGGTGGAGGAGTCGCAGGAGTCCTCGTCCGAGGGGCTGCTGTCGATCTTCCCGCCCTACGACGACGTGCTCGACCCGGTCGACCGCGTGCTGCTGCCGCGCGCCGACATCGCCACCGAGACGCTCGCCGCCGGTCTGCGCGACCGCGGATGGGAGATCGACGACGTCACCGCGTACCGCACGGTCCGCGCGGCGCCGCCGCCCGCCCCGATCCGCGAGGCGATCAAGACCGGCGGGTTCGACGCGGTGTGCTTCACCTCGTCGTCCACGGTGCGCAACCTGGTCGGCATCGCAGGAAAGCCGCACGCTCGCACGATCGTCGCGTGCATCGGCCCGCAGACGGCCGAGACGGCCCGTGAGTTCGGGCTGCGCGTCGACGTGCAGCCCGACGAGGCGCGCGTGCCCGCCCTGGTCGACGCCCTGGCGGCGCACGCGGCCCGGCTCCGTGCCGAGGGCGCTCTGCCGCCCCCGAAGAAGGCGAAGGCCCGCCGCCGCTGAGCCCGAGTGAGCGGCACTTCCGCCCGGCAGATCGGGCGGAAGTGCCGCTCACTTGCGGTTACATCAGCACCTGCCCGCCGGCCCGGCGCGCCCGCGCCGGCCGGCCCGACCCGAGCGGGCAGGCCGGCACAACCGCCGGCACGGGCGCTCAGTAGTTCTTGACCACCGACCGCGGGACGGTCCGCCACCGCCTGCGCCCGTCCGGGTCGACGACCGGTGGCTCTAGCAGCAGCACCGCCCGGCCGTCGAGCAGGACGGGGCGTACCCAGTCGCCGAGCTCGATGAGCTCGCCCGCCGCAGGTTCCTGCCGCTGGTGGTCGCGGACCTGGTCGATCGAGACGAGGTCGAGCAGCCTGCCGGCGGTCATGTCGCCGCTGATCTCGCGGATTCCCGGCATGAACAGAAACAGCCCGTCGCCGCCGGAGAGGTGCAGGCCCACGGCGGCGAGCGCACCCAGGACGCCGTCCTGCGTGCCACCGTGACCGCTCAGGTGCACGCCCGTCGCCGCCGCCAGCGTCCGCGCGGTCGCCGTGACCAGCACCTCGCGCTTCGCCCGTCGACCGAACTCGACGAGCCGCTCCCGCCGGCCGCTGCCCTCGGGCAGGTCCGGCAGCACCGCCACGGCCAGCCCCGGGTCCGCAGCGGGCGGGCAGACTCGCTCGAGAAAGCTCGCGGCGATCTCGACGACAGCGGGCACCACAGCCTCGGGATCAGCGGCCATGCTGCGCCATGCGATGCACGCGCTGGAGTTGTGGGACGTGTAGGGGATACGCGGGTCGACCAGGAGCTGATGACGGGTGGCGCCTGCCGCGCTGCCGAGCCCCGCCTCCTCCAGCTCCGTGATCAGCTGCCGGCAACGCCGGCCGGTACCCGGGCTCGCGAGGTCGTCGATGCCGATGAGCAGGTCGACGCCGAGCAGCGCTCTTCCGCTGGTCACGGGTTCGCCACCAGGGCGGTCACGTCGCGCACCCATCGGTTCGTGGGCAGGTCCGCGCCCGCGAGTTTGACGGTGCCGCGATTGGTCACGGCGAGGATCGGCTGGGCGGAGAGGTCCGTGGCGGACAGGGTCTGGGCGGGATCGCGACCCTCCACCCGCAGCGCCGACACGTCCGCCACTCCGGCCTTGTCGAGAACGCTACGGATGGTCGGGCCGGTCTGGACCTGGTCGCCCGCCGACTGGGGCGTGTCCACGTCCACCTGCTGCAATGTCTGAAGCGCGGCGAGATCGAACCGGGCGAGCTCCCGGTCGCCGTCCCGGATCACCACGGCGCCACTGCTCGACCCGTCGCCGCCGGCGCCCCCACCGGTGCCGGCGGATCCGCATGCGACCAGGGCCGCTGCCAGAAGAAGACCAACCACCGCTGTGAGACTCCGCCGCATCCGCGACTCCTTCGGACTTCGATCCTCAGGTATGAGGAGTTATATGCAAAATAAACTCGCACATGCGGTTCTATCATGGTCATCCAGAGCTATGCTGCCGCCATGAAGTCCTGGGCTCTGCCGGCCGTCTCGATCGGTAGCCGGGCAGCGGATCGCGCGCGAGATCTCGCACTGCCGCTCGTCGCCGTGGCCGGGATCGTGGCGGTGACCGACCTGCGCATACCCGTCGGGCTGCCCGGTCACCGAGGACTGATCTGGCTGACGCTGCTCGTCGCCGTGGCGCTGTCGGTCCGCCGGCCCGGCGTGGTCACCGCCGTCGGCGCGGCCTCGACCGTGCTCACCTTCGCGCTGGGCAGCGCTGTGGGCGACCCGCGGTATCTCGCCGCAGCGATCCTCCTGGACGCGACGCTGGCCGTCCCCATCGTCCGGCGCCATCCGGTGCTGCTGGGCCTCGCGGCATCGCCGATCCATCTCGTCGCGCTCGTCGCCCCGTTGCTGGGCGCGGTCGGAGCCGGCGGCGCGCTCGTCGGGCTCGGTTCGGGGCTCGCGACGAAGGCGGGCTTCCACCTCGCCTTCGGCCTCGTCGCAGGACTCCTCGGGTGGACGGTCGCAGCCGCCTTGGGGTGCTCCTGGACCGGCGGTGAGGGAGTGAGGTCGACGATGCGTCGCACCCTTGCTCGCCGTGGTGAGCGCCTGCGTGGCGGGAGCGCCACCGGAGGAACGTGCGACGCTCGCGGACACAGCATTTTCTTCTGCCCGCGCTGCCGGCGGTCCGCCGCCGAGTCGTAGCCTGGCGTCATGGCCTTCCCAGCTCATCGGCCGCGGCGACTGCGATCCACTCCGGCCATGCGCCGGCTCGTCGCCGAGATCGACCTGCGACCCCGTCACCTCGTGCTGCCGATGTTCGTCAAGGAGGGCGCGAGCGAGCCGGTTCCGATCGCGTCGATGCCCGGAGTCGTCCAGCACACGCGCGACTCGCTGCGAAAGGCGGCCACCGAAGCCGTGTCCGCCGGGGTGGGCGGGCTGATGCTCTTCGGCGTGCCCGAGAGCCGGGACGCCACGGGCACAGCGGGCGTCGACCCCGACGGGGTGCTGAACGTGGCCCTGCGCGATCTCCGCGCCGAGGTCGGCGACGCCACCGTACTGATGGCCGACACCTGCCTCGACGAGTTCACCGACCACGGCCACTGCGGAGTGCTGGACGCCGAGGGTCGCGTGGACAACGACGCCACGCTCGCCGTCTACGGGGAGATGGCCGTGGCACAGGCCGAGGCGGGAGCGCACCTGCTCGGCCCCAGCGGGATGATGGACGGCCAGGTCGGAGCCATCCGCGAGGCGCTCGACGCCGCAGGCCACGTCGACACCGGCATCCTCGCCTACACGGCGAAGTACTCCTCGGCGTTCTTCGGCCCGTTCCGTGAGGCGGTCGAGTCCCAGCTGCGGGGCGACCGCAAGACGTACCAGCAGGACAGCGCCAACGTGCGGGAGGCGCTGCGCGAGCTCGCGCTCGACCTCGAGGAGGGCGCCGACATGGTGATGGTCAAGCCCGCGCTCGCCTACCTCGACGTGCTGCGCGCCGTGGCCGAGACGGCCGACGTGCCCGTGGCGGCCTACCAGGTCTCCGGGGAGTACGCGATGGTGGAGGCCGCCGCGGCGAACGGGTGGCTGGACCGCGACCGCACGGTGCTCGAGACGCTCACCGGGATCCGCAGGGCCGGTGCCGACATCGTGCTCACCTATTGGGCCACCGAGGTGGCGACGCGTCTCACGACCGAGTGAACTTGCGCGGCCGTGACCGCTTCGCAACGCTCAATACGGCCGATAGAAACCTGAATGCGACCAAGCGGGCGATACGATCGCGAACCTCGTGAACGATCGTGGAGGCTCGCAATGACGTACGACCCCGGCAACCCCGGCGATCAGCCCCAACCGCCCGGCGGCCAGGGTTGGTCCGGGGGGCAGCAGCCGCCGTACCCGGGTGGGTACGGCCAGCAGCCTCCGCAGGGCTGGGGCCCGCCTCCCGGTCAGCCGCCTTACGGCGACCCCTCGGCGTACGGGCCGGGACCGGGACCAGGACCAGGGCCCGGCAACAGCCCGCAGGCGCAGGCCAAGGGTTTCTTCTCGGCGTTGTTCGACTTCGGGTTCAACCACTTCGCCACGCCGTCGGTCGTGAAGATCCTCTATGTGGTCGGCCTGGTGCTGCTGGGGCTCGCCTACATCGGCTTCGTCATCGCGGGCTTCGCGCAGGGCGTCGGCCCCGGGCTGCTCGTGCTGATCCTCGGTGCGATCGTGGCGCTGTTCTACCTCACGCTGTTCCGCATCACGCTCGAGTTCTACTACGCCGTGGTCCGGATGTCAGAGGACATCCACCACCGGCGCTGAGACCTGCGTGGACAGCGAATCGGACCGGCCCTACGGTAACGCCGTGAGCAGCACACCGTCCGATCCCGGGCGTGGGGACCAGAAGCCTGACGGCGGTCCTCACCGCGACGACCGTGCGGACGGCACGCAGCAACCTGCGCCGTCCGACAGCCAGGCGGAGGGCGCCCCCCAGTACGGCGCGCCGCCCGTCGGCCAGTACGGCGGTCAGCCCGGCCAGTACGACCCGTACGGCCAGCAGGCGGGCCAGCCGGGTCCGTACTACGGGCAGCCCGGCCAGTACGGCGCGCAGCCCGGTCAGCCGGGCCAACCGGGCCAGTACGGGCAACCGGGTCAGTACGGCCAGCCGGGCCAGTACAACCCCTACAACCAGCCCGGCCCCTACGGCGGCCAGCCCTACCCGGGCGGGCAGGGCGGCTACGCATACAACCCGTACAGCACGCCCTACCCGGCCGGGCTCGACGAGGTCGACACCGCTCCCGTCGAGCGCCCCCGGATCATGATCCTGTCCTTGGTGTTCGTGATTCTCAGCGCGCTGCCCTTCCTGGGCATCGGACTCGTGCTGCTGGTCGCGGCGGAGAACGGGGCGCAGGCCTTCGATCCCGAGCAGCTTCGCCAGATCGAGGAGGCCGGCGTCTCGGTCGCCGAGATCATCCGCGTCGCGGGCGGGATCCTCCTTGCCGTCGCCGCGCTCTACATCGGGTTCGCCGTGCTCGCCTTCATCGGACACAACTGGGCCCGCATCATCCTGACGATCATGACGGCGGGGTTCACGCTCCTGGCGCTGAGCACCGTCTTCTCCGGTCTCGGCGGCGACAACGCCAGCCTGTTGTTCATGCTGGTCGTCATGATCCTGTCGATCGCAGGCACCGTCGTCCTCTACACGCCGGACGCTCGTCAGTTCTTCGCCGGACGCCGCTGACCCGCACCCCTGCCACTTCGAGCACGCCGCGGTGCAAGACTGGCGGCCGTGGGAAGCTCGCCTACCTCGTCCATCACCGATACCGGCGCCGGCACCTCAGGCCGCCTCTTCGAACGGGCCTGCGCCGCGATCCCCGGCGGGGTGAACAGCCCGGTGCGGGCGTTCACGTCGGTCGGCGGCACGCCACGCTTCATGGTCTCCGCCGCCGGTCCGTGGCTCACCGACGCCGACGGCAACCGCTACGTCGACCTCATCAGCTCATGGGGGCCGATGATCCTCGGCCACGCGCATCCGGCAGTGGTCGAGGCCGTCCGCGCCGCGGCGGCCGACGGTCTGTCCTTCGGCGCCCCGACGCCGGCCGAGATCGAGCTCGCCGAGGAGATCATCTCCCGGGTCGACCCGGTGGAGCAGGTGCGGCTGGTCAACTCGGGTACCGAGGCGACGATGAGCGCGATCCGGCTCGCGCGTGGCATCACCGGTCGCCGGGTGATCGTGAAGTTCGCCGGCTGCTACCACGGCCACGTCGACGCGCTGCTGGCACAGGCCGGCTCCGGTGTCGCCACGCTGGGCCTGCCGACCAGCCCCGGGGTCACCGGGGCCCAGGCCGCCGACACGGTGGTACTGCCCTACAACGACCTCGACGCCGTCCGGGCTGTGTTCGCCGAGCGCGGTAGTGACATCGCCTGCGTCATCACCGAGGCCGCGGCCGGGAACATGGGCGCGATCGCGCCACGTCCGGGCTTCAACGCCGGGCTACGCGAGATCTGCCATGCCCACGGCGCCCTGCTCGTGGTCGACGAGGTGATGACCGGATTCCGCGTCTCGCCCGCCGGCTGGTTCGGCCTCGACGGGGTGGCGGGCGACCTCTACACCTTCGGCAAGGTCATGTCGGGCGGGTTGCCCGCTGCCGCGTTCGGCGGCCCGGCCGCGCTCATGTCGCACCTCGCGCCCGCCGGGCCCGTGTACCAGGCGGGGACGCTGTCGGGTAACCCCGTGGCCGTCGCCGCCGGTCTGGCCACCTTGCGCAACGCCACCGCCGACGTCTACGCGGCGCTCGACGCGCACGCTGCCCGGCTCGGCACGATGATCGGTGACGCGCTGCGCGCCGAGGGGGTGCCCCACCGGGTCCAGTTCGCGGGGAACCTGCTCTCGGTGTTCTTCACCGACGACGAGGTGCACGACTACGCAGGGGCGCAGGCCGCGGCCACGTGGCGGTTCCCGGCGTTCTTCCACGCGCTGCTGGAGCGGGGGGTGTACCCGCCCCCCAGCCCGTTCGAGGCGTGGTTCGTCTCGGCGGCTCTGGACGACGACGCCTTCTCCGCGATCGAGGTAGCCCTGCCGGCGGCGGCCAAGGCGGCGGCGACGGCCACCCCTCCGGCGGAGGCAGCACAGTGAGGCACCGCTGCTTCGCCATCGCGGTCGTGGCGGGGCCGGCTGCGGCGAGGGCCGGCGCGTGAGCAGCGGAGTGCGCACCGTCGTGCACCTGCTGCGCCACGGCGAGGTGTACAACCCCGGCGGGATCCTCTACGGCAGGCTGCCCGGGTTCCACCTCTCCGAGCACGGGCACAACCAGGCCGAGATCGTGGCCAAGGCGCTCGCCGACGCCGACATCACGGTCGTGCACGCCTCGCCGTTGCAGCGTGCGCAGGAGACCGCCGCGCCGATCGCTGCCGCCCACGGCCTGGAGGTCATCACCGACGAGAGACTGATCGAGGCCGACAACCGCTTCGAGGGGAAGACGGTCTCGGTCGGCGGCGGGGCGCTGCGCGTGCCGCGGTACTGGCCGCTTCTGCGTGACCCCTTCACACCCTCCTGGGGCGAGCCGTACCTGCGCATCGCCCACCGCATGCTCGCCGCGGTGCACAGCGCGCGCACGGAGGCCGAGGGCCACGAGGCGGTGTGCGTCTCGCATCAGCTGCCGATCTGGACGCTGCGTCGGTTCGTCACCGGCCAACGGCTCTGGCACGACCCCCGTCGCCGCCAGTGCGCGCTCGCGTCCCTGACGTCGCTCGTGTTCGTCGGCACCGAGCTGACCCAGCTGCAGTACAGCGAGCCCGCAGGCGGCAGCAGCCCAACGGTGACCGGCGCATGAGACGGATCGCGATCGCCGTGGCCGCAGCCCTGTTGCTGCTGGTGGCCGGATGTTCCACCACGAAGGACGCGGTGGACGAGGGCACGAACTTCGAGTTCGTCGCACCTGGCGGGCAGACCACGATCCTGTACGACCCGCCGTCGAGCCGCGGCCGGGCGCCGGCGATCAGCGGACCGAGCTTGCTGCACGACGGTCAGACCGTCGGGGTGAGCGACTACCACGGCAAGGTCGTGGTGCTCAACATCTGGGGCTCGTGGTGCGGCCCGTGCCGGGTGGAGGCGCCCGAGCTGCAGAGCCTGCAGGACCAGACGGGGGCCGTCGTCCTCGGTATCGACGTCCGGGACGACCGGTCCGCGGCCACCGACTTCGTCCGCGACCGGAGCATCACGTTCGACTCGATCTTCGATCCCCCCGGCCGCAGTCTCGCCGCGCTGAGCGGCTACCCCCGCAACACCGTGCCGTCCACGATCGTGATCGACCCGCAGGGCAGGGTGGCTGCCGTGTATCTGACGTCGATCCGGGTGAGCGAGCTGGCTCCGCTGGTGAAGCGTCTGCAGGCCGAGCAGGCCTGAATCCGCCACCCGGTAGGAAGGGTCCGAAACCGTTGATTCACTACACGTTGTAGAACCCGGTGCGCGCGGCGCCGGGCCCCGGGCCTACGCTCGTGGTCGATGGACCCCACGACCACCCTCGCGGTCTCCGGCCCGCTGCTGCTCGCGGTCGCCGTCGCCGTGCTGGCGGGGGCCGTGAGTTTTGCGTCTCCGTGCGTCGTGCCCCTCGTGCCCGGCTACCTCGCGTATCTCGCGGGGCTGGTGGGCGCCGACTCCCCTCCTGCCACGCTCACCGAGGCGCGGGAGCAACGCAGCGGGCGGTGGCGGGTGGCCGGGGCGGCGGCGCTGTTCGTGGCCGGGTTCACAGTCGTCTTCGGGGCCATTCTCGTCGGCGTCGTCTGGTTGTCCGACGCGCTGGTGGCCAACCAGGTCGTCCTGCAGCGGGTCGGCGGCATCGTCATGATCGTGATGGGGCTGGCGTTCGTCGGGCTCATCCCGGTGCTGCAGAACGAGCGCCGGGTGCACTGGGTGCCGCGGCTCGGGATCTGGGGAGCGCCCCTGCTGGGAGCGGTGTTCGGCCTGGGCTGGGTGCCGTGCATCGGCCCGACGCTCGCCGGGGTCGTCGCGGTGGCCGCAGGCACCGGCGGTGGCTCGTTGCGCGGCGTCGTCCTCACGGTGGCCTACTGCGCCGGACTCGGCGTGCCGTTCGTGCTGATCGCGCTCGGGGCGGCTCGGGCCGTGCGCGCCCTCGGCTGGCTGCGTCGCCACACACGTGCGATCCAGATCGCCGGCGGGGCGCTCATGCTGGCCGTCGGGTTCCTCCTCGTCAGCGGTCTGTGGGACGGGCTGCTCGCCCAGCTGCAGACCTCCGTTGCCGGCTTCACCCCGGTGATCTGACCATGGCGACTGCGACGGAACTGGCGACTCGCCCCCCGGAGAAGGGCGACCCGCGGCCTGCGAACGGGTGGATCGCGATCCTGCGCAACGCCTGGCGGGCGCTCACGTCGATGCGGACGGCGCTCATCCTGCTGTTCCTGCTGGCGCTGGGTGCGCTGCCGGGCGCGCTGCTGCCGCAGCGCTCGCTCAACCAGCAGCTCGTCGACCAGTACTTCACCGACCACCCGACGATCGCGCCGCTGCTGTCTCACCTCGGCTTCTTCGACGTCTTCGCGGCGCCGTGGTTCGCCGCGGTCTACCTGCTGCTGATGGTGTCGCTGGTCGGTTGCGTCCTTCCCCGGACCATCGAGCACGCGAAGGGCCTGCGCGCCGCACCCGTCGCGACGCCGCGCAACCTCGGGCGGCTGCCGCACCACGCCACCGCCACCCTCGACCTGTCCCCGGACGAGGCCGCCGAGCGGGTGCGCGGCCGGCTGCGTGGCTGGCGCAGGACGGAGAAGGAAGCCGGCTCCGGTCGCACGATCTCCGCAGAAAAGGGCTACCTGCGTGAGGCCGGCAACCTGCTGTTCCACCTGAGCCTGATCGGACTGCTCGTCGGGTTCGCCGGCGGCAAGCTGTACGGGTACGAGGGCCAGGTCATCGTCATGTCGGGCGGCGGGCAGTTCTGCAACACCGGCATCCTCGGCTACGACTCCTTCCAAGCCGGCCTGCGGGTGGACGGCACGAATCTCACGCCGTTCTGCGTGCAGGTGAACGACTTCGACGCCACCTACCAGCCCAACGGGCAAGCCGAGAGCTACCGCGCCGCCATCGGCTACCAGACCACGGCCGACCTGCAGTCCGGTCACGTGAACCAGTGGCGGCCCTACCAGCTCGAGGTCAACCACCCGCTGCGCCTGGACGGCAGCCGCGTCTACCTGCTCGGCAACGGCTACGCGCCGAGGTTCACGGTGACGTTCCCCAACGGGCAGCAGCGCGTCGGCGAGATCCAGTGGAAGGCCGTCGACCAGAACACGATGCTGTCGGAGGGCGCCACCAAGTTCGAGCCGCCGGGCGTCACCGACGAGCAGCAGCGCCGTTCCAGCCAGCTCGCCATCACGGGGCTGCTCGCGCCCACGAGCTCGCGGGGCAACGTCGTCACGTCGGTGTTCCCGGCGCTCGACGACCCCGAGGTCGCGATCGACGTGTACCGCGGAGACCTCGGGCTCGACGACGGGCGTGGTCAGTCGATCTTCGAGGTCGACCAGAGCCAGATCGACTCCGGTGCGCTCAAGCGGATCGTGCGGACGAATCTCGTGCCGGGCCAGTCGGTCACGCTCGACGACGGCACCACCGTGCGCTTCGACAGCGTGCAGAAGTGGGTGTCCCTGCAGGTCAGCCATGACCCCGGTCAGGACGCCGTGCTCGTGTTCGCCGTGCTCATGCTCGTCGGGCTGGGGTTGTCGCTGAGCATCCGGAGGCGCCGCTTCTGGGCCCGGCTCGTCCCCACCGCGGACGGCACCCGGACGGTCGTGGAGATCGGTGGTCTCGCCCGCACCGACCGGGCGGGCTATGGCGAGGAGTTCGATCGCATCCGCGCGGATCTCCTGGGCAGCCCGGCCGATGGCGATTCCGGGGTTGTATCCACGACCGGTGATTCCCCGGCAACTGATTCTTCGGACGACGATTCCCCAGGGCCCGATTCTCCTGACGAGGATCTTCCCGCAGGCGACTCCCGTCAGGACGCCTCCCACAGCGGCAGTTCGCCCGGCGACAATTCCGCCGCCGACGGCTCGGTCACGGCAGCGAAGGACGGCTGATGCTCTCCGAATTCGCCCTCTACAGCGATCGCCTCTTCATGGCGGCCGTCAGCGTCTACGTGCTCGCGATGGTCCTGCACGGCGCCGAGTACGCGGTGCAGAGATCCGCGAAGGCGGTGCTGGTGGGTGCGGGCGGTCCGGCACTCGACACGAGGTCCGACGGCCCCCGGCCGGACGCACCCGCCGGCCGCAGCCGGGCCGAGCGCTTCGGGCGGATGGGCGTGTCGCTCGTCGTGCTCGGGGCCGTGCTGCACGCCGCTTCGATCGTCCTGCGCGGGCTTGCCGCCCAGCGTTGGCCGCTGGGCAACATGTACGAGTTCACCTCGGCGATCTGCCTCGCGGCGATCGTGGCGTGGCTCGTGATGCTGCGCCGGTCGCCGGCAGCGCGCCCTGTCGGGCTCTTCGTGTTGTTGCCCGTGGTGATCCTGCTGTTCCTCGGCGGCACGGTGCTGTATGCGCCTGCCGCGCCGGTGATGCCCGCGCTGCAGTCGTACTGGCTGGTGGTGCACGTCACCACGGTCAGCATCGCGTCCGGCCTGCTGATGGTGCCCGGTGTGGCCAGCCTGCTGTTCCTGCTGCGGCGGTCCGGACGCCTGGCCGACTTCGCCGACAGACTGCCGAGCGCCGACGCGCTCGACCGGCTCGCCTACCGCATCACCATCGTCGCTTTCCCGCTCTACACATTTGCGATCATGGCCGGCGCGATCTGGGCGGAGGCGGCGTGGGGCCGGTTCTGGGGCTGGGACCCGAAGGAGACCGTGGCTTTCGTGGCGTGGGTCATCTACGCCGCGTACCTGCACGCCCGTGCCACGGCAGGCTGGCGTAACGGCCCGGCGGCATGGGTGAACGTCGCCGGTTTCGCCGCCATCGTCTTCAACTTCTTCTTCATCAATATGGTGGTTTCCGGCTTGCATTCCTATGCCGGACTCGGCTGATCGGACTCGTAACACTCGCCCTTGCGCGTGTGGCTCGACCGGACGCATGAGCGCGACTACCGTCGGCCTTTGTGCAGGTGATCAGCGGTCGGCCTGGTGGGATGTCGAATGACGGAGCGTAGCCCCGGGGACGATCGCGACTACCCGGACGGCTCCGTGGGTCGCTACGTACGCGAGCAATGGGGCACCCTGCCCAGCCGCACGCCTCCCTCCGGCAACCCGGCTGTGCCGGAACCCGACCCGCCGGGCCTGCCCTCTCCACCGGTGACGCCCGCCGCGCCGGCGGATTCCTCGCCCAACGGCTCCGGCCCCGCGGCCGGGATGCCGTGGGGTCATGCGGTTCCCGGTGGGGACCGGCCGTCCGACGCGCAGGCCACGCCTCCTCATCCGTGGCGATCGAGCGGGGCGGGTCCGCGTAGCCGTGGATGGACCGATCCCGCGGCGGTGGCTGCGCAGGAGGCGCAACAGGCGCGTAGCGGCTCGGATCAGCGTCATCAGGAAACGACGGACCTCTCGTCGGCCCGCCTGCTGCGCCAGACTCCGCGCCCCCCACAGTCCGGGTGGCGCCTGGCGGTCTACAAGATGTCCGGGCGTTTGATCAACCCGGGTGAGAGTCCCTCCGATGTCCGACGGCGCGAACTCACCGCTCGACTCAACAAGCCTTTGCTCGGCTGCTACAAGATCGCGATGCTCAGCCTGAAGGGCGGGGTCGGAAAGACCACCGTGACGGCCACCCTCGGTGCGACGTTCGCCTCACTTCGCGGCGATCGCGTGGTTGCGGTGGACGCCAATCCCGACCGCGGGACGCTCAGCCAGAAGATCCCGCTGGAGACCAGCGCCACCGTGCGCCACTTGTTACGGGACGCGCAGCGGGTGCGTCGCTACACGGATGTGCGCGCGTACACGTCGCAAGGACCGTCGCGCCTCGAGGTGTTGGCCAGCGAGCAGGACCCAGCGGTCTCCGAAGCATTCAGCGAGGAGGACTACCGGCGCACCATCGCGCTGCTCGAGCACTTCTACAACATCGTGCTCACCGATTGCGGCACAGGACTCATGCACTCCGCCATGTACGGCGTGCTGGGCCTGGCCGACCAACTGATCATCGTGTCGTCGGGATCGATCGACGGTGCACGCAGCGCGTCCGCAACGATGGACTGGCTCGATGCGCACGGGCACGGTGACCTGGTACGGAACTCCGTGGCGGTACTCAACTCCGTGCACCGGTCCTCGGGCGGCGTCGACCTGGACCGGGTGGCTGAGCACTTTGCGGCACGTTGCCGAGCAGTGGTGCGAGTGCCGTACGACCCTCATCTCGAGGAGGGTGCGGAGGTGGATCTGGACCGTCTGGCGCCTGCGACGCGGCTTGCGCTTCTGCAGCTCGGTGCTGCGGTGGCGGATGCCTTCGAAGGTGCCTCGGTCTGACGGCGGTCCGGTGGCCGCAGTGCCACAGGCCGCCGCCTGATGGTTTTCACCGCCGCTTCATGAGCGACGTCGTTCAGTGGTGATGAGCCGGAGCGCCCCGGCCGCGAGGGCCGGGGTGCCAGCTCAGGCGCCGGGAGGATCGTCCCGTCGCCGGACTCTCTCGTCGAGTTGACGAAGGAAGTCGGGGTCATCATCAGGACCGCTGACCCGTGGCCTCCCGGAACCCGTGATGGGCCGGCGAGGGGGCTGCGGGACCTGCGAACTGCTGGTGCTCATCGCTTTCCACAGCACCAGAGCGATGACCGCGGCGCCGACGAACGCGATGAGGAACAACACTCCAACCACCTCCGGCGTCGAGGTTAGCGGAGCAGGGGCGTCAGGGTGGCGGAGAGCCTGAATGCTGTCCGCACCGTCACGCGCATAGCTACTACCAGGGCGCTCAGGGGCGCGACGGCGGTAACGTGGCCTCACTGGTGAGGTCGGCCAGCATGCTCCGCACCTCCGACTCCCGGAAGCGACGGTGCCCGCCGGGAGTGCGGATGGAACCGATCCGACCGGCGGACGCCCAACGCGTCACGGTCTTGGGATCGACGCGGAAGAGAGCCGCCACCTCGCCAGGGGTGAGCAGGCGCTCGTTGCTGCTGGCCTGAGTCGTCGTGATTGTCATGTGGACCTCCAGAGCCGCGGGGCGTTTCCGGGCCATCGTGACACCTGGGACCCCACGTACTCGAACGGTTGTCCGTAGGTAAAGGGCTCTTCAAGGACGAACCGGACACGAATCGGACACCGCAACGCGCCGCCAGCCGGCGGACGTAGGCTCACGATATGACCTCGCCACCCACCGGGCACCCCCCCGCGGGGCAGCGACTGGGTCTCGCTGCCACCGTAGGGCTTTACGCGCTGGCCCGGCTCGGTCTCGTTGCCATCGTGACGGCGCTCATGCTCCTGACGGGCACGCCGTTCCTGATTGCGCTGCTCATCGGCCTGATCGTCGCCCTGCCGTTGTCCATGGTGCTCTTCCGCGGACTGCGCGGCCGCCTCGACACGGCGCTGTCGGAGAGCCGTAGCCGGCGGTCGAGAGAGCGCTCCGCATTGCGGGCGCGGCTGCGTGGTGAGGGGGATCTCCCTGCCTCACCGGGCTCAGGCGACCTGCCCGAGCGCCAGCCCGATCCCCGTGAGGACTGACCAGGCGAGCAGGAGAATGCCCGTTTGGGACAACACGCGAATCAGTTTACGACCGGATGCACCGCTCAGGACCTCGCGCGCCAGCATCACAACGAGCGGCAGGGTCAGCAAACCGAGCAGCATTGGCCAGCTGCGCAGGCCCGCTAGCAGCGACAACAGTAGTGGGACGGTCACGAGTGCGACGTACAGGCGGCGGGTGTCGGTGTCGCCCAGCACGACCGCGAGCGTGCGCTTACCCACAACAGTGTCTGTTGGGATATCCCGCAGGTTGTTTGCAACCAGCACCGCACATGTGACCATGCCCACTCCGACGGCGGTGACGATCGCGAGGGGCCCGGGCGGACCGCTCTGCGTGAGCACCGTTCCCAGCACCCCGATGGGGCCGAAGAACACGAAGACGGCCACCTCGCCCAGGCCGGAGTAGCCGTAGGGCCGCTTCCCGCCGGTGTAGAACCACGCCCCGGCGATGCAGAGGGCGCCGACGGCGATCAGCCACCACTGCCGGCTGAGTGAGACCAGCGTGAGCCCGGCCAGTCCGGCGATCGAGAGAACGACGATCGCGATGGTCCGCACCGCTGCCGGCTCGGCGGCCTTCGACCCCACCAGCCGCAGCGGGCCGACCCGCTCGTCATCGGTGCCGCGAATGCCGTCGGAGTAGTCGTTCGCGAAGTTCACCCCGACGACCAGCGCCACCGCGACGATCAACGCGAGCACGGCGCGCCCCGGCGCGACGACGCCTGCGCCGATCGCCGCGCCGGTGCCGGCCAGGACGGGGGAGACGGCGGTCGGCAGGGTGCGAGGGCGTGCGCCCTCGATCCATTGCGCGATGGTGGCCACGGGCAAACGTTATCCGGCTGGGGTGCCGGTGTTCACCGGTGCACCGGCGCCTCCCGTCGTGCAGGCCGTCACCGCGCCCAGGTCGGGCACCGCCGAAGCGTCGAGGTACTCGGCGGTGCCGATGCGCAGCCACCGGTCCGCCCCCTGGCCGACGGCGCACTGCACGGGCACCATGGCCTGCTGCGCGACGATCCCGGTCACCTCGGCGTCCGCGTGCGGAGCCGCCAGCACCTTCGGGGTGCCGACAACCTTGGACAGGCGCTCGGAGCCGGTCCACAGGTAGTCCACCGTGACCCACGCGTTGTCGTCGAGTTCGAGCGCGTCCCAGAAGAGACCGTCGGCGAGGTCGATGCCTGCGGGGTTGAGGACCTCCCGGTCGGACTGATCCTTCCCGTCGTTGTAGTCCTCCTTGTACGCGGCCTGGGCCTGCGGAAGACCTTGGGGGAGGTCGGTCCACTCCTGGCGGACGTCCTCGGGGTTCCAGTAGTCGTCCCGCGTGTTCCATGGCCCGACGTCCCAGACCGGGGCGAACGCGCAGCGGCCGTTCGGCGCGCAGACCTTGACCGAGTAGTCGCTGGTGTCGCGCGGCGACAGTCCGCGCCGGGACGGCAAGGCGACGAAGTGGTCGCGTTCGGTGATCACGTGCCCGTTCGCCGTCGTGCCACCGACCAGGCCTTCGCGGGTGGCGAAGACGCGGAACCGGAGCGCGCCGTGCTCCCCGACGGGCGCGGCGAGCGGCCTCGTTGCGGGCCGGGCCGTGAGGGTGACACTGCGCACGGTGGGTCCGGCACCCGGTGGGCCTGCGAGCACGAGCCTGCCCTGCACCTCGGACGAGGGTTCGGGCAGCTCTGCGACCAACGCATCGGGGGCCGGCTCGGCGGGCACCCACTCGGTCCAGCCACCGTTGCTGCGCCGACCCCGCACGTCGACGACGGCCGTGCTACCGGCGGGAACGTCGCCGATGACGGTGGCGACGACCTGGTCCGTCGGGGCGGGTAGCCGCTGGGACCTGAGCGTGAGCAGCCCGGTCGGGACGGCGGCGCCTCCGAGCACCGGTGCGTCCTCGACGGGGGCGAGGAAGGCGCCTGCGCCCTCCAGCCGGACGGTCCCGCCGACGATCCGGACGCCCGCAGGATCGCCGGTGGCGAGGTCGGGTGCCCAGGAGGCGATGGCCACCGGTTGTGCGACCGCCGGTGTCGCCAGACCTGCGGATAGTGCGCTCACGAGGACGAGTGATGCCAGTGGTGCTGCCGTCGCGACCAGGCCACGCATGGCGCTCCCTGTTACTCGTGTGACTGGAGTGGTCTACGAGGCGCAGCACATATCACGAAACTGTAGTGGTCAATCAACGGAGAGTGAGGGCCACGATGGGGTGGTCCTGACCGGGTCAGTTCCCCGGGATCTGTTGCACGGCGAGAAGGGCCGCCACCGCGCGCCGGTCGGGCTTGCCCACGCCGCGCAGCGGGATCTCGGCCACGGTGCGCAGCAGCCGCGGTACCGCGGCCCGGCCGAGCTCGTCGCGCACCGCGTCCCGGAGCCGGTCGAGGCGTGCCGCTGCCGGTTCGTCTCCGTCCGGGGCGTCCACGACGAACGCCGCCGCCACGACCTGGCCCCACTCCGCGTCCGGGAGCCCGACGACGCACGCTGCACGCACACCGGGCTGCGCCACCAGCACGCGCTCCACCGCGGCAGGTGCCACGTTCTTCCCGCCGGTGACGATCACGTCGTCGGCGCGGCCGAGCACCTCCAGCCGCCCGTCGCGCCACCGGCCGAGGTCGCTCGTGCTGAACCAGCCGTCGCCGAACACCGCTGCGGTCCCTGCAGGGTCGCCGAGGTAGCCCTCGGCGAGGGTGGGGCCGCCCAGGCGGATCCGGCCGCTCTCGTCGATGCCGACCACGACCCCGTCCAGCGGGACGCCGTCGTAGACGCAGCCGCCCGCTGTCTCGCTCATGCCGTACGTGGTGACGATCCGTGCACCCGCGTCGCGGGCGCGGGAGCGAAGCGCGGGTTCCAGGGCGGCCCCGCCGACGAGCACGGCGTCGTAGCTGCACAGCGCGTCGAGAGCGGCGCCACCGGCGTCGAGGATCCGGGCGAGCTGGGTGGGCACCAGGCTGGTGCACCTCCTGCCGGCGGCGAGTTCTCCGGTGGCGGCCGCGAAGTCGGCGGGCCGGAATCCGTCGCGCAGGTCCTGCAGCACCGGAGCTGATCCTGCGAGCAGGGAGCGCACGATCACCTGCACTCCGGCGACGTGTTCGGCGGGAAGCGCGAGCAGCCACGACGCAGGCCCGCCGAGCCGATCCGCGGTGGCCGTGGCGGACACGCGCAGCGCCGCGGCCGAGAGCACCACGAACTTGGGATCACCCGTGGAACCCGAGGTCGGGATCACCAGCGCCGTACCCGGCCCGGGTGCGGCCGTGGGCGTGGCGGAGGAGCCGGGCGCCCGTGGCAGCAGGGCCGGGCCGCCGTCGAGCGCCTCCCGGAGCGCGGTGGCGAGTTCGGCGATCGCGGCCGGCGACCCGTCCACGGGAACGATCCGCAGGTTGTTCACCCGTTTGCCTCGCTATCGCTGTGAACCCGACGGCCGGTACCGGCGTGTGCTCAGTAGTGCCATGGAAACGGGGACCAGTCGGGGTCGCGCTTCTGCAGGAACGCGTCGCGGCCCTCCACCGCCTCGTCGGTCATGTACGCGAGCCGCGTGGCCTCGCCCGCGAAGAGCTGCTGCCCGACCAGCCCGTCGTCCTGCAGGTTGAAGGCGTACTTGAGCATCCGCTGCGCGGTGGGCGACTTGCTGTTGATCTCCCGGGCCCACTCCAGCGCCACCTTCTCCAGCTCCGCGTGCGGCACGACCTCGTTGACCATGCCCATCCGGTGCGCGTCGGCT
This sequence comes from Pseudonocardia alaniniphila, assembly GCF_022524485.1. Lineage (GTDB taxonomy): Bacteria > Actinomycetota > Actinomycetes > Mycobacteriales > Pseudonocardiaceae > Pseudonocardia > Pseudonocardia alaniniphila. Next base: position 100,611 of record NZ_JAKXMK010000027.1, read on the forward strand.
GCCGAGTACTCGCGGCCGAGGAAGAAGATCTCGCGGGCGAACTTCTGGCCCACCATCCGCGCCAGGTACGCCGAGCCGTACCCGCCGTCGAAGGAGCCCACGTCGGCGTCGGTCTGCTTGAACCGGGCGTGCTCGGCGCTCGCCAGCGTGAGGTCGGCCGTGACGTGCAGCGAGTGGCCTCCGCCCGCCGCCCAGCCGGGCACGACCGCGATCACCACCTTCGGCATGAACCGGATCAGGCGCTGGCACTCCAGGATGTGCAGGCGCCCGGCCCGCGCAGGGTCGACGGTGTCGGCCGTGTCCCCCGAGGCGTACTGGTAGCCGGTGCGCCCCCGGATGCGCTGGTCGCCGCCGGAACAGAACGCCCAGCCGCCGTCCTTCGGAGAGGGCCCGTTCCCCGTGAGCAGCACGCACCCGACGTCCGGGGTGGTGCGAGCGTGGTCGAGCGCGCGGTACAGCTCGTCGACGGTGCCGGGACGGAAGGCGTTGCGCACCTCGGGCCGGTTGAAGGCGATGCGCACCGTGCCGCCCTCCGGCCCGGCGGCCACGGCCCGGTGGTAGGTGATGTCGGCGAAGTCGAAGCCCTCGACCACCCGCCAGGCCGCGGGGTCGAACAGCTCGGACGGGGCAGCGGTGTTCACGAGCACCGACCCTATGTGGGACGTGCCCGGGCCGGAGCCGCCACCTGCCCGTTCAGTGCGTGCCCGCCGTGATCGGTGCCACGTCCCGCGGGTTCACATCCCGCAGATCCGGTGCGGTCTCCGGCGCACCGGATCTGCGCGACTACCGATCCCGGCCGTTGTCGGCGAGGTGCGCGAGCAGGCGTTCCGCTGCGCTCCCGGACCACTCGACGAGCACGAGCGTGGCATCGTCGCGCAGCTCACCTCTGCGGTGCTCCCGCACGGCGTGGGCGAGGCGGCGCAACGTCTCCGGAGCCGGGAGCTGCGCTGCGGCTGCATGCTCGGCCAGCTCGACGAGCCGGTCGACGCCGAACTCCTCGCCGCTCTCGTCCCTGGCCTCCACCACGCCGTCGGAATGCAGCAGGATCCGGTCTCCGGGCTCGAGGAACTCCTCACCGAGCTCGCCGGGCTGCGGGATCATCGTCGCCACCCGCCCGAACGGCATGCGGAGCACGGCGTCGAGCCTGCGCACTGCCTTTCCCCTGCGCAGGAGCACCGGAGGCGGGTGCCCGGCCACGAGGTAGCGCAGCCGGCCCGACTCCAGGTCGAGCCGGGCGAGCACGCCGGTGACGAACCGGTGGTCGCTGAACTGCTCGGTGAGCGCGGCGTCGATCCGGCGGGCGATGGCGGGCAGCCCGTGGCCTTCGCGGCGGGCGGAGCGGGAGGCCGCGAGGGTCACCGAGGTGGTGAGGCCTGCGCTCAGGTCGTGGCCGGACGCGTCGAAGATCGCGAAGTCGGCGCGCGAGGTGGCGACCGCGTAGTCGAAGGCGTCGCCGCTGACGTCGTAGGCGGGTTCGAGCACCGCGGCGAGCGCGAGCCCCTGACCGCCGACGGTCAGCGGGGGCAGGAGCTGCCAGAGCAGTTCCCCGGCCACCGACATCGGCCGGGAGCGCCGAGCCACGGCCAGCTCGTCGTTCTGCATGGCCTTGGAGACCGTGAGGTGCGCGACGAGCGCCGCGACCGCCAGGCAGTGCTCGGCCAGCACCGGGTCCGTGGAGTTCATGTGGGCGGGCAACACCACCCGGCACACCCCGAGGCGTTCCGCACCGTCGATCAGCGGCACCCAGAGCACGCGGCGACCGTCGTCGTGCCCGCCCTCGTGCACTGCCCCGAGCTGGTAGGCCCGCCCCGCCAGCGTGCCGTCGATGCGCAGTGGCTCGCCTGCGCCGGCGCGCAGCGGGCGTAGATGCTCCTGCTCACGATCGGCGACGAACAGCTCCGGGTGCAGGCCCAGCGGGGCGAGAGCCGCCTCGAGCATGTCGCCCAGGGAGTTGCCGGCGATCAGGTGGGAGGCCGCGAGCACGTCGAGTATCGCCCGGTGCCAGCCGGGGTCCAGGCGTTCCACCACCTCCCGAACCTAGCGCGGGCGCACGCCGTGCCTGCCCGGCTGGACCAGGGCGGTCAGCCCACCGGACGTTCCAGCGTGACCAGGAGCCCGTCCACCCCGCCGGGGCCGACCCGGCCCTTCACCTCGGTGGACGTGATGGCCTTGAGCTGCCAACCCTGCGCTGCCTCGTCGTTCAGCAGCTTCTCCAGCTTGTCGGCCGAGAGCTTCCCGCCGATGAGGCTCTCGCGCAGCTGCAGAACCCGGTACTCGTATCGCGCCATGATCCAAGGTTGCCAGCAGATCGTCAGTCGGCGAACGGACCCCGGGCGAGGTGGCGCCGCTGGCAGGATCCCTCCCGTGCAAACCCTCTCCCAGGCCGCGGACGCACCCCTTCCGTCCCGTCCCGGGGCGGCGGGGTGAAGCAGGTCCGGCAGACCGAGGCGGTCAACGCACAGGTGCTCGACGCGCTGCGCGCCGCCGTCATCACGGGAGAGCTGCAACCCGGCACGCTGCACTCGGTGCAGACGCTGGCCACGCAGCTCGGCGTCTCGCGCACGCCCGTGCGGGAGGCGCTGATCAAGCTGTCCCAGCAGGGCATGGTCCGCTTCGAGCGCAACCGCGGGGTGCGGGTGCTGCAGACGTCCTTGCACGACCTGGAGGAGGTCTTCGCGCTGCGCCTGCTGCTGGAGGTGCCGGCCACGCGCCGCGCGTGCCGGCAGATCGACGAGGCGGGCCGCCGTGAGCTGCGCAGGCTCCACCAGGCGATGGAGCGCGCTGCCCGTGCCGGGAACGAGTACCGGATGTGGGAGCACGACCGCCGGTTCCACCTCGTGCTGCTGCAGGCGTCGGGGAACCTGCGGCTCGCCACGTACGTCGACGGGCTGCGGGACATGGTGCTGCGCCGCGGCGTCTCGACCGTGAGCCGGTCGCGCAGCCTCGACGACATCGTGGCCGAGCATCGCGAGGTGCTCGACCGCATCGAGGCCCGTGATGTGGCGGGCGCCGCCGAGGCGATGAGGGCGCACCTCCTGCGCACCGCGGAGCTGCTCATCGCGCAGGAAGCGGGGGCGCCTGCGGGCAGCGTCGACGTCGATCTGGGGTGGACCGGACCCTGATCCATGGTCGAGTGCGAATGCATTGACGAGTGGCATGCCACATGCCACGGTCGGCCCTGGAACGTGCTGGGCGCGCGGGCCGTATCTCAATGTCGAGAGGACCACGATGGCGACTGCGAACAAGGTGAGCGTGATCCCGTGCGGGGCGATGACCGCGGACCTGACCTGGTTGCTGTTGAAGCCAGGGCGCTCGATCGTCGATCGGAGCCACAAGAACAACCCGGCGCCATGGGTGGACGTCCCCTCCCACTGCGTGCTCGTGGAGACCGACGAGGGCAAGATCCTCTGGGACACCAGCTGCCCGCGTGACTGGGAGGAGCGCTGGGGGCCGACCGGACTGCAGGAGTTCTTCCCGTACGACAAGGTCTCCGACGACGAGTACCTCGACTCCCGCCTGAACCAGATGGGCGTGGGGCTCGACGAGATCGACTACGTCATCCTGTCGCACCTGCACTTCGACCACGCCGGCAACGCCCAGATGTTCAAGAACACCAACGCGAAGCTCGTCTGCCACGAGAAGGAGCGGGAGTTCGCCTTCGGGTTCGGCGGCCTGTTCAACGGCGCACACCTCAAGACCGACTACGAGGGCCTCGACTTCCAGACGGTCTCCGGCGACACCGAGTTCCTACCCGGGGTGAAGCTCATCGAGACGCCGGGGCACACCGTGGGCACGATGTCCATGCAGGTCACCCTCCCCGACTCCGGCACGATGATCTTCACCTCCGATGCGGTCTACATGGGGGAGAGCTACGGCCCTCCCGCCACGCCCGCGGCCATCGTCAACAACCTGGAGCAGTTCTACGCGTCGGTGGAGAAGCTGCGGGGCATCCAGGAGGACACCAACGCGACGATGGTGTTCGGGCACGACGCCGAGCAGATCCACCAGCTGCGCCTGGCGCCGGAGGGCTCGTACACGTGACGCCCGTCGACGTACTTCTTCCCGCGGAGGCGAAATAAATGACAGTGCCCGACGTGGAGCTCACCGAGGAGACGATCTTCACCTGGGGTGCGCCGCCCTTGAAGTTCGGCGCCGGCGCTTCCGACGAGGTCGGCTTCGAGATGGCCGGTCTCGGCGCGAGGCGCGTGCTGATCGTCACCGACCCGGGGATCCATTCGCTCGGGGCGCCACAACGCATCGCCGACAACCTGCGGCGCTACGACATCGAGTCGGAGATCTTCGACGGCGTGCACGTCGAGCCCACCGACGACTCGATGAACAAGGCCACCGAGTACGCCCGCGCGCAGGGGCCGTGGGACGGGTTCATCGCCGTCGGCGGCGGGTCGGCGATCGACACCGCGAAGGCGATCAACCTGCTCACCAGCCACCCCGGCGAGCTGATGGACTACATCAACAAGCCGATCGGCAACGCCAAGGTGCCGCCGGGGCAGCTCAAGCCGCTGATCGCGATCCCGACCACGGCGGGAACCGGCTCGGAGTCCACCGCGATGTGCGTGCTGGACATCCTGTCGATGAAGGTCAAGACCGGGATCAGCCACTGGCGGCTGCGCCCGGCCCTCGCCGTGATCGACCCGCTGCTGACGATGAGCCTGCCGGCCCAGGTCACCGCGGCGTCCGGCATGGACATCGTCTGCCACGCGGTGGAGAGCTACACCGCACGCTGGTACACCACGTTCGACCGCAAGAAGCCCGAGGAGCGGGTCACCTACTGCGGTTCCAACCCGGTGTCGGACCTGTGGTGCGAGAAGGCGATGAACCTCATCGCGCAGTCGTTCCGCAAGGCGGTGCACGAAGGCGCCGACAACCTCGAGGCGCGCTCGAACATGATGATGGCCGCCACCTTCGCCGGAATGGGATTCGGCAACTCGGGCGTGCACATCCCGCACGCCAACGCCTACCCGATCGCCGGGATGGTGAAGGACTACCACCCCGCGGGCTATCCGGAGGAGGAGCCGATGGTCCCGCACGGGCAGTCGGTGTCGCTCACCGCGCCCGAGGCGTTCCGGTTCTCCTTCGAGAGCGCGCCGGAACGCCACCTGCGGGCGGCCGAGCTGATGGATCCGCGCGCGGACAAGGCGAACGACCCGCGCGAGCAGCTTCCGTCGGTGCTGATCTCGCTCATGCGTGACATCGACATCCCCAACGGGATCGGCGCCGTCGGCTACACCGAGTCGGACGTGCCCGATCTCGTGCCGGGCACGATGAAGCAGCAGCGGCTCCTGGCCACGTGCCCGAAGATGCCGACCGAGGACGACATCGCCGACATCCTGACGAAGTCGATCCAGAACTGGTGAGGGTGGCGGCGGTCGACCGGCCACGTCGACCGCCGCCGTTCCGCTCGGAGGGGCACATGCCGATCTACGTTTTCAAGTGCGAGTGCGGGATGCGTTTCGAGCACCTCGCTTCGTTCGGCGCGGCCGCTCCGGCCTGCCCGTCCTGCGGCGGGGAGACGCGCAAGATCCCGGCGGGGTTCAGCCTCGGCGGCCAGGCCGACACGGGGCTCGGGAAGGAGCAGATGCCCCAGACCTGGCGCGGCACCTACGAGGGGAACCGCGAGTACGTCACCGGGCTGCGCCGCCAATGGGAGCGGCGCCAGCGGCTCGAGGCCAAGCACCCTGAGCTGGCAGGTGACCAGCGGCCGATCATCGCCCATGAAGGCCGCTACCACGACGTACCGCTGCGGGCGGGCGACCCGGTGCCGGGTGCGGTGAGCGGACACGGCCACGGGCATGGACATGGCCACGGACATGGCCACGGTGACAAACCGGCCGCGCCCCCTGCGGCCAAGCCCACGTCCGGCTCGGAACGTGCGTCATCGTCGAACACCCCAGACTGAACCCGTGAGCACGCCCCATCCCACCTCCTCCGACACCTCCGATCTGCACGCCGACCTCGCCAAGGCCGTCCGTGGGCCCGTCCGGTTCGACACCGCCACCCGCGCGATGTACTCCGCCGACGCCTCGAACTACCGGCGGGTGCCGATCGGGCTGGTCACCCCGCTCGACCCCGACGACGTCGAGGCCGCTGTGTCGGTCTGCAGCACCCACGGGGTGCCGGTGCTCCCGCGCGGCGCAGGCACGAGCATCGCCGGGCAGGCGGTCAACACGGCGGTGGTGCTGGACTTCACGAAGCACCTGAACCGGGTGCTGGAGATCGATCCCGAGGCCCGCACGGCGCGGGTCCAGCCCGGCCTCGTGCTCGACGCGCTGCGCGACGCGGCTCGCCCGCACGGCCTGACGTTCGGGCCCGACCCGTCCACGCACAACCGCTGCACGCTGGGCGGGATGATCGGCAACAACGCATGCGGCTCGCACTCGGTGGCCTGGGGCAAGACGGTCGACAACGTCCACGCGCTCGACGTGCTCACCTACCGCGGGGAGTACCTGCAGCTGGGCCGGGGCGTGCCTGCCACCGGACGCGTCCCGGACGCGCTCCGCAAGCTCGCGGAGCGCGCCGGCGACGGCGTTCGCGCGTCGTTCCCGGATCTCACCCGGCGGGTGTCCGGGTACAACCTCGACCAGCTGCTCCCGGAGAAGGGGTTCGACCTGGCCCGGGCCGTCGTCGGCACCGAGGGCACCTGCGTGACGGTGCTGGAGGCCACGGTCCGGCTCGTCGAGTCGCCTCCGGTGCGCGCGCTGGCCGTGCTCGGTTTTCCCGACGCCTACCTGGCTGCTGACCACGTCACCGTGGTGCGGGATCTCCGCCCGTTGACGATCGAGGGCATGGACGCCGGGCTGATCGCGGCGCTGCGCGCGCACAACCCAGCGGAGACGGCATCGCGCACGCTTCCCGAGGGCGGCGGCTGGCTCTACGTCGAGACCGGCGGTGCCACCCGGGCCGAGGCCGAGGCCGCGGCGCACGCCGTCGTCACGGCGATGAAGCCCTACGGGGCGACGAGCGTGGTCGTCTCCGATCCGGCGGCGATGAAGGCGCTGTGGCGGATCCGGGAGGACGGCGCCGGCATCGTCACGCGCTCGCCCGACGGCGGTGAGGCCTGGCCCGGGTGGGAGGACGCGGCCGTGCCGCCGGAGCGGTTCGGTGCCTACCTGCGCGAGTTCGACGCCCTGCTCAGCCGGCACCGTCGGCGGGGCGCCTACTACGGGCACTTCGGGGACGGCTGCCTGCACATCCGCATCGACTTCGACCTGGCGAGCTCTACCGGGATCGCCGATTTCCGCAGCTTCATGGAGGACGCGGCCGACCTCGCCGTCGCGCACGGCGGCTCGCTCTCGGGGGAGCACGGCGACGGCGCCGCGCGCGCCGAGTTGCTCCCGCGCATGTACCCGCCGGAGATCATCGCGGCGTTCGAGGAGTTCAAGGGGGTCTGGGATCCCGACGACCGGATGAACCCCGGCCGGGTCGTCCGCCCCGCGAAGCTCGACGAGGACCTGCGCGTGTTCGTCGGCATGCCGACCCTTCCCGACGAGCCGGTGCTGGCGTTCGGGCACGACCGCGGTTCGTTCACCCGCGCCACCCGCCGCTGCCTCGGCGTGGGCAAATGCATCACCGACCACGGCGGGGTGATGTGCCCGAGCTACCGCGCGACGGGCGAGGAGATGCACTCCACCCGCGGACGCGCCCGGCTGCTGTTCGAGATGGCCTCCGGAGAGGTCGTCACCGGCGGCTGGCAGTCACCCGAGGTGGCCGAGGCGCTGGACATGTGCCTGTCCTGCAAGGGCTGCAAGCGCGACTGCCCGGTGGGCGTGGACATGGCCGCCTACAAGACCGAGTTCCTCGCTCAGCGCTACCGGCGCAAGCTGCGACCGGCGTCGCACTACTCCATGGGCGCCCTGCCGCGATGGCTACTCCTGGTGGGATGGCTCCCGGCCCGCATGGTCGACGGCCTGAATGCCGCCGGGCGGGGCAGGCTGGGGGCGCTGGCGAAGCGGGTGGGCGGGATCGACCCGCAGCGCGCGATCCCGCCGATCGCCCGCCGCCGCTACACCGGTGGCCGGCGGAGTCGGCGCCATGCCGGCGCGGCCAACGCGTCGCGGGGCCGTCTTCTGCTGTGGCCCGACACGTTCACCAACCACTTCGACCCCACGGTCGCCGCCGACGCCGTCGCCGTGCTCGAACGGCTCGGCTACGCCGTGGAGCTGCCGCCACGGGAGGTGTGCTGCGGGCTCACCTGGACCTCCACGGGCCAGGTCGACACCGCGCGCCGTGTGCTGCGCCGCAGCCTGCGCACGGTCGAGCCGTGGCTCCTGGAGGGTGTGCCCGTCGTCGGGCTCGAACCGTCGTGCACGGCAGCGCTGCGTGCCGACGCCGCCGAGCTGCTCCCCGGCGACCCGCTTGCCGGGCTCGCGGCCACGGGCGTGCGCACCTTCGCCGAGCTGCTCGCCGAGCACGCCGACGAGCTGAGGGACGGCGTCGTCACGCCGGGCCTGCGGGCGCTCGTCCAGGTGCACTGTCACCAGCACGCCGAGCTCGGAACCGACGACGACCGTGCCGTCATGGCCGCACTCGGCGTCGAGGCAGAGGTGCTCGACTCGGGCTGCTGCGGGCTGGCAGGCAACTTCGGGTTCGAGAAGGGCCACTACGACGTGTCGATGGCGTGCGCCGAACGGGTGCTCCTCCCCGCGGTGCGCGCGGCGGACCCGGCCGTTGCGGTCGTCGCCGACGGCTTCAGCTGCCGCACCCAGCTCCGCCAGGCCGGCACCCGCGAACCGGTCCATCTCGCGCAGTTGGCCGCCCACGCGCTCGGCCTCACCCCGACCTCCTGACCTGGACCGGCCAGGAGCCCGACGGCGCCTCGTCGCGTAACGCATGACGTGGCACGGCGAGCTCACTCCAGGACGCTCGTTCCACCGGGGACGGGAGGGGACATGACCGGCGACTCAGCGGCGACACCGGCGACCGGCAGCCCGAGCCGCCTCGGGCGGATCCTGGACGGACCGCTCACCGGCCTCTCCCCCTGGATCGCGCTGGGCGTCCTGGAGGGGGAGGGCTGGATCGAATGGGCCGCGGGGATCGCCCTCGCACTGTCCGTGGTCTTCCTCGTCGCCGACATCGCCCGCGGGCGTTCCCTGAAGCTGCTCACCGTGGTCGACGTGATCTTCTTCGCCGGCCTGCTCATGCTCGTGCTGCTGATCAACCCCGCCGGCAAGGCGTGGCTGGAGACCTGGATCGGGGAGATCAGCAACATCACGCTGGTGCTCATCGCTGCCGGTTCCATGCTCGCGCGCAGGCCGTTCACCCTGCAGTACGCCCGCGAGCAGGTCGACCGGAAGTACTGGCACCTGCCGACCTTCCTCCACACCAACTACGTGATCACCGGGGTGTGGGCGGGTGCGTTCCTCGTCTCCGCCGTCGCGGGTTTCTACGGCGACGCCGTGCTGCAGAACAGCGACAACATCTGGACGGGCTGGGTCATCCAGATCGGAGCGATCATCGTCGCGCTGCAGTTCTCCGAGTGGTACCCCGGCGTCGCACGGGCTCGGGTCGCGCGGGAGCAGGGCCGCACCGAGCCGTCGCCGTCGCTCGTCTCGCTGCTCGACCCGCTGGCCAGGTGGCTCGTCCCGATCGGCGTCCTCAGCCTCGTCCTCGACGGTGGGCCGACCTGGCTCGGGATCGCCTTCATCGTCGCGGGCGTTGCGATCCCGGCGCTGCTGCGTCAGGCAGACCGAACGACCCCGGCAAGCGCCGGATGACCGCCGGTTCCCCGGCTCGGATCGTGGGGAACGGCGCCGCCCCGGTCGTCGTTCACGGTGCAACCCCACGCTCCCCAGGAGGAAGCCCGTGTCCGCTCCTGCACCACCTGACCCTGCGATGACGAGGACGCTGGCGGCGTTGGGGCTGGTGGGCGCGGGGATCGCGGTGGTGCTGGTGGGGCTGCTGCACGTCGTTGCGGCAGAGCAGGTCAACCCCGTGCGGCGCACGATCAGCGAGTACGCGCTCGGCGATTCCGACTGGATGTTCGACGTCGGTGTGCTGGGGCTCGCGGCCGGTTCTGCGCTCGTGCTGCTGGCACTGGTGCGGGCCGGGATCGTGTCAAGGCGCTCGATCGCCGCGGCCCTCCTGACGGTCTGGACGGTGGCACTCGTGGCCGTCGTCGCGTTCGACAAGGCCAACTGGTCCGTGGGGCCGACACCGAGCGGGTACGTGCACCGCTTCGCGAGCCTGGCCGCGTTCAGCAGCCTGCCCCTGGCGGCGCTGGCGCTGGGCAGGCGGTGGCGCGCCGATCCGCGGTGGGGCGCGTTCGCGGCCTGGTCGCGGTGGTCGGGCGCGCTCACACTGGGGTGGCTCGGCGTGATCCTCGCGGCCGTCGCGTTGCGCCCCTTCACCGGTGTGCCCTGGTGGCAGCTGGTGCCGCTCGGGCTGGTGGAGCGCGGGTTGGCGATCACCGCCGTCGTCACTGTCGTCGTGCTCGGCCGGTGGGCCGCAAGGGAGGTCACCCCATGACGGATCGGGCGCTCGTACTCGGCGGTGGGGGCATCACCGGAATCGCGTGGGAGCTCGGGCTCCTCGCCGGGCTGGCCGAGCGGGGCATCGACCTCACCGGCGCCGACCTCATCGTCGGCACGTCGGCCGGTGCCGTGGTCGGCGCCCAGATCGCCACCGGCGTCGACGTCGAGGAGCGGTACGGGGCGCAGCTCGCCCAGCCCCCAGGCGAGCGCGCCGCGGCGCTCGACAAGGGCACGATGCTGCGGCTGGGGCTCGCGATGATCGGGCGACCCGACGCGCAGCGGGTGCGGGCCCGTATCGGGAGGCTCGCGCTGCGGGCGAGCTCTGTGCCCGAGGCCGAGCGGATCAGGGTGATCGGGGAGCGGTTGCCGGTGCACGAGTGGCCGGAGCGCGCGCTGCGCATCACCGCCGTCGACGCCCACACCGGCGAGTTCGTCGTGTTCGACCGCGACACGGGCGCGCCGCTCGTCGAGGCCGTGGCGGCCAGCTGCGCGGTGCCGGGGATCTGGCCGCCGGTGACCACGGCGGGCCGCCGCTTCATCGACGGCGGGGTGCGCTCGCCGGTCAACGCCGACCTCGCCGCCGGGTTCCCCCGGGTCGTCGTCATCGCGCCCGTCGTGCGGGGGATCGGGCCGCTGGTCGGCGTGGACGCGCACGTTGCGACGCTGCGCGCCGACGGATCCCGGGTCACGGTGGTGAGCCCGGACACCGCGGCGGTGACGGCCATCGGTCGCAACGTGCTCGACCCCGCGCGCCGGGCCCCCTCGGCACGGGCCGGGCGAGCGCAGGCTGCTGCGGCTGCCGAGGCCGTGGCCGAGGTGTGGAGCAGTTAGCGCCGGGGCCTCGTGGGTAGCCTCCGGTTCATGTCGCGCGTACCGAAGGTTCGACTCAACAACGGCGTCTCGATCCCCCAGCTGGGATTCGGCGTTTTCCAGATCGACCCGGCCCAGACCGCCCCCGCCGTACGCATGGCGTTGGAGGCCGGCTACCGACACATCGACACCGCGCAGGGCTACAACAACGAAGAAGGCGTCGGGCAGGCGATCCGCGAGTCGGGATTGCCGCGCGGCGAGGTCTTCGTCACCACCAAGCTGGCCAACAGCCGCCACGGTCACGACGAGGCGATCGCCGCCCTCGACGAGAGCCTGGAGCGCCTCGGCCTCGACCACGTCGACCTCTTCCTGATCCACTGGCCGCGTCCGAAGGCGGACCTTTTCGTCGAGACCTGGCGGGCCTTCGAGAAGATCGCGTCGGACGGCAAGGCGCGCGCGATCGGGGTCTCCAACTTCCGCGTCCCCGACCTCCAGCGCCTGGCCGCGGAGACCGGCACGGTGCCCGCGCTGAACCAGATCGAGCTGCACCCCTGGCTCCCGCAGACCGAGCTGCGCGCCTACCACCAGCAGCACGGGATCGCGACGGAGGCCTGGAGCCCGCTGGGCAAGGGCGGGGACCTGCTCGCCGAGCAGGTGGTCGTGGCGCTCGCCGAGAAGTACGGGCAGAGCCCCGCCCAGATCGTGCTGCGCTGGCATCTCCAGCTCGGCAACATCGTCATCCCGAAGTCGGTGACGGCCTCGCGCATCAGCGAGAACATCGACGTGTTCGACTTCGAGCTCTCCGACGACGACGTGGCGAGCATCAGCGAGCTCGAGAACGGCCGTCGCCTCGGACCGGATCCCGACGTCTTCGGCTGATCGGCCACCGATCGGGCTGCTCCACGCTGCGGGCGAGGCCTCGTCGCCCTACCGTTGCGCCGATGTTGGCAATCACCGATAACGCGGCCGAAGCCATCAAGTCCCTGACCACCGACGCCGAGCTGCCCGACGGTGGGGGCCTGCGCATCTCCGCCCCCGACCCCGAGCAGGGCCTAGAACTCTCCCTCGCAGGCCAGCCTGCTGCGGAAGACGTGGTCCTTTCCGGTGAGGGGGTGAGCGTCTTCCTCGAACCGACGGCGGCGGAGGTCCTGGACGACAAGGTGCTCGACGTCCAGCCGGTGCCGGGCGCCGATGGCCAGCCCGAGCTCCGCTTCGCCATAGGGCTGCAGGAGGGGCAGCCGGAGGCCTGAGCATCGCCCTGAGTCCCCCAAGGGGTGGTACGACCGGTACGTGCAGTGTGCCGGCGTGCCACCCCTTTCGACGTCGCACGTGCTGTGATCCCGCTCCCGTGGTGCCCTGCTCACCCTGGACCTAATGTCTGGCCGTGGAATATCGGTATTTGGGCGACTCCGGGTTGAAGATCTCGGAGATCACGTACGGCAACTGGCTCACCCATGGGTCTCAGATCGAGAACGACGCCGCCACCGCGTGCGTCCGCGCTGCTCTCGATGCCGGAATCACCACCTTCGACACCGCTGACGTCTACGCCAACGGCGCGGCCGAGACCGTGCTCGGTGAGGCGCTGAAGGGCGAGCGCAGGGCGTCGCTGGAGATCCTCACGAAGGTCTACTGGCCCACCGGGCCGAAGGGGCCCAACGACAGCGGCCTCTCCCGCAAACACATCATGGAGTCGATCGACGCGAGCCTGACGAGGCTGCAGACCGACTACGTCGACGTCTACCAGGCACACCGGTACGACACCGAGACCCCGCTCGAGGAGACGATGCGGGCCTTCGCCGACGTCGTGCGGGCGGGCAAGGCGCACTACATCGGGGTCAGCGAGTGGACGGCCGAGCAGGTGCGGGCAGGCCACGCCCTCGCGACCGAGCTCGGGATCCAGCTCGTCTCGAACCAGCCGCAGTACTCCATGCTCTGGCGGGTGATCGAGGCCGAGGTCGTCCCCACGTCGGCGGAGCTGGGGGTCAGCCAGGTCGTCTTCTCCCCGATCGCCCAGGGCGTGCTCACCGGCAAGTACAGGCCGGGTGCGGAGCTTCCTTCCGGGTCACGGGCCACGGACGAGAAGGGCGGCGCCAACACGATCAAGCGCTTCCTGAACGACGAGACGCTCACCCGCGTGCAGCAGCTCGAGCCGATCGCTGCCGACCTGGGCCTGTCGATGGCGCAGCTCGCGGTGGCCTGGGTGCTGCAGAACGACAACGTCGCCGCGGCGATCATCGGGGCGAGCCGGCCCGAGCAGGTGGCGGAGAACGCCAAGGCCTCGGGTGTGAAGCTGGAGCCGGAGGTCATGAAGCGCATCGACGAGGCGCTGGGCGACGTCGTGGACCACGACCCCGCCCGCACCGCTATGAACGCGCCGAAGACCCGCTCGAGCTGATCGGCCCGGCCGACGGTTCACCTCTCGCCCGCGCACCGGTGCCGGGGCGCTTCACCCGCCCTGGCGCCGGTGTGCCGGCTACCGTTGGCGGCTCATGACTCCGTGAGCTGTCCGTCCGCCACCGTCCAGCGGCGGGTGGCACGGACGGTGTCGAGCATGCGCCGGTCGTGGGTGACCAGCAGCACCGTGCCGGGGAACGAGTCGAGCGCCTGCTCGAGCTGCTCGATGGCGGGCAGGTCGAGGTGGTTCGTGGGTTCGTCGAGCACCAGCAGGTTCACCTCACGGGCCTGCAGGAGGGCGAGTGCCGCCCGGGTGCGTTCGCCGGGGGACAGCTCGTTCGCAGGGCGCGGGGCGTGGTCCCCGGTGAGGCCGAACTTGGCCAGGAGCGTGCGGACGTCCGACTCGGGCCAGTCCGGCACCGCCTCGCCGAAGGCGCGGGTGAGCGGCTGCGGACCCAGGAAGAGGCCGCGGGCCTGGTCGATCTCCCCGAGCCGGACGCCGGAGCCCAGCCCTGCCGTCCCGGAGTCGACGGGGATGCGGCCCAGCAGCGCGCCGAGCAGCGTGGTCTTGCCCGACCCGTTCGCGCCGGTGATCACGATGCGGTCGGCCCAGTCGACGCGCGCGTCGATGGGGCCGAGTGTGAACGAACCCCGGTGCACGACCGCACCGGACATCGACGCCACGACCGTGCCGGAGCGGGGTGCGGCCGCGATCGTCATGCGCAGCTCCCACTCCTTGCGCGGCTCCTCGACGACCTCCAACCGCTCGATCAGCCGTTGCGTCTGGCGGGCCTTGGCGGCCTGCTTCTCGCTGGCCTCGGCGCGGGTCTTCCGGCTGATCTTGTCGTTGTCGGTCGCCTTGCGCCGCGCGTTGCGCACGCCCTGGGCCATCCAGTTGCGCTGCATCTGGGCCCGCTCCTTGAGCCCACCGACGGTGTCGGCGTACTCCTCATAGGCCTCGCGGGCGTGGCGGCGGGCCACCTCACGCTCGGCGAGGTAGCTGTCGTACCCGCCGTCGTAGACGCCCACCTGCTGCTGAGCGAGGTCGAGTTCGACGACGCGGTTGACCGTGCGGGCGAGGAACTCGCGGTCGTGGCTGACGATCACTGTGCTCGCTCCCCGCCCACCCGCCAATCCCTGCACGAACCGCTCCAGGCGCTCCAGGCCGTCGAGGTCGAGGTCGTTGGTCGGCTCGTCGAGCAGGAGCACGTCGTAGCGCGAGAGCAGCAGCGCGGCGAGCCCCGCCCGGGCGGCCTGCCCGCCGGAGAGGGCGGTCATCAGGGTGTCCAGGTCGACCGCCAGTCCCACCTCAGCGGCGACATCGGCGGCACGCTCGTCCAGATCGGCCCCGCCGAGGGCGAGCCAGCGGTCCAACGCGGCGGCGTAGGTGTCGTCGGAGCCCTCGGTACCTTCCGCGAGCGCCTCGGCCGCCTCGTCCATCGCCGCCTGGGCCCCGCTGACGCCGGTGCGGCGGGCAAGGAACGCGGCCACCGTCTCCCCTGGTCGGCGGTCGGGCTCCTGGGGGAGGTGCCCCACGGTCGCGTCCGGCGGGCTGAGGACGATCTTGCCTTCTTCCGGCTCGAGCTCACCGGCGAGCAGTCGCAGCAGCGTGGACTTGCCGGCGCCGTTGGCGCCGACGAGCCCGACGACGTCGCCGGGTGCGACCACCAGGTCGAGACCGGAGAACAGGACGCGGGCGCCGTGGCCGGCGGCGAGATCGGTGGCCTGGAGGGTGGCGCTCATGGCACCGTCAACGCTACTGCCCGCGACTCCGCGGGCCCGCTGCGGTCGGGTTGCGCCGTCGCCCGGTATCGGTTCGACCCGGCAATTGTTCGTCAAGACAAATGATCGTCATTTTTGATGACTACACTAGGAGTCATGAGCGCGCCGACCGATCGTCCGCCGTGCCCGCCACCACTCCCGTTGTCGCGGTCACTCGATGAGCTCGGACTCACGGCTGTGCTGTTGTTCCTGGTGGTCAGCGTCGTCCGGTGGCTTCGGGCGCCGTCCTCACCGATGTACGTGGCTGACCTGGGGATCGCACTCGCCGTCGTCGGGGCCTTCAGCGGCCTCCTGCTCGTCGCGTTGATCCTCTCCCCGCCCGGGCGCCGCAGCGGTGGGCACATGAACCCGGCCGTGACGATCGCGTTGTGGCTCATGGACGTCTTCCCCGGCCTGTCCGTGCTCCCCTATGTCGTCGCCCAACTCACGGGATCGGTTCTGGGGGTCGTCCTCGCACGTCTGACGTGGGGCCCGATCGTCGGGTCCGCGGACGTCGGGTACGCCGCGATCCGCCCCGCGCCGACGTGGGATCCGTCCGCGGTCTTTCTCGCCGAGGTCGGCTGCACCCTCGGACTGATCCTGCTCGTCGGGTTCTTCCTGGCGCACCCGCGGTGGCACCGTTTTCTGCCGCCCGCACTCGCTGTCGCGCTCGCAGCGATCATCGCTTTCCTCGGGCCGTTGAGCGGGGGATCCGCGAACCCGGCACGCCAGTGGGGTCCGGCCCTGCTGAGCGCTCAGGGCACGGACCTCTGGATCTATCTCGTCGCCCCGGTCATCGGTGCGGTTCTCGGCGCCGGGCTCCACCACCTCCTGATCCGCCGCTTCCACACACACCAGCCGCTGTCGTACAACCTCTCGGGTCCCGAACCCGCGCGAGCCGGAGCTGCCTGAACCGGTGCCCTACTCGCGGGCGCCCAGCAGGGCCACGGGCTGCGTGCGGGTGGCGGAGAGCGTGGTGACCACGCTCGTCGCCCCCGTCACCAGGAACGCGCCGGCGCCGACGGTGAGGACGAACGTCCACGGCAGCGACAGCGTGGCGACCCCGGCGATCGCGCTCGTCGTGGACAACACCGCGATGAACGTGGCCGCCGCGGCGAGCGTGCCGAGCAGCAGGCCGATGACCGTGACCGCCCACGACTCCACCAGTGCCATGCGCACCACCTGACCGCGGGTCAGGCCTCCGGCCCGTGCGGTGGCGAACTCCGCCCGCCGCGCCGAGGCCCCGACCACCACGGCGTTGGCCACGCCGATCAGCGCGTACATCCCGCCCAGGCCCATGATCACCAGGAAGACGCCGGCGCTCGTGTCGCTCCGCGCCGCGGCGTCACGCGCGATCCAGTCGTCCACGGTGAGCACCTCGCCCACGGCACCGAGTGCCGCCGTGACCGTTGCAGGGTCGGCGCCGGGCTCGAGCGCGACGAAGGTCCGGGAGGGCGCGCCGGCGAGCTCGGGCGTGGGCACGAGCCCCGGCGGGAGCAGCAACTGCGGGCCACCGGCGATCCGGGTAGGCACCGCGGCGACCACCGGCAGCGGTCCGAGGTCGCTCTCGCCCGCGCGGACGGCGACCGTCGCACCCGGCCCCGGCATGTCTCCGGTGGGGCCGCTCGCAACGGCGCGCCCCTGCAGGGCGGCCAGCGTCCCGGTGCCGGGATGGAACCGCTCGTAGGCCTGCGGGTCGACGACGAGGCCGGTGCCCGTCCAGGTCTCGGCGTCCTCGCCGCTGCCGACGGCGACCCAGATCGGTACCGCGACCTCGGTGGAGGCACCGGCCACGCCGGGAACGCCGCTGATCCGCTCGCCCACCGGACCGGTGGTCTCGACCACGAGATCACCTGTGGCGCCCCGGCGCTGCTCGATCTCACCGGCCGCCGCGAAGGAGGTGAGCGCCCCGCTCTGCCCCAGCACGATTCCGACCAGCACGATCAGCGGCGCGGCGACCGACGCGCTGCGCCGCACACCGTCGCGCAGGTTCGCCCGGGCGAGCTCGCTGAGCACGCCACCTCCCCGTACGGGGAGCAGCCGGGCGACCCCCGGCACCAGCAGCGGGCTCAGTGCGCTGAAGGCCACCGCCGCGCACAGCGCCGCGTTCACGGCCATGGCCTGGCCGCCCCCGCTGCCACCCACGGGCGCCAGGATCACCAGGCTCACGGCGCCCGCGAGGAACAGCAGTCCGATGCCCCATCGGCCCGCCGTCATCACACGGGCGGCCTCGCCGGTGTCCCGCAGCGCCTCCAGCGGTCGCACGCGGGAAGCGCGCCGCGCAGCGACGAGCACCCCGGCCAGCGCGTTGCCGACGCCGACGCCGATCGCGACGCCGAGGATCCAGGTGCGCCACTGTGGCGTGAAGCCCGGTGGCACGAAGCCGAGCGTCTCGAGCAGCCACGTCTGGAACGACATCACGGCCAGGCCCACCGGGATCCCGGCTGCGGTGCCGATCGTCCCGAGCAGCACGGCCTCGCCGATGAGCAGGCGGCGCAGCTGGCCGCGACCGGCTCCGGCAAGGCGGAGCAGCGCGAGGTCACGGCGGCGCTGGGCAACGGTGAACGCGAACGTCGACCCGACGATGAACACCGTGAGGAAGGCCGAGAAGCCGAGGGTCAGTGCGGAGAGGGTGATGGCGAGCTCGGTGCCCTCGGTGAAGGCGGCGTACTCGGCCGCACCGAGCCCGGCCGGGGTGTCGAGGGTTGCCGCGGAGATCAGGACGAGCAGGGACGACTGCACGAGCGCGACGCCGAAGCACACGGTCAGCGCGGCCCCGATGAAGAGCGCCCAGCGCTCGGTGAAGGTGGACCAGGACAGTCGCAGCATCGGTCTCAGCGCTCCAGTGCCACGAGGCGGTCGGCCACGTCCCGGGCGGTGGCACCGACCATCAGGTCGTCCACGCGCCCGTCGCGCAGGAACACGACGGCGTCGGCGTGAGCCGCCGCGGCCGGGTCGTGCGTGACCATCACGATCGTCTGGCCGCCGTCCACCATCGCGCGCAGGAGGGCGAGCACGGTGCGCGCCGACGTGGAGTCGAGAGCTCCGGTCGGCTCGTCGGCGAACAGCACCTCGGGGCGGGTCACCATCGCGCGGGCGATGGCCACGCGCTGCTGTTGGCCGCCGGACAGCTCACGTGGCCGGTGCCTGCCGCGCTCGGCCATGCCGACGGCCGCGAGCACGGCCCGTATCTGCGATCTCGGTGGTCGTCTCCCGGCAAGTCGCAGTGGGAGCGCCACGTTCTGCTCCGCGGTGAGTGCGCCGAGCAGGTTGAAGCTCTGGAACACGAACCCGACGCGGTCGCGGCGCAGCGCGGTGAGCTCGCCGTCGCTCGCCGCGGTGATGTCGGTGTCGCCGAGCAGCACCTGCCCGGCGTCGACGCGTTCGAGGCCCGCTGCGCAGTGCAGCAGCGTGGACTTCCCCGAACCCGACGGGCCCATCACGGCGGTCCAGGTGCCGCGGGGGAATTCGAGGTCCACGTGGTCGACGGCGCGTACCGTCGCGGGTCCGGTGCCGTAGGTGCGGCTCACGCCGCGCAGTGCCACGGCGGGGGTGGTGCGGGTGCGCATCGCCGCAGGGATCATCGGCGCCGGGTTCGTGGTCGTCGTCATGGGGAGATTCCATCGGCCCAGGTCCCCATGGGCATTGCGCTGCGCCCCCGAGCGCGGGGTGGGGAACGCCCCACCCGGCGGTGTGACGGGCCGGATGATCGACGCCGCCGTGGGGCGGCAGACTGATGGCGAGAACGCAGAAACCCCGGTGATGTAGCTCGTCGCGATGGACGGCCAGGGATCGCTCCGGGGTCTTCGCAGGCCAGTTTAGAGGAGCGGCCAGAGGGTGTCGACCTCCCCGCCCGGAGGATGCCGGTCGGCAGTTCCTGTCGTCGACGCCGCGCGCATCCAGCACAGGCTCGCCGTCCCCCGCATGGCCACCTACGTCGAGGCCTGCGAGGGCGACCTCGACCGCGCTCTGCGCCTCTACCGATGGAACGCGGTTCTTGCCGGGGCGCTCTGGGAGACGCTCGGCCACACCGAGGTCCTGCTCCGCAACGCGATCCACGACGCCCTCACCACGCGCCACGGGATGCGCGGAATCGCCGGATCCTGGTTCGACGACGTCGACGGCGAACTCGACCGACGGGCGCGTGACGAGATCATCACGGCCAGAAGGCGCGCGCGCCGCAGCGCCGGCGCCGGAATCCCGCCCGGGAAGATCGTCGCGGAGCTGCCTTTCGGGTTCTGGCGGTATCTGCTCGCCCGCCGCTACAGCGCCACCCTCTGGCCCGCCATGCGTCACGCGTTTCCGCACCTACCGGGACGCGATCGGGTGCAGCTGGAAGAACCGGTGATCCGCCTGCACCAGGTCCGCAATCGCATTGCGCACCACGAGCCCCTCATCCGCGAGGACATTCCCGCCCGCGTCGCCGACCTGGAGGCAGTTCTCGAAGCGATCGATCCGGCACTGCGGGCATGGGTCCGCGACGACAGCGGACGACTCGGCGCGATCATCGACCAGCGTCCCTGACGGGGCTGCACCGGGCCGCGATTACCGCTGGCCGACGTAATGGCCGGGCAAAGTGAAGCTCATTCGGAGGTTGTGGATCAGCCACCGGCGGGGTTCACTGGCCGCACTTCGCATCGGTCCGACGGGGGAGACGTCCGGATGAGAGGTGTGGCTCGCCGTATCGGAGCGGCTCTGGGTCTCGTGACCGTGCTGCTCCTCTCGGCCTGCGCCGGCGGGGGTGGGGACGAGGGCGGCGAGCGGCGTATCACGGTCTGGACGGCCGACACCCTCCCCGACCGCGTGGCGGCCACGCAGGCGATCATCGCCCGGTTCACCCAGCAGACCGGAGTGCAGGTGGAGCTCGTCGGCGTCGACGAGGACCAGTTCAACCAGCTGCTCACCAGCTCGGCGGCTGCGGGGGAGCTGCCGGACGTGATCGGATCGATCCCCCTGTCGTCGGTGCGCACGCTCGCGACCAACGACCTCGTGAACGCCGAGGCCACCGCCGCCGTGGTCGACGCGCTCGGGGCAGGCACCTTCGACCAGCGCGCCCTGGAGCTCACCCGCGACGGCGACCGCCAGCTCGCGGTGCCGAGCGAGGCATGGTCGCAGCTCCTCTACTACCGGCGAGACCTCTTCGCCGCCGCGGGGCTGCCTGCTCCCACCACCTACACCGACATCCTGAACGCGGCGCGCACGCTCACGCCCGACGGCCGCGTGGGCTTCGCCGGAGCCACCGCGCCGGGCGACGCCTTCACCCAGCAGACCTTCGAGCACATCGCGCTCGCCAACGGGTGCGAGCTCGTCAACAGCGCGGGCGAGATCACCATCGCGAGCCCGCAGTGCGTCGCGGCGTTCGAGTTCTACCGCGACCTGATCACCAACTACTCCGTGCCCGGCACCCAGGACGTCGACACGGTGCGCGCTGCCTACTTCTCCGGACAGGCGGCGATGGCGGTGTGGTCGACGTTCCTGCTCGACGAGCTGGCCGGCCTGCGCAACGACGCCAAGCCCAGCTGCCCGGAGTGCGTGGCGGACCCGGCGTTCCTGGCCCGCAACACCGGTGTGGTCACGGCCTTGCGAGGCCCGGACGGCACCGCTCCTGCCCAGTTCGGCGAGGTGGTGAACTGGGCGATCACCTCGGAGGCCACCAGCGACCTCGCCCAGCAGTTCGTGCAGTTCATGATGAGCGACGGCTACGTCGACTGGCTCGCCTTCGCCCCGGAGGGTAAGTTCCCCGCCCGGTCGGGGAGCACCCCGGGCGGCACGGAGTTCGTCGACCGCTGGAAGACGCTGCCGGTGGGCGTCGACACCGAGGGGCCGCTCACGCAGTTCTACCCACCCGAGGTGCTGAACGTCCTGGCGACGGGACCCGAGGCCTTCACGCGGTGGGGGATCACCCAGGGGCAGGGCGACCTGATCGGCGCGTCACTCGGTGAGCTCCCGGTTCCGGCGGCGGTCGCGGCCGTCACGAGCGGTGCAGTCGACGCGCCGGGTGCCGCCGCCCAGGCCGAGGCCGCTCTGAAGTCGATTCAGGACTCGCTGCGGTGAGTGCCGGTGTCGGCCCCGCAGTCGGCACCGCGTCTGCAACGCCGGCCGGCGGCCCCGTCCGGCCCGGACGCCGCTCCGGGAGCGGGCGCACCCTGCGGCGCGCCGAGGCCCGCGCCGGGCTCGCGCTGATCTCACCGACGCTGGTCATCGTCCTGGTGATGGTGGTGCTGCCGATCATCTGGACGGTCCTCCTGGCCTTCCAGCGGTTGCGGCTGCTGAACCTGCGCAGCTCGGGCCTGTTCGGCAACTTCACCCTCGCCAACTTCGCCACGGTGTTCGGCTCGTCCGGGTTCTGGGGAAACCTTGCGACCACGCTCGCGTACTCGGTCTTCGGCACGGCGGCGGCGATCGGGGTGGGGCTGATGGCTGCGCTCGCCTTGCGGCGCAGGTTCCGTTTCCGCGGGCTCGTCCGGGCGGCGATGCTGTTGCCCTACGTGGCGCCGATCGTCGCGGTGACGTACGCCTGGAAGACCATGCTCAACCCCCAGTTCGGGGTGGCCAACCACTGGGGCACCCGGCTACTGGGCTGGGACGAGCCGATCGCGTTCCTGAGCCAGCGCTACAGCGAGGTGTCGATCTTCGGCTGGCAGGTGGGGATCCCGACGGCGCTGCTCACCGTGATCGCCTTCGAGGCATGGCGGTCGTTCCCGTTCGCGTTCCTGTTCCTCACAGCGCGGTTGCAGGCCGTGCCGTCCGTGCTCGAGGAAGCCGCGAGGGTGGACGGCGCCACGATCTCGCAGCGCTTCCGGTACATCGTGTTCCCGCAGCTACTGCCGACGATCGCGGTGCTGTCGGTGCTGCGGTTCATCTGGACGTTCAACAGCTTCGACGACATCTACCTGCTGACCGGCGGTGGAGCCGGCACCGAGGTCATCAGCGTCGCGGTGTTCAACTCGCTCACCGCCCGCGGCGACATCGGCGGGGCGGCCGCCCAGTCGCTGGCGCTCGCCGCGGTCCTCGCCGTCCTCATAGGCCTCTACCTGTGGCGGATGGCTCCGAGAGAGGAGCAGTCCTGATGGGCGGCACCGAAGTGGGCCTGCCGTCGCCCGCGTCCGCATCGGCCCCCGCACCGCGACGCTTCAGCCGTGACGAGGTGGAGACCCGCGTGTTCGGCGTGCTGCGTGTGGTCGTGATCGTGGGGCTGCTGATCGTCACCCTGTTCCCCTTCTACTACATGGTGTTGCTGTCCTTCCGGCCGCTCGACCGGGTGCTGCAGGACCCCGGCGCACTCTGGGTGGGGCCGTCCGAGTGGGACCTCGGCAGCTACCTCACCGTGCTCGCCTCCAGCGCGTCCGGGGGCCAGGGCTTCCTGCAGTTCATGGCCAACAGCGCGCTCGTGTCGTTCGGCACGGTGGCGCTCACGCTGCTGATCGCGTTGCCGGGCGCGTACGCCGTGAGCAGGTTGCAGTTCTTCGGCAGGCGGCAGGTCGGCGTGCTCTTCCTCGCCGTCTACCTGTTCCCGAGCATCTTGCTGGCGGTGCCGCTGTTCGTGTTCTTCAGCAGGATCGGCCTGCGTGGCTCGCTCGTCGGCCTGCTGATCGTCTACGTCTCCCAGATCGTGGCCGTGTCGATCTACATGCTGCGCAACTACTTCGACACGGTTCCGGTGAGCCTCGAGGAGGCCGCCGCGATCGACGGATGCAGCAGGCTCGGCGTGATGCGCCGGATCAGCCTGCCTCTGGCGATGCCGGCGATCGTCGCGAACGCCCTGTTCGTCTTCATGATCGCGTGGAACGAGTTCCTGTTCGCGCTGCTGTTCCTCGTCGAGGACCGTGACCGCTGGACGGTGTCGCTCGGGCTCTCCCAGCTCGCTGGCGGCATCGAGATCCCCACCACCGTGCTGATGGCGGGCTCGGTCATCGTGACGATCCCGATCGTCGTGGTCTTCTTCGCGTGCGAGCGGCTCCTCACCGAGGGCCTCACCGCCGGTGCGGAGAAGGGCTGAGGCTCAGGTCCGGTCGCGATCAACCGGTCGCCGAACCCGCCCATGGCTCGCAGGCCAACCCTGACGCGCGGTGAGACGCGGCTCGGCTGAGTGAACGGCAGACAGGGCCGTCCGGGTGAACGGAGCACGGCGGGACGGCTACCGTCCGCAGCACCACCCGCTCCGCTCACCGACCGGGCGAAATTCCCGCACCGGGAGGGGTGACACCCGATCGAAGCAGGGGAGGCGCCGTCCCCGCCGGGACGAACGCCCGCGGTGCTGCCGAGTTCCGGCTCGGGCCCTCAGGCGTCCGGTGATCGGACCTCCGCGGAGGTCGACACCACGTGTGATCAGGGAAAACGGTCCAGATCAGCGCCTTTGCCCCGTTGTGCGTGCGGGCCCATGATCGTCCCCACGACCCACGACGTTGTCTCCCGGTCCGCTCCGATCTGCTGGTTCGGGCGATTAGTACTATCGCGACTAGTACTATCGCGATTCCCGCTTCTGACACGAATGGGGCGGTCGCTTAGCGTCTGTCGCAGGTTTCGTTGCGATCCCTCGAATGGGTTAGCCTTCCCGGCCTCCCCAGCGTTTGACAGCCCCCGACAGGAGTGGCACATGCAGGCCCCGTACGACTTCATCATCGTGGGTGGCGGCTCTGCCGGCAGCGTGCTGGCCAACCGGCTGAGCGTCGATCCCGGCGTCCGCGTACTGGTGCTCGAGGCCGGTCGGCCGGACCACAAGTGGGATGTCCTGATCCACATGCCGGCTGCGCTGCCGTTCCCGATGGGTCGCGCGTTCTACGACTGGCGGCACCAGACCGAGCCCGAGCCGTTCCTGCGGGGCCGCCGGCTGAAGGTGCCTGCGGGGCGTCTCCTCGGTGGCACGAGCAGCATGAACGGGATGATCTTCCAGCGCGGCAACCCGCTGGACTACGAGCGCTGGGCTGCCGACCCCGGCATGGACAACTGGGACTACGCCCACGTCCTGCCCTACTTCCGGCGCAGCGAGGACTCCCTCACCGACACCCCGTTCCGCGGCCGCGGCGGCCCGATCACGCTGGAGCGCGGCCGCGCGGCCAACCCGCTGTTCGGAGCGTTCCTGCAGGCCACGGAGCAGGCCGGATACCCGACCACGGAGGACGTCAACGGCCAGCGGCAAGAGGGCTTCGGCCGGTTCGACCGCAACATCCGCGGCACCCGCCGGTGGTCGGCGGCGCGGGCCTACCTGCACCCCGCCATGGGCCGGCCGAACCTCGAGGTGCGCACCGGCGCCAACGTCACGCGCGTGCTCTTCGACGGCACCCGCGCCATCGGCGTCGAGTACACCGACCGCCACGGCAACCGCGAGCAGGTCATGGGCGGCGAGACGGTGGTCTGCGGGGGCACGGTCAAGTCTCCCCAGATCCTGCAGCTGTCCGGGATCGGCGACGCCGACCGGCTCGGCGCGCTCGGCGTGCCGGTGGTGCACCACCTGCCCGGCGTGGGTGAGAACCTGCAGGACCACCTCGAGGTGATGGTGCAGCACGTGTGCACCCAGCCCGTGTCGCTCGGCCCGACGTCGTCGCTGAAGAACGCGCCGTCGATCGGTTTCCAGTGGCTGTTCCTGAAGAGCGGGCCCGGGGCCACCAACCACTTCGAGGCCGGCGGCTTCGTGCGGAGCAACCCGGACGTCACCTACCCGAACGTGATGTTCCAGTTCCTCCCCATCGCCTCGCGCAGCTACGAGTCCTCGCCCACGGACCGGCACGGGTACCAGCTGCACGTCGGCCCGGTCTCCTCCGATGCGCGCGGCTACGTCCGGATCCGCTCGGCCAACCCGACGGCCACCCCGTCGATCCGGTTCAACTTCCTGTCCACCGAGCAGGACCGCCGCGAGTGGATCGAGTCCGTGCGGATCGCCAGGGAGATTCTCTCCCAGCCCGCGTTCGCGCAGTTCGACGGCGGCGAGGCCGCACCTGGGCCTGCCGTCCGCACCGACGACGAGGTGCTGGCCTGGGTGGCCGAGCACGCGGTCTCGGCGATGCACTACGCGAGCACCTGCCGGATGGGCACGAACGACGACTCGGTGGTCGACCCGTCCTCGATGCGGGTGCACGGCACCGAGGGTCTGCGTGTGGTGGACGCCTCGGTGATGCCGTACGTCACCAACGCCAACACCTTCTCGCCGGTCGCCATGATCGCGGAGAAGGCGTCTGACCTGATCCTCGGTCGCACGCCGCTGGCCCCGCAGTACGAGCAGTTCCACCGCCACACGCCCGCGCAGGTGGGCACCACGTCGGTCAGCTAGCACCGTCCCGAACGGGAACTGCGGCGCGCGCATAGGCTCGGCCTCGTGAATCCGTCGACGATGCAGGCCCAGGTGATCGTCGACGAGCTGATTCGGTGTGGCGTCACGGACGCGGTGCTGTGCGCGGGTTCGCGCAACGCACCGCTCTCGTTCGCGCTCCACGCAGCTGACACGAGCGGCCGGCTCCGGCTGCACGTGCGCATCGACGAGCGCACGGCCGGCTTCCTGGCGCTCGGGCTCGCGCTGCGGTCCCGTCGTCCGGTGGCGGTGTGCACCACCTCGGGCACGGCGGTTGCGAACCTGCACCCTGCGGTGCTCGAGGCGTCCTATTCGGGCGTGCCGCTGATCGTGCTCAGCGCCGACCGTCCTCAGGAGATGGTCGGCACGGGGGCCAGTCAGACGATCTCGCAGGCAGGGATCTTCGGCCCCGCCGTGCGGCTCGCGCTGAGCGGTGGCGCCGGAGGAGGCCCGGAGGACAACGGCCGCTGGCGTTCATTCGTGGACCGTGCCGTCGCAGCGGCCAACGGTGCACTCGGCGGGCAGCCGGGGCCGGTCCAGCTCAACCTGCCCTTCGCCGAGCCCCTGGTGCCCGACGGCACCGGCGTCGCCCCGGCAGGCCGGGCCGGCGGGAAGCCGTGGACCTCGGTGGCCCCCGTCGTGCGGGAGGCGCCTGCGCTCCCGCTCGACCCGTCCGCGCCGACGCTCGTCATCGCCGGGAGCAACGCCCCGGACGGTCTGCGCGACCTGCCGGTCCCGGTCATCGCGGAGCCCTCGTCGGCGCCGTGGCCGGATTCCGTGCGCACCGGCCCCTGGCTGCTCGCAACCCCGGCTGCGGAGTCTCTGAAGCCGGCTCAGGTGGTGGTTGCGGGCCGTCCCACGCTGCACCGGCCGGTCCAGCGGCTGCTCGCCGACCCGTCCGTTGCCACCTACGTGCTCGCCGATCCCGACGGGGCGCCGTGGACCGACGTGGCGGGCACGGTCCGGGCCGTCGGTTCGCTGCCGAGCCTCACGCCTGACGGGTCCTGGACGCACCTCTGGCAGACAGCCGACACCGCCGCCGCGAAGGCGCTGGACCACGCCTTGGACGCGGGCGTCGCGCCCGTCGGGCTGCGGCTGGCCCGGTCGGTGCTCGCCGCCCTGCCCGACGGTGGACAGCTCCTGCTCGGCTCCTCGAACCCCGTGCGGGACGTCTCCCTCGCAGCGGCCCCGCGGCACGGGCTCACCGTGCTGAGCAACCGTGGCGTCGCGGGAATCGACGGCACCGTGTCGACGGCGCTCGGGGCGGCTCTGGTCCACGACGGACCGGCGTACGCGCTGGTCGGCGACCTCACGCTGCTGCACGACGCCACCGGGTTCGTCATCGGCCCGGACGAGCCGCGGCCCGACCTCACCGTCGTCGTCCTCAACGACGGGGGTGGCGGGATCTTCGGGCTGCTGGAGCAGGGGGCGCCCGAGCACGCGGCGGCGTTCGAGCGGGTCTTCGGCACCCCGCACCAGGTCGACCTGGCCGCGCTGTGCGCCGCCACCGGCGTCGGTCACGTCCGGGTGGACGTCGCAGACGTCGCAGCCGCACTCGCGCCCGCTCCGGGCCTGCGGGTGGTCGAGGTGGCTGCCGAGCGCCCCACGCTCCGGGCGGGGCACGCGGCGCTGCGGGCCGCGGTGGCCGCCGCGGTGGCGGCGGCCTGATCGGCGGCGGCACGACGGGAGCCACGGCCGCGGACGGCGGCCGAGGAGGCCGTCAGTTGCCTGCCTGCAGCGCGTCGCGCACGGCCACCATCTTCGCCGCGGCCTCCCGCGCCTCCTTGTGAGGATCGGAGTCGGCCACGATCCCGCAGCCGGCGAACAGCCGCGCGACCGGACCGTCGAGCTGGGCGCAGCGCAGCGCGATGCCGAGCTCGCCGTCACCGCTGCTGTCGACCCAGCCCACTGGCCCGGCGTAGCGGCCCCGGTCCATCCCCTCGAGCTCGGTGATCAGGCGGAGCGCGGCTTTGCGGGGCGTGCCGCCGACCGCGGCCGTCGGGTGCACGGCCTCGGCCAGCTCCAAGAGCGATGCGGGGTCGGCGGGGTCGAGGGTGCCCCGCACGTCGCTGGAGAGGTGGGACACGTTGTGCAGCGCGATCACCCCCGGCTGCTCCGGCACGTCGAGCGTGCTGCAGAGCGGGCGGAGCGCGTCGGCCAGCGAGTCGACGGCGAGGGCGTGCTCGTGCCGGTCCTTGGCCGAACCGAGCAGCTGACCCGAGAGGTTGTCGCCCGAGCCCGGCCAGATCGTGCCGGCGAGCACCCGGGACTCGACGACACCCGCGGTGCGTCGCACCAGCAACTCGGGCGTGGCTCCCACCAGCCGGTCCACCGCGTACGACCAGCACGTCGGGTACCGCTCGGCCAGACCGCCGAGCAGGAAACGGGGATCGAAGGGTTCGTCGCCGACCGCCAGCAGGTCGTGGGCGAGGCACGCCTTCTCGAGTTCACCCGCCCGCATCCGGCGCACGGCCTCGGCCACGGCCGTCCGGTATCCGGCGACGGGGAGCATGCCGTCGGCGAAGCGCAGGGTGCCGGTGGGGCGCACCGGGCTGACCGCGCGGACGGCCGGAGGCCCGTCCCCGAACTCGGTGACCCACGACAGCCCGTCGCGCCGGCCGACCAGCACGCGAGGCACCACGAGCGTCGAGCCAGCGGACGAGTCGGCGAAGGTGAAGCTGGCGAAGGCCACAGGTCCCGTGCCGGGCACCTGGACGTCGTCGGTCACGCGCAGCCGCCTGGTGAACGACTGCCACCAGGCGTCGGCCTCGGTGAAGCGCTGGGGCCCGGTGCCGGTGAACCGGGCAACTTCCCCCCAGCCGACGAGGCCGTCGGAGCCGCGCACCCACGACAGCGGGTTCTGGTCGTCGGGGAGGAGGTCGATCAGCCGGCCCGGGTCGTCGATGAGCCGCGTTCGCACGCCCAACCCGCCGGACAACGGGGCGATTGTCACGAGCCCGAGAGTAGGAGCACGCGACCTGCGGTGCGCGGCGGGTCGGCGAGGTGCCGCCCACAGCGGGGTTCCACCAGCCAATAGAATGCGCTCTGTGACGACTGGCACGGGGCGTGGCCACACCCGGGCCGTCGACGAACTCGCAGCACTGGTGCGCCCCGCCGTACAGGGGATTGCCCGGCGGCTCCCCGAGATCGTCGCCGGGCTGGCGGTGGTCGCCACCGTGCTGGTCGTGCTGGCCCTCGCGGGTGCCGCCGTCGACGACCGTGCGATCGACGCCAACCCGGCCGTGGCCCAGGCGGAGGTGCTTCCCGGCTCGTCGTTCTCCCGCACGCTGGTCCGGTTCACCGTGGCCAACGGGGAGGCGGTCGTGCCGGAGCACGGGGTCTTCTATCCGTGGGGCCTGCAGGAGGGCTCGGACGTCGCGGTCGAGTACGACGTGACCAAGCCCGAGCTCGTACGGGTCGCCGGTCGCTCCGCGATCGACGGGGTGCTCCCGCTGGGGATCGGCGTGCTCGTGCTGTGGGCGGTGCTGGGCCCGCTCGCCGTGTGGTTGCGCCGCCGGCGCGCCGGCGCCTGAGCGGTCACAACCGAGCGGACCGGGCCCGTGCGCCCGCGCGGGTGGCGAACGCCACCCCGAGCACCGCCACCACCATGCCTGCGATGGCGACCGGTCCGAGGGTCTCGCCGAACATCGCCCACGCCATCAGCGCCGTGATCCCCGGAACGAGATAGAAGTAGCTGGTCACCTGGGATGCCGCGCCGCGGCGCAGCATCAGGAAGAGCAGCGAGATCCCGCCGCCGGTGAGCACCAGCACCGACCAGGCGAGCGCGCCGATCAGCTGGGGCGTCCAGTCGAAACGGAAGTGCTCGAACGCCAGCGTGAACGGCAGCGTCACCAGGAGCGAGGCCGCGAACTGGACGACCTGGCCGGTGCGCAGATCGAACTCCGGGCAGAACCGCTTCTGATACAGCGTGCCTGCGGTGATCGCGAGCAGCGCCATCGTGGTCAGCCCGAGCGTCAGCGGCGTCAGGCCCGAGGTGGTGAGCTTGCTCGAGACGACGAGGGTGACTCCCGCGAAACCGAGCAGCAGCCCCACCACCTGCAGCCGTCCGAGCCGCTCGCCGAGCAGCGCCGCGAACACGGCGGTCAGCACCGGCTGCAGGTTCACCACCAGCGCCGTGACACCGGCCGGCATCCCGGCTGCGACCGCCGCCCACACGCCGCCGAGGTAGCCGGCCTGGATGCCCACACCCGCCACCGCGATGTGGCCGGCCTGCCGCCAGCCCGGCCAGGGCGCCCGCGCGACGAGCGCGAGAACGAGCATCAGCACGACGACCCCGGCGTAGCGCAGGATCAGGAAGCTCAGCGGTTCCGCGTAGGGGGCCGCGTACTTGGCCACCACGAAACCCGACGCCCAGATCACCACGAACAGGAACGGGGTGGCGCGTACGGCGAGCGTGGCGGAGGACTCCGGCTTCGAGATGGTGGCGATACGGCGACCCTAACCCGCAGCCCCCGAGCGCCCACCGCCCGAGCCGCCCGCCAATCCCACGAGTCGCCCCTGCTCGGCTCGGTCGCCCGGCCCTACCGCTCCGCGTGCCACCAGCCGAGCACCTCGTCCAGCGAGCCCGGCACGGCGACGACCATCGCGCCCGTGGGAAGCGGGTTCGGCCGCCCCTCCCCGTCGACGATGAGCGCGCCTGCCTCCGCCGCGAGGCACGCGGCGCCCGCGACGTCCCACTCCCGGTAGCTGTCGAGCACCGCGGCGACGGCGTGCCCGAGCGCGACCTGCGTGATCGCGAGCGCCGACGACCCGAGCACCCGCACCCCCGCGTGACCGGCGGCGGCCTGGCGGGTGAAGCCCGGTGCCCGCTCCAGCGAGAGTTCCGCGCAGATCAGGCCGCCGGTGGGGGACCGTGGCGTCACCGTGACCGCCACGCCGTTCGCCCGCACGCCCCGGCCGCGGGCGGCGGCGTAGATCTGGGCCCGGCTGGGGTCGGCGATCACCCCGACCACCGGCCCGTAGGCGTCCACGAGCGCGAGGCTGTAGGCGCACCACGGGAAGCCGGCGACGTAGTTGGCCGTGCCGTCGACGGGGTCGACCACCCACCGGTAGGGCGCGGTCGCGGCGTCGCCGTCGCTCCCGAACTCCTCGCCGACCACCGGCACCCCGGGGAACTCCGATGCCAGCACCCGGCGGGTGTGCCGTTCGAGGGTCCGGTCGGTGTCGGTGACCCAGTCGAACGGGTTCGCTTTGTGGGTGGCACCCGGCTGTTGGCCGCGGCCCGCGGTGGCCGTGATCACCTCCGCGGCGTCGTTGGCCAAGCGCCCGGCCACCTCCAGAGCCTTGGAGAGCAACCCCGCCTCGACCGGGAACGGTGTCGAGGGTGCACTCGGGTGCGGCTGGACGGTCATGTGGCCCGAGCGTCGGCGTGTCCGGTGTCTCCGGTGCGTCGCTCAGGTGTCGTGTCATGGATCACCCGGCCAACTGTGTGCCCGACATGGGCTGTTGGCCGTACGTTCGGTGGCTCGTCAACGCTTCGCCCCACGGGCAGGCAACGGTGCCTCCGTGCGAGTCGCCATCGTCTCCGAGTGCTTCCTGCCCGTTGTCAACGGCGTGACGAACTCCGTGCTCCGGGTGGTCGAGCACCTGACGGAGGCGGGTCACGAGGCGTTGGTGATCGCTCCCGGGATGGACGGTCCCATGGAGTACGCGGGTGCCCGGGTGGTGCGCGTCCCGGCGGTGGATCTGCCGGTCGTCTCGTCGATGCCGGTCGGGGTGCCCAGCCGGCGCGTGCTGACGGCGCTGCGCGAGTTCGCGCCCCACGTCGTCCACCTGGCTGCGCCGTTCGTCGTCGGGTACCGCGGACTGGCTGCCGCCCGCCGGCTCGGCATCCCGACGGTCGCCGTCTACCAGACCGACGTGGCCGGGTTCGCCTCCTCCTACGGCCTCGGTCTGACGGCACGCGCGGCGTGGCGCTGGACGTGCCGGCTGCACGGCCAGGCCGACCGCACCCTCGCCCCGTCGAGCTGGGCCACCGAGGCGCTGCGGGCGCGTGGCGTTCCGCGGGTGCACCAGTGGGCCCGGGGCGTCGACACCGGGCGGTTCACTCCGCACAAGCGCGACGACGGCCTGCGCGCCCAGCTGGCCGCGGGTGGCGAGCTGCTCGTCGGCTACGTGGGCAGGCTCGCGCCGGAGAAGCAGGTCGAGCGCCTCACCGCGCTGGCCGACGTACCCGGCATCAGGCTCGTGGTGGTGGGTGACGGCCCGAGCCGGGACCGCCTCGCGGCGGCGTTGCCGACTGCAGCGTTCCTCGGTTTCCGCGGCGGCGACGAGCTGGCCCGGATCTACGCCTCGCTCGACGTCTTCGTGCACACCGGCCCGTCGGAGACCTTCTGCCAGGCCGTGCAGGAGGCGCTCGCCTCGGGGCTGCCCGTGGTCGCGCCGGACGCGGGCGGGCCGCGTGACCTCGTGCTCCCCGGCCGCACCGGCTACCTCGTGCCGCCTCACCCCGACGGTTCCGAGGGCGCTCACGACCCGCGGTCGATCGCGGCCGACGCCGAGCTCCGTGCCGCGGTCGTGGCGCTCACCGACCCGGCGACCCGGGCCCGCTTCGGCGCCGCGGCCCGGCAGTCGGTGTTGCGTCGTACCTGGTCCACGGTCTGCGACGAGCTGCTCGCGCACTACGCCGAGGTCATCGGCGCCACAGCCGCGGCCGCCTGACGGTGCGCATCGTCCAGCTGGCCAACTTCTACGGTCCGCGCTCGGGCGGTCTGCGCACGGCCTTGCACCACCTCGGTGCGGGGTACGTGGGCCGCGGCCACGAGGTGGTGCTCGTGGTGCCCGGCCGGCGGTCGGCGGACGAGCGGCTGCCTGCCGGTATCCGCCGTATCACCGTCGCCGCGCCAAGGCTGCCCGGCACCGGCGGCTACCGTGCCGTCGACCCCTGGCGCGTGCAGCGGCTGCTCGAACGGCTGCGCCCGGACGCCATCGAGGTGTCCGACCGGCTGACATTGCGCGGGCTGGGTGCGTGGGCGTCGCGGCGCGGGGTGCCGAGCATCGTGATCTCCCACGAGCGCCTCGACCGGCTGCTCGCACAGTTCCTGATGCCCGAACCGGCCGCGCGACGGGTGGCTGACTTCGCGAATGCCCGGATGGCGGCGGCCTACGACACCGTGGTGTGCACCACGTCGTTCGCACGCGCCGAGTTCGACCGCATCGGCGTGACCAACGTGGCCCAGGTGCCGCTGGGGGTGGATCTCCGGACGTTCTCGCCGCTGCACCGGGACGCCGCCCTGCGCAGCACGCTGGCCCGCCGCTCCGAGACCCTGCTCGTCCACTGCGGGCGCCTCTCGCCGGAGAAGCATCCGGAGCGCAGCATCGACACGGTGGCCGCGCTGCGCGATGCGGGGCACCGGGTACGCCTGGTCATCGCTGGTGACGGGCCACGCCGCCCGCTGCTGGAGCGGCGGGCCGCCGGGCTGCCGGTGACGTTCCTCGGCTTCGTGCCCGACCGCTCCCGGCTGGCCCGGCTGCTCGCCTCGGCCGACGTGTCGCTGGCCCCCGGTCCGCACGAGACGTTCGGCTTGTCGGCGCTGGAGGCACTGGCGAGCGGTACTCCGGTGGTCGTCTCGGCCTCGTCGGCGCTGCCGGAGATCGTCGGGCCGTCGGGGGCCGCTGCGCTGGACCGGCCCGAGGCCTTCGCCGCGGGCGTCACCACCGTCCTCGCCGCGGACGAGGGCGTGCGCCGGGCTGCGGCGCGGGCCAGGGCCGAGCAGTTCGGGTGGCCGGAGTCCGTCGGACGGATGCTCGCCACGCTGTCCGTCTGACCATCTGACCGTCTGAGCGCCCGCGTAGGACGGGACTCGGGGGTGGGGAGGGTGGCTCGCGGGGCAAGTAGCGTTTCCGGTGTGAGCCGCGCCGACCTGGACAAAGACCCGCACGACGTCGCTGTGATGTTCGACGCCGTCGCGCGCCGCTACGACCTGACCAACACCGTGCTCACCGCCGGGCAGGACCGGCGCTGGCGGGCGCTCACGCGTGAGGCGCTGCAGCTTCGTCCCGGCGAGAAGGTGCTCGACCTCGCCGCCGGCACCGCT
The DNA here is from genome assembly GCF_022524485.1 of Pseudonocardia alaniniphila. GTDB lineage: Bacteria > Actinomycetota > Actinomycetes > Mycobacteriales > Pseudonocardiaceae > Pseudonocardia > Pseudonocardia alaniniphila. The sequence continues at coordinate 134,405 of NZ_JAKXMK010000027.1, forward strand.
GTCTCCACCGTGGAGCTGTCGCGATCGGGTGCGTGGTGCGTGGCGGCCGACTTCTCGCTCGGGATGCTCCGCGCGGGCGCCCACCGGGCGGTGCCGAAGGTGGCGGCCGACGCGTTGCACCTGCCGTTCCGTGACGCTGTCTTCGACGCGGTGACGATCTCGTTCGGGCTGCGCAACGTCGCCGATCCGGACCTTGCCCTGCGCGAGCTGGCGCGCGTCACCCGTCCGGGCGGCCGCCTGGTGGTGTGTGAGTTCGGCCGTCCGACGTTCGCGCCGTTCCGCGTCGCCTACCACCTGGGCCTGGAGAGGGTGCTCCCTGCGGTCGCGGATCGCGTGTCGAGCAACCCAGCGGCGTACCGCTATCTGGGTGAATCGATCCGCGATTGGCCTGCTCAGCCCGTGTTGGCGCGTCGCGTCGCGGCGGCGGGCTGGAGCGACGTCGCATGGCGCGACCTGGCCTTCGGCGCAGTGGCGCTGCACCGCGCTCGCCGTCCGTACGACACCCAGGGGCCAGTCGGGTGACGCTACGCCCGGGTGGCGGGCGCGCGGGCGTGGACAAGGGTGCATAGACTCGTACCGACTTCGTGAATCTGTTCACAAGGAGCCGTTTTGGTCGCGCCCGAACCCACCACCGTCGGCGGGCGACCGGATGCCGACGCCGACGTCATCGTCGTCGGTGCCGGTCCCGCCGGGTCTACCGCCGCTGCGTACTTGGCACGTGCCGGTCTCGACGTACTCCTTCTGGAGAAATCGACGTTCCCGCGGCCCAAGGTGTGCGGCGACGGCTTCACCCCCCGCGGCATGAAGCAGCTGATCGATCTCGGCATCGACTGCTCGGAGCAGAACGGCTGGCTGCACAACAGGGGCCTGCGGGTCGTCGGCGGCGGCGTCACGCTCGAGCTGGAGTGGCCCACGCTCTCGAGCTTTCCGAACTTCGGGGCCGTCCGGCCCCGCCAGGACTTCGACGAGCTCCTGGTGCGCCACGCCGAGAAGTCCGGCGCGCGGCTGCGCGAGGAGACCACGGTCACCGAGGCCCTCACCGACGAGCGGACGGGCCGGGTCACCGGTGTGGCCGGCACCACAGGGAAGGGCAAGGACAAGCGCCCGGTCTCTTTTCGCGCGCCCCTCACCCTCGCCTGCGACGGCGTGAGCGCCCGGCTCGCGCTGAGCCTGGGGATGGCCAAGCGCGACGACCGGCCGATGGGCGTGGCGGTGCGCCGCTACTACAACAGCCCGCGCACGCACGACGACTTCCTGGAGAGCCACCTCGAGCTGTGGGACCGCTCGAACCCGTCCGACCCGAAGCTGCTGCCCGGCTACGGCTGGATCTTCGGGATGGGCGACGGCACGTCGAACGTGGGGCTCGGGATCCTGTCCACGAGCAAGGCCTACGGATCCACCGACTACCGCGCGCTGCTGAAGTCGTGGCTCGACGGCACTCCGGAGGAGTGGGGCTACCGCGACGAGAACGCGGTGGGCACCGTCGGCGGGGCCGCCCTGCCGATGGGCTTCAACCGCACCCCGCACTACCGGCCGGGCCTGCTGCTCGTGGGCGACGCCGGCGGGATGGTCAACCCGTTCAACGGGGAGGGCATCGCCTACGCGATGGAGTCGGCGGCGATCGCGTCGCGCTGCACGGTGCAGGCGCTGGCGCGTTCGGGTGCGTCGGCCGAGGCCGCGCTGGCCGGTTACCCCACGGCCATGAGCCAGGCACTCGGCGGCTACTACCGAATAGGCAACGTTTTCTCGAAGCTCATCGGCAACCCGACCGTGATGGGCATGGCCACGAAGTACGGTCTCCCACGCGTGACGCTGATGCGGTTCATTCTCAAACTGCTCGCCAACCTCTACGACCCGAGGGACGGGGGGTTGAGCGACCGCGTCATCACCGCGATGACCAGGGTCGCACCGAGCTTGTAGTTACTAAGGCTTGCCTGGCTGCGGCCAGGGCCGTCAGCCGACTTAGTGTCGGCGAGCGGTGCCATCGAATCAGGAAGACTCCGCTACTAGTAGACGACAGGGCTGACGGATGCTCGATCCCTACCTCCCGCTGGTGCTGCTGTTCGCGCTGGCCGGTGCGTTCGCACTGTTCTCGGTGACGGCCGCCCCGTACGTCGGACCCCGGCGCTACAACAGGGCGAAGCTCGACGCCTATGAGTGCGGCATCGAGCCTTCGCCCCAACCCGTCGTGGGCGGCGGCCGCATGCCGGTCGCCTACTACCTCACGGCGATGCTGTTCATCCTGTTCGACATCGAGATGGTCTTCCTCTACCCGTTCGCGGTGAGCGCCGACGCGCTCGGCCTCTTCGGGCTGGTGGAGATCGTGCTGTTCATCGTCACGGTCGGCTTCGCCTACATCTACGTGTGGCGGCGCGGCGGGCTGGATTGGAACTGAGATGGGTCTGGAAGAGCATCTGCCCAGTGGCGTCCTGCTGACCAGCGTCGAGAAGCTGGTCAACTGGACGCGTAAGTCCTCGCTGTGGCCCGCCACCTTCGGGCTGGCCTGCTGCGCGATCGAGATGATGACCACCGGCGCGCCGCGCTACGACCTCGCGCGCTTCGGCATGGAGGTCTTCCGGGCCTCGCCGCGCCAGGCCGACCTGATGATCGTCGCCGGCCGGGTGAGCAACAAGATGGCCCCGGTACTGCGGCAGATCTACGACCAGATGCCCGAGCCCCGCTGGGTGCTGGCGATGGGTGTCTGCGCCTCGTCCGGCGGCATGTTCAACAACTACGCGATCGTGCAGGGCGTCGACCACGTCGTCCCCGTCGACATGTACCTGCCCGGCTGCCCGCCGCGGCCGGAGATGCTGATGGACGCGATCCTCAAGATCCACGCCAAGATCATGGACGAGCCGCTGGGCGCCAAGCGGGCCGCTGCGCTCGCGGCGAGCGGCCACAAGACCGAGCTCGTCCCGTCCTCGATCAAGTTCGCGAAGAAGAAGTGACCGGGAATGGCTGACGAACAGAACGGCACGTCCGGCACGTCGAAGGAGAAGGCCGAGGCGACGGGAGGGCCGCAGTCCTCCGCCGAGACGAGCGGGCCCGACACCGCCGCCCAGCGGGCCGCGGGTGGCGGGCCGCCTGCCGGCGGTGAGCCCGAGCAGACCGACACCGCGATCGACGCGCACGTCAACGGGCAGACGCCCGAGGGCGGCACGCGGATCCCGGCCGGGAGCACCCGCGAGCGTCACGGGATGTTCGGCGTCCACGGCTCGGGCGACACCTCGGGCTTCGGTGGCTTGCGGTTGCCCGGGCACGTCCCGGCTCCGGCCGAGCGGCCGTTCGGTGGCTGGTTCGACGAGTTCGCCGACGACTTCGGCGATGCGCTCGCCGAGCGCGGCATCCCGCGGGGCGCCGTGCAGCAGATCACGATCGACCGCGGCGAGATCACGTTCTACGTGCGGCCCGACCGCATCCGCGAGCTCTGCCGCACCCTCCGCGACGACGAGGGCCTGCGCTTCGAGCTGTGCTCCTCGGTCTCCGGCGTCGACTACGGCGAGGGTGTGGCCCAGCGACTCCACGTCGTCTACCACCTGACGTCGATGACCTACCGGCGCCGCATCCGGCTCGAGGTCGCCCTCGACGTGGACGACCCGCACGTGCAGAGCGTCGTCGACGTCTACCCCACGGCCGACTGGCACGAGCGCGAGACGTGGGACATGTTCGGTGTGATCTTCGACGGTCATCCGGCGCTCACGAGGATCCTGATGCCGGACGACTGGGAAGGGCATCCCCAGCGCAAGGACTACCCACTCGGCGGGATCCCGGTGGAGTACAAGGGCGCGGAGATCCCGCCCCCGGACCAGCGGCGGTCGTACACGTGACCGCGTACCGACCCTTCTCCGCGGAGGCGGCGACATGACGGATATCCGCGACGACGCTCCTGTTCCGGACGCGTACGCATCGGAGCGTGAGACCACCGAGGGCACGGTCTACACGGTCACCGGTGGCGACTGGGACACGTTCCTCGACGACGAGCACGACGACCGCATCGTCATCAACATGGGTCCCCAGCACCCGTCCACCCACGGGGTGCTGCGGCTGGTGCTGGAGCTCGAGGGCGAGACGGTGACGCAGGCCCGATCGGTGATCGGCTACCTGCACACGGGTATCGAGAAGAACTGCGAGTTCCGCACCTGGACCCAGGCCGTCACGTTCGTGACGCGCATGGACTACCTCTCGCCGCTCTTCACCGAGGCCGCCTACTGCCTCGGTGTGGAGAAGCTGCTGGGCGTCGAGGTCCCGCGCCGCGCTCAGGTGGCCCGCGTGATGTTGATGGAGATCAACCGGATCGGGTCGCACCTGGTCGCCCTCGCCACCGGCGGCATGGAGCTGGGCGCGCTCACCGGTATGACGGCGGGCTTCCGCGAGCGCGAGGAGGTGCTGCACCTCCTCGAGTTCCTCACCGGGCTGCGCATGAACCACGCGTACATCCGGCCCGGCGGTCTCGCGCAGGACCTCCCGGAGGACTGGGCCGAGAAGGTCGCCGACTTCGTCAAGATCATGAAGCAGCGGCTGCCCGACTACGACAAGCTGCTCACCGGCCAGCCGATCTGGCGCCAGCGCCTGGAGAACGTCGGTTATCTGCCGGTCGACGGATGCCTCGCTCTCGGGGCCACCGGGCCCATCCTGCGGGCGGCGGGCCTGCCGTGGGACATGCGCAAGGTCGAGCCCTACAGCGGCTACGAGGAGTACGACTTCGAGGTCCCCACGGCCACCGAGGCGGACTGCTACGCGCGCTACCGGCTGCGTGTCGCCGAGATCCACGAGTCGCTGAAGATCATCGAGCAGGCCGCGGCGAAGATGGAGCCGGGGCCCGTCATGGTCGCGGACCGCAAGATCGCCTGGCCCGCGCAGCTGTCGATCGGTGCGGACGGCATGGGCAACAGCCTCGAGCACGTCCGCAAGATCATGGGTCAGTCGATGGAGTCGCTGATCCACCACTTCAAGCTGGTCACCGAGGGCTTCTCCGTGCCGGCCGGGCAGGTCTACTCGGCGGTCGAGTCGCCGCGCGGCGAGATGGGCTGCCACCTGGTGTCGGACGGCGGCACGCGCCCGCTGCGCGTCCACGTCCGTGACCCCAGCTTCGTGAACCTGCAGACGATGCCGGCGATGAGCGAGGGCGGCATGGTCGCCGACGTCATCGCCGCGGTCGCCTCGATCGACCCCGTTATGGGAGGCGTGGACCGATGAGCGAGCGTGCGAGCGAAAGATCGGCTCAGCGTGAGCGCCAGAGCGAGGTAGCGAGATGACGCTGCCGGAAGGCACCCCGGAGTCGTACGGCGAGCTGACCGCGCCGGGGGAGGTCGTATGGGAACCGGTGACGCAGGAGCCGTCGCCGGTGTCCCCCGTCTTCGACGAGCTGACGCGGCAGCGCACCAAGGAAATCATCGGGCGCTACCCCCAGTCACGGTCGGCCCTCCTCCCGCTCCTGCATCTTGTGCAGTCGGTGGAGGGTTTCGTCAGTCAGGACGGGATCCGCTTCTGCGCCGAAGCGTTGGAACTGACCACCGCCGAGGTCTCCGCGGTAGCCACCTTCTACACAATGTACAAGCGCAGGCCATGCGGAGAACACCTGGTCAGCGTGTGTACGAACACACTCTGCGCGGCTCTCGGCGGCGACGAGATCTACAAGCGACTCAGCGACAAGCTCGGGGTGGGACACGAGGAGACCGCGGGTGAGCCGGGTACGCCGGGCTCCATCACTCTCGAACACGCAGAGTGTTTGGCCGCTTGCGACCTCGCTCCGGTGCTCCAGGTCAACTACGAGTACTTCGACAACCAGACGCCGGAGTCGGCCGACGAACTGGTCGCCGCATTGCAGCGCGGCGAGCGGCCCGCCCCCACCCGCGGCGCGCCACTGACGGACCTCAGGACCGTGGAGCTCGAGCTGGCCGGGATCTTCCCCGACCTCGAGCGCAGCGTCGAAGGCCCGTCGATCGCGCCGGAGACGGTGCGCGGCGCTCAGCTCGCGGCCGACCGCGGATGGGTCGCCCCGTCGATGCCCGACGCCCCTCCCGCCTTACCGGATCTCCCGGAGAAGAAGTCATGACCACTGCCCAGACGAATCCGCCGGCGCCCGATCCGCTCACCCCGGTGCTCACGCGGCGCTGGCGCTCGCCCCGCTCGTGGTCGATCGACACCTACGAGCAGCTGGAGGGCTACCAGGCGCTGCGCCACGCGCTCACCGCCCAGCCCGACCAGCTCATCCAACTGGTCAAGGACTCCGGTCTGCGCGGCCGCGGCGGAGCCGGCTTCCCCACGGGCATGAAGTGGAGCTTCATCCCGCAGGGGTCCACCGGTCCGGGCGCCAAGCCCAAGTACCTCGTGGTGAACGCCGACGAGGGCGAGCCGGGCACCTGCAAGGACATCCCGACGATGATGGCCGACCCCCACTCGCTGGTGGAGGGCTGCATCATCACGTGCTACGCGATCCGCTCGAACTTCTGCGCCATCTACGTGCGTGGCGAGGCGCTGCACTGCATCCGACGGGTCCGCCGCGCCGTGGACGAGGCCTACGCCAAGGGCTACCTCGGCACGAACATCCTCGGCTCCGGCTTCGATCTGGACATCGTGGTGCACGCCGGTGCCGGCGCGTACATCTGCGGCGAGGAGACGGCGCTGCTCGACTCGCTCGAAGGTCGTCGCGGTCAACCTCGGCTCAAGCCCCCGTTCCCGGCAACATCTGGTCTGTACGCCTCGCCCACTGTGGTCAACAACGTCGAGACGATCGCCTCGGTTCCCGCGATCGTCCAGGGCGGCAGTGACTGGTTCCGGCTGATGGGTTCGGAGCGCAGCCCCGGCCCGAAGATCTACTCGCTGTCGGGGCACGTGGAGAAGCCCGGCCAGTACGAGGCGCCGCTGGGTATCACCCTGCGCCAGCTGCTGGAGCTCGCGGGCGGGATGAAGGACGGGATCCCGCTCAAGTTCTGGACGCCGGGCGGTTCCTCCACCCCGATCTTCACCGCCGAGCACCTCGACGTTCCCCTGGACTTCGAGGGTGCGGCTGCTGCCGGCTCCATGCTCGGCACCACCGCGGTGCAGGTCTTCAACGAGACCGTCTCCGTGCCGTGGGCCGTCATGAAGTGGACGGAGTTCTACAAGCACGAGTCGTGCGGCAAGTGCACCCCGTGCCGCGAGGGCACCTACTGGCTCGTGCAGATCCTCGAGCGCATGGTGCACGGCGAGGGCACCGAGGCGGATGTCGAGACGATGCTCGACATCTGCGACAACATCCTCGGCCGCTCGTTCTGCGCTCTGGGTGACGGTGCGACCAGCCCGATCACGAGCGCCATCAAGTACTTCCGCCAGGAGTTCCTGGACCTGATCGCCGAGCAACCCGCGGTGGCACGTCCGGAGCAGCTGGCCGAGCTGACCGGAGCCACGGCATGACACTCGCTCCCGAGGAGAAGAAGGAGGCGCGGCCCGTACCCGAGGGCCACGTCCGCCTCACGATCGACGGCCTCGAGGTCGACGCGCCCAAGGGCGAGCTGCTGATCCGCACGTGCGAGCGGCTGGGGATCATCGTCCCGCGCTTCTGCGACCATCCCCTGCTCGACCCGGCGGGCGCCTGCCGCCAGTGCCTGGTCGAGGTGGAGATGGGCGGGCGGCCGATGCCGAAGCCGCAGGCCAGCTGCACGATGACCGTGGCGGACGGCATGGTCGTCAAGACCCAGCACTCCTCCCCGGTGGCCAAGAAGGCCCAGGAGGGGGTGATGGAGCTCCTGCTCATCAACCACCCGCTGGACTGCCCGATCTGCGACAAGGGCGGCGAGTGCCCCCTGCAGAACCAGGCGATGAGCACCGGCCGCACCGACTCGCGGTTCGTCGAGACCAAGCGGACGTTCCCGAAGCCGCTCCCGATCTCCACGCAGGTGCTGCTCGACCGCGAGCGCTGCGTGCTCTGCCAGCGCTGCACCCGGTTCTCCGAGGAGATCGGCGGCGACCCGTTCATCGATCTGCTGGAGCGCGGTGCGCATCAGCAGATCGGCGTGGCGCAGGACAAGCCGTTCCAGAGCTACTTCTCCGGCAACACCATCCAGATCTGCCCGGTCGGGGCGCTGACCAGCGCGGCGTACCGGTTCCGCTCCCGCCCGTTCGACCTCGTGTCCACCGACGGGGTCTGCGAGCACTGCGCATCGGGCTGTGCCCAGCGCGTCGACACCCGGCGCGGCACGGTGCTGCGGCGCCTGGCAGGCAACGACCCTGCGGTCAACGAGGAGTGGAACTGCGACAAGGGGCGGTTCGCGTTCCGCTACCTGCGCTCGCCGCAGCGGATCACCCGGCCGATGGTCCGCGGTGCCGACGGGGTGCTCGCCGAGACGTCGTGGACCGAGGCGCTCACCGCTGCTGCGCAGGGCCTCCTCGCCGCCCGCGAGGGTGGCATCGGGGTGCTCGCAGGCGGCCGGCTGACCGTCGAGGACGCCTACGCCTACGGCAAGTTCGCCCGCGTCGCTGCGCACACCAACGACATCGACTTCCGGGCCCGCCCGCACTCGGGCGAGGAGCTGGAGTTCCTCGCCGCGCACGTCGTGGGCCAGGGTCCTGAGGCGCTCGACTACGCCCGCCTGGAGGCCGCGCCCGCGGTCCTGTGCGTGGCGTTCGAGCCGGAGGAGGAGTCGCCGATCGTCTTCCTGCGGCTGCGCAAGGCGGCTCGCAAGCACGGTCAGCGGGTGTACCACCTCGGCCAGTGGACCACGCCTGCGGTGGAGCGCACCTCGCTGGAGCTCGGTTCCGCCGCCCCGGCGGCCAAGGACAACCTGGTCCGTTCGGTGCCGGGCGCCGAGGCGGCCGTCCTCGGGGAGCTCCCGGCGGACGTCGTCGAGGCGCTGACCGGCGGCGGTGTGATCCTCGTCGGTGAGCGCGCAGCCGAGGTTCCCGGTCTGTACTCCGCCGTGTCGGCGCTCGCCGCCCGCACCGGTGCCGCCGTCGGCTGGGTGCCGCGCCGGGCCGGTGAGCGCGGTGCGCTCGACGCCGGCGCAGCGCCCACGCTGCTGCCCGGCGGCCGCCCCGTCGCCGACGCGGCCGCGCGCGCCGAGGTCGAGTCGGCATGGGGCCTCGCGGCGGGCACGCTGTCCGCCACCCCGGGGCGCGACACCGACGAGATCCTCGCGGCCGCCGCCCTCGGTGAGCTGGCCGCGCTGGTGGTCGGCGGGCTCGACCCGCACGACCTGGCCGACCCCGCCGCCGCCCTCGCCGGGCTGCGGGAGGTCGGTTTCCTGGTCAGCCTGGAGATGCACGCCTCGGCCGTCACGGAACTGGCCGACGTGGTGCTCCCGGTCGCTCCGGACGCCCAGCGTTCCGGCAGCTACCTCAACTGGGAGGGCAGGCGCCGCGAGTTCGGGCCCGCCCTCGACGCGAGCGGCGTGCTTCCCGACTGCCGCGTGCTCGACACGCTGGCCGTCGAGATGGACGTCGACCTGTTCACGCAGACGCCGGCCGCCGCGGCCGGAGAGCTCGCCCGCCTCGGGCTCGCGGCACGGGCCACCTCCGCTGCTCCGTCGGTGCCGCCGGTCGAGCCGCTGCGCCCCGGCTTCGGTCAGGCGGTGCTCGCCACCTGGCGTCAGCTGGTGGACGAGGCCGCGCTCGCCGTCGACGAGCCCGCACTGGCGGGCACGGCCCGGCCCGCGTACGCGCGGCTCAACGCCGCCACGGCCGAACGGCTCGGGCTCGTGGAGGGTGAGCCGGCCACGGTGCGCACCGACCGCGGTGCGGTCTCGCTACCCGTGGCGCTGGCCGACCTGCCGGACGGGGTCGTGTGGCTGCCGGCGAACTCGGCCGGGAGCCACGTGCGGAGTGTTCTCGGAGCCGGTCACGGTGACCTTGTGGGGGTGACGGCATGACCACCAACCTGCTCGCGCAGGTGCAGCCCGGCATGACGCGCACGCAGCAGCTGCTCGCGGACGACCCGATCTGGCTGATCATCCTGAAGGTCGTGGCGCTGTTCGCGATCGGCGTGGTGCTCACGCTGTTCATGATCAACCTGGAACGCAAGGTGGTGGGCCGGATGCAGCAGCGTCCGGGCCCGAACCGGGTGGGCCCAGGCGGTTGGCTGCAGAGCCTCGCCGACGGGCTCAAGCTGGCGTTCAAGGAAGACATCATGCCGGTGATGGCCGATAAGCGGGTGTATTTCATCGCGCCGGTCATCTCGACGATTCCGGCGTTCGTGGCGTTCTCGGTGATCCCGTTCGGTGGCGAGGTGTCGATCTTCGGCGAGCCGACGGTGTTGCAGTTGGTGGACCTGCCGGTCGGTGTGCTGGT
>NZ_JAKXMK010000028.1 GCF_022524485.1 Pseudonocardia alaniniphila
ATCGGGCCAGCGTGAGTGTGGTGGTGCCGGTGTACCAGGAGGATCCGGCGGTGTTCACCGCGGCGATCGAGTCGTGGTTGGACAACGACGTGCTGGAGGTCATCCTGGTGATCGACGCTTCCGACACGACGTGTCGGGAGATCGCCGCCCGGTATCCGGTCACGGTGTTGGTGACCGATGTGCCCGGGAAGCGGGATGCGTTGCGGCGGGGGTGGAACGCCGCGGCGGGGGAGTTGGTCGCGCTGGTGGATTCAGACACGATCTGGGCCCCGGATGTGGCCGAGCAGGTGTGTAAGCCGTTCGCCGATCCCCGGATGGGTGGGGTCGGGACGCGGCAGAGTGTCTACGGTTCGAGTGGGTTCCTGGCGCGGATCACCGACATGTTCCTGGATCACCGGTATTTCGACGAGAACGCCTCGCAGAGTCTGTTGGGCCAAGCGGTGTCGTGCCTGTCGGGGCGGACGGCGGTGTATCGGCGGGAGTTGTTGCTCGAGATCGAGCACGATTTCATGAACGAGACGTTTCTCGGGGTGCCGTGTCTGTCCGGTGACGACAAGCGTTTGACCACGCTGATCCTGGAGCGCGGGCACAAGACGTTCATGCAGCGCTCGGCCGAGGTGTGGTCGACTTTCCCCGATCATTGGCGGATCTTCGTGCGGCAGCGTTTGCGGTGGGCCCGCAACACGTGGCGGTCGGACCTGCGAGCACTGTCGCGGCGGTGGGTGTGGCGTCGTCCTTTCCTGGCCTACACGATGATCGACAAGGCGGTGTCGAGCTTCACCCTGCTCCTCGGGTTGTCCTTCATGATCGCCTCGATCGTCGAGCGGCAGTGGGTGTTCGTGATCGTGCTGGCTCTGTGGTGGCAGATCAGCCGGTCGGCGAAGCTGTTGCCCCACCTGCGCAGGCGTCCGTCCTCGTTCTTCTACATCCCCGGCTACATCGCCGTGTCCTGGCTCATGGCCGTCATCAAAATCCACGCCCTGGCCACCATCCGCCAACAACGCTGGCTCACCCGCCAAGTCGCCGTCGAAAACGGCACCGTCGTCCGCACCAACGAGCAGCCGGAGGAGATTCCGGCATGACGCGCGTATGCATGAGCATTCTGCTCGTGACTTTTGTGGTCGCGGCGTTCCTCGGAATCGGCACGGGCACCGCCGCCGGTACACCCCTGCTCGCGCCCATCGCCTGGTCGGCTCCGGTGCAGCTCGCCCCCGAGGATCAGCGGATCCGGAAGCAGTGGGAGGACCGGGGGCGTCCGAACAAGATGGTGATCGTGCGAGACACCCGGATCGATGCGGTGACCGATGGGCAGGTATCGCAGCGGGTGCCCTCGGGCTCGGCCGCGCTGAGCCTCGCAGCATTGGACCGCATGCTCGCTCCGGGCTGGCTGACCATCACCGACGGCACCGCGGAGCTGGGGGCCACCATCGTGCTGACCAGGGGAACCGCGTTGGACGTCAGCGGCGTGCGCACCCTGAGGCTCACCGGCGGCGACAGCACGACGCAGACGGCGTCGATCTACACCGGCGGTGGGCGCTTGAGCTTGAGCGGGGTCACGGTCACCTCGTTCGATCCGGCCACCGGGAACCCGGTGCCCCTCGCGCCGGGACGGCCGTCGATCGTGGCCGCGGCCGGCGGCAGGCTGGAGGTCACCGACTCCACGATCAGCGACCTGGGCACTCCGGCCAATGAGGTCGACAACGGCCGGCCCGCAGTGGCGTTCAACCCCGCCAGCAGCGGTTCGCTGGTGCGCACCACACTGCAGCGCAGCAGCACCGGCGTGGAGCTGTCCCGGTCCGACGGCGTGCGCCTCGAGGGGGTGACCGTCACCGAGTCCACCGGCGACGGCATCGTCTTCCGCGGTGACAGCGGCACGACGATGACCGAGGTTCATGCCGAGCGCAACGGCCGTAACGGCCTGCTGTTCACCATGCTCAGTGCCGACCGCCGCCCCGCGGGCAGCACGAGCCGTCCGGTGGCATCCGTGACGGGCCGCCGCATCACGGGTGTGTCCACAAAGGGCAACGGTGAGTACGGCATGGTGCTGGTCGGGCAGCAAGGCGCGCATGTCATCGGAGTCGCCACGACCGCGGACAAGGCCGGCGGGCTGCGAGTGAGCCGGTCCAATGACACGCTGATCGCCGGCTTCACCGCCACTGACCAGCCGGTCGGCTTGTTCACCCACATCAACACCACCAACACGGTGCTCGAAGGGGTGCGGACGACGGGTGGGCGCCGTGGCGTGGTGGCGGAGAAGAGCACGCAGGGGCTGACCATCACGGACTCGACGTTCCACGGCGCCCGGGTGGCCGGGATCTCGGTCGGTGGTCAGGACGTGCAGCTCACCGGCGTGCGCGTGAGCGACTCGGGCACCGGCGTGCGTATCGAGCGCGGTGCCCGCACGATCACGTTGACCGGGCTCACCCTGGTGGGCGGGCACCACGGCGTCGTCGCCACCCCGAACACCAGCGGGGTGGTGGTGCAGGATCTGGTCGCCGAACACGTCGCCGCCGACGCCGTGCGCACGTTCAGCCCGGACACCCGCATCATCGGTGGTCGCATCACCGGCGGTGCCACCGCGATCGACGTCGCCGCCGCGGCCACGATCTCCGGCATCACCATCAGCCAGGCCCGGGAGGGCATCCGGACCCGATCGACCCAGCCGGTGCACGCCCACAACATCGACGTCACCACGAGTTCGCTGGGAATCAACGCCGCCCCCGGCAGCCCGTTCACGCTCACCGCGTCCCGGGTGCACGCTCTCGAGTCGGTGCGCGGTCAGGTGGGCCAGCACGGCATCAACGAGCTGAGCCTGCCCCCGCTCAACCTGCTCGGGGCGATCGGCGTGCCACTCATCCTGCTGGCGTTCGTGCTGGAGCAGGTGCACGTTCGCCGGCTACGACGCGCAGGAGCAGACACGAGGCGTCGCCCACCGCCCGCGTACCCGCCTCCCACGCCGAAGCAATGATCCGCAGACACGTCGTCGAACAACCCGCCGGGCCGACCCCGCCGCGGGCCGGGGGCCTGCGTGGATCGGTGCTGCGGATGCGCCGCCCGGCACGGCATGAGCACCGGGGCGTCCGGCGCCGGATCGCCGCGGGTGTCGTGGCGGTGGCGGCACTGGCCGCGTGCCAGGCCGCGCCGCCCGCGGAGCGCGTGACGTCGTTGGACCCCGAGGTGTTCCCGGCGAAGCTCCAACAGTTCCTGGGTAACCAACTGCACTACACCGACCACGGCGACTTCGGCCTCGACCACGCCGAACTCCTGACCACCACCCCACCCGACCGGCGATTCCTACGCATCACCTACCCCGCAGGCTCCGCCAGCCGATCCGCAGGCGGCACCGACGGCGGCACCCAGGCCTACCTCGAACTCCCCCAGCCCACCGACACCCTCGACCTGTACTACCAACTCCGCTTCCCCTCCGGCTTCGACTTCGTCAAAGGCGGCAAACTCCCCGGCCTCTACGGCGGCACCACCACCAGCGGACAACACATCCCCGACGGCACCAACGGCTTCTCCACCCGCTACATGTGGCGCGCCGACGGCAACGCCGAGATCTACGCCTACCTGCCCACCTCCCGCGACCACGGCACCTCCCTCGGCCGCGGCTGCTGGCAGTTCACCCCCGGCACCTGGACCAGCCTGCGCCAACGCGTCCAGCTCAACACCCCCGGACTCAGCAACGGCCGCATCACCGTCTGGCAGGACGACAACCTCGTCCTCGACCACACCGGCCTGCAATTCCGCACCACTGACGAGCTCCGCATCCAAGGCCTGTTCTTCTCCACCTTCTTCGGCGGCGACGACACCACCTGGGCCACACCCACCGACCAACACACCGACTTCGCCGACTTCACCCTGACCACCGGCACCCCGCCGCCCGACACACCGGCGCCCGACACCCGCCCGATGGCCGACACGGACTGCGGAACGGGCGACGCGTCATGACCAGGCAGGCCGGCGACCAGCGGTGGAAGGTAGTGCTCGCAGAGGTGACGGACCGGTGGAGATCCCGCGAACGCGGGTCGTGGCGGTAGCCGTTCCGTCACCCTGAGGTGTTAGCGTCCCGCCGTCAGCGTCGCCGTGGAGCCCACCGCGGCTCGCCCGTCCATCTTTCGGAGGCGACCGATGAGCGGCCCGAACATCGACCCCGCAGCAATCCCCGACGGGCCGATCGCGGCGGGTACACCCGCCGCGGAGGCCCAGGAGCACCCCCCGGTCTGGGACGTCCGCGGCAAGCGTTGGGACTACGTCGCCAAGCTCGGCGGATGGGTGTGCGAGCACGACGCAGGCACCCTGAGCCGCGACATCGGCTCCATCCCCGTGGAGTTCCAGCCCACCTACGGCTACCCGCCGCCGCACCCGCCGGTTCTTCCTGGCGACCCGCTGTAGCGGATCCGTCAGAAGCTCGCTGCCGGCGCCCGGCCCAACTGGTGCCCCAGAGCATCCGGGCCTTCACCGGGCCACTGACCGCGGCGGCGTGGAAGACGATCCCCTCCGCCTTCGTGCGCTGCGAGAACGACCAGATCTTCCCGCCTGTGCTCGACGAGCGGGCGCACGAGCGGGCAGGCGCGGTCTACCGGCTGCCGAGCTCCCACTCCCCGTTCCTGTCCATGCCCGAGGAGCTTGCGGCTCTCATCGGCAGGATCGTGGGCACCGCGCCGGGCGGCCGCTGAGGGACCCGCCTCGCCTTCAGCTTGCCGGTGCCTTGTCCCCGGTGGGCGTGATGACGAACCAGGTGTTGTCCAGGCCGTTCCGTCCGGCATTCGGGTTGCCGCCGGGGTCGTCACGGTCACGGTAGAGGGGCCATCCGGCGAGCGTGAGCTGCGTGGTGCCCTCGGGGCGCGTGATCGTGCCGACCGCGCCGGGGTCGACACCGAGGAGCTGGGGCTTCACACCCGCGGTGACCAGCACGGGCAGCCACGTCTGGGCGCACTCTCCGGTGCAGTTCGACGTGGGTGGGTTGGCGCTGTCGGCGTCGGATCGGTACATGAGGTGCCCGGCGCCGTCGGTGGTGACGACGCCGAGCGGACCGGTCTGCACGGCCCACAGAGCCGGCGCACTGGACTCGTGGCCCTGGTGTCCACCGTGCTCGCCGTGCCCGCCGGGTTGCTGCGCACCGCTCGGTGCGGCGGCTGGCGGCGCGGCCGGAGCCGGGGGTGGCGCGGCGGTGCAGCCGGCGACGGCGAGCGCGCCGGCGGCCAGGACGGAACCGATGAGTGCGAGCCTGGAACGGGACACGGCTGCCGATCCTCTCGCTAGGCCCGTTCGGCGTCGACCCCCGGGGGTCGATGTCATTCCTCGGGTACCTCGCGATCGATCTCGTCCAGCCAGATCCGGGCGGACATGTCGGAGGGGGCCCGCCAGTCGCCGCGGGGGGAGAGTGATCCACCGGCGGAGACCTTCGGGCCGTTGGGCAGGGCGGAGCGTTTGAACTGGCTGAAGCTGTAGAAGCGCTTCGCGAAGACCTGCAGCCAGTGGCGGATCTCGGCGAGCGTGTAGGACGGGCGCTTGTCGGCCGGGAATCCGGAGGGCCACTTGCCGGCGTCGGGGTCGTGCCAGGCGTGCCAGGCCAGGAACGCGATCTTCGAGGGGCGGAACCCGTAGCGCAGCACGTGGAACAGGGAGAAGTCCTGCAGGGAGTACGGGCCGACCATGGCCTCGCTGCTCTGGACCTGCTCGTCCTCGCCCGTGGGGACGAGCTCGGGGGTGATCTCGGTGCCGAGCACGGACTCCAGGACCTCGCCGACCTCCGGCTCGAACTGCTTGGAGCTCACGACCCAGCGGATCAGGTGCTGGATCAGGGTCTTGGGCACCCCTCCGTTGACGTTGTAGTGCGACATCTGGTCGCCCACGCCGTAGGTGCTCCACCCGAGCGCCAGCTCGGAGAGGTCGCCGGTGCCGAGCACGATCCCACTGCGCTGGTTGGCCGCCCGGAACAGGTAGTCGGTGCGCAGACCGGCCTGCACGTTCTCGAAGGTGACGTCGTACTGCGGCTCGCCGCGGGAGAACGGGTGGCCGAGGTTCGTCAGCATCAGCCGGGCGGTGTCGGTGATGTCGATCTCTTCGAACGTGATCCCGAGCGCTTGCGCCAGCCGCATCGCGTTGCCCTTGGTGTGCTCGCCGGTGGCGAAGCCGGGCAGGGTGAAACCGAGGATGTCGCTGCGCGGGCGCCCCAGGCGGTCCATCGCCTTCGCGGCGACGATCAGGGCATGGGTGGAGTCCAGCCCGCCGGAGACGCCGATCACCACCTTCGGTTGCCCGATCGCTCGCAGCCGCTGCTCGAGCCCGGAGACCTGGATGCTGTACGCCTCGTAGCAGTCCTGCTCGAGCCGCGACTCGTCCGCAGGCACGAACGGGAACCGCTCGATCTCGCGGCGCAGCCCGATGTCGCCGCGGGGTGGGTCGAGGCGGAACTCCACACGCCGGAACTCGTCCGTGCGCGCGGAGTGGTGGCGGCGGTTGTCGTCGAAGGTGCCCATCCGCAGCCGTTCGGCCCGGATGAGGTCGAGATCCACGTCGGCGACCGAGCGTCGCTCACCTTCGGGGAAGCGCTCGGTCTCGGCCAGCAGCACGCCGTTCTCGTAGATCATGGTCTGGCCGTCCCAGGCCAGGTCGGTGCTCGACTCGCCCTCACCCGCGGCCGAGTACATGTAGGCGGCGAGGCACCGTAACGAAGCCGAACGGCAGAGCAGCTTGCGGTCCTCCGCGCGCCCGATGGTGATCGGGCTGCCCGACAGGTTCGCCAGCACCGTGGCACCGGCGAGCGCTGCCTCCGCGCTCGGCGGCACCGGTATCCACATGTCCTCGCAGATCTCCACGTGCAACACGAGCCCGGGCACGTCTGTGGCTGTGAACAGCAGGTCAGGTCCGAACGGGACATCTACGCCCGCGTCGGGGCCACCGATCCGGATCGTCGTGACGATGTCATCGCCGGGGGCCAGTTGGCGGCGCTCGTAGAACTCCCGGTAGGTCGGCAGGTACGACTTCGGCGCCACGCCCAGCACCCGTCCGCGGTGGATCACCACGGCGGTGTTGTAGACGCGATGGCGGAACCGGAGCGGCGCACCCACCACCAGCACCGGGAGCAGGTCGGCCGACCCGGTGACCACGTCGAGCAACGCCTCCTCGACGGAGTCCAGCAGCGTCTCCTGCATCAGGATGTCCTCGATCGAGTACCCCGACAGCGTCAGCTCGGGGAACACCGCCACCCCGACGCCGTCGTCGTGGCACTCACGCGCGACGCGCAGCACCGCCTCGGCGTTGGCGGCCGGAACGGCGATCGAGGTCTCGGTCGTGCATGCCGCCACCCGGACGAACCCGTGGCGGTATGCGGAGTGGAAGTCCATGCGAGCGGAGACGACCTTCCTCATGAGGGGCAACACCGGAGAACCTGCTTTTAGTGTGCCCTTCCTGTGCAGCGGGGGAACGTCAGCCGCGCTGCGGGTGCGGTCTTCGTCCGGTTTGGGGGCGGTCACGTGCCGGGTACCGGGAGTACACGATCTCGGGGGAGCTGGGTGCATGGGCCGGGTAGGTGGAGTGATCGTCGTCCTGTGGCTGGTGATCGGGTTGCTCGCGGCCTACCAGCGCGGCTACTTCGAACGGTCGGAGGTGAACTGCGCCGAGCTCGGAACGGTGCTGGTCACGATCGTCGTCGGGCCGTTGAACTACCTGGGGGTGAACCCGCGGATCGAGTGTGAGGTGCCCCGGCCGTCGCCGTGAGACCGTCGGAGCCGTCGCCGTGAGGCGGTCGGAGCCGTCGCCGTAGCCGCGGTTACAGCCGGGATCGCAGTGGCGCCGCATCCCCGGTGCGGCGCCACTGCAGGCGGTCGGCGCTCAGCTCCTCCGCCGCCGCCAGTGAGTGATGGTGCGGGTCTCCGGGGTGCCCGACTCGGCCCCTGGTGCCTCCGGGCGGCGGGTGCGGGGCAGCTCGGCGTGTGCGGCGGCCGACCCTGAGGGGGCACGGGTCACCGTGCACCGGGCGGGCCCGGTCTTCCTGGCCTTGGCGTGCCGTCCGTGCCGGGCCTGCCAGGCGGCCAGCCGGGCGGCCTCCCGGGCCTCGCGGTCGAGCTTCCGGACGAGCCGGCGGACCGTCGGGGAGACCACCGGAGCATCGCCTTCCGCAACCTCACGGGCCGGGTTGCCCCGCCACCGGGAGTCCGCGACCGGCTCCTCGCCCTTCATCAGGAAGGAGTCGGCGTCGACCACGACACGCTCGCCCATGGTCACGCCGTAGTGCACCCAGGCGTTGGCGCCCACGGTGCTGCCGTTCCCGATGACGGTGTAGCCGGACTTGAAGCTGCCGTCCTCCAGCGAGTGGCACTGGATCGTGGCCTGCGCTCCGAGGGTGCAGTAGTCGCCGATCGTCACAAGCGTCTTCTCCGGGATGCCGGCGCCGTCGTCGAACAGCTTCTTCCCGACGCGCACGCCGAGCATCCGCCACACGATCGACTTGAACGGCGTGCCGTTGAAGATCTGCAGGTAGCCGGTTCCGCTCAGTTTCCAGAGGCGTTCGTGGCGCCAGAAGTACGGCTGGTAGATCGAGCAGAACTGCGGTGAGAGCCGGCGGAACCCGATGCTCGCGCGTTCGGCCAGCACCGAGAACAGCGTCGTGAACACCAGCGCTGCGATGATTCCGAGCGCGTACGAGCTGACTCCGATGTCGCTGTAGAAGTAGGTCGACAGCAGCCCGATGAGGACGACGCCGAACCACTGCAGCCATCGTTGCAGGAGGAACATCGCGATCGTGATCGCGTTGGAGCGGTTCTTCCGGGCCAGGCGCGCCGGAAGCTCCTCGGGGCTGCGGTACCACTCGAGGTCGACGTCGCGCTGCACCGAGCGGGGGATCTCGAAGGGGGGAGACCCCAGCAGGCCCACGCCTTCCCGCACCGGCCCGTCGACGGGGATCATCGCCTTCGTCGCGAGGAGGATGTTGTCCCCGGTCCGTCCTCCGGCCGGATAGGTGACGGCGTTGCCGATGAAGCTGTTGGCGCCGAGTGACACCCGCGACACCATGAACGACGTGTTCGAGTAGTCGGCGTTCGCGAGCGACAAGCCGTCCGAGACGAGCGTGCCGGTGCCCACGTGGGACAGGAACGGCGACTCGTGCTTCTCCATCAGCCCGAAGTTCGACCCCGTCTGCTGCACGGTGGAGAGGTCGTAACCGAGCAGCTGGAGGTAGCGGATGATGAAGGAGCTGTCGCCCAGCAGGTTGGTGAAGAACGGGATGTTGGTCAGCCGGCGCAGAGCGCGGTGGGCCGTGTAGCGGAACCCGTAGAGCGGGTGCGCGGTGTCCGGCGGGACGATCCTCCTCAGCACACGCGGCACGATGGCCGCCGCCAGCAGCCCGAGGAGCATCACGCCGAACAGCAGCGCGCCGGAGACGAGGAAGTAGTCCACGTAGAACCGGGGTTGGGCGAACACGCTGCGGTCGGTGCCGTCCACCACGGCCTGCACCGCTGATGCGGTGTTCACGGCCGGGAAGACGCTCGGCAGGAGGACGAAGATCAGCCCGGTCGCGAGGGGGGCCCAGATCAGGAGCATCGCGAGGAGCTGAGTGGCCCCGTACGTGAAGCGGCGCAGGCCGTTGCCACCCTGCGACTCCATCCGTCGGTAGTCGGCTGTCGTCTCCTGGGCGGGAGAGCCGTGGTAGCGCTTCCCGGCCGGCACCTTCTGCCCGATCCGCAGTGCCGATGTGTGGCCGAGCTGGGCGCCGTCCCCGACGGCGGTGTCGATCTCCAGCACGGTGGCCTCGCCGATCAGGGCGTTCGCCCCGATGTCGACGCGGCCCGTCCGGATCCACCCGGACTCGGCGTGGTAGCCGCTGAAGTACGAGTCCTTACGCACGACGGCGCCTGCGCCGATGGTGATCAGGTCGCTGCAGACCGGCAGCGCCGTGGAGAGGACCACGGCTCCCTTGCCGACCTTCGTCCCCAGCATCCTGAGGTAGACCAGGTACAGCGGCGAGCCGACGAACGCCAGCGCGGGGCTGATCCGCAGCAGTTGGCGCACGATCCAGAACCGCAGGTAGCGCAGACCCCAGATCGGGATCACGCTCGCCTTCCACCGGCCGATCAACACCCATTTCGCCACGACCGGGAGCAGGGTGAGGACGAGGAACACGGCCCCGCCGAGTGCGACCGAACGCAGGTAGATGTCGAGGATGCCGGTCGCGTCGGACAGCCACCCGTACGCGGTGACGCCTGCGAAGGCGACGAGGTAGGCGAAGCCCAGGTACACCGCTGTCTGCGCCACACCGGTGAGCAGGTACGGCACGGTGCCTGCCCGGCGGATCGTGCGCGGCTCGGCGGAGGCCTGGCGAGGTGCGGCGTCCTGCAGCGTCGCCGAGAGCGCGCGCACCGTCGGGTTCAGGTACACGTCCTTCATGGCGATCGGGGGCAGCTGCTCGTGCACGCGCAGCTTGGCCGACATCTGCGCGATCAGCAGGGAGTTCATCCCGAGGTCTTCGAAGAGGTTGCTCTCGACGGACACGCGGTCGAGCGACAGCATCTCCGCGACGGTGCCGGCCAGCAGCGTCTCGACCTCGCCCTCGGCTTCGACGATCTCGCCCTGCGCGGCCGTGTACCGGGGGCCCTGCGGGGCAGGGAGGTTCTTCCGGTCGGCCTTGTCGCTGGGCAGCATCGGGATGTGCTCGAGCTGCTCGAAGTAGGCGGGCACCATGTACGACGGCAGCCGCCTGCGCAGCTCGTCGTGCACGCTGTCGATGTCCGCGGGCTGCCCGGGGCGACGCAGTGTGTAGTAGGCCACGAGCTCCACCACGCCCGGGGCGGGCTCGTAGGTGTCCACCACGGCCTGGGCGATCTCCGGCAGCTGCAGGAGCAGCGACTCGATCTCGGTCAGCTCGATGCGGTAGCCGCGGACCTTCACCTGCGTGTCGATCCGGCCGAGGCATTCGACGAGACCGTCCTCGGTGATCCGGCCGAGGTCACCACTGCGGTAGATCAGGCCGGACGTGTTGTTGGGGATGCCGATGACGTCGGGAATGAAGGCCTTCGCGGTGAGGTCGTTGCGGCCGACGTATCCGGCGGACAGGCCGATGCCGGCGATGCCGATCTCGCCCAGCTGCCCGGGGGGAAGCGGACGCTGGTCGTTCTCGTCGAGGATCACGACCGAGTACGTGGGGAGGGGCACGCCGATCGTCACGGGCCGGTCGGGTTCCAGTGTGGTCCACGTGGCGGTGACGGTGGCCTCGGTCGGGCCGTAGACGTTGAGGAAGCGCCGTCCGGGGCGGTGCCAGCGGGTCACGAGGTCCTGCGGGCACGCCTCGCCGGACACCAGAAGGAACCGCAGGTCGGGAAGGTCGTCGTCCATCGTCGCGAGCAGCGTGGGAACGCAGCACATCGCGGTGACGCGCTCTTCGCGCAGGAAGTCGGCGAGATCCTCGCCCAGCAGGCTGCCGCCCCGCTTCGGCACGAGCGTCGCGCCGACCACGAGCGAGATCCAGATCTCCTCGACGGAGAAGTCGAACGCGATTGTCATGCCCTGGTACATGCGGTCCTCGGGCACCACGCCGTAGACCTCGGCCGCGACCCGCACGAAGTTGCAGATGCTCGCGTGCTCGATCGCGACGCCCTTGGGCCGTCCCGTCGTGCCGGAGGTGTAGATGATGTAGCAGAGGTCCTCCACCGGGGTGCCCTGCTCGACGGCACTGAGCCGCGAAGGGTCCTGGGCGTCGACCTGCTCCTGCACCTCGTCGACGCACACCACCGCGGCACCCGGTTCTCCCACACGTTCGCGCAGGTGGGAAAGGGTGAGCACGACGGTGACGCCGGCGTCGCCCACGATGTAGGCGATGCGGTCGGCGGGGAACACCGGGTCGAGTGGCACGTACGCGGCGTTGATCTTGAGCACGGCGAGGATGGCGGTGTAGGACTGCAGCGGCTCGTCGAACACGAGCCCAACCCGCGAACCCGGCCCCACGCCCTGGCTGCGCAGGAACCGGGCCATCCGGTTCGCGCGGGCGTCCAGCTCCGGATAGGTCACTGCGAGATCCCGGCCGGCCACGGCCAGGTGGCCGGGGTCCCCCTCGGCGCGGAACGAGTCGCATCGCTGCTCGAACAGGTGGTGCAGCCGTTCACCCGGGGTCCAGCGGACCGACTGGTCGGCATCGTCGCTGCTGAGTACCAGATCGGCTAGTCGACCGAACTCCCCGACCGGTCGAGTTCCCTGGTCGAATCCCGTGCTCATGCGACGGCGTGCAGGCCGGCCGCGGCTGATTCCTCGAGGATGTCGAGGCCGCGGTTCAGGATCTGCTCGGACGTGGTGAGCGGGGCAAGGATCTTGATGACCTCGTCCTTGGGCCCGGCGGACTCGATGATCAGACGCCGCTGCGCGCTGCGGCGGCAGATCTCGGCGGCGACGTCCCCGTCGCGGACGTCGATGCCCTGCATCATCCCGCGGCCCTTGACCGTGGCGCCCGGAACGAGCCGGGCGATGCGGGCCAGTCGCTCGCCGACGAGGGCGCTGCTGCGCTCGATCTCGTGCTGGAAGCTCCGGTCACCCCAGAACTTCTCCAGCGCCACACGTGCGGTGACGAAGGCGTGCGCGTTGCCGCGGAAAGTGCCGTTGTGCTCGCCCGGCTTCCAGACGTCGAACTCCGGTTTTATCAGGAGCAGCGACATCGGCAGGCCGAAACCGGAAATGGACTTGGACAGCGTCACGAGATCCGGGGTGACGCCCATGCCCTCGAAGCTGAAGAACGAACCCGTACGCCCGACACCGGCCTGGATGTCGTCGACGATGAGCAGCGCGCCGTTGGCCTTGGCGATGGCAGCGACACGGCGCAGCCACGGCCGTGAGGCGACATTGAGGCCGCCCTCGCCCTGAACCGTCTCGAGCAGGATCGCGGCGGGGGCGTCGACACCGCTGGACGGGTCGGACAGCACACGCTCCAGCAGTTCCGAGGTGTCGACGGAACCTCCGAGGTACCCGTCGTAGGGAAGACGGGTGACGTCCGGAAGCGACACGGTGGCGCCGCCCATGCGGTGGTCCCGGTTCCCGGTGGCGGCGAGAGCGCCCTGGCTGACGCCGTGGAACCCGTTCGTGAACGCGATGACGTTGCGGCGCCCGGTGGCCTTTCTGGCCAGCTTGAGCGCGGCCTCCACCGCGTTGGTTCCGGTCGGGCCGGTGAAGTGGATCCGGTAGTCCATGGAGCGCGGCTCGAGGACAAGACCCTCGAAGGTCTCGAGGAACTCCATCTTCGGTCGCGTGAAGAGGTCGAGACCCTGCGCGATGCCCCCGCGGCGGATGTGGGCGACGAGCGCCTCAGCCATGTCGGGGTCGTTGTGGCCGTAGTTCAGGGAGCCTGCCCCGGCGAGGAAATCCATGTACTCGCGACCGTCGGCGTCCCAGACCAGGGTGCCGCGGGCCTCCTCGAACACGATCTCGTACTTGCGGCTGTAGCTGCGCACTCGCGACTCACGGCGCGCGAAAACTTCCTTCCCGGTTGAGCCCCGGTTTTCAGTGACCATGTATGGGGCTACGCGGCGGCCCGGGATTTTGTTCGCACTGTCGGCCGTGACCGTACTCACCCCGTTTACGGCAATGCCTTCTCTCAATGATTCGTAAGGTTGCAGTAAAAGAAGAACCGAGATGAAACCATGGTTACGGGTGCTAACCGGACACTGTCGGGGAGGCGGCGGAACGCACTGGCGCAGGTGTGATCCCGGCCATGGCAGATTGTCCGTGAAGCCCGGAATAACCCCTCGACCGCCGCTGTCCGCACACCATCCTCGACGCCCCCGGTGACGGAGCGTGCGGCAGCGGGTGCGTCCGCGTGGATACGGTCTGTGCTGCCCGGCAACAGTGCGGCCGGCGCGGGGCCGGCCCGCCCGGCCTCACGATCGAAGGGGGAAGCGGTGGCGGACGAACCAGTCGCGGTGGTGACGGGTGCGGGTTCCGGGGTCGGACGGCTCATGGCGCGGGCCCTGCTGGAGAACGGGTTTCGCGTGGCGCTCGCGGGCAGACGCCGCGAGGCCCTGGACGGCACGGCTTCCGGCGATCCGGCGGCTCTGGTGGTGCCCACGGACGTGGCCGACGCCGGCTCCGTCGCCCAGCTGTTCGACACGGTGCGGGACACGTGGGGCCGGGTCGACCTGCTGATCAACAATGCCGGCAGTTTCGGCCCCAGCGGCAGCCCCGACGAGATCGCCGTCGAGGACTGGACGGCCGCCGTGGCCACCAACCTGACGGGCACGTTCCTCTGCACGCGCGAGGCCTTCGCGACGATGCGCGCCCAGCAGCCGCAGGGCGGGCGGATCATCAACAACGGGTCGATCTCCGCCCACGTCCCGCGCCCCGGAAGCGCCGCGTACACCGCGACGAAGCACGCGATCACCGGCCTGACGAAGTCGATCTCGCTGGACGGCCGCCCCTACGGCATCGCGTGCGGACAGATCGACATCGGCAACGCGGCCACCGAGATGACCGCGGGGATCTCCACCGGTGCGCGTCAGGCCGACGGCAGCGTCCGGCCGGAGCCGACCTTCGACCCCGCCCATGTCGCCGAGGCGGTGCTGTTCATGGCCCGCCTGCCGCTCGACGCCAACGTGCAGTTCCTCACCATCACCGCCACGACGATGCCGTTCATCGGGCGCGGGTGACCGCAGCCGGTCAGTGCGCGCGGATCATCCCGCCGTCGCACCGGACCTGCTCGCCCGTCACGTAGGACGCCGCGGCGCTCGCGAGGAACGTGACGACGGCTGCGAACTCCTCGGGCGTGCCGTAGCGCCCGGCGGGGATCGTCGCCTCGGCGCGGGCCCGCTGCTGGTCCGGCGTGGTGCCCGAGCGCTCGGCGACGGCGCGATCCAGCACGGCGACGCGGTCGGTGTCGATGCGGCCGGGCAGCACCATGTTGACCGTCACGCCGTCGGCGGCGACCTCACCGGCGAGGGTCTTGAGGTATCCGGCCAGTGCGGCGCGTGCCGCGTTGGACGCCACGAGCCCATCGATCGGCTGCTGCACGCCGCTCGACCCCACAGCGACGATCCGGCCGAACCCGCGCTCGCGCATGCCCGGCAGCACCCCGGCCACGAGCCGCAGGTGGGGCTGCACGAGGAGGTCGACGGCGGTCGCGAACTGCTCGGGGGTGAAGTCGGCGGCCAACCCCGGCGGCGGCCCGCCACCGTTGAGAACCAGCACGTCCACCGGCCCGAAGCGCTGCTCGGCCTCGGCCACGAGCCTCGCGGGCACGCCGGGATCGGCGAGATCCGCCTCGACCCCGACGGCCGACGGCAGCGCGGCGGCCTCCTTCTGCACCAGCTCACCGCGCCGGCCCACGAGCACGACGTTGGCGCCCTCCGCAGCGAGCGATCGGGCCACGGCGAGCC
This sequence comes from Pseudonocardia alaniniphila, assembly GCF_022524485.1. Classification (GTDB taxonomy): domain Bacteria; phylum Actinomycetota; class Actinomycetes; order Mycobacteriales; family Pseudonocardiaceae; genus Pseudonocardia; species Pseudonocardia alaniniphila. Next base: position 15,351 of record NZ_JAKXMK010000028.1, read on the forward strand.
CGAGCCCGGAGCTCGACCCCGGCACGATCGCGGTGCGTCCCTGCAGTCCCGTGTCCATCAGGCGCTCACCGCCGCCATGTCCTGCAGACCTCGATCACTGGGTTCCATGTGTAGGGAGTCAACCACCTCGCAGCTCCTGCGCCACCGGGCCGTACACGCGGACGATCTCGTCGAGCATGGTCCGGAACTCGGCCGCGCCGATGAACTCGTCCGGCACGTACGCCTCGTCGAGCTGGGTGCGCAGGGCCGGGTCGGCCAGCCCGGCGCGCATCGTCTCCTCCAGCTCCGCGATGATCTCGGGCGGCGTTCCCACCGGCGCGCCCAGCCCGAACAGCGAGGTGCTGTAGGTGAGGCCCGGGAAGCCCAGCTCGGCCAACGTGGGGGTGTCCGGGAGGTAGTCGACCCGCTCGGCGGGACTGATCGCCAGCGGCCGGAACTCGCCCGCGTCGAACTGGGCCCGGATGTCCTGCGAGACGTTGACCAGCAGCGCGTCGACCGTGCCACCGAGCAGCGCCTGGATGAGCTCCGCGTTGCCGTTGAACGGAACGACGGTGACCTGGACGCCGTACTCGCTCGCCAGCCTGCGTAGCTCGATGCCCTGCGACGTGGTGGCGCCGGGCGTCCCGACCGTGAGCTCGCCGGGGCGTGCACGAGCGGCGTCGAAGAACGCGGCGGCATTGGCGAACTCGGAGCGCGCACCCACGGCCAGCACCGACGGCACCTCGGTGATCACGCCGATGGTCTCGAAGTCCTCCGGTCCGTAGGACACGTCCTGGATGAGCGGGGTGACCACCGTCGAGGGGGCCGCGACCAACGTGAGCGTGTGGCCGTCGGGCTCGCTGCCCACCAGTTCGTTCATCGCGAGTGCCCCGGCAGCGCCGGGCAGGTTCTCGACGATGACCGGCTCGCCCAGAGCACGCTCGAGGTGCGTGCCCATCGTGCGGGCGGCGAGGTCGGTCGGGCCGCCCGCGGTGTAGGGGACGATCACCCTGATCTCTTTCGTCGGATACTCCCCGGCCGCCTCGGGCGCGCTTCCTCCTTCCGAACAGGAGACCGTCAGCGCCGTCATGGCGGCGAGGGCCGCCCATCTTCCGTACCGCATCATCCGGGTCCTCCCGCTCAACCGGTCAGGATCGGCTCGTACACGGCCCGGGTGCGGTCGAGGACCGCGCGCAGGTCGGCGGCACCGACGAAGCTGGTGCCGGTGTAGCGCTCGCCCACCCTCGCCACGACGTCCGGATCGGCGTGCGCGCGGCGCAGCGCGTCCTCCAGCCGGGTGGCCACGGCGGCGGGCAGCCCCGCCGGCCCGGCCAGCCCGAACGTCGAGCCCGACAAGGTGAGACCGGCGAACCCGGACTCGACGAGCGTGGGGGTGTCGGAGAGCCAGTTCAGGCGCTGCTCGGTGGACACCGCGAGTGGCCGGAATCGGCCGGCGTCGATGTTCTCGACGACGTCCTGCGATGCGTTGATCAGGACGGCGTCGACGTTGCCGCCCAGCAGCGCGGTTGTCATCTCGGCGTTGCCGTTGAACGGGACGACGGCGAACTCGACGCCGTGCTCGTCGCGCAGGCGTTGCAGCTCGATCCCCTGCGGGGTGGACGCCCCGGGCACCGCCACGGACACCGCACCCGGCTGTGCGCGCGCGGCCGCGACGAGCGCCGCGATGTCACGGTGGGGCGATCCGGCGCCGACGGCGAGCAGCGACGGCACCTCCGACATCACGCCGACGGGGGTGACATCGGCGGCGGTGTAGCCAACGTCGTTGGCGAGCGGCGTCAGCACCACCGTGCCTGCGGTGATCAGCGCCAACGTGTGCCCGTCCGGGTCCGCCGAGACGAGCTCCTGCGTGGCGAGCGCCCCGGATCCACCGGGTTTGTTCTCGACGACCACCGGCTGCCCCAGGTCCCGTTCGAGGAACTCCCCGTAGGCGCGCGCGGTGAGGTCGGTGGGCCCGCCCGCGGCGTAGGGCACGAGCAGCCGGATCGACTCGCTCGGGAAACCGGCGTCAGCGCGCTGCTGGCCCCCACAGGCGGCCAGCAGCGCGAGCACGGCGAGGGTGATCGCCGTCCGGCCGAGGATGCGACGTTGCACTGGTTCCTCACGGTCGGTGGTCGGGACGGGGCAGCGGTCAGGTGGGGACGAGCACGGCGAGGTCGGCGGCGAAGTGCAGCGGAGCGGCGGTGACGGCCCGCAGGTCGTCCGGGGTCGTGCCGGCCACGAGCTCGCGGACCACGAAGCCGTCGGGCGTCACGTCGATGACGGCCATGTCGGTGTAGACGCGGTCCACCACGGCAGCGGCGGTGAGCGGGTAGCTGCACTCGGCGAGCAGCTTCGGCCGGCCGTCACGGGTGGTGTGGGTGGTCATGACGAGCACCCGGCGCGCACCGACGGCGAGGTCCATCGCCCCGCCGACGGCCGGCGGCATCGTCGCCTCGTCGGTGGCCCAGTTGGCGAGGTCGCCGGTTGCGGAGACCTGGAACGCGCCGAGCACCGTGATGTCGATGTGGCCGCCCCGCATCATCACGAAAGCGTCGGTGTGGTGGACGTAGGCGCCGCCGGGCAGCAGCGTCACCTGCTCCTTGCCTGCGTTGATCAGCTCGGGGTCACCGGTGCCGGGCGCGGGTGCCGGTCCCATCCCGAGAATCCCGTTCTCGCTGTGATAGATGATCTCCCGGTCCGGCGGGACCACGTCGGCCACGAGCGTGGGCATGCCGATCCCGAGGTTGACGTACGAGCCGTCCGGGATGTCGTGTGCCACCCGGCGTGCCATCTCCTGCGCGGTCAGCCTGCGATCGCTCACGCCGGCACCTCCACCACGCGCTGAACGAAGATCCCGGGTGTCACCACGGCCTCCGGGTCGAGCGTCCCGAGCTCGACGAACGTGCGCACCTGCGCCACCGTCAGCGCGGCGGCGGTGGCCATCACGGGACCGAAGTTGCGGGCGGCGCTGTGGTAGACGAGGTTGCCCCAGCGATCGGCCCGGTCGGCCTTGATGAGGGCGACGTCGGCCGGCAGTGGCTTCTCGAACACGTGCCTGCGCCCGTCGATCACCCGCACCTCCTTGCCTTGCGCGAGTGGGGAGTCGGCGCCTGCCGGGGTGAAGAAGCCACCGAGCCCCGCCCCTGCCGCACGCATCCGCTCGCTGAGCGTGCCCTGGGGCACCAGCTCCAGCTCGATCTCGCCGGCACGCCAGAACTTCTCGAACCAGACGGAGCCCGCCGACCGCGGGTACGAGCAGATGATCTTCCGGACCCGGCGCTCGCGGATGAGCGCCGCGATGTCGGTCTCGCCGCTGCCCGCGTTGTTGGTGACGACGGTCAGGTCGCGAGCTCCCAGTTCCAGCACGGCGTGCACGAGGGCCACCGGCACTCCGGAGTTGCCGAACCCGCCCACCAGCACCGTCGCGCCGTCACCGATCCCCGCCACGGCGTCGGCCAGCGACGCCACCCGTTTGTCGATCACCGCGGCGCCTTCGCGCGGTACCACCGCGGTGAGGTCGAGGGTGGCGGAGTGAGCGCGGCACGGACAGCGATGAGGTTCGGGCCGTCGGCGTCGAGGCTCTTCGCCAGCGCGGCCTCGAACGCGTCGCCGAACCCGTCGACCTGTTCCCCCGGCACCCCGAACGCCGCGGCGAGCGCGACGAAGTCGGGGGTGGCCAGGTCGACGCCACGAGTGGGCACCCCCGCCTGCACCTGGTCGAAGCGCAGCATCCCGTAGCCGCCGTCGTCGACGAGCACGACGGTGAGTGGCAGCTGCTCCTGTGCCGCGGTGGCCAGCTCACCGCAGGCGAAGAGGAAGCCACCGTCGCCCACCACCGCGACCGCGCGGCCCACACCGGCGGCGGCCGCGCCGAGCGCGGCCGGGAAGGCGAAGCCCAGCGTGCCCCAGCCCATCGGGTAGGCGAGCCGGCGCGGACCGGGCACGCGGTGGAAACCGGCCACCCAGTAGCCCGCGATGCACATGTCGGCGAGCACCGTCGCGTCGGCGGGGACCAGCCGGTCGAGCGCGTCCAGCAGCAGAGCGGCCTGCGGCTCCTCCTCCCGCACCAGCGCCGCGACCTCACCGCGCAGCCCCTCGATCCGCGCGGTGAGGTCGCCCCGGCCGTCGCGGGCCGGAACGGCGGCCGCCAGCCGTTCGGTGACGGCCAGCGCGTCGCCGACGAGGACGAGGTCGGGCCGGTAGTTCTTCGCGGCGTCCTCGGCGTCGACGTTGATCGCGAGCAGCGCGGGCGGTGCGGGCATCCGCCAGTTCTGGGTGGTCATGCCGTCGAAGTCGCTGCCGATGGCGATCACGAGGTCGGCCTGGTCCCACAGCGCCCCGATGGCCGGGACGTGCGCGGGGCCGGGCACCAGGCACGGGTGGTCGGGCGGGAGGACCCCGCGGCCGTTGTACGTGGTGATCACCGGGGCGCAAAGCCGTTCGGCGAGCAGACCCACCGCGTCGCCCGCGCCGGCCCGCAGCGCCCCGCCCCCGACCCACAGCAGGGGCCGCTGCGCGCGCTCCACCATCGCGAGCGCATCCCGCAGCTCACCGCCGGACGACGGGCGTTGCGGGGGGAGGCCGGGATCGGCGTGCGAGCCGCCGGTGGCCTGGCTGAGGAGATCGGTGGGGACGCCCAGGTAGACCGGGCCCGTCGGGGCGGCCAGCGCCGTCCGGCCGGCCAGCAGGACGGCGGCGTACAGCTCGGATGCCGCGCCGGCGGTGGTGGCCGCCTTGGTCACCGGGGCGAACATCGCCGCCTGGTCGCGGGTCTCGTGCAGCACGCCGCGGTACACGCCGGGACGGCGCAGCGTCGACGGGATGTCGGTGGCGAGCACGAGCACGGGTGCGCCCGACGTCATCGCCTCGCCGGTGGCACCGAGGGTGTTGGCCGCGCCCGGCCCGGTGGTCACCACCGCGACCCCCAGCCGTCCCGTCGCTCGTGCGTACCCGTCGGCCGCGTAGGCGGCGGCCTGCTCGTGCCGCACGCCCACCAATCGGATCCCGGCGGCCGCGCACGCCTCCCACACGGGCAGGTTGTGCACGCCGGGCAGACCGAACGCGATGTCGACGTCGAGCTCGCGCAGCGCCTCCACCAGCGCGGTTGCTCCGCTGTCCGCTCCTACCTCAGCCACCGGCCACCCCTCGAAACGTCTGCTCGGTCTCGGCGAACAGCGCCGCGAGCTCGGCGCCGCCCATGAACTGCCCGGGCACGTATCGCTCGTCGAGGCCCTGGCGGACTCCAGCATCCGCCGAGGCGGCGCGCATCGTCTCCTCCAACCGGGCGATCACGGGCTGGGGCGTCCCGCCCGGTGCGATCACGCCGAACGTCGTGGTGCTCTTGGTGATCTCCGGAAACCCCTGCTCCACGAAGGTCGGCGCGTCCAGGTAGGGCAGGCGCTCCTCGGTGCCCACGGCGAGCACCCGCAGGGCACCCGACTCGATCGAGGGCAGCATGTCCTGCGAGACGTTGACGAACCCGGCGGTCGTGTTGCCGCCCAGGAGCGCCGTCAGTACCTCCTGGTTGCCGTTGAACGGCAGCACCGTCAGCGGCACGTCGTAGAGCTGGGCGATGCGGCGCGTCTCCGCGGCGTGGGTGTTGGTCGCCCCCGGTGTGCCGACGGTGACCTTGGCGGGATCGGTTCGCGCGTCGGCGAAGAGCGCCCCGAGATCGGTGTAGGGCGAGGTGGCCGGGACGACGAGCGCCGAGGGCACCTGCGTGATCACGCCGATCGGTGCGAAGTCCTCGCGGGTGTAGCCGACGTCGTTGACCAGGTAGTTGAGCACGGCCGTCGGCAGGGCGGTCATCGAGAGCGTGTGCCCGTCCGGATCGGAGGAGAGGAGCCGCTGGTAGGCCGCCGAGCCCGAGGCGCCGGGCTCGTTCTCCACCACGACGGTCTGGCCGAGCGTGCTCTCCATGTACTTCGCGAGCGAGCGCGCAGCGATGTCGGTGGGGCCGCCTGCCGTGTAGGGGACGAGCATGCGGATCGGCTCGGACGGGTACGCGGCAGGCTCACCGGAGCCGGCCCCCTGGCCGCAGGCCGCGAGCACGAGTGCCGCCGTGAGCACGGCGGCGAACAGGCGCAGTCGGTTCATCACTCTCCCGGGGTCGTGCGGCGGTCGGGCTCGGGTGTGGACGTGGCGAGCTCGTCCTCCGCCGGGAGGGCGCCGGCACGCTGCACGAGACGACGTCGACGGGCGGTCACGATGCCGGCCACGATGACGAGCGCCATCACCAGGAAGATCCCGCCGGAGATCGGCCGCGTGACGAAGATGTCCAGGCTGCCGCCGGAGATCAGCATCGACTGGCGGAACGCGCGTTCGAGGATCGGGCCGAGCACGAAGGCCAGCACGAGCGGGCCGGGCTCGAACCCGGTCTTCTTCATCAGCCAGCCCAGCACGCCGAACGCGAGCACCACCCACATGTCGGTGACGTCGTTGTTGATCGAGAAGACGCCCGCCATCGTCACGAGCAGGGCGAACGCGGCGAGGATCCCGGCCCGCACCCGCAGGATCTGCACGAACACCCCGACGAGCGGGATGTTCAGCGCGAGCAGCATGAGGTTGCCGACGAACATCGACGCGATCACGCCCCAGAAGATCTCCGGGTGCTGGTCGATGAGCTGCGGGCCGGGCGTGATGCCCTGCACGAGCAGGGCTCCGAAGATCAGTGCGAGCACGACGTTGGCCGGGATGCCGAGCGTGAGCAGCGGGATGAACGCCGACGTCGACGAGGCGTTGTTGGCCGTCTCGGGGCCTGCGACGCCCTCGATGGCGCCCTTGCCGAACCGGGTCGGGTCCTTCGCGCGGCGCTTCTCCAGTGCGTACGAGGCCAGCGACGAGACGACCCCGCCACCCCCGGGGAGCACACCGATCACGAACCCGAGCATCGCTGCCCCGGCCGATCGCGCCCGCGGACCGGCGCAGGTCGGTGCGGCTCGGCCAGATGTTCCTGATCCTCTTCGTGACGGCCTGGACCTTCTCGGTGCGCTCCAGGCTGTGCAGGATCTCGCCGACACCGAACAGCCCCATCGCCACGGCGACGAAGTCCAGCCCGTCGAAGAGCGAGACCTCGCCGAACGTGAACCGGGTGGTGCCGGTGATCGGGTCCTGGCCGATCGTGGCGAGCAGGAGCCCCAGCGCTGCCATGCTCAGGCTCTTCAGCGCCGAACCGGTGCCCAGGTACGTCACGAGGAGGATCCCGAGCACCGTCAGCGCGACGTACTCGGGCGGCCCGAAGGAGACGGCGAGCGATGCCAGCGGCGGGGCGAGCAGCGTGAGCCCGACGACTGCCAGGATCCCGCCGATGAACGAGCCGATCGCGGCGATCCCCAGCGCCGGCCCGGCACGGCCCTGCTTGGCCATCTCGTAGCCGTCGAAGGTGGTGACGACGGACGCGGCCTCGCCCGGCAGGCGCAGCAGCACCGAGGTGATCGTGCCGCCGTACATCGACCCGTAGTAGATGCCGGCCAGGAGGATGACGGCCGTGCTGGGCTCGATCTCGTAGGTCAGCGGCAGGAGCAGGGCGATCGTCGCGGTCGGGCCGAGACCCGGGAGCACACCGATGACCGTGCCGATGAGCACGCCCACGAAGACGTAGAGGATGTTGACGGGGTCGAGCGCGACCGCGAAGCCCTGGGCGATCCCCTGCAGCAGGTCCATGTCAGGCGCCGACCAGCCCGGCCACGACGTCGTCGGGGAACGGCACCCCGAGCAGCTGGTCGAACAGCAGGTAGATCCCGACGGACCCCGCGAGGGCGAGGCCGAGCGACCAGCGCCGGCTCTCCCCGCCGAAGACGCGCAGCCACAGCAGGAGCATCAGGAAGGCCGGGAGCAGGAACCCGATCGCCTCGAACGCCAGTATGAACACGGCGAGCCCGGCCACGCCGCCGGCGATCCGCGCGGAACCGCGCGTCCAGGGCTCGTAGTCGGCGGGGTCGTCGACCACCACGAGCACCAGAGAGGTGCCGGTCAGCAGCAGCGCGACGATGAACGGCCACAGCCCCGGGCCGGGTTCGGTCAGCGCACCGAGGGACAGCCCGGCGGCACCGACGAGGGCGGCGACACCGATGCCGAGAACCACGAGCGGGCCGAGCCGATGAAGCTGTCCGCGCAGCCAGTGGTGCGCCGCGCCACCCGTCGACGGCGCTGTCGAACGATCCATCGGCACCTCACCCGTGAGGGACGAACGCTGTGAAACGGACATTAGGCAGGCACACTGATCCGGTCCAATACAAGATCACGGCACCACTGAGAGCGCAGGCTTATCAATCCGCTGCATCAGTGCCGCCACCAGCGAAGGGGTGAAGACGATGGAGCTGCGGCACCTCCGTGCATTCGCCGCAGTCGCCGAGGAGCTGCACTTCGGCAGGGCCGCCGCCCGGCTGCACATGGCCCAGCCGCCGCTCAGCCAGCAGATCAAGCATCTGGAACGAGACCTCGGTGTGCTGCTGTTCGAGCGCACCACCCGGCAGGTCCGCCTCACCAACGCCGGCGTCGTCTTCCTCGACCATGCCCGCCGCGTGCTCGCCGAGGCGGATCGGGCCCGGGAGTCCGTGCTGCTCGCGGAGCGGGGTGAGCGCGGGGAGATCCGGCTCGGGCTCACCGGCGTGACCACGTGGCGGCTGTTGCCCAGGATGACCAGGGCGTACCGAGAGCGCTATCCGCTGGTACGCCTCGAACTGCACCCCTCCGTCTTCAGCGGCCCGCAGACGAGCTCGCTGCTCGACGGCGGCATCGACGTCGGCATCCTGCGGGCGCCGGTCCCATCACCACTGGCCAGCCGGACCATCGTCGACGAAGAGCTGATGGCCGTGCTGCCCGAGGAACACCCGCTCGCGGCCCGGCCCGCCGTGGCGCTCGCCGACCTGGCCGAGGAGAACTTCGTCAGCTACCCGGCGCAGCAGGGCTCGTTCCTGCGCGACACCGCGATGCGCGCGTGCTCCTCCGTTGGCTTCTGGCCCCGGGTCGCGCAGGAGGCCAAGGACACCTACACGGTGGTGGCGCTGGTCGCGGCCGCGGTCGGCGTCGCGCTGCTGCCGGAGTCAGCGGAGGAGCTGCAGTTCGAGGGCGTCGTCTTCCGGCCGGTCACCGGCGCCGACGTGCGGGTGCCGATCGCGCTCGCCTGGCGGGACGGCGATCCGTCCCCGCTGCTGGCCAACTTCCTCGCGGTGGCCGCGGCGACCCTCCCCACGCCGGACCCCACCGGGAGCAACGTTGGCTGAGCCGCTACCTCCGCTCGCGGGCGAGCACCACGTCTGCCCCGGGTGCGACATGTCCTACGCCACGACCGCCATCCCCGCGGCGCTGGCCGCGCTGGAACAGATCCCCGACCAGGTCCGTGCAGCCGCGTTGGCCGTGCCGGAGGCCGTACGCCGGACGCGACCCGAGCCGCAGACCTGGTGCGTCGTCGAGTACGTGTGCCACGTCCGGGACGTCTACGCCACTTACACGATCCGGCTGCACCGCACACGCACCGAGCTGCGGCCGTCGCTCGAGCCCATGCTCAACGACATGCGTGCACGCCGCTTCCGTTACGCCCGGCGTGACCTGGCCGCAGTGCTCGACGAGCTGGCCGACAACGTCCAGGGCTTCCGCGACGAGATCTCACGCACCGCGGATGCCGAGTGGGACCGGGTGGCCACCCGGTTGCCGCACGAGGTGCGTTCGGCGCGGTGGCTGGTGCGCCAGGCACTGCACGAGGGTCGCCACCACATCCGGGATATCACCGCCGTAGGCCGAGCAGCAGTAGGCTCCGAGACATCCGATGTCTAGGAGGCTGCGTGCCCGTCACTGACGAAGCCATCGAGAAGATCAAGGCGATGATCGTCTCGGGTGAGCTGGGGCCGGGTGCGCGGCTGCCGCGCGAGGCGGACCTCGCCGAGCGGCTGGGGCTGTCCCGCAACTCGCTGCGGGAGGCCGTCAAGGCGCTCTCCCTGATCAGGGTGCTCGACGTCCGGCAGGGCGACGGCACCTACGTCACCAGCCTCGACCCGAACCTGCTGCTCGACGCGATGACGTTCGTCGTCGATTTCCACCGCGACGACACGGTGCTGGAGTTCCTCGAGGTGCGGCGCATCCTGGAACCCGCCGCCACCGCGATGGCTGCCGTCACGATGACCGACGAGCAGATCGACGGTCTGCGCGCCGTGCTCGCCGAACTCGACCCGAATCCCGGCGTCGAGGACCTCGTGGCCAACGACCTCGAGTTCCACCGCCGGGTGGCGGTCGGCAGCGGCAACACCGTGCTGTGCTCGCTGATAGAGGGCCTCTCCGGCCCGACCACCCGCGCCCGGATCTGGCGCGGGCTGACGCAGGAAGGTGCGGTCGCGCGCACGATCGAGCAGCACACCGCGATCTGCGACGCGATCGCCGCACGTCAGCCCGAGCTCGCCCGCGCGTGGGCCACGATCCACGTGGCCGGCGTGGAGCAGTGGCTACGCAGCGCCCTGGGCGAACCGACCCCCTGACGCGGTCCGGGCCGAAACATCCGAGCACGGGCGCGCGTGGAGCCCCGCGGGTTCAGGGCGACCCGCGGGGGGTCAGGGGAGGACGTCGGGGCGGATCAGGCCCTCTTCTGCCAGTTCGGTCCACAGGTCTCCCGGCACCGGGACGGCCGCGGCGGCGGTGTTCGCCGCCGTCTCGGCCGCGGTGCGGGCCCCCAGCAGCACCGAGGCGACCTCGGGGCGCGCACCGGCGAACGCGATGGCGGCGGCGGGCAGCGCGACACCGTGGCGGCGACAGACGGCACTGATGGCGACGGCGCGTTCGCGCACCTCCGCGCGAGCCGGCTGGTAGTCGTAGGTGGCGTCGGCGGGCGGGTCGTCGGTGGCGAGCAGGCCGCTGTTGAACACACCCGCCGCCAGTACGGACACACCACGGCGCGCGCAGGCCGGGAGCAGTTCGTCGGCCGCGGACTGGTCGAGCAGCGTCCACCGCCCCGCGACGAGCACGGCGTCCACATCGGTCTCGGTGACGAACCGGGTGAGCATCGCCGCCTGGTTCATCCCCGCCCCGATCGCCCCGATCACGCCCTGGGCGCGCAGGTCGTGCAGCGCCGGGTAGGCCTGCCCGGCGGCCTCGGCCCAGTGGTCGTCGGGGTCGTGGATCAGGACGAGGTCGATGCGGTCGAGCCCGAGGCGCTCCAGGCTGTCCTCCAGGCTGCGCCGGACGCCGTCGGCGCTGAAGTCCCACACACGGCGGTGGTCGGCGGGCACGTCGAAGCCGGCCTCGTCGTCGCGCCGGTGGGCGCCTGCCGGGTCGGGCACAAGCAGCCGTCCGATCTTGGTCGAGATCGTGTACTGCGCTCGTGGCCGCCCGGACAGCGCCACTCCGAGCCGCCGCTCGGCCAGGCCCAGACCGTAGTGCGGCGCCGTGTCGAAGAACCGGATGCCGCGGGCCCAGGCCTGGTCGATCGTGGCGATCGCGTCGGCGTCGGGTACCTCCCGGTAGAGGTTGCCCAGCGGCGCCGTGCCGAGCCCGATCCGGCTCACCGGCACGGCCGAACGACCCAGCAACGCGCTCATGGCAGCAGGATGGTCGTTGCGGCAGACGCGCCCACGGCACGTCGCGCGGGGATCGAAGTCATCGTTGGTCTCCTCGGCGTCGTTCGAGTCGGTCCGGACTCAGTCCTGGCGGGGCCGAAGCCGCAGGCCTTGCATGCCACCGTCCACGGCGAGCGCCGTGCCGGTGGTGGCGCCCGCCAGCGGACCGGCCAGGTAGGCGATGGCCGCGGCCACCTCCTGCGCCGACACCAGACGCCCCATGGGCTGGCGGGCCTCCAGCGCAGCCCGTTCGGCGGCGGGGTCGTCGGCCGCGTCGAGGAGCCTGCCCACCCAGGGGGTGTCGGCGGTGCCCGGGTTCACACAGTTGACGCGGATGCCGTCGGAGATGTGATCGGCCGCCATCGCGAGCGTGAGCGACTGCACCGCGCCCTTGCTCGCGCTGTAGAGCGCCCGTTGCGGCAGCCCCGCGGTGGCCGCGATGGAGCAGGTGTTGACGATCGCAGCGGCGCGCGAACGGCGTAGGTGGGGGAGCGCGGCCCGGCTCAGGCGCACGATGCCGAGCACGTTGACGTCGAGCACGCGCTGCCACTCCGGCAACGGATTGGTCTCCACCGTGCCCTGGGCGCCGATGCCCGCGTTGTTGACCAGCACGTCGAGGCCACCGAGGCGCTCGACGGCGGTGGCGACAGCGGCGTCCACCGAGTCCTGGTCGGTGACGTCGGCGGTCAGCCCGAGGAGAGGCGCCGGGACGCCCGACGGGTCCAGGTCCAGGCAGGCGACCCGTGCGCCGCGCTCGGCCAGTAGCTGCGCGGTGGCGAGCCCGATCCCCGAGCCGCCGCCGGTGACCACCGCGGCCAGCCCGGCGAACTCGCCATTACCCGCTGCGCTCATGCAGTGCTCCGCTTCGTCTCGTCGGCCCGGACCGCGCCGCAGGGGAAGCGGTGCCCGTCCAGGGTCCATGGCCTTGATCTCGGCTCCCGGTGCGGGGAAGCACCCAGACATCCGATGTATCGCGCGTCTTTATACGGCCATCGACGGAGGGACCGCAAGACCATCGCGTGAACCGGCGGATCGGACATCCGACGTCTTCATTTTCCTGCCGGATTCGGCGGCATTGCCGGAATCGGCGCGTGACTCTTTCCCGCCCGACATCTCCGCGCTGTTCCGTGCGCGCGGACTCGTTCACGCGATCTCCCTAGCGTCGCTTCACCACCAGCAACTCCCTCGACGCCGCCCAGGCGGCCTCCGTTCTGGAGGCGTACGCCCGGACACCGGGTGTTTTCCTGCACCACGCCGGTCACACCCGTCGCAACCACCACACCATCAGTCCCACCGCGCCGCTCGTGACGTTGCAGGAGGTGGCGGCAGCCAAGGAGTACCCGGGCGGATTCTCGATCCTTCGGCTGCACACCGAGGGTTTCGCGCTGAACTTCTACAAGTCGCGCAGCGACCGCGCGCGGGAATGGAGTGAGCGCAGCCGCCAGGAGATGATGGGCACCTGGCCGCAGTTCGCATTCGGCAACAACGTCACCGACCGCAATACCGTCGCGAAGGCGGATCGGTGCGGGCTCCGCCGGCCGAAGCGCCATAGCAGCACCTGATCACGCTGCTCGTGATCGCAGCCCCGGCGTCAGGTCCCGAGAATCGCCGCGTGCAGTTCCGCCGCCCGTCCGGGAGGCACCGAGCGCGCCGCTGCGAGCCATGCGGCTGCGCGCGCCGCGTCGCCTGCGGTGACCACACATCCTGGCCAGCGGGCCGCGAGCCGGGCGCGCGTGAGCTCGGCGACCGGCGTGTCGCCGGCGACGACGCTGCCTGCCATGACGATCGGGGTGCGCTCACCGGGGTCACGGATCGGTTCGACGTCGGCGACGAGCGCCGATGCGGCCTCCGCGACGATCCCGCCCGCGACGGCGTCCCCGGCCCGGGCGGCGACGCTCACCAGTGGTGCAAGCCGTGCGAGCGCGATGGGTGGGCCGGCGTGCACCGCGTGCACGATCCGCTCGGCGGTGTCGGCCGGGGCGTCGGCGTCCAGCGCCGTCGCCGGCACCGGGTCGCCCGTTCCCGTGCCGAGCAGTGCCTCGACGACGCCGCCCACCAGTGACGTCGCGGCTCCCCGGCCGTCGAGCGCGGCGAGCGCGGCCCGAACCGCCCGCTGCCCCAGCCAGAACGCCGATCCCGTGTCGCCCACGAGCCAGCCGTGGCCGTCCGTCCCAGCGGTGCGCTCCCGGCCGGTGATCCGCGCCGCCGTCGCCCCGGTACCCGCGATGAGCACGGTGCCGTCCGGTTCGGCTGTGCCGGCCGCGAAGGCGACGATCACGTCGCCGACGACGGCAGGACGGCAGGGCAGGCCGACGGCGTGCGCCAGGTCGGCGAGATCCGCCGCCATGGCGGGCAGCTGCATCGGGCCGACGCCCGCCATCCCGAGCACGGCCGATCGCACGTCGCCTGCCGGGAGGTCGTGCAGCACGGCGCGTAGCGCGCCGGCGAGGGCACGGAAGGCCTGGTCGGGCGGGTGCGAGACCGGGTTGCCGCCGGGCCCCTCCGCCGCGCCGAGCAACCGTCCCGAGCCGTCGACGACCGCGGCGCGCGAGCGGCTGCCGCCCACGTCCATCCCGAGGAACAGCTCCACCGGCGCCCCCTCTAACAGAAATGTAAACGTCTTACCGAAGCCTTGACAGTTCACCCGACGCGGTGGAAATTTTCACCACCCTGCTCGGCCTCGAAAGGTTCTACTGAAGATGTTGGTCGCCGGATCCGCGTCCCCCGCCGAAGCGGGCACGGGTCAGCTGCTCGTGCATCTCCGCAGCCTGCTTCCAGGGCTCGCCGGCGCATTGCGGCAGGTCGCGAACGTGATCCTGGAGGATCCGGCCTGGGCGTCGAGGGCGACGATCGTGGAGTTGGCGGAACGCAGCGGCACCTCGCCCGCCACCGTCACCCGCTTCTGCCGCACCCTCGGCGTGGCCGGTTACACGGAACTGCGCGTCGGCATCGCCACCGAGATCGGCCGGGCCGACCAGGCCGGCTGGGAGGTCGGCATCGGCGCGGACGTGCTGCCCACCGACCCGATCGACCGCGTTCTGCGCACGCTGCTCGCGGTCGACGTGCAGGCCATGCACGAGACCGCCGCGGCGCTCGACCTCTCCGCCGTCGACGCCGTGGCCGACGCGGTGGTGGCCGCCCGGCGGGTGGACTTCTACGCGGCGGGTGGCAGCGCGGCCGTGCTCGAGGACCAGCAGCTGCGGATGTACCGGATCGGCATCGCCACCTGGACGTGGGCCGACGTCCACAACGGACTCACCAGCGCCGCGCTGCTCGGACCGGGCGACGTGGCGATCGCGCTCTCGCACAGCGGCCGCACAACCGAGACCGTCGAGATGCTCGCCGAGGCGCGCCGCCACGGCGCCACCACCGTGGCGATCACCAACTTCTCGACGTCCCCGATCGCGGACGTCGCCGACCACCTACTGGGTACCTCCGTGCGGGAGACGGCGTTCCGCGCGGGCGCGATGTCGGCCCGCCACTCCCAGTTCCTGGTGCTGGATCTGCTCTACCTCGCGGTCGCACAGCGCACCCACGAACGTTCGACCGAGGCGTTCGCCCGCACCGCCGATGCCGTGGCCGCCCACCGCACTCCGTACGAGCCGCGCGCGAGGGGTGGATCCGCGCGCTCCGCCGACCCACAGCGAGGAGCCTGATGACACCCGGGACGAACACGAACTCCACGCCCGTGTCGGCGGCGGCCTACGCCGAGGCTGCGGCAGCCGCCGTACATCGCGTGTCCACCGAGCAGGCGGACGGCGTCGCGAAGGCGGCCGCCCTGCTGGTTGACGCGCTGCGTGCGGGTGGGGTGGTGCAGGCCTTCGGCACCGGCCACTCGCAGGCGCTGGCCATGGAGATCGCCGGCCGGGCCGGAGGGCTCGTGCCCACCAACATGATCGCCCTGCGCGACCTGGTCATCCTGGGCGGCGACGCCCCGGACGTGCTGTTCACCGAGCACCTCGAGCGCGACCCGGCAGTGGCCCATCGGATCTACGAGCTGGCCGGGGTGCATCCGGCCGACGTGTTCGTGATGGCGTCGAACTCGGGGGGCAACGGTTCGGTCGTGGAACTCGCCCGGCTGGTCAAGGAGCGCGGGCACGGCCTGGTCGCGATCACCTCGATGGCCCACAGCTCGCAGGTCACCTCGCGGCATCCGTCCGGGCTGCGGCTGTTCGAGATCGCCGACGTGGTCCTCGACAACGGGGCGCCCTACGGCGACGCGGTGCTGACCACCGGCGAGATTGCCGTGGGCGGCATCTCGTCGATCACCGCGGCCCTGCTCGCCCAGATGGTCGTTGCCGAGGTCGTGCGCACGATGCTCGCCGCAGGCGAGACCCCGCCCGTCTATCTCTCCGCCAACATCCCCGAGGGCGACGCCCACAACTCGGCCCTGGAAGCCCGCTACGCGGGTCGCATCCGCCGACCCGCCTGAGCAACGCCCCCGAGCCCCACCTACTCGTCCGCTCCCCGCCGACACCCGGCACTCCCGCACTCCGTCGCCATCGATCAACCGCACCACCAGCTCAAGGAGACACCTATGAACCCGTCTCGCCCCATGCCCGGACTCGACCGCCGGCAGTTCCTGCGGCGGCTGGCGGCCGCGGGCCTGCTCGCTGTGCCCGGGGCGGGGCTGCTCTCCGCCTGTGCCACCGGGGGCGGAGGGACCACCAGCGCGGCGCAGGGCCAGGTCAGCGCCACCAACCCGCTCGGCGTGGCCACCGACGCCCCGCTGGACGTCGTGATCTTCAAGGGCGGCTACGGCGACGACTACGCCCTCGCCCACCAGGCGATGTACAAGGAGCAGTACCCGCAGTCGCAGGTCAAGCACTCGGCGAGCACGCAGATCGCGCAGGAAATGCAGCCCCGGTTCGTGGCGGGTAACCCCCCGGACGTCCTGGACGACTCGGGCGCTCAGAAGATCGAGTACGCGGTGCTCGTGAACGACAACCAGCTGACCGACCTCGGCCCTCTGCTCGACGCTCCCTCGGTGGACGACCCGAACGTCAAGGTGCGCGACACGCTGCTGCCCGGCGTGATCGAGCAGGGCACCTTCGGCGACAAGTTCGTCATCCTCAACTACGTCTACGAGACCTACGCGATCTGGTACTCGAAGCCGCTGTTCGAGAAGAACGGCTGGCAGGTGCCCACCACGTGGGACGAGATGATGGCGCTCTCCGAGACGATCAAGGCCGCCGGGATCGCCCCGTTCACCTACGGCGGCGTCAACGCGGGTGACTACGTCATCGACCTCAACCTGGGCGCGGCCATCAAGCAGGGCGGCCTCGACGTCGTCAAGAACATCGACAACCTGCAGCCGGGCGCCTGGACACAGGACACGGTGCTGGCGGCGACGCAGCGGCTCGAGGAGATGGTCCGCAAGGGCTACTTCATGCCGGGCTCGGAGGGCCTCAAGCACACCGAGGCGCAGACGGCCTGGGTGCAGGGCAAGGCCGCGTTCTACGTCTCCGGATCGTGGCTCGAGAACGAGATGAAGGGCATCGCTCCGCCGGACTTCGCGATGGCCATGCTGCCCGTTCCCGTTCTCGACAGCAGTGCGGCAATGCCCGTCACGGCGCTGCGCACGCAGCCTGCCGAGGCATTCGTCGTTCCCGCGAAGGCGAAGAACGTGAACGGCGGCATGGAGTACCTGCGGCTCATGCTCTCGAAGCAGGGTGGCTCGAAGTTCGCCGAGCTCACCGCGTCGGTGCCTGCGGTGAGGGGCGCCACCGCCGATGCGAAGAAGACACCGGCGCTGGAGTCGCTCTCGGCCGGTCTCGCCGCGGCCGGTGACAATGTCTTCAGCTGGAACTTCCGCACCTGGTACTCGACCTATTCAGAGCTGCTCAAGACGGAGACGTCCAACCTGCTCGCCGGCCGGACCGACGCGGCGGGCTACCTCGCGAAGATGCAGGCGGAGACCGACCGCGTCGCCGCAGACCAGAGCATCACCAAGTACAGCCGCTGACCAGTCATGCGCCACGGAAAATACCGGTTCATCGCCAGCTTCCTGGTGGTCCCGCTCGTGTTGTACGTCGTGTTCGTCGTATCGCCCTATGCCCAGGCGTTCTACATATCGATGACCGACTGGCGGGGCTTCTCCGGCCAGCAGAACTTCGTCGGCTTCGACAACTACGTCGAGCTGGCCACGGACGGCAGGTTCTGGCGGGCGATGAGCCACAACGGGCTGCTGCTCGTCGTGGTGCCGCTGGTGACGATCGCGTTCGCCCTGTTCCTGGCGGCCGTGACGACCGTGGCGGGGCGTCAGGGCGCGGTGGGTCGCGGCGGGGTGCGGGGATCACGCCTCTACCAGGTGGTGTTCTTCTTCCCGCAGGTCGTGCCCGTGGTGATCGCCGGTGTGCTCTTCGGGTTCTTCTTCAACCCCGACGCAGGCCTGCTCAACGGGGCGCTGCGGGTGGTGGGCCTCGACGGGCTCACCCGCTCGTGGCTCGGCGACACGACGTTCGCCCTGCCGTCGGTGATGGCCGTACTCATCTGGGGTGCGGTCGGCTTCTACTACGTGCTGTTCAGCTCGGCGATGAAGTCGGTGCCACCTGACGTGTTCGAAGCGGCCGTGCTCGACGGTGCCGGCCGCATTCGCACCTTCTGGAGCATCACGCTGCCGATGATCTGGGACAGCGTCCAGGTCTCCTACATCTACCTGGGGATCATGGTGCTCGACGGGTTCACGCTGCTCCAGGTGATGCTGCCCGACGGCGGCCCGGACGGGTCCACCCAGGTGGTGTCGCAGTACCTGTACCGCAGCGCCTTCACCGAAGGCCGGTTCGGCTACGCGTCGGCCGTCGGGGTGGCGCTGTGCCTGGTCACGCTGCTGCTGGCGGTCGCCGTCCTGCGGCTCACCCGCCGTCAGCAGACCGAGTACTGAGGAGTACGGCGATGACACTCGGCACGTCGGCCTCGGCACCGGCCACGGTGCCTCCCGACCGGCCGCAGCGGCGACGCAGCGATGCCGGGGCACCCGGAGCCTCGACGGGTGAGCGGACGCTCAACGTGTTCACCCACGGCTTCCTCGCGGTGTGGGCGATCCTGGTGGCGGCCCCGCTGCTCTGGGCCGTGCTCACATCGTTCAAGACCGACAGCGAGATCTTCACCAGCCCGTGGAGCCTTCCTGCGCAGTGGCAGTTCGGGAACTTCGCGCGGGCCTGGACCACCGCCAACATCGGCACCTACTTCCTCAACAGCCTCATCGTCGTCTCTGCCTCGGTGGTGCTGGTGATGTTGCTGGGATCGATGGTGGCCTACGTACTGGCCCGCTACGAGTTCCCCGGTCGGGGCGTCATCTACTACGCGTTCATCGCGGGAATGACGTTCCCGATCTTCCTGGCGCTGGTGCCGCTCTTCTTCGTGGTGCAGAACCTCGGGATGCTCGGCACCTACCAGGGGCTGGTCCTCGTCTACACGGCGTACGCGCTGCCGTTCACCGTCTTCTTCATGACCGGGTTCTTCCGGACGCTGCCGAGCGCGCTCGCCGAGGCCGCGATGCTGGACGGCTGCTCGCACGCCGGGGTGTTCTTCCGGATCATGCTGCCGCTCGCCCGGCCGGGGCTGATCAGCGTGGGGATCTTCAACTTCCTCGGGCTGTGGAACCAGTACATGCTGCCGCTGGTGCTGATGCCCGACAGCGATCACTACGTGCTGTCGCAGGGGCTCGCCGTGCTGGCGGCGAACCAGGGCTACCGAAGCGACTGGAGTGCCCTGTTCGCCGGACTGGTGATCGCGCTGTTGCCGGTGCTCGCCGTGTACGTCGTCTTCCAGCGCCGGATCCAGGACGGACTGAGCGTGGGGGCCATCAAATAGTGACCAGGAGGGTCGTGGCCGTCGACACGGTGAACGGCGGATTTACGCGACGTACCGTGTGAGGGTGATCGGGTCGAGAGCACGGCTCCGGGCACTGCGATGGGGCCTACGCGCGGTGTTCGGCTTGCCGCAGCCTGTGAAGAGGGCGCTGGCCGGTCGACGGGTGGAGTTCGACGGCCAGGTGCTGGACCTGGACCTTCAGCTTCTGGGCCGGATCGACCGGCTGCTGGCGAGCCCGGCCGGTGGCACCGTCGACCAGGCCGCGCTGGCCGAGCAGCGGCGCCAGGCCGACCTCGCGGCCGAGATCGTGGCCGACGCCCGTCTGGACGACATCGTCACCGAGGACCTGCAGGTGCCCGGGGGAGCCGGGCCGCTCGCCGCCCGGCTCTACATCCCGCCCGCGGTACCCGAGACCGCTGGGCTGATCGTCTACTTCCACGGCGGCGGGTTCGCGCTGGGCAGCCTCGCGTCCACGGATCCGCTGTGCCGCCTCCTGGCGGCCCAGTCCGGCGTGCGGGTGCTCTCCGTGGACTACCGGCTGGCCCCGGAGTACCCCTACCCCGCAGCCCTCGAGGACGCCATCGCCGCGTACCACGGAGCGAGGGCCGACGCCGCCGTCCTCGGTGCCGACCCCGAGCTGATCGCCGTGGGCGGCGACAGTGCCGGCGCCAACCTCGCCCTCGTCGTCGCCCAGCAGCAGGCGACCACCGGGGGCCCGCTGCCTGCGTTCGTCCTCGCGCTCTACCCGGTCACCGACATCGACCGCAGCGGCGGCTCGCGCGAGCTGTTCGGCAACGGCTTCGGCCTGACCGCGGAGTACATCCGCGAACTGGAGCGGCTCTACCTGCCCGACGGTGTGCCGTCCGACGACACCCGGGGCGCCATCCTGCGCGCCGACGACCTGTCCGGCATGCCGCCCGTGTACCTGGCGACGGCAGGGTTCGACCCCCTGCGTGACGAGGGCGAGGAGTTGGCCGAGCGGCTGAACGAGGCCGGGGTGCCCGTGGTGGCCCGACGCTTTCCGGGGCTCGTGCACGGCTACGCCAGCTTCACCGCCGTCTGCGCCGCCGCCCGCGACGCCACCCTCGACGCGGCGAGCGCGCTGCGTGCGGCGCTCGCGCTGGTGGAGAGCAGGCAGTCGGCCGCGCTCAACGGCCGGGCCGTCCTCGGCTCCCTGGAGCGCGCTCGCACCGCCACGGGCAGTCCCTGAGATCTCGGCGACCGTTGCCCGACCTGCACCTTCGGCGCTGCCCCGTCGGGGGCTACGGTCGAGGCGACTCGATCGACGAGTGGGACGAACCGCCGCAACGGGGCGGTCGGGCACGGCTGGAGGGCGCATGGATCGCCAGGACGTCAGTGTGACCCTGCCCTGGATGGGTGCCGGCACCGAGCTTGTCGTTCGCGCGGTCGACGCGCTGCCCGACGACGCGTTCCGGGCGCCGAGCGCACTTCCCGGATGGAGCAGGGCCCACGTCATCGCCCACCTCGCACGCAACGCCGAAGCCCTGACCAGACTCGCGACCTGGGCGCGCACCGGCATCGAGACGCCGATGTACGCGAGCAGCGACCAGCGCGCCGCGGAGATCGAGTCGTCGGCGCAAGCGCCGGCCGACAAGCTGCGCAGCGAGTTGGTGAGCACAGCGGACGATCTCGACGCTGCCCTCGCCGCGCTCGACGGCGCCACGTGGCAGGCCCAGGTGCGCAGCGCTCTCGGCCGCGCGATCCCCGGCGCCGAGGTGCCCTGGATGCGGGTACGGGAGGTGTGGCTCCACGCGGTCGACCTCGACGCCGGGATCACGGTCGCCGACCTGCCGCCGGCAGTGGTCGATGCCCTGCTGGACGAGGTCACGGTGACCCTGTCCGAGCGCGACGGCTGCCCGTGCGCCCGGCTCGCGCCGTCCGACCGGGACCGCAGGTGGGCCCTCGGGGCGGGCCTGGACCCCGTCGAGCTGCGTGGTGACGCCGCCTTCGTGCTGGGCTGGCTGGTCGGCAGGCCCGCACGGGCCGAGGTCGTGGCGATCGACGCGGGCGGCTCGCCCGTCGCGGTGCCGCAGGCGCCCCGCTGGTTGTAGCGGGTCACTGCTGATCACGGCCCGGGTCGTCAGACCGGCCAGAAGTAGCCTGACTCCGGGTCGGCGTCCGGGAACAGCGGGCCGTAGAACTGCGGGTCCTTGCGCACCAGCGCGGAGCGGTGGCTGCGGTGCACACGCTCGTCCCCGATCCACTCGGGGAGCAGCGCCCGGGCGGCGAGCTCAGCCTGCGTGCGCGGCGACGGGAGCCCGTGTTCGGCGAGGTCGGTGCCGATGGTCGCTGCGCACGTGTCGGCCCGCCCCCGCCCCACCCACTCGGCGCACACCGCCAGCCCGTAGGCCGCGACGGCCTCTGGGAACCCGGCCCACATGCGTACAGCGGGGTGGTGTTTCCATCCGTAGGTCGTGCGGGTCACCGCGCGCAGTACCTGTAGCGCCTCCACGCGTTGCTTGCCCAACCGGCGGTCGTCGAGCACCGCGGCGCTCGCCGCGAAGTCGGGATGGGGGAGGAAGGTCTGCATCCTCGTCCGCCTACTCCCGCTCGACGAGGGTCACGACGCGGGTGAGTGACGGCGTGCTCGGCGTCGACCCGAAACCGAACCGGACGGGCGGTGTCACCGGGGCGAGGTCGCCCTGGTCGATGCCGTCCCAGGACGTGCTCGCGGCCGTCAGGCCGTGCAGGTCGAGGGCTGCGTAGTACTCCCGGCGGCCGCTGCCGGCGCTTCCCCTCGTGCGCACGCCGGGAAGCACGCGCCGCGCAACGAGGTCGACCGCGCTGATCCAGAGCGGGCTCATGGCCAGGGGCCGCGGCACCGCGCGGAGCAGGAGCCCGAGCGCGGGCCGTGCCCCGACGGTGAAGCCGAGCACCAGGGGCGCGGCGTCCACCTGCCACCGTGTCCCGTCGACCTGGGCGCGCACCGGCGTCACCCGCACGTCGTCGAACAGGTAGGTGGCGGCCACGAATCCGGCCACCTCCGACGACGGGGCGAGCAGCACCCGATGCCCATCCGCCTGTTCCACCATGACGTCGGTGAACGTGCCGAACGGCGACCGCGGCCAGTGCCCCACAACGACGCGCAGGCCCGCGGACGTGCCCAGGCCCGCGATCCAGCCGTCGAAGTGGTCGGTCATCGTGCTCCTTTCCGGTCTCTCGGGGACTACCCGCAACGACGTGGCCGACATTCGGCGTGCAGACGCGGGGCCTCCCGGCTGACAGGCTTGAAGCCGAGTCCGAGCGGAATGTTGACGTAGCAACTAATGTTGTCCGAGGCACAGCAACGCCAGGGAGACGGAGGATCCGATGCCACAGCCAGAGGGTGCCGAGCTGGAAGCCGTGCGCGCCCGCCGTGCCGCGCTCAAGGAGAAGTACCTGCGGCCGGTGGGAGACCGCCCGGCCACCACCGTGCGCGGTGTGCACCACCTCGCGCTGGTCGCACGCGACGTCGAGGAGACGATCAAGTTCTACCAGGATCTCCTGGGGTTCCCGCTGGTAGAGCTCGTGGAGAACCGGGACTACCAGGGGTCGAGCCACTTCTTCTTCGACATCGGCAACCGCAACCTGCTCGGGTTCTTCGACTTCCCCGGGCACGACCATCCCGACTACTCGGAGACGATCGGAGCGGTCCAGCACCTCGCGCTGTCCACGTCCGCGGAGGAGTTCGCCGCCACCCGCAAGCGCCTCGATGAGGCCGGCATCACCTATCTCGGCCCGGATCGGGGCGTCGACAACAGCCTCTACATCCGTGATCCCAACGGAGTGGGCATCGAGTTCTACTGCGAGGAACTCGGACTGTTCGAAGGGGAGCCGCTGCTCTCCTCGTAACGCCCGTCCGGCGCGAAGTGGTGACGATCACGCAACCGTTCAGGCACCCGGGGCGTCCTCTCCTGTAGGACAACTGCGTCGTGTGACCGTCGAACCCGTTTCGTCGGTGACGCGCCGTAGGCCGGGATGGTGAGCAGCATGAACGGTGAGTACCGAGGGCCAGGCGGCCCGCCACCGACGGCGCGACAGCCGCGACGTGGTGGCGGACCGGGCTGGGGGCAGCCGCAGCGGCCCCGCCCCCAACCGCCCGGCCGCCCGATGGCGCCGCCGCCCGGCCCGCCGATGGGGGTGCCCGCCGGTGCTCGGCGGGCCATGCGCGACACCGCACTGCTCCCGTCAGGCCCTCCCGGGCCCGGGTACGCACCGCCGCCCGGTCCGCCGCCGCGCAGGCCCGTGGGCGTCCGCCCCGTCCGGCGTCCGCGGTGGGGGCGGCGGATCGGTGTCACCCTGCTCGTCCTGTTGCTGCTCGTGGTCGGGTTCGGCGTCTACATCGACACCACGCTGAACCGTGTGGCTGCTCTCCCGGCCGACAGCACCGCGACCTCCAAGGGCACCAACTGGCTGATCGTCGGGTCGGACAGCCGGGCCAACCTCACTCCCGAGCAGCGCAAGGAGTTCGCCACCGGCGACCCGGAGTCCGAACTCACCGACACGATCATGCTGCTGCACACCGGTAGCGGCCCCACCACCCTGGTCAGCCTCCCGCGCGACTCGATGGTGGACATCCCCGGTCACGGGCGCCACAAGATCAACTCTGCGTACGGGCGCGGTGGTGGCGCTGACGGCGGCGGCCCCGAACTGCTGGTCCAGACCGTCGAGCAGGCCACCGGCCTGCGCATCGACCACTACGCGGAGATCGGGTTCCTCGGCCTCGTCTCGATGGTGGACGCCGTGGGCGGCGTGGACATGTGCGTGCCGGAGTCGATCAAGGACCCCAAGGCCGCGCTGGACATCAAGGCCGGCTGCCAGACCCTCGACCAGGCCACGGCGCTGGGCTACGTCCGCACGCGTGCCACCGCGAGCTCCGACTTCGGGCGCGTGGAGCGGCAGCGGGCGTTCATCTCCGCGCTGCTGGACAAGGTCACCAGCCCGGCCACGCTGCTCAACCCGTTCCGGATCGTGCCGCTGGCCACCGGCCTGTCCGGCGCCATCACGGTCGACGACAGCACCCACGTCTGGAACCTCGCAAGCTTGGGGCTTGCGATGCGCGGGCTGTCCGACGGCGTCTCCACCACCGTGCCGGTGCGCGACGGGGTGGTGAACTGGGATCGCCAGCGTGCCAGCGCGCTGTTCCAGGCGATCGCCGACGACGAGCGGCCGCCGGAGAGCGCCCTCGGCCCCTGACCGTCGCACGATGAGTTCCGGCCAGGATGTCGGTCATGTCTCTCGACGACCTCGAGGAGAGCGCATGACTCAGCACGCGGATGGCGGACCAGCAGCCGGCACGAGCTACGACGGGATCTGGCGGGTGCCGGACGCGCAGGTGGCGTCCGGCCGGATCCCCGGTTACGTGGGCGCGGTCCGCGTCCGTGGCCGGGTGGAGGTCCGGGCAGGCGGCACGATGGCCGTCGGCCCGCAGAGCGCGGCGATGGATGAGCACACCCTGTTCCGCATCGCGTCGGTCACCAAGCCGATGGGGGGTGCTCTCGCGCTCGCCCTGGTGGAGGAGGGCTTACTCGCCCTCGACGACCCGATCGCGCGCTGGCTGCCGGAGGCGGCGAACCCACGCGTACTCGTCGCGCCCCACGCGCAGCTTCACCGCACCACGGAGGCACAGCGGCCGATCACCGTGCGGCACCTGCTGACGATGACGTCCGGCTGGGGCGCTGTGTTCGAGGAGACCCCGCTGCAGGCGGCCATGATGGAACGGGGCGTCTACCCCGGCCCGCTGCCGCCTCCCATGACCGGCGACGAGTTCGTGGCGCGAGTCGCCGACCTGCCGCTCGCGTTCCAACCGGGGGAGGGCTGGCTCTACGACACCGGCACCGATCTCCTCGGTGTCCTGCTGGCCCGGGCCGCCGGCAAGCCGCTCTCCGACCTGCTCGCCGAGCGCATCACCGGACCGCTGGGCATGACGTCCACGAGCTTCTGGACGCCGGATGTCCATCGGCTCGCCACGGCCTATCGGCCGGAGGCCGACGGACTGGAGGTGTTCGACCCACCGAGCGGCGCCTTCGCCTCGCCGCCCGGGTTCGAGAAGCTGAGCGGAGGCCTGCTGTCCACGGCGTCCGACGTCCTGCGCTTCTACTGCGCGATGGCCGACGGCGGCGCACCGGTGCTGTCGTCTGCCTCGGTCGCCCTCATGACGTCCGACGCGCTCACCGGCGCGCAGCGCAGCCAGGCTCTTCCCGTGCTCGGCCCCGGCGTGTCCTGGGGCATGGCCACGAGCGTGGACATCGAGGCCGTGGAGCCGTGGATGGCGCCGGGCCGGTGGGGCTGGGACGGCGGCACGGGCACGACCGCGCGTGTCGACCCGAGCCGCGACACGGTCGGGGTTCTCCTGACCCAGCGGTTGATGACCGGACCGCTGGACGGCTTCGACGACTTCTGGGCGGCGGTGGCCGCCGTCTGATCCGGCGGTTCGCGCCGCGCGTCAGGCCGGCTTGCGAGTGCGCTTGCGGGGCGCCGGAGCCTCGTCCTCCGCGGCCTTCTTCTTGGCGGGGGGCTTGCGGGCCGGAGCCTTCTTCTTGGTGGCGGAGTCGTCCGACGTGGTGCTCGACGATGCCGCCGCACCGGATCCGGCCCGAGCGGCCTCGACGCTGGCCTGCAGGGCGCTCAGCAGGTCGGTCATGCTGTCCGGGCCCTCGTCGCGCTTCGCGGCGACGGGCGCCGGACGGGTGTCGCCGGTGGTGCGCTTGCGCTCGATGAGCTCCACCACGGCGTCGCGGTACTCGTCGTGGAACTGCTCGGGGTCGAAGTCGGAGCCGAGGCTCTCCACCAGCGACGCCGCCATCGTCAGCTCCTGGGGCCGCAGCTCGACGTCGGCGTCCAGGATGTCGAACTCGGGTTCGCGCACCTCGTCGGGCCACAGCATCGTCTGCAGGACGATCGCCTTGTCCCGCACGCGCAGCAGCGCCATGCTCTCCCGCTGGCGCAACGCGACCTTGACGACCGCCATCCGATCGGTCTGCACCAGCGCCTCGCGCAGCAGCGCGTAGGGCTTGGCCGCCTTGGCGTCGGGCTCGAGGTAGTAGCTCTTCTCGAACAGGAGTGGGTCGATCTGGTCGGCCGGGACGAACTCGATGACGTCGATCTCGTGCCCGGTGGCGGTGGGCAGCGAGTCGAGGTCCTCCTCGGTCAGGGTGATCAGCTCGCCGTCGTCGGTCTCGTAGCCCTTCACGATGTCGGCGTACTCGACCTCCTCGCCGTCGACCGAACAGGTGCGCTTGTACTTGATCCGTCCACCGTCGGCGCCATGCACCTGGTGGAACCGGATGTCGTGGTTGGTCGTGGCCGAGTACGCCTTGACCGGCACACTGACCAGACCGAACGACACTGCGCCGCTCCACATCGCGCGCATGCAGGCCCCTGTTCCCTCGTGGGCTATCCCGCCAGCAATATGTGTGAATCTCTCTCTGATGCCAGCATGACGGCGTGCAGCCCATGCTCGCCACCCCTGGAGCCCTTCCGAATGGTCCGGAATGGGTGTTCGAGGTGAAGTGGGACGGCATGCGGCTGCTCGCCGACGTTGCCGACGACCGGGTGCGGCTCACCAGCCGCAGCGAGCGTGACGTCACGCCGAACTTCCCCGAGCTCGCCGAACTCACCCGGCTCGCGCCCGACGTCCTGCTCGACGGCGAGGTCGTGCTGCTCGAAGGCGGCGTACCGAGCTTCACTGCTCTGCTCGAACGGATCCACGCTCCCGTCCTGCCGCGCACGGTGCAGGAGCGGCCGGTGACGTACATGGTGTTCGACGTGCTGCGCCTCTACGGCGTCTCGCTGCTGGAGCGCCCCTTCGAGGAACGCCGAGCCACCCTCGAGCGTCTCGATCTCGCCGCGATACCGGTGCTGTCGCTCTCACCCGCCTACACCGACGGCCTCGCGCTGCTGGAGGCCACGCGGCAACGGGGCATGGAGGGGGTGGTCGCGAAGCGGCGCGACGGCGTCTACCGGCCGGGCCGCCGGGGTCCGGGATGGACGAAGGTCACCCATCGGCAGACGCAGGCGTGCGTCGTCGGGGGGTGGCGGCCGGAACGCGGCAGCGCGAGCCGGATCGGCGCGCTCCTGCTCGGGGTCCCCGACGGATCCGGGCTGCGGTTCGCGGGCCGGGTCGGTTCCGGACTCGCCGGCGACACCGCCCAACGCGTCTTGCGGGACCGGCTCGTCGAGGCTCCGGGGTCGCCGTTCGTCGAGCGCCTGCCCCGACCGGATTCCGCCGACGCGCACTGGTGCGAGCCGGAGATCGTGGTCGAGGTCGCCCACACCGGCTGGACCGAGGCCGGCCGCCTGCGACAACCGGTTTTCCGGGGAGTCCGTGACGACCTTGACCCCGAACAGGTGCGTGCCGAAAAGTGATCCTCACCCGACTGGCCGATCCGTCCCGTGGCGGGCAGGATGTGGCCCGTCACACGCTCGAGAAGGGGGCGGCCAACTGGTGCATGCGCCTGCGCATATGTCACCCACCACTCCGGTGAGGTGCTGAGTGTCACCCTCGGTGATCCGACTCCGCCCTCGTCTACGGTGGTGGCGATGACGACGATGCTCACCTGGCAGGCCGACGGAGGCCATGGGCTCGAAGGTGCGCGCCTGCTGCTCCAACCCCACGGCTATCGCGCCCTGGGCCGGATGGTCAAGGCAGAGCCCGAAGGCGACTTCACCGCCTCCTACCGGCTGATCGTCGGTGAGGGCGGCGAGCTGGTGCGGCTCTCGGTCACCGCGGCCACCGCGGAGCGCGAACGTCACCTGACGATCAACCGCACCGACGACGGCGTCTGGCTTCTCGACACCGGCGCGGGCGGCGGCACCACCCGCGCCGACTTCGCCGGCATCGTGGACGTCGATCTCGAGTACAGCGCGATGTTCAACACCTTGCCGATCCGCCGTCTCAACCTGCACCGGCAGCCCGGTGAGCACCTGATCCGGATGGTGTTCGTCTCGTTACCCGGCCTCGACGTCGAGGTGGTCGAGCAGATCTACCGCACCGTGTCCGTGCTGGACGAGCACACGGGCGAGGCGGTGGTGGAGTTCCGCACCGGCGATTTCGTGGCGGAGCTGGTGGTCGACTCCGACGGCGTGGTTCTCAGCTACCCGGGTATCGCCACGAGGCTCCTGCAAGGGTCCACGCCCGCGGCCGGCTGACCCGGCGCCGGGGCAGGAGCTCAGTCCTTCCAGCCGACCACGGCGTCACCGCGGCGGCCGATGTCCCGCAGCGCCGACAGCGACGAACGACGCTTCACCTGCACCCCCTGTGGGTCGCGGGCGGCCGCCCACCGTTGCCGTCCGGCGTGCCCGGCGCGCACCGTGGCTGCCAGGCCTCCCGTCGAGGCCAGCGCCCCGCGCATCGCGCCGAGCCGGCCCAGTGCGTCGTCCACCGCCCCGAGCAGCGCGTCGCGGTTGCCCTCGCACATCGCGAGCACCAGTTCCGGGCGGGTGCCCGCCACACGGGTGCCGTCGGCGAACGAGGACGCGGCGAGTGCCAGCGGCAGGTCGTCGTCGCCCGCCGCGCCCACGGCGGCGAGCACGGCCGCCAGCAGGTGCGGTAGGTGCGACACCCGGGCCACGGCGATGTCGTGCTCGTCGGTGGCCGCGGGCACCACGCGCGCCCCGCACGCCCATGCCAGTTCGGCGACGTCGGCCCATACGTCGAGGTCGAGACCGTCGTCGGAGGCCACCACCCACGCCGCGCCTGCGAAGAGGTCCGCCTTGCCCGCCGCCCAGCCGGACTCCGCCGTGCCGGCCATCGGGTGGCCACCCACGAAACGGGCCCGCGGGGCGTACCGCTCGACGGTATCGGCCACGGCGACCTTGACGCTCACCGTGTCGGTGAGGCGGCAGGCCGGCGCCACCGCGTCGACACGGCGCAGCACGTCGGGCAGCGCCGGGAGCGGCACGGCCAGGACGACGAGCGCGTCGGTCTCGGCGGCCCGGCGCAGCGCCGCGTCGGTGTCGGTGGTGACGTCGAACCCGTCGGCGTGCGCGTCCGCCGCGTCCGCCGCGGTGCTCGCGCCCCACACCGTCCGGCCGGCCTGCTCCGCGGCCCGCAGGAGCGAGCCCCCGATCAGCCCGGCGCCGATCACGCACACCGCACGTTGCGTCACCCCACGAGAGTATTCGCTGCGCAACCCCGGTCAGTCCCGGGCCAGGGCCGCCGCGACGCGCAGCACCCCACGCTCCTCCAGCTTGACGCCGACGATCTGCACCCCGGCCGGCAGGCCGCCATCGGGAACGTCACCGGGCACCGACACGGCGGGCCACCTCGTGAGGTTGAAGGGCAGCGTGAGAGCGAGCAACTGTGCCCGGACGAGCACGCTGCGGCCGTCGACGTCGACATCGGCCACTCCTAGCGGGGTGGCGCGCAGCCGTGTGGTGGGCAGGACGAGGACGTCGACGTCTCCGACGGCCTCCCGCATCGCGGCCGCGAGCCTGCGCCTGGTCCGCAGCGCGTCGACGTACTCGCGGGCCGGCTGCTCGGCATAGGGCAGTAGCCGTTCCCTGGTGACGTCCTGGTAGCCCTCCGGGCGCTCGGCGAGCCACGCCGCGTGGGTGGCGTAGGCCTCGGCGCCGACGATCACCGGGTAGGTGGCGGCGAGCTCGTCGATCATGGGCGTGCTCACCTCGACCACGGACGCGCCGCGGGCCCGCAGCGTCTCGACCGCGGCGTCGACCGCCGACGGGAGCGCCGGGTCGAAGGCCCGCCAGTAGTCGTCGACGAGCACGCCGACGCGGACACCGGTGACGCCGGGTGCCTGGATCCCCCCGCCGGTGCCGTCCGGCCTGCTCAGCACGTCCCAGGCCACTCCGGCGGCGTGCACGTCCGCGGCGAGCACGCCGACGTGGTCGCAGGTCTCGGAGAGCGGGAACACGCCGTCGGTGGAGAGCGTGCCGAAGGCCGGCTTCAACCCGACGACGCCACACAGCGCCGCCGGCGTGCGGACGCTCGCACCGGTGTCGGTGCCGAGCGCGAGGGTCAGATGGCCGGCGGCGATCGCGGCCGCGGAACCCGAGGACGACCCACCGGTGATCCGGGTGCGGTCGTGCGGGTTGAGTGCCGGACCGGTGGCCGCGGCGTCCCCCGTGGGGCCGTAGGCGAACTCGTGGGTGTGCAGCTTCGCCACCACCACCGCACCAGCGGCGCGCAGCCGCGCGACGACCGGGGCGTCGGCGGTAGCCGGTGCTGCGTCGGCCAGCACGTTCGAGCCCGCCCGTGTCGGCAACCCGGCCACGTCGAACAGGTCCTTGACCCCTACCGCCACGCCGTGCAGCGGCCCGCGCCACTCGCCGCGAGCCAACTCCTCGGAGAGCTCCTTGGCCTGCGTGATCGCTCGCTCGGCGTCGAGCGTGATCACGGCGTTGTGCTGGTCGGCGGCGAGGCGGTCGAGAGTCTCGGTGACGTGCTCGACGGGAGAGAGCGCTCCCGAACGGAGTGCCATCCCGAGCTCGCGAAGTGAGGCGATCACGGGTTCATCCTCACCCAAGACCCCAGCAACCGTACGTCGAGCACGATCGCGACCTACTTCGCGAGGGCGTCCAATGCCAGCCCGGCGTAGACGGCCACTCCGGACGCCATCGCGTCCTCGTCGAACACCACGCGATTCGAGTGGTTGGGCGGAGCGGTTCCCGGATGGACGTTCGGCGGGCAGCCTCCGAGGAACGCCAGAGCACCGGGCACCTCGGCCAGCACGTAGGAGAAGTCCTCGGCCCCCATGATCGGGGTGTCCATCGTGACGACCCGATCGCGCCCGAGCACCGTGTAAGCGAGCTTGCCGACCCGGTCGGCGGCGTCGGCGTCGTTCACGGTGACCGGGTAGCCCGGCTCGATGTGCACCTCCGCGGTGCAGCCATGAGCCATCGCGATGTATCGGCAGACGCGCTCGATCTCGTCGTGCACGGTGGCGCGAGCGGTCTCCGAGAGGGTGCGCACCGTGCCTTCCATGAAGGCCGTCTCCGGAATGATGTTGTTCGTCGTACCTGCGACGATCCGCGCGATCGTCAGCACCACGGGGTGGTGCGCGCTGACCCGCCGCGTCACCGCCGTCTGGAGCGCCCCCACCATCGCCGCGGCAGCGGGCAGGGGGTCGAGTGCGTCGTGCGGGGCGGAGGCATGGCCGCCCCGGCCACGGACCGTCACCGTGACCGCGTCGGCCGCCGCCATCAACGGCCCCGGACGGACGTGCACCTCGCCCGACGGGAGTGTGGCGCTGATGTGCAGCGCGTAGGCGGCGTCGGGGCGCCCGGCGGGCCCGGTGCGGTCCAGCAGGCCCTCGTCGATCATGTACCGGGCGCCGTGGAAGCCTTCCTCGCCGGGCTGGAACATGAAGAGCACCCGTCCGGCGAAGTCGTTCCGCCGCGCGGCCAGCACCCGGGCCGCCGAGGCGAGCATCGCCACGTGCGTGTCGTGACCGCAGGCGTGCATGGCGCCGTCGGTCTCGGAGGCGAACGAGAGCCCCGTGTCCTCGGCCAGCGGGAGCGCATCCATGTCGCCGCGCAGGAGCACCGTCGGCCCGGGGCGGGCACCCTCCAGCACGGCCACCACCGAGCTGACGGAACGACCCAGATGGACCTGTAGCGGGAGGTCTGCGAGAGCGGCGACGACCGCATCTCGGGTGTGGGGAAGGTCGAGTCCGAGCTCGGGACGGCGATGGAGGGCGCGGCGCAGCGCCACCGTCCGTGGCTGGACGCCGCGAGCCTGGGAACGGAGGGTGGTGAGCAATGCGACATCCGGTGGCATGAGGGCGATCTTGGCAGCTCTGGCAGGTGACGAGCAGGTTCACTTCTAGTTGTGGTTTGGACCACAGTCGGTCGGAGGCTTACCGTAGTGGCATGGCGGTGCAGAGCATCGAGTCGCGCGCAGAGGTGCGTGAACAGGCCCTGCCCGGATATGCCGTAGCGGCTATCCGGGAGGACGGGCAGTGGCGTTGCTCGCGGATGTCGGCCGAGGCGCTCGTCGACCTGGACACGGCGATCACCGAGCTGAGGGAGCTTCGCTCCACCGGAGCGGTGCTGGGTCTGCTCGATGTCGACGACGAGTTCTTCGTCCTGTTACGGCCCACCCCGGGCGGCATCTCGCTGATGGTGTCCGACGCCGTCGCGGCGCTGGACTACGACGTGGCGGCCGATGTCCTCGACCTCCTGCGGCTGGAGCTGCCGCCGGAGGACGAAGCCCTCGACGCCCCGCCGTGGCCGGAGGGCGACCTCGCGATCCTCGCCGATCTCGGGCTTCCCGCCGACGAGCTGGAGGTGCTCGCGGGCGAGGTCGAGCTCTACCCCGACGAGCAGCTGGCCGCGATCGGGCGCCGTTGCGGGTTCGCCGATGCCCTCGCCGAGGTCGTCGACGCGCGGTGACCCCAGCGTGGGGCGCCGGCTCGGCGTCCACCGGTCCGCTCTCCGCCGCAGCGGACGAGGCGCTGATACGGCGCGCCATCGAGGTCGCAGGGGCCGCGCCCCGCACCGGTGACGTGCCGATCGGGGCCGTGGTCGTCGACTCCGAAGGCCGTGAGCTGGCCGTGGCGTGCAACGCCCGGGAGGCCTTGGGTGACCCCACGGCACACGCCGAGATGCTGGCGCTGCGGGCGGCTGCCGCTGTGCGAGGGGAGTGGCGCCTCGAGGGCTGCACCCTCGCCGTGACGGTCGAGCCCTGCACGATGTGTGCGGGAGCGATCGGGCTCGCCCGGGTGGCGCGCGTGGTGTTCGGGGCGTGGGAACCGAAGACGGGTGCGGCCGGCTCACTGTGGGACGTTCTTCGCGACCGGAGACAAAATCACCGGCCCGAGGTGGTCGGCGGGGTACTGGAGCGGGATTGTGCGGCCCTGCTGGAGTCATTCTTCGCGGGCTTTCGCTGAGCACGCGCTAGCCTGCGCCAGTGGAGCAGGTGGTGGTGCAACAGACCCGCGTCGGGGCGTACGTCGTCTGTGTGCGTGATGGTTCGCTGCTGCTCGTCCGGTTCCGCCGCAGCGATCGCTGGACGTTGCCCGGTGGCGGGCTCGACCACGGTGAGCGGCCCGAGGACGGCGCCGTGCGTGAGGTCGAGGAGGAGACCGGCCTACAGATCGCGCTCGGTTCGGTGATCGGGGTCGACTCGACGCGCTGGGACCGGTCGAGCGACGGCAACCCGATCGACATGCACGCTCTGCGGATCCTCTACACCGCCGAGGTGATCGGCGGCTCGCTGCGCGACGAGATCGACGGCAGCACGGACCGCGCCGAGTGGGTGCCGCTCGCGGAACTGGCCGACCGGCCTCACATCGGGCTGGTCGACATCGGGCTCGCCGCCGCGGGCCACGCCTGACCGCTACACCGCTAGCGTCCGCAGGCCCACGGCCTCCGCTGCCGCGATCTGCCGACGGTCGTAGGACAGCATGACCCCTGCGTCCAGCCGGAGGGCTGCGGCGACGTGCAGGGCGTCGAGGCGCCTCGGGCAGTGCGGCGCGCGAGCAGCTTCGCGGCAGCGGACGACTCCACGTCGACGGTCAACGGTCCCCGCGGAGGTCGTCGAGGTCGTCCTTCAGCGGATGGTCCAGCTGTACACGCGGGAGGTCGGCGAAACCTCCCTTGACCGCCGCTCGCTGGATCGGGAGCACAGCTCCGGGCCGGAGCGGCGGCGGGACCAGCACGGCGACGACCTCGCCGTTGTTCGTCACCGCGATCGTCTCGCCTGCCTGCACATCGTGCAGCATCGCGCTGCTGTTGTTGCGCAGTTCGTGGTCCGAAATCGTCCTGCCCATGAGCTCACCCCCGTAGCAATCACACCAGGCGGCCCGCTGCGATCACCCGGGCGAGGAACTGCCGGGTGCGCTCGTGGACCGGATCGCCGAGTACCTGACCCGGTGGTCCCGACTCGAGCACGCGGCCACCGTCGAGGAAGCACACCCGGTCGGACACCTGCCGGGCGAACCCCATCTCGTGCGTGGCCATGAGGATCGTGATGCCCGTCTCGGCCAGCTCCCGGACGATCGTGAGCACCTCGCCGACCAGCTCGGGATCCAGGGCCGAGGTGATCTCGTCGAGCAGCAGCAGCCGCGGCCGCACCGCGAGGGCGCGAGCGATCGCCACCCGCTGCTGCTGGCCACCCGAGAGCCGGTCCGGATAGGCGTCGGCGAACGCGCCGAGCCCGACCCGGCGGAGCAGCTCGTGGGCCCGCCCGTCCGCCTCGGCTGCCGGCACGCGGTGCACCACCCGCGGCGCCAGCGCCACATTCTCGACGGCGGTCATGTGCGGGAACAGGTTGAACGCCTGGAACACGATCGCCATGCGCCGCTGGGCAGCGGCGACGTCGGCGCGCGGGTCGGAGACGTCCACGCCGTCGAGGAGGACCAGCCCGTCGTCGATCTCCTCCAGCAGGTCCACGCAGCGCAGCAGGGTGGACTTCCCCGAGCCCGACGTACCGATCAGCGTGACCACCTGATGCTCGTCGACGCTGAGGTCGACGCCGTCGAGCACGGTGGCCGAGCCATAGCGTTTGACCACTCCGCGTACCTCGAGCACGGGGGTCATGACCATCCCTGCCTGCGGGCGGCCCGCGCGGCCACGGCGTCGGCGACCCGGCCGGTCGGGATCGCGAGCAGCACGAACAGCAGCGCCGCCACCACGTACGGCGTGAAGTTGAACGTGCGGGCCGACTCGATCTGCGCCGCGCGGATCGCGTCCACGGCGCCGAGCACGGAGATCAGCCCGACGTCCTTCTGCAGCGCGACGAAGTCGTTGAGCAGCGGTGGCAGCACCCGGCGCACCGCCTGCGGCAGCACCACCAGCCGCATCGACTGGCGGTGGTTGAGCCCCAGCGAGCGCGCAGCCGCCCGTTGCGAAGGATGGATCGACTCGATGCCGGCGCGGAACACCTCCGCCACGTACGCCGAGTACACGAGGATCAGCGTGACCGTCCCGAGCACCGCGGTGTCGGTCGGCACGCCCGTCAGCCGCAGCGCCGGCAGCCCGAACCCGATCAGGTACAGCGCGATGAGCAGCGGCAGCCCACGGAACAGGTCGACGTAGCCGGTGGCCAGCGCCCGCACCGGGAGGAACACAGGTCCGCGCAGCGTGCGCAGCACCGCGATCACCAGCCCGAGCACCAGGATCCCGATCTCGGCCACCACGAGCACGCGGATGTTGAGCCAGAGGCCGTCGAGCACGGCGGGCAGCGACGCCCAGGCCGCGTGCGGGTCGAAGAACGTCTCGCGCACCCGCGGCCAGCCGGGCGAGCTCGCGATCCCGACGCCGACCACCACGGCGAACACGAGCGTGGACGTGAACGCGACGAGGGTGGAGCGCCGGGCGCGCGAGCGCCGGTAGGCGAGCCGCTCCCGCGCGAGGGGGCTCAGCTCCGTCGCGCCCGGCGCCGCACTCACCGCAGTTCCGGCGCCGACCCCGCCGAGGCGAGCCACTGCTGCTCGAGCTGGTCGAGGGTGCCGGCTGCCCGTAGCCGGTCGACGGCGTCGGAGACGCACTTGGTGAGCGGGCTGCCCTTGTCCAGGATGGCGCCGAACTGCTCGGGCGTGCCCGGGGCAGCCGGGAGCTGCCCGACGATCTTGCCGTCGGTCAGCTCGGCCGAGGTCATGTAGAACGCCGTGGGCAGGTCCACGACGATCGCGTCGACCTGGCCGTTCGTGAGCGCCAGCTTGGCGTCGTCGTTGGTGTTGAACACCGCAGGCTGGGTTGCGGGTGCGATCTGGGAGACGATCGCCTCGTAGCTGGTGCTGCCCACCTGAGCACCCAGCCGGGCGGTCTTCAGCCCGTCGATCGAGGTCGCGCCGGCGAACCGGCTGGACGCCACGGTGACCACGGCCTGTTTGACGTCGTAGTAGGGGGCCGAGAAGTCGACGGCCTGCCGCCGCTCGTCGGTGATCGAGAACTCGGTGAGGTTGAGGTCGAAGGTCTTGGGCCCGGGCTGGACGGCGGCGTTGAACGGCACCCGGGTCCAGGTCACCTTGTCGCGGGGATACCCGAGTTGGTCGGCGATCGCGTAGGCGACGGCGCTCTCGAAACCACGGCCCGACGTCGGGTCGTCGTCGATGTACCACGGCGGGTAGACGGGCTCGTCCGTTCCCACGGTCAGGGTGCCGGCGGTGCGGGTCGGTAGCGCCCCCGGTGCGCACGAGGCGCCCGCGGCCGGTGCGGTGTCGTTGGTGTCGGCCGGGGCGCAGCCCGCGGCGAGGACGAGCGCGACCGCCACGAGCAGACGCCGGGCGGGGAGTGGAGAGGGCACGGGGCGATTCTCGCCCGTGGGAGCAAGCGACGTCGATGATCGCCGCCACGCGGCGGTGCCCGGGCCAGGGCACGCACCTGCCACGCACCCTGGCCCGGGACCGCCGGGGCGGTCAGTGGGTCTGAGGCCTCCCCAGCCGCCGCTTGGTCGCCTCGACATCGAGACCGTGCAGCCGCAGCAGGTTCTCCCCGAGGATCTTGCGTTTGGCCTGGTCGGTGAGCTGCGGGTAGCCGTAGCCGTCGCAGAGATCCTGCGGGATCTGGAAGTCCATGAAGGCCTTGATCGCCCACTGCGGGTGGAAGATCGGCGCCTCCGATCCGTAGACGATCTTGTCCTCGCCGCACCAGAACAGCAGCTTTCCGAGGATCTCGGCGAACATTCGCGGCGCGCGGACGAGGAAGTTGATGGTGGCCGCGAGCGAGGCGTGCAGGTTCGGGTACCGGATCAGCTGCCAGCACGTCTCGTCGATGAACGGCAGCCCGACGTGGTAGATCACGAAGTTGATGTCCGGGAAGTTGGCGGCGGCGCCGTCCATGTCCCAGGTCTGGGTGTGTTCGATCGGTTGTGGGCCCAGCGGCACACCCTTGTGCACACCGATCAGGTTGACGCCGAGCTCCTGCGCCTTCTCGAAGATCGGGAATGCGACCTTGGGGTCGTCCATCCGCCAGGGGAACGGCGAGCCGTAGTCGTAGCGGACGTTGTAGAACTTGAACGCCTTGGCACCGAACTCCTTGACCTGGCGTTCCATGAGGTCGAGCGCCTTACGGCCCTCGAGCGGATTCACCGAACCCCACAAGATCGTGCGGTCGGGGTCACGGGCGGCCAGCTCCGCGCATTCCTCCCACGGCGAGAGACCGTCGCGGTAGAGGTCGGTGAGCGGCAACGGCATGGCCACGAGCATGTCCGTGTCGGACTGGTCGTAGATCATCTGCCGGATGTCCGACGGCGTCCAGTCCTTCAGGAACTCGTCCGCGGAGAGCTTCGGTTCCGTATCCGGGGTGAGCGTCGCGTGGAAGGCGTAGAGGTGGTTGGAGAACATCTCGCCCGGTTTGCCGAAGGCGTTCTTGGGCGAGAAGTTGAACGGGTGTGCGACCCCGTCGAACACGAATGCGTCGCCGATCATCAGATGGCCTCCTCGACCTGGGGACGGTGCGCCGCGACGTAGGCGTCACGGTCGGGCACGGCGGTGGGGGTGGGCAGGAAGCGGAGCTTGCGCACGGCCGACTCGGACAGCCGGTCGCTGGTCCAGGCCTCGTCCCAGACGATCTCGACCTCGGCGCTCTCCACGCCGGGCTGCGCCGTGATCGCCTCCTCCACCTCGGTGAGCACGCGAGACGCGAACGGGCACCACCCCGATGTCAGCAGCAGTTCGACACGGGCGTGGCCGTCGCGCAGGGCCACCGACCGGAGCAGGCCCATGTCGACGACCGATATGCCCTTCTCCCGGCAGCACGGGTCGTAGACGTCCGACAGGGCGGCGGTGGCCCAGTCGGGAACGGCCGGATGTGCGGCGTGCGGATCCATGCAGTGATCGTGTGACGCCGCTCTCATGACCGAAAGGGCGGTGATTTCAGATGGTGCGCCGACCGGTCAGGGCAGCCTCACTCGATGGTGAGCGCCCGTGAAACCCGCGCCGCGCACGCGCGCAGCGTCTGGCGGGGCACGTCCGGACGTCGAAGCGCCCCGGGCGACGTGACGACACCGAGCGCGCCGACCCCGTCCACTGTGGTCACCGGCGCTGCGAGGCAGCAGACCCCCACGGCGTACTCCTCGTCGTCGACGGCGAGGGCGTCCGGAGCGGGAAGCCGGTCGCGGAGCCGTCGACGGTCGACGACGGTGCGCGGGGTGAGATCGTGCAACGGGTGCCGGGCCAGATAGTCCTCCCGGTCCGCAGCGGTGAGCTGGCCGAGAATCGACTTGCCCAGCGCCGTGGCGTGGGCGGCATGGTGGATCCCGACCCAGAGATCGATGCGCGGAGCCCGCGGGCTGTCGATGATCTCGACGACGACGATCTCGCCGTCGACGTGGCGGGCGAGGTAGACGGCGCTGCACAGCTCGTCGCGCAACCACTCCAGAGCCGGCCGGGCTCGCGCGACCCCACGGGCCGCCGTCCCGTGGCTGCGTACGACGTCGATCCGGTGCCCGAGCACGTACGACCCGTCGTCGAGACGCTGCAGGTAGCCCTCATGGGTGAGGGTGCGCAGCAGATGGTAGGTGGTCGGGAGCGGCAGCCCGGTGGCCCGTGCGAGCTCCTTGGCGGGCGCGCGACCGTCCCGCTCGGCGACGACCTCCAGCAGCCGCAGGGCACGCTGCACCGACTGGATGAGGGTCGGACCGCTCTGCTCGCCCACGTCACCGCTCCTTCGCGGGGTGTCCCGCTCCGGAGCCTGGCAGAACGTCGCCGTGATGGGAACGGCCCGCCCGCGCTTTGCACGCCGGACCTGATCGTCGCAGGCTCTCCGGGCTCTACGAGGACCGTGCGAAGCGCGCGGACGGCACCTTGTAAGCTCATCGGCGGTAGCGTGTCCGAGCGGCCGAAGGAGCACGCCTCGAAAGCGTGTGAGGTGCAAGCCTCCGTGGGTTCAAATCCCACCGCTACCGCCAGCCTCACCAGGCGAGACGCCGGGAAGGTCCACACGGACCAGACCGGCGTTTCTGCTTCTAGTCTCACTTGCCGTCCGCCGGCCCCGAGCCGACCTGCCAGATCAGCCCACCGACACGGCTCGCGATGTCGCGTTGGATCGGCGCCGTGATGTGCTGGTACGGGCCGCCATCGCCGTGTGCGACCAGCCCATGATCCCCATGACCGCGTGCTCAGGGACGCCGGGCAGGAGCAGCACCGTCGCGGCCGTGTGTCTGGGCGACGTCGAGCATCAGGTGGGCCCGCCCTGTCAAGCATGTCCCGAGACTCGACACAGTGACCGTCCATCTTGCTGCCGATTCTGCCTCTATTGGATCCTCCGACAGCGCGTGGCCGGCCACGCCGGCCCTACCGCTCGCTCACTACGCCTCCGGCCCGTTCGCGGCGTCGGCGCCGGCTACCCGGCCCGACCCGCCGGCAAGCGAACGATCGCGCGACCCGATTTCGAGACTCACAGAGGGCGTGGATTTACCGCTACTGTCGGCCTCAGGCCCCGGTGTGGCCTGCCGCCCGCTCGCCGTCAGGCGTGGTGCACACACCGGATTCGGTCGTCACCGTCTGCCTCGCGCACGGTGTCCGTCCAGCAACGCGGGCACTGGGCGAGCGACACCGGGACAAGGCCGACGATGGACATGACTACTGATGCGGCCAAGGCCGCGGCTCGCCGGCTGCGCGCTGATCTTGCCGAGCAGAGCATCACGATCAGCCACAGCGCGGCGCTGGAGCTGGTCGCGCACCAGCTCGGACTGTGTGACTGGAATACCGCCAGCGCGCAGCTCGGTCGGCGCCAGGACGATGCCGTTGGAGTCGGCGCTCCGGTGCCGGTCCTTCGGGTTCAGCGCTTCGAGGACGTCCGGTCGTTCTACATCGACTTCCTCGACTTCGCCGTCGAGTGGGAACACCGCTTCCAACCGGGCATGCCCTTGTACGTCCGCATTCCGCGCGGTGACGCCCGTCTTGACCTCTCGGAGCACCATGGTGACGGAACCCCGGGAGCCGTCGTGTGGATACCAGTTGCGGACGCGACGCGACTGCATGCGGAGCTGAACCGGAAGTACTACCCGTCGATGCGCCCGGGACTCGACGACGACGCGCCCGGCGGGCCGACGATCGAGGTGATCGACCCGTCTGGGAACACTCTGCGCTTCTGCGAAGCCTGAAGACTCCGGGCTCCGCCTGGACCCTGCACCGCTCGGAGATCCGGGGGAGTGCGGCGGGGCGGTGATCTCCTCAGGGCGCGCCGAGACGGCTGGCAGGGACCAGCCCGCGCCGCGAGGAGATCCCCACCAGGACCCAGCGTGCGAGATGTCAAGAACAACCCGCGCGGAATATGCACCGACGCAACAGATGGAGGGCCATTCCACCGCAGGTCAGAGCCGATATGCCAGCGCAATGTAAATCCCCTTGCGGCAGGCTGGTAGCGGCCGGGATCAGTGCTCCGATGCGCCGAGTACATTTCGCCGATGCCTCGCCTGATCCATCTCAATGGTCCGCCTGGCGTCGGGAAGTCGACTGTCGCCCAGATGTATGCCGATCGGCATCCGGGTGTGCTCAACCTCGACACCGATCAGGTGGTCAGCCTCATCGGTGGCTGGAAGGACAACTTCTGGGAGACGCTGAAGCCAGCCCGGATCCTCGCGATCAGCATGGTCGAGACCCACCTGCGGACCGGTCACGACGTCGTGATGCCTCAGCTGGTGACCGCGCCAGACGAGATCGAAGGCTTCGAGACCGCCGTCCACCGGAGCGGCGCTGAGTATCGCGAGGTCGTCCTGTTGGCTGAGAAGCAGCAGGCTCTCGACCGTTTTGCGTGCCGGGCGGCGAGCGGCGATCCAGCCCATCACCGTCATATCGACGAGATCGTCGCGCGCAGCGGCGGCCCGGCACTGTTGAGCCGAATCCACGACCAACTCACTGAGTTCCTCCGCGGCCGGCCAGACTGCGCGGTCGTGTACACGGACGGACGCGACCCTCAACAGACCTACGACGCTGTATCCGTCGTGCTCGCCGACCCGGATCAGGCTCGAGAGCCTTCTCGAGCAACGACAGCGCTTCGCGGCCCTGTCGGCGTCGGAATCGACCGGGTGGACGAGCTTGCCGTTGATGATCTTCGACAGTCTCAGTCGTAGTCTCGTTCGGCGCCGTTCGGCTAGTGGCTCGACACGCTGAGTCGGCCGGGTAATTGATCTTGGTGGTTGCGGTGGTGAGGCTGTCTTCACGTCGTGTGTGTGGGGGTGAGGGTGGCTCGTAAGCCGAGTGTGTTCGTGCGGCCGCTGTCGATGGACGAGGGCCGCAAGCTGCAGCGCATCACGAGGACTGCGAAGAATTCGGTCCGGATGCGACGGGCGATCGTGGTGCTGATGTCGGCCCAGGGCCAGACGGTCCGGGATATCTCCTCGTTGTTGCAGGTCAGCGATGACTACGTGCGGGATGTGATCCACGCGTTCAACGAGCGGGGGTTCGACGCGCTGGACCCAAAACCGAGCGGGGGACGCCCGAGGAAGATCGGTGAGCAGGTCCGCACCTGGATCTGTGTGATCGCCCGGACGTCCCCCGCCGACTGGGGTATCACGGCGTTCTCGACCTGGTCGTTGGCCAAGTTGCGCGACCACCTCCTGCGTGAGGGCATCGTCGCCGAGCTCAGCCGAGAGACGCTGCGGCGCATCCTGCATGCCGGTGGGGTGTCCTGGCACCACGACCACGTGGAAGGCCTCCACCGACCCGGACTTCATTGCGAAGATGCGCCGGGTCCTGGATCTCTACGACCATCCACCAGCTGATGGGCGGGTGGTTTGCGTGGATGAGTTCGGACCGTTGAACCTGCAGCCCCGTAAGGGCAAGGCTTGGCGCCCTCACGGCAGACCGCGCAGGTTGCGGGCGACCTACACCCGCCCGGCCGGGGTGATGCACATGCTCGCCGCGTTGGATCTGACGACCGGCCGGCTGTTCTACCGGATCCGGGCACGCAAGCGCTGGATCGAGTTCCTCGACCTGCTCAAGGCCCTACGGACCCGCTGGCCAGGCGAGAAGCTCTACGTGGTGTGTGACAACTTCTCGCCCCACCGCCACGCTCAGGTCCGCTCCTGGTGCGCGGCCAACACGATCGAGTTGGTGTTTCTTCCGACCTACGGTTCCTGGCTGAACTGGATCGAGAGCGAGTTCGCCGCGCTGCGCTACTTCGCGCTCAACGGGACCGACCACCGCTCTCACGCCGAACAGAACGCCGCGATTGCCGCCTACGTCCGTTGGCGCAACACCCACACCCAGCCGAAGGCCAACTTCGCCGTCGGCTCACCGATCCGGACCTGGACCAGTTACCCGACCAAGGCAGCGTGACACGCCACTAGTTGATTGATCTCTTGGGAGTGGTTTCTGAGGGCACGATCACTGCTGTCATCACCGCGCCGGCTACTGCGAGAAGTGTGGCGGTGTTGCATGCGATGCTCAGGCCGGTGATCTGCGCCAGGATCGGGCCGAGAACGGCGCCGGTGAGGATTGCTGCCGCTTCAATGATCCCGAAGACCGCGCTGATCCGTCCGAGCGCGGAGCCGGGAACGGTCCGTTGCCAGACGGTCCGTGGTGCGCCGAGCACCACTGAGCCGGACATCCCGATGACGGCAGCGGCCATGAGCGCCAGCGGTAGTGCGGTCGCGTTGACCAGCACGGCGAATCCGGCCGCAGTCATAGCTTGCGCGCTGGAGAGCAACAGGCGGATCGGGATCCGGTCCACGAGGAGTCGCAGCAGCGGGGCGCCGAGGAGGAATCCAACGCCGAGTGCTGAAAGGACGGTTCCGATCGCGGTTGGTCCCCCGAGGTGCTGGACCCCGAGAGGAACGAGCAGCGCGCTGAGCGCGGCGTTCGCCACGAGGAACACTCCGGTGGCCGGCAGCAGCGCCGCGACCACGGGGTGTTCAGGAAGCACCTGCAGGCCGGCTCGGAAGGACGAGCGATCGCCTCGGGGGTTCGGACGGCCTCGTTTTCTTGTCATGATGATGGCGATCGCGGATAGCAGGTAGGTCGCGATGTCGATCGCGACGAGAACCGGGAATCCTGCTGTGAGTAGTAGTGCGGCGCCGAGCGGCCCGCCGACCAGTCGCACGGTGCCGTTGATGATGGCGTTGAGGGCGTTCGCGCTGCGGAGCAGTCCCGTGCCGACGACGGCGGGAAGGTGGGCCTGCATCGCCGGGGTGAAGATGACGGTGGCGGCGCTCTCGAGAAGTACGGCTACGTGAACTGTCCACGGCGCTGTGTCAGCGGTGAACAGTAAGGCGATAGCAGCGGCGCGGAACAGGTCGGTGCAGATCAGGAGCATGCGGCGGTCCATCCGGTCGGCCAGCACGCCCGCGATCGGGCCGAGCAGCAGGAACGGTAGGTACTCGGCGGCGACGACGAGACCGGTCGCCAGCAGTGAGTCTGTCGTGGCCAGCACGTGCGCCGGCGCGGCGATGACCAGCAACCAGGACCCGAGTCCGCTCACCAGAGTGGCGCTCCACAGCAGTCGGAAGTCGCGCACCCGTAATGCCTGGAGCATCAATCCTCCGGGTTGTGTCCTGACAGAATACAATTCTGACGAGACACAACTACCAGAGTGGGTCCTGTGAAGATAGGGTGCTCGCCATGGAGATGCTGGGCCCGCGGCTCCGTGCGTTGCGCGCAGCGGCAGGCCGCACGGTTGCCTCGGTCGCCGCCGACGCCGGCCTGTCGGTGCCTTACATCGCGAACCTGGAGAACGGACGGGGCAACCCGACTCTCGCTGCGCTCGATCGTCTGGCCCGTGCGCTCGGAACCGAGCTGTCGGTCGATCTCGGCGAGCCGGGCGCAGCGCCGACAGTTGGGCCACCTGCATCTCTGATTCGGGTGGCTCGCAGCGAGCGGTTCCGCAGGATCGCCGTCGAGCTGGCCGGCCCGGACCGGAATGCGAATCAGGTCGCCACCGGGCTGGTTGACCTGCTCGCCCGCGTCGGTCCGGCGCTTGGCGTCGAGCCCGATGACGTTGACTGGTGGCGCCTGCTCGACGCACTACTGCTTGTCGGTCTGCACCCCAGTTCCAACAGCGCGCGGTCGTGAGAACAGTGATGCTGCCAGGAATGGCGCCACAATCCCTGCAGTTCAGAGCACGTCGATCGTCTTCCTGAACCGTGCGTCTCGCCGGGCCTGGTTCACGGTCTTGCCGAATCCGACTCTAGGGATCAAGGTGCCGCCTCTCGCGGCGCGCGAAGTAGCCGGCCCCGGCAGCCCGGCAGTCAGCGGCGCCCAGCCCTACGTCGGCACCGCGGACGGTCACCTCTGACCGGCCCGGGTCGCGATGGTCGGTCACCCCAGCCGTGCGGCGCGGGTCAGGAGGTGGCGCCTCTCGGGTTCGCTGGTGGTCCGGCGGGCCGCCTCCTGGTAGCCGGCACGCGCCACGTCGTGGTCGCCGGCCATCTCCAGCAGGTGGGCCCGCACGGACACGAGGTGGTGGGACGCGGAGATGCGCTCGTCGGTCGACAAGGTGTCGAGTACGGCCAGCCCGGCCGTGGGCCCCTGCACCATCGCCACCGCCACCGCCTGGTTGAGCGTCACCGTCGGGTTGGGCGCCACTCGCTGCAGCAGGGTGTAGAGGGCCAGGATCTGCGGCCAGTCGGTCGCTTCGGCAGTGGGTGCCTCGTCGTGGACGGCGGAGATGG
The DNA here is from genome assembly GCF_022524485.1 of Pseudonocardia alaniniphila. GTDB lineage: Bacteria > Actinomycetota > Actinomycetes > Mycobacteriales > Pseudonocardiaceae > Pseudonocardia > Pseudonocardia alaniniphila. The sequence goes on from NZ_JAKXMK010000028.1 coordinate 60,204, forward strand.
CGGCTTCGAGCTGGTAGGAGCCGAGCGGGCCCCTCGACAAGGTATCGGTCACCAGGGCCACACCTTCGGCGATGGCTGCGGCGTCCCACAGCGTCCGGTCCTGGTCGCTCAGCGGCACCAACGACCCGTCCGGGGCCGTGCGGGCCGGGCGACGGGCATCGGTCAGCAGCATGAGAGCCAGGAGCCCGGCCACCTCGCCGGCGCCGGGAACCAGCCGGTGGAGCTCGCGGGCCAGCCGGATGGCCTCATCCGTCAGCTCGGCCCGCACCAACCGGGTTCCCGACGTCGCCGTGTAACCCTCGTTGAAGACGAGGTAGACCACATGGAGCACGACGCCGAGCCGCTCCGCCTGCTCAGCCGGCGGCGGTAGCTCAAAGCCGGCCCCGGCTGCCTTGATGCGCTGCTTGGCCCGGCTGATGCGTTGCGCCATGGTCGCTTCGGGCACGAGGAAGGCCCGGGCGATCTCGGCGGTCGACAGACCTCCGACTGCCCGCAGGGTCAACGCGACCTGCGACGGGGGCGTCAGGGCCGGATGGCAGCACAGGAACAGCAGCGTGAGGGTGTCGTCGCCGGTGGGGCCGCGGGCATCGAGGTCGGGGTGCACCTCGCCGTCGGCCGGGGGCGGGGTGCGGAGGGCATCGGCCTCCTCCCGCCGCCGGCGGGCGATGTCGCTGCGCAGCTGGTCGGCGAGGCGACGCGACGCCACCGTCACCAGCCACCCTCGTGGGTTCTCCGGCCACCCCTGCACCGGCCACTGGGCCGCGGCCGCCACCAGCGCCTCCTGCACGGCGTCCTCGCAGGCGTCGAAGTGGCCGTAGCGGCGCACCAGCGCACCGAGCACCTCGGGCACCAACCGCCGGACGGCCCTCCAGTCGGTCACGGCTCCACGTTGGCCTCGTGCATAAGGGGCCGGACCTCGACGCCCCAGTAGCGCGCCGCCGGGTTGCGGGCAGCGATCTCCAGGGCTCGTTCCAGGCTGTCGCAGTCGACGATCGTGAAGCTGCCCAGGTACTCCTTGGCCTCGGCGTAAGGGCCGTCGGTCACAACCGGCGTCCCGGCCGTGGCCCGGACCATCTTGGCGTTCACCTGGTCGGCCACGCCGTAGGCGCCGACCAGCTCACCCGACTCGAACAGCTCGTGGTTGAGGGCGTCGGTCTCGCGGATGATCTCGGCGAAGGTCTCCGCACCCACAGAGCTGAAGGCTTCCTCGTTGCCGTAGATCAGCAGCATGTACTTCACAGCTCGCTCCTCTCACTGCTCCGGCTGGGCCGATCCGACCAGTTCGCCACTGGCGCCGCGATCGTCCAGCACCAGCTTCGACCGCCCGGTGACGGTGTAGCGAATGTGGGTGACCTCGGGCGCCTCGACGACCCGGGTCGGGACCAGCTCGATGCCGTCGTCGGCGCCGAGACCGAGGCTGGGGTCGAACAGGCGCTGGCCGTCGCCCAGCAGCACCGGGGCGATGTGCAGCTCGAGCTGGTCGAGCAGCCCGGCGGTCATCACCTGGCGCAGGAGCTCCCCGCCGCCGGCCACCGCCACGTCCTTGCCACCGGCGGCGTCCCGGGCCAGCTCGATGGCTCGCTCGAGTCCGTCGGTGACAAAGGTGAAGGAGGTGCCCCCCTGGCGTTCGAGCACCTCCCGGGGACGGTGGGTGAGGACGAACACGGGGGCGTGGAACGGCGGCTCCTCGCCCCACGGGACCTCGCCGCCGTCGAACATGCGCCGGCCCATGACGTAGGCACCGGCGGCCGCGAACGTCTCCTCGATGATCTCCGAGTTGATCGACTGCTCGCCGCCGGCGAAGCCCTGCCGCTCGCGCCAGGCCGCGGCGTCGACGGCCCAGCGGGTGACCCGGAAGAAGCCGGGCGCTTCGGGGCCCCGCATCCAGCCGTTCATGTCCTTGGGGTCCCGTGTGTCCCGCGGCCCTGTGTAGAAGCCGTCGAGCGACACCGACATCTGGGCGGTGACCTTGGTCATGTTCGTGTGCCTCTCATGGTGGCGGCCCCTGTGGCCGCCGGTACGCAGAGGTCGGAGCGGACCCACCGTTCTCTACACACGCCGGCAAGAAAACTGAGGGGAAGTGGGTACCGCAGGTTGCGGCCCCGCCGGGCTGTCGCTTTCCGGTCTCAGCTGCGCCGGCGACCTCACGGTCCGGTGGTGGCGGACACGGGGGTCTTTTCGTGTAGGCACCAGTCGAGTGCGGCCGGCCACTGGCCGTATCCGTCTGCGGGGGTGATGTGGCCGGCGGCGGGGAGGATGTCGCAGTCCAGGTCGAGCGCGGCGCTCCACGCGCGCGGGTCGGCAGGCGCGTATGGATCGGTCTCCGAGACGACCACATGCGGCGGCTTGGCCGACGCGGCCTTGAGGAGCTCGCGGTCGACGCGCTCGAGCTTGAACTCTTCGTTGCCGTTGGCCGCGGTGAACGCTTGCGCACCGAGCGGGGACACCAGCAGCACCCGGGTGACGCGCAGGTCGGCAGGCAGGGTCTGGGCGGCCTGCAGCCACAGGGCGCAGCCGAGGGAGTGACACACCACGACGCGTTCCTGGTCGCCGAGCTGGGCCAGTTCGGCGTGCAGGAGATCGATCCATTCGCTCATCGACGGCTGCTCGGGCGCGGGAAACTGCGGATAGAGCACCTGCTCGCCCCGCTGGCGCAGGGCCTCGGTCAACCACCACAGCCAGTGCTGCCGCGGGCGACGGTGCTGCACGCCGTGCACCATGAGAAAGCGCCGCGCCGGCGGAGGCGAGCTGGACATCTCGGTCATCTGTCTCCTGATTTCTGTTCCCGTGGTCCTCGATCGTCCTCCACGCCGCGCCGGCTGCATCGAGGGCGGCAGCGCCGTCGCTCCGCGATGCCGGTCGGGTGGCCATTGGTCATCGAGGCATGGTCAGCTGAAGCCAGGAGGCCATCGATCCCTCGGGTCAGTCCCGATGGTCGACGATATTGACAACGTTGCCGTCGGGGGCACGGACGAGGAATCGCCGTACGCCCCAGTCCTCCTTCGTCAACGGACGCACGATCTCGAAGCCCAATTCCTGCGCTTCCGCGTAGGCGGAGTCGACATCGTCTGTGAGTACGGAGACGACCGAGTCCTCGGGTGACGTGGCGTCGCGGGTGACGAGTTGGATGTAGGCGCCGGTTTCGGGGGAGATGTAGCGAGCTACCCACCCCATGTTGAATCCCTCGGTGCTCAGCCCGAGGTAGTCGGTGTAGAAGCTCTTCGCTGCGTCGACGTCGGCCACCCGGAGGTTGGCCACGATGCGGTTAACGCGCATGGGATCCTCGCTGTTCGCTGTCCATCGCTCTCGGTCGCCAACGATCCACGCCCGCTGCCGCCCGCAAGGGCGCCTCCGGCGTCGTTACGCAAATGGCTCTCGACCAGCCTTGCCCCGATGCACCCGACGAGGCCCGGATGCGGGAACTGTTCGCGGCGTCCGCTAGTCGCGGACTGCGGCGATCGCCTCCACCTCGACCAACTGGTCGTCGTAGCCGAGGACCGTGACGCCCATGAGCGTGCTCGGGACATCGTGGTCGCCGAAGGCGTCCCTTACGACCTCCCACGCGGTGACGAGATCGGCTCGGCGGGAGGAGGCGACAAGAACGCGGGTGCTGATCACATCCTCGATCGTGGCTCCGGCCTCGGCGAGTGCCGTGCGCATGTTCTCGACGGCTCTGGCGGCTTGCCCGGCGTAGTCACCGACGGCCGCGGTAGTGCCGTCGGCGTTCAGCGGGCAGGCTCCAGCGAGGAAGATCAGCCGAGCGTCGGCCGGCGCGGTTGCGGCGTAGGCATACTCGGCGACGTCGGAGAGGGACTTCGAGCGGATCAGTGTCACTGCCTTGGTCATCGGTCCTCAAGCTAACCGATCTCCTCGACGTGGACTGACGATAAGCCCGGGCACGCCACCCTGTGTCGACTGTTCGCGCCGCTCACCCTGACCAGTTAGGGCCGCGTCGTGAGTAGATCGACGCTTCGATCAGCCGATCATCTCGTGAGGCACGGCGAGATCTTCTGACTGGTAAACCCGGCTGATCGTCGCTGGATCATCACTCGTGCAAGCCTCGGCCACGCGGTCCATGAGCGTGTCGTACTCCGGGCCGGTCAGCCCCTTGTACGAGGCCTCCATGCGGCCCCATTCGTCCCACGGCAACATCTCCAGCTTGGAGAGCGACGCAAGGTCACGGATGGCGTTCCCGCGGATTTCTCCCACGCCCCACGCATCGTCGACGTCGGCGACGCCGAAGGTGTCGGGATCGATCGAACCGCTGCGATACAGAGCCCACGCCTCTCCTCCGGTGAGAAACTGCCCGGGCGCGAGGTCCTCCGGGTGATCCACGATGTCCCGGCCGAGCATCTCGGAGTCGATGCGGATCCACCGCTGATCCTCGGGGAGCCAGTACTCCGTGATCCAGTGATCGACGCTCCGTGCAGAGATGAAGTAGGTCGCGAAACCGCACCGCGCTCTGGCCGGTATGCCGCGCAGCCGTAGGAGAGCGGTGCTCAGGGTGGCGAAGTGGCGGCAGGTGCCGACCACTCGGTGCGCGGGAGCCCGCGGGTGGTGAAGGGGAGCGGGATCGAGGTCTGAGAGGACCGTGATCAAGTCGTGAACCGGTCGGATGGCACGCTCGGTTTGCCGTCGTTCCGGCAGGCCCTGAGCGGCTGCCTCGTCAGGTTGGATGACCAGGCCCTGTGCCACCGTGCAGATGCCTACCGGGTCGCCCGGGAGATCGTCGGCGAGCCACAACTGCTCCGGCTCGAAGCTGGTGAGTGGACCGGGCTCGCTGTAGCTCCGCAGGTCGACAGCCACGATCCGGATGCTAACGGCATGCGCGTCAGCAGCATCTGCAGATCAACAACTCGGGTTCGGCCGGGCGGGTCCCGGTGCCGCGCACCGAGGTGTCACTCCACCAGGGAGCAAGGCTCGCACGTTGCGTGCGTATGGGTGCAGGGAAGGGGTGGGTGCTTGCCACGGCCATCTGGCCGGTCCACGCTGAGAACGAAGACGGCAAGGGCGAGTCGATCCAGCACCGATTCGCGCACAATCCGGGACGATCAAGAACGACGACACCGGTGACGTCGCCAACGACCCTTGACGGCCGGCACCGGCAGAAAACGTGCATCTGCGATCGGACCTGCTGAAACGCAGACCAGGGGGCCGCCAGGGTGCCTTCATGGTGCGCCCGAACGGTGAAGCGCGGCGGTCATCCCGTGCACACAACTCAAGGAGACCGCGATGAGCACAACGGATTTCCGGAGCAGCGGCCAGAGCGGCAAGGACGTCGACCTGAAGCTCGAGGTGGTGGTCATCCCCGTCTCGGACGTCGACCGCGCGAAGGATTTCTACGAGGGCCTGGGGTGGCGGCTCGACGCCGACTTCGCCTTCGACAACGGCTTCCGGGTCGTCCAGTTCACGCCACCCGGCTCGGGCTGCTCGATCCAGTTCGGGACGGACATCACCCCGTCCACGCCCGGCTCGGCTTACGGCCTCTACCTGGTCGTCTCCGACATCGAGGCTGCGCGCGACGGGCTCGCGGCTCGCGGTGTCGACGTCAGCGAGGTGTTCCATGCCGACACGCCGGGCGCACAGTTCCAGCCCGACGGCAGCGGTCGCGTCAGCAAGCCGGCGCCCGATCATGCCAGCTACGGTTCGTTCGCCACGTTCAGCGATCCGGACGGCAACGGCTGGCTGGTCCAGGAGGTGACGACGCGGCTGCCCGGCCGGGTCGACGCCGCCGACACGGCGTTCGCATCCGCGGCGGATCTCGCGAGCGCGCTGCGGCGTGCTGAGGCCGCCCACGGTGAGCACGAGAAGCGCACAGGTCAGGCCGATGAGAACTGGCCCGACTGGTACGCCGAGTACATGGTGGCGGAGCGGGCCGGGACGGAACTGCCGACGTGAGCGGCTACCACGTCATCGTTCTCGGCGGCTTGCCGGAGTGAGGAGGAATCATGACGGGCACAACCACTCCTTTTTCCGCTCAGCGCGCACCGGAACTGCTCGGACAGACTGTTGTCGTGATCGGCGGCAGCGCGGGAATCGGGTTGGAGACAGCCCGACGCGCCCGTGCTGAGGGTGCCGAAGTCGTCATCACCGGCCGCAATTCCGATCGGCTCGAACAAGCGGCGGTGGAAGTCGGCGCGCGGAGCACCGCGGCCTTCGACGCCAACGACGCCGCTTCGCTGGAGGGGTTCTTCCAGGACCTGCCGGCGCCGATCGACCATGTGATGGTCACGGCAGGCGGCCCCCGATACGGACCCTTGCTCGAGATGGACTCGGCCCAGGTGCGCGACGCGATCAGCGACCACGCGGTGCTGGCGCTCGCGGTCGCGCGCAACGCCGCCGGGAAGATGAGGCCCGGGGGCACGCTGCTGCTCATGGGCGGTACCGGTGGCCGGCGTATCGGTCACGGCCTCGGGATCGTCTCCGCCGCCACAGCCGCGCTGCCTCCGTTCACGGCAGCCCTCGCGCTGGAGCTCGCGCCGGTTCGCGTCAACCTCATCGCCGCAGGCTTCGTCGACACGCCGTTGTCGGCATCGCTGCTCGCAGACCGACTCGAGGAGCGCCGCAATGAGCTCCGGGAGAAGCTCCCGATCGGCCGTGTCGTCGGCCCCGCCGACGTCGCCGCGCTCGCCGTCCACATCATGAGCAACACGGCGCTCACCGGCGCGACGTACGACATCGACGGTGGCCAGCAGTTCATCTCATGAAACGCGGGCCCGGCCTGCGATCACAATGAGCGTGCAGCGACTGCGCTGTCCCGCCTGTTCGACGAGGCGGTGCAGGCAGCGGTCACGAGTCCGGCTGCGCCGAGGGCCGCGCTGATCCAGATCGGCGCCTGCGCCGACTGCGTGGCGTCCAATGCAAGTCCGCCGAGCGCCGGGCCGATTGCAGCCCCCACATTGAACGACGCCGTCGCGTAGCTCCCGCCGAGCGTCGGAGCATCGACGGCCAGCACCAGCGCTCGGGCGATCACCGTGGAACCGACGGCGAAGGACAGCGCGCCCTGCACCCCGATCGCGATCAATGCGACGGTGGGGTGGACGGCGGTGAGAGCGAAGGTGGTCCAGCCGAGAACCAGCATGACTCCGCCGACCAGGATGACGATTCCTGCGTGTCGATCGGCGAGGCGACCGGCTGCCGTCACGCCGACGAACGACCCGATTCCGAAGAGCGCCAGCCCGATCGGCACCCAACCCGGGTCGAGACCGGACCGGTCGGTCAACACCGGGGCCAGGTACGTGAACGTGCAGAACGTGGCTCCGTTGACCAGCGCTCCGACCAGCAACGTGAGCGCCAGATTCGGCCGCCGCAGGGCGCCGAGTTCACCGACCACTCCGCCGACCCGGTGTCGACCTGCGGTCGCGGGAACGCCGAGCACGACGCCGATGATCGCGGGCAGCGAGATCAGCGCCACGGCCCAGAACGCCGAACGCCAGCCCCATGCCTGGCCCAGCAACGCCCCGGCGGGCACGCCGGCCACGCACGCCAGCGTGGTGCCGGCCAACAGGAGCGCTGTCGCACGTCCGGTCCGCTCACCGGGCACCATGCGAACAGCCACGGCGAGCGCGACGGCCAGGAAACCGGCGTTGGCGAGAGCTGAGATCACCCGCGTCGCGAACAGCACGGTGAACGACGGTGTCAGCGCTCCCACGACGTGCACCGCCACGAACACGGTGAGAAAGGCCAGGAGCGCGGCGCGAGGCGGGAACCGGCGGCACAGCACCGCCATCCCAGGGGCTCCGACGATCATCCCGACGGCGAAAGCCGATGTCAGGGATCCGGCAGCCGCTGTGGAGATCGCCAGTTCAGCGGCGATCTCGGGCACCAGGCCAGCGAGCATGAACTCCGATGTCGCTTGCGCGAACACCGCTACAGCGAGCATGTACAACGCAACAGGCATGACAGAACTCCGCAACCACGAGGGGAGACCGTCGCTGGGGCGCGCCGGAACATCACGACGCGGCGCCACGCAGACGGTCAGGAACCGTGCGAGAACACGGCTTCCGGAGAACGCCACCTGTGCCGAACACGCTCATCGAGGGCCAGAACTCGCGGCCCTGGGATCCGGACTGCGAGCGCAGGTATGCGGCGTAGCCACCGGAAGGCCGGTGGCTACGGTCTGTTCGCCTCGGGGCTGTTCACGATCTCGACGCTATCACCGCTGTACCAGCGCATGTCCACGGCTTTCGTCTCGGCCCGGCGGCGAACGGGAATCGTCAGCGAGCCCGTCGGAGTCCATCCAGCGGACGACGCGTCCGACGCAGTCGTCGATTGCCGCGGCGTCGGAGTCGTCGAGCAGGTACTTGACGATCTGCTCCAGAGCGAATGTGCCGTACCACGTCCGGGCTCGGGTGTAGGTCGCTTCGTCGACGGTCTTCGCGATCGTCGGCCAGCCGTGCCAATGGGCCAGGCAAGCGACGTCGATGGCGGGATCGAAGGCGTGGGCGAGGTCCCAGTCGAGTACACCGATGACGTCGCCCTCTGGGGACCAGTGCATGTTCTCGCCGGTGAGGTCGCCGTGGACGAGTCGGGGCGGCACGGGGTCGAGCGCCAACACCGCAGCCGTGCGTCGGACGGCGGAGTCGTGTAGGCGTGGTGGAAGGCGTGGAACGGCCTCGGCGAGGATCAGCTCTTCCCATCGTTGCCTGCCGGCGTAGGCGTGGGGGACGTCGAGGAGATCGATCAGCGGCGCCAGGTCGACTGCGGCGAGTGCGTCGAGAACGTTGCGGAGGGTCGTCGGATCACCGTTTCCGCGTGGCGCATAGCTACCGGGGATCCATGAGACGGCGACGGCGGTCCAATCCGATGTGGACACGACCGGGCTCAGTGGGATCGGCGTGGCAAACGGGAGTTCGGCTTGGGCCAGTGCTTCGAGCAGGGCCGTGCGGCGCGGAAGTGACTCGACGGCAGGTGCCGAGCGGGCGATCCGCACGGCTGCGACGTCCGGGATGAGAACGACGTCGTGGGAGCCACTGGGAATGACGGTGGTGCGGGCGAGGCTGGTGCTCGGCAACAGTGTCCCGACTATGCCGACCTCGCGATCTGTCGGCGGACGCGGGATCACCAGCCGAGAGTAGATCAGTGATCTGCCCACGCAGTGGTTGCCGGCGCACGCGGAAGCACTCCTGGGTCCGTGCCCGGCCCCGAAGTATGCAAAGGGACGATGGCCGGGTGGAGAAGTACGAATTGGCGGCCGCGCTGTATGACGTCTCGCATCTCACAGGAAGATTCGTGCTGCGCTCTGGCAAGACGACATCGGAGTACTTCGACAAGTACCGCTTCGAGTCCGACCCGGCGCTGCTGGGCGCCATCGCCGAGCGGGCCGCCGGCGAGATGCCATCAGGAGTTGACGTCCTTGCGGGCTTGGAGCTCGGCGGGGTCCCCGTCGCGACGGCTCTGTCTCTGAGGTCCGGCCTCCCGGTGGTCTTCGTGCGAAAGCAGGCGAAGACCTATGGCACCAGCAAACTCGCCGAGGGTGTGGACATCGCGGGTCGCAACGTGCTGGTTGTCGAGGACGTCATCACCTCAGGCGGCCAAGTGGCGCTGTCGACACTCGAGCTGCGCAAGCTGGGGGCTGTCGTGACCGACGTTCTCTGTGTCGTGGACCGGGAAGAAGGTGGAGTCGAGAGACTGGCTGAACATGGGCTGAAATTGCACGCCCTGTTCACAGCGGCCGAGCTGAAGGTCTCTGCCGCACTCTGAACCCTGCCGCACGGCCCGACCGGCGGTTCTGATGCTCGCCTCACTCGTCGCCCGCGCGTCCGGACGCCGACGTCGCGCGGCTGACCAGTTGCCGCAGGGCCTCGACATGGCTGTCGAAGGCCGTGCGGCCTCGCGGGGTCAGGGTGACCAGGGTGCGGCGCCGGCGGCCTGCGCCTTCCTTGCGGACCTCCGCGTACCCGGCGTCGGCGAGGGTTGAGACCTGTTTGGAGAGTGCGGAGTCGGTGAGTTGGAGACTCTCTTTGAGGAAGCTGAACTCGGCCCACTCCGTTGCCGCGAGCAGCGCCATCAGACTCAGCCGGGTCGGCGGATGGATCAGTTCGTCGAAGCCGGGCGGTGTGGTCATGCAGTCGTCCGGTGCAGCAACACCCTGTACAGCGGCTGGGTGACCGCGATGAGGGCGACGACCAGCACCCCGAGAAGGGTGTAGCGAATCGGGATGTCGATCTGGTCGACCAGCCACATTCCACCGAGGGTGAGGGCGCCGAATGCGATCGCGAAGCCGCCGACCACGGCCCAGAATCGACCGGTCAGTTGAGATTGGTGCATGAGCGCCTTGCTGCGCTTGCCGGCCTGGGTGAAGCAGGTCAGGGCGGCCACCAGTGCTACGCCCAAGAGGGTCAACTGCAGGGCCGGGGCCACGGGTAGATCCAGTGCCGCGAACCCGGCGACCAACGCGGCCATGCCGGTGGCGTCCCAGCCTCGGTGCCGACCACGGGATGCGCCGTCGATGACCTGGTTGCGGCGCTTGGCGATCTCCGTGAGCTGGGCCTGGGCGTCCTCGGTGTTGCTCATGACCGTTACCTCCACAGTTTGACTTGCCTGTCAGGAAAGTTAACACACGACTTTCCTGCCGGGCAAGTCAAGCTGAGCAGGCGAAACGCCGTCGAACGGCGATGCCGCTTCGCGGCGCGCTTCGGCTAGTGGGGAAGCTTCGCGGCGAGCACGTCCACCGGGCTGATGGTCGGCGGCACGCTGAACAGCTCTGATGTGCGGGCCACGATCGCGTCGCGGACCTTGCCCTGCAAGTGGGCCTCGCGGTCGTCCTCGGTCTCGAACGCGTCGAAGATCCGGAAGGACGTCGGTCCGGTGCGGAAGGCGAACCAGGCGAGCGTTCCCGGCTCGGCGTCCACCAGCGTCTTCGCGTCGATGAGGAACTTGGCGACGTCGTCTTCCTTCCCCGCCTGTGCTTCGAACTCGACGAAGAAACCGTATGCGGGCATGGTGTCCTTTCCTGGGTTGGCGGCCGGTTGGTCCGACGCTGGCTGGCTGGACCTGTCGTCAGTGCACAGATTCCGCCAACCTCGTCCCAGATCTCGCCAACCTCATTCGTCGCGGTGCGCGTCCGCCGGTGTCCGATCCGACGAGCTCGTCGTTCGTTCGGGACGGAATGTTTTCCGGTAGCCGGCGGCGGACGTTCCGACCTGCCTCTCGAAGTTGCGCCGCAGCGTCTCCGGCGAACCGAAGCCCACCATCACCGCAATCTCCGAAACCCGGTAGTCGGTTGTTTCCAGGAGAACCTTCGCCCGGTCGACGCGCTCCCGGATGATCCAATCGAAGACGCTCATCCCGGTGCTCTGCCGGAACTTCCGCACAAGGCTGCGTTCGCTCATGTGCTCGTGGTCGGCGAGTTCGGCGAGTTCGGCGAGTTCGGCGAGCGTCAGCGGTTCATGGATGTGGTCGCGTAGCCAACGCAGAAACGAGTTGATGGGTGGTTCGTCGTCGAGACGGATGGAGTTCTTGATGAACTGTGCCTGGCCGCCAGGTCGGTGTGGTGCGCTGACCAGAATGCGCCCGAGGTCGTTGGCGTAGGCACGGCCGAGGTCCAGGTCGACGAGATGGAGAGCGAGATCGGTGGCGGAGAAGATGCCGCCGGAGGTGTGCACCGGTCCGTCGTCGACGTAGAGGTTCTCGGGCTCGAGGCGGACCAGCGGAAACTCCGCGCGGAACTCGTCGGAGAGCAACCAGTGTGTTGTGGCGCGGCGCCCGTCGAGCACGCCTGCGCGGCCGAGGATGAACGCGCCGCCGCAGAACGAGACCATGCGCGCACCTGCTTCACCGGCCGACCGAAGGTTCTTGAGGAGAACGTCACTTCGCGGGCTCAGTGGATCTTCGATGCCGGGAATCATGACGGTGTCGGCCGTCAGCATCGTCTCCAGGGGAGAAAGCTCGCCGGGATCGGCTCCGGACGGCAGGATGTACCGCTTCTCCTCACCGCACAGAATCACTTCGTACGGGCTGTCGTGGTCGCCGGTGACCGAGGCGATCGACGACATCCGCCGACCGAAGATCTGTTGCGCGATGGCCACTTCGAGTGCCACGGAGTCGGGAACGACCAGCAGTGCAATGACGTGCTTGTCGCGCCCGAGCGAAGTGGGCGGAAGCTTCCTGGGATGCATCGGATCTCCGGCTCGGCTGAGTACAGGGCCAGTAGCGTCCGCACCATCGTGGCTCGATCTGTGCAGATCTGGCAAAGCCTGTCAGAGCCCGAGCTCGCCCGGAGTCAAAACGGGTGGAGCCGGAAACGAGCGGCGATCAGCATGGCTCGGTGGCGTCAGAGCTGGTGGAGCACTACGGGGTCGACGGCGTCGAGGACACGCGCTTGAGCAGGTCACCGCACGGACGGTTGGAGTTCCTCCGCACCCAGGAGCTGATACGGCGCCTGCTGCCGGTCGCCCGCGCACGGATTCTGGACATCGGCGGTGGCACCGGGGTGCACGCCGCATGGCTGGCCGCGGACGGCCACGCCGTCCACGTCGTCGACCTGGTACCGCGTCACGTCGACGCAGCCGCAGCGCGTGAGGGCGTCACCGCCGAGGTGGGCGACGCCCGGCAGCTGAGCGCCTCCGCCGAGAGCGTTGACGTCGCGTTGCTCCTCGGCCCTCTGTATCACCTGGTCGAGCCCGCTGACCGCGGCCGGGCGCTGGCCGAAGCGAGGCGTGTCCTGCGGCCCGGTGGCCAGGTGGTGGTGGCTGCCATCAGCCGTTATATGTCCCTGCTGGAGGTCGGCGCCGAGGGCAGGTTGACCGCTGCGATGGAGCCGTCGGTCGCCTCCGTGATCGCGACCGGACGCTACGACGGGCATGCCGGTTTCGTCGGCGCTCACTTCCACACGGCGGACGAGTTGCACGCCGAGATGACGGATGCCGGATTGCGAGATGTCGCCGTCTTCGGCGTCGAGGGGCCGGCGTGGCCCGCACTCGACTCCGCCGGCCTGGCGGAGTTCGAGGCCAGGGTCGAGGCAGCGCTGCGATGCGCCCGTATGGTCGAGCGGGATCCACTGATGATCAACACCAGTGCTCATCTGCTCGGCGTGGGTCGCAAGTAGCGCGAGCACGCGCGGGCACGCGCCTAGGCACGTGCGGCCCGCAGCAACCGCAGCTGTCCGATTTCGGCGGTGTTCTTCGTCAGCTCGACGTTGACCCAGGCCACCATGTCCGCGACGGTGCGCTCCGGTTCGTCCGTCCACGGGAAGGGCGCGGCCTTGTCGAGGTCGGCGTCGCTGAACCCGTCGAGGACCGCCGACCATTCGGTGCGGAGGTAGCGCAGCCACGCGGTCGTCTTCTCACCGTCGCCCGGCCAGCTGATCTCGGTGCGGTCCCGGGGGTAACGGCCACGCGCGTGGTCGATCGTCACGGTCCACCACCAGCCGATGTGCCAGGTGATCCAGCCGATCGTGGGCACGGGGGTCGGCTCGGGCTCGCTGTCCTCCCAGTCAGGCGCCCAGGACCCGTCGGCGGTGGGTCGAACGGTCCAGCACAGGGCAGCGGGCTCCCACAGGAAGTCCTCGCCCTCCAACCGGTCCAGGTGGTACTCCAACAGCGACCAGGTCAGGTCGAACTGTGACTGCAAAAGGTCAGAACGGGACAACGGCACCGGCCGATCCTGACAGGAACGTCACAGTCGAGTCGCTGTTTTCGGTTGAACGGACGGCTGCTTGATGCAGACGTGGAGCTGCCGCAGCAGGTCAGAGGGCGCCTCGGTCAAGGATGCCGACGGCAGTGTGATCGGTCTCCCTTCAGCCGGTGTGAGGGGTCAGGGCTGCTCGGTGGTCGAGAATCGCGGCATGTCCGCTGCGATCGACCTGATCACCGGGGAGCTCGACACGCCGTTCGTGGCTGTCGATCTCGACGTCATGGAGCGCAACCTCGCGAGCATGGCCGGGGCGGCGCGGGCACGCGGTTTCGCGCTGCGTCCCCACGCGAAGACCCACAAGTGCCTCGAGATCGCCCGCCGTCAGGTCGAGCACGGCGCTGCCGGCCTGACGGTCGCCACTGTGGGCGAGGCGGAGATCTTCGCCTCGGGCGGCTTCACGGACCTGTTCATCGCCTACCCGATCTGGGCGTCGGGCGGGCGGGGCAACCGGCTGCGGGCCCTGGCCGAGCGCGCGTCGCTGCGGGTCGGCATCGACTCCGAGGAGGGGGCCCAGGCCCTTGCGAAGGCCGTGGCCGGCGCCGATGTGGAAGCTCTCGTCGAGATCGACAGTGGCCACCATCGCAGCGGCGTACGACCCGAGCAGGCTGCGGAGGTGGCCACGGCCGCGGCACGCGCGGGGTTGCGGGTGGTGGGGATCTTCACCTTTCCCGGCCACGGCTACGGCCCCGGACGGCGCGGGCAGGCAGCAGGCGACGAGGCCGGCGCGCTGAGCGAGGCGAGGGCGTCGATGCGGAAAGCCGGTCTGGACGTGGAGGTGTCGAGCGGCGGCTCGACACCGACCGCTGCGCTCTCCGACGCCGAGGCGCTCACCGAGATCCGGCCCGGCGTGTACGTCTTCAACGACACGCAACAGGCGGAGCTGGGCAGCTGCGACTGGGCCGACATCGCCCTGACCGCGATCAGCACGGTGGTGAGCAGCTCCGGCCAACGGGTCGTGCTCGACGCGGGCAGCAAGATCCTCGGTGCCGACCAGCCCGCCTGGGCCACCGGCGGCGGCAGACTTCCCGACCACCCGGACGCCCGTGTCGTCGCCCTGTCCGAGCACCACGCGACCGTCGTTCTCCCGGAGGACGGTGTGTCGCTGCGCCCTGGCGACGTCGTGCGGGTGGCGCCCAACCACGTGTGTGCGGCCGTCAACCTGGCGGACGGACTGATCGTCCTGGCGAAGGGCGCACAAGTAGACCGCTGGCATGTGGCGGCGAGAGGGGCGAACGCCTGACCCTGCGCGACATGGACACATCTCGCTGTTCGGCAGGCGCTTGTTCCTCGTCACGTGTCCATGTCGCACAAAGACCATGCGGAGACACGGCATACGCAGAAAGTTTCGTCGTGCGATCCACGATCCCGCTACGGTGACGGCGATGCTTGAGGACTACCGCGCCGGGGTCGGCATCGACCGTGCGGACGAAGAGGCTGACCCGGCCGCGGGGCGGCGCGTCGCGTCCCCGCTCCTCGTCCTGTCGGCCGACCGTGGATCAGTTCGCCGGTCTCCGCGGTGGCCACTCGATCGTCTCCGGCCACCTCATGGCGGAGGAATCACCGCACGAGCCGGCCGTAGTACTCATCACGTTGCTGAGAGTTTGATGAGGGCCAACGAGGCGTTTCCGGACACATGCGGAGGACGGCTTGTCCGGGTACCTGCCTAGAGTCGGGATCATGGGTGGTGTTCGCGGCCGCATCGTCGGCCTCCTGGCCCGTCGGCGCTTCGGTCGCAGACGTGCGGCCGGTGCGCCCGACGCGTTGCTGTCGCTTCTGCCCGACTCTGCGTTGGTGCCACTGCAACGCACCGGGCTCGATCCCGTCGCCGCGCTGGGCAACCTGCGCGAGCACGAACCCGTCAGCCGGCTCCGGCTGCCGTTCGGGCTCCGCGCGTGGGTGGTCACCGGCTACGAGGAGACCCGAGCGGTGCTGGGAGCGGGAAGCGCATTCAGCAACGACTTCACCAACCTCGTCGGCACCGTGGGCATCACAGCCGACCAGAATCCCGGCGGGCTCGGATTCACCGACCCACCTGCCCACACCCGCCTGCGCCGGATGCTCACCCCCGAATTCACCGGCCACCGGCTACGCCGGCTGGCCCCCCGAATCGAGGCCATCGTCGCCGGCCAGCTCGACGAGATGGCCTCGCTCGCCGAGTCGAACGGCGCCGTCGACCTGCTCCAGACCTTCGCGCTCCCCATCCCCTCGCTGACGATCTGCGAGCTCCTCGGCGTCCCCTACTCCGACCGCGCCGAATTCCAG
This sequence comes from Pseudonocardia alaniniphila, assembly GCF_022524485.1. GTDB lineage: Bacteria > Actinomycetota > Actinomycetes > Mycobacteriales > Pseudonocardiaceae > Pseudonocardia > Pseudonocardia alaniniphila. The sequence continues at coordinate 76,101 of NZ_JAKXMK010000028.1, forward strand.
CGGCTCAGCACCACCCGTTTCGACCTCCTCGGTGGGGTCACCGGTTCCCTCGGCGCGATCTCGGAGTCGATGGAGTACCTGCTCCGCATCGTGGAGAAGCAACGGGTCGAGCCTGGTGACGGCCTGCTCGGCATGCTCGTGCGGGAGCACGGCGACGACATCTCCGACCACGAGCTCGCAGGTCTCGCCGACGGGTTGCTCACCGGAGGACTCGAGACCACGGCGAGCATGCTCGCGCTGGGCACCATCGTCCTGCTGCAGCACTCCGAGAGCCGCCGCGCCGTGCACGACGACGACGCCGCGATCGATCCGTTCGTCGAGGAGCTGCTGCGGTATCTCACGGTCGTCCAGGTCGCGTTTCCGCGGTTCGCCAAGGAGGAGACGACGATCGGCGGCCAGACCATCGCGAAGGGCGACATCGTCCTCTGCTCGCTGAGCGGAGCCAACCGCGACGGCGACGGCCTCGAAGACTTCCACCCCGGACGCCCCAGCCGCCCGCACCTCGCCTTCGGCTACGGCCTCCACCGCTGCATCGGCGCCGAGCTCGCCCGCATGGAGCTGCGCACCGCCTACCCGGCCCTCATCCGCCGATTCCCGGAGATCCGGCTCGCCACCGACCCGGCCGACCTGTCCTACCGCAAGCTGTCCTTCGTGTTCGGTGTGGACGCGCTCCCCGTCACGCTCTCCTGATCGGATCGGCTCAGTAGGGCCACGTAGCGGTCGAGGTCGACGTTGCCGCCGCTCACGATCACACCTACCCGCTGGCCGGACAGCTCGGAGGCGAGCCTGCGCACCGCGGCGAAGGCCAGGCAGCCGGTCGGCTCCACCACGATCTTGAGGGTCGTGGCGAACACCCGCATGGCGTCGACCAGCTCGTCGTCCGTCGCGGTGTAGATGTCGTCCACCTCGCGCCGGATGATGTCGAAGGTCAGCTCACCGAGATGCTGGGTCTGGGCGCCGTCGGCGATGGTGACGGGCGTGTCGATATGGACGATCGATCCGGTACGAAACGATCGCAACCCGTCGTCCCCCGCCTCCGGCTCCACGCCGTAGATCCGGCATGCCGGCGACAGTGCCCGCGTGGCCAGCGCCGCGCCCGAGAGCAGACCGCCACCACCGAGGCAGACGAACAGCGCGTCGAGCTCGCCCACCTCCTCGATCAACTCCTTCGTGGCGGTTCCCTGCCCGGCGATCACGTCGGCGTGGTCGTAGGGCGGGATGAGCGTCATGCCTTGCCCGGTGGCCAGTGCTCGGCCGAGCTCCTCGCGGTCCTGGCTGTACCGGTCGTACTCGACGATCTTTGCGCCGTACCCGCGCGTGGCTGCGAGCTTGCTGGCCGGGGCATCGTGCGGCATGACGATCGTGGCCGGTATCCCGAGGATGTTGGCGGACAGCGCGATCGCCTGCGCGTGGTTGCCGGACGAGAACGTGATGACGCCCGCGCGCCGCTGCTCGTCGTCGAACCGGGACAGTGCGTTGAACGCCCCACGGAACTTGAACGCGCCCATCCGCTGGAAGTTCTCGCACTTGAAGAACACCGACGCGCCGATCTCCGCGTCCACCCGGCGGGAGGTCAGCACCGGTGTGCGGTGTGCGTGGCCGTGAATCCGCTCAGCGGCGGCCTCAACGTCGGCGTAGGTGGGTGGTGTGGGCATCGTGCTCCTGTCTTCGGCGCGTCTCTCGCATCGTGAACGACGCGCACCTCGGCGTTGTGAGCGGCCCGGGTTACGGGACGGCTCCTCCCTTCGTCGGCCGCGGGCGAGCAACCCGAGATCTGGATGAGAGGACGTTCATCCCGGTCTCACCCGATGCGTCCGGATGCCTCCATAGCGTCCTGATCAGCGGATTTCCCCGCTGGAACCCGGACGAGAGGCCGATCGCCATGAACATCATCGCTCGACGAATCCTCCTCGCGGCTGTCGCTGCGGGCACGGTCACGCTGGTCGGCGCCGCACCCGCCGTCGCCGCGCCGCAGGCCGTGCCGGCCCCCGCTGCCGTCGCGTCCGCCCAGAACGACGACGACGGCCCCGGTGACGACGGTCGTGGTGACGACGATGGCCGGGCTCCGGCTGGTGGGGTGCAGACCGGTACGGGTGGGCTGTTGGCCCCGGCGGATGACGACGATGACGACGATCGTCGTGGTGACGATGATGGCCGGGCTCCGGCTGGTGGGGTGCAGACCGGTACGGGTGGGCTGTTGGCCCCGGCGAATGACGATGACGACGATCGTCGTGGTGACGATGATGGCCGCGCTCCGGCTGGTGGGGTGCAGACCGGCACGGGTGGGCTGTTGGCCCCGGCGGATGACGACGATGACGACGACGGTCGTGGTGACGATGATGGTCGGGCTCCGGCGGGTGGTGTGCAGACCGGTACGGGTGGGCTGTTGACCCCTGCCGATGACGACGATCGTCGTGGTGACGACGACGGTCGGGCTCCGGCAGGTGGGGTGCAGACCGGTTCGGGTGGGCTGCTCGCTCCGGCCGACGACGACGATGACGACGGCGGGGCCCCCTCCGGCGGGGTCGACGCGGGCGCCGGCGGCACGGCCGGGGGCGCCGACCTCGCCGTCCCGCTCGGCGCGGCCGGTGTGATCGCGCTCGCCGGAGGGGCCGCGCTGGTCCGCCGTGGGTTCCGCGTGGACCGCACGGACTGACCGGACCTGCCATGCGCACCGGTATCCGTCCCAGTGCCCTGACCGTAGCCACGCTGGCCACAGCCGCATTCCTGGCCACCGGTTGCGGGACCGCCCGCGAGAGTGCGGCCCCGGTCGTCGCTCCGGCGATGACCGTGACCGCGGCTGCCGAGCCCGAGCAGGTCGCGGATCCCGTCCGGGTCCGCATCCCGCGGATCGGGGTGGACGCCGCGATCCTGGCGCTCGACCTCGACCCGCACGGGGTGCTGCCACCGCCTCCGACGAACCACGAGACCGGCTGGTGGCGCGCAGGGCCCGAGCCCGGCGAGGCGGGTCCTGCCGTGGTCGTCGGTCACGTCGACTCGCGGGAGGGACCCGCGGTGTTCTTCCGGCTCCGCGACCTCGGCCCCGGCGACCGGATCGCCGTGGACCGAGCCGACGGCACCACCGCGGAGTTCACGGTCGGCCGGACCGAGCGGTACGGGAAGAACTCCTTCCCGACCGCCGAGGTCTACGGCGACACCCCGAACGCTCAACTGCGGCTCATCACCTGCGGAGGGGCGTTCGACCGCAGGTCGGGGCACTACCTCGACAACGTGGTGGTGTATGCCGACCGGATCGGCTGAGCAGAACCCCATCAAACGACTGACGCCGGGCCCACCTCGAAGGGTGGACCCGGCGCCGGCCGTTGTCATGGGTTACCGATGGACGGACCTACGGCCGTACATGCCCGAGACGAGGAAGACCCCGAGAGCGGCCACGACGACCTGGAGGATCAGCTCTCCGATGTGGAAGCCCGCTCCGGTCGCGAACCCCAGGGCGCCTGCGATGAACGAGCCGATGAAGGCGGCGACGATACCGATGATGATCGTCAGCCAGATCGGGATCGGCTGCTTACCCGGCACGACCAGTCGGCCCAGAGCGCCGATGATGAGGCCGACGATGATCGCAGTGATGATGCCCGTGACGGTCACGGTTCCTCCAGCTAAGGCCCGGGGGCCGCTCTTGACGACCCGTTTCGGGAGGCTTCCCGATCAGTTCGGGAACCAAGCGTGATCGACACAACGCGGGCGCTCTTTGCGCCGATCGGGCTAACGACCGCCACCGAAGGACGTGCAGCGCCGAGCGCCGGATGGACTGATGCGTGATCGACACGGGTAGCCACGCGAGATCGTGGACGCGCTCAGGCCGGGCGGAGCGAGCGACGAGCTGTCCGGCGTCCCGTGGTCATCTCAACCGCAGAAGCCGGGCACATCGTTGCTCAGCCGGAGCGCGGCCCCTGCGGCGGATTCGTTCACCAATGTTCGTTTCGCGGCGTCACGGCTGATTTGTCCGGCGATGGGCCGGGCGTGTTCAGCAGCGGCCTACTGGTGACGACAGTGGGTCCCCCGCAGCTCCAGCAGACCGGGTCGGGATCGTGGTCGCGGCCCTCTACCTCGCACGTCGGGCAATGGTAGGCCGACACCCTCTGCTCCATCGCCGCGCGACGGCTCGGTACGACGACAGTGGGGACAGGCGTATCGCCCACGGTGGTGGCCATGTTGTTCTGGCGAGCCGGCCGGATCGAGCCCAGATCAGCGGAACCGATGAGGAGCACGTCGCCCGCCCCCCACTGCATCGTCCCGAGCCGGTCCCGGTGGAGGGCGCTGACCGGAACCGGCTGTGTCCGTTCGTGGCGCAGAGCGAGCTGCGCCGCCGCGGCGGCCACCGCATTCGACGGCCTCGGCTCGTCGTACCCGTAGGTGATCTGCGCAAGCCGCACCCGGTGCTCCGGGTGGTAGCCGATCGGGGCGAGCACGGTCGGCACCTGCGTGCCGCGCAACACGTCGCCGGTGACGCTCCCTACGGAGAACCGGTGGGATGGCTCATCCCGGGAGGCGCCGAGTACCACCATGCCGGCGTCGACCTCAGCGACCAGCGCAATGATCCCCTCGGCCGGTGAGCGCGCTGTGCGGGTCATGTACACCGCGTTCACGTCGTCTCCGAGGAATGCCTTGGCCTCGCCGAGCCCCTTCGCCGCGGACCTCCACAGGGACTCGGCATCTTCGGCGCCCCCCACTGCGGTGTGCGGGCTGCTCGCCATCTCGGGGATGATCGTGCAGACGGTCAGCACCACGCCCGGGGAGGAGAACAGGCGGGCCGCCGCGAGTGCCGCCTGGCCACCGCCGTCCGGTGAGTACGCCACTACGCAGTTCATGTCATTTCGCCCGGATCGTCCCGCCGAGTCGGCTGCGTTGCCGGGGGTGTCGATGCCTTCTTCCATGACCCGTTTCTCCGTTTTCCACACCGGTGGCGCCCGATCGCGAATGGATGCGTGGAACGCCGACGCTCGATGCTCGGCTGACCAGTTCGCGCGGTATGTGAGTATCGGAACGCACTACATGACAGCTGGTACAACGCAAGCCATCGTCGCGCCAGTGTCCGGTGCGATACATCGCAGCCAGCAGGTTCCAACATCCTGATGCCTACGGGGTCCGTGCATTCCTGCTAGCTGGAATGCTCAAGCGCCTTATCCTGACGATCGGCCCAGGTGAACGCATAAGGGCACGTAAGGATCGACGAGTCGATTGATCGCAACTGTTCGAAGGCGATCAGGACGTGCTCACCCCGGCGAACAAGGTGCGGTGGGCCGCATGCCAGGAGTCCTCGTCCGGTGCGCACAGCAAGCCGCCTGACATGCGGCCGACGCGGAAGGGGGCGCCGTCGAAATGGGCGCTGAAGCCGCCCGCCTCGCGGTGCAACAGCCAGCCTGCCGCGTGGTCCCACGGCATCAGGCGGTTGTAGGAGAGGAGGTGGCAATGCCCGGCCGCGGCCATCCGGTACTCGTGCCCGGCGCAACGGAACCACGTGTAACCACCCAGCGCGGACAGGTTCGCCGTGACCACGCTCCTCATCGATTCCGGCAGGAACTGCGCGCCCGCGACTGCTTCCATCTCGTTCACGGGCGCCGGATCGGCGACTCGTAACCGTGCGCCGGTGGAGCCGTCACGGCGGATCCACGCGCCCCCACCGTTGGTCGCGATCGCCGAGGTGCGGGTGACCGGGTCGTGGATGACGCCCGCGACGATCCGGCCTCGCTCGACGACTGCGGCCATGACGGCGAACAACGGGAGGCCGGCCACGAAGTTCTTCGTCCCGTCGAGGGGGTCGAGCACGAATGCGAGGTCGGCGTCGTCGAGGCCTTCCACGATGCCCGGGTCGTCGGCCGCGGCTTCCTCCCCGATCACGGTGGCTCGCGGGTGTTCGTGACGAATCACCTCCGTGATCGCCTTCTCCGCTGCCCGATCCGCCGTCGATACGATGTCGAAAGCTGACGTCTTGGATACGACGTCGGCAGCGGAAAGCCGTCCGAATCGAGGCATGATCTCCGCGGTGGCGACACTGCTCAGTACGTCGTCGACGAACTCGACATCCATGCCTCCAGGCTACTGTGCGACGGCGGTTCACGGCACAAGAGGCTCGATTCGCGCATTTCGGCGAACGGTATTCGGGAGGGGTATTTCGAGGTCCGGCGACCCATCTTCCGAACGACCAGCAGCTTCCTCCATCAGCCGCCGGCTCAGGCGATCGACGAGGGTGTCAGTCCAAGGACAGCCCTGCGGCCGGAGCTACCCGGGCGGCCCGGCGTGCCGGGAGAACAGAGGCGAGAAGTCCGGCCAGGGCGGCGATGAGGACGACGACGCCGAGTGCCGGCCAGGGGATGTGCATGGTGGCCTGGGCGAGGGCGCGCTTCACGAACGTCTCGTAGCCGACCCAGGCGAACCCGACCCCGATCACGGTGCCGAGCAGGGTGGCCACCACCGACAGCAGCACCGCCTCGCCCGCCAGCATCCGCCGCAGCTGACCGCGGGTGAGACCGAGCGCGCGCAGCAGCGCGTGTTCGCGGGCGCGTTCGAGTACGGACAGCCCCAGGGTGTTCGCGATCCCGATCAGGGCGATCGCCACGGAGATGCCGATCAGGGCGAGCACCGACCAGGTGAGGATGTCCAGCTGTCGGTCCTCGGCCGCTCGGGCCTGCAGCTGGTCGTTGGTCTCCGCGCCTGCCGCATCCGCCAGCCCGTCCAGATCGTCGACGAGCTGGAGCGAGTCGACGCCGGGGACGGCGCGGACCCAGATGACATGCGGTTCGGGGGCATCGGTGAGCTGTGCCAGGGTCTCGGGCGCGACCATGCCGGCCCGGCCCCAGCCGGTGAGGGCGATGACCCGCAGCTGGGCTTGCCGATCGCCGACGCGCACCGTCACCCGATCACCGCGCTGGATGCTCAGATCTTCGAAGGCTCCCAGGTCGAGCCTGATCGTCCCCGGCTCAACCCGGGAGAACGCCCCGCCGTCGCGGGCCACCTGCGCCGAGTCCGGCGCGGTGAGGACCGGGATCGGATCGGCGATCCCGGTGACCTGGGCCACGGCGCCGTCCACGGCGACGGCCTGCTCCACACCGGGAGTGCGACGAACCTGGTCGAGCAGGGCGGGGGTGACCGGCTCGTCGATCGAGGTGAGCGCGGCATCGATGGGGTGCTGTCTGTCGCGGTGCTCGTCCATCGCCGCACGCGTCGTGGAGATCCCGGTGAGCACGGCGGTCGTCAGAGTGACGCCGACCAGCAGAGCGGCGGTGGTGGTGGCGGTCCGGCGCGGGTTACGCACAGCGTTCTCGGTGGCCAGCCGCCCGGCGGGACCGAGCAGCGCGCCGGTGATCCGGACCAGGCGGGGGACGAGCACCGGCCCGAGGAGCAGGACGCCGGTGAACAGCGATCCTCCGCCGGCCAGCATGAGTGCCGTGCTGTCCCGGATCATCGCCACCCCGAGCACTGCGAGGCCGGTGACAAGGAGAAGCGCGGCGAGAGCCAGCCGCGCCCGGCCGGTGGCCGTGTGCACGTCGACCGTGGCCTCGGGGCGCAGCGCCGCCAGCGGGCTCACCCGGACCACGCGCCGGGTCGGCAACCAGGACGCGACCATGGTGACCACCAGACCGATGGCGAACCCGCCCACCAGCCAGGGCGTGGGCAGGTCGGGAGCGCCCATCGGGGTGCGGGGCGCGAGGGTGTTGATCAGGGCGATCAGCCCGTAGCCGAGACCGCCGCCGGCCAGTGTCCCGGTCAGCGACGCGAGCACCCCGACCGCGGCCGCCTCCCGGCGTACCGAACCCAGCACCTGCCGCCGGGTCGCGCCGACGCAGCGCAGCAGTGCGAAGTCGCGGAGTCGCTGCGCGAACAGGATGGAGAACGTGTTCGCGATGACCAGGACCGAGACGACGAGCGCGATGCCGGCGAACACCAGCAGCATCAACGCGAACGTGTCCGTGTCGTTGTTGAGCTTGGCCAGGCCTGCCGTGACGTACTCCTCCGCCGGATACGCTGCGGCGCCTTCCGGGAGCTGACCCACCTCTCCGCGCACCGCCACCCTGCCCACGTGGAAGGTGGGGGCGTCACGCCACTGCAGGAACTGCGGCCAGGTGACGTACACCGAGGCCTGGGTCATGGTGGAGGGCGACTCCACCAGTCCGACCACTCGTATGTCCGTCGTGGTGGGGCCCTCGCCGATCCGGATCAGGTCGCCGATCGCGATCTCCCGGGCCTGGGCGTCCCACACATGCACGACTGCCTCGCCCGTTCGTTCCGGGAAGCGGCCCGAGGTGAGCTTCTGCCAGCGCAACTCCTTCGTGGCGGCGATCGGCCCCACGGTCGTCTCGCCCTGCCAGTCGCCCGCGCGCGCCGGCAGGAAGACCCGGCCGAGTCCGTTGGCGTTGTCGCCGAGGCGATCGACGACCTCGATCGAGGTCGACGTGTCCAGGGATGCGTCCACAGGGTCGGCGTCGACCACGTAGTCGGCATTGCGGAACGCCGCCCCGAAGCTTTCCATGAGCCCGGCGCGTGCCCCGGACGTGAGCACGCCGATCACGACGACGAAGGCGACCGAGACGACCACCGCGATCGCTGCAGCGACGTACCTGCGCACGTGGGTCCGCAACGACGCGCGGAAGACGGTGCGCATCAGGCGATCCGCCCGTCCTGCATCGTGACCACGTCGTCGGCGTAGCTCGCCGCGTCCCGCTCGTGGGTGACCATCACGACGGTCTGGCCCAGCTCGCGCACCGACCGGCGTAGATGGTCCAGAACCTCCGCGGACGTGGTGCTGTCCAGGTTTCCGGTGGGCTCGTCGGCGAACAGCAGGTCCGGCTGGGTGACCAGGGCACGGGCGATCGCGACCCGCTGCTGCTGGCCGCCGGACAGCTCCGCGGGCCGGTGGCCGAGCCGGTCGGCCACGCCGAGGATGTCGGCGAGCGTGCGTGCGCGCTCCTTCGCCGCGTCGTCGATCCGGCGGCCGCCCAGCTCGAGCGGGAGCACGATGTTCTGGCCCGCTGTGAGCATCGGCAGCAGGTTGAACGACTGGAACACGAAGCCGACGTGCCGGCGGCGGAAGGTCGTGAGCGCGTCGTCGTCGAGTGATCCGAGGTCGGTGCCGGCCACGGTGACGGTGCCGCCGCTTGCCTGGTCGAGTCCGGCCAGGCAGTGCATCAGCGTGGACTTGCCGGACCCGCTCGGCCCCATGATCGCGGTGAACCGACCTCGGGGCAGGTCGAGGTCGATGCCGCGCAGGGCATGCACCTCGGTGTCGCCCCGGCCGTAGGTCTTGGTCAGGCCCCGCGCGCTGGCAGCCAGGATTTCCTGAGTGGCGTGCTGAGGGGTCGTCATGGCATGGCGGCTGCTGGTCAATTCTGCATCCTCGGATCTTGCGTGGGGTCGGCGTACATGGGCGGGCAACCGTCATCGACGGCGTCGGCGCGCAGTTCGAAGTGCCAGGGTTCGTTGCGGTAGATCTGGCAGAGCCCGTACTCGACGCCGTGCCTCGACAGCCACGCCGTGGCATCGGTGGGCCCGATGTCGACCGCGTTCCCGGAGGTGTGAAGAGAGGTGTCTGCTGTCGCGACCCACCGTTCGGCCTGCTCCTCCGAGCCGTACTCGGCGACGGCCTCGCGAAGCAGTTGGTCCTGGTACTCCGCGGAGCGCCAGCCGCTGTTGACGGTGAACCCGACCCCGTCGCCCGCAGCATCCGTCGCCGCTGCACGCAGGGCATGGAGGAGACCGGGCTCGAGGTTGGCCACGGCCGGGATCTCGTCGTCGAAGACCGTCACGCCGCCGGGGACGGCACCGTCGGCCTTGCCGAGTGCACCCTGACGGTCCCCGTGACGACCGTCGGTGCGTGGTGAAGGGTGACGCCGCCTGTCGTGATCTGCCTGGGGGGCCGCCGTTGCCGGAGCGGGTCGCGCGGCGGTATCGGGTGCCGCCGGAGGGGACGAGAACGCCGACTGGACGATCAGGGCTCCGATGACCGCGGCGATGACCACCGTCATGACGATGAGGATCGTCGAGCGTCGAAGGCGGGCTGCTCGTCGTGGCGGCTCGCGGTGGGACACGTCTCCGGTCGAAGTGGCGTGGTGTCGCCAGGACGGAGGCGGCTGTCGGTATTCCGACGACATGCGCCGACTCGTGCGTCCTACCTGGCAGCGGCCGACCCCGATGGGCTGCGTCGGATAGCGATCTCCGAACGCATCGGCCGGCGCCCGCGTCGTCCGCTTCACCGGTTCCGGCCCCGGTCCTCGGGCAGGAGGTCGTCGCATTTCGTGCTTGCGGACTCCAGAGACCGGGCGTGCTGTTCGTGTCGGTCCGCTGGTGGTCATGCCCGCAGTCAAGACAGCAGGGTGTTGCCAGCACGTATCCGGTTTTCGGTATGCCGACGATATGCCTCGGCTCGTAGCATCGAGGGCTTGTGCGTGTGTTGATCGTCGAGGACGAGCCCTATCTGGCAGAAGCCATCCGCGACGGGCTACGCCTGGAAGCGATCGCGGCCGACATCGCCGGTGACGGTGACACCGCTCTGGAACTGCTGGGTATCAACGCCTATGACATCGCCGTCCTCGACCGCGACATCCCCGGGCCCTCCGGCGACGAGGTCGCCGGACGCATCGTCGCCTCCGGCAGCGGCATGCCCATCCTCATGCTCACCGCTGCCGACCGGCTCGACGACAAGGCCTCCGGGTTCGAACTCGGCGCCGACGACTACCTCACGAAACCGTTCGAACTCCGCGAACTCGTGCTCCGGCTCAGGGCGCTCGACCGCAGGCGCGCACACAACAGACCACCCGTGCGGGAGATCGCAGGCCTGCGTCTGGATCCGTTCCGCCGCGAGGTCCACCGCGACGGCCGCTACGTCATGCTCACCCGCAAACAGTTCGCCGTGCTTGAAGTCCTCGTCGCCGCCGAAGGCGGTGTCGTCAGCGCCGAAGAGCTCCTGGAACGCGCGTGGGACGAGAACACCGATCCCTTCACCAACGCCGTGCGCATCACCGTCTCGGCGCTGCGCAAACGCCTCGGCGAACCCGGGATCATCGCCACCGTGGCCGGCGTCGGCTACCGCATCGACACGCAACCGGAGGCCGGGCACGAGGGAGGAGACCGTGGATAGAGCCCCTGGTTTGAGCGTTCGTCTCAAACTCGCCCTCAGCTACGCCGGATTCCTCATGCTCGCGGGCGCCTTGCTGCTCGCGGCTGTGGCGGTGTTCCTCATGCGATACCGGCAGGTGGCGAGGGACGTGATGGACGTGGTGATCGCACCTCCGGGCACCTACCTCCTGCGGGCCTTCGCCCCAGCGGCAATCGCAGTGATGGCGTTCCTGCTCGTGTTCGGTCTCCTGGGAGGGTGGATCCTCGCCGGTCGCATGCTCGCGCCTCTGACGCGTATCACCGATGCCACACGTACGGCCGCGAACGGATCGCTCTCCCACCGAATCCGGCTGCCGGGCCGCAGAGATGAGTTCCACGAACTCGCCGACGCCTTCGACACCATGCTCGCACGACTCGAAGCGCACGTCGCCGAACAACAGAGATTCGCAGCCAACGCCTCCCACGAACTGCGCACCCCATTGGCGATCACGCAGACACTTCTCGACGTGGCCCGCAACGATCCGAAACGCGACGCCGGTGAACTCGTCGATCGCCTCCACGTCGTCAACGCCCGAGCGATCGACCTCACTGAAGCATTGCTCCTGCTCAGCCGCGCCGACCAGCGGTCGTTCAGCCGAGAACGCGTCGACCTGTCTCTCATCGCGGAAGAAGCCACCGAAACACTCCTCCCCTTCGCAGAAAAGCGCAGCCTCACCATCGAGACGTCCGGTGACCTGACCCCCACCATCGGTTCACACGCGCTCCTCCTGCAGATGACGACGAACCTCGTGCACAACGCGGTCGTCCACAATCTGCCTGGACAAGGAACCGTGTGGGTCACGACCAGAGTTCACCATGAGAGTGCGGTGCTCACCGTCGAGAACACCGGCGAGAAGCTCACACAGGAGTTGATCTCCACGCTTGCCGAGCCGTTCCAGCGCGGCACCGAACGCATACACACCGACCACGCAGGTGTGGGCCTCGGACTGGCAATCGTCAAAAGCATCACTCAGGCACACGACGGAACCCTCACCCTCACCCCCCGGGCCGCCGGGGGGCTTCGCGTCACGGTGCAACTACCGGCCGCGCCACTGCACGCTCGCAGATGCGACTGACCGTGGGCTGTCCGACCGTCCGCATGACGTTCCGCCGGAAGTGCGGGCGTAGGGCTGCCTTGGGTTAGCGCAACCACCGCAGAGCTGCGTCGGCGCAGTCCTCGGGGCTGCTGTTGAAGGCGATGGCTGCGGCGGGTGCATGCTGCCGGACCAGGTTGATCACCTTCTCGAAGAACTCGAGCAGCGGCTCGTGACTGCGGATGCCGCCCCCGACCACCACACAGCCGTAGTCTCCGCGGGTCAGCGCCTCGACGATCGCCCCTTCGGGGTTCTCGTCGAGCGCCACCAGGCACCAGTCGGCTTCGAAATCGTGATCGTCGAAACGGGCTCGTCCGCGTGCTATCGCCGCCTGGACCGGCTTCGGGTCCCAGCCCTCGATCTTGGCGGGATCGAGCCCGACCACCAGTACTCGTGCGGCTGTCACGTGTTCTCCTCCTCGCGGAACGTTTCCATGCACCGGCTGCCGCAGCCGACGACTCGGCCGGACAGGGGACCGCGCCTTGCGTCACCTGGCGCAGACGGGGTTTGCGGCGTTCCGGTGAGTCTCGCGCGCAAGCGTTGGAATCGACTGAGCCGGGAACCGAAGACGAACGCCCGGCCCCGCAGGTGCGGTGACCGGGCGTTCGTGCTGCTCAGAGAGCGGAGGATGCGGGATTCGAACCCGCGAGGGCGTGAACCCAACACGCTTTCCAAGCGTGCGCCATAGGCCACTAGGCGAATCCTCCGTGTCGAAGCATAGCCGGGTCGCTCGCGCCGCCGACGTCGGCACTACACTCGTCCACGGACCCCGCGCGGCGTCCATCCTGTGAACTCCCCCAGGGCCGGAAGGCAGCAAGGGTCAACGGGCTCTGTCGGGTGCGCGGGGTCCCCTCATGTCCGCATGTGGCTTCCCCCGCGGCCCCCTGTCGGTGCCGGTCGGTAGCCTCGCGGCTGTGGCGCTGGCTCTGTACCGCAAGTACCGCCCGGCGAAGTTCTCCGAGGTGGTCGGGCAGGAACACGTCACCGATCCCTTGAGCACGGCGCTGGCCGCGGGCCGTATCAACCACGCCTACCTGTTCTCGGGGCCCCGTGGCTGCGGTAAGACGTCGTCGGCGCGCATCCTGGCGCGGTCGCTCAACTGCGAGCTCGGGCCCACGCCCGATCCGTGCGGTGTCTGCCCGTCGTGCATCTCACTGGCGCCGGGCGGTCCGGGCAACATCGACGTCACCGAGCTCGACGCCGCGTCCCACGGCGGTGTGGACGACACCCGCGAGCTGCGCGATCGCGCCTTCTTCGCCCCTGCGGAGTCCCGCTACCGGGTGTTCATCGTCGACGAGGCGCACATGATCACCACGCAGGGTTTCAACGCCCTGCTCAAGATCGTGGAGGAGCCGCCGGAGCACCTGGTCTTCGTGTTCGCCACCACGGAGCCCGACAAGGTGCTGCCCACCATCCGCTCGCGCACCCACCACTACCCGTTCCGGCTCATCCCGCCCGGCACGTTGCGCAAGCTGATGGAGCGGATCTGTGCCGACGAGGGCGCGGTCGTCGCCCCCGCCGTCTTCCCCCTGGTCATCCGGGCGGGGGGTGGCTCGGCACGCGACTCGCTGTCGGTCCTCGACCAGCTGCTCGCCGGAGCCGGACCGGAGGGCGTCACCTACGAGCGGGCGGTGGCGCTCCTGGGGGTCACCGACGTCGCCCTGATCGACGACGTCGTCGACGCACTGGCCGCGAGCGATCGGGCGGCCGTGTTCGAGGCGGTCGACCGGCTGGTCGAGGCCGGGCACGACCCTCGCCGGTTCGCCGCCGACCTGCTGCAGCGGCTGCGTGACCTCACGCTGCTGCAGGCGGTTCCGGAGGCGGCCGAGCGCGGGCTGGTGGAGGCCGCCGACGACGAGCTGGCGCGGATGATCGAGCAGGCCGGCAAGATCGGGCAGGCCACGCTCACGCGGTACGGCGAGATCGTGCACACGGGGCTCACCGAGATGCGGGGCGCCACGGCGCCTCGGCTGCTTCTGGAGCTGCTGTGCGCACGGATGCTGCTCCCCGCGGCCACTGTCGCCGAGCCGGGGCTGCTGGAACGTCTGGAGCGGCTCGAACGGCGCAATGCGATCGCGTCGGCTCCGCTTCCTGCGGACGAGACGGGTGCCGAGCCGCAGGAGCCCGTTGAGGGCCGCCGGCGGTTCCAGCGCCCGAGCGTACGGTCGGAGCAGCCCGCCGGAGCCCCGCCGCGGGGAGGGGACGACGGCCGGGTCGCCCGCCCGTCCGCCACCACTGCGCCGGCCCAGCGCGCCACCGATCCGCGAGGCGGGCCGTCCGCTGAGCCTCCTGGCCCCGTCGAACCCCAGGGCGGAGCACGCCCGGGCCCAGATCCGCGGGGCGGCGCGGCGGCCGAGCGCGTCCGCAGCGATCCACAGGGCGGCGAGCGCGCAGCCGCCGATCCACGACGCGAGGCCGCGGGAGGGCGGCCCGGCGTCGATTCCCGTGGCGGTGCCGTTCAGCGACCGGGTGGCGACGAGTCCGCCGCCGCGCGCCGCAGCACGGATGGAGCCGGTCGCCGACCGGGCACCGGCGGCGCCTCTTACGACAACCCCGGCCGCACGGCGTCCGACGGCGCTGGATCGGGAGCCGCAGCCGTTCCGGACGACTCGGCGTCCCGCTTCGACGGTGGCGCCCCCATGCGCCCGGCCGCACCCGCGGCTGCCGCCCCACTCGACGCCGCTGCTGTGCGGCGGGCGTGGCCCGAGGTGCTCGCGGTCGCCAAGGAGCGCAAGAAGCGCACGGCCGCGCTGCTGGTCAGCGCCACCGTCCGGGCGGTGGAGAACGACACCCTCGTGCTCAGCATCGGCACCGCGCCGCTGGCTCGGTTGCTCTCGGAGCAGAGCAACACCGAGGTGATCGCCGAGGCGCTGCACGCAGTGCTGGGCGTTCGCTGGCGGGTGCGCTGCGAGCACGGCGACGGGCCCGCGGCAGCGCCGGCCTCATCCGGCGGCTCAGCTTCAGCCGCCTCCTCCACACCGGCACCGCAGCGCCGCCCCATTCGCCCGCCTCCGGTCCGTCGCTCCACCGCTCCCGACGACGGCGTGCCACTTCCGCCCGAGCCGCCGGAGGAGGAGCCTCCGCCCGACGACGAGGAGTCGATGATCGCCGAGGCGGCCGCCGAGCCCACGGAGGCTCCCGTCGAGCGCCGCGACCCCGAGGAAGCGGCGATCGAGTTGCTGAGTGCTCAGCTGGGCGCCAGGGCGATCGACCACCGCTGACCGGCGCGAATAGCCAGGCCACGGTGGTCAGCAGCCAGTTCGTCCCCCCTGTCCACGCCGGTCGGGTGGTAGTGCGGGGCGATGGGTGGGTGGCGCCTGCACCGAACGTAGGGTCGGTTCCGTGAGCCCCGGACAGGTTCGGACGGACGTTCTCGTCGGGCTGACAGCCGACGAGGTGGCGGAGCGGTTCGCGACGGGTCGCACCAACGACGTGCCGGCCCGGGCGAGCCGCAGCGTCGCGGAGATCGTGCGGGCCAACGTGTTCACGCGGTTCAACGCGATCGTCGGTGTGCTGTTCGTGATCATCCTGGTGATCGGCCCGATCCAGGACGGCCTGTTCGGCTTCGTGATCATCATCAACACCCTGATCGGGATCGTGCAGGAGCTGCGGGCCAAGCAGACGCTGGAGCGGCTGGCCGTCATCGGTGAGGCCCGCCCCCGGGTGCGGCGCGACGGGACGTCGGTCGAGCTGTCTCCCAACGGGGTCGTGCTCGATGACGTCATCGAACTCGGGCCCGGTGACCAGGTCGTCGTCGACGGCGTGGTGCTCGCCGCGGAAGGGCTCGAGCTGGACGAGTCGCTGCTCACCGGGGAGTCCGACCCCGTGCACAAGCAGGTGGGCGACCAGGTGCTCTCCGGGAGCTTCGTGACCGTCGGCACCGGCGCGCAGCAGGCCACCAAGGTGGGCCGCGAGGCCTATGCGGCGAAGCTGGCCGAGGAGGCCAGCCGGTTCACGCTCGTCGAGTCCGAGCTGCGTTCGGGCATCAGCCGGATCCTGAAGATCGTCACCTATCTGATGGTGCCCGCGGCGGCGCTGATCATCTGGAGCCAGCTGCACACCGAAGGCACCGACGTCGACGACGCGGTGCGCGGGATGGTCGCCGCGCTGGTGCCCATGGTGCCCGAGGGGCTGGTGCTGCTCACGAGCATCGCGTTCGCGGTCGGGGTGATCCGTCTCGGCCGGCGCCAGTGCCTCGTTCAGGAGCTTCCGGCGATCGAGGGCCTCGCCCGCGTCGACGTGGTGTGTGCTGACAAGACGGGCACGCTCACCGAGAACGGCATGCGGCTGGCCAGGGTGGAGCCGTTCGGCAGGCGGGACGGGCTCTCGCTGAGCGGACCGCTCGGTGCACTGGCCGCCGCCGACCCCCGGCCCAACGCGAGCCTGGCCGCGGTGGCGGAGGCGTACGAGTCGCCGGGCTGGACGGTGTCGGCGACGGCACCGTTCTCGTCCGCGCGCAAGTGGAGCGGCGCGAGCTTCAACGGAAACGGCAACTGGGTGCTCGGCGCGCCGGACGTGCTCCTGCCGGAGGGCAGCTCCGAGCGCGCGGAGGCCGAGCGCGTGGGGGCCTCCGGCCTGCGCGTGCTCCTGCTCGGCCGCTCCGACGGCGCGGTCGACGCGGTGACGGCGCCAGGCACGGTCGAGCCCGTCGCGCTCGTCGTCCTCGAGCAGCGGGTACGGCCCGAGGCGGCCGACACGCTGGCCTACTTCGCGGCGCAGCGGGTCGAGGTCAAGGTCATCTCCGGGGACAACGCGGTGTCGGTCGGTGCGGTGGCGGCCTCGCTGCACCTGCCGCAAGCCGAGGCCCCCGTCGACGCGCGCCGGCTCCCCGAGGACCGGTCCGAGCTCGCCGGCGCGCTCGAGCACGGCACCGTCTTCGGCCGGGTCACCCCGGGACAGAAGCGCAATATGGTGGGCGCACTCCAGTCCCGCGGGCACACCGTCGCGATGACGGGCGATGGTGTCAACGACGTGCTCGCGCTCAAGGACGCCGACATCGGGGTCGCCATGGGCTCGGGGAGTCCGGCCACGCGGGCCGTCGCGCAGATCGTGCTGCTGGACAACTCGTTCGCGACGCTCCCGCACGTCGTGGCCGAGGGCAGGCGCGTGATCGGCAACATCGAACGCGTCGCGAACCTGTTCCTCGCCAAGACCGTCTACTCAGTGCTGCTGGCGATCCTCATCGGGTTGGCCGCGGTGCCGTTCCCGTTCCTGCCGCGCCACCTGACGCTGATCGGTTCGCTCACGATCGGCATCCCGGCGTTCTTCCTCGCGCTCGCACCGAACACCGAACGCGCCCGCCCCGGGTTCGTGCGCCGCGTGCTGCGGCTCGCGGCCCCGTCGGGAGTGATCGCCGGGGTGGCCACGGTGGTGACCTACCTGATTGCCCGGTCCGACGCCACGGCTACGGCCGTCCAGCAGAGCACCGCCGCGGTCGTGACGCTGTACCTCATCGCCACCTGGGTGCTCGTCGTCGTCGCACGACCGTTCGAGTGGTGGAAGATCGTGCTGGTCGCCGCCTCGCTGGCGGCGTTCTGCTACGCGCTGTTCCTGCCCGTGCTGTTCGGGCAGGCGTTCTGGCAGCTCGACCCCGGGGACACCTCGACGATGGTGCTGGCCGTGGTCGTGGCGGTGGTGGGTGCGGCGCTGGTGGAAGTGGCGGCGCGCATCAACAGTCGGATGGAACCTTCACCCGCCACGGCGTGAGACCCGACGGCTCAGCGGGGCAGGTTCAGGAAGGCCAGTACGCCCTGCGCCAGAGCCGTCGCGTAGCGGGCGCGCCCCTCCTCGCTGGACACCACTGCCGCCTCGTCGGGGTTGCGCATGTTGGCGCACTCCACGAGCGCGGTCGGGCGGGTGGCCAGGCTCAGCCCGGCCAGGTCGGAGCGCGGGGAGAGCCCGTCGCGGCCGATGTAGTTCGAATCCGTGAACCCGGCGGCCCGCATCGCGTCGCGGAGGCTGACGGACAGCTCGCGTGCCGGGCCCGCCTGAGCCGCGTTGAGCGGGGGGTCGGAGAACGCCACGTGGAAGCCGGTGTCGCGGGAGGCCGCGCCGTCGGCGTGGATGGAGACGACGGCGTCGGCGTCCGCGCTCTCCCCGGCACGCCCGCGCTCGTCGACGCACGGCCCGACACCGTCGTCGTCCGTGCGGGTCATGACGACCTGGACCCCGGCGGCGGTGAGCTGCTGCTCGACGCGTGAGGCGACGTCGAAGGTGAAGGCGTGTTCGGGGTATCCGGCGTTCGTCTGAGTTCCGGTGGTGTTGCAGGGCTTCGTGCCCCCGCGCCCGTCGGGCACCTGCCGGTTGATCTCCGCGGGGTTGCGGGAGTTGCGGCCGTTGTGGCCGGGGTCGAGCACCACCACGGGCGGGTCGGCAGCCGCCGGCGCCGGCGTCAGGGGCGGCGCCGCGATGGCAGCGGCGGGCAACCGCGGCGGGGTCGCGCACCCGCTCCCCACGGCGGTCAGCCCTGACAGCACGGCTCCGAAGAGCAGCAGGCGAGCGATCCGCACGTGGTCAGCGTGACACGGACGGCCGATGCGCCCCCGCCTGGGAGCGTCCCCCGGTCGTGGAGGCGTTAGCCTTTTGGCCTGAGCCGGACGCGCTGGACGCGCCGGGCACGACGTGCGAGGAGATCGCTGTGCAACCCGGTCAGCCCGATATGCAGATGATCCTGCAGCAGGCACAGAAGATGCAGGAGCAGCTGATGGCCGCTCAGGCCGAGCTGGCGGAGGCTGAGGTCGTCGGCCAGGCAGGCAACGGGCTGGTGCAGGTCACCAGCACGGCCGCCGGCGAGGTGCGCTCTGTGCGGATCGACCCGAAGATCGTCGACCCCGACGACGTCGAGACTCTGCAGGACCTCGTCGTCGGCGCGCTGCAGGACGCTGCGCACAAGGCGCAGGAGCTGCAGGCCGAGAAGATGGGACCGCTGGCCGGTGGTTTGGGCGACGCCGGCGGCTTCGGCCTTCCCGGTCTCGGCTAGCCGGTGTTCGAGGGACCGGTCCAGGACCTGATCGACGAACTGGGCCGGCTGCCGGGTGTGGGACCGAAGAGCGCCCAACGGATCGCGTTCCACCTGCTCGCAGCCGACCCCGTCGACGTGTCGCGGCTGCAGGACGTGCTCCAGAAGGTCAAGGAGGGCGTCCGCTTCTGCGAGGTCTGCGGCAACGTCTCCGAGCGGGAACGATGCCGGTACTGCTCCGATGCGCGCCGTGACCCCACGATCGTCTGCGTCGTCGAGGAACCGAAGGACGTGCTCGCCGTGGAGCGCACCCGCGAGTTCAAGGGGCGCTACCACGTGCTCGGAGGGGCGCTCGACCCGCTGGCCGGCGTCGGTCCGGACGGCCTGCGGATCCGGGAACTGCTCGCCCGACTGGGTGGCACCGGCCCGGCCCAGGACGAGGGCGAGATCGCCGAGGTGATCATCGCGACCGATCCGAACACCGAGGGCGAGGCCACGGCCACCTACCTGGTGCGGCTGCTCCGCGACTTCCCGGGCCTGTCGGTCACCCGATTGGCGTCCGGCCTTCCCATGGGTGGCGACCTGGAGTTCGCCGACGAGCTGACGCTGGGCCGCGCTCTGTCCGGCCGTCGCACCCTCTGAGTCGGGGGTCCTACGGCGGCGCCGGTGCACTGCCCGGCACCGCCGTGGCGCGATCACCCCCCGGGATCGCACCGCGTCAGTCGTCATCCCACTGGGGGTCGTAGTCGTCGACACCGTGGTACTCCGGTTGGCGGGCCTCCCAGTTCCGCCGCCGTTCCGCCGCGACCTCTCGCCATGACGGGGCCTGCGCGACGTCGACGATCCCCACGACGATCGCAATCACCACGATGAGGGCGACCCCGCCCACGATCACAGCGATCATGGCGACCACCTGCCCAGGTGGACGGCCACCCCGCGGGCGCTGCTGCTGATCTTTGTGTTCGACATTCCCATCGAGTCCCTTCTCGGTGTGCAACTCGTTCCGGCCGGCTGCCGGACAGCAGTGGTCCCGGGATTCGCACCGGGACGGGACGCGGCGCTCCGGGTAGCGGAGCGGACTTCGCGTCGAGCACAGGACTGGAGAGGCAGGCGTCGGAAGGTGTTCACGGCGGCCTCCTCTCCGGGGATGCCGCAGACGGGTGTGGTGGGTACCACATCCGACCTACGGATGCTTAGATTGCCTCAAGACAGTGCGTCATGCAATTGCAGAGAGCGTGTTGGCGCATTGATCACCCGCACGTAGCAGTGGTGGACGCGCGATCAGGAGAGGCATGGCCGCACCGCAGAGCCCCATCGGCTCCCGTCGCCGACTAGGAGCCGAACTTCGGCGTCTCCGGGGCAAGGCCGGGTTGACACTCGACGAGGTTGCGGACCTGATGACCTGCTCCACGTCCAAGATCTCCCGTCTGGAGACGGGGAAGGGCATCCCGAAGATGCCCGATATCCGCGAGTTGATACGGATCTACCGCGTCACCTCTGACACCGAGCAGGACATGCTGCTCCGCCTCGTGCGCGACGGCAGGCAGCCGGGGTGGTGGGAGCCCCTGACCGAAGGGGTGCACCCCGAGCGGTTCGTGCTGGACAACCCGGGCAGGTATGCGGCGTTGGAGAACGACGCCGCAGTGATCCACTCGTTCGACGTCACGCTGGTGTTCGGGCTTCTGCAGACAGCGGACTACGCCCGCACCGTCCTCTCGACGCTTCTGCCCCACCACTCTCCACAGGAGATCGACCGCCTCGTGGAGCTGCGCGTCACGCGGCAGGACGCCTTGCGCCGGACCAGCCCGCCCCCGCTCGAGCTCGTCGCCGTCCTGGACGAGGCGGTTCTCCGGCGGAAAGTCGGGGGAAGGGCAGTCTGGAAGGCGCAGCTCGAGTACATCATCGAGATGAGCGAGCTGCCGACCGTGTCGGTGCGAGTGCTGCCGTTCGAGTTGGGTTTGCTCCGTGCGCACTACGGACACTTCGTACTGCTCAAGATCCCCGACGAGCTGGGGTCTGATGTGGTCTACGTCGAGGGGCACGCGGGGGAGACGTACCTTGACGCGCAGTCCGAGGTGGACCGATACAAGGAGGTCTTCGCGGATGTCCTCCAGCACGCCCTCTCCCCGCATGAGTCGCGGGAGACCATCGCTCGATACCTGTGACTCGCGCTGCACGATCCAGCGGTGACGGCATGTGCTTCGCTCTCTGGGGCTTGCACGGTCGGGTATGCCGGATAGCAGGCTGAACCCAGCCAGTGTTTAAATCCGCCTGTCCCCACGGCTCCGCCGTCGGCTCTCGGCCCTCTGGGCGCGAACCGGTCGTCGATGCGGTCGCGGGGCTGCTGACCTGCTGCGTTTCCAAAATTCTCGACTGGGTGAGCCCCAAGATCAACTCTGGAGAGCGGAGGGCAAGATGACCGGCGTACGCCGTACCGGCGAGGGCTCGACCCTCGTTGTCGGTACAACCCACCGCTCCCCCAGGAAGGCCCCAGCACCAGTGATCGAGTACCAGATCAGCAGCTACTGCAATGGCGGCGGCTGCGTCGAGGTCGGGCGGACGCCCGGCGGTCCTGTCGTGGTTCGCGACAGCAAGGACCCCGAGCGCCGGGCCTCGCTCGTCTTCACCGCCGAGGAGTGGGCGGCGTTCGTTGCCGGGGTGAAGAACGGGGAGTTCGACCTGGCCTGACTGTGCCGGGCAACGTAACTGCGTCTCGGGCTCACTCGTCGGCGGACAGAGGTCCATCGTGGCGTCCGACGACGAGTGAGCCCGTACGCCCCCGTAAGCCGGGACGGCGCGCCGTTCATGTGAACGGCCCCCTGCGCCAACAGGGAGCCGCCCGTGCCCACCCCATGCAGAAGAAGGCGTAGTGACGGTACCGAATCGCAAAATGCCGGCGGACGACAGCTCGAAGATCCCCCTCAAAGTGCTGGTAGTGCTCATCCTCGGAGGGCTCGCAACCTGGGCGGCGATTGCCAACCCCGTCCTGGGTGTCGGCATCGGCGTGGGCCTCGCCACGATCGGCCTGCTCCTGGCGATCACCCGTTAGCCGTACGGTCCTGCCCGGTCTGACTGGCTCATAGGTTCGGACGAACGCGCCGCTCGTCCGCGGTTCTTCAACGCTGCGGGGCGGCTCTCGCCAGGTACTCCGGGAGCGCGCCCCACTGCAGACGGTGTCCGGCCGCGCGCCAGCCGTAGCCCAACCGTGACTCGAACATCTACCGATCGGTATCGCGGCCCATTACGTTCGGCATCCCCGCTCTTTACTGTTCGCGGGTCCAACCCGAAGAGGTGATGCCCGCATGAGGTCAGCTGCCCGACGTCTCGCGGCCGTGTTCGCGGCCGGAGCGCTCGCCGTCACTCTCGCCGCCTGTGCTCAGTCCGAGCGGGAAAACGGAGCTGCCGAGGGCGGGTCCGGCGCCACCGGCGGCACCCTGGTGTTCGGAGTGCCGGGGGCGCCCGACAACTTCGACCCGATGTTCGCCCAGGACGGCGAGACCTTCCGGCCGGTGCGGCAGATGTTCGACACGCTGATCACCTACAAGCTGGGTAGCTCCGAGCTCGCACCAGCGCTGGCCCTCGAGTGGACGCCGAACGCCGACTTCACCGAGTGGACCTTCAAGCTCCGCCAGGGCGTCAAGTTCCACGACGGCACCGACTTCAACGCCGAGGCCGTCTGCTTCAACTTCAACCGCTGGGTGAACCTGCCGAACGCTGCCGCACAGGCGCAGGCGGTCTACTACAGCGACACGTTCGAGGGCTTCACCAACAACCAGGCGAGCGCCACCGCCACACCCGTCTACAACTCGTGCTCCGCGCCCGACCAGTACACGGCCGTGATCAAGCTGAACCGCGCGAAGGGTGCCTTCCCCGCGGCGTTCGGTCTCACGTCGCTGTCGATCTCGAGCCCGACCGCGATGCAGCAGTACAACGCCGACCAGATCGAGCAGAGCGGCGAGGCCTTCACCTACGGCCCCTACGCCACCGAGCACCCCACCGGCACCGGTCCGTTCAAGTTCGAGAGCTACGACCGCACGGCCAACGTGATCACGCTCGTGAAGAACCCCGACTACTGGGGTGAGCCCGCCAAGGTCGACCGGTTGATCTTCCGCGTGATCCCGGACGAGAACGCGCGCAAGCAGGAGCTGCAGGCCGGCACGATCGACGGCTACGACTACCCGTCGCCCGCCGACTGGGAGTCGCTGAAGGGCAGCGGCTACAACGTGCTCGTCCGCCCGGTGTTCAACATCCTCTACCTGGGGATCAACCAGGCGAAGAACCCGGCGCTGCAGGACATCCGGGTGCGCCAGGCTCTGGCCTACGCGATCGACCGGGAGTCACTGGTGCGCAACCAGCTCCCCGAGGGCGCTGTGGTGGCCAGCCAGTTCCTGCCGGAGACGGTGGCCGGCTACGCGAGTGACATCCAGCCGATCCCGTACGACCCCGAGCGTGCCAAGGCGCTGCTCGCGGAGGCCGGTCAGTCGAACCTGACGGTCAACTTCTACTACCCGACCGAGGTCACCCGGCCGTACATGCCGAACCCCACCAACATCTTCACGGCGATCCAGGAGAACCTGCGCCAGGCGGGGATCACGGTGAACGCGGTGCCGCAGCCGTGGAACGGCGGTTACCTCGACTCCGTCAGCGTCAACGGGGTGCACGACCTGCACCTGCTCGGGTGGACCGGCGACTACAACGACGCGGGCAACTTCATCGGCACGTTCTTCGGCCGCAACAAGCCCGAGTTCGGCTTCACCGACCCGGCGCTCTTCCAGGAGATCGCGACCGCCGACACCACCTTCGATCCGGCGGGGCACGCCGCGGCGTACGAGCAGGTCAACCGAGACCTGATGACGAAGTACCTGCCGGCCGTCCCGCTCAGCAGCTCGCCGCCCGCCATCGTCGTACGGGAGAACGTCACGGGTCTGATCCCGTCGCCGTTGACGGACGAGCGGTTCTACACGGTCAGCAAGGGCTGACCCCGCCGACCCCGGGTGGCGCCGCCGACGATGTCGGCGCCACCCGGGTTCCCATGCGCCGCCGTCGGTAGCCACCCGCGGCGGCATATACGAGCGTTACACCAGGAGAGGGGACATGCTGCGATTCGTGTCGAGGCGCCTGTTACAGGTGATCCCGACGCTGCTCCTGCTGTCACTGCTCGTGTTCGCGTGGCTACGTAGCCTTCCCGGCGGTCCGGCATCGGCTTTCCTCGGCGACCGTGCAACACCCGAACGGGTCGCCGAGCTCAACCGCGTCCTCGGCCTGGACCAGCCGATCATCGTGCAGTACGGCCGGTTCCTCGCCCGCGTGCTGACCGGTGACTTCGGCACATCGTCGATCACCGGCGAGCCGGTGATGGCCGAGATCGGGCGCGCGATGCCGGCCACCATCGAGCTGTCGGTCGCGGCGCTGCTGATCGCGGTGTCGCTCGGCATCCCGCTGGGCTACCTCGCGGCCCAGCACCGGGGACGGCCGCTCGACGTCACCACCGTGATCGGCACGCTCGTGGGCGTCGCGGTGCCGGTGTTCTTCCTGGGCTACCTGCTCAAGGCCGTGTTCGCGGTGCAGCTGGGCTGGTTCCCACCGTCGGGCCGCCAGACGGTGGGCCTCGACGCCACGAACGTCACCGGCTTCGCGGTGCTCGACGGGCTGCTCACCCGGGAGTGGGATGCGAGCTTCGACGCGCTCGGCCATCTCGTGCTGCCCGCGGTTGCGCTGGCCACGATTCCGCTCGCCGTGATCGTGCGGATCACGCGGGCGTCGGTGCTCGACGTCTTCGGTTCGGACTTCGTGCGCACCGCCAACTCCAAGGGCCTCGCCCCCGGCACCGTGCGCAGCCGCCACGTCCTGCGCAACGCACTGCTGCCGGTGTCCACGACCATCGGCCTCCAGGTCGGCCTGTTGCTTGCCGGGGCGGTACTCACCGAGAAGGTGTTCGTGTGGGGTGGGATCGGCACACTGCTCGCCGACGCCATCACGCTCCGGGACTACCCGCGGCTGCAGGCGTTGCTGCTGCTGGGGGCGCTCGTGTACGTGCTGGTGAATCTGCTCGTCGATCTCTCCTACGCGATCATCGACCCGCGGGTCCGGCTCTCATGACCAGCGTTCTGGCAACGATCGGGTTTCCGGCATGACCACCACGTGGGCGGAGCGCCGGAAGGCGCGGATCGACGACCTCTCCGCCGGACGAAGCCTCAGCTCGGAGGCGTTCCGGCGGCTGCGCCGCGACCCGGTGGCGATCGCGGGCGCGGTGATCGTCGGCCTGTTCGTGGTGGTCGCCGCGTTGGCGCCGCTGATCGCCCCGCACGGGCCTGCCGAGGCGTTCCCGCAGCTGCAGGAGAACCTGCGGCCGGGCTCGATCCCCGGACCACAGGACGGCTTCCCGCTGGGCAGCGACCAGCTCGGGCGCGACTTCTTCTCCCGGCTGATCCTGGCCGCGCAACAGACACTGCTGGTGGGTGTGCTCGCCACGCTGATCGGGCTCGCGGCCGGCATCGTGATCGGCGCCCTCGCCGGCGCGTTCGGCGGCTGGGTCGACACCCTGCTCATGCGCATCACCGACGTCCTGCTGGCCATCCCGAGCCTGCTGCTCGCGATCTCCGTGGCCGCGCTGGCCGCGAGCCCGTCGCAGACCACGGTCATCATCGCGGTGGCGATCGTCGGTGTGCCGATCTTCGCGCGGTTGCTCCGCGGCTCGATGCTCGCGCAGCGGGAGAGTGACCACGTCGTCGCGGCCACGGCGCTGGGCGTGAAGCGGAGCGCGGTGGTGCTGCGCCACATGCTCCCCAACGCGATCGGGCCCGTGATCGTGCAGGCCACGCTCACGCTCGCCACGTCGATCCTGGACGCGGCAGCGCTGTCCTTCCTGGGCCTGGGCGACGCCGACCCCGGTCGTGCCGAATGGGGGCTCATGCTCGCGCAGGCGCAGACCTACCTCGACGTGCGACCCGCGCTCGCCTTCTTCCCGGCGGCCGCGATCATCGTGGTGGCGCTGGGCTTCACGCTCCTGGGCGAGTCGCTGCGCGAGGCCCTCGATCCGAAGGGGCGCCGATGAGCGAGCTTGCGAGCGAATCAGTGTCACAGCGCCTTCGCGAAGCGTCGACCGAGCGCAGCGAGGGAGTGCGATGAGCGAGCTTGCGAGCGAATCAGTGTCACAGCGCCTTCGCACTCTGACGTCTCCCGATGGGCCGACCGAGCGCAGCGAGGGAGTGCGATGAGTGCGTTGCTGGAGGTGCGTGACCTTCAGGTCGCCTTCACCCGCCGCCGTGAGCCCGACACGATCGCCGTCGACGGGGTGAGCTTCGACGTCGTCCCAGGCCAGGTGGTCGGCCTCGTCGGGGAGTCCGGTTGTGGCAAGTCGGTGACGTCGCTGGCGATCATGCGGCTGTTGCCCACTCGCGGGGTGCGGGTCACCGGATCGGTGCGGATGGACGGCACGGATCTGCTGACGCTGTCCGAGTCGCAGATGCGGGAGCGCCGCGGCCGTGACCTGTCGATGGTGTTCCAGGATCCGCTCTCGTCGCTCAATCCCGTGATCCCGATCGGCCTGCAGGTCACCGAGGTGCTGCGCCGCCACCGGGGCATGGCGGGCGACAAGGCCCGCAAGGCTGCGGCCGAGCTGCTGGAGCGGGTGGGCATCCCCGACCCCCGGCGCAGGCTCGACTCCTACCCCCACCAGCTCTCCGGCGGCATGCGCCAGCGCGCCCTCATCGCGATCGCCCTCGCCTGCCAGCCGCGGCTGCTCATCGCCGACGAACCGACCACCGCCCTCGACGTCACGATCCAGGCGCAGATCCTCGGGCTGCTGTCCGAGCTCGTGCAGGAGACGGGCGCGGCCCTGATCATGATCACGCACGACCTCGGTGTCGTCGCCGGGCTGTGCGAGACCGTGAACGTGCTCTACAGCGGACGGATCGTCGAGCGCGCGCAGCGGCACCGGCTCTTCGGCACGCCGCGCCACCCCTACACGCATGGACTGCTGCGCTCGATCCCCCGGCTGGACGCGCCGCCGGGGGAGGAGCTGGAGGCGATCCGCGGTTCCGTGGTCGACAACCTGCCGTGGGGCCACGCCTGCGCGTTCGCGCCGCGATGCCCGCGCGAGATCGAACAATGCACCGAGGTCAGCCCTCCGGTCGAGACGAGCGGTGGCCGGCTGCTGCGGTGCCACAACCCCGTTCCGGCAAGCGCGGAGTGACCGCCATGGAGACGAGCGAACCCCTGCTCGACGTCCGCGATCTCGCGGTCCACTTCCCGATCAAGCGCGGCGCCGTGCTCGACCGCACCGTCGGGCACGTGTACGCGGTGGACGGTGTCTCGCTCCAGATCGGACGTGGCGAGACCTACGGGCTGGTGGGCGAGTCGGGCTGCGGCAAGTCCACCCTCGGGCGGGCGATCCTGCGGCTCGTGGATCTGACCGCGGGGCAGGTGACGTTCGACGGCGTCGACGTGGCGCACCTGCGGGGTGAGCAGCTGCGCCGGATGCGCCGCCGCTTCCAGATGGTGTTCCAGGATCCGATGTCCAGCCTGGACCCCCGCCAGTCCGTGGAGTCGCTGCTCACCGAGGGAATGAAGGCCCACGGCCTCTCCCGCGGCCGCGCGGCCGACGGAGCGCGCCTGCGCGAGCTCGTCGACTCGGTCGGGCTGCCGGCAGGCGCGCTGCGCCGCTACCCGCACGAGTTCTCCGGCGGCCAGCGCCAGCGCATCGGGATCGCCCGCGCGCTCTGCGTCGAGCCCGATCTGATCGTGGCCGACGAACCGGTGTCGGCGCTCGACGTCTCGGTGCAGGCGCAGGTCCTGAACCTGCTCGGCAGGCTGCAGGCCGAATTGGGCCTCACCTACCTGGTGATCGCGCACGACCTGGCGGTTGTGCGGCACGTGAGCGACCGGGTGGGCGTGATGTACCTCGGTGGGCTCGTCGAGGAGGCGCCCTCCCAGGCTCTTTACGACGATCCGCAGCACCCCTACACGCGGGCCCTGCTCTCGGCAGTGCCGGTGCCGGACCCCGAGTTGGAGGACCGCCGGGAGCGAATCCTGCTCACCGGGGACCTGCCGTCGCCCGCTGCGCCCCCCAGCGGATGTCGCTTCCACACGCGTTGCCCGTGGCGTCAGCCGACGAGGTGCGACGACGAGCGGCCCTTGCTGCGCGTGATCGATGGAGCGCCCGCAGGGCACCGGGTCGCCTGCCACTACGCGGAGGACATCCGCAGTGGACGACTCCAGACGCACCGCGTCGACGTCGAGGCGGTCGACGACGTCCTCGCCCCGGGTGCGGTGCCGGACCTGCCCGGCTCGGTTACGGAGATCCTGGGTCGCTGAGCGGTGCTGCCTTGCTGGGCTGTGTGACCTCGGCAGATTCCCGCGCCCGGGCCCGGCGGGCGAGCAGCGCACCGAGGATGAACGCTGCCGGCACGCCGACTATGACGCCGAGCAGTGGGTCACCCGTCGCCTTCCCGCCGACGTAGCCGATCAGGACGTACACCGCCGACCACAGCAGCGCGCCGAGCACCGACGCCCGCGCGACCGCGCGCCACGGCAGGCGTAGAGCGCCGCAGAGCAGTGTGGAGACCACGACTCCGACCGGCACGAAGTACGACGGCACGATCACCGCCGCGCCGGCCGTGCGCACCCGGGACTCCACCCAGTCGGCCGCGCGTGCTCCTGCACGCCGTCGCCGGAGCCGCGCGAGCAGCGCGGGACCGGCGTACCAGCCGATGGCGTACTTGACGAGGTCGCTGAGGAGGGAACCGATCGCAGAAGCCACGATCACCAGCGGCAGCCACAGCGCACCTTCGGCCGACCACGACCCGCCGGCGACCAGCACCGGCTCGGCAGGGGTGAACGGTAGAGAAGTCCACAGCAAGACGACGAGATAGGCGGCGGTGGGGTTCACCGGCAGCTGCACACAAGGACGCTACCTGATTTACGAGCCGCACCTCGGAGCCGTATCGCTCGGATACGGCCGCCCAGGTAGCACTTCGGCTCCGAGCAGCGTGCATCCGCGGGGATGGGGGACAGTCCTTTCCATGGACGAGCAGCAATTGGTGGCGACGCGGCGTGCTCTGCACGGCGTGGCGGAGAGTGTGATCGCCGGCCCGCAGTACCGCGCGCACGGCACGATCCGGCTGTCGGTGTGCTCCGGTGGGTTCGCCGGGGTGGCGGCACCGCTGCGGGTGCAGGGCACCGACCTCGTCGGCCCGGACGGCAGATGGCCGCTGCACGGGACGCTGCGCGAGCTGGGGAAAGCAGCCGGTGTGGAGGCCGGACCACCCGAGGGGATCTACAGCGACACCTCGGGCGTCGACCTGGACGAGCCGCTGGCCGTGGACCCCTCGTCGGCAGCGCTGATCCTGGGCTGGTTCGCCCGGGGCGACGCCGGGCTGCGGGCGTTCGAGCCCGAGTCGAGCCCGGTGCTCTGGCCGGAGCATTTCGACCTCGGCATCTCCGTCGACGAGGTCAACTACGGGATCTCTCCCGGCGACGAGGGGAATCCCCTGCCGTACGCCTACGTGGGCCCGTGGACGCCGCGTGAGGGGGAGTTCTGGAACGCCCCGTTCGGTGCGCTGCGCTGGGCGAGCGACCTCCCTGACGAGGCGGCTGTGGCGGGGTTCTTCACCGAGGGCCGAAACCGGGCCTGACACGCGCGGGTACGGGTGCCCGAGCACCCGTACCCGCGCGAGCGGTCAGCGCATCGCGCGGTTGACCGCCGAGACCACGGCCTTGAGCGAGGCGTTCACGATCGAGCTGTCCACGCCGACACCCCAGAACACGGTGTCCTCCACGGCGCACTCGACGTAGGCGGCGGCCCGTGCGTCGTCACCCGCGGACATGGCGTGCTCGTGGTAGTCGAGCACCCGCACGTCGAAACCGATGCCTGCGAGCGCATCGACGAATGCCGCGATCGGCCCGTTGCCGCTGCCGGTGATCTCGTGCAGGTCGCTCTCGACGCGCACGGTGGCGACGATCTCGTCGGTGCCCTCGCCGTCGCTGGTGAGCCGATGGCGGATCAGCTTTAGCGGTGTGACGCGGCCGAGGTACTCGGTGTCGAAGACATCGCGCATCTCCTTGGGGGAGACCTCGCCGCCCTCGGAGTCGGTGACCTCCTGGATCACGCGGGAGAACTCCATCTGGAGCCGCCGCGGCAGATCCATCTGGTGCTCGGCCTTCATGATGTAGGCGACGCCACCCTTGCCGGACTGCGAGTTCACCCGGATCACGGCCTCGTAGGTGCGGCCGATGTCCTTGGGGTCGACCGGCAGGTAGGGCACCTCCCAGCGGAACTGGTCCACCTCGACGCCGGCCTCCGCTGCGTCGGCGTGCATGGACTGGAAGCCCTTGTTGATCGCGTCCTGGTGGCTGCCGGAGAAGGCCGTGTAGACGAGGTCGCCGCCCCACGGGTGCCGCTCGGGCACGTCCAGCTGGTTGCAGTACTCGACGGTGCGGCGGATCTCGTCGATGTCGGAGAAGTCGATCTGCGGGTCGATCCCTTGGGTGAACAGGTTCATTCCCAGTGTCACGAGGTCGACGTTGCCGGTGCGCTCGCCGTTGCCGAAGAGGCAGCCCTCGATGCGGTCGGCCCCTGCCTGGTAGCCCAGCTCGGCGGCGGCCACGGCCGTGCCGCGGTCGTTGTGCGGGTGCAGGCTGAGCACCACGCCGTCCCGGCGGGCCAGGTGCCGGTTCATCCACTCGATCGAGTCGGCGTAGACGTTCGGGGTGGCCATCTCGACCGTCGCCGGCAGGTTGACGATCATCGGCGACTCGGGGGTGGGTTGCCAGACCGCCGAGACCGCGTTGCAGACGTCCACGGCGTACTCGAGCTCGGTGCCGGTGTAGGACTCGGGGGAGTACTCGAAGCGCCAGTCGGTGGCGGGGTACTTCTCGGCGAACCGCAGCACGTCCTCCGCGCCGTCGGTCGCGATCTTGGAGATGCCCGCACGGTCGGAGCGGAACACCACCCGCCGCTGCAGGATCGAGGTGGAGTTGTAGAGGTGGACGATCGCGCGGGGAGCGCCCTCGCAGGCCTCGTACGTGCGCTCGATCAGCTCCGGACGGGCCTGGGTGAGCACCTGGATCGTGACGTCGTCGGGGATCAGGTCCTGCTCGATGATCTCCCGGACGAAGTCGAAGTCGGTCTGGCTCGCGGCCGGGAACCCGACCTCGATCTCCTTGTAGCCCATGCGTACGAGCAGTTCGAACATGCGGTGCTTGCGGGCCGGGCTCATAGGGTCGATCAGGGCCTGGTTGCCGTCACGCAGGTCGACCGCACACCACAGGGGGGCCGTGGTGATCCGTTTCTCGGGCCAGGTGCGGTCGGGCAGCGACACCGGTTCCACCAGCTCGTGGAACGGGCGGTAGCGGTGGATCGGCATATGCGAGCCGCGTTGCGGATTCCAGACGGGTTGTTCGTCGGGAGCGGGGCGGGACGGCTTACGCAGCCTGCTGGACGTCGACGAGCTGAAGGCGTCGGGCGAGGTGGTCATGCGGGCGTACTCCTGTGGTGGGCCGATCAAGCTTGATGACGTGACCGGCGCGCACGTCTGATCCCCGCGACGAGGG
This sequence comes from Pseudonocardia alaniniphila, assembly GCF_022524485.1. Classification (GTDB taxonomy): domain Bacteria; phylum Actinomycetota; class Actinomycetes; order Mycobacteriales; family Pseudonocardiaceae; genus Pseudonocardia; species Pseudonocardia alaniniphila. Next base: position 107,817 of record NZ_JAKXMK010000028.1, read on the forward strand.
GCCGGTCGGTCAGACCCCGCCGCGGCGACGAAGGAGCAGGAGCGCCACGCCTTCGAGGTTAGCCCCAGCCGGGGGGAGTTCCGCAAGCGCCCTGTGTCCCCCGCGTCATCCCATTGGGTGATACCGGCTGGTAGGAGGAGGATGCGGAGCGTGTCACTATGACCGTGTTCGTGTCGGGGAGTGCTTCGTGCGGGTACAACGGAGTACAGGAGCGAGTGCCATGGGGAGGTCGTTGTGACAGTGGGAACCACGGCACGGCGGGGCATCGACGGCCTGGCCAGTGTCCTTCGGATCGTCGGCATGCTGATCGTGCTGGTCCTGGTGCTGCACATCGTGCTCACGCTGCTGGACGCCAACCCGGCCAACACGATCGCCACGACGATCAACCAGTTGGCCGACACGTTCAACCTGGGCCTGTCGAACCTGTTCCTGCCGCCCGACCACAAACTCCGCATCGTGCTCAACTACGGCACGGCCGCCCTGGTGTGGTTCGCGATCACCAGCGTCGTGGTGCGCATCGTGCGCCGCATCCCCTGAGACTCGATCTCGCTGAGTCTCGACGACCGAGCACCCTGCGTAGTCGAGTTCGTACCTGCACGCGGCCGTCGCTGATGCGAGTGGCCGCACCTGCTAGCGCCCGCTGTGGTGTGGACCATTCCAGTCGGTAGCGGGCATGCTGCCCGGTAATGTGGGATTCCGACCAGAACCTCGGCCGGTAGCGCTTGCGCGACTCTCGGTGAGGACGGTAGCCCACGGTGCCGCTGTACACGGCATCAGGACAGGAGGTCGGCGGTGGCCCTCGTCGTGCAGAAGTACGGCGGATCGTCAGTCCAGGATGCGGATCGGATCAAGAAGGTCGCCGAACGGATCGTCCGCACCCACAAAGAGGGTCACGACGTCGTCGTGGTGGTGTCCGCCATGGGCGACACCACCGACGAGCTGCTCGACCTCGCCGAGCAGGTGTCGCCGGCCCCGCCGCCGCGCGAGATGGACATGTTGCTCACCGCGGGCGAGCGCATCTCCAACGCCCTCGTCGCGATGGCGATCCACTCGCTGGGCGCGCAGGCCCGTTCGTTCACCGGGTCCCAGGCCGGCATGATCACCACCTCCAAGCACGGCGACGCGCGCATCGTCCAGGTCACCCCGCAGCGTCTGCGGGATGCGCTCGACGAGGGCTCGATCGTGCTGGTCGCCGGTTTCCAGGGCGTGAGCCAGGACTCCAAGGACGTCACCACGCTCGGTCGCGGTGGTTCCGACACCACGGCTGTGGCCCTCGCCGCCGCCCTCGAGGCGGACGTCTGCGAGATCTACACCGACGTCGACGGCATCTACAGCGCCGACCCGCGCATCGTGCCGGACGCCCAGCGCCTCGACAGCATCACCTACGAGGAGATGCTCGAGATGGCGGCCTGCGGCGCGAAGGTCCTCCACCTGCGCTCCGTGGAATACGCACGTCGCTACAACGTCCCGCTGCGGGTGCGCAGTTCGTACAACGACAAGCCGGGCTCGCTCGTCAGCGGCTCGATCGAGGAGATTCCCGTGGAGAAGGCGATCATCACCGGGGTGTCGCACGACCGGTCTGAGGCCAAGATCACGGTGACCGGGGTGCCGGACACCCCCGGCATGGCCGCGCGCATCTTCCGCGTCGTGGCCGACGCCGACATCAACATCGACATGGTGCTGCAGAACATCAGCCACTCCGGCGCCCGGCGCACCGACATCACGTTCACTTTGCCGCGCACCGACGGGCCGCGCGCCATGGCCGCGCTCACCGCAGCCCAGGACGAGATCGGCTTCATCGAGGTGCTGCACGACTCCGAGGTCGGCAAGGTCTCGCTGGTCGGAGCGGGGATGCGCAACCACCCCGGTGTCACGGCCACGTTCTGTGAGGCCCTGTCCAACGCCGGTATCAACATCGAGACGATGAACACGTCGGAGATCCGGATCTCCGTGATCTGCCGCGTGGAACAGCTCGACGCCGCGGTGCGTGCCCTGCACGCCGCGTTCGAGCTCGGGGGAGCGGAGCAGGCCGTGGTGCACGCGGGGAGTGGGCGATGAGCGAGCTTGCGAGTGAATCAGTGTCACGGTGCCTTCGCGAAGCGTCGGCGGAGCGCAGCGAAGGCGTGCGATGAGCGAGCGTGCGAGTGAATCAGTGTCACAGTGCCTTCGCGAAGCGTCGGCCGAGCGCAGCGAGGGCGTGCGATGAGCGAGTTCGACAGGCAGCGGGGAGAGGGCTCGCCCACCGGGGGGCCGGTCGTCGCGATCGTCGGGGCCACCGGTGCGGTCGGCACCACGATGATCGACATCATCGACAGCCGCGGGTCCGTTCCGTGGTCGGACATCCGGCTGGTGGCCTCGCCCCGGTCGGCGGGCCGGGTGCTGCCGGTGCGTGGCAAGGACGTCACCGTGCAGGCGCTCGCGCCGGAGGTCTTCGACGGCGTCGACATCGCGCTGTTCGATGTGCCCGACGAGGTGAGCGCCCAGTGGGCACCCATCGCCGCGTCCCGCGGCGCGGTGGTCGTCGACAACTCCGGCGCGTTCCGCATGGATTCCGACGTGCCGCTCGTGGTGCCCGAGGTGAACGCCGAGAAGGTCACCGAGCGGCCCAAGGGGATCATCGCCAACCCCAACTGCACCACGCTGTCGATGATGGCCGCGATGGGCGCGCTGCACCGTGAGTTCGAGCTCGAGGCGATCGTCGTCGCCTCGTACCAGGCGGCGTCGGGCGCGGGGCAGGCCGGGATCGACCGGCTCTACGCCGAGCTCTCCGCGGTGAGCGGCCACGAGGTCGGGATGCGCGGCGGCGACGTCGCCGAGGCACTGGCCGATGCCGGTCTCGACGCCACCGCTTCGCCGTTCCCGGCGCCGCTGGCCCTCAATGTGGTGCCGTGGGCCGGGTCGCTCAAGGACGACGGGTGGTCGTCGGAGGAGCTCAAGGTCCGCAACGAGGCCCGCAAGATCCTCGGCATTCCCGGCCTCAAGGTGTCGGCCACCTGCGTGCGGGTCCCTGTGGTCACCACGCACTCCCTCGCCGTGCACGCCACGTTCGCGCGTGAGGTGTCGGTGGACGGGGCGCGCAAGGTGCTGAGCGAGCAGCCCACGATCGTCCTGCGCGACGACCCCGCTTCGGGGGAGTGGCCCACGCCCGTCGACGCCGTGGGCGGCGACCCCACGTGGGTGGGGCGCATCAGGCAGGCGCTCGACTTCCCCAACACCCTCGAGCTGTTCGTGTGTGGCGACAACCTGCGCAAGGGCGCCGCGCTCAACACCTACGAGATCGCGGAGACGGTGGCCGCGCGGCTCTGACGCACGGCCTGCGGGTGGCCCGGCTCAGCCGGGCACCCGCAGCCGGGTGATGATCGCGCGGTGGTCGCTGCCCGCGATGTCGTGCACCTCGAACGACTCGGCGGTGATGCCGTTGTTGGCGATCACGTGATCGATCTGCGGCCCGAGGAGGTTGCGGAACCGAGGTGTGGGGCCCCACGTCGGCACGAGACCCTCACCGGTCTGTGCCCCGGCGTCGCCGCAACCGGCGATCGCGTCGCGCAGCACCGAGTGGTCGAGCGTGGCGTTGAAGTCGCCCGCGACGATCGCCGGGGTCGGGCCGGCGCACCACTGCCGGAGCAGGCCGAGATCCGAGCGCCAGTCCGGCACGCTGCCGGGCACCGGCGCCACCGAGTGGAACGCCGCCACACGCATGCCGCCCAGGCCCGCCCCGCTGAGCTCGATGTACGGGAACGCCGAGGTCTCCGTGCCGATCCGGGCCTGCACGTCGCCGAGCCGATCGGACACCGCAGTGGTGACGCCTTCGACATCGCGCCGGCGCGACCCGATCGAGCTCTCCAGGTGGTAGCCCATGGGCTCGACGAGCGGCCGGAGCCGGTCGGCGTAGCGCCCGCCCGCCTCGCTGAGCGCCACCACGTCCGGCCGCTCCTGTTCGATCAGCGCGGCGACCTGCTGGACGTCGGCCCTTCCCTCGAAGGTGTTGAAGGCGAGGACCGTGAGCGGCGTGCCGCCGGCGGGTACCGGATCGGCCACCAGGCGTGGCACGAGCATCGCAACGCCCACGAGCAGCACCAGGACCACGCCGTCGACGAACGGCAGCACACGCCGCTCGAACACCATCACCACGAGCAGCAGCACGAGCAGCCCCGCGACCCCGATGAGGATCCACGGACGGAACGACACGAGCTGCGTGAAGGGGCTGCGCTGGTCCAGCCCGAACAGCAGGTCGGGCAGGGCGACCACGGCCACGAGGAGCGTGAAGACGACCGCCGCCACGTAGCGCAGGGCGTCTCTGCGGCCAGAGGAGGAGGAAGGAGCCGATGGCGGACCCGGCGGTGGTGCTGGGGCCTGCAGGCTGTCCGGCGGCGCGGTCATCGGCACCGAGTGTGCCTTAGATCGGTTGAGAGCCCACTGAGGGTCCTACCCCGATCGAGGCAACCTGCGGGGCGTTCTGCCTGCGCAGACGAGCGCCCCTGCGGGCGAGGAGTGCCGCGACTCCGGCGACCGTGATGCCGGCGAGCCCCACAGTGATCACGGCCACAGCGGGCGACCCGACGTCGATCAGCAACCCGGCGACCGGCGTGCTGATCGCCGCCCCCACGGTGATGGCGGATCCGTGCAGCCCGGTGACCAGACCGCGGGCGTGCTCGGGGGCGAGGCCGCTGACGGCCTCCGAGCTGGCCGCGAGCGACGGCGCGCAGAGCAGGCCCGCGGGCACGAGCAGGAGTGCGTAGGACCACCAGGGGCCGGCGGCGGCCACCAGCAGCGTGGCCACTCCCATGGCGGCGACCAGCACGAACAGCGACGGCGAGCGGCGGGCCGCGCCGTAGAGGAACCCTCCGGTGAGCGACGAGATGCACCACACCGCGTTGACGACCGCGATGGCCGCTGCCTGTCCGCTGGTCTGCAGCCCGGCGATCATCGAGATCTCGGTGCCGAAGATCAGCACGACAGCCGCGGTGGTGGCCAGCAGCGCCCCGAGCAGTCGCAGGTCGAGCCACTCGCGTACCGGGCCGGGCCGGGCGGCGCCAGCGGTCTCCGGGGCCCGGGTGGGTGGGTTGAGCAGCCAGAGCGCGACGCCCGAGGCGACCCAGCCGGCCCCGACGATCCACATGGCCGTGCTGGTGGCCAGCTGCAGCGCGAGGAGCGTGCCGACGGCGGGACCGATGATGTAGGACATCTCGACCGACATCGAGTCGAGCGCGAAGGCAGGCCTGCGGTGCTGTGCGGGCACCATCGCGCCGAGCGACTGCCGCACCACCGAGTACACCGGCATCCCGAGCAGGCCGCCGAGGAACGCCCCGACCAGCAGCGCGGGATAGGACAGCCACGGGGCGACGGTCCAGAACACCGCCTCGGCGCACAGCGTGAGCGACAGCATCGTGCGCAGCCCTCGCCGGTCGACGAGCCTGCCGAGCAACGGTGCGCCGACGGCCATCCCGATCGTGGAAGCCGCCCCGACGAGACCCGCGGCTGCGTAGCCGTGCCCGAGGGTGAGCACCACGTGCAGGGTGAGCGTGATGGCGGCGGCCGACGGAGCGATGCGCGCGAGGAACGAGACCGCCGTGAGCGCCGCGACCCCGGGCAGCGCGAGAACGGTGCGGTAGGCGGCCAGGCCGGCAGTGCCCTCGTCGCTGCCCTCGTCGCTGCCCTCGTCGCTCGGTGTCACGTGGACATAGTGGACCGGGGGACCGACAAATCTCGACCGGGTTCGGGCACGCCGGGCTCTCGGACCACATTCGGTGCAAGGCCAACCGGACGTGCGCGCGGAGATCCCCTTCGCAGCGCCGGGATCGGCATAAGGTGCCGCTCCGACCGGCCCTTGTCTGCTGCCCTCACGTCCAGGAGGACCCATGCCAAGACCGATCCGTGGTGCAGGAATCGCCTGCGTGGCCGTCGTCGCGGTCGCGCTCCTCGGTGGTTGCAGCGGGACCGGGGAGGCGCCCGTGGGTTCCCCGGCGGCCCAGAACGGGGCGGCCGCTGCAGGCGATCCCGCCGCGCTTCTCGCCAGCGCTGCCGCCGCCACGTTCGCGTCCGGGTCCACCCGTTTCGCGCTCCAGATGCAGGTCAGCTCGGGTGGTCAGGACACCACGGCCAGCGGGGCGGGTAGCTACGACTTCGCCAGGAAGGTCGGGGACATCTCCGTGACCACCACCGGCACCGCTGCGCAGCGCAGCCAGGTCGACGTGATCATGGACGGCGCCACGTTCTACACGCGCCTGCCGGGGCAGGAAGGCTGGACGCGGACGCAGGCGCAGGGCGCCGCCGCGGGTGGTCAGCAGTACGACCCGGCCCAGCAGCTCGACATCCTGCAGAAGGTGTCGAGCGACGTGCGGCTCGTCGGCGTCGAGGAGTTGCGGGGAGAGCAGGTGCGCCACCTGACCTTCACCATCGACCCGGCGTCGCTGGCTGCGGCGTCCGGCATGGCGGGCGACGGTGCGGCCGCGCTTCAGCGCGGTGGACCGATCGCGGGTGACGTCTACATCGACGACGCGGGCCGCGTGCGCAAGCTGCAGACGCGGATGACCATGGACATCGCAGGGTCGAGCACCGCGATGAACCTCGTGTCCGAGTACATCGAGTTCGGCGTGCCCGTCACCGTGCAAGCACCGGATCCGGCGACGGTGCGCTGATCAGCCCTTGACGCTGCCGGCGAGCAGGCCGCGCACGAAGTAGCGCTGCAGCCCGAGGAAGACCAGCAGCGGGATCACGATCGAGACGAAGGCGCCTGCAGCGAGCAGGTGCCAGTCGGCGCCGCGCGTGCCGGCGAGGTCGGCCACCCGCACCGTCAGCGGCGCGACGTCCGACGTGCCGCCCGCGAACACGAGCGCGACCAGCAGGTCGTTCCACACCCACAGGAACTGGAACACGGCGAACGCCGCGATCGCGGGCTTCAGCAGCGGCAGCATGATCGTGGTGAAGATGCGCACGTGCCCGGCGCCGTCGACGCGCGCGGCCTCCACGAGCTCCTCCGGGATCTCGCGCATCGCGTTGTGCAGCAGGAAGATCGCCAACGGCAGCGCGAACGTCGAGTGCGCGATCCACACCGTCCAGAATGTGTTGTTGAGGCCGCTGCCCACGAAGATCTCCAGCAGCGGCAGCAGCGCCACCTGCAGCGGCACGATCTGCAGCGCGAAGATCCCGACGAAGAGCGTGTCGCGCAGCGGGAACTTCGTCCATGCGAACCCGTAGGCCGCGAGCGTGGCCAGCACGATCGGGATGGCCACCGAGGGAAGCGTGATCAGCACCGAGTTGACGACGTAGCCGATGAGCGGCTGGTTCCCGCCGAAGAGCACCTCGGCGTAGTTGTCGAAGGTGATGCTCGGGTTGGCGAAGAACGTCCACCAGCCCGTTCGCTGGACATCCCGCTCGGGGCGGAACGAGGAGAGGAACAGGCCGAACGTCGGGATCGTCCACAGGACGGCGATCACGATCGCCGCGAGCGACGCCCACGGTGAGGACAGCCGGCGGCGGGCGGTCGCGGGCCGCGTCGTCGCCGCCGTGACGATGCCGGGAGTCGCGTCGTCGCGCGTGTCGAGCAGCGTCATCGCGCGTCCGCCTTCCGAATCTGCCGCACGTTGTAGATCACGATCGGCACCACCAGGAGGAAGAGCAACATGGCCAGGGCGGAGCCCATGCCCAGGTCGGAGAGCCGGAAGCTCTGCACGTAGAACTCGTTGGCCACCACGCTCGTGCCGAACTGACCGCCGGTCATCGTGCGGACGATGTCGAAGACCTTGAGCACCGCGATGCTGATCGCGGTGACCACCACGACCACGGCCGGCCGGATGCTCGGCAGGGTGATGTACCAGAACAGGCGCACGCCGCCCACCCCGTCGAGCCGCGCGGCCTCGACGATGTCGCTCGGGATGGCGTTGATCGCGGCCGAGAGCACGGTCATCGCGAACCCGGCCTGGATCCAGATCATCACCACGATCAGCAGCAGGTTGTTCCAGGGCTGTTGCAGGATCAGGTTGACCGGCTCGAAGCCCAGCCAGACGAGGAACTGGTTCACCAGCCCGGTCTGCTGGATGTTCTGCTGGTTGGGCCGGTACTCGTAGACGAACTTCCAGATGATCGACGCCCCGACGAACGAGATCGCCATCGGCAGGAAGATCAGCGCCTTGGCGAACGACTCGAAGCGCGTCCGGTCCACCAGCACCGCGTAGACCAGCCCGATCGCCGTGGCGAGGATCGGGGTGACCACGACCCAGAGCACCGTGTTGCGCAGGACGACGAGCAGGTCGGGCTGGGTGAAGATCCGCACGTAGTTGTCCAGGCCGATGAACCCGGCGCTACGGGCGTCGAGGAGCGACTGCACCGCGGTACGTCCCGCCGGGTAGAGCAGCCCGACGAGGAGCAGCAGCAACGCGGGCGTCGCGAATGCGATGCCGGCGACCACGTCGGTGCGGCGGCCCTTGGCGCGGCCTGCCACCAGGAGCACCGCGCCGAGCACTGCGGCGAAGACCGCTGCTGCCACGAGAAGTTGGAGAAGCTTGTCCAGCAGGGTCATGCCGGCTCACCTCCGAGCACACCGAGGGGCACGCCCCGGGACGGACGGCCCGGCACCCGCTCGGGGCGCCGGGCCGTGTGGCGCGGTTCCTACTGGCCGGCGGGCCAGGACTGTTCGATGAACGTCAGCGAGTCCGCCGTGCTCTTGCCGGTGATCCAGTCGGTCATGCCCCGCCAGAACGTGGCGGCGCCGACCGCGGCCGGCATCAGGTCCGACCCGTCGAACCGGAAGGTGTTGCCCTCGTCCTGCAGGATCTCGGCCGAGAGCCGGTCGATGGGGCTCGACAGGTTGGCCGGGTCGAAGCCGGTGTTGGCGCTCACCCAGCCGCTCTGCCCGAGAGCCGAGCCCGCCTTGGCCTTCTCGTTGGCCCACTCCGGCGAGGACAGGTAGGCCTGGAAGGCCTGGACCTCGGGCCGGTCGGAGAACGCCGCCACGAACTCGGCGCCGACGAGGATGGTCTGCGGTGAGGCCGGGTTGATCGGCGGAAGCTCGAACGCGTAGACGTCGCCGTTCTCGGTGATCTCGGTGCCCTCGGGCCAGTTCGCCGCGTAGAAGTTCGCCTGGCGGTGCATGTAGCAGGTCTCGTCGAGGATCGGCAGGCCGCCGTCCTGGAACGTGGTGGTGGCGATCGAGGAGGCGTCGCCGAGCCCGCCGTTGACGTACGCCGGGTTCTTCAGCACCGAACCGACGCGGTCGAGCGCCGCGTTCACCTGCGGGGCGTTGAACGGGATGGCGTGGCTGACCCACTGGTCGTAGACCTCCGGGCCGTTCTCCCGGAGCATCACGTCCTCGAGCCAGTCGGTGAGGGGCCAGCCGGTGGCCTCGCCGGAGCCGATGCCGGCGCACCAGGGCTTGCCGCCCTCGGCGACGATCCGGTCGGAGAGCGCGATCATCTCGTCCCAGGTCGTCGGCACGGTGTAGCCCTTGGCCTGGAAGGCCTTCGGCGAGTACCAGACGAACGACTTCACGTTGGCGCCCAGCGGGGCGGCGTAGAGAGTGCCGTCGACGCTGCCCGCCGACTTGAAGGTCTCCGGGAAGTACTGGTCGACGTTGGCGGCGACGCCGGCGGGGGCCGGCTTCACCGCGCCCGTCTGCCGCACGAGGGTGGCCAGGAGGCCGGGCTGGGGCACGTACGCGATATCCGGCGGGCTACCCGCCTGCACCCGGACGGGGAGCTGGGCCTCGAACTCCTTCGAGCCCTCGTACACGACCTTGGCCCCGGTGCACTGCTCGAACGGCTTGTACGAGTCGATGTGCGGCTGGTCCTCAGGCTCGACGATCGAGGTGTAGACCGTGATCGTCTTCCCGTTGAGGTCTCCGTACTGGGCGTAGGCACCGCACTCCGGGGCAGGCCCGGTGGGGCCGCCACCCGCGACGTTGCTCCCGCTGCAACCCGCGAGCACGAGACCCAGAGCGAGGACCCCGCTCGCGAGGCTCGCCGCGCGCCCTCTTGATGGCACAGCAGGCATCACATCTCCGCTTCATCGGGGAAGGACGGGCGCGTGCCTCGCACCCGGGAATCACGCCATGGAAGCGGTCCCGCACGGAAACGGGCAATAGCGGACAGTAACGATAACGTAACCTCACGCTACGTGCCCACTTGCCACTCAGGGTAGTAGGTCTGTCCTGATCGTGATCGGCATGGCACTCTTCGATCGCTACTCCCTCACACTCGGATCGTCCGGCACGTTCCTGCCGGTGGAAGGAGCACAGCATGGCTGCTGTGACCTATGACAGCGCGAGCCGGATCTACCCCGGCTCCACCGTCCCCGCTGTCGACTCGCTCGACCTGGAGGTCGCCGACGGGGAGTTCCTCGTCCTGGTGGGGCCGTCCGGTTCCGGCAAGTCCACGGCCCTCCGGATGCTCGCCGGGCTGGAGGACATCGACAAGGGCTCCATCCACATCGGGGGTCGCGACGTCACGCGGGTGCCGCCCAAGGACCGCGACATCGCGATGGTCTTCCAGAACTACGCGCTCTACCCGCACATGACGGTCGCCGAGAACATGGGCTTCGCGCTCAAGATCGCCGGGCAGTCCAAGGCCACGATCCAGGAGCGGGTCATGGAGGCCGCGAAGATCCTCGACCTCGTCGACTACCTCGAGCGGCGCCCCAAGGCGCTGTCCGGTGGTCAGCGTCAGCGCGTCGCCATGGGCCGCGCGATCGTGCGCCAGCCGCAGGTGTTCTGCATGGACGAGCCGCTGTCCAACCTGGACGCCAAGCTTCGCGTCTCCACCCGCACGCAGATCGCGTCGTTGCAGCGCCGTCTCGGCACGACCACCGTCTACGTCACCCACGACCAGGTCGAGGCGATGACGATGGGCGACCGCGTCGCGGTGCTCAAGGACGGGCTCCTGCAGCAGGTCGGCACGCCGCGCGAGATGTACGACAAGCCGGCCAACGTGTTCGTCGCCGGGTTCATCGGCTCACCCGCGATGAACCTGCTCCCTGTGGAGGTCGACGGCGACACGCTGCACTTCGGCGGCGCCGACGTCCGCGTGCCTCGGCAGGCAGCCGACGCCGTGGGCGCCACCCGGTCGGTCACGGTCGGCGTCCGGCCCGAGGACATGGACATCGTCGAGAGCGGTGCCGGCCTGCTCACCGAGGTGGAGGTCGTCGAGGAACTCGGCGCCGACGCCTACGTCTACGGCAGCACCGAGGTGGGCGGCGAGCGCCGCGCGGTCATCGCGCGGGTTGACGGGCGCACGCCGCCGAACAAGGGCGCGGTGTTGCACCTCGCCCCCCGTGAGGGCGCCCTGCACATGTTCGCCGGCGACACCGGTGAGCGCATCGAGATCTGATCGAGCCTGTCCGAGCGGCCCCGGGACCAGCGGTTCCAGGGCCGCTCGGCGCTTTCAGGCGACCGGGGCGGGAAGCGCGGCCCGCAGGTGCACCTTGTCGTCCACGATCTCCGCGCACGGCCGCAGCCCCGCGCGACGGAGCAGTCGGGTGACGCCGAGATCGTCGGCACGGACCACTCCGGTCAGCTCCGTCAGCCCTTGCTCGGCCGCCGTCTCCGCCACTCTGCGCAACAGGGCCGTGCCCAACCCCCGGCGCTGCCAGGCGTCCTCCACCAGCACCGCCGCGCGCGCCGTGCCCGCCCCGGCGCCGTCGAGGTTGGCGATCCCGACGGCACTACCGCCGTCGACCGTCACCGCGAGCACGGCCCGACCGTACTCGGACCCCAGGCCGAGGAGCGCCTCGAGCTCGCCGGGGGCGAGCTGGCGCGTGGGACTCAGGAACCGGGACCGCCGCGAGTGCGGGGCGCAGCGCGCGTGCAGTGCTGCCACGAGCGGGGCGTCGCCGTCGGAGGCGGGTCGCATGCGCACCTGCGATCCGTCGCGCAGTAGGAGGATCCGATCGGGGGACACCGCGCGTGCCGGGGCGCGCATCGCGAGCTGGGTGGCGAGCTCCAGCAACGCGGCCGCCCGCGAGAGCTCGGTGGCTGTGAACGGCCAGGCCCGGCCCAGCCGCAGCTGCTGAGCGCCCACGCGGATGACATGCGTGTGCCCGTCGTCGTGTTCGGCGGACGGGTCGACCAGTCGCGCTCTGAGCATCGTGGCCACCGCGCGCGGTGCGCTGCCCGGATCCGCCGCGACCATCCGGGCCAGGGCCAGCGCGGTGGTGGCGGGGTCGGAGAGCTCGGTGGCGTCAGCGCGTACGAGGAGCGTGCAGGGGATCTCGGCGCCCTCCACCGCTTCGACGAGCGTGGCCGGATCGGCCGACTCCGGCACCTTGACGAGCAGTTCGTCGGTGATCGAACCGTCGTCGGCAGGCTCGCCGACCACGTGCAGGGAGATGATGTTGCAACCGGCCGCCCCGACCGCCGTGGCCAGCTCGCCGAGCCTGCCGGGCCGGTCCTCCAGCTGGACATGCACCCGCCACAGGGCCATGTACGCCACCTCCTCGGGGGTCGGGTCCCAAGAGTTCCTTGGAGATGTTTCGTGGCCGCTAACGAACCATGACAGCGCTGGATCCCGGAGATAGGTTGTGCACGACATATCCTCGAGAAAAGGCGGGTTCATGACAGAGGCGATCTACACCGCTGAGGCGACATCCACCGGTGGAGGCCGTGACGGTCACGTTCGCTCCTCGGACGGCGTCATCGACCAGGACGTGAAGTTCCCGAAGGAGATGGGTGGGCCAGGAGGCGCCACCAACCCCGAGCAGCTCTTCGCGGCGGGCTACTCCGCCTGCTTCCACGGCGCCCTGCGCCTCGCCGGCAAGAACAAGGGCGTGCGTATCCCCGACGGCGCAAGCGTCGACGCCGCCGTCGGGATCGGCCGCGACGACACCAGCATGGCGATCAGCGTCGCCCTCACCGCCCACCTGCCTGGCCTCGACCAGGCCACGGCGAACGACCTCGTCGAGGCCGCCCACCAGCTGTGTCCGTACTCCAAGGCCACCCGCGGCAACGTGGATGTGCAGCTGAACGCGACCGTCTGACCCATCTGCGGATACGGATGCTCCCCGCATCCGTATCCGCGCAGGGCTGCGTCAGGCCACCGCCCGCAGCGCGAAGGCGATCTCGGTGGCGATGTGGCGCATGGTCTCGTCCACGACGAGCGAGCCGTGGCCCGCGTCGAAGCGGCTGACCTGGTAGTGGACGTCGCCCTGGGACGTGCCCACGAGCGGCTCGATGCCGCTCCGCTCAGCGAGTGCGTCCAGGTAGTTGTCGACCTGCCGGATCGGGCACCGCGGGTCGTTCTCCCCGGCCAGCACCAGCACCGGGGCGCGCACCTCGGCCACGTAGGTCAGCGGCGAGGCCACCCGGTAGGCCTCCGGGCGTTCCTGCGGTGACCCGCCGAACAAGGCCCGGTCGAACGCGCGGAGCTGCTCCATCTCGTCGGCGTAGGCCGTGAGGTAGTCGGCCACCGGCACTCCCGCGAGCGACGCGGCCCAGCGGTCGGGCTGCGTGCCGGCGGCCAGCAGCGCCAGGTAGCCGCCCCATGACCAGCCCTCCACCACGCAACGCTTCTGGTCGACGAGACCGGACTCGACGCACCGGTCGAACACAGCGGCCACGTCCTCCAGCTCGGTGAGCCCCGGCCTGCCCTCGATGGCGTCGCGCCACGCCGAGCCGTACCCGGTCGAGCCTCGGTAGTTCACCTCCACGACGACGAACCCGGCGTCCACCCAGGCGGCGCGGGCCGCGCTGAAGCGATCCTCGTCGGCCGCGTGCGGGCCTCCGTGCAGGCTGAACACGGCAGGCGCCGGGCCTTCCACGCCGGACGGGCGGGCGACGAGCGCGTGCACCCGGCCACCGGGCCCGTCCACCCAGAGGTCCTCGACCGGCACCGATCCGGGCGCGCGCTGCCCGGGCGGTGCGATGAGCACGTGGTCGGTGCCGTCCGGGCGCAGGGCGCGCACCGCAGGCGGCTCCGCGGCCGACGAGCACGTGTACTCGACCGTGCCGTCCGGGCGGACCTCGGCCGATCCGATGCATCCCGGCGCCACGGGCAGCTCCGTCAGCTCGCCCGTGTCGAGGTCGTAGCGGTGCAGGCGGGTACGGGCGGCGTGGGTGTGCCAGACGAGCAGGCTGCGGCCGTCGGGGTAGAAGTCGGCCACGATCTCGCCGGGCAGGTCGAGCGGCAGCTCCCGCTCCGTGTCGGCGGGGACGTCCCAGATCAGCAGCTCCTCGCGGCCGTGACGTTCGTGCAGCAGGAGCAGCCGCCCGTCGCCGGCGATCGGGGCGAACGCGAGCGGGGTCAGGCCCTTCCCCTCGCCGTCGGACTTCTCGGCCACCGCGGCGCCGTCCGACACCCTGAGCACGCGCACGGAGGGGTGCCGGGAGTCGCCGTGCTCGGAGTGGCTGATCGCGAGCAGGGTCTCGTCCTCGGAGAGCGCTCCGACGCCGGCGTCCTCGGCATGCGTGTAGATCACCTCCGGCGGGCCGTCGCCGCGGTGCAGCCAGATCTTCGTGCCGTCGTCGGTGGAAGTACCGACGGCCACCACCCGGCGGCCGATCTCCAGGCCTGCCGGGTAGCCGTCCTCGACGCCCGCGACGGCGGCCGCGGCCGTGGCCCCGTCGGTGAGCCCGGCGAACGGCTCGGTCACCCAGTGCCCGAACTCGTCGCCGTCGGTGTCGGCGAACCACCACACCGTCCCGCCGTCCGGCGGGAGGGTTGCCGTGAGCGTCCCGCTGCGGCGGTCGGTCACCTGCCGGTGCGTGCCTGCCGCGCGGTCCCAGACGTAGACCTCGGTGGTACCGCTGCTGTTGGACGTGTACACCGACCGGTCAGGGGCATCGCGGGCCCAGCCCGGCCGCGACATCCGCGTGGCGGTGAACCGGGCGCGCCACCGCTGCTCGCGCTCGTCGTCGAAGAGCCGGTCGGGGACGGGTGCGGCAGGGTGTTCGGTCACGCTTTCGATCCTGCCGCACCTCGCCCGGACGCCGGCGTGTCCATGGGTCCACGGTTGAATCTCGTCGTGCGGATTCGGGGACCACGACCGGCGGCCGTCTGATGGGGCCGCGTCTGGCCGCGACGCTGGCGGCGATGGTGCTTCTCGTCGTCGGATGCGGCACAGCGGGCACCGGCGCTGCGGCGCCCGTCGTCACGGCCGACGGTGTCCAACGGGTGGAGGTGACGTTCGCCGACGGGGCGGTCACCGGCGGGGTGCGGCGGTACGCGGTGCCGCTCGGGTCCACCGTCGACCTGGTGGTGGCGAGCGACGTGGCCGAGCAGGTGCACCTGCACGGCTACGACCGGATGACCTACGTCACCGCGGGCGCCACCGCCACCCTGCGCTTCGCGGCCGACCTGCCAGGGGTCTTCGACGTCGAGCTGGAGGGCAGCGGCACCCCACTGACGCAACTCCAGATCGCCTAGCCGGGGCGGGCGTGCGTCGATCACGTGTGTGCGTCTCCGCGTAGGGTGACCTTGTGCCGGGGGTGCGGATTGCGCAGTTGCTCCTGCTCGTGGCCATGACCGCACTCCTGCTCCCGGCAGGCGCGACGCCGGCTCTCGCACACGCAGGCGGATTGTCGTCGTCCACCAGTGAGGCGCGGGTGCTCGCGATCGATCCGCCCGTCCCCGGTCTGGACGTCCGTGCGGTCGAGTTCGGTGCCCGCCTGCGGATCGAGAACGGCACCGGCGACACCGTGGTCGTCGAACCGCCGGACGGATCCCCGCTCGCCGCCCTGCCCGCCGTCGCTCCGGGCGCCGTCGCCTATTGGATCGACCCGCGGGTCACTGCCGCCGCGGCCGGCGACCGCCCCGACGGCGACCGGCTCGCCTGGTCGGTTCCGCTTCGCGTGGGCTCCGGCGTGGCGACGGTGCACGGCGAGCAGTTCTGGCCCCCGCCCCCGGCCACGGCGCTGTGGGTGGCGCTGGCGATCGTCGCGCTGGCGGTCCCGGCCGTGGTGGGTGTACTCGGAGCGGGGCGACGGCTGGGCCGGGTCGCGCTCGCCGCGGCGACGGGCGTGGTGATCGGTTCGCACCTGTTGCACGTCTTCGGCTCCGCCGGGGTGCCGGAGGATCAGCCGTACGCGCTGATGTTGCTCAGCGCGGCGGGATACGCGCTGCTCGGGTGGCCGCTCGGTGCCGTCGGGGCGTGGCTCACGGTGCGGGGGCACGTCGGCGGCCCGCTGTTGTGCGTCGCGGCGGGAGGCCTGTTCGCCGTCGTCATCACCCCGATCGACGCCTTCACGCTCGGCGAGGCCGTGGTCCCCTTCTCGTGGGGCGCGGATTTCGACCGGCTTCTCGTGGCGCTGACTCTCGGCGGAGGCCTCGGCGTGGTGGTCGCCGGGATGGCGGTGCTGCGCCGCGGTCCTGTCCCGGCGGCGTAGATGCTGCTCGCGCACGGCATCGGCGCTGTCGAGGGGCTGCCTCTCGACGGCGAGCTCGTGCTCCAGACCGGCGGCGTGGTCGTGCTCGTGTCGTTCCTGGCCGTGGCGCTGTTGTGGAAGCATCCGCGCTTCACCGGCCCGGTGACGGGACGGCCGCTGCCGGTCGTTCTGGACTCGCCCCGCCTGCGCGACGCTCTCCAGGCGGTGGCGCTGGCCGGGGCCGTCGCGATCGTGGGCTACGGATTCGCCGGTCCCCAGGACCCCGACGCGAACCCGGCTCCCAGAGCGCTCTACGTGTTGCTGTGGGTGGGGGTCGTCCCGGCGTCGCTGCTGCTGGGGCCGGTCTGGCGGGTGGTCAACCCGTTGCGGCTGCTGCACCGCCTCGTCGCGACGGCGCTGCGCATGCCCGTGCAGGGCACCGCATCACTACCCGATCGGCTCGGCCACTTCCCCGCCGACGCCGGGCTGTTCGTGTTCGTCTGGCTGGAGCTGATCGCGCCCGGACGCGACCGGCCGGCCGTCGTCGCCGGGTTCTTGCTGGCGTACGCCGTGGTGCACACCGTGGCCGCGCTGCGGTTCGGCGCGCGCTGGTTCGACCGGGCCGACGCCTTCGAGACCTACTCGGTGCTCACGGGCGCGCTCGCCCCCATCGGTCGGCTGGACAACGGGCGGATCGGGCTGCGCAACCCGTTGCGGGGGCTCGCGGCCGTTCCCGCGGCGCCGGGGCTGGTCGGGTTCGTCGCGGTGTGGTGGGGCTCCACCGTGTTCGACGGCCTCACCGGCTGGATCGGCTGGCAGGCGTTGAACCTCCCGCCGGTGCTCGACACCCTCGTGCTCATCGGACTGGTGCTGATGGTCGCCGGCCTCTACCGAGCCGCGACCGGACGGCTTGCGGGCCCGCTCGTGACCACGCTGGTGCCGATCGCAGCCGGGTACACGATCGCCCACTACGTCACGCTGCTGCTGGTCGAAGGGCCTCGGGGGCTCGCACAGCTCGCGGGCGCGCACCTCGGGGCGGTCACCGCCGTGCCGGCGCCTGCGATCGTGGCGGGCGTTCAGATCGGAGCAGTGCTCGTCGGGCACGTCGTGGCGGTCGTCGCCGCGCACGACCGGAGCGTGGCCCTGCTGCCCGAGCACCGGCGCCTCGCCGACCAGGTGCCGCTCGTACTGTTGATGGTGGCCTACACGATGGCCGGGTTGTTCCTGCTCGTGCTCTCCTGATGCCATGACGGTTGTCCGGTCGATCCTGCTGTTCGTCGTCGCGGCGGTGGCGGAGATCGGTGGAGCGTGGCTGATCTGGCAGGGAGTGCGGGAGCACCGCGGGTTGCTGTTCGTCGGGGCCGGCGTGGTGGCGCTCGGGGCCTACGGGTTCGTCGCCACCCTGCAGCCGGATCCGCACTTCGGCCGGATCCTGGCGGCGTACGGGGGGATCTTCGTAGCGGGCTCGCTCGCCTGGGGGGTGGTCATGGACGGGTTCCGCCCGGACCGGCTCGACTACGTCGGAGCCGCGCTGTGCCTCGCCGGAGTCGCGGTGATCATGTACGTGCCCCGCTGACGGGTCGCGTCACCAGGCGAGCTCCGCGCAGCCCGTGCGCGCTCCGGGCGGTTCCACCTGCAGGGTGAAGTGCGCCAGATGGTGGCGTTCGGCGAGCAGTGCCTGTGCCTGGGTGAGCACCACGGCCGGATCACATTCCGCGTCGACGGTGAGGTGGGCGGAGCCGACCTCCATCCCGGATGTGAGCGTCCAGACATGGACGTCGTGCACGTCCTGCACGCCCTTGAGGGCGGCGAGTTCGGACCGGATGGCGGTGACGTCGACATCGGCCGGGGCGGCCTGTACGAGGATCCGGACGGCTTGCCTGCCGAGCGACCAGGTACGCGGCAGGATGAACAGACCGATCGCGATCGCGATGATCGGGTCGGCGTAAGGCCAGCCCCACACCAGCATGACCAGACCGGCGATGAGCACACCGATCGACCCGAGGGTGTCGGAGATCACCTCGAGGTACGCGCCGCGGAGGTTGATGCTCTCCTTCGCGCCCTGTCGTAGCAGGCCGAAAACGATGAGGTTGGCGGCGAGGCCTGCGATCGCGGTGAGCATCAGCGGGAGCCCGGGCACCTCGGGTGGGTCGGTGAACCGGTGCACGGACTCCACGACCACCCACGCGGCCACGCCGAACAGCAGCACTGCGTTGGCGAGTGCGGCGAGCACCTCGGCGCGGTAGAGCCCGAAGGTGCGACGGTCGTTGCGCCCCGAGGTGCGGGCGGCGGTGATCGCGGCGAGCGCCATCACGATGCCGAGAACATCGGTGAAGTTGTGCCCCGCGTCGGAGAGCAGCGCGAGCGACGACGTGGCGAGTCCGACGATGACCTGCAGGACGAGCGACGCCGTGAGTATGACGACCGAGATCGCCAACCGCCGCGAGTAGCGGCCCGATGCGCTCTGACCGGCGTCGACGCCGTGACCGTGACCGTGACCAGCCCCCATGGCCGCCAACATATGCGGGAGTGTGCATGAGTGCAACTTGAGCCACCCGACGATCAGTGATCGCCACCGTCGGAGGGGCGTGGGATCATCCGCGCGTGACGGAACCCGTCCTACCGGAGGACATGCGCGTATCGGACGTCGAGCGCGGCAGGGTCCAAGATGCGCTGCGCCGCGCACATGACATCGGCCAGTTGGACCTCGGTGAGTTCGACGAGCGCGTGCGCTCCGTCTGGGCTGCCCGCACCCGGGGCGAGCTCGAGCGCGTCACGGCCGACCTGCCCGCGCTGCCGCCCGAGCCGGGGCGCCGCACCGTCTTCTCCGACACCGGTGGCGGCGTCGCCATGCGCGTGCTGACGATCATATGGTCGTGTCTTTCCGTGCTCAGCCTGTCGATCTGGGCCCTCTTCGCGGTGAACGCGGGCAGTTCGCTGTGGTTGCTGTGGCTGGCGCTGCCGCCCGGCCTCGTGCTCCTGGTGCTGTACCTGGCGGGTATCGGGCGCCCGAGGCGCAGCTGAGGCAATAATAGTTCTGTAATTGTTCAAGAACGTCTGGCCTGCGTGGTTGGCATGGGCAGTCGGGACGAATTCCGGCGCGCCGAAGTTTGCATCTGCTGGGATGGCGTCAGAACTGTCCGGCTTTGTCCCGGCGTGTCCCGAGCTGTGTGGAATCTCTGGTAACTCACCGGAACGGTTTGACGGTAGGCCAACCGTTCCAATCGTCGCGATCTCATCCTGTTGCGCAGCGTTCGGGCACGCTGGGGACTGCTGTGACCAGCGGTGATCATCTGTAATGCATGGAGAGAGTTCGCGAGGTGTGGAAATTCTCAACCGTCCCGTATTGTCTGAACTTCGACGTGGAAGTTCTCGCGGGCCGGTCGATCGAGGACGGTCTGTGATGGGATCGACGATCAACTGAGCGATGATAAATGGGTTCTCTCAGGCTGTTGGAAGGTACATTCGCCATCATCATTGGCACACGTCGGCCTGCCCCTCGTCGCGATTCGGTGGGCTGCCGACTTCGAGGAGATCTCATATGCCTGTTCAGCCGCCTGATCCGTCGGCCATCACCAAGGTCGCCGAGAGCTACGGCCTGGGTCTGACCGACACCGAC
The DNA here is from genome assembly GCF_022524485.1 of Pseudonocardia alaniniphila. GTDB lineage: Bacteria > Actinomycetota > Actinomycetes > Mycobacteriales > Pseudonocardiaceae > Pseudonocardia > Pseudonocardia alaniniphila. The sequence goes on from NZ_JAKXMK010000028.1 coordinate 127,721, forward strand.
GTCGCGTCCTTCGCCCCGCTGGTGCACGGCGTGCTTCAGTCGTGGGACGTTGTCGAGCGGCTGCACGCCGAGGTCGAGCCGGCGGTTCCGCAGCGGGCCTGGACGCGTCCGGAGGCGGCCGACAACCCGCTGGGCGCCTGGTACGTGACCTGCGAGGTGACCGGAAGCGGCGAGGGTCCGCTGGCCGGGCGCACGGTGGCGGTCAAGGACAACACCGCCGTGGCCGGCGTGCCGATGATGAACGGATCCCCCATCGTGGAGGGCTTCGTCCCGCGCCGGGACGCCACGATCGTCTCCCGGATGCTCGATGCCGGCGCCACGATCACGGGAAAGGCCGTGTGCGAGAACCTCTCTGCCTCCGGCGGTTCGCACACCTCGCACACCGGACCGGTGCGCAACCCCTGGGATCTCGCCAGGTCCAGTGGCGGGTCTTCCAGCGGTAGCGCGGCGTTGGTCGCGTGTGGCGCGGTCGACTTCGCCACCGGCGGGGACCAGGCCGGGTCGATCCGCATGCCCGCATCTTTCAGTGGGATCGTCGGGCACAAGCCCACCTACGGCCTCGTGCCGTACACGGGCGCGCTCTCGATCGAGCGGACGATCGACCACGTGGGCCCTATGACGCGCACGGTGGCGGACGCCGCACTGGTGCTCGGCGTCATCGCGGGGTTCGACGGTCACGACCCGCGGCAGCCTGCCAACCTCGTCGTCGACGACTACGTGGGCGCGCTGGCTCGCTCGGCGGAGGGACTGCGGGTCGGCGTGGTCAGCGAGGGCTTCGGGCACCCGAATTCCGAACCCGCCGTGGACGACACGGTGCGCGCGGCCGTCGAGACCTTGCGGGAATCCGGGCTCACGGCCGAAGACGTCTCGATTCCGTGGCACGTGCACGGCCGGATGCTCTGGGACGTCATCACCATCGAGGGCGCCACGGCGCAGATGGTCGACGCCAACGGCTACGGGCTGAACTGGCAGGGCCTCTACGACCCCGAGTTCATGGAGTTCTACGGCAACAAGTGGCGCGAGGACGGCAGCCAGTTCTCCGAGACGATCAAGCTCATCCTGCTCTCGGGCCGGTACTCGCTCGATCGCTATCGGGGCAAGCACTACGCGATGGCCCGTAACCTGACATCGCACCTTCAGGCGGCCTACGACGAGGCCTTGTCGCGTTTCGACGTGCTGGTCATGCCGACCACGCCGATCCAGGCCTCGGTCATCCCGGCCGAGGACGCCCCTCGCGAGGAAGTGATCATTCGCGCCATTGAGATGGTGAACAACACCACTCCGATGAACATATCGGGCCATCCCGCGTGCAGCGTGCCCGCCGGGATGGCCAACGGTCTCCCGACCGGGATGATGATCATCGGGAAGCGGTTCGACGACGCCACCGTGCTGCGCGTGGCCCATACATTCGAACAGGCCGTGGGTGGATTCCCGGCACCCGCTGGAGTGATGGTCGGGGGCGTCGCCTCTTCGTGAGCGCAACGGATCCGCAGCGCTACGGACGCCAACCGGCTCAGCGTCCCGGTACCGGGGCCGATCGAGGTCGATCTGCCGACGCTCTGGCCGTAGCGCGCCACCAGCGGCGCGATGCCAGCGCCGCCAGCCCGGCGCCGGCGGCGTTGAGCACTACGTCGTCCACAGAGGACACTCGATCCAGCTGCAGGACGTACTGCGCGACCTCGACCAGGATCGAGCAGCCCGCCGCGAGCGCCAGGATCCGCGGCACCGACGCCAGCGCCGCGAACCGCATCGGGGCGAAGAACCCCAGGGCCGCGAACACCAGCAGGTTGCCGACGATCTGGCCCGCCGCCGTCAGCGGCGCGTCGGCGAGAATCGTGAGCAGATCCTGCAGCGGCACCAGGCTCACCCGACCGGGGGCAGCGCCCGCCCGGCTTCCCGGCAACATGATCATTGATACCCACGGCACCGTCCCGTAGACGATGCCGACCTCGGCCAGCGACCACCGCCACGCCGAAGTGGTGCCGGTGGCACTCCGGCGGCGTGCCAGAGCCCACACCGCCAGCACGGCCAAAGGCAGTGCGACCACCGTCATGAATGCAACGCCAGTGAACGTGCCGAAGAAGTGCCACCCCCCGGCCATGCCGCCTCCACTTCCGTCGGACCGCGGAATCTACCCGGGCCGGCACGACGGGCGGACGCAGCCGTACCAAAGGCAGAGGCCCTGTCCGATGATCTCGGACAGGGCCTCTGGCCTGTGTCGGGGTGACAGGATTTGAACCTGCGACCTCTTCGTCCCGAACGCGGTACCACAGTGCCGGCCAGGGCCGACTCAGGCGCTTCTGGCCGCTCAGCGTGCCGAGGCGTGTCGAGCTCAGGCGGGGCGTGCCAGGGCTCGTGATGCCTTCCTGCTGCCTTGCCGCAGCTTCGGCGCCGATCAGTGCCATCCCGTCGACCTGTCACAGCCCGACCCCGCGGCGCCTCGGGCGCAGCCAGCCTGCTCGACGATCACGTCCCGTGCCAAGACTGCGTCCGGGGCGTCGCGCGGTAGCCCTCGGGGAAGTCGGCGAGATGCCGCACCCTGTCCGACCAATGCACGGCCATCCGCTCGGAGCCGGCCATCTCCGACGCCTGCCCGCCCGGCGAAGTCCTATACCTGGCCAGCGAGCCGATCAAGGGTTCGGCGCCCCAGGCGGCTCAGCGGCGGACTCGACTCGACGTAGTACCAGACCAAGCCCATGGCCTGCTGGAACGCCCATGCCATGCCCCGGGCCCACTCGATGTCGCCAGAGCCCAGGGTCATCCGCAGTTCTGTACGCGGTCCGTGATCAAGGAGATGCCACGCTGACACGAGATCAAGAGCGGGGTCGGCGGGACCAAACCCGCCACAGTCAACGACGCCGACAAGGCGCCCATCGTTGACCAGCACGTTGCCGGGGATGAGGTCCCCGTGTGACATCACGTCGGCCCCTGCACGAGGAAGTTGCCTAAACTCGCTCCACATCCGCTTCAGCGGCTCGACGTCGAGCAATCCAGCGGACTCCCGGAAGCACGTGTGCATCCAGTCGTCGTGATCCTTGAGGTTGCCACCGCGGTTGGTTCCAGAGAATTTGCGGCCCCGGGTATCTGCGGCACGGAGCGCGCCGATGAAGCCAGCGAGATCGCGAGCAAAGGCCACTGAGCTACTCGGATCGTCGTCTGTAGCAACATGGCCGTGTACCCAGGTCTGAACCGCCCACGGAAGTGGGTAATCGTGTCCGGGCTCGCCGAGCGCGACCGGTTCGGGCGTCGGGACCGAACTGTGAACTGCCAGTTCACGAGCTGCGGACGCCTCGGCCACCAGCCGACATCGTGTCTCGCTCGGATCCGGCGCTCGCAGCGGAAAGCGGGCGGCGAGTTCGTCGCCGATGCGGTAGATCGCATAATCGGTACCATCGGCGACCACCGCACGGATCGGCAGATGACGCCACTGCGGGAACTGGTCGACGATCAGTCGGCTAGCGACCTCGGGAGTTACACGCACCTCGTCGCTGTGCATCATCATCGCGGCAAGCATCCCAGTTCGGATCCAGGAGGGCACCTCCGTTTCCAGCCGGCGGCTGCGGTGGTGCAGCCGCACGTCGCGTGGCACGTATGTGGCACGACGAGCCCCAGCTTGGAAGACTGCCCAGAGGACCATTCCCCCGGTGCTGACCTGCGCTCGCACCTGCAACGGCATGCACCCGTTGGCCAGCTCGCACCCTGCTTAGTTGCACGCTAATTGCACGGCCAGCACCGGTCCTCGTCTCCACGTCGGGAGCTGTGCGGCATCCCGTCGACCTGGCGCAGCCCGACCGCGCGGCGCCCCGGACGCAACCGACCTCCTCCACTGTCGTCGACCCTGCCAAGCCTGCGTCCGGGGCGCCGTGTGGTAGCCCTCGGGAGGTCGTCGGGATGCCGCACCCCGCAGCCCACCTCGCCAGGGGCGGCCCTACCGCCTTGCCGGCCATCCCGGAGACCTGCCGCCCGGCGAGGGCAGGTGTTTGTTCGGCGTCGCATACCGGCGGGGCGCGCCCGGACGAGTGCACCTTCCGGCTTACAGTTGCAGAGTGGTGGATGCGGGAAGGCCTGCTAGTCGGTGGCATCACCGTGTGTTGCCTGAGACCGACACCGAGCGGGCGCTTGCCGCTCGGGAGTTCATCTGGACGACCGGTTACGCCCTGTCCCCGCAAGAAGCCCAGGAGCTTCTTCGACCGTGGTTCGATAGAGGCTGGCCCATCAAAGCCATTCTGCGGGCCCTAGACACGACGTACCATGGTGAGCCGCAGAAGTATCACCGTAACGAGTCGGACGCGAAGAGCTTCGAGCGCAGGATGCGCGCATGGATTGACGGTTTCAGTAAGCTCCGGCCCCCTCCTATCGAGGCCGTAGATCAGGAAGCGCTCGAAGCGGACGAGCGTAAGCGGTGGCATGAAGAAGTTGGTTACCACCGTCCGGCTACTGCAAGATCCCTGGAAGATAGGCGAGCGGCGAAATCCACTGCCGCGGACGCGTACTCGCGAGCGCGAGGGGACAGTATCGAGCGGATTCGGGAGTCGAATCGCCGGGTTAGGTCTGCACTCGATTCGCTCGGCCCGGGGCCGCGGCTAACCGAACCGGAAGAGGATTTCGCGGCGGAACGGGACGCATCGGGTGCCCTCTATAGCGTGATCACGCACAGAGCTGCGATGCGTGTAAGCGGCCTCGATCAGGAGTCTCAGAAAGCGCTTGCAGAGCGCGACACCCCTGCTCGCCGCGTCCTCAGCAACCGCTACAAGCGTTACCGGCTGGCGCAGGCATACACGCAACTCGATGAGCTGACCGATCCTGACGAACAGAGCTGACGCAGTTCTACGGCTAGCAGCCAGGCGGGATGGGCGGTCTCCTGTACCGAATTTCTACCGGTCGGCGACATAGCGTCACTCCTATGCAATAGCCTTGCGAGGCCGTTCAATGGCTGCACCGAGAACCGGACCGATCGGCTGTCCTTTCTAAGCCGGATATAGATCCCGCGGGACGCCGATGTCACGCCTCACCGCCTCGACGAAGGCGTCTTCCAAATCGTCATACTCTTGCTCAGAACCCCTGCCCGCCGCCAGGCGCTGACACTCGCTGAAGGCCGCGTCCGCTGCTCGGAAGACTTCGGGCGAGGTGTACAGCCGGAGCTTGTCATACTTGCGCTGCAGCTCACGTTCCCAGCCGTCCGCGCGCTCCTCGCCGATGCCTATGACGGCCAGATACGAAATGCGTAGTGAGCTATAGAAGTCGGCGTAGGCATCCCGTCGCTGCTCGAAGGTCCGGAGCTTGTCGTCCCGCTCCCAGAGCTCCCGCTCCCGCTCGCGCTCACGTTCCCAGCTCTCCCGCTCCCTGTGGTCCGAGCGCCGTTGCGTCACGAGGACACCGGCCAGGGTGCCCACGACGGCGCCAAGCACGCCGAGCCCGGCGACGACCAGCGGCACCCAGATCGGGAGGGAGTTCACACGGGGCACCGTAGGACGCGGCCGCGCAGTCGCAGCACGCCCCCCGGCTGCCGTCGCACATCGGCGGTGATCTCTGAGTTATAGGTCGGGCGCCGGACGCCCCGGGGCGTTCTAGTCATGCGGACTGCAGCGGCCGGACCTACAACTGATCGAGTCCGGTACGCTCCGCGAGTGCTCGCTCTGAGTAGTCGCCTTCTTGATGAACTCAATCTTGCAGAAGCCGCCAAGGCCGAGGCGGAGTGGACACCCGATCTAGTGCCTTCGCAGTTGGTCAACGCCTATGCAGCTGCCAACGTCGAAGCCGTGGTTGACTACGTTTCAGAGAAGGGTCGGACGAGCCTCGAAACGGCGCCTGCGGACGTTATCGCAGCGAGCAAGTGGCAATACGGGCGACGCCCTGTCGCCTTCCTCCCGTTAACCGAGCGAGTGCTGTATCGCGCAGTTGTCGCTACACTTGCCGACGATCTTCCCTTCGTACCTCGCGGCAAGGAAGCCTACCGAAGCTTTCAGCGTCGGGCCTTGATTGCACAGGGGGCGACTCATGTGGTTACAACCGACTTGGCCAATTTCTATAGCTCAATCCCAACCGACCGGCTAGTTAGTGAGCTGGTGGATCGGACTGGGCGCTGGGAGCCGGTTGAATGGCTCCGTGACTTCTGGCTTCATGCGGCCGACGGCAGCAACGGCCTACCGCAGGTCTCACAGCCGAGCGATCTCGTTGCAGAGTCTTACGCCGACGAGCTGCATCGCCGGCTCCTCCGAAGGAACGTTCGGGCGTGGCGGTGGGCCGACGACTTTCGCTTCGCAGCCACCAGCGCAAATGACGCATACGCCGCGCTAGAGATCTTTGATGAGGAAGCGCGAAAGCTAGGCCTCACGGTCAACGAGCGAAAGACGCGCACTCAGACAATTGCCGAGTACGGGAAGAGTCTCGACGCCGGAGCCGAGCGACTGCAGAAGATAACCAAGGAAGTCGCCGCCGATCTAACCGACTTCAATCCATACGATGATTCAATTATTACACCGAGCGAGGCTCAGGTTCAAGAAGGTGCCGCGGAGGCGATACTCGAGTACTGGCGTAAGGAAAAAAGCACAGGACAAGGGCGCCTCGATCTTCTGGCACAGATGGAGCTTGCCAGCCTTCTGCGCCACTCGCTTTCCATCCTCGAAGTACTTGCGCGGCCAAGCGCAATCGAGCATTGTGCAGATATACTCCAGTCCGATCCGCAATTGACGCCACAGGTGGTGCGCTATCTTGCCGCACTAAGCGAAGCGGAGCAAGGTGGCGTCCGCTCCGCCGCTCGCTACATCATCGAGAATATCCCTTTGAACCGATGGCAGCGACTTTGGTTCTTGGACCTGTACTCGCAGGCAAACCTTGCCCCAGTCTACGATAGGGAGGTAGCGATCCCATGGATTGAGTCCAACCTCACGGACACCTCTGAGGTTCTTCGGAGTTCCGCCGTCTGGGCATTATCGATGAACTGGACCCTGACCCAAGATCAATGGAACCTGGTCACAGGATCCGCAACCTCACTTGGCACGCCATGGCTATCCGCCGGACTCTTGAATTCATCTGGACCCATCGATCAAAGAGATACTTTACTGTCATCCGACAAGCTCGCTCGCGGAGTCTACAATTGGACCAAGACATGGGATCCGTTCCCCCCTCCGTTCTGAGCACCGAAGGTGACATTGCTTTCCGACGGTGCATGCGTGTAGCTGCTGAGCTGGATCGCCAACAGCCTAAAACGCTGCTCCCCCTTCTCGCCCGCTCGCCCCTCGCCGCTACAGTCGACTGCGTTAGCATCAGTGAGAACTTCGTACACGGGCGGGTGCGCTACATCATTGAGCGCCACGTGGATCAACTGAGCGACATCATGCTTGCGGCTCTTTACAAGCAAGGAAAGCCAGTTGACTCCTCATGGGCGAGTGTCCGTGATGCCGCGAAGAACTATCTGAGATTCGATATCTACTCGCTGGGTGAATACTTGCCTTTTGCTGGCTTGATTGAGGTGCGTAACGCCGCCCTGCACGGCGGGGGATCTCTCACCGCGCAGCAGCGAAAGCGAGAGCAAGACACGGTTCGTAAAATACGACAGGCAGGATTCGGACTGCGGGGCTATGAGATTGTGTCTCCGCCAGGGTCGGCATTATCCGTCGCACGCATGTGCGGGCGCATGATAGCGGCGATTGATTCGAAGACCTGGTCACCGGGCGGCGGTCTGGTTTCGGTTGGTCAGATCCCGTAGCCGCTCGCCGGGCGGGGACCGGCCGGAGGCCGCACGCCCCGGCCGGCGGGAAGCGGCGCGGCGCCGTCAGGCGCCGCCTTGAACAAGTAGGGAAAGTTTGAACACGCACGCTGTCGGTGGCATCTCGGTGGCAACGCTGTCGGTGGCTTGGGTGGCCGTCGACGACCGCCTCCGGTGGGCGCGGAGTTTCGTGAGCTGCGGCGACTGCTACGCGTGGCGCGGCGCGGTTTCCTCCGCGATCCAGTCCAGGTATTCGGGGTTCCCGTCGTAGATGGGGCGGGCGCTGATGCCCGGTACCTGGTACGGGTGGCGACCTTTGGCGTGCTCAACGATGGCGGGGACGAGTTCGCGTCGCGTATGGAGTGAGGCGCGCCCTTCGGTCCGCTCGTGGACCTCACCCTTCCACCGGTAGATGGATTGCACCGGGGAGAAGTTGTGGACGCTTGAGCAGAGGCGTCGGTCAACGAGCTCGCGGGTGAAGCGGCGAAGCCAGTCGGGGTCTGGTGCGGTGATCACGACCTCGCAGAGTTCGGTCATTGCGCGGTGGGCTCCCTCTCTCGGATCAGGTCGGTCATCGCCTGCTCGGAATCCTCGCGCGTCTTACCCATCGTCGCCCAGCCGGACATGATCTCGTCGTCGTACCCGAGGCCGACCCAGCGGCCGACCATGGACAGGCCGTGTGGGTGCTTCATGAACAGGTACATCGTTCCCTTGGAGCGGATCGATCCCTCGCTAGCCGCGTACCAGCCGGTGAGGACCTGGTTGTCCCAAAATCGGAGTTCACCGGTCCACAAGTAGCCGCCTTGATCTGCGGTCAGTCCGCGCTGCGTGGCCGCGATGTGGACCATGTCGCCCTCTTGGCGCATGTGCACGGGTTGTGTCGCGATCTTCTGGACTCCGTCCCGCCACGTCTGCCACGACGCCCACCAGTCGCCAGTGATGGTGACCCTGCTCGGGGCCCGGCCGGCTAGCTCGCTGATGGACACGCCCAGGGCATCAGCGATCGCGACGGCTACAGACAGCAGCGGCTGCTGCTCCCCGGCTTCGTACCGGCGAATCTGACGCGCGTCGACTCCTGCGGCGCGAGCCAGATCGCTCTGCGACAGCCCCAGGTCGGCGCGCCGCTGGCGGATCACATCGGACATCTCCACTGTCCCATCCTCCAAGGACCTCCTAGTCCTTGACAACCGGACTACCTCGCCCCACTATAGGACTTACTAGTCCGCTCCAAGGGCGAACTAGACCGCCCTCGGGGCGGGTCAGTCGCAACGAACGGGGAGGAGCAGCAGGTGAGGGACATCCCGGTGGTGCTAAGCGGTTACAAGCTGACGGTCGTCGAGCCGCCGGCGCCGAATACTCGCGATGACGGCAACGGCGGTCAGGTGGTGGTGACCGACCGGCAGGGTGTGACGCAGTTCGTGGTGGCGTTGTTCGCGAAGCTGCGGGTCGGCCCGGGTGAACGGGCGCCGAAGGGTGAGGAGATCAAGGTGACCCTGTTGACCGATCCGGGTCTGGGGTTCGAGGAGGACTCGCGGGTGGAGCTGGTGGACCCGCGGATCAACGCCTACCAGATCGATAGCCCCGACGGTCGGTCGATCTCGGGGATCTCGTTCAAGGCGATGGGGCTCAAGCCGGTGCGCGCCCCGCGGGAGGAGAAGTGAGCAGCGCGGAGCGGCGGATGACCGTGATCGTCAGCGCTCACGTGAACCCCACGACGGCGATCGACTACACGGTCTACCCGGCGGAGAACCGGGCGACGGTGTCGCTGGAGGGCTCCGGGCTCACGAACGTAACCCTGTTCGCCGAGCGCCCGGAGCTGGTGCGCCTGCGCGACGCCCTTGCCGCACTGGTGGCAGAACTGGACGAGAAACGAGCCGCGCTCAACGAGCACGAGGCGCATTCGGCGGCCTGACCGCCTCAATTCTTTCGGCGAGCCTCGTCGGTTCGCGACAACCACTGACATTCCCGCGGAATGGGGCGTGGGTGGAGTCATGCCGAAAACAGGGAGGTGACGCGGTGGTGTGTGCGGAGTGTACGGGCTCGGGGGCGTGCGACCCGTGCGATGGCTACGGGTTTTTCCCGGACTCGTTCCCCAACGCGGGTGACGGACCGGAATGCGATGTGTGTGAGGGCACCGGGACGTGCCCGGAGTGTTTCGGAACTGGTGAACAGCAGCGGGAAAACCGAGGAGTGGGTGTCAGTGCAGACGGTGAGTGAGAACAAGAGCCGCACGGCGGGTGTGGGCCGACTGGTGCGTCGGCTGGAGCGGGAGCGGCGCCGCTGGAACCGCGGGGACTCTCCGGTGGCCACCGAGCAGGCGTGGCGGGCCGGGGTCGCGGAGGGGCTGCGCCTGGCGCAGGTGGCGATCCGGAAGGGGGTCTGAGCCGGTGGCCACGGTGGGATCGACGGTCGGTGGCGCGGTCAAGGCCACTCGGGGGTGGGCGCAGCGTCGGGCGGATCGGCGCGCGGTGGCCCGGTTCGCCGAGTTCTGGCAGGCCCTCCAGGAGGTCGGCGACGCGCTAGCGGAGGCGCAGCGGGCGTCCAAGAACGCCGAGGACACGCGGTGGAAGGCGCGGAATCAGCGGCACTGGAACATCGCAACGGTCGATGAGGTGCGCGGCTCGTTGCGCCGCTGCAAGTCATCCCTGCGGATCGTCTCGGCGCAGGCGAAGCGGTTCGAACCGCAACTGATCGAGAAGGACTGGAGGCGCTGAATCCGATGCCCGAACACGTGGACCGCATCATCGAAAACCTCGACGAGTCGATGAAGAAGCTGCGCGACGCGATGCGCGACATCCCGATCCGGCGGGGCTCGTTCAAGAAGACCCACGACAACCTCGCCCGCGACGTCGCGCAGGTGGTCACCATGCTCGACGCCGCCCGCCCGGTACTGCGCAAGAACTGACACCGGCACGGCCCCTTTCCCGACCGTTCGGGCCGGGACGCACAACCAGCAATTGCGTCCCGGCCCGACCTGTCTCCGAAACCAAGCGTGAGGAAGAGAAATGGTTGCGTTTCTGAGCAAGAGCCGACCCCGGGGCGGGGGCGCGGTGGCCGGGCGTGGGTCGGGCCGCTCCACCGGCGGGGAGATCCGGGCGTTGCTGTGGCTGGCTCGCCACCCCGGCTGGGCGCTCCTTCCCGCCGTGGCGGTGTGGGCGCTGCTGGCGTTGGGCACGGTCACTGTCGGCTCGATCGCGGCCGGGCTACTGGCCGGGGTGCTGGTGTGGTGGCGATCCCATCCGCCCTCGTTCGACCGCTGCGCCGCACCCGTGCTGCGCTCGACCTGGCGGCGCTGGACGACCTACCGGGGCGCCCACTGGCGCGGGGTGCTGGACGACTGCGAACTGACCCGGGAGAACCGGCGCACCGGACAGGTCCTCGTCCCGCGGATCGTGCGCTTCCGGGCGGTCACCCCGTCGATCGACACCCTCACCGTCGCCCTCGTGCGGGGCCAGGACGTGCTCACCTGGACCGACCGCGCCCCCGCCCTGGCCGACGCGCTCGGCGCACACCGGGTCGCCGTATCGCGGGCCCGCCCGGGACGCCTGCGCGTGGTGGTCGAGCGGTCCATGCCGTTCGCTCGCATGCTCGACGCCCCCGCCATCCCGGCCACCGCGGACGAGGTGGACCTGCGGACGCTGGACGTGGGCGACACCGAACGCGGCACCCCGTTCCGCATCCGCATCCGCGGCAAGCACCTGCTCGTAGTCGGCGCCTCCGGCGCAGGCAAGGGCTCGCTGCTGTGGGGACCGCTACGGGCGATGGGCCCCATGATCCGCGACGAACTCGTGCGGCTGTGGGTCATCGATCTCAAGGGCGGCACCGAGACCGAACGCGGACAGGACCTGTTTCACCGCTGGGCCACCACCCCCGCCGACGCGCTGGAGCTGCTGACCGAGTTCCGCGACTCCATGCTCGCCCGGCAGGCGTGGATGCGCGAACACCAGGTGCGCACCTGCGAGATCACCCGCGAGACCCCGTATGAGCTGCTGATCATCGACGAGCTGGCGATGCTCACCGCCTACGGCGACCGCTCCGTGGTGCGCGACGCCCTGCGGCTACTCGCCGAGGTCCTCACCCAGGGCCGCGCCGCGGACCACACCGTGGCCGGCTACGTCCAGGAACCCTCCAAAGACGTCGTGGACGTCCGCGAGCTGTTCACCACCCGCATCTGCCTCGGTGTGACCGCCGCGTCGCATGTCGACATGGCGCTGGGTGACGGGGCCCGTGATCGGGGCGCGTTGGCCGATGAGATCCCCGGTGATGAGGCGCACGCCGGGATCGGGTTCGTCATCGACACCGGCTCCCGCCTCCCGGTGCGCTTCCGCGCCGGCTACGTCACCGACACGGAAATCGACGAACTCGTCCACCGCTGCACCCCCGGCCTGACCACCGACCAGCCGGACGCGGGCGAGGTGCTGCCCTTCCCCACCCCCACCGACCAGCCCGACCAGGACAGCGACGACCGGCACGACGACCAGGACGACTCGGAAGGAGGCGTGGCCTGATGAACCCCATCGACCAGCACCGCACTCGTGAGACCCGCATCATCACCGCCACCGTGACCGCGATCTGTGCGCTCGGCTTCGCCGCTGCGGTCGTGCCCGGTGCCGAAGCGCGCATCATCACCACCCTCGCCCTCGGCGCCGGCCTCGTGGTCGTGCTGCTCGTGGTGCGGGCGGTGGTGCGGCGGGTGCGCGAACACCTCGAAGACCGCGCCGACGAACGCACCGCCGCCGTGCTGCGCGCCCAGTACCAGGCCGACCACGCCCCACAGGGCGCCCCGGTCGCCGAGGACGTGGTGAGGGGGCGGGTCTGATGTGGTCCGTGACCGGATGGGTGTTCGCCACCTGGCTCAAGATCACCCTCCTGCTCGCCCTCGCCGTCCTGGTCGCGGCGCTGGTATTCGGCACAGGCTCCGGCTGGTTCTGGCTCGCCACCGCGGCTGCGGTCCTGGCGGAGCTGTACGTGATTCGTCAGCTCGCCCGGGAGTGGGGCTATGAGGCCCGGCTGTCCTGGTGGTGGTCACGGTGACCGCCCCACTGCAGGACGGGCTGTGGGGCGAACCCACCGCCACCCCGACACCGACAACGCAGCGCAGCGAGATCAACGACGTGGAGCTGGTGGCCTCCGTCATCCGGGCCGCGCTCTCCCGCGGGTATGTCCTCATCGGACCGGCCGATCGGGTCTACCTGCGCGACGCCGCCCCCGCCGGGAAAGCTCACGCGGTCGTGGTGGAGCCGGTACCCGCTTACGAGCAGGACACCGTGCGGCAGCTGCTCGACTCCGGCCACCTGAGCACCGGCGGGATCCACCACGTCCGCTACGGCCGAAACGACGGCCCCACCCACTCCGTACTGGTCCCGAAAGCAACCCGGGCGATGGTCAACCGGTGGGCCGCCCTCCGCCCCCTGACCAGCCGCCCCACCACCAGTGCGCCCGCGCCCGCACCGCACAAACTCACCGAGCGCAAGCCCGCGGGGGCGGGTAGCAGGCGGGGGAAGCGACCCTCGTGCGGACGGCTCCTGGTCGACGTGGTGCGCCCCGGGCTCGGGCTGGTCACCTGCGGCGGCGGGGACTTCTCCGGCTCCATCGTCCGCCAGGACGGCCACTACCTCGTCGAGACCGAACACGGGCAGGTCATCGGGCGCGCCGCCTCCTACCGCGCCGGAGCGCACCTGCTGGCCCGTCACCACGGCTACGACCCGGGCCCGGTCGAGATCGAACACGAGAAAGACCTCGCCTAACCCTCCGCTGAGCACGGGCGGCCCGCTCCTGGACACCGGCTTCCGGGCGGGCCACCCGCACCCACCCCGGCACGTCTCCCCGCCCCGCTCGCGCCCCCAAAGGACATCACCATGTCTCTCGCGAACTTCCGCCGACGCCCGGTCTCCCGGTTCTGGCTACACACCGGCGCCGCCGACAACTGCCGCTACGCCGAAGCCTTCCCCACCCACACCGAGGTCGACTGCTCCCAATGTGGATCGGTCATCCGCACCCAGCACACCGGCCCCGCCGCCAGCGCCGAATGCGGACCCCTCTACGTGGTCCTGATCGACCACTACCGCTTCGACTGCCCCGCCATCGAGATCACCCGGCGATGACCGCTCCCGCCACCACGGCTCCCGCCGACGTCCTGGACGCGATTAGTGCGCGGCTGCGCGATCCCGGCTACCGCACCTGGCGCACCCAGGTCGAAGCCACCGGCGGCTGCGCCGCCCCCATCCACTTGTCCGGCTCCACCCGGGTGCTCGACCGCGACGGGGCGGTGCTGATCGAACGCGGCGGGGAGATCCTCGCCCCGTGCGGGAACCGGCGCGAGTCGGTGTGCCCGGCCTGCTCGGACCGCTACGCCGGTGACGCCTTCCATCTCATCCGGGCCGGGCTCGCCGGTGATAGCAAAGGCGTTCCGGCTGCGGTGACCGGCAAGCCTCGGGCGTTCCTGACCCTCACCGCGCCGTCGTTCGGTCCGGTCCACACCCGCCGGACCGGGCGCCGCGCGCAGATCCTGCCGTGCGGGTGCGGGGACCGCCACCACCCCGACGATCCCCGCCTCGGCTCACCGCTCGACCCGGACACCTACGACTACGTCGGGGCGGTGCTGTGGCAGGCCCACGCCGGGGCGTTGTGGCACCGCTTCACCATCGCCCTGCGCCGCGCCCTCGCCACCGCCCTCGGCATCCCGGTACGGGCGTTCCGGGATCACGCCCGGCTGTCCTACGCAAAGGTCGCCGAGTACCAGCGCCGCGGGCTCGTGCACTTCCACGCGGTCCTGCGCCTCGACGGACCCGACGGACCCGGCGACCCCACCCCGACCGGGCTCACCGGCGACGTGCTGCGCGAGGTCGTGCGCCTCGCTGCCCGCACCGCCGTGCTCACCGCGCCCCGGCCGGACGGGACACCGCTGGTGCTGGAGTGGGGACGCCAGCTCGACCTGCGCACCATCACCCCCGCCCACGCCGCACACCTCGAGGACGAGTCCGGGGAGATCACCGACGCCGCACTGGCCGGCTACATCGCCAAATACGCCACCAAGGGCACCGGCGCGTCCGAGACGGCTGAGCGGCCGATCCGCGACATCGACCACCTACAGCACCTCGACGTCAGCCCCCACCACGCGGCCATGATCCGCACCTGCTGGGAGCTGGGCGCCCTGGAGCGGTACGAGGAGCTGGGGCTGCGCCGGTGGGCGCACATGCTCGGCTTTCGCGGTCATTTCTTGACCAAGAGTCAGCGGTATTCGACGACCTTCGGCGCCCTGCGCAACCAGCGCCGGACGTGGCGGCTGACCGAGGACCTGGTCCAGCTCGACCGCGACACCGAGGACCCGAACGAGATTCCCCTCGACCTGTCCACGGTCACGGTCGTCAACGACTGGCGCCTCGTCCACATCGGACACCGCGCCTATGCCGAACGAGAGCTGGCGGTTGCCATTGCGGAACGGAACCGACAGCAACGAAAGAGCAGAACTACGCAGAGGAGGACGGCGTGAGCACCGTCGCCAACATGCCGATCATCGATACTCACCGGCTGACATACACCGTCGATGAGGTGGCATTTCTGCTGAACATCTCGCGTGGAATCGCCTACCAGCATGTTCGTGACGGGCTGATTCCGGCGGAACGGGTCGGGCGGCGGTGGCTGATCCCGCGTAAGCGTTTCCATGCGTGGCTCGATGGACGGGCGGTCGCGTGATGGCCGGTGGTATCCGCAAGACTCCGGCCGGGAGCTGGCGGGCCTACTGGCGCGATCCCGCCCGGCGGCAGACGTCCAAGACGTTCCGCACCAAGCGCGAAGCCAGCGCGTTCCTGGCTCAGGTGACCACGGCGGCCAGCACCGGCGGCTACGTGTCGCCGCACGCCGGGCGGGTCCTGTTCGGCGAGCACGCCCGGCAGTGGATGGCCTCGTGGAACAACGAGAAGACCACCCACGCCCGCGACGCCTCCATCATGCGCACCCACGTCATCGCCCAGTGGGACACCTGGCCACTGGCGAAGATCGACCACATGGCCGTGCAGACCTGGATCACCGGCCTGTCCGCCCGACTGTCTCCGGCGACCGTCGCTGAGTGCCGCCGCCTGACCAGCGCGGTCCTGCGCTCCGCAGTGCGCAACCGGCTGATCCCGTTCAACCCGTGCGAGGACATCAAGGTCCCCAAGCGGCGCCGCCGCGACACCGACGACCAGGTCATCGACCGCCCGGTCTACCGGCACCGGCTGCTCCCGGCCGTCCCGGACCGCCACCGCGGGATCGTGGGCGTGGCCGGCGGATGCGGCCTGCGCTGGGGTGAAGCGGCCGGGCTCTGCCTCGACGCGCTCGACCTCGACCGCGGCATGCTGCGGGTGATCCGAACCGTGATCGAGGTCGCCGGGCACACCTCGTTCAAGCCCTACCCCAAGTCCACTGCCGGACGCCGCACCATTCCGCTTCCCGGCTGGCTCGTCACGATCCTGCGCGCGCACCTCGACCGATACCCACCGGGTGAGGGCGATCTCCTCTTTGCCAACGAGGTCGGCGGAGCGCTGCGCCGCACCCTGTTCCGCTCCCGGGTCTGGCGGCCATCGCTCGTGCGCGCCGGCCTACTCGGCTCGGTGACCCCGGACGGCGACGTCTATCTCGCCCACTGGATCGACGCCACCGGGAAACGGCACCGACAGCGCTTCGACACCGAACCGGCAGCCGTGAAGCACGTCGCACGCGAGCACGACGGCGGGCTGCGCTTCCACGACCTGCGCCACTCCTACGCCACCTGGCTCGTCGACGACGGAGTACCGCCCAACATGGTGCAGCGCGTCATGGGGCACGAGCGCTCATCCACCACGCTCGACCTCTACACCCGCCGCACCGAGGACTCGACACGGATCCTGCGCGCCCTCGACGACGAAGGTCCCGACGACGGGCCAACGAATGGCTTTGTGCCCGCGTGATGCCCTTCTGATGCCTCCCGGAGCGCTACAACGACAAACGGCCTGGCCGGAAGCTCTCGAAAGAGCATCTGACCAGGCCGTTTGGTGGTCGGGGTGACAGGATTTGAACCTGCGACCTCTTCGTCCCGAACGAAGCGCGCTACCAAGCTGCGCCACACCCCGGTGGCCCGTGGGCCGTGACCAACTCTAGCCGACGTCTGCGGGCGCCGACGCGCGGGTTGCCTGCGCCGACGCGACCACCGACGGGCGGGGCACGAGCGTCAGCAGGCTGGCCTCGGGCGGGCAGGCGAACCGCACGGGCGCGAACGGTGAGGTGCCCAGACCTGCGGAGACGTGCAGCCATGTGTGGGCGCCCCACCGGGAGACGCCGCGGGCGCGGGAACGGTCGATCCCGCAGTTGGTGACGAGCGCGCCGACGCCCGGGACGCGCAGCTGCCCGCCGTGGGTGTGGCCGGCGAGCACGAGGTCGTAGCCGTCGCCTGCGAACCGGTCGAGGACGCGCGGCTCCGGGGAGTGGGTGAGTCCCAGCCGCAGGTCCGCCTGGCGAGCGGGGCGGCCGGCGATGCGGTCGTAGCGGTCCAGCCCGAGGTGGGGGTCGTCGACACCGGCGGCGGCGATCGTGGCGTCCCCGGCGGTGAGGCTCACCTGTGCGTGGGTGGCGTCGGCCCAGCCTCGCTCGACCATCGCGGCCCGCAGGTCGCGCCACGGCAGCGGGGCGCCGTGATGGCGTCGCTTGCTCTTCACCAGGTAGCGGGCCGGGTTCTTCGGGGTGGGCCCGAAGTAGTCGTTGCTGCCGAAGACGAACACGCCCGGGTACTGCATCAGCGGCCCGAGGGCGGCGACGACGGCGGGCACGGCGCGAGGGTGGGCCAGATTGTCGCCCGTGTTCACGACGAGGTCGGGCTCCAGCGCGACGAGCTCGGCCACCCAGCGCTGCTTGCTGTGCTGCCGCGGGGTGAGGTGCAGATCGGACACGTGCAGGACACGAATCGGGCGCGCACCCTCCGCCAGAACCGGCAGCGTGGCCTCGCGAAGCGTCCATCTCCGGCGCTCGATCCCCGCCGCGTACGCGAGCGTCGCCGCTCCCGTGGTGGTGGCGCCGAGAGCGATCCGAGCCCAGCTGTTCACCCGGCCAGGGTACGGCGAATGCTGGTTCCAACGCGATCCCCTGTATTTCGGTGACGAACTCTTGACTCCGCACCCCGATCGCGGCGACCCGAGGCCGGGTATCTACGCGGACACCCAGGCGGACATGCATTAGCGTGCAGCGCCGTGAGCACCTTGAAGGAGCAGCTGCGGACGGACCTGACCGCCGCCATGAAGGCTCGCGACGAGCTGGTGAAGGCCACCCTGCGGATGACGCTGACGGCGATCGGCAACGCGGAGGTCGCCGGCACGCAGGCCCGCGAGCTGGACGACGCCGAGATCATCAAGGTGATCACGAAGGAAGCCAAGAAGCGCGCCGAGTCGGCGGAGGCCTTCGCCGCCGCCGGCCGCGACGAGCTGGCCGCTCAGGAACGCGCTGAGGGCGAGGTGCTGGCCCGCTACCTCCCGGCCCAGCTGTCCGACGACGAGCTCGCCGCGATCGCGCGCACAGCCGTGGAGGAGACCGCCGCCGAGCTCGGCGAGCAGCCCGGACCGCGGCAGATGGGGCAGGTCATGAAGAAGGCCACCGCGGCCGCCGCCGGCCGTGCCGAGGGTGGCCGGGTGGCCGCCGCGGTGAAGGCCCTGCTCGTTCCCTGAGAAGTCGTGCTCCCGGCCTACTTGGCGGGAGCCTTCTTCCGGGTGGTCGTGGTGCGCTTCTTCGGTGCCGGCCCGCGCGCCCGGCGTTCGGCCAGCAGCTCCGAGGCGCGCTCGTCGCTGATCTCCTCCACGCTGTCGCCCTTGCGCAGCGAGGCGTTGGTCTCGCCATCGGTGACGTACGGGCCGAACCGCCCGTCCTTGATCACCATCGGCTTGCCGGTGGACTTGTCCGCGCCCAGCTCACGCAGCGGCGGAGTGGCCGCGGCGGTGCGGCGGCCGCGCTGCTTGGGCTGCTTGTAGATCTCCAGCGCCTCGTCGAGCGTGACGGTGAACAGCTGCTCCTCGGTGGCCAGCGACCGCGAGTCGGTGCCCCGCTTCAGGTACGGCCCGTAGCGCCCGTTCTGCGCGGTGATCTCGGCGCCGCTCTCGGGGTCGGTGCCGACCAGCCGCGGCAGCGAGAGCAGGCGCAGCGCGTCCTCCAGCGTGACGGTCTCGGTCGACATGTCCTTGAAGAGTGATCCGGTGCGCGGCTTGGGCTTGGCCGGCGCCTTCTTCTTGGAGCCGTTGGCGGTGGCCTCCGGAGCCACGGGCTCGGGAAGGATCTCCGTGACGTAGGGCCCGTAGCGGCCCTCTTTCGCGACGATCTCGTGGCCCGTGGTCGGGTCGACGCCCAGGGAGCGGCCCTCCTGCGGCACCGAGAACAGCTGCTCGGCGACCTCGGGGGTGAGCTCGTCGGGCGGGAGGTCGTCGGGCAGGTTGGCCCGCTGGGACTGCCCGTCGCGCATGCGCTCGAGGTACGGGCCGTAGCGGCCGACGCGCACCACGACGTCGTCGAACACCGGGACGGAGTTGATCTCCCGGGCGTCGATCTCCTCGAGGTTGATCCCGACGAGCTTCTTCAGCCCGCCTGCTCGTGCCACCGATCCCGTGCTGCCCTGGTCGGCGCCGAAGTAGAAGCCCGAGAGCCAGTCGGTGCGACCCTGCAACCCGGCGGCGATCGAGTCGAGCTCGTCCTCCATCGCGGCGGTGAAGTCGTAGTCGACCAGCCGCCCGAAGTGGTGCTCGAGCAACCCGACCACCGCGAACGCGATCCACGACGGGACGAGCGCCTGGCCCTTCTTCCAGACGTACCCGCGGTCCTGGATCGTCTTGATGATCGACGCGTAGGTGGACGGGCGGCCGATCCCGAGGTCCTCGAGCGTCTTGATCAGACTCGGCTCGGTGAAGCGCGACGGCGGGTTGGTCGAGTGCCCTTCGGGCGTCAGCTCCGCGGCGGTCAGCGCCTGGCCCTGCGTGAGCTCCGGCAGCCGCGACTCGGCGTCGTCGGCCATGCCACCGGCCTGGTCGTCGACGGTCTCGACGTAGGCCTTGAGGAAACCGGGAAAGGTGATCGTGCGCCCGGACGCGGCGAACGTGACCGCCTCGCCAGTGGCCGCGCTGCCGCCGATACGCACGCTCACGGTGGTGCCGCGGGCATCGGCCATCTGCGAGGCGACCGTGCGCTGCCAGATCAGCTCGTAGAGCCGGAAGTCGTCGCCGTCGACCTCACGGGCGATCTCGCCCGGCGTGCGGAAGGTGTCGCCGGCGGGCCGGATCGCCTCGTGGGCCTCCTGAGCGTTCTTCACCTTGCGCGTGTACTGCCGCGGCTGGGCCGGGACGTAGGCGTCGCCGTACAGGTCGCGGGCCTGAGTGCGGGCGGCCTGGATCGCCGACTCCGACAGCGTGATCGAGTCGGTACGCAGATAGGTGATGTAGCCGTTCTCGTAGAGCCGCTGCGCGCTGCGCATCGTGCGGTCGGCGGAGAAGCGCAGCTTCCGGCCGGCCTCCTGCTGCAGCGTGGATGTCATGAACGGGGGGTACGGCTTGCGGGTGTAGGGCTTCGACTCGACGGACTCGACGGTGAGACCACGGCCCTGAAGCGCCTCGGCCAGCCTGCGGGCGCTCTCCTCGTCGAGGACGCGGGCGGTCTCCCTGGCGCTGTCCGCGCTCTTGAGACGGCCGTCGGGGCCGAAGTCGCGCCCGGTGGCCACCCGGGTGCCGTCGATCGAGACCAGGCGCGCGGGGAACTGACGGGGGCTCGCCTCGACACCGGCGTCGAGCTGCGCGGCGATGTCCCAGTACGACGCCGACACGAACGCCATGCGCTCGCGCTCGCGCTGCACGATGATCCGCGTGGCCACCGACTGCACCCGGCCTGCCGAGAGCTTCGGCATGACCTTCTTCCACAGCACGGGGGAGACCTCGTAGCCGTAGAGGCGGTCGAGGATGCGGCGGGTCTCCTGCGCGTCGACGAGGTCGTGGTCGAGATCGCGCAGATTATCGATCGCGGCGCGGATGGCAGGCTCGCTGATCTCGTGGAACACCATCCGGCGAACCGGGATCCGCGGCTTGAGCGTGTCGAGCAGGTGCCAGGCGATGGCCTCGCCCTCGCGGTCGGGGTCCGTTGCGAGCAGGACCTCGTCGACCGACTTCAGAGCGTCCTTGAGCTCGGCGACCTTGCTCTTCTTCTCGGGCGTGATGATGTAGAGCGGCGTGAACTGGTTGTCGACGTCCACCCCGAGCCGCGCCCATGCCTCGCCCTTGTACTTGGCGGGGACGTCGGAGGCGCCGCGCGGAAGGTCGCGGATGTGCCCGACGGAAGCCTCGACGATGTAGTCGTTACCGAGGTACTGCTGGATCTTCTTCGCTTTCGTCCCGGACTCGACGATGACGAGCCGGCGTGGCGGTCGCCCGTTGGCGCTGACCGCAGCTGTGCCGTTGGGCCGACCCGGGGCGGCCTTCGCGGCAGCCTTCCGGCTGCCCGTGCCCCTCGGGGTCGCGGGCTTCGCACTCGTCGTTCCGGTTGCCACCTGGTCCTACTCCATCGTCTACGGCCGTTTCGGCGCCGCGCACCAGCCGTCCTGCTGGGTTTCCGCGCCGGATGCGCGGACGTGCCCGGACACCGAGTATGCGGGTCCTCCGTTCCGGCAGTACCGGAACCTAGACTTCACCCGCCCACCTAGCGTGTCGCCCTCATCACACCGAGCGTCGCCCGGCGGAGCGCCTGCGACACCGTGTCGGCCTGCGCCGCGCGAGCGTAACCAGCTCGTCAAGACGCAGCCCTGCCCCAGCATCGGGGCCAGTCAGCGGTGTCGGCCCTGGCCGGAACCGGGCCGACGAGCTCGACGAGCCGTTGGACCCGTCGGGTGCCGCTGATCCGCAGCGCCTGTCCGCTACCCACCCTCGCGGGTGATATTCCGGCTCTGGTGGCCGCGGCCACCAGAGGTAAGTGGGTTTCAGGGGCGTGCGGGTCGAGCCCGAGCAGGTAACCGCCCCGCTCGTCGGGCTGGCCTGCGGCCAGAGCCCACAGTCGTAACGCCGCCCCGTCCAATTGCCATCCCGCCGGGACCGTTTTGACCGCCCCGTGTGTCCACGCCCGTGCCAAACCCACCAGATCGCAGCGGAACGCCGAGCGTAACGCGGTGGCCCCGCTCTCCGTCCGTACCGCCTCCATCCGGATGCCGGTGGCGGCGCACGCTGCCGCGAGCGCTGGTGCTCTGGCGGGATCGGGCAGCACGATCGAGAGCCGGGCCTGATCGCCCGCTCCGAACCTGACGATCTGTCCCGGCCCGCACAGCAGCCCGGCCAGATCGCTCACCCGCGGAGGGCGGGCATCGGCGGAGAACAGCGACAGCTGCGACACGAGCGCACAGTAGAACACGCGTTCGAGCGTTGTGGCCAGGGCGCGCCGAAAGATCGACGCTCTCGGGCGTCAGAGGAAGAAGGCGGCAAGCGCCTGATGGCCCTTCCGGGCGCCGGTCGGATCGTCGACGACCGTGCTGGTCAGCGCGGGGCGGTGGCCGACAACGCGGAGAGCTGCTGGCACTGCGTCGCCCGTTCGGCGGCCTTCTGCAATCGGGGCGTGGCGCTCAGGTCGGCCAGCGGGTTCGGGGGAGTGATCGCGTCGAAGGTCGACTGGGCCTGGTTGAGCGCGGCCATGACGGACTCGGGGTTGTTCGCGTCGGCAGCGTCCACCGCGGTCTTGGCTCCGGTGAAGTCCTGCTCGAGGAACTCCAGCGCGCTCTGGGCCCGGCCCACGGCGTCGTTGCCACCCTGCACCGGTGAGCGGCCGATCGAACCGAGCTGCGAGCGGCCCTGCTGCACTCCGTTGAGGACCGTGCCGAGGTAGTCGCTGACGGCGCCCTTGACGGTGGGCAGGTCGGCCCCCGCCGGGATGGCGGGCGGCGTCGTGGCCGGCACCGCGAAGCTCATGACGGCCCCGCAGAGGCGGTCGGCCCAGGCCACTGGATCGCTCCCGGGGCCTTCGGTCGGGGTCGGGGCAGGGTCGGCGCCGGGGTTGCCGGCGACCGTGGTCGTGCAACCGGCGAGGACGCCGGCGGCGACGAGCACGGCGACAGCCGTCAGGGCGGGGCGGGTCGAGCGAGTCATACGCCGGCTCCGGATCGGTGGAAGGTCGGCGTCAGTGTGCCCGGGGCCCTCCGGCGCTGATCATGGAGGTCCGGCCGACCCGCAGCGCCCCGCCCCGGGCCGGCGTCGGTCCGCTGCGTCAGCCTCCGGTCTGGCGTTCGACCTGCTGGCAGTTCGGCGCCTGCGAGCTCGCCCGCTCCAGCTCGGGGCTGGTCTGCAGATCGACCGTGGGGTCCGGCATGTTCGCCAGCTGCTCCAGCGGCGCGACGGCCTTCGGCAGCTCGGTGCGCAGCGACTGCGGGTTGGTGGTGTCGACCGCGTCCACCTGGGTCTTGGCGTTCTGGAAGGAGGTCCGGAACGTGGTCAGGGTCTGGGTCAGCCGGGTGATCACGTCGTCCCCGCCCGCCACCGGGGAGGGGCCTACGGCCGCAATTCCGTTGATCGCCGAGTCGGCCGCGGTCGCGCCCTGCCCGAGGTAGTCGCTGATGCCCTTCGCGAGCGCTGTGGGGTCGGACGCGGTGTTGAGCTGCGGTGGTGTGCCTGCCGTCTTGACGAACGGCAGGAGCGCCCCGCAGACGCCGTCCACCCACTGCACGGGATCTCCCGCAGCGGTGGCAGGGGACTGTCCGGCCGGGGCAGCCGTGCCCGAGACGGCAGACGTGCAGCCCGCGATGCCCACCACTAGCGCGGCGAGCGCCGGAAGCAGCAGTACCGGACGCGGTGTGGTTGACATGCTGCTCCTGGATCGAAGGTGATGTGGGCGGTCAGTGTGCCGCGTTGGCGGGCGGTGCACCGCGACAGGCCGGTCAGCGAGCAGGTGACGTCGTCGAGCGGACCTGCTGGCAGTTCGCGGCCTTGTCGGCGGCGGCCTTGAGCTCGTCGTTGGCCTGCAGTCCGGCGGTGGGGTCGGCCATGTTCCGCAGCTCCTGCAGCGGCGCGAGCGCCGTCGGAAGGGCAACGGACATGGTCTGGACGCTGGACGTGTCGACGGTGGTGAGTTGTCCGCGCGCCGCGTCGAAGCCGGTGCGGATCTGGGTCAGGGCTCCCTTGAGCCGGGCGACGTACTCGTCACCGCCTGCAACCGGCGATGGGCCGATCGCGTCGAGTGCGGTGATGGAGCCCTGCACGGCGGTGCCCGTGGCAGTGAAGTAGTCGCCGAGCCCGCGAACGGTCGCGACGGGGTCGGCCCCGTTCACTTGCGGCTGCGTCGTGGCCGCCCGGGCGAAGCCGGACAGCGCACCGCAAACCTGGTTCGTCCAGGCCACCGCCTCGGCGTCGCTGTCACCCCCGGTGCCGCACCCTGTCACGACGAGGAGAACGAACGCCGAGGCGAGTGTGTAGGTGAGCCTGCGAGTACTCATGCGGTCCTCCCGCAGCGGTGCGCATCATGACGCGCGGCGCGCGTCGATTCGCGGGGGAAGGTACTGGTAGGCCTCAGAACGGCCGGAGGCCGCCCACCCGAACGGGTGAACGGCCTCCGGACAGGGACGAGCGGTCAGCCGACCGAGCTGGCTGCCGGGGTGTCGGCGATCGAGGTGGAACGCCGCTTGGAGACGACGATCGCGGCGACGATGATCGCGACCGCCACGAGCGCGATGGCGATGCGCAGCGGGGCCGAAGCCGACGGGCCGACGGAGAACGTCACGACCGCCGGGGCGATCAGCACCGAGACCAGGTTCATCACCTTGATCAACGGGTTGATCGACGGACCCGCGGTGTCCTTGAACGGGTCGCCGACCGTGTCACCGATGATGGTGGCCTCATGGGCGGACGATCCCTTGCCGCCGTGGTTTCCGTCTTCCACCAGCTTCTTCGCGTTGTCCCACGCGCCACCGGAGTTGGCGAGGAAGACCGCCATCAGTGTGCCGGCAGCGATGGCGCCGGCCAGGTAACCGGCCAGCGGGCCGACGCCGAGGCCGAAGCCGACGGCGATCGGGGCGAAGATCGCCAGCAGGCCGGGGGTGGCCAGCTCACGCAGTGAGTCGCGCGTGCAGATGTCCACGACGCGGCCGTACTCCGGGCGGACAGTGCCTTCCATGATCCCGGGGTTGTCCCGGAACTGGCGACGCACCTCGAAGACGATGGCGCCCGCCGCCCGGGTGACCGCGTTGATCGCGAGCCCGGAGAACATGAACACCACCGACGCACCGATGATCACGCCGACGAGGGTGTTCGGGGCGAAGACCTCGAAGGCGAACGCGGTGCCGGCATCCTGCAGGGTGCCGCCCGCGTCGGCCAGAGCCTGGCCGATGGCATCGCGGTAGGAGCCGAAGAGCGCCGTGGCCGCGAGCACGGCCGTGGCGATCGCGATGCCCTTGGTGATGGCCTTCGTCGTGTTGCCGACCGCGTCGAGCTCGGTGAGGATGCCGACCCCGGCCCCCTCGACATCGCCCGACATCTCCGCGATGCCCTGCGCGTTGTCCGAGACGGGCCCGAACGTGTCCATCGCGACGATGACGCCGACCGTGGTGAGCAGGCCGGTGCCCGCGAGGGCGACCGCGAACAGCGCAACGGTGATCGAACCGGTGGCCAGCGTGAACGCACCGAACACCGCCGCGCAGATGACCAGCGCGGTGTAGACCGCCGACTCGAAGCCGATCGAGATGCCGGCGAGGATGACGGTGGCGGGACCGGTGAGCGAGGACTCGCCGACGGTCTTGACCGGCTTGTCCTCGGTGCCGGTGAAGTAACCGGTGAGCCAGAGGATCACGCCCGCCAGCACGATGCCGATGATGACGGCGATCGAGGCGATCAGCCGCGGGTCGCTGCCTGCCATGGCGGCAACGACCGTGGTGTCGGTCGGGTTCGTCAGTCCCTCGAAGCTGCCCGGGAGGTAGACGTAGGCGGCGATCACGCACAGCACCGCGGAGATGACCGCGGAGATGTAGAAGCTGCGGTTGATGGTGGTCAGGCTGCTCTCGCCCTCGCGGGTGCGGGTGATGTAGACACCCACGACGGCGGTGATCACACCGATGGCCGGCACGATCAGCGGGAAGAGCAGGCCTTGCAGGCCGAAGGCGGCGGTGCCGAGGATCAGCGCGGCCACCAGCGTCACGGCGTAGGACTCGAACAGATCGGCGGCCATGCCGGCACAGTCACCGACGTTGTCGCCGACGTTGTCGGCGATCGTCGCGGCGTTGCGAGGGTCGTCCTCGGGAATGCCCTGCTCGACCTTGCCGACCAGGTCGGCGCCCACATCCGCGGCCTTGGTGAAGATGCCGCCGCCGACACGCATGAACATGGCGAGCAGCGCGGCGCCGAAGCCGAAGCCCTCCAGCACCTTCGGTGCCTGGCCGGCGTAGACCAGCACGACCACGGCCGCCCCGAACAGACCGAGGCCGACGGTGAACATGCCGACCACGCCACCGGTGCGGAACGCGATACGGGTGGCCTTCTCCCGGCCGCCCTCCTCGCGCGACGCGGCGGCGACGCGGATGTTGGCGAAGGTCGCGAGCCGCATGCCCAGGTTGCCGATTGTGGCAGAGAACACAGCGCCGACGATGAAGAAGATCGATCGCCCGATGCGCTCGCCGAGGTCGTCCGCCGGGAGAGCGAAGAGCAGGACGAACACGATCACGACGAATATGCCGAGCGTGCGGAACTGGCGGTTGAGGTACGCCGTGGCGCCTTCCTGGACCGCTCGGCCGATCTCCTGCATCTTGGAGGTGCCCTCGCCCGCGGCGAGTACCTCCCGGCGCAAGACGAAGCCGATGGCCAGGGCAGCAAGGGCGACCACCGCGACCACACCGACGAGGATGCGATCATTCGCTCCGAGCTCGAGGCCCTGGGCGAGGGTGGACGTGGACATCCGTCCTCCTGGTTCAGTGAATACCGGGCCAGGGAACTCCAGACGGCACCCCTGGCGTCTCGAAACCCGTCGCCGCAGGTGGGCGCGGTGCAGGCGTCTGCAGTCTATGGGTGGTACGTAGGGCACCCGCGAGTGAGGGGCAGGGGGGCGCTAAGCTTAACGATCTGATCACGAGTCGGTTGATTACGGTTGGGATCCGAACTTGCCGATGGTGTCGATCGTGAAGTTCACGTGACGGTCAGCGCTCCCTCACACCGGACACAGTTCCTGGTCATCACCTGCACCCTCGCTCTGCTCGTCGCCGTGCCCGTCGTCGCGGCCAGTGGGCTCGGCCACGCGGAGGCCAAGCCCGGCGGTGGAATGGCCTTCAGCGACCCGTCTGCGAGGCCCTCCGGTCAGCTCAGCGCTGCCATACCGGGCGTCGAGGCGCTGGCCGCACCGGTTGCGCCCGCCCCCCGCACCGGACTCGCCCAAGCCGCCGTCGACGCTGCGCAGGGGGCAGCAGCGGGCGCCACGGAACTCGCCGTCGCCGTGCTGGATCGCGAGACCGGCGAGCTCGCGCTCGGTGCGCGGGGCGGGGAGCCGTACTACACCGCATCGCTGTCCAAGGTGCTCGTCGCCGTGGATATCCTCGACCGCAGGCGGCTCGACGGCCTGGCCGTCGCCGACGCCGACATCACCCTGCTGAACCGGGCACTGGGGCCCAGCGACGACAACGCCATGAACGCGCTCTGGAGCCGCTTCGACGGTGTCGGCGGCATCGGGAGGGTCAGCAGCCGGGTGGGGCTCACCGGCACCACAGGGCCGCGAGATCCATCCCAGTGGGGCGAGGTGTCGATGTCGGCCGAGGACACCGTGCGGACCTGGCGGTACTTGCTCGAGGACATGCCCGCCGCCGACCGCGATCTGCTCGCCTCCGCCATGGAGGCCGCTCCGGCGCGGGCGGCCGACGGGTTCAACCAGGCGTTCGGGCTGCTCGCCCCGGCGGTGGACGGGCCGGACGCCCCGGGAGCGGTGGCCAAACAGGGCTGGATGTGCTGCTTCTCGGGGAAGTACTACATCCACAGCACGGGCGCGGTCGGCGGCGATCGCCGCTTCCTGATGGCCCTGCTGGCCAGGGTGCCCCGCGCACCGGGCTGGGAGGCCGCACGCCAGGAGATGACGCGAATCGCCACCGCGGCGGTGCAGGCGACGGCCTGACCGTCGGACCGATGTGCCAACCTCGAACACCGTGGGTGGCGGGAACGGACGAGCCGGGGGTGCCGCGGGGCCGGAGGTGAGCGCGCAGCCCGGGCGCGGCGAGATCCTGCTGCGCCGAGTGCTGGCCGGGGCCGGGGCCGAGCCACTGTGGCGGCCGACCGACGGGCCGGAAGCGCACGACGCCGAGGACGCGGCCGGCCCGCTGCGCCACTCCGTGCGCATGCCCCCACGGCCCGGCCGGCCCGTCGAGTGGCCGGGTTGGGTGCCGCAGGAGGTTTTGGAGGCGTTCGGCCGCTCCGGTGTGCAGGCACCGTGGAGCCACCAGGCCGAGGGGGCAACGCTGGCCCACACCGGTCAGGACGTCGTGGTGGCCACAGGCACGGCGTCGGGCAAGTCGCTCGTCTACCAACTGCCCGTGCTCGCCCGGTTCGCCGCGGACCCCCGCGCCACCGCGCTCTATCTGTCGCCGACGAAGGCACTCGCGGCCGACCAACTCCGGGCACTCGACGCTCTCGGCCTGCCGGACGTGCGGCCGGCACCGCTGGACGGCGACACCCCGATCGATGCACGCGACTGGGCGCGCCGCCACGGCCGGTGGCTCTTCAGCAACCCGGACATGCTGCACCGATCGCTCCTGCCGCAACACGGACGCTGGACGGCCTTCCTGCGCAGGCTGCAGTTCGTGGTGGTGGACGAGTGCCACACCTACCGCGGCGTCTTCGGCTCGCACGTCGCGCTGCTCCTGCGCCGTCTCTTGCGCGTCTGCGCCCGCTACGGCTCGCGCCCCACGCTCGTGCTGGCCTCCGCCACCGTGGCGGAGCCCGCTGCCTTCGCGTCCCGGCTCACCGGTCGTGACGTCGTGGCCGTGACCGACGACGGCTCGCCGGGAGCGGGGCGCACCGTCGCGCTGTGGGAACCGCCGCTGCTGCCCGAGCTGACGGGGGAGAACGGCGCCCCGGTGCGGCGGGCGGCGGGCGCCGAGGCCTCGCGGATGCTCGCCGACCTGGTGGTGGAGGGCGCACGCACCCTCGCCTTTGTGCGCTCCCGCCGTGGGGCGGAGGTGACCGCGCTGGGTGCGCAACGGCTGCTCGCCGAGGTCGACCCCGCGCTGGCTGAGCGCGTGGCCGCCTACCGCGGTGGCTACCTCCCCGAGGAGCGCCGGGCGCTCGAGGCGGCGCTGGTGCGTGGCGAGCTGCTCGGGGTGGCCACCACGAACGCGCTCGAGCTGGGCGTCGACATCGCAGGCCTCGACGCGGTGGTGGTGGCGGGCTTCCCGGGCACGAGGGCGTCGTTCTGGCAGCAGTCCGGTCGCGCGGGACGGGCCCGCGACGAAGCGCTGGTGGTGCTCGTGGCCCGCGACGACCCCATGGACACCTACCTGGTCCACCACCCGGAGGCGCTGCTCGGAGCCCCGGTGGAGGGCTGTGTGCTGGACCCGCTCAACCCCTACGTTCTCGGCCCGCAGCTCGTGTGCGCCGCGGCCGAGCTCCCCGTGACGGAGCACGACGTGTCGGAGGTGTTCGGGGGCGCCGCGGCGGCGGACGTGCTGGACGAGCTGGTGGCCGATGGCGTGCTGCGGCGCAGGCCCACCGGCTGGTTCTGGCCGTCGACGCGGGAGCGCCCCGCGGCGTCGGTGGACATCCGGGGCTCCGGCCTGGGCCAGGTGGCGATGGTGGAGGCCGAGACCGGCCGGATGCTCGGCACGGTGGACGGCCCCTCGGCCCCGGCCACCGCGCATCCCGGCGCGGTGTACCTGCACCGCGGGGAGAGCTACCTGGTCGAGGAGCTCGACCTCGAGGCCGGTGTCGCGCTCGTGTGCCCCGCCGACCCGGACTGGCGCACCGACGCCCGATCCACGGCCGACGTGGAGGTGGCGCGGGTACTCGCGCACCGCGACCTCGGCGACGTGCGCGTGTCGTTCGGTGAGGTGACGGTGACGTCGCAGGTGGTGGCATATCAACGGCGTGCCCCCGACGGCACCGTGCTGGAGACCACGCCCCTCGACCTCCCCGAGCAGACCCTGCGGACGCGTGGGGTCTGGTACGACATCGACGAAGGCGCACTGATCGCTGCAGGGGTGCCGCCCGTGCGGATCCCGGGGGCGCTGCACGCTGCGGAGCACGCGGCGATCGGCCTGCTCCCACTGTTCGCGATCTGCGACCGGTGGGACATCGGCGGGATGTCCACGGCCCTGCATCCGCAGACCGGTCGCCCCACGGTGTTCGTGCACGACGGGCATCCGGGCGGCGCGGGGTTCGCCGAGCGAGGGCACGCCGTGCTGGCCGCATGGCTGACGGCCACGCGAGACGCCATCGGCGGCTGCGAGTGCCGCACGGGCTGCCCGTCCTGCGTGCAGTCGCCGAAGTGCGGCAACGGAAACGTGCCGCTCGACAAGGCGGGCGCTGTGATCGTGCTGAGCGTGGTGCTGGACACACTGTCGGCGCCGGGACCAGCGGAAACCGCGTCGCTCCCGCTGCACACGGAGCAGGTTTCCAAGTAGCCGTCGTCGGCCGGCCACATCGGGGGCCGGGCCGGCCGACGACGGCCGGAGCGCGGTGGAACCGGTATCGGGGTGGGCGTCGGGGGGGACGCGCCGGCCCCACCGCAGCCTGGGGAGCGAGCTCGTGGTCCGGTGGCCGGGGCCGTTCGGAACCACGTCAAGTAGGCGCGCCCTGTCCCGTGTGTCGCCAGTGGCCGTCGCCCATCGGTTCGGCAGCCACGACGAGCGTTGCGGTAGTGCGCCGAGTCGTCGGACGGCTGGCCAAGCCGGACGAATCGGGTTGATCGACAGCGGCCTGCCCACCCGTCGAAGAAGGCCTACCGTTCGCCGCGCAGATTTCCGGATGGTGGAGGAGAGATCGGAAAGGGCTGGATGAACGGTGCGCTGAACGCTCGCAGAACAGGATCCGCATTTGCCGGAGTCGACGCGTGGGGCGCGAGATGGTCCGTCCCCGGCACTACCAGTGCGGAGAGCGCGGCGGACGGGGACGGCAGGGCCGGGCTTGCGCCTGGCGCGGGCGCCGAGATGGTGGGTCGTGCCCTGGTCAGCGGGCGATGGAGCTGCCGGCGGCTCGGGTTCCATCGGCCCCGCCCGGGCCCGACCGACGGCCACGGCGCCGGAAAGCGCGAGCGGCACCGGGACGTGGACCTCGACCAGAGCGTCCCATCCCGACAGCAAACATCGGATGACCTCGCCGCCCATCTCCTGTGCGATCACCTCGGCCCGCTGACAGGCGGTGACCGCGCCGTGGACGGCCTGCCCGGCTACGGCGAGCGCTGCCAGGTCGGCTGCCGCTTCGGCCCGGTGGCGGGCAGCAACAGCGGCGCCGAGGTGAAGACCGAGCAGGAGCGCAGCCATGATCACGGCAGCGCCCGCGGCGGCCCATACGGTGGCGATCCCCTCGTCGTGGGTGGGACGTGCCCGGCGTGGCGTCATGACCCGATGGCCCCGGGTTCGAGGGCGGCGACGGCGCGACCGCCGACCCGAAGGGGGAGCGGCCGCAGCAGATCGTGGGAGACCTCCGCGATGACGAGGTCGTCCCGATGCACCAGCTCCAGGCGAGCACCGGTGGGCGCGAGCTCGGCGGCCACAGTGCGACCGCGGTCGGCCTCGCCACGGGCGGCGAGCCGGGCCATCTCGCGGGCGGCGTCGATGCAGCGGATCGCCGCCGCCACCGCGACGACCGAGGCGACCGCGACCACGAGGAACACCGCGAGGCTGCACAGGGCGAGAGCCGCTTCCACGGTGACGGCGCCGGCGTCCGCCCGCCCCCGCCGCTGCCACGGTGATCGCCGGTCGCCCGCACACCGGAGCTCGCGCCGGCCCGGCGAACGCTGCCCCGCGCGCGCCACCGGTGTGCGGGCGATCATCAGAACGTCACCGACAACGCGCGTTCGACGAGCTCGGTGAGGGCCGTGACGATCGACTCGCCGCTGACCACCGCGTAGAGGACGGCGGCGAACGCGGCGGCGGCAATGGTCCCGATCGCGTACTCCACCGTGCTCATGCCCGCGTCGTCGTGGCGGAGCGCCCGCAGGCGGGTGGATGTGTTCACTGGTGTGGGGATGGTGAGCAGGGACATCAGATCTCCTTCGTGGTGGACATGCGCGGTGGTCACCACTGCGCGAGTGCCTCGCCCGCCAGGCCGATGACGACCGGGGCGATACCGAGGACCAGGAACGCCGGCAGGAAGCAGAGTCCGAGCGGGCCGGTGATGAGCACCCCGGCGCGCTCCGCCCGTGCCTGCGCGGAGTCGAGCAGGTCGGCCCGGAGCCGCCCGCCTTCGGCTCTCGCCACCTGCGCGAGGGCTGCGCCGGTGGCGGCCGACCGGCCCGCTGCGCGGGCGAACGTCGCGAGCGCGGGCACGTCCTCGGCCGCGAGCCAGGCATCGACCGGATCAGCTCCGAGCTCGAGGAGGCCGGAGACCCGCCGCAGCTGGACGCCGGTGGAACCGCCGAGTGGCTCGGCTGCCGCCGACACCGCGACCGAGACGGGCAACCCCGCCTCCAAGCAGACCGCGAGCAGTTCCCAGCCCCCGGCGATGTCGCCGTCCGGCTCGGTGCCCGGGCCGGCGCGAGCGGCAGCACGGCGCGCGAACACCGCGCCCGCCGTCCCGGCGGCGATCCCCAGGACCGCGCCCGCGGTGGCACCGGCGACCGCCCATCCGAGCAGACCGGCGGCGGCCGCCCCGACGGCCAGCCAGGAACCCCGCAGTGGCGGCTGCGCCACGGCATCGACCGGTGGCGGCGGATCGGCCTGCAGCGCCCGCAGCCTGCCCGAGCTGCTGGGCCCCGCGGCGACGAGCAGCGCGGCGGCCAGCACCGCGAGTGCGGCGGCGGTGGTGCCCGGCACCGGGCTGATCGACGGACTCATGACGGCACCGCCGAGCGCAGGATGTGCTCCGACCACGCTGAGCCCGCCGCCACCAGGGTGACGCCGATGACCAGCAGCATCTGGCCGAGCACGCCGCCGCGCAGTACCGCGACCGGGTCGGCGCCGACGAGCTGGCCGAGCGCGAGTCCGAGCAGCGGCAACGCGGTGAGTACGAGGGCGGTGGCCCGTGGCCCGGCGAGCTGGGCCCGCACGGTGGCCCCGAAGCGCACTCTCCAGCGGATGTCGTGGTGGGCACTCCCGAGCAGTTCGGCGAGCGGGATACCGTGCCGTTCCGCGAGCGACCAGGCCACGGCGATCCGCTCGACGTCGGGCCCGATCCCCGGCCTTCCGGCCGCGCCTCGGCGCAGGGCGGCGGCCACGTTGTCGCCGAGACGTGCGGCGGCGGCCGCAGGATCCAGGATCTCGCGGGCCAGAGGACCGTCTGCCCGCACTCCGGCGAGCGCGGCGGCCGGGTGGCTGCCCGCGCGCAGCTCGTCGGTGATGCGGGAGACCGCGTCGGCGAGCTGAGCCGCCGCGGCCGCCGCGTCGCCGGCTGCTCGATGCCGGGCCTGCCGTCGGCGGACCGTGAACGCCACGAGCGCGCCCGCTAGTGCTCCACCTGGACCGGCGAGCAGCAGCCCCGCGAGCCCGCCGAGCACAGCCGGTGCCGCGGCCCACGCGATTCGGCGGCCGTGGATCGCCTTGACCGGCCAGAGCACGGCGAACCTCGTGGACCCGGCAGCTGGAGGCAGGCATCCGATCGCTGCCGCGAGAGCGGCACACGCCAGTGCGTTCACCACGGCGCTCGCACCCCGCGGTCGGCGAACAGCCGCCCGAGGGCTTCGCGTCCGCTGGACCAGCCGCGAGTACGGCTCCACGCTTCTGCGACTGCAACTCCCTCGGAGGTGCGGGTGAGCACGCCGACGACATCCAGCACCCGGACGCCGGAGCCGAGCCTGCGCATGTGGAGTACCACCTGCACAGCGGCGGCGAGCTGGCTGTGCAGGGCATCGCGGGGCAGGCCGCCGGTGGCCGCCAACGCCTCCATCCGCGCCGGCACCTCGCCTGCCGAGTTGGCGTGGACGGTGCCGGCACCGCCGTCGTGGCCCGTGTTGAGCGCGGCCAGGAGGTCGCAGACCTCGGCGCCCCTGACCTCGCCGACGACGAGCCGGTCGGGCCGCATCCGCAGTGCCTGGCGCACGAGGTCGCGCAGCACGATGCCGCCGGCTCCCTCGATGTTGGCCGGCCGGGCGACGAGGCGTACGACGTGCGGGTGCCTGGGGCGAAGCTCCTCCGCATCCTCGACGCAGACGATTCGCTCCCGCGGGTGGACCGTGCTGAGCATCGCGGCGAGGATCGTCGTCTTGCCCGTGCCGGTGCCTCCTGAGACGAGGAACGCGAGCCGGGCGGCGAGCACCGCCCGCAGCAGGGCCTCGCCGGTGGCGTCGACGGTGCCGAGCGAGCGCAGCGCCGGCAGGTCGTGCGCGGCGGGACGCAGGACTCGCAGGGACAGGCAGGTGCCGTCGGCGGCGACGGGCGGCAGCACCGCGTGCAGCCGCACACCGACGTCGGCGACCCAGCCGTCGACGTAAGGGCTGGCGTCGTCGAGCCTGCGGCCCGCGGCGATGGCGAGCCGCTGGGCGAGCCGGCGGACGGCGGCCTCGTCGGGGAAGCGGACGTCGGTGGCCTCGAGTCCCGATCCGCGATCGACCCACACAGCCGTAGGCCCGCACACGAGGACGTCGGTGGTGCGTGGGTCGCGCAGCAGCTCGTCGAGAGGGCCGGCGCCGACGAACTCCTGGCGCAGTACGCGCAGCGCCGCGAGTACGTCGAGGTCGGAGGCGACCCCGCCGGACTCCGCCCGCACGGCCGCGGCCACCGCCGCCTCGGTGATCTCTCCGCCGGCCGCGGCCAGCCGCGATCGCACGCGGTCGACCAGCGCAGACGCGGGGCGCGGGCGGGTATCGGCTGTGGCGCGGGCCGTGACGGCCAGGCCTGCGCGGCCCGGCGCGCTCACGTCGCCCCCTCGCTGACGCTCGTCGGCGGCGTTCGCGAAGCCGGGGTGCCTGATGGTTCGCTCGCAAGCTCGCTCACGACGCCTCCTCGCTGTCGCTCGTCGGCGGCGTTCGCGAAGCTGCTGTGTCTGATGGTTCGCTCGCAAGCTCGTCTCACGACGGCACCCCCGACGCCGGCCCCGCGAGCGAGTGAAGCTCGGTGAGCACCGTGTGTGCGGTGGCGGCGAGCGGGCCGCGTGGCCTGCCCGGTGCGTCGCCGCGCTCCAGCGCCCGGGCGAGCCCCGCCTCGGGTCGCATCGCGGCCAGCAGCGGAAGCCCGAGAGCGCGGGCGATCTCGGAGGCCGCGACCCCTCCCGGAGCCGGACCCCGGACGACCAGGCGCACCGGGCCGCCGTGCTCGGCGAGTACGGCGGCCACCCTGGCCGCGGCGGCGCAGGACCGTACCTCGGCAGGCACGACGAGGACGGTGAGGTCGGCCGATGACAGCGCGGCGACCGCAGCCTCGGTGGGGTAGCGCGGGAGGTCGCAGACGACCGTCTCCCCGGCCCGCCGACCGGCCTCGACGACCGAGCGGACCGCGGCGGGCGAGGGAGCGTGGGCGGAACGGTCGCAGGAGAGAACGCCCAGCTCGCCGCCACCGCGGCGGGCGACGGTGGGGGCAGGAAGGGCGGCGTGCAAGGCGGTGGCCGGCACACGCCCACCGCCGACCCCGATGTCAGGCCACCGCAGACCGCCGAGCTCCTCCGCTCCGAGCACCAGGTCGAGGCCTCCGCCGAGCGGATCGCAATCGACGAGCAGCACGCGTGAGCCGTGGCGTACGGCCGTGACCGCGACGGCTGCCGCGAGCACCGAGGCGCCGGCGCCGCCGCGACCGCCCACGACGGCGAGCACCGCACCGTTACGGCCGGGACCCTCGGCAGCCTCTGTGAGGGCCGCCACGAGCCACGACTCCGCCTGGGGGAGTGAGATGACGTGTTCGGCGCCGACCGCCACCGCGTGTTGCCACACGGGAGGGGCCGGTTCGCCACGGACAGTGACGATTACTTCACCCCGACGAGGCAGCCCCGCCCGCGCGCACTGCTGGGCCGCGGCCGCGTCGAGGAGCACGAGAGGCGCTCGCGGCCAATGGGGACGGGCCTGCGCCGCGTCGATGGTGCGGTGGAGGTCACACCCTGCTGCTGCGGCCAACCGCAGGATGGTGTCGAGCAAATCGGGGTCTGACACCATCACCAACCCGCGCCGTTCGCCTGCGCTCTGCTGCACCACGCCTCCCTCGTCCTGCCGCTCGGAAGAGCGGCCTGACCAGCGTGCGGTGCGCGCGGCCTCGGTTGCGGGCGGATCATGGTCCTGTGGACAGGCGGTAACCGATGTGGATAAACCGGATCGAATCGGCACCCGAATGCCCGGTTCTGTCGGTGTTGAGGGGCAGTGTGATTCGGGGACCCCTGGACACGGGACGGCCCCCGCCAGGGGGGATTGGCGGGGGCCGTCGGTGGTTCAGCTCCGGGGGGTCGAGCTGAACCGCGCCCGGA
Source organism: Pseudonocardia alaniniphila (assembly GCF_022524485.1). Taxonomy (GTDB): domain Bacteria; phylum Actinomycetota; class Actinomycetes; order Mycobacteriales; family Pseudonocardiaceae; genus Pseudonocardia; species Pseudonocardia alaniniphila. Next base: position 163,934 of record NZ_JAKXMK010000028.1, read on the forward strand.
CACGTCCGAGCACAACCAACTGTAGCCCTTGACGGGCTGCAACGCGCGCCTCTGGACGGACCATCTGTGCTGCGTTCGGGCAGCGCCGCGGGGGTCGGCCGCCGTTCGGGGGTTCTGGCAAGCTCGCTCGACGTGCCTGGTCCGTTGCCGACGCTACGCCCGAAGCCACCACCCGCGGCCTCGGGAGCCGCTGCCTTCTTCGACCTCGACAAGACGATCATCGCCGGGTCGAGCGCGCTCGCGTTCAGCCGTCCGTTCCGTCGGCGAGGTTTGATCAGCAGGCGCGCCGCCCTGCGGAGCGGATACGCACAGTTGCTGCTCGTGCTCTCCGGGGCCGACGCGGACACGATGGACCTGCTGCGCCGGCGGATCACCGCGCTGTGTACCGGGTGGGAGGTCGCGCAGATCAGGGCGATCGTCGCCGAGACCCTGCACGACATCGTCGAGCCGCTGGTCTACGCCGAAGCCGCGGAGCTCATCGCCGAGCACAAGGCCGGCGGTGACGAGGTCGTGGTGCTGTCCGCGTCGGGAATGGAGGTCGTGGAGCCCATTGCGGCTCTCGTGGGGGCCGATCGGTGCCTGGCCACGCGGATGAGCGTGCAGGAGGGCCGCTACACGGGTGTGATCGACTACTACTGCTACGGCGAGGAGAAGGCGGAGGCAGCGCGGGCCATCGCCGCCGAGCAGGGCTATCAGCTCGCCGACTGCCGGGCCTACTCCGACTCGATCACCGACCTGCCGCTGCTGGAGGCCGTCGGGCACCCCACAGTGGTCAACCCGGACAGGGCCCTGCGCCGCGAAGCCGTGCAGCGGGGATGGCCGATCCTGACCTTCGCCGATCCGGTCGCGCTGCGGCGGTTTCGAGCCCCGGAGAAGCGAACGACGCTGGCAGCGGCCGGGCTGGGAGCGGCGGCGCTGGTCGGGGTGTCGTGGTACGGGCATCGGCGGCGAACCCGCGGATGAGCGGCCGCGGAGGCGCTGCGAGGGGCCTTCACCGGAGCCTGGGTGTTCTGAACCGGTGCACTGCCGTGTGACTCTTGCTGTGCTCCGCGTCACGTACTACAAAGGGCGCACGGACTCCTGGTCGGCCAGGGACGGTGCGGTGGAGAAGCACCCGTTCCCCCTGACTGGGGCTCCGTGCGCAAAGGTCGGGCACTCCACGCACAGCACGCCGCGGGAGGCATGTCGTCGTGGGCCTGCGTACCGGGACGCTGGACGCCGAGGCCACTACCACGACACGTAGTGCACGCCTGGATCCCGATGTTTGCGCGTAGACGGGCGGTGTTCCTTCCAAGGGGCGCCGCCCGTCTCTTTGCCCGGGGGCCGGGACCGTGATCAGGCGCGGGCGTCGGCGATCGACATCCCCTCCCGCGCCCCGGCCTCCCACTGCGCACAACAGTGCAGCAGCCATGTTCTGATGCCCTCGGGAGTGCCGCCGGCGAAGGCGGCGGCCGCGGTGCGGTACTCGGGGGCGTGGCGCAGGTGCCCGACCTCGGGCACGGCCAGTCCCTTGGGATCGAGGCCCGCGGCCACGGACGTGAGCCGTGCCGCGGCGCGCGCAACCACACCGTTCGCGGTGGTGAAGGGGGCGAGGGCCAGCAACTCGCCGTGCACCACGGCGGCCAGCACCGGTCCGGGGGCGGACGTGCCGCCCGTCAGCATGTCGGCGAGCAGCCCGAGCCGGGCGGAGATCCCCTCGGCCCGTACCGGCCTGCCGAGCTCGGCGTCGTGGCGCTCGGCGGGAACGAGATCGGCGGCTGCCACCACGTGCAGGCGGGCCAGCGCCTGCAACGGCGAGGTACGCCAGACCGCCAGCAGCCGGCCCGACTCCTCGGCGGCGCGAACGGCCCCGGCGAGCACCGGGCTCACGGTGTGCTCCGCTCCGGGTACACCACCGTGAAGATCGACACTCCCCAGCGGAGCGCCGTCGAGGGCGGCCGAGGCCCGCGCGGCCCGCATGCTCGCCTCCGCCGCGCCTGCCGGCCATCCGCGCCGATTGACCGGATGGTTGTGCACCGCCACCAGCGCGTCGCGGGCCCTCGTCACGGCGTCCTGGACGCCGGGCAGACCGAGCAGAGGCGCGAGCGGATCGGCGGTCGTGGGCACCCCGGCATGGTGCCACCGCCGGGCGCCCGTTCCATGTCTCGGGGGGCCGTCGCGCATGGCTGTCGATCGGCGCGGGAGATCGGGATCAACCTGGGCAGACTGGCGATGCGGCGGCTCGGAGAGGCCGCTAGCGTCGTGGTCACGCACGAGGAGCCGGGCAATGACCGCCCGGCGTGAGGCGCCCACTACCAGGAGGGCATTCATGGCCGAGGAATCGACTCAAGCCACGTTGAGTAACCTGTCCACCGAGAGTCGGAGCTTCCCTCCGAGCGAGGAGTTCGCGGCCCAGGCCAATGCGACGGCCGAGTCGTACGACCGGAGCGCGGCCGACCGCGATGCTTTCTGGGCCGAGCAGGCCGACCGGTTGCACTGGCACCAGAAATGGGACCGGGTCCTGGAGTGGGATGCGCCGTTCGCGAAGTGGTTTGTGGGGGGCAAGCTCAACGTCGCCTACAACTGCGTCGACCGGCACGTCGAGGACGGTCACGGCGAACAGGTCGCCTTCCACTGGGAGGGCGAGCCCGGCGACACCCGCACCATCACCTACGCCGATCTCAAGAGCGAGGTCTGCAAGGCCGCCAACGCGCTGGCCGAGCTGGGTGTGGGGGAGGGGGACCGGGTGGCGATCCAGCTCCCGATGATCCCCGAGGCCGCGATCGCCATGCTGGCCTGTGCGCGGCTGGGCGCGGCGCACAGCGTGGTCTTCGGCGGGTTCTCGCCGGGGGCGCTGCGCTCGCGGATCGAGGACGCGCAGGCGAAGCTGCTGATCACCTCGGACGGGCAGTTCCGGCGGGGCAAGCCCGCGCCGATGAAGGAGAACACCGACGAGGCGGTCAAGGACACGCCGTCCGTCGAGCACGTGCTGGTGGTCAAGCGCACCGAGACCGATGTGCCCTGGACCGAGGGCCGCGACATCTGGTGGCACGACATCGTCGACCGCCAGTCGGACGAGCACGAGGCCCAGCCCTTCGACGCCGAGCACCCGCTCTACATCCTCTACACCTCGGGCACCACCGGGAAGCCGAAGGGCATCCTGCACACCTCGGGTGGCTACCTGACGCAGGCCGCCTACACCCACAACGTGGTCTTCGACCACAAGCCGGGGGAGAGCGTCTACTGGTGCACGGCCGATATCGGCTGGGTCACCGGGCACACCTACATCGTCTACGGCCCGCTGGCGAACCGGGCGACGTCGGTGATGTATGAGGGCACGCCCAACACCCCGCACGAGGGCCGGCACTGGGAGATCATCCAGAAGTACGGGGTCTCGATCTACTACACCGCCCCCACTCTGATCCGCACCTTCATGAAGTGGGGCAAGGAGATCCCGGAGAAGTTCGACCTCTCCTCGCTGCGCGTGCTGGGCAGCGTGGGTGAGCCGATCAACCCCGAGGCCTGGATGTGGTACCGGGAGAACATCGGTCACAACAACTGCCCGATCGTCGACACGTGGTGGCAGACCGAGACCGGCGCGATCATGATCTCACCGCTGCCCGGTGTCACCGCCACGAAGCCCGGGTCGGCCATGCGTCCACTGCCGGGTATCGCCGCCACGATCGTGGACGAGGGTGGCACGCCGGTGGAGCACGGCAACGGTGGCTACCTCGTGCTCGACGAGCCGTGGCCGTCGATGCTGCGGGGCATCTGGGGCGACGAGGAGCGTTACCGCGAGACGTACTGGTCGCGGTTCGCCGACAAGGGCTACTACTTCGCCGGTGACGGGGCGAAGTACGACGACGACGGCGCGTTCTGGCTGCTGGGCCGGGTGGATGACGTCATGAACGTGTCTGGCCACCGCATCTCCACCACAGAGGTGGAGTCGGCGCTGGTCAGCCACCCCACCGTGGCCGAGGCGGCGGTCGTGGGTGCGTCGGACCCCACCACGGGGCAGGGGATCGTCGCGTTCGTCATCCTGCGGGGCAACGTCGCGCAGGACGAGGCGAAGGGCGCCGACGCCATCAAGGCACTGCGCGACCACGTGTCCAAAGAGATCGGGCCCATCGCGAAGCCGCGCCAGATCATGGTCGTTGACGAGTTGCCCAAGACCCGCTCCGGCAAGATCATGCGCAGGCTCCTGCGCGACGTCGCGGAGAACCGCGAGATCGGGGACGTCACGACGCTCGCCGACTCCTCCGTCATGGACCTCATCTCCGAGGGCCTCAAGGGAGGCAAGTCGGAGGACTGACCGGCCGGTGACCGGCCCGGTGGTGACACCCACCGGGCCGGTCCGCGCTGTATTGATCCAGGTTGGTCCGCCTGTTCCGCAGTGGCGTGGTTTGCGACCGTCGTAGCCGGACGGGTGGCACCTTCTTCTCCGCTTCCCGGACGGGGATACCGCTCGTAACCGTGAGCGGGATTGCGTCCGGCTGGCCACGCAGGTGGCTCCGCGGACGCTGCTGCTTGGCTTTCGGTAGGCCGCTCCGCGCCCGTTGACGTTGCGCCGGGCCGCCTCCGCCGGCTTTCCGGGGTCCCTCTCTCCGGCCCGGTGGCCTGCCGCCCTCCTGCGGCTTTCGTGTGGCCCGTTCGCCGGCCGCTGTTGCGCGGTTTGTCGTGCGAGTGTGCCTACACCGCTTTCCCCGCTCGGGGAATTCCGTCCAAATTCGGTTGTGCGCCTGCGGGGACGAATAGATCGAATAGTCGCCAGTTCAGGTAATTGGTCCGGTAAAGGGTTCGCCGAGATCCGCCTGATGACAGGTAAAAAATGTGACGTCGACCCATCTGTGGACGATAAAATCTAGACAACCAGCCATACCGTATGCAGTATGTGAACCAGTCCCGCAGCGGCGACACGAGGGGAGGCGCGGTCATTGTGCCTCAGCTGGCCCCGGAAGAGTCCTGTGGACGTTTGATGCCGCCGACGACAGGCGGTGACTGTGCCGGTTCCCTGACGCTACGCCCGTCAGTCGATCTACCAGCGTCCTCGTTAATGGAGGCGGTCGGCGCGACGGGGCCGTCGGGGGCCAATAACCGCACCAAGGGAGCGGCAGCGTGAGCTAGCCGTTTCGCCTGCTCGGTTGGTTGCGTCCGAATTCGGGTGCTTGTCAGCCAGCAAAATTGATGGGAAGACACGACATGTGGTCGGGTCCATCCTCCCTTCTCGTCAAAGGAGACGACGTGACTGTCGCGGATCGTGAGATAACCGACTCCAACGGGCGCGTCTACCGCGTCGGGATGCCGGCGGAACAAATACTTGGGCGCTCGCGCAAGTGGATGATGTGGTTGCCGTGGGCGTCCATGTTCGGGGTCAGCGTCTTCGAGTACGGCTACGGCGCCGCGGAGAGCACCCTCGAGGACGTGCACGGTTGGTCGCTCGGGCAGGCCTTCTGGCTGGTCAGTATCTGGACGGTGTTCCAGGCGGGGGTCGCGTTCCCCGCCGGACGGCTGCGCGAGAAGGGCATCGTCTCGGCCCGGACCGCCATGCTCACCGGCGCCGTCATGGTGTTCGCAGCGTTCGTCGTGCTCGGCCTGACCAGCAATCTCGTGCTGAACTTCCTGTTCTACTCGGTGATCGGTGGGACCGGCGCCGGCCTCGTGTACGCCACTTCGATCAACATGGTGGGGAAGTGGTTCCCCGAGAAGCGGGGCGGTAAGACGGGGTTCGTCTACGGTGCCTTCGCCTACGGCGCCGTGCCCTTCATCTTCGTCTTCAGCTACATGTTCAACGAAAGTGACTTCACGCTGGTCCTGACCCTCATCGCGGTGTACATGCTGGTGGTGGTCGGTGTGAGCGGCTTCTTGTACAAGGACCCGCCCAAGAACTGGTGGCCCCCTGACGTCGACCCGCTGGAGTGGGCCACGGACTCGAATTCCACTCGTAGCCTGGCCAAGAACCCGCCCGCAGTCCGGCAGTACGGCCCGATGGAGGCGATCAAGACCGGTCAGTTGCCGCTGATGTGGTTCGCGCTGGCGATCATCGGTGGTGTGTCGCTGTTCGGGATCGGATATCAGGTCGACTTCGCGAAGGAAGTGGGCTTCGGACCGTTCATCGCCGCGTCCTCGGCGGGTGTGCTCTCGATCGTCAATGGTGTCGGCCGGGGGTTCGTCGGGTGGCTCTCCGACCAGATCGGGCGCAAGGAGGCGCTCATCATCGTGTTGGTGGTCGAGGGTGTCGCGCAGTTCGGCCTGCTGTGGGGCGGGGACACGCACAACGAGTTCCTCTTTATTTTCTTCGCCTTCTTGGCGGGCCTCGGTGGTGGTGCTTTCTATCCGATGTTCGCCTCGCTCACCCCCGATTACTTCGGTGAGAACAACAATGCGACCAACTACGGTCTCATCTACAGTGCCAAGCTGGTCAGCGGGCTGTTCGGGCTCGGCGTGGCGTCCTGGGTCGTTTCGGCGTGGGGTTACAACGGGGCGTACACGATCGCTGGTGCCATCGCGTTTATTTCTGTGGTGATCTCGCTGTTCCTCCGGCAGCCCGGGCGTGGCGGACGAGAGCGCGCGGCGTCCGTCTCCGCCCTCGGTTCGTCCGCTCCCCGCGCGGTGGCCGATGGGGGCCGGGCCTGACCCGGTGCCGATGGATGGCCGGGCGAGCTGCCGGTGGCTCGCCCGGCCCGGTCGGTGATCCACCGGGCAACGACGCTCGCCGACTCGACTCGTCGGGTCATTGGCCTCGTCCCCGAGGTCTGAAGGGCGGCACGGTCGGAGGACCGACCAGCCGGTGCCCGACCACCTGGTGGTGAGACCTACCGGGCCGGCCCGCGCCGACCATTCCGCTGGCCGATCGGCACATCCGTCCCGGCCTGTCGGACGTTGTAGCGCCGACTCTTGGCTGGGTCCCGGCGCGCCGAAGACGTTGCCGCGGGCCCGCCTCACCTGCTTCTCTCCGGCTCGATCGGCCCGCTCCGCGGAGGTTGCCGCACGGCAACCTCCGCGTTTTCGTCGGTCTCTCCTGATCCGGTAGGCCACTCCGCTGGGTTCGGGTCAAGATCTTCCTGCTCGTCCCGCGCTGAGCGTTCGGATTGCCTCGGTTGCGGTGACCTCCTCGGCGACGCCGGCTGTGGCGGGGGTCGGCTTGATGCGGGCCCGGGCGGAGAAAGTCGAGGCCGGGGTAGCGCCGATCGTCGGCCGTCTCGTTGTGTGGCTCGGTCAGCACGGCTGCCGACCAGGCGGAGAAGATGCCCGCGACGGCGGTGCGGCCGCCGGTCGGGACCGAAGGCGAGCCGGTCGGCGCACGCTGTGGCTACTCGGCGGGTCTCCGAGTTGGAGCAGCAACCGGCCCGGGGCCGCCGCCGAGATTCGCATCGCTCTGGTCGGCCCGTTGACCAGCCTCGCGCTGGCCGGCCTCTTCGCTGGTGTGGCACGGGCAGGCGGCGTCGAGGTGGGCGGCGACCTCAGGCAGTTTCTGCGCGACGGCGTCGAGCACACGATCGAATCGGGTAAGCGCGCTGGTGACGTCGGCCCGGTCGTGGGCCGCGTGCGGCAACGCCCGCACTCACGGCGGGTTGGACCGGGGGTGGCGGCCATCAGGTTCGCCGCGTTAGTGGGCCCCGCAGATTCGCGCTGTCAACCTTGGCTGTACCGATCTTGGTTGCAGGCGGGCGACGGGCCGGGCGGTGAGGTGCCGACGGCTCAGAGAAGCGTGCAGACCAGGGGATGTGTCGGCCGCGCGGGCGGTGGCGTGGATCGAGTTGGAGGGCCCACCACGTCGTGGCTTCGCGCAGCGAACCAGACGTGGCGTGAGCGCACTGGGGCCCGGGTGACCGGAGCGAGCCCGGACTCGGCGAGCAGCACGCCGGTCAGGACGGGGCCAACGCCGGCGAAGATCGGTGTGTCCGAGTGACGGCAAGGGCGGCGGTGATGGCGTCGTCGTAGTCGGCGAGCGGGGCGTCGGGCAGGTGCAGCAGCCGGGTGAACGATCGGTCGGAGAACGATTTGTCGGCGACGGTGCCGGGCGAGACGGACGGCAGGCGGGCGCGCATCCGCTCGGCGAAGACCTGCGCGGGGACCCGCCCGGCGTAGTGGTGGCGTTCGGGGAATCCTGCGATGTGTGCGGTCTTGACCCGCGAGGCGGTCGGGGCGCCGGGTAGCCCCTGACGACATGCAGCATGATCTCGGCCGGCAGTACCGACACCCCGCTCCACGGCGCGGGCGGCGATCCGCGGTGACACCGGATGCCCGCGGGTCTACAGGTGATCAACCAGCAGCTCCGCGGAGCGCTCGACCGCGATCGTGATCCGGCCGCGATGGCGGATGTCCAACCCAGGTCGGCCAGGCAGGCGACGTCGTGGCAGAGGCGCACCTGGGACCGTCGCCGGGTGGCGTCTCCTGCCGGTCGACCTCTCCGGGCGCTCATCCCAGGTCGCGTGTGGTCAAGTCACGGATGAGCCCCAGCCAGCCGGAGCGTCCTCGGCCGAGGTGACCTGCGCGTCCAGGATCTCCCGGTGCCCGTCGCCGTTCACTTCGGCGACGGGCGGGCGCGCACGTTGACCCCGGCCACCCTTCGGTGCGAGCGCGTCGGCGGCGACCACATGAGGGGGGCCGGGTCGAGCGGACGGCTGCGGAAGCCCGCGACCGGGCGTCGGGCTCGGCGACCATGGTCGAGGCCTGCGAGCACGGCAACCTCCTGATCCCGAGCGGGTCGACCAGCGCCTCCATCCGCGGGTCGGCACGCCGAACGGGTGGTTACGACCACCGGATCATCCGCACGGCCGGTGCCGCCGACAAGCGGCTGGACGCGCAGGTCGAGGCGTTCGACAAGGTGCGTGGCCTCGAGGCGAAGGCACCGGAGCACATCGCCGGGTTGGGTGGGCGGCTCGATTCCGTCACGGCCCGGCTTCCGGAGGGGCGGCGGCGCTCCAGGAGCCGGTCGGAGACGAAGCTGACCTGACGAAGCTCGGGAATGGCGACATCGAGGCGCCGTCCCGGCGGCGCAAGTCGCGGGGCGGTAGCCGTTGCGCGCGCTGGTTCGGTCCCGGCGTCCACCGCCCTTCCGCGTGCTCGGGACCGTTCTGTCCGGTATCTGTCGCAGTGCTGCGGGATGAAGCGGTCGAACAGCTCATAATTCGGACAATTAGCCATGATAAAGGGATTGTCAAGTTCAACATGATGTTGGGTAAAAACTGCGCCGTTGAGCCATTCGGCGACACCAAAATCTAGACAAGGACCCATATCGTATGCAGTATGTAAACCGGTCTCGCAGCGGCGACAGGAGGAGATGCGTCACATGCCTCAGTTGGTCCCCGAGTTCGTCCTGCGGACGTTCGACGCCGCCCGTCGACCACGGGCGGTGGCTCTGCCGGTTCCCTGACGCCTCGCCCTGCCAGCCGGTCTACCAGCGTATTTGCTAGCAAGACGCTTCCGGCATGACGGGGCCGCCGGGAGCCTACAACCAGCACCAAGGGAGCGGCAGCGCGGTCCAGCCGTCCTGTCTGCTCGGTCGGTGGTGCCCGAATTCGGGTGCTTTACCAGCCGACCAATTGATGGAAGACACGACAAGTGGTCGGGTCCATCCTCCCTTCTCGTCAAAGGAGACGACGTGACTGTCGCGGATCGTGAAATAACCGACTCCAACGGGCGCGTCTACCGCGTCGGGATACCGGCGGAACAAATACTTGGGCGCTCGCGCAAGTGGATGATGTGGTTGCCGTGGGCGTCCATGTTCGGGGTCAGCGTCTTCGAGTACGGCTACGGCGCCGCGGAGAGCACCCTCGAGGACGTGCACGGTTGGTCGCTCGGGCAGGCCTTCTGGCTGGTCAGTATCTGGACGGTGTTCCAGGCGGGGGTCGCGTTCCCCGCCGGACGGCTCCGGGAGAAGGGCATCGTCTCGGCCCGGACCGCCATGCTCTCCGGTGCCGTCATGGTGTTCCTGGCGTTCATCGTGCTCGGCCTCACGGGCAACCTCGTATTGAACTTCCTCTTCTACTCGGTCATCGGCGGCACCGGCGCCGGCCTCGTGTACGCGACCTCGATCAACATGGTGGGGAAGTGGTTCCCCGAGAAGCGGGGCGGCAAGACGGGGTTTGTCAACGGTGCCTTCGCCTACGGCGCCGTGCCCTTCATCTTCGTGTTCAGCTATCTGTTCGACGAGAGCACCTTCACGCCGGTGCTCACCATCATCGCGGTGTACATGCTGGTGGTCGTCGGTGTGAGCGGCTTCCTGTTCAAGGACCCGCCCAAGAACTGGTGGCCCCACGACGTCGACCCGCTCGAGTGGGCGGCGAGCCCCAAGTCGGCCCGTAGCCTGGCCAAGAACCCGCCCGCAGTCCGGCAGTACGGCCCGATGGAGGCGATCAAGACCGGTCAGTTGCCGCTGATGTGGTTCGCGCTGGCGATCATCGGTGGTGTGTCGCTGTTCGGGATCGGTTACCAGGTCGACTTCGCGAAGGAAGTGGGCTTCGGACCGTTCATCGCCGCGTCCTCCGCGGGTGTGCTCTCGATCGTGAACGGCTTCGGCCGGGCGTTCATCGGGTGGCTCTCCGACCAGATCGGGCGCAAGGAAGCGCTCATCATCGTGCTGGTGGTCGAGGGAGTCGCGCAGTTCGGCCTGCTGTGGGGCGGGGACACGCACAACGAGTTCCTCTTCATCTTCTTCGCCTTCCTCGCCGGCATCGGTGGCGGCGCGTTCTTCCCGATGTTCGCTGCGCTCACCCCCGACTACTTCGGCGAGAACAACAACGCGACCAACTACGGGCTCGTCTACAGCTCCAAGCTGGTCAGCGGGCTCTTCGGGCTCGGTGTGGCGTCCTGGGTCGTCTCGACATGGGGCTACAACGGGGCGTACACGATCGCCGGTGCCATCGCGTTCCTCTCCGCAGTGATCTCGCTGTTCCTCCGCCAGCCCGGGCGCGGCGAACGTAAGCGCGCGGCGTCCAACTCCGCCCTCGGTTCGTCCGCTCCCCACGCGGTGGCCGATGGGGGCCGGGCCTGACCCGACCCTGTGCCGATGGAACGGGTCGGGCGAGCTGCCGGGTGCTGCCGGTGGCTCGCTCGGCCCGGTCGGTGACCTACCGGGCCTGCGGGTCCGTGTGAGACGAGATGGAGATCGCTGGTGAATCGCTCGAGGTACAAGGCCTGCCACGGGGTGCTCCCCGTGCCCCGGGTATCGCTATGAGCAGCGAGGAGCTGCTGCGGCGGCACGAGGCAGGCGGCGCCCGGCTCGCTGCGTCGAACGCTCGGGGTGCCGCGGCCGTGCCTGCGCTGCGCACTGTCGTGGTGACGTGCATGGACACCCGGATCGACGTTCAGGCCCTGTTCGGCCTGGGGTTGGGTGAGGTGCACACGCTGCGGAACGCGGGCGGGGTGGTGACCGACGACGTGGTGCGCTCGGTCGTGGTCAGCCAGCGGAAGCTGGGAACACGCGAGGTGCTGGTGGTGGCCCACAGCCGGTGCGGGATGGCCACGTTCAGCGACGACGACTTCTCGGAGGAGCTCGCGGCGGAGGTGGGGATGCGACCGCTGTGGCGGACGTATGCCTTCGCGGATCCCGCGGTGGACGTGCAGCGGGGCGTGGACCGCCTGCGCCGCGACCCGTTCCTGCTGCCGGAGACGGTCGTCCGCGGTTTCGTGCTCGACATCGAGAGCTTCGCCCTCACCGAGGTCGGTGGCGACGAGCCCGCAGGCCTGGCCGGCGTCAGGGACTCGGCCTGACATGACGCACGCAGCGACCGCCCCCGAACGCCGAACTGCCCGCCCCGGGTTGCGGGGCGGGCAGTGGGAGCGGACGTCTGTGGGGTCAGCCGGCGGACTTGCTGGTGGGCTCCGGCACCTCCTCGGCCGGGTTGTCGCCGTCCTTGGCGGTGGTGGGGTCGGTGGCCGCCTTCTCCGCGGCGGAGTCCTTGCGGGACTTCGCGAGGCTCGCGATGGTGGTGATCGCCAGCGTGCCGACGATGACCAGCAGCGACGCCCAGATCGGCACCTCGGGGGCCCAGGAGACACCGTGGTGGTGCATCGCCTCGAAGATCAGCTTGAAGCCGATGAAGGCCAGGATGATCGCGAGGCCCTTGCTCAGGTACACCAGCCGGTCGAGCAGGCCACCGATGAGGAAGAACAGCTGCCGCAGGCCCATCAGCGCGAACGCGTTGGCGGTGAACACCAGGTACGGCTCCTGGGTGAGCCCGAAGATCGCCGGGATGGAGTCGACCGCGAAGAGCAGGTCGGTGGTGCCGATCGCGACCATCACGATGAGCATCGGCGTGACGAGCCGGCGCCCGTCGACCTTGGTGGTGAGCGAAGCACCCTGGTACTCGGTGGTCGACGGAACGACCCGGCGAACGGCGCGCAGCACCCGGTTCTCCTGGAACTCCTCGTCCTCGTCGGAGTGCCGAATGAGCTTCCACGCGGTGTAGATGAGGAACGCGCCGAAGAGGTAGAACATCCAGTCGAAACGGGCGATGGCCTCGGCGCCGAGCGCAATGAAGATGCCGCGCAGGAGCAGAGCCAGAACGATCCCGATGAGCAGCACCTTCTGGCGGTACTCGCGGGGCACGGCGAATCTGCTCATGATCAGGACGAAGATGAACAGGTTGTCCACCGAAAGCGAGTACTCGGTGATCCAGCCGGCGAAGAATTCACCCCCGTACTGCGGCCCGGTGAAGGCCAGTACACCGAGCCCGAAGATGACAGCGAGAGCGACGTAAGAACAGACCCAGATCGTCGACTCCCGCATCGACGGATCACGTGGATTGCGGGCAACCAGATAGAAGTCGAAAGCGATGATGGCCACGAACGCGCCTATCGTCGCGAGCCAGGCCCAGACCGGAACACTCATCTCTCTCCTCGGAAATCGGCGGTCGACGATCGAAGTGCCGCGGCGGAACCGTGGCCGGATCGACCCGGCCCCGCCGCGGCACCGCGGTCACGAGGACCGTCGGGACCTCGCCCGTGCGACGCCGGACGACGACGCCGCAGCACGCGGACGATCGCGACCGGTGCTGCTGCGCCGGGCGCGCTTGCTCTCCCGTGCCTCCCACATCGCGCTTGCCTGCTTCAGGTAGACAGCGAACAAGGCTTGGGCGGCGGGATTGTGATCCTGGATGCGCATGAGCCAGTGCGGCGCGATCCGCTCGTGGAGCCAGATGAACCCGATCGCGTAACCCATGCTGACGAGAGCCTGGAAGACCAGGAACGTCAGAACGTCGCTAGGCGGCGTGAAACTTCCGCCGAGCAGCGCGGGCGTCACCGTCTCGTGCACGAGGCGCGAGAGGGGGAAGCCCAGCATCCAGTAGATCGCCACGGGTGCGAAGACCCCCGGCCTGAACCAGCCGGTGGCGGCGATCGCCCCGTAGCCGGCTCCCAGCAGTGCAAGCGGAACACTGAGGGTCAGTGCCCCGACCACGGCCCACCCGATGGGCTGGCCGACGGCCGCTGCAAGCAGGCCGACCACGGCACCCGATGCGGCTCCGACCGCCGCGCCCGGTACCCCGAGCTCGGCGAGCTGCAGCGCTCTGGATTTGGACATGTCAGTCCAGCACCGCGCCGAAGCGGATCAGGCTGTAGAACAGCGAACCCAGGTAGAACACCGCGCCGAACCCGATCACCAGGTTGGTCCACAGTTTCGGGCGGATCGGCTTGGGCAACAACCTGTTGTTCACCAGCAGCAGCACGACGCAGTAGGCGCCCATGGCGAACGCGGAGAGGAACGCCAGGACGTCCAGGATCGCCGCCGGACCGTCGGCCGGGCCCCAGAGGAGGATGACGATCCCGAAGAGGATCACGCCCCAGAGGAAGCCTGCGTAGAGGTGCGCCATCCGGAACCGCTTCGCGCCCGGCACGAAGTGGTAGGTCATGTCCGACTGTCCACGGGAGAACGAGTCGAACAGGCCCAGGGTGGCGTTGAGGCCGATCAGGGCGATGAAGCCCATGAACACCGAACCCAGCGCCGGCACACCGACGGAGGCGATCGACGAGGACATCGCCGCGAGAGCTGCTTCCCGCTCGCCGTCCCGGAGCAGGTTGACGACATCCGGGCTCTGCCGGGCTGCCACCTGCGCGATGACGGTGAACGAGATCGTGACGAGCATCGTGATGCCCCAGAACAGCAGGAGGGCATCGAACGTCACCCAGCGGCGCCAGCCCTTCCACTTGCGCATCTCATCTTCGTCGTCCGTGTCGAACATGAAGCCGCGCGACGGCATGATCTCCTCGTCGCCGGAGTGACGAAGACCACGCAGCTTCGGGATGTGCGCGCCCATGCCGGCGCCCTTGTCGCGCAGGTGCAGCGTGTACCACATCTGCTGCATGCCGGACGGACCGGCGAACGCGATCGCACCGACCACCACCGGGAACCAGGCGGCCGTGAGGGCCTCCTCGGGCAGGTACCCGAAGGCGAACATGCCGGTGATCGTGCTGGCCAGGTCGCCCCACGAACCCACGAGGGAGGCGATGATCGCGGTGCCGAGCACCAGCGTGCCGATCAGGATCGACAGCACGCTCTCGAGCAGGTTGTAGATGAACTTGGCCAGCGTGAACACCGTGCCGACCAGGAGCATTCCGACAATCGCGGCAACCTGCCAGGGAACGCCCGTGACGGCTTCGAATGCGGACGCTCCGGCCGAAAGGTGACCCGGCCAGATGTAGATGAGTATTGCGATGGTAAAGAAGAACCACATGATCGGTTTGAACACCCGGGCAGCGCCTGTGAAGATGCTCTCACCGGTTGCCATGGCGTACCGGGCCATTTCCAGCAGTACAATGGCCTGGATGGTTACGCCGATAAGGAACAGCCAGCGGATCTCGGGTCCGAACAAGAGAACGAGCCGAGGCCACATGTAGGACTCGCCCATGCCCACACCGAGCGCGACGAGGAAGACCGTCGGGCCGAGAATGTGGACTGATGGGGGAGCTTCCGGCAGCTTGCGGATGGGCATGGGCTCAAGGCCACCCGCATGCCAGACGCGTTCGCCGGTTGCGTCAGTTGCGTACCCGGTTCTAGCGGGCTGTTTTGCTGTAGTCACTTTTGTGGACCTTCCGATTGGTGCTTCGTACGGCCTATCGCCCCTCGCCATGGCCTCCTTGTCGTGACGATGCGGCGACGGTCGGCCCGGCCGGCTGTCCCTGGAGGGTGGGCGAGATCCCCCAGGGGACGCCGGCCGGGCCGACCGTCCCGTACCCGGTCCGGCGCTGGGGCCGTGACCGGTTCGAGCCGGCCCCCGGAAGGGCCGGCCCGAAGACCTTTCAGATCAGTCCGGCGCTCCTGGCCCAGCGGTACTTCGCTCCCAGAACGGCGACCGGCTTCTCAGTGGTGTAGGGGTATGCGACGACCCCGTGCTGGTAGAGGTAGTCGCTGGCTTCCTCGACCTCGACGTCCCCCGCGAGGGACGCCACGACCGGCTTCTCGATGCCCTTCGCCCGAGCCTCGGCCACCACACGAGCGGTGAGCTCGGCGAAGACCATCGGCGGGGTGACGATCGTGTGCCAGTAGCCGAGGATCAGGGCGTGGATCCGGTCGTCCTCGAGACCGAGCCGGATCGTGGCCTCGTACGTCGAGGGCGGCTCCCCACCGGTGATGTCGATCGGGTTGCCCGACGCGCCGAACGGCGGGATGAACGCCTTGAAGGCCTCGTCGAGGTCCTTCGGCATCTCCATCAGCGACAGGCCGTTCTCGACCACCGCGTCGGAGAGGAGCACACCCGAACCGCCGGCACCGGTGATGATGACGACGTTCTCGCCCTTCGGCGTGGGCAGCACCGGGATGCCCCGGGCGAACTCCAGCATGTCGTTGAGCGAGTAGGCCCGGACCACACCCGACTGCTTGAGGATGTCGTCGTAGACCTTGTCGTCGCCGGCGAGGGCACCGGTGTGCGAGCTGGCTGCCTTGGCACCCAGCGCCGTACGTCCGGCCTTCAGCACGACCACCGGCTTCTTCTTGGTGATCCGCTGCGCCGCCTCGACGAAGGACCGGCCGTCCTTCAGGTCCTCGAGGTGCATCGCGACGATGTTGGTGTCGGGGTCCTGCTCGAAGTAGGTGAGCAGGTCGTCCTCGTCCAGGTCGGACTTGTTGCCGAGGCCGACGATCGCCGAGACACCCATCTTGCTGGTGCGGCTGAACCCGAGGATCGCCATGCCGATGCCGCCGGACTGCGAGGTGAGGGCGACACCGCCCTTGACGTCGTAGGGCGTGCAGAACGTCGCACAGAGGTCCTGCGGCGTGTAGTAGTAGCCGTAGATGTTCGGTCCGAGCAGCCGCACGCCGCCCTCACGGGCGATCTTGACGATCTCGTCCTGGAGCTCGTGGTTGCCCGTCTCGGCGAAGCCGGAGGGGATCAGCACGGCGGCAGGAATGTTCTTCTCGCCGACCTCGCGCAGCGCCTGCGGCACGAACTTCGCCGGCACCGTGAACACGGCCACGTCGACGTCACCAGGCACGTCGCCGATGTTCTTGTAGGCCTTGCGCCCCAGGATCTCGTCGGCCTTGGGGTTGATGGGGTAGATCTCGCCTGCGTAGCCCCCGTTGATGAGGTTCTTCATCACGGAGTTGCCGATCTTGCCGTTCTCGGCCGACGCACCGATGACCGCGACCGCCTTCGGGCGCATCATCCGGCTCATCGTGGCCAGGATCTCCTCCTGGCTGTAGCGCACCGGCTCGGCGTGATCGGTGTTGTCCAGCAGGATCCGCACGTCGGCGGCGGACGCGCCGTCGGGGCGCGCGAACACCGGGTTCAGGTCGAACTCGCTGATCTGCGGGAAGTCGGTGACGAGGTCGGACAGCCGCGTGATCACGTCGGCGAGCGCGTCGGCGTCCACCGCCTCACCACCGCGGACACCGCGGAGGATCTCGGCGGCCTTGATGCCGTCCAGCATCGAGATCGCGGTGGCGTGGTCGACCGGCGCGAGCCGGAACGTGACGTCCTTGAGCACCTCGACGAGCACACCGCCGAGACCGAAGATGATCACCTTGCCGAAGGTGGGGTCCGTGGTGGCCCCGATGATCACTTCCTGGCCGCCGCTCAGCATCTGCTGGACCTGGATGCCGTCGATGCTGGCTTCGGCGTTGTAGGCCTTGGCGTTGGCGATGATCTCGTCGAAGGCGCCGCGCACCGCGTCGTCGCCCGAGATGCCGATCTTGACGCCGCCTGCCTCGGTCTTGTGCAGGATGTCCGGGGAGACGATCTTCATCGCGACCGGGCCGCCGAGCTCTCCGGCCAGCCGCACCGCCTCGTCGGCCGTGCCGGCGAGACCCTCACCGGGGGTCGGGATCCCGTAGGCCTCGCACACACGGCGACCCTCGGGGGCGGTCAGCGACTCACGGCCCTCCGCGCGGGCCTTGTCCAGGACCTCGCGTACCGCGTCTTTGTCGTAGGCCACGCTCTCGTTGGCCATATTCAGATCACTCCTTGCGTCTTGAGCTCAGCGAAGCGCTCCGGGGCGAGCCCCAGTTCGCGCACGTACACGTCCTCGTTGTGCTCCCCGAGCAGTGGCGAGGTCTCCACCTTCACCGGGGAGTCGGACAGCTTGATCGGGCAGCCGACCGTCTTGAAGGCGCCCCGCTCCGGGTGGTCGACGGTGACGACCATGTTGTTGTCGGCGAGGGAGGCGTCCTCGATGATCTCCTTGGTCGACAGGATCGGGCCACACGGAACGTTCAGAGCGTTCAGCTCCGCAAGCGCGTCCCACTTCGAGAGGCGGGACGACCACTCCTCGATCAGCTGGAACATCTTGTCGAGCTTGTTCAGCCGCGCCGCAGGGGTGGCCCACTCCGAGTCCTCGGCGAGTTCGGGCCTGCCGATGAGCTTGGCGATGGGGGCCCAGCCCGGAGGCTGCACGATCACGTAGATGTAGTCGTTGGGTCCGCCGGGGCTGCACTTCACCGCCCAGCCGGGCTGGCCTCCACCGGAGGCGTTGCCCGAGCGCGGCACCTCGTCGGTGAACGACTCGTTCGGGTACTCGTTGAGCGGGCCGTGCTCGAGCCGCTGCTGGTCGCGCAGCTTCACGCGGCACAGGTTGAGGACGGCGTGCTGCATCGCCACGGTGACGCGCTGGCCGCGGCCCGTGGTGTTGCGCTGCACCAGCGCCGCGAGGATGCCGGCGACAGCGTGCATGCCGGTGCCGGAGTCACCGATCTGGGCTCCGGTGGCCAGCGGCGGCCCGTCCTCGAACCCGGTGGTGGCCATCGAGCCGCCCATGGCCTGGGCGACCACCTCGTACGCCTTGTAGTGGGTGTACGGACCCTCGCCGAAGCCCTTGATCGAGGCGTAGACCAGCCGGGGGTTGATCTCCTGGAGGCGGTCCCAGGTGAATCCCATCCGGTCGACCGCGCCCGGGCCGAAGTTCTCGACCAGGACGTCGGACTTCTGGACCATCTCGATGAAGAGCTTCTTGCCTTCTTCGCTCTTCATGTTGAGCGTGATGCTGCGCTTGTTGCAGTTCAGCATCGTGAAGTAGAGGCTGTCGACGTCCGGAATATCCCTCAGCTGCTGACGGGTGATGTCCCCGGTCGGCGCCTCGAGCTTGACCACATCGGCGCCGAGCCAGGCGAGGATCTGCGTCGCCGACGGCCCGGACTGCACGTGGGTCATGTCGAGAACGCGGATTCCGTCTAGTGCGCTCATTCGTATACTCCCCGGGGATCTGCAGTGATCACTTGTACATGGTCTGGTTCATGGTCCCCGGGGCGTAGACCTCCGGGTCGACCCAGACGTTGATGAGGGACGGCAAGCCCGACTCGCGGGCTCGCTGGAGTGCAGGTGCGATGTCGGCGGGGTCGCGGACCTCTTCGCCATGACCACCGAGCATCTTGGCGAACTGGTCGTACCTGACGTTGCCGAGCGTGTTGCCCACGCGGCCCCGGTTCTCGCCGTACTTCTGGATCTGCCCGTAGCGGATCTGGTTCATCGACGAGTTGTTGCCGACGATCCCGACGAACGGGAGGTTGAAGCGAACCAGGGTCTCGAAGTCCCAGCCGGTGAGGCTGAAGGCGCCGTCGCCGAAGAGGGCGACGACCTCCTTGTCGGGACGAGCGTGCTTGGCGGCCATCACGAAGGGGATGCCGACGCCGAGGGTGCCCAGGGGGCCCGGGTCCATCCAGTGACCGGGGGACTTGGGCTGCACAACCTGGCCGGAGAAGGTGACGATGTCACCGCCGTCGCCGACGTAGATCGAGTCCTCCGTGAGGAACTCGTTGATCTCGTGCACGAGCCGGTACGGGTCGATCGGCATGGCATCGGAGCGCTGGCGGGGGAGGCGCTTCTCGTATGCGGCGGTCTCGAACGCCCGTAGCTCGTCGATCCAGGCCTTCCGCTTGGCCGCGCCGGTGCTGACGCGGCCCGAGGAAGCAGCCGTAGCGGCCCCCAGGATCGCGCCCACGTCGCCGACGAGGCCGAGGTCGATGTCGCGGTTCTTGCCGACCGTGCGGTAGTCCAGGTCGATCTGGACGACCTTGGCCGTGGGCGAGAGCCGCCGGCCGTAGCCCATCCGGAAGTCGAACGGCGTGCCGACGATGATGATGAGGTCGGCCTCGTTGAACGCGTGGCGGCGGGCCAGCTGGAAGTGCAGCGGGTCCTTCGGGGCGAGGGTGCCTCGGCCGGCGCCGTTCATGAACGCCGGGATGTTCAGGGTGCGGACGAACTCGATGGCGGCGTCGGTGGCCCGGCAGGTCCACACCTGGTTGCCCAGTAGGACGCACGGCTTCTCGGACTGCGCGATGAGGTCGGCCAGCTGCTCGACGGCGGCGGGGTCACCCGCGGACTTCGTGGAGGCGCGGTAGGAGCCGGGCCTGGGGAGACGGGCCTGCTCGTAGGGCACGTGGGCGTCGAGCACATCGCGCGGGATCTCGAGGAACGACGGGCCCGGGGCTCCGTTGAAACACTCACGGAAAGCCATCGACACCATGTCGGCGGCGCGGGCCGTGTGCGGCACCGTGGCGGCGAACTTCGTGATCGGCGTCATCATGTCGACGTGGGGGAGGTCCTGCAGCGAGCCCATCTTGTGCTGGCTCAGTGCGCCCTGACCCCCGATGAGCAGCATCGGGCTCTCCGCGCGTAGCGCGTTGGCGACGCCGGTCACGGCGTCGCTGGTGCCGGGGCCGGCGGTGACGACCGCGCAGCCGGGCTTGCCGGTGATGCGCGCATAACCGTCGGCGGCGTGGGCCGCAACCTGCTCGTGACGTACGTCGATGACCTCGATGCCCTCATCGACACAGCCGTCATAGATGTCGATAATGTGACCGCCGCAGAGGGTGTAGACCGTATCCACGCCCTCGGCCTTGAGTGCCTTCGCGACCAGGTGGCCGCCGGAGATCGTCTCGGGTGCGATCGCCGCATCGCTCACCCCGTGGCGTTGAGCGCTCGCGGGGATCGTCTGCGTCATGGCGATGCACCTCCTCGTAGTCGTCGCCACTCGGCCAGCGGCTAGTTCCATACTGCATACGGTATGGGTGCTTTGGTACTCCTAGCTTCGTCGGATGTCCAGAGTTGGTTTCCCGACAGCCCTCGTGACCCCTGTATGTCCGTCCTGTTCCGTCTTGACGTCGCGGTTCCATACTGCATACTGAATGCACAGTCGCCGAGGACGGGAGCTCGACGTGAAGGTTGCTGTGCTGGGTGCCGGTGCGATCGGTGCGTATGTAGGAGCGAGCCTCAGTCGGGCAGGTGTCGATGTACACCTGGTCGCCCGCGGCGAGCACCTCAAAGCGCTCCGAGCCAACGGAGTCCAGGTACTGAGTCCCCGCGGTGACTTCACCGCCCATCCCCACGCAACGGACGATCCCGGCGAGATCGGGCCCGTCGACCACGTGTTCCTGGGGTTCAAGGCCAACGCCTACGCAGCGGCCGGCCCCATGATCAAGCCGCTGCTGCACGACAGCACCAGCATCATCGCCGCTCAGAACGGGATCCCGTGGTGGTACTTCCACCGCCTTCCCGGGCAGTTCGAGGGCCACCGCATCGAGAGTGTCGACCCGGACGGTGCGGTCACGGCCGCGCTCGACCTGGATCGTGCCATCGGCTGCGTGGTCTACGCCGCTACGGAGATCGAAGCTCCCGGCGTCGTACGGCATCTGGAGGGCACGCGGTTCTCCATCGGGGAGCCGGACGGCAGCATCTCCACGCGCTGCACGGAGTTCGCCGAGGCGATGGTGGCCGGTGGCCTCAAGTGTCCGGTCGAGGCCGACCTGCGTTGCGACATCTGGATCAAGTTGATGGGCAACATCGCCTTCAACCCGCTCAGCGCGCTCACCAGGGCGACGATGGCCGGGATCTGCCGCCACCAGGGCACTCGCGCCCTTGTGGCCCAGATGATGGAGGAGACCCTCGAGGTCGCCCACCGGGTGGGCAGCTACCCCGAGATCTCCGTGGAGAAGCGTCTTGCCGGCGCCGAGCGCACCGGCGAGCACAAGACCTCCACGCTTCAGGACCTGGAGCGTGGACGCCCGATGGAGCTCGACGTGCTCCTGACCGCCGTGGTGGAGCTCGCCGATCTCACCGGCGCCGAGGTCCCCACTCTTCGGGCGATCACCGCTGTAGCCGACCTGCTCAACCAGCAGGTGGCCGCGGCGTCCTGACAGGTCCACGCCCAGAGGCCGTCGGCGGGTGAACAGCCTGCCGGCGGCCGGCGCGTCTCCAGGCCCGAACTGCGCGAACGGCACTCCCGATCAGGTCGACGGGAGTGCCGTTTCCGTATTCCGGGGTGGGCCGTGCACGCCGCGAGGCGTTGACTATGCGAAACGGCCTCCTCGCCGGTCCGGCCGGACGCGGTCACCGTGCTGTGTCCGGTGGCCTCAGTCGGCCAGTGGCACCAGCTCGTGCGCCGGCTCGATCTCGTTGACGGTGTTCAGGGACTCGCTCGTCGCGGCGTCGGCCTCCCGCTCCACCATGACCTCGACGAGTACCGGCAGCTGCTGGGCCTCCGACTCGAGCGTCGCCCAGCTCAGCGCATCGGCGATGTTCCCGGGCTGATCGATGCGTCGCGCCGGGCAGCCGAAGGCATCCATGAGCGTGACGTGGTCGATTCCGCCCTCGCCGCAATGCAGATCGTCGGCGTTGTTGACCATGACGATGACGAACGGAATCTTGTGCTGGGCGGCGACCGCGATCTCTTCCATGAGGAACTGGAAGGAATGGTCGCCGACCACCGCGACAACCTGCTTGTCCGGGAGCCCACTCTTGACGCCGATTGCGGCGGGCACCTCCCAGCCGAGCGGGCCGGGCTGACCGCACACCATGTGACGGCGCGGTTTGAACGTCTGCTGGAACTGGCCGGACCAGATCCCGTAAAGACCGATCGCAGTCACGAATGCGGTGTCGGGTCCGAACGTCCGGTCGATCTCCCGGAACACACGCGAGGGCTTGATCGGCACGGCGTCGACGTCGTCCGGGCGCCGCAGGGTGGCACGCAGGTGCGCCACCCGTTCCACCCACGTCCCGGGCGCGTGCTGCGGCGACGAGCGCCGGGCGTGGTCGCGCATGGCGGCCAAGGTCGGCTTGGCGTGCCCGACGATCCCCAGGTCCGGCTCGAACACCCTGCCGATCTGTGTCGGCTCGATGTCGACGTGGATGAACGTCCGTCCGTGCCGGTAGGTCTGCAGATCGCCGGTGTGCAGGTTGCAGAACCGCACTCCGACCGCGAGCACGAGGTCGCTCTCGAGGAACGTGGCGTTGCCCCAGCGGGCCTGCGTCTGCAGCCCCGCCATGCCGGCGAACAGTGGGTGGTTCTCCGGGAACGACCCCTTGCCCATCAGCGTGACCTGCACGGGCACCTGGAGGTACTCGGCGAGCTGGCGTAACTCGTCCGACGCCTCTGCGCCGATGACCCCGCCGCCGGCGAGGATGATCGGCCGCTGAGCCTTCTCCAGCATCTGCACGGCCGCGTTGATCGGCTGCACCCGTGGCGCCGGCACCTCGATCGGGAGCGGTGCCTCGACCTTGCGGTTGTAGAGGCAGGTGCCGCGCTGCACGGCGATCGGCAGATCGATGAGCACCGGGCCCGGCCGGCCCGAGCGGGCGATCCGGAACGCCTCACGGAACACCCAGGCGGCCTGGGCCGGCTCCGTGAGCCGCGCGGCCCACTTCGTCACCGGCTTGGCGATCTCGACGATGTCGACGGCTGGGAACGCCTCCTGGCGCGGCTCGGTGCGCTCCGGCTGGCCCGTGATGCAGATGATCGGGACGGAGTCGGCGAGCGCGGCGTGGAGGCCGGTGATCATGTTCGTGGCGGCAGGACCGGACGTACCGATCGTCACGCCGACCTTGCCGGTGGCTCGTGCCCACCCGTCGGCGGCGTGCGTGCCGCCTGCCTCGTGGCGCACTGTCAGGTGCTTGATCCCGTTGTCCAGCAGCGCCGCGTACAGCGGCAGGACCGTGGCGCCGGGGATGCCGAAGACCGTGTCGACACCCTCCGACGCCATGACTGCCGCCACCGCCTCCATGCAGGGGACGACCCTGCTCGCGGTGGTTGCCATCGCTAGCCTTGCAGCAGTCCGGGCTCGGCGTTCTCGAGCACCCCACCGGGCCCGAGAACGACCTCTTTGGTCCCGAGGCCGACGATCCCGACGGGTTGTGTCACACGGACTCCTCGACGGCGGCGGCGGACCGCAGGTGCCGGGGGAGCCAGCCGAAACTGTCGGCGCTCTGTCCCACCGGCTTGTACTCGAGGCCGACGTAGCCGCGGTACTCACTTGCGGCCAGCCGGTCGAGCAGGATGGGCCAGTCGAGGTTGCCCGTGCCCGGCTGTCCCCGGCCGGGTGGGTCGGCGATCTGGACGTGACCGAACCGGTCGGCGCGCCGCTCGATGAGCTGCTCGACCGGCTCGCCCATGCGGGCGAGGTGGTACAGATCGGCGAGGAACGCGATGTTCGGCACGTCGTGGATGACCCGCAGGTACTCGATCAGGTCCAGCGCCTCGTGCGAGGAGGTGATCGGGTAGTCGGGGCTCTCGATGTTGTTGAGTGCCTCGATCACGACGGTGGCCCCGGCCCGTTCGGCGGAACGCGCGGCGAGCACGAGGTTCTCCGTGGCGATCTCGCGCTGCTCGGGCACGCTCGACTCGGGGTCCCAGTTTCCGTACAGGGCGTTGAGAACAGTGCAACCGAGCGAGGCGGCGAAGCCGACGGCCACGTCGATGTTCGCGCGGAAGCGTTCACTGTCGGTGGGCCGGGATAGGAGGCCCCGCTCTCCTGCTGCCATGTTGCCGGCATCGAAGTTCAGGCCGACCAGCCGCGTGCCCGAGTCGAGAATCGCGTCACGCAGCTGGTCGAGATCCCGATCGGACGGCACCGGCTCCGGGAAGGGCCACCACAGCTCGACGGCGTCGAACCCGGCTTCCGCGGCCGCAGCGGGTCGCTGCAGCAGCGGTAGCTCGGTGAACAAGATGGACAGATTGACGTCGTAACGCAATGCCATCTGGGCGGCGTCGGGCATACGGGGCTCCTCCCGGAGTCGACGGACGGGCGAGGACGGAGATCGCGTCGCGGCGGCTCCGGCGGGCCTGGGAGCTAGTGCGCCTTGATGAGCTCCCGCATGAGCGCGGCGGTCTCGCTGGGGGTCTTGCCGACCTTGACGCCCGCGGCCTCCAGGGCCTCCT
>NZ_JAKXMK010000029.1 GCF_022524485.1 Pseudonocardia alaniniphila
CCTCACCGAACACGACCAGCGCAAGATCTTCGAACTCAACACCCGCCGCGTCTACCCACGACTCGACGCCCAACTCAAAGCCGCAGGGCGTTAGGAGGGCGCTGAGCAACTCCGCCGCGCAGTAGGACCGAGTTGCTCAGCGCGCTCCTAACCGCCGTTGACCGAGCCCCCGTCCTGCGCGGCCGAGCGGTCGTTGTGCCTCAGGCGTTGGGCCGTGCGGGCGAGGTGCTCGGTCATCACCGCGACGGCCGCGGCCTCGTCCCTGCGCTGCACCGCGAGGACGAACTCGCGGTGCTCCGCCGTGCCGCGGATCCCGACGTGGGGATCCTCCTCCTGTGCGCGGATCAGCGACATCAGCATCGGTCCGTGGAACGACCGGGCGAGCATCTCGACGGCTGCGTTGTGGGTGGCGCGTGCGACCCGGACGTGGAACTCGGCGGAGAGCGCCGCGGGGTAGGTGTTCTCCGCCTTCAGGTGGGCCTCCGCGCGATCGCAGATCTCCAGCAGGTCGGCGATGTCCGCCTCGTCGGCGCGCTGGCACACGAGGGACACGATCCCGACCTCGAACACCTGCCGGGCTTCGGTGACGTCGCCGGGCTCGATCACGGAGAACGTGAGCAGGTCCGAGATGCCCTCTCCCACGAGGGCGCTCGTCGGTGCGGTGACGAACGCCCCACCGCGGGCGCCCACGCGGATGGTGACGAGACCGTTGGCCTCGAGCCCTCGCAGCGCCTCGCGCACCGTCACCCGGCTCACGCCGAACCGCTCGCCCAGCTCCCGCTCGGAGGGCAGGCGATCGCCCGCCTTGAGCTGGCCGTCGCGGATCAGCAGGCGGATCTGGTCGACGATGAGCCTCGACACCCGCCCCGCGTTCACGCGGTTGAACATGTCGCCGTACCGGTCGGGCGCCGACGTGTCAGGTGCGTCGGAGTGAGCGCTCATGGCCTGATGATAAGGCCACACTCACCTCGCACCGGTCGGCCCGGCTCCGACCCTGGTCAATCGGGCGGGTCCGCGATCTTGTCACGGGCGTCGGTCACCTGCCGACGTGGCGCGGCGGCACGGCGCCGTGGCGGGAAAAGCCCGGTCACACGGCTGTGGGCAGCATGGGTGGATGTCGCCCGCGTGCCAGGATCGTGGCCCACGCGCGAGTGCAGGAGGTCGACCCCGTGGCGTTGCGGTATGCACTGCTGGCCTTGCTCGAGGCCAAGCCGATGAGC
Organism: Pseudonocardia alaniniphila; assembly: GCF_022524485.1. GTDB lineage: Bacteria > Actinomycetota > Actinomycetes > Mycobacteriales > Pseudonocardiaceae > Pseudonocardia > Pseudonocardia alaniniphila. The sequence goes on from NZ_JAKXMK010000029.1 coordinate 1,221, forward strand.
GGTTACGAGTTGACCAGGCAGTTCGACGCCTCGGCCGCCTACGTGTGGCACGCCCACCATCCGCAGATCTACACGGAGCTGCGCCGGATGGAGGCCGACGGTCTCGTCGAGGCCGAGGAGGCGCCGCGGGGGGCCGGCGCGACGAAGCGGCACTACTTCATCACCGACCTCGGGTGTGACGAGCTCCTGCGCTGGGTCTCCGAGGTGGCCGAGCCCGCCCGCGAACGGGATGCCGCGTACCTCAAGGCCACCTACTTCGAGTTCGGCTCGTTCGACCTGGTCCGCCGCCACCTGCGCAGCCACCTCGACCACTACGAGCGGATGGCGGTGCGGTGGCAGCTGCACGCCGACCAGCTCGAACGGCGGGACACGCCGCTCCTGCGGCAGCGTCTCGCGCATGCGCCACGGCATGCGCAGGCCGCGATCGTCGCGTTCAAGGTGCACGTGTACCGGGGCCTGACCGAGCGTGCGCACACCGAGGTGCGGTGGGCCCGGCAGGGATTGGAGCTGGTGGATCGGCTCGAGAGCGAGACCGGGCTGCCGGCCGACGAGACCGTCTACCGGCCGACGCCGCCGGAACGGTCCACCACCTGAGTCCGCCGTGAACGAGGGCGTTCCGCGACGCTGTTTTATGTACATCTTTACGTATATGGTGACTCACATCGGCGGCGGCAACGGGAGGGTCGACGATGACCGGAACGGCGACCGTGAACGTCGGCGAGGTGATCGAGAGGGCGCGGCTCAACCCGGTCCGGGTGCTCTGCGTCGCGCTCTGCGCGTTGGTCGCTCTGTTCGACGGCCTCGATCTGCAGATCATCGGGCTCGCCGCCCCCTCCATCGCCGCGACGATGCACATCCCCGTGGGGGCCCTGGGCGCCGTGTTCTCCGTCGCCCTCGCCGGGTTGGCCGTCGGCGGACTCGTGATCGCGCCGTGGGCCGACCGCCTGGGCCGCAAGACGGTACTGGTGGCCGCGGTCGTGACCTTCGGCGTGTTCACGCTCGCCACCATCACCGCGAACACGGTGACGACATTGCTGGTCTTCCGTTTCCTCACCGGTCTCGGACTGGGCGCCGCTGTGCCCTGCGCGATCAGTCTCGCCTCCGAGGTGGTTCCGGCGCGGCGGCGCGCCGCGGTCGCCGGGCTCCTCTTCGCGGGTTTCCCCCTCGGCGGGGTGCTCGCCGGGCTGCTGGGCAGCGCTCTCCTACCGGCCGGCGGCTGGCACAGTCTCTTCGTGGTGGGCGGCGTCGGCCCCCTTCTCACGGCCGTCGTGCTCGTGGTGGCGCTCCCCGAGTCGCTGATCTTCCTGGTGTCCCGGCGGGCACCGCGTCGGCGCGTCGTGCGGTCGATGGCCCGGGTGGCGCCCGACGTCTCCGTCGATCCCTCGCTGCTGGTGGCCGATGCCCGCGACCGCGCCGCGGGCGCCCCGGTGGGCCGCCTCTTCGCCGCCGACCGCCGGCTCGGGACGGCGCTGTTGTGGACCGCGTCCTTCGTGGCGTTCGGCGTGCTCGTCGTCAACACCTCGTGGGCGCCCTCCCTGCTCGCACCCCTCGGGCTGCCCGTCGCCCGCACGGCACTGGCCCTCGCCCTGTTCAACGCCGGCAGCGTGGTCGCCACGGCAGCAGGCGGCTGGTTGATCACCCGCTACGGCGCCCGCCGCGTGCTGCCCGCCGCGTTCCTGCTCGCCGCCATCGGGCTCGTCGGGGTCGGTGCGCTCGCCCCGTCGGCGGCCGGGGTGGCCTCGGCGGAGGTGCTCGTCGGCCTCGGCCTCGGGTGCGCGAGCTCGGGAGTGATCGCGCTCGCCGCCGTGGCCTACTCCACCGCGATCCGCTCGACCGGTGTCGGCTGGGCGCTGGGCATCGGCCGGGTCGGCTCGTTCGCCGGCCCGCTCGTCGTCGGCGCGCTGGCCGCCGCCGCGTGGGCCGTGGCCGGCGTGTTCGCCGTGCTCGCGGCCGCATGCCTGGTGGGCGGCGGCGCGGCGGCCGCGCTCCGGCCCGTCCGCGACGCCGGACCGTCCTCCCGTTCCCCCCTCCACGAAGGAGCCGCATGAGCCGCATCCCGCTGACCCTCGCCTGCTGGGACTACGACCGCACGCAGGCGCTCGCCGACGGATCGGTCCGTCCGGACGGCCTGGACCTGACCTACCTGTGCCTGCCGGTGGAGGAGACCTTCTTCCGGATGCTGCGTCACCGCGAGTTCGAGGCGGCGGAGATGTCGCTGGGGTCCTACGTGACGAACCTGGCCGCTGATCCCGACGGCACGGCGTTCGTCGCGATCCCGGTGTTCCCTTCGCGCGCGTTCCGGCACAACGGGATCTACATCCACAGCGGGAGCGGTATCGAGAAGCCGGCGGACCTCGTGGGCCGCACCGTCGGCGTGCCCGAGTACCAGCTCACGGCCGTGGTGTGGATCCGCGGCATCCTCGCCGACCACCACGACGTGCCGGTGTCCTCGGTGAAGTACCGGACCGGAGGGATGCACCAGCCGGGCCGGGTGGAGAAGCAGGCGCTGAACCTGCCGCCGGAGATCGACATCGCGCCCATCGCGCCGGACCGGACGCTCGCCGACATGCTGGTGACCGGCGAGATCGACGCCCTCTACGCCCCGCGCATGCCGCGCCCGCTGCTGGAGGGGCGGCCCGAGGTCCGGCGCCTGTTCGCCGACCCGCGCGCCGTGGAGGAGCAGTACGCCACCGAGACGGGGATCTTCCCGATCATGCACGTGGTGGTGGTGCGCCGGGACGTCTACGAGGCGCGGCCGTGGGTGGCGCAGTCGCTGTTCGCCGCGTTCGAGCAGGCCAAGGCGTTGACGGAGAGCCGGATGTCCGAGACCGCGGCCAACCGCTACATGCTCCCGTGGCAGTACGACGAGGTGGAGCGCACTCGGCGGGTCCTCGGCCCCGACTTCTGGCCGTACGGGCTCGAGCGCAACCGCGCCACCCTCGAGGTGTTCCTGCGCTACGCCCACGAGCAGGGCCTGACCGCACGCCGTCTCGCGCCGGACGAGCTGTTCGCCCGCGAGACCCTCGAGAGCTACGTGATCTGATGGGGACGACGACGATGGATCTGGAGGCGGTCCGCCACGACATCGCCGACGCCTGCCGCGTCATGGCCGCCCGCGGGCTCGCCGACGGCGTGCTGGGACACGTGAGCGTGCGCGTCGACTCCGAGCACCTCCTCGTCCGCTGCCGCGGCCCGCGGGAGCGGGGCCTGGCGTTCACCGAGCCCGCCGACGTCCGGCTGGTGAACCTCGACGGGGAGGGCGACCTCGACGGCGGCTACAGCGTCCCGAACGAGCTGCCGCTGCACACCGAGGTGCTGCGCAGCCGGCCCGAGGTGCGTTCGGTGGTGCACGCCCATCCCTTCGCCGTGGTGGCGGCCGACCTCGCAGGCCTCGCGATCCGGCCGATGCTCGGGGCGTACGACATCCCGGGCGCTCACCTGGCCGCGGGCGGCGTGCCCGTCCACCCCCGGGCGGTCCTGGTGCGCGATCGGCGCCTCGCGGCCGAGATGGTGACGTCGATGGGGGACCGGCCCGTGGTCGTGCTGCGCGGGCACGGGCTGACCAGCACCGGCGACAGCCCGGCACACGCGGTGCTGCGCGCGATCAGCGTCGACACCCTCGCCCGCATGGCGCTCGCCGTCGCGAACGCGGGTGGCACGCCCGTGGACCTGCCCGACGCCGATCTCGCCGAGCTCCCCGACCTCGGCAGCGGGTTCACCGAGTCCACCGCGTGGCGCCACGAGCTCGCCCGCCTCTCCGGCGCCGAATAGCCCGCGAGTCGCCCGGATCCGGGCACGAGTCCGCCCCGTCCGGCGATTGCTCGGGGGGTCGTGCCCGGATCTCGCGGTGCTGAGCGGTCAGTGCTCGTCGCAGGCTGACGAAACCGGTGATCTCGACCACGGCATATGGACCAGCGGCGCAGTGCAGGGTCTGATCCGGGGCATACCGCTATGCGAGGCACGGGTCTCGCGCATCATCATGTCGGGGACGGCCGGGATCGAAATGGCCGCCTGGAGCTGTGCTGGAGCCCGCGACCACCGGGGCTGGACCCCCGCTGCGACGGCGCGCGGGGAGGACGAGAGGGAAGAGCATGACCACTGCGACGAACCGTGTCGCCATCATCACCGGAGCAGCGCGCGGCATCGGGGCCGCGACGGCGCAGCGGCTCGCTGCCGACGGGATGGCCGTCGCTGTGCTGGACCTCGACGAGCCCGGGGCGAAGGCCGTGGCCGAGCAGATCGTCACCGCCGGTGGGCGGGCGCTCGGGGTGGCCGTCGACGTGTCCGACCCCGAGGCGGTGCAGGCCGCCGTCGACCGTGTCGCGGCGGAGCTCGGCGCGCCGACCGTGCTGGTGAACAACGCCGGCGTCACGCGCGACAACCTGCTGTTCAAGATGACCGAGGTCGACTGGGACACCGTGATGGGCGTGCACCTGCGCGGCGCGTTCCTCATGACCCGGGCCGTGCAGAAGCACATGGTCGAGGCGAAGTGGGGCCGGGTCGTCAGCCTGTCGAGCACGTCCGCGCTGGGCAACCGCGGCCAGCTGAACTACTCCACGGCCAAGGCCGGTCTGCAGGGCTTCACCAAGACGCTCGCGATCGAGCTGGGCAAGTTCGGCGTCACCGCCAACGCCATCGCGCCGGGGTTCATCGCCACCGAGATGACCCGCGCCACCGCGGACCGGCTGGGCGTGCCGTTCGAGGACTTCATCACCGCGTCCGCGAAGCAGATCCCGGTGGGGCGGGTCGGCCAGCCCGAGGACATCGCCCACCTGGTGTCGTTCCTCGTGAGCGAAGGCGCCGGGTTCATCTCCGGGCAGGTCGTCTACGCGGCCGGGGGTCCGAAGGCCTGAGGCCACCTCACCTGATCACCGGGGCCGGCCGGGGCATCTGCGCTGCGGCCGGCCTCGACCTATCACCACCTCTTGCCTGGCAGGTGCGGCGAGGAGTTCTCAGACGGCTCGGTCCGGGATCACGTCCACTCGTGCCCGGACCGCCGCCACGAGCACGGCGGCATCGTCAGCATGGAAGCGGAGCTCGGTGATCTCTTCCGAGCGACCCCCCGTCAGCGTGACGGTGACGGGCCGGTTCAGCGTGACCTCCACCGTGGTCTGGTTGGACACCACCACGTGCAGGGTGGCTCCGTCGACCTGCATCGTGCGGCCGTCGCGGCTGCGGCGTACCCGCCGGGCACCCGCGACCGCGTCCCACGGGATGCGCACGTCGAGGCCTGCTCCGTACCGCACGCGCAGCCCCGACGGCCCGGCCGTGTGCGGGTGGACGAGCACCCCGGCGAGCATCCCGAGCACCAGCACCGCGCCCCAGACGCCGAGGATCAGCAGCACCACGCGCAACCATTGCCACGGCCACGGCACCATCAGGTCCAGCGCCACGACCTCGATGACCGACAGGACGAGTATCACCACGATCGGCGCCAGCATCGGACCGTGGTAGGCGAAGGCCGCGTCGCCGGGCCCGGCGTCGGGGCGCCGCAGCACCCACCGGGTGAGGCTGCGCCACCCGGCGGCCTCGAACTCCGCGGCGCGCCTCGCAAGGATCGGTAGGGGAGTCATCGCCCGCTCCAGATCCCGTACACGCGGCGGACGGCCTCGGCCTGCGCCGGGGCGAGGTCGCGGAGGAACGCCGCGGCGAACGGATGGGCGTCGAGGTCCAGACCCGGGTCGATTCCCGTCACGAGCTCGGCGGGGACGGCAGCGGCGAAATCCCGGGCGAGTTCGGTGACGTCCGGGTCGTCGACCGACCGCGTCGCCAGCTCGTCGAAACGGCGGTACAGCTCCGCCGTGCGTGCCACCACCTCCGGATCATGGAGGACCTCCCGATACTGCTCGGCGACGAGCGCGGCGGCCCCGCTGGTGTCGAGAAGCGCGAGGAACTCCCGGTCGCGCCGGGCCGCGTCGCTGCCGGGGAACGCCGTGGTCATCCGGTCGAGCAGCTCGGCAGTGGGCACCGACACCGCGTCGTCGGCGTCCAAGGGGCCATCGGCCGCCCGGCGCAGCAGCTCCGCCAGCCGCTCCCTGCGCCGCCGGATCTCCACCTCCTGACGAGCGAGGTCGGCGTCGATCTCGGCGAGGATCTCGCCCAGCTCCCGGCCCTCGTCGTCGGCGAGCACGTCGGCCGCCTCGTCCAGGCTCAGTCCCAGCTCGGTGAGGCGCCGCACCCGGGCGAGCCGCAGCACGTCACGCACGCCGTAGGTCCGGTACCCGTTGATCCGCCGTGGGGGCTCGGGCAACAGCCCGATGCGGTGGTAATGGCGGACGGCGCGGGTGGACACCCCGACCGCCTCCGCCAGCTCGCCGATGCGCATGCAGCAATCACAAACCCTGACGCCGCGACAAGGTCAAGCCCCGGGTCGGGGATCAGCGCGCGAGACGGAAGGTGGAGTACGTCACCGTCGCCCCGCGCAGCGTCAGGTCCCGGGACGCGACCACCTCCGCCCGGAGCCCGGCCGCCGTCGCGAGGCCGAGCACATGGTCCTGGTCGCCGGAGGTGCCGAAGAACATGAGCACGCGACCGTCGGGCGGCAAGCGTGCATCGATACCGGAGAAGAACCGGCCCACGGCGGCGTAGCCCTCGTCGGCCAACGCGCGCTCGAGCATGTCCCGCGGGGCGAACCAGCGAAACGGTGGATCGATGACCATGAGGTCGAAGCTGCCCTCCACCGCCGAGTAGACGTCGCTGACGCGGAACGCGGCGCGCACCCGGTTGCGGGCGGCGTTCGCCGTCGCCGCCTCGACAGCAGCCGGGTTGACGTCGACGCCGACAACGTCCGCCGCGACGCCGGCGGCGAGGATCGCGTTGACACCGGAACCGGTGCCCATGTCGAGCACCCGGTCGCTGGGGCGCACCTCGTCGAGCACGGCGCGCCCCAGCAGGTCGGACGTGGGGGTCGGGGCGAAGACGCCGGGCGGGACCACGAGGTCGAGCCCGAGGTAGGACAACCGCTGCTCCCCGGCGCTGCTCAGCGCGTGGTAGGCGCGCTCGTGCCAGCGTCGGAGGTCCGCGATCCGCGCGTCGGACATGGCGGGCCGGTAGGTCACGGCCGCGACGCTAGGGCGGCTGCGGCCGCGCCGCGACCGAATTGGCCCTACATGTGCATCCACCCGCCGTCGACGATCCAGCGCTGGCCCGTGCAGGCCCGGCTGTCGTCGGCGGCGAGCCACAGCACCATGCGCGCGATGTCGTCGGGATGAAGGACGTGCGGCAGCGCCTGGGCCGCGGCTCGGAGGGCGTCCGCCTCGGGGGTCAGCCAGGTCTCCCGCTGGCGCGGTGTCATCACCGAGCCGGGCAGCACGCAGTTGACGCGCACACCGTCGGTGCCGAACTCGCGGGCCAAGGACCTCGTGAGGCCTTCGATGGCGGCCTTGGCCGTCATGTAGGCGGTGAGGTCGAGCAGGTCGATGTGGGCGCTGATCGAGCCGATGTTGATGATCGATCCGCGCCCCGCGGCGCGCATCGCGGGGGCGACGGCCTGCGCGGCGAAGAACATGTGGTCGAGGTTCACCCGCATCCGCTCGTCCCAGTACGCCGGCTCGACCGCGGTGACGGCGTGGCGGGTGTCGTTGCCCGCGTTGTTGACGAGCACCTGCACGTCGCCCAGTTCGGCGGCGGTCTCCCGGATCACTGCCCGGTAGGCGTCGAGGTCGCGGATGTCGCACTCACGGAAGAGGGGCCGGGGGTGGCCTTGCGCGGTCACGTGCTCGACGAGCGCGTCCGCGGCCTGCGTCTGGATGTCGACGAATCCGACGCGCGCGCCCTGCGCCGCGAACTGGGCCACGTACTCCGCGCCCAGGCCGCTCGCACCTCCGCTGATGAGGACCACGGCGTCGCGCAGGCTCGGGTAGGTGGCGTAGCCGGTCATGCCGGAACCCGTCGATCGAGATTCATGAGATCCGACTCTAAGGCCGTGATCGACCTACGGCCTGGCGCTCATCCTGCTGCCCGCGGTGATACAGACCGGCTGCGTGACCGGGCATGGTAGGGACATGCGTGCATGGGTGGTGGAGCATCCCGGGCCGATCGAGACCCGTCCGCTGCGTGCCGTCGATCTGCCCGAGCCGGAGCCCGGGCCGGGAGAGGTACGGGTTCGGGTGCTGGCCTGCGGGGTGTGCCGCACGGATCTGCACCTCGGCGAGGGTGATCTGCCGCCGCGACGGCCGTCGACGGTGCCCGGCCACGAGGTCGTCGGAGTGGTCGACGCGCTCGGCACAGGCGCGGATCGGTTCGCGGTCGGCGATCGCGTGGGGATCGCCTGGCTGCGGGGCACTTGCGGCCGCTGCCGCTGGTGTCGCACCGGCCGGGAGAACCTGTGCCCGTTCGCGACGTTCACCGGCTGGGACGCCGACGGCGGCTACGCCGAGCACGCCGTGGTGCCCGAGGCGTTCGCCTACCGGATGCCCGAGGGGATCGGGGACACGCAGGCGGCTCCATTGCTGTGCGCCGGGATCGTGGGGTACCGGGCGCTGAAGCGCGCTGAGCTGCCTCCGGGCGGGCGGCTGGGGATCTACGGTTTCGGGGCGTCCGCGCACATCGTCGCGCAGGTGGCGATCGCGCAGGGAGCCACGGTCCACGTCCTCACGCGATCGGCGCAGGCACGGAAGCTCGCCCTCGACCTGGGGGCGGCCTCGGCCGGATCGTCGGACGACCCGCCGCCCGAACCACTCGACTCCGCCGTGCTGTTCGCGCCCGCAGGTGGGCTCGTGCCGGTGGCGATGCGGGCCCTCGACCAGGGCGGCACCCTCGCGGTGGCGGGCATCTACCTGTCCGACATCCCGCGGCTCGTCTACGGCGAGGAGCTGTTCCGGGAGAAGCAGCTGCGCAGCGTCACGGCCAACACGCGGGCTGACGGGGACGAGTTCCTGCGGCTCGCGGTCGCGCTGGGAGTGCAGGCCACCGTCACGCCGCATCCCCTCGCCGAGGCCGACCGCGTGCTCGCCGACCTCGCGGCGGGTCGCGTCACCGGCGCGGCGGTCCTCGTCCCCTGAGTGCTCATCTCGCGGGCTCGTCCTGGAGTCCGCCCCAGTACCAGCGCGGCATGGCCAGACCAGCAGGCACTGCGGTTCCGGAATCGGAGTACGACAGCACCTCGTCCACGGCCCATTGCATGTAGGCCCGCAGCTCGGCACGGAATTCGGGGTCGCCGGGAAGCTCGGCGTCGTCGGCGGCCCGAACGAAGCACTCGACGAACCGGCGGCCCAGCTCGCTCATGTCGCCGTTTCCCGCGTGCAGATGCAGAACTCCCGAATGGTCGCCGCATTCTCGCGAGTAGGCGGGCGGGCCGCCCATGACCTCCGCCCAGTACGCCGCCAATCGTTCGACATGCCGCGGGTGCCGGCCCGGATGGGAGAACGGGTGGTTCAGCTCGGGGTCCTGCAGGCATCGGGTGTGGTGAGCGTTCGCCAGCGCCAGGAAGGCGGGCGAGCCCCCGGCGAACTCGAACAGCGTCGGCTGCACGACGCGACCGTGGCACAAGGGGCCGACGGACACAACGCTCGTGGGACCGCCATACCCTCAGGGACGTCGCTGCGCTCAGTGCCGGACCGAGATGTTCCCCAGCACGGTGCCGCCCCGGACGACGATGTGCGGCGTGCCGCGTTCGAAGCTCGTCACCGTCTTGTCGGCGATGGTGCCGATGGTCGTACGTGCCTGGTCGAGGTCGACCGTCGCGCCGTCGGGGATCACGAGATCGACGTTCCCGACCGCGACAGCCGCGTCGACGGTCACGATGGGGGTGGTGAATCGGGCCTCGCTGAAGTCGATCCGGGCGTTGCCGAGCTTGGTCCTGATGCTGATGGTCGCCGGGACCACCCACTTGCCGGTGCGCTTGAGGTCGCCCGCGGTGTTGTGGAGTTCGAGTACATCCGTGACCAGCGAGTCCGGAACGGATGCGCCGGGAAGATCGAGCATCAGTGCGTTGAGCTGGGATCGGGTGACCGCCGCGGTCGCCGCCTGCAGGCGTTCGGCGTACTCGTCCGGCGTGAGGCGGCCGGCGGCCATGTGGTTGCCGAGAAGGTCGGCCACGTGCTCGCGCTCGGCGGTGGAGACCTGGAGTTCCCGCGGGGCTGTGCTCTCGCTCATGGCGATCACTGTAGGAATTGACGAATCGGTGGGCATCGGGGTGAACCCTGGTTCCGGATCGGTCTTATCCCCCACCTGAACCTGGGCCTCAGACGGTCGCGCATTGCCGGGACGTTGTCCGCAGGTGTACGGACGGGGACGAACTGTTGGCGGACCGAGACCTGCCGTAACGGCGCGCACCCGCGTCTGCTCTGCTCATCGAACCGGCCGCGGGGATGCTGGGGGTGGGCGTGCTGGGTTCGGCGGTCCTGGACACCGTAATCGGATTGTCGTTCGTGTTCTTCCTGGTGGCGTTGCTGAGTTCGGCGGTCATCGAGTGGTGGGCGAATCTGCAGCGGAAGCGTGCGAAGTTCCTGCTGCGCGGCGTGCAGGCGATGCTCGTCGATGACAGGGGCCACCGCCCGCGGTACTGGTGGTCGCCGCTCGCGCTGTTCGAGGCGGCCCGGGCGGAGGAGGCCCTCTACCAGTCGGTGCTCCGTCCGACTGTGGGGCAGGCGGCGGAGTCGGATCTGGTGCGGGTGATGGCCCATCCCTTGCTGCGGGCCCGCCGGCAGAGCGGTCCGGATGGCCGCTACACCCGGCTACCGTCCTACCTCCCGGCCGCCGATGTGGCCACCGCCCTCGTGGATGTCCTACTGGGAGGAGTGACCGATGGCCGGATCGAGGAGCGGATCGCCGGGCTCGACTCGCCGGCGCTGGCCCGCTCGCTCGCCGGGCTGTGGAAACGCGCGCAGGGTGACCCGGGGCAGTTCCTGACCGCGATCGAACACTGGTACGAGTCGCAGATGGAGCGGGTGTCGGGCTGGTACAAGCGCTGGACGAAGCGCGGAATCGTCGTGGTCGGGGTGCTGATCGCGATTGCGTTCAACGTCGACTCGGTCCGGATCGCCACCGCCCTCTACGGCGACGGGATCGTCCGCGAAGCAGTGGCGCAGGTGGCGGGCAACCCGGCCATGTGCGGCACCCCGACCCCAGCGCCGACCGGTGGCGCGCTGGCCGCGAACCCTCCCGGAGAGGGAGAGGAGATCGCCGGGTCGGGAGCGGCCGACTGCGCGCGGGGCGTTCTGGAGCAGCTCGACGCGGTCGGACTACCCGTGGGCTGGCCTGCGGGCTGTCCTCTGGACCTTGCCGCGTGTGTCCGCGAGCCCGGAGTGAGCACCGCGGCGGCACCCGGCGTGACCGACTGGCTCGCCGCCGCCCTCGGACTCGCCTTCACCGCGGTTGCGGCCGCCTTCGGTGCCCCGTTCTGGTTCGACGTCCTGAACCGGCTCGGATCGCTGCGCAACAACGGCACCAAACCGAAGCCGGCCAGGCGATGAGCGCGGGCTACGAGGTGCGTTCGCTGACCTCGTAGACATCGGAAGGCGACCCGACGATGAGCGGGTCGGGCGTGCCGATGACGTCCGGGTCCTTCGTCGGATAGTCCAGGTTGGACAGCACCCAGCTCAGTGCGGCGATCCGTCCGCGCTTCTTGTCGTTGCTCTTCACGACGGTCCACGGCGCCACTGCGGTGTCGGTGCGGGCGAACATCCTCTCCTTCGCCCGCGTGTAGTCGTCCCAGCGCTCCAGAGCCGCCAGGTCGACGGGGCTGAGTTTCCACTGCCGCAGCGGGTCGATGACCCGGACCGTGAATCGCGTGCGCTGCTCGGCGCGGGAGACGGAGAACCAGAGCTTCACCAGATGAATGCCGGTGCCCACCAACGCTTCCTCGAGCGCGGGCGTCTGCTGCATGAACTCCTCGTACTCGTCGTCGGTGCAGAAGCCCATGACGGGTTCGACCACGGCGCGGTTGTACCAGGAGCGGTCGAAAAGAATTATCTCCCCCGCCGAGGGCAGCTGACTGAAATAGCGCTGGAAATACCATTGCGACTGCTCGCGCGGCGAGGGCTTCTCGAGGGCCACCACCCGGGCGCCACGTGGGTTGAGGTGTTCCATGAATCGCTTGATCGTGCCGCCTTTGCCGGCGGCGTCGCGGCCTTCGAACAGCACTACGATCCGTTGCCCGGTGTCCTTGGCCCAGGACTGCATCTTCAGCAGCTCGATCTGGAGCGCGCGTTTGCGGATCTCGTACTCGTCGCGGGTCATCCGCTCGTCGTACGGGTAGTCCTGCTGCCAGGTGGCGACCTCGTGCCCGTCCCGCGACAGGAGAAGAACCTCGTCGTCGTCGAGCTCCTGGATCGTCAGATCGTCGAGGCCGTCGAGGAGGTCGACGGCCGACAGTGCCTCCCGGAGCTCCCGGCGGGTCCGCTCGGAGTGACCCGCGGCCCGAGGCGTCTGGCGAAACGAGCTCACGATCTGGTCAACGGAAGTCAATCGAATCCCATCCTCGCTGCTTGAGCCGGCGACGCAGAGCCTGTGACGACCACGGCCGCGCTGTCAACAGCGGGCGCACGGCAGCCGATGGTCGTTTCCCGTCGGGTCCGATGACCGACATAAAGGCGATCCGGCCGGACATACCGGCCACCGACAGGCGGAGTAGCACTATTTGTCCGAACGGCGCCACTGGCGCTACCCCAGCCGGTCAGTCCTACGTGTACTGGTCGGACGCTTCCCGTCATCCATTGTTCAGCTTTCCGCCGTGGTATCTGCCCCCACGGCTGCCGCACTCTTACGCTTCGTGACTCCGCAGGGCCACGAGGTCACGAGACCGCGCGGCGCAGCCACAGCGTGAGCAGTTCGACGGCCATGACCGTGGCGAACACCATCGACGTGATCGTGGTGACGACGCCGAACTCCATCACTCGCGAGGCGTTGAGCAGGTAGAAACCGATCCCGCCCGCGCCGACGATGCCCAGGAGGGTGGCCGAGCGGATGTTGACGTCGAGCTGGTAGAGCAGGTGCGCCGCGATGGCGGGCGCGGCCTGGGGCAGCGTCACGGCGACGAACACCTGCGAACGGGACGCGCCCGAGGCCCGCACCGCCTGCTGCACGCGCACGTCGGTCTCCTCCAGGGAGTCGGCCACGAGCTTGCCCAGCAACCCCGTCGCGCCGATCGCCAGCGCGAGCGCCCCTGCCACCGGTCCTAGGCCGGTGATCACGACGAAGACGATGGCCAGCACGAGCTCGGGCACGCCCCGCACCACGACGATGACCATCCGGAACACGGCGGCCGTCTCCGGAGTGGGACTCACGTTCCGCGCGGCGAGCGCACCGACGGGCAGCGCCACCATCGCGCCGAGGAGTGTCGCCGCGAGCGCGATCTGCACGGTGACCGCCAGCTCGGCGAGCAGGACGGACAGGATCCCTCCGGTCGTCGGCGGCCAGAACAGGGCCAGCGTGGTGATCATGTCCGGGAGGCCTGTGATGATCCGCCACGGCGAGAGGTCCGCGCCGGCCACGGACGCGATGACGACGAGCGCGGTCACCCCGCCGAAGAGCGCGCCCCGGACGCGGTGCGGCGTCCACGGCGGGGTCACCCGTCCGGCATCGGGTACGGCCCTACCCGGTCCCGGCAGCGGGTGCGCGCGCAGGGCGTCGACGCGTCGCCCCACGGCGCGGGCCGCACCGCCCCGGCGGTGGGCGCGTTCACCGTGCCCACCGAGCAGGGCCCGGCGGACGGCTCCGGACACGAGTTCCGCGGCCACGCACAGGCCCAGGACGACCAGCGCGAGCGCCACACCCCGCTGGTAGTCCAGGCGGCGCAGCGCGTTCGCGATCTCGAAGCCCAGGCCGCCGACCCCGACGAACCCGAGCAGCACGGAGATCCGCAGGTTGATGTCGAATCGATGCAGGGCCGTGGCCACGAACGCCGGAAGCACTTGCGGGAGCACGCCGGCCACCAGCTCCTGCAGGGGGCGCGCTCCCGTCGCGCGGACGGCGGTGCGTGGGCCTTCGTCGATCTGCTCGATCGCATCGGCGTAGAGCTTCCCGACCATGCCCACCGAATGCAGGCCCATCGCGAGCACGCCGGCGAGCGCGCCGAGGCCGAAGAGGCGGAAGAACACGATCGCGAGCACGACGTCGGGCACCGCCCGGGCCACCACGATCACGGTGCGGGCGCCGTAGCGTGCGGCGAGCGCGGGCGTGGTGTTGCCCGCGGCCAGCACCGCGATCGGCACACTGACCAGCACCGACAGCAGGGTCGCGCAGACGACGATCGCGATCGTCTGCCCGGTCAGCGCCACGAGCTCGCCCAGCGGCGGGAAGTCCAGCGGCAGGGTTCTGGAGAGGAAGTCGGCGGCGTTGCCCACGCTGTCCACCAGCGTGGCGACATTCAGCCGGAGCTCGCCGACCGACCAGACCGCTGCACACAGCAACACGAGGAGGACGAGGGCGGCCGCGGTGCCCGTCCGCGAAGGCGGTGCGACCGTTGTGCCCGGATGACGGGGACGTGGATCGGGCGGCGAGGTGCCGAGTGCGCTCACCGGCCGGATCGCTCCGCGCCGGCGAGCACGGCAGGCAATGGCGCGTCCGCGTACACGGCCATCGCCTCGGAGCGGCCGACGTCCTCGGCAGGCCGATCGAGCACCACCCGTCCCGACCGCAACCCGACGATCCGCACGCCGAACGACAACGCCACGTCGACCTGATGGAGGCTGCAGAGCACGGTGAGGCCGTCCTCGCGGCTGACGTCGGCGATCAGCTGCATGACCTGTGCGGAGGACTCCGGATCGAGAGAGGCGACGGGCTCGTCGGCGAGCAGGATCCGAGGCCGCTGCAGCAGGGCCCGCGCCACCGCCACGCGTTGCTGCTGGCCGCCCGACAACGTGTCGGCGCGCTGGAACCGCTGGTCCGCGAGCCCGACACGGTCGAGCTGTTCGAGAGCGGCGCGGCGGATACGGCGTGGGTAGCTCAGGAGCCCGAGACGCGGCCCGTACAGCCCACCCAGTGCGCCGGTGCAGACGTTCTCGAGGACGTTCGCGCTCCCCACGAGGTGGAACTGCTGGAATACGAACCCGATGCGGGCGCGCAAGCGGCGCAGCTCCGCACCGCGGGTGCGGCCGACATCGCTGCCGAGTACCCGCACCGTCCCGGTCGACGGCCGGTGCAGACCGTTGATGTGCCGCAGCAGGGTCGACTTTCCCGAACCGGAAAGACCGAGCAGTGCCACGATCTCCCCGGCGCGGACGGTGAGCGAGACACCGTCCAATGCGATGACGTCCGGCGCGAACCGCTTACCGACATCCGTCAGTTCGATCACGTTGTCGCCGTGCATCCGAACCCCCTCCTGCGGCACCGGGCTCAGCCCAGGCTCGTGCAGGACTCGGCCTTGGTGATGTCGCAAACGCGGCGCACGCCGTTGTAGAAGGCATCGTCGACGGTGACGTAGCCCCAGCCGCCTTCCTCGCCGACCTCGCACGTGTCGGCCGAGGCGCAGAATCCGTTGGCGGTCAGGTAGTCGACGTTGGCCTTCTGCGTGAACGCGTCGGCGATCTTCTGCCGCAGTTGCGGCTCGACGTCACTGGCAACAGCCACGGGGGATCCGGCGATCGTCTCCGACTTCCACACCGTGCGCAGCAGGCCGGGCTTCAGCTGCCCGGACTCGATGAGCTGGGTGTCGACGATCGAGTCGTAGGCGAAGCCCGCCGCACATTGCCCGCTCGCGACGGCGAGGGCCGACGCGTCGTGCCCGCCGGCGAAGACGGGAGTGACCCCCGTGGCCGGATTCACCCCCGCCTCGATCAGGCCCGCCGTCGGGTAGAGGTATCCGGATGTGGAGTTCGGGTCGACGAAACAGACCGTCTGTCCGGCGAATCCGGCGAGATCGGTGATGGGGGAGTCGTTCACCGTGATCGCGTACGATTGGTAGCCCGGCTCGTCGCCCTTCTCGTCCACCAGAGCTGCCACCGGTGTGATACCCGCATCCTGGTTCTTGGCGAGCACGTAGGAGAACGGGCCGAATCCGGCGATGTCGATCTGACCCGCGCGCATTCCCTCGATGACCGCCGCGTAGTCCGTCGCGTTCTGGAACCGGACCTTCTGGCCGGTCTCCTTCTCGAGCAGGCTGATAACCGACTGATAGCTCTGCTGCAGCGAAGTCGATTCCTCGGACGGCACGGCAGCGAACACCACGGTGCCCGATTCGCCGCCGGCTGCCCCGGAACTCTCGACCGCGCTCTGACCGCAGGCACTCAGCACGAGCAGCGCAGCGCCTGCCGCTGCCACGGCGGCGGTACGTCGGACCGTGAATCTCATCGTGGCTCCTCCACGTCCGCTGCGCGCTGGTGGCGCGCCGGAGGCGGACGGCAGCGAGGGTGGAGCGGTCGCATGCCCGGCCAGACACTGTGTGGTTACAGACGAACGAACGGATCACGTCGCTTCAACCGATCAGTTCGGACATATCGGGCTACGCGATCAGCGCGCCCGGAGCATCGACCGGCGATCGTCCTCGACGAGGTCAGGCTTCCGCCGGAGCCGGTCGTCCCGCCGGGCGCCCGGCCAGCACCCGGGTGAGCGCGGCAGTTGCACCCCAGATGCCCGGCGCCGCGACGGCGGCGGGGGATGCACCGGGTGCGTGGAGGGGCGTGCGCACGCGGAGCGCGCCCGGAAGCGAGCGGAAGACCAGCGGGGGTGGCAGGGCGAGGGCCTCCCCGTCGACGCCGACGTTGACGAGCTCGTCGCCGGAACGCACCACGAACTCCCGTGCCGTCCACTCCTTGTAGCCACGGAAGTCCGCGATGCGCCCGGTGGCCTCGGCCGCGATCAGGCCCGGGACGTCCCGGGCGCGGTCGACCGTCATCGAGACGATTCCGAGGACGCCTGCGTCCAGCCGCTCCCGGGTGCCGAAGCCGGAAAGTCGGTCGAGCCGGTAGACGCCGTTGGAGACGAGAACGATGTCGGCCGAGCGGGTGTCCGCTCCGTCGGGCCCGGTGAAGCGCAGGTCGAAGCGCTGTGCGTTCGGTCCGAGCAGCTCGGGCAGCAACTGCGCCGTGGTCGCGAGCTTGGCGTCACGGTAGGCGTCGGACTGCACGACGGTGGCGTAGACGCCGAGCGAGGCGTTGTTGACGAAGACGCGCTCGCCGAGCATCGCGAGGTCGACGCGCCACTCCACCGCCGCGTCATAGGCGTCCAACGCGGCCACGACGTCGTCGCGGTCGAGCCCGAGGTCGAGCGCGAAGTGGTTGCGGGTGCCTGCGGGGACGCAGACGAACCCCACGTCGTGCTGTCGCGCCACGTCCGCGACCAGGGCCTGTGAGCCGTCACCGCCCGCCATGCCGATCACGTCCGCCCCGTCGGCCACCGCCTGCTCGGCCAGCGACCGCAGGTCGTCGCCGTGGTGCAGCACGACCGACCTGATGCCCCGGCGCATCGCCTCGTCCTCCAGGGCGAACTGCTTGACCTTGCCGCCCCCCGACCACGGGTTCATCAGGAGGACGCCGTGGCGGGAAGGCCCGACCGACCGGGCACCTTTCCGCACGGGCGCCAGGTCCCGGCCGAGTGCTACCCGGGCGGAGACCGTCGACAGGACCATCAGGCCGATCAGCACCGCGAGCTCCGCCACCGAGCCGATCAGCAGCACGACGATCCCCGCGAGCGCCAGGATCCCCGCGGCCGCGGCCGCGATCCGGCGCCCGCGGCGGTTCACCAGCGCGGTCCACCCGGCGATCACCGCGATGACGACCAGAGCCAGCGCGATCAGGACTCGACCGGGGTTCTGCAGGACGTGCACGATCACGACCACGAGTGCGGCGAGGAGCGCGGCCAGCGCCAGTGCGGCTGCCGCTCGTCGTCGGAGGTCAGGGGGCGTCCGGCCCGCCTCGCCGATCTGCATGCCGACCTCCTCGATCCGAATGCCGCGGATGCCCGCCATGGGCTCCCGCTGCTACCGGATCCCACGGTGGCGCCCCGATATCCCTCCGTCGTCACCCGGCCGGAATGAGTCGAGAGTCACCTCAGATAGGGGATGTCCCGCTTCGCCCTCAGGGTGACCGTTGGCGTGCAGCCGTCGTATCGAGCAAAGGGAGGCGGCAGGCGATGACGGAGATGGACGTGGGGTCCGAGTTCACGTGGGACGACCAGGTTGCGGTGCGGAGCGTGCACTTCCACGATCCCGCCGCCCCGGCAGCCACCACTGTCACGCCTTCGGTATTCGTCGCCGTTCATGACGAGCAGGGCAGGTTCCTGCTCGTGCAACGCCGCGACAGCGGGGCATGGGAGTTTCCCGGGGGCCGCATGGACGTGGGGGAGACCGCCATGGCGGCCGCGGTGCGCGAGACCGCCGAGGAGGCGGGCGTGCGCGTGCGGATCACCGGGTTGGTCGGGCTGTTCAGCGATCCGGCATTCGTCATCCGGGCTGTTGACGGCCGCATCCGTCAGCCGTTCGTCGTGTGCTTCCACGCCGTGGCCGAGTGGGGGTCTCCTCGCCCGGACGAGATCGAGACCTCCGACGCCGGCTGGTTCGAACCGGAGCAGATCGAGACGATGACGCTGGAGCCCGGTGCTTGCCGCTGGATCCACCACGCGATCGCCGGCTCGGGCGAGCCGCACCTCGAATGACAGCAGTCGAATGATCACGAGCAGCCGGGCGGGTCACGCCTGGCGCACGCCGCCGCTCAACAGGCCGTGCTCGTGGGCGGCGAGCACTGCCAATCGCCTGCTGCTCACGCCGAGCTTCGTGTAGATCGACCGCACGTGGCTCTTCACGGTGTTGACCGATACGGCGAGATCGGTGGCGATCTCGTCGAGCGACAGCAACGACGGGAGGAGCCCGAGGACGGTGAGCTCGCGCTCGCTGAGCATGGGTTCACGCTTCCCGCGGCCACTCGCACCCGCCACCACCGCGCGCTCGGCGAACGCGTCCGATGCCCCGAAGCTGCCCCGCTGGTGCACGAGAAGCTCACGGATGTTCGGCCCGGCGTACGCGAACGGGCGGAGCGCGTCGAGCGGCTCGGCCACGGCCAGCGCCCTGCGGAGGGCAGCGCGGGCGGCGGATCGCTTGCCGGCGGTGACGGCGAGTGACGCCTCCAGCAGCCACGCCTCCACGACGGTCTGGGGGAGCACCATGGTGGCTGCCCCCTCCAGCACCGGCATGAGGAGAGATCGCACGTGGTCGTGGCGGCATCCGGTCGTCTCGGCCCATGCCTGCATCATCAGGAGCTCGGCGGTCTCGCCGGTGCGATCGGCGAGCCAGCTCTGCACGGTGCGCGCCGCCGCGGAGTGTCCGAGCAGCAGGGCCGTGCGGAACTCGAGCATGGCGAGCGCGGCGACCAGCTCCGCGGGTGCCGGACGGCCGCCGAACTCCGAGCGGGCCTGCTGCAGCTCGGCCAGCCCGCTGGCACGGCCACCGGCGTCGAAGGCAGCGGCGCCATGGATGGCCTTCAGGGCGAACCGCAGCCGAGGCGAGGACGCCGTGACATCCAGGGCCAGGCCCTCCGCCGCAGATCGCTCGGCGTCGGCGGTGTCCGTGCGCATCAGAGCGGTGTAGGCCAGCATCGCCGTGGCGACCGCTGCCCAGATGGAGTTCTCCCAGCCGTGCTCGGCAGCGGTGGCCGCGGCCTCGATGCTCACCGCCCGCATCGAGTGCATGTCTCCCGTGCCGCCCTCGACGATGCCCAGCAGCGCCAGGCTCTGCATCGTCACGTAGTCGAAATGGTGGATGCGGCTCAGGTACAGCGCTCCCTCGAACTCCACGCGCGCATCGACCCGGTCGCCGCACTCGAGGTGGAAGGTGCCCCGGCTGAGGCGGGCGAGCGCCTCCAGTTCGGGCTCGGCGGGTAGTTCGCCGGTGTATCCGACGGCCGCAGGCGACGAGCCCGGTTGTGCAGGGTCGGCCACGCCCGCAGTGAGTTGCTCTGCCACGGCGCGCAGCACCGCCAGGTCGGCCGGGCCGTCGGTGGGCCACGCCTGCCGTGCGCGCCGCAGATCGCCGCGGGCGGCCGGGAGCTCTCCCGCTTCGAGCCGGATCATGGCCGAGGTCAGCGCGAGCCATGGGTCCGCCGCGACGGTCTGGGCGCTGACGCAGGTCAGCGCGTCTCGCAGCGGAGTGTGGTCGCCGGAGAGGATGAGCGGAATCGCGAGCCGATGCAGCATGTCCGTCAACAGGCCGCTGTCGTGGCTCTGGGAGGCGTGCTCCAGGGCCCGGACCGGCTCGGACTCGGCCGCCCACCACCGTGCGGCCACGGCGTGCAGCGCCTCCGCCCGGTTCACCCCCTGCCTGCGGAGGTCGGCGAGGAGGTAGGTCCGCAGGAGCTCCTGGATGGTGTAGGAGTCACGCCCCCTGCCGATCGGCGAGAGCAGGGACGTCTGGTGCTCGAGCCGATCGAGCAGGCAGCCGGCATCCTCGCGCCCCGACAGGGTGGTGGCGAGCCTGGTGGGCACCGGTTGACTGATGCTGATCATCCGCAGGAATTCCTGCACGTCTTCCGGTAGCGCGCAGAGGATCTCACCGACCAGATAGTCGGCGACGGAGCGCTCGTCGCCGGAGAACTGCGTGAGGAACGCGTCACGATCCGCGGACTCGGCCACTCCGAGCGCCGCCAGGCGCAGCCCGGCCGCCCACCCGCCGGTGCGCCGGTGCAGCATCTCGACCTGGGCCGGGGTGAGCTGCAGGCCCGACTTCTCGAGCAGCGTGGCCGCTTCGGCGGGGGTGAACCGCATCTGCGACGCTCGCAGCTCCCAGAGCCGGCCCGCGAGCCGCAGCCGTGGCAGGGACAGCGGAGGATCGCGCCGGCTGGAGAGGACGAGCTGCAGGCGCGCGGTGCGGTTGCGGGTGAGGGCCTCGATGCTGTGCAGGGCATCGGGTTCGACCAGCTCGTGTACGTCGTCGAGGATCAACCGGATCGGTTGGGGCAGGGCCGCGATGGCGTGGACCAGCTCGGCGAGGCACTCCGGCAGCTCGTCGTGGTGCCAGACCCACGGGTCGTGGAGCCGGCTCCCGCCGGGGATCGACGGGCATGCGGAGAGCGCCGCCACGATCGCCGCCCAGAGTCGCCCCGGGTCGTTGTCGTCGCGGTCGAGAGACACCCACGCGGTGTCCACATCGGTGCTCGCGCGCGACCAGTCCGCGAGCAACAGCGTCTTGCCGTAACCCGCGGGGGCGCAGACGAGGGAAACGTCGGCGGCGGCGCCGGCGTCGAGGGCCGAACGGAGTGCTGGGCGCACGACGAACTCGGAAGGAAGTGGTGGAACCGCAATTTTTGCCTGCGGCACGAGCGGCACGGCGATCATCCCCTGAACTGATCGTCCGGCCCCGCTGTCAGTGCAATTGCGCGGTGCGGCCTTCGAATAGATCTCTCGGCGGTCCGGATCAGTAAATCGATCTCTACGGCGCTAGCCCCCAGCGAGCAGGTTATAGCGATCCGCGAGTGATGTCCATGCATCAGAAAATTGTGACGATCGGCCTGGTAGTCGGCTTGAAACTGTGGGAGTTTGCTGTGAACTCGCAGGTCGGAGCGGGCGTGTTGCGCGGTGATAAAGGATCTCTCGTGCATGTCCGCTCCGTCACTGCAGGAACACTTTCCGTGTTCGACGATTTGCTACATAGTTCCTTTGGTTGCAGTTCTGGGACGGCCGGGACGGGTGCTTCCGGTGAGGGCTCACCTGACGTGGATG
This sequence comes from Pseudonocardia alaniniphila, assembly GCF_022524485.1. Taxonomy (GTDB): domain Bacteria; phylum Actinomycetota; class Actinomycetes; order Mycobacteriales; family Pseudonocardiaceae; genus Pseudonocardia; species Pseudonocardia alaniniphila. The sequence goes on from NZ_JAKXMK010000029.1 coordinate 22,806, forward strand.
AGGCGTGGGTGGCGGTATTCGGCGACCCTGGCTGCGTCGGTCGCCCGATCTCGTGGCTCGGGCCGGCCCGCCCCAGGGAGAGGAGAGATATGAGTATCGGACCTGTTCAGTTGATCGTGCTCGGATTCCCGCAACCGAACTTCCACGGCGAGATCATCGCCGAGTTGGAGCGCCTGCGGGAGACCGACACCGTTCGCGTGATCGACGCGCTCGCGGTGCACAAGGGCACCGACGGCGAGGTCGAGGTAGCCCATCTCAGCAACCTCACCGAGGACGAGGCGATCGAGCTCGGCAGTGTCGTCGGAGCCCTGATCGGCCTGGGGATCGACGGCGAGGAAGGCATGCAGGCCGGTGCCGAGGCCGGTGCCATGGCTGCGGCCGAGGGTGGCGCCGACGTGTTCTCCGAAGAGGACGCGTGGAACGTGCTGGACGAGATCCCCAACGGCTCGGCGGCGGCGCTGGTGCTGCTCGAGCACACATGGGCCATCCCGCTCCGGAACGCCGTGGCGGCCGCGGGCGGCTTCCGCATCGGCGACGGCTTCATCAGCCCGCTCGACCTCGTCGCGGTCGGGCTGGTGTCCGCGGAAGAAGCAGCGGAGATGCACGCCATGGAGACGGCGAGCGTCGGCAGTTCCTGAGTGCCTCGCCCGGGGCCGGCCCGATGGACGTCGAGAGGAGGTGGAACATGTTCGGATCACGCAGGGTCGCGCGTCGCACCTCGCGAAGGACCGCCCGGCGAGTGAGCAGGCGTCGCGGGTGAACGACTTGTCCGCCCGGCGCGGGGGCCGCCCGCGCCGGGCCGCTGGTCAGGGCCCGGCCAGATGGTCGTGACCGGACCCGAAGGAGCGCGCCGTGAGAGAGAACAGCACAGGTCGTGACGAGTCGGTCGATGTCTACGTCCGGGCACGGACGTACGAGTCGGTCCGGGCTGTGCTCTCCGACGACCACAACTACGCCGAAGGGGTCGCGGCGGCCCGGCGTGTCGCCGCCGCCGTCGTCGCGGAAGCCGGTGCCCTCGTGCTGGCGGACGTCGTCGTCGGACTGTCGCTGGAGCTCGCATCCGCCCTCGAGCGGATCGCCGCCGACCAGGGCATGGCGGCCGTCGACCTGGCCGACGTGTGGTTCGTGGAGTGAGCGCCGCGCTGGTCCGCCTCATCCGCGAGGGATGAGGCGTTCAGCGGGCCGGCGCTGCAGCATCGGTCGCAACGCGCGCGTGGCCGATCGGCGCGCCATTCCCGGGGAGGACCACCGTGTGCCTGTTCACGAGGCGTCGCGTGGGCGCGACCTGACCGTGTCCGACTGGTGGCCGGGGCGGCGGGAGTTCGGGGCAGCGGTGTTCCGTGCGGTCCTGCTGCTCCTCGCCGGATGGGGCGCACTCGCACTCACCATCGCGGTGTTGCCGGGGGTCTCCGCTCGGGCGGAATGGGACGTCCTGCTCGCCGCCGCGTTCCTCGGACTGCTCGCGGCCGCGCTGCGCCCGCTCTTCACTGCGGTGGCCGCGTGGCTCGGGTGGGCCGGGGTCTTCGTGGGCTGGCTCCTGACCCAGGCCGTGCTGATGTACCTGGTCCTCTCCGTCACGCCGGGCATGCGGGTCGACGGGTTCTGGGACGCCTTCTGGGCGTCGTGGCTGTACGCGATCGTGGTCAGCATCGTGAGCTGGTTCGTCACCGCGGGCGACGACGGCGCTGTTGCGGCGCACCTGCTGCGCAGCACACGACGGTCCACCCGCACAGCCCCGAGGACGGACGTCCCGGGCGTCGTCATGATCCAGATCGACGGGCTCTCCGCGCCGCTCGCACGCTGGGCCGTGCAGGCGGGCAACCTGCCGACGCTGAGCCGCTGGATCCGGTCGGGCGGCCACCTGCTCGCCGAGTGGCACGCCGAGCTGCCCGCGACCACGCCGGCGAGCCAGGCGGGACTCCTGCACGGTGCGAGCGCGCAGGTCCCGGCGTTCCGCTGGTGGGAGAAGAGATCGGGGCGGCTGGTCGTCACCAACCACCCGCGGGACAGCGCGCTGATCGAGTCACGGATGTCCGACGGCCGCGGGCTGCTCGCCGACGGCGGGGTGAGCCTGTCCAACATCTTCTCCGGCGACGCGGCCACCAGCATGCTGACGATGAGCACTGTCCGGGCGAACCGGGCCCGCCGCGGGCCCGCCAGGTCGCTCTCGGCGTACGTCATGGACCCCTTCGGGCTGACCCGTTCCCTCGTATTGACCGGCGGCGAGATGGTGAAGGAGCTCTACCAGGGCCGCCGCCAGCGAGCGCGCCGGATCGAGCCACGCGTGCACCGCGGCGGGACCTACGTGCTCCTGCGCGGAGTGACGAACGTGCTGCTGCGCGAGCTGAACACCTACCTCGTCGCGGAACACCTCCGGAGCGGCGTGCCGGTGCTCTACTGCGACTTCGTCGACTACGACGAGATCGCGCACCACGCCGGTCCGACACGGCCGGAGTCGCTCGCCTCGCTCGAGGGGATCGACCGGGTGCTCGGCACCCTGGAGCGCATCGCGCTGGCCGCGCCCCGCCCGTACCGGTTCGTCGTGTTGTCCGACCACGGGCAGAGCCAGGGAGCCACGTTCCTGCAGCGCTACGGCGAGCGGCTGGAAGACGTCGTGCGACAGCTGCTCAGCTCGCAGGCCGACGTGCTCACCGCGGCGGACGCGGAGACCAGCGAGCAGCAAGGACGGGTCAACACACTGATCGACGAGCTGGGCGCGGAGGGTGGGGTGGCGGCCGGTCTGCCCGGGCGCGTCCAGCGGCGACGCCGCGCGCACGCTGTGCCGCAAGCGTCTGCGGAACCGCGGCCGGACGGCCCGCTCCCGGAGCTCGTCGTGGCCGCGTCCGGCAACCTCGGCCTCGTCTACTTCCCCAGGGTGCCCGGCCGCCTGACGCTCGAGGACATCCAGGAGACGCATCCGCGGCTGCTCAGCGGCCTGGCGGCGCATCCCGGGATCGGTTTCGTCATGGTGCGCTCCCGCACCCACGGTCCGCTCGTGCTGGGTTCGGCCGGCATCCGCAGGCTCGACGACGACCATGTGGAGGGCGTGGACCCACTCGTGCCGTTCGGGCTCTACGCAGCTGATGACCTGCGCCGCCATGACGGGCTTCCGCACGTCGCCGACATCCTGGTGAACAGCCGGATCGACGCCTCCACCGGCGAGGTGGCCGCGTTCGAGGAGCTCGTCGGCTGTCACGGCGGGCTGGGCGGATGGCAGTCTCGCGCGGTACTGGTCCACCCGGCGGACTGGCCCGTCGACTCGTCCCTCGTCGGCGCCGACGCCGTGCATCAGCAGCTCGTGGTCTGGCTCGACCGGCTCGGGCTGAGGGCTTCGCCCGCGCGTCCGCCGCTGCGCTGGTCATCCCTGCCGGGTGATGCGGACAAGCGGCAGTCGTTGCGAGGGTCGGAGCGGCGGAGCGGGTCTGCCGCGCGTCGTGATGGTGCCGAACCAGAGGAGGCGGGAGATGACTGACCGCAGGACCGACCCGTCCCTGCAGGATCTCGACGGCACGTTGCTGCTCGGCGCCGGGGTGGCGCTCGCCGTCGCGAGCATCGCCGGGCTGGCCGGTTTCGTGATGTGCGGCATCGCGGTGATCACCGCGAGCAGACGCTGGTATCAGCGAGTGGACCTGCCGCCCCACGAGATCGCGAACCTGAAGTGGCGGCAGGCACGGGCGGCGATGGGGGCAGGCGCGGGAGCGTGGAGCGATGCCGAGCGGTCCGGCTACTCGCCGCGGTCGCGCGGGAAACGATGACGTGAGTACGGCGGAGCGGGGCGCGGGAGTGCGCTGATGCCCCGGGCGCTGTCCTGGGCCACCCGCTTCGAGTTGCTCCAGTCGATCAAGGGCAGCATGTGGGTGCTGCCGGTGCTCGGCCTGGTCACCGGGGCACTCCTCGCGCAGGCCGCGATCTGGGCCGACAGCTCGGTCCGGGTGCCGTCGGGCTGGAGCTACTCGGCGTCGACGGCCGGTGGCGTGCTCACCGCGATCGTGGGAGCCATGGTCGCCCTGCTCGGCTTCGTCGTGACGATCGGTGTGCTCGTCGTGCAGCAGGCCACGGGCACGCTGTCCCCCCGGTACATGCGGCTCTGGTACCGCGACCGCCTGCAGAAGGTGGTGCTCGCGATGTTCGCGGGCACGTTCACCTTCGCGTTCTCACTGCTGCGCCGCGTCGAAACCGACTTCGTTCCGGACATCGGCGTCACCGCGGCGGGCGCGGCGGTGGCGACGAGTCTCGCGTTGTTGCTGATCTACCTGGACCGCTTCACGCATCGGCTGCGTCCGGTCGCGGTCGCCGCGCTGGTCGGGCAGGCGGGGCAGGACGTGCTCGCCCGCGGAGCGGACGAGGCCCGCTCGCGAGTCGTCCTCGATCAGCCCGCCGCGTCGGCCCTGCCACGCAAGGAGCCCGTCCTCGTGGTGCGGGCGGGCCGCGCCGGAGCCGTTCAGGCCGTGAACGTGGCGGCATTGGTCGTCGAAGCGGAGCGGCACGACTGCACGCTCGTGCTGGTCCGCACCGTCGGGGACTTCGTCACTCGCGGAACCCCCTCCTCGAGGTCCACGGGACGGTGCCCCCGCCGGATCATCACCTCCAGGGCCGGTTCGCGCTCGGGCGGGAGCGCACGATCGAGCAGGACCCGTCGTTCGCGTTGCGCGTTCTCGTCGACATCGCGATCAAGGCGCTCTCCCCGGCTGTCAACGACCCCACGACGGCGGTCCAGGTCCTCGACCACATCGAGGCGTTCCTCGCGGCCGTGGCGGGCACCCGGCTGCGCCGTCAGTACGTGCTCGCCGGTCCGCACGGGACCGCGCGCGTGGTGCTGCCAGGACGTGACTGGGCGCAGTACCTGCAGCTGGCGGTCACCGAGATCCGGGAGTACGGCGCGGCGTCCACTCAGGTGTGCAGGCGGCTGCGGGCGCTGCTCGACGGCTTGCTCGACACGGTGCCGCCCGACCATCGACCCGCCGTGCTCGACGAGCTGCGGCGGCTCGACTCCAGCGTCGACACGGCCTTCGCGGATCTCGCGAGGCGCTCGCTGGCGCGCTGCAGCGACCGGCAGGGCATCGGCGGCCGCATCGTGGACGCCGCGGTGACCGCGCCCGATGGACGACGCACCTCCAGCGCCTGAAGCTCCGGCTCGCGCGCCTACCGGTTTCCGTGGCCGATCTGCGCAGGGGTGTCGTGTCGGATGGGCAGACACACCCTCGGGAGTCCGGGCAGCTCCTGGGGGCGGTGGGTGACCACGAGCGCCGTGCGCCCGGCCGTCACGCGCAACAGGTCGGCACACACGAGCGCGGCGGCGTCCGCGTCGAGGTGCGCGGTGGGCTCGTCGAGCAGCAGCACCGGGCGGTCAGCGAGAAGGGCCCGGGCGAGCCCGATCCGCTGCCGCTCCCCACCGGAGACGGCGCCGCCGTGGAGCCCCACCCGGGTGTCGAGTCCCTCGGGCAGGGCGGCCGACCAGTCGCCGAGCCCCGCCCGGCGCAGGGCGTCGGTGATCTCGTCCTCACGGGCGTCGGGCCGGGCCAGCAGCAGGTTCTCCCGCAGTGTGCTGTCGAACAGGTGCGTGGCGGGGCCGCACCACGCGATCCGGGCGCGCAGGTCGTCCCCGAGCACCTCGCGCGTGTCCACGCCGTCGACGTGCACGGCCCCGGCCGACGGGTCGAGGGTGCGCAGGAGGGCGGCGAGCACGGTCGTCTTGCCGCTGCCCGTCGGACCGGTGAGGAGTAGTCGTTCGCCGTGACCGAGCCGCAGATCCAGGCCGGTCACGGCGTCGCGATCGGAGCCGGGCCACCGGACGGCGAGGGCGCGGGTGTCCAGCCGCCGCCCGGGCGGGGCGGGCCGCGGGTCGTCGGGTTCCGACACGGCGGCGGGGGCCCGCTCCAGCTCGACCAGCCGGCGCGCGGCCGGAAGCGCCGTGGCCAGGCGCATGGCGGCGTCCGGCAGCGCTGCCACCAGCTCCGCGGTGGCCAGCGGGGTGAGTGCCAGCACGGCCAGCGCCGTGCCGGGCAGCACACCCGCCCGCAGCGCGGCCACGCCGAGCGCCGTGCAGCACACGGTGGCGACCCCGACGGCCAGCACCGTCAGCGCGATCCCGAGGCCGGTGGCGGTGGCCGCCCGCCGGTGGAGTGCGAGGAGGCGCCCGTCGAGCGTGGCCACCGTGCGGCGGCGCTCGCCCGCGGCGCCGAAGGCGATCAGGTCGGGGCTCCCGTCGAGCAACTCGACGACGGCGCTCACGACCGCGCCCCTGGCCGCCGCGGTGCGACGGGCCGCCCGCCGGGCGAGCGTCACGGTGAGGGCGGGCGCGATGATCCCGGCGCAGACCAGCCCTGCTGCGAGCACGACTCCCGCCTCCGGAAGGAGCACGCCGAGCAGCGTCGCGGTGCCCACGCCCACCACCGCGGCCGATGCCGCGGGCACCAGCGCCCGAACCAGCACGTCCTGCTGCTCGTCGACGTCGCCGACCATCCGCGACAGCAGCTCGCCGGACCGCTGCCGGGCGCTCACCGCGGGCCCCATCCGCACGAGCGCGTCCCACAGCCGGACCCGCAGGCCGGCGAGCACCCGCAGCGCGACGTCGTGGGAGGCCAGCCGCTCGGCGTAGCGGAGGATGCCCTTCGACAGCCCGAACGTGCGCACCGCGACGATCGCCACGATGAGCGTCAGCACCGGAGGGTGCAGCGCCGCGGCCGAGATCAGCCACGCCGAGGTGGCCGCGAGCGCGACCGCGCTTCCCAGCGCCCCGCTACCCGCCAGCACCGCGACGGCGAGCCGCCCGCGGTATGGGCGCACCAGCGCGAGCAGACCGCTCCGTCCGGCCCGCTGTGACTCCGGCGTCGGCGGCTCGGTGAGGACCGGATCCGGCGGGCGGGTCGGCGCCGCCGCAGCCGGAGTGGCTGCCGGCTCGCGAGGGGCCAGGTCCGGGGGAGCGGGCGAGCCGGGGAGCGCGATGACCCGGTCACACAGGCCAAGCACCGTGGGCCGATGGCTCACCACCACGGCGGTGCGCCCGGCGAGCGCCGCGGGGAGGGCCGCGAGAAGCGCCGACTCCGTGTCGGCGTCGATGCCCTCGGTCGGCTCGTCGAGCAGGAGCAGCGGACGGTCGGCGAGCAGCGCACGGGCGAGGGCGACGCGCCGTTGCTGACCAGTGGAGAGCCCCTCGCCGCGCTCGTGCACGGGGGTGTCGAGCGGCAGGTCCAGCGCGGCTGTCGCGGCAACGGCGGCCAGCTCCGCATCGGTGGCGTGCGGCGCACCCAGCCGCAGGTTCTCCCCGACGGTGCCGGCGATCAGCACCGGGCGCTGCGGCACCCAGGCGACGTGGCGCAGCCAGGCGTCGCGGTCGACGTCGGCGAGGTCGGTCCCGGCGACGGACACGACCCCCGAGTCCGGACGCCGCCAGCCGAGCAGGAGGTCGAGCAGCGTCGACTTGCCCGCCCCGCTGGGACCGGTGATGCCGAGCACCTCACCGGGGGCGATCGCGATCGTCACGGCGTCGAGGACCGGGCCGGACCGTCCGTTCACCCCGACCGCGTCCAGCCGCACCGGCCCCGTCGACGGGTCGGGTGCGGCCGTCTTCTGCCCCGGTGCCGGCGCGTCGGCGGGCGTGTCGAGCACCGCGAAGACGCTTCCCGCGGCGGCGGCGCCCTCGGCGCTGTCGTGGAAACGGGCGGCCACGGCCCGCAGCGGCTGATACACCTCGGGAGCCAGGACGATCACCAGCAGCCCCGTCGCGAGGTCCAGGTCCCCACCGACGAGCCGCAGCCCCACCGACACCGCGACCAGCGCCACCGACAGCGTGGCCAAGAGCTCCAACGCCAGCGACGAGAGGAACGCCACCCGCAGCCCGCGCATCGTCTCGGCGCGGTACCGCTCTGACATCTCCGCGATCTGCCCGCGCTGCCGGCGCGCCCGCCCGTACGCGGTCAGCACGTCGAGCCCGGCCACGACATCGAGGAAGTGGTGGCCGAGCACCGAGAGCGCTCGCCACTGCCGGGCGGTCCGGGCCTTCGTGTGCAACCCGATCAGCACCATGAACAGCGGGATCAGCGGGATCGTGACGCCGACGACCAGCGCCGAGACCCAGTCGGCGGTGAGGATTCGCACGGCGACGACGAGCGGCACGATGGCGCCGATCACCAGCTGGGGGAGGTAGCGGCCGACGTAGCCGTCGACACCGTCCACCCCGCGGCCGGCGAGCGTCGCGAGTTCCCCCGTGGGCGGGAGCCCGGGATGGCGTGGTCCCAGCCGCAGCACGTGGTCGAGCACGGCGGCCCGCAGCTGAGCGACCGTCCCCGCCGCCGCCCGCTGGGCCGCGACCTCCCCGCCCCAGCCCAGCGCAGCCCTGCCCACCACGACACCCAGGAGGGCGACGAGCGGCACCGCGAGCTCGGCGAGTCCGGCGCCACCGAGGAACGCCCGCGCGACGGTGCTCGACAGCAGCTCGGCCTGGGCGATCACCAGCAGGGCTGTGACCACCCCGATCGCGGCGCCGAGCCCGATGAAACCGCGGACGGCCGGGGCATGGTGCAGCAGCCGCCGAGCCACCGCCCCACTCCTCTTCGCCGCCATGCCTCCCGCCTACCGGGGATGTGCCACCCGGCACAACACCCGCAAAGGACGGCTTTCCCGTCGCACACACGTCCCGGCCCCCGCACGAGGGTCCTGCCCAGCAGGTGGCAACCGGCCGCGACACCCTCGTGGGCAACCGCGACCCTCAGCGCGGGGAGCGTCGTTCCGGCTGGGAGAAGATGGCAGGCATGGCGGACGCAGACGAGCCCACGATGCCGGACTCGATGGCACTCCTGCTCGTGGCTGCCGGGCAACTGCTGAGCCGGCGGGTGGAGGACGAGCTCGCAGCGCTGGGGCTCACCTTGCGTCACTACGGAGCGCTGGGTCACCTGGCACACCGGCCGGACATGTCCTACTCCGACCTCGCCCGGCGGGCCGGGATCACCTCACAGAGCATGCACGCCACGGTGCGCATGCTGGAGCAGTCCGGCGCCGTGAAGCGCACCTTGCCCGGTCATGGCCACGCCGCCCGCTTGGAGGTCACCGACCACGGGCGACGACTGCTCGCCGCGGTCGGCGAAGCTGCCGTACATCTCGATCAGGAACTGTTCGCCCACCTCACCGACGAACAGCGAAGTGGGCTGCGAGCAGGCCTGCTGGCGCTCGCACCGCCATCGAGGAGTCCCCGCAGCGGGCCGTCAGAACAATCGGCTCGTGACCGGTGAACCTCTCGTGGCGTGACCCGCAGGACGGGTTTTCTCACACCGTGGCAGGTGGCTTCCAGATGCGATCGAGCACAGTTCGGCAGACCTCGCTGAAGGGTGCAAAAGCCTCGCGGGATGCCCTGGTCAGGTCCGGGCCCGCCAGGGCTGGACTGCCCGTGCCGAACGGTGGGTGCGGTGCGTACTCGATGTCCAGCTCGGTACGCCTGGCGACCTCCACCCCGCGCAACTCGGCCAGCACCATGAGGGCGGCTTCGTAGGAACCGCTGGCCGGTCCGGCCGTCCAGATGTTGCCGTCGCGGACGACCTCACCACCTTCGACCGGAGTCGCGCCGAACCGGGGCAGCTGGTCCAGGATGTGGAAGTTCGTCGTGGCACGCCGGCCGTCCAGCAGACCGGCCACTCCGGCCAGGATCGTCCCGGCGCACACAGCTATCACGTGCTCGGCCCTGCGGGCAGCGTTACCGAAGAACTCGATGACCTCCGGATCGGCGAGCACGTCCGGCATGATGGCGCCGACCGCGAGGACGTCGAGTTCTTCCGGGCAGTCGGCGAAGGACGTGGTCGGCACGGTCGGGAACGTCGGAAATCCGGTGACGGGTTCCAGGTCCCTCCAGAGCAGGTGAAGGTTCGTGCCGGGCTGGATGCCGAAAACGGTCTGCGGACCGACGATGTCGCAGACGGAGTAGCCGGGTGAAATGAGAATGCCGATGGTGAGGGGCTTCGACATGGGTGTCCTTCGCGTGAGTTGAGCACTGCTGTCCAGGAGCGGTGGCGCCGGGCGGAGCGGATGATCGGTTCGCTGACGGTGCGTCATGCGAGACCATCTTCTACTGGCTGTCGAACTTCTTGAAGTTTATCTGTAAGCCAGACTGAAAGTCCAGTGTCGAGGCGTCTGCGTCGATCCGTCCTCGGGCGGCTGTCGTATCTCTTACGGATCGCCGCAGGCGCCGCGGCCTCGGGAGATGCCGCGTTAACGTCGGGTGTGAGCTCACGTCCCACCCGAACGGCGTCCGTGGGCCGGGCTCCGGGCCTCGGGCCTGATCTGGCGGCTGTCTGCGCGGTCACCGGTCTCGTCGTCGCTGCCGCCCTCGTCGGATGGCGCCTTCTCCGCGCGGGTGTCGACATCTTCCTGGGCTTCCCGCCGCTGCTGGCGCAATGGCTTCCGCACGTCGGCCCGGGCACTCCGGTCGCGCTGGTCACGGCCCTGCTCGTGGCCGTACACGGGCCTCGGCTCGCCGCGCGCATGGACTGGAGGCCGCTCCTGTCCGCATCATGGGGCGCGGCGGTGGTCTGGACCCTCTCCCTCGCGCTCGTCGACGGCTGGCAGCGCGGCGTGGTCGGGCGGCTGACCAGCGACCAGGAGTACCTCTACGACGTTCCCAAGGTGGGGAGCGTGCTCGGGATGCTCCGCACGTTCTCCGACCACATCCTCACGAACCAGCCGGTGCACTGGACGACGCATGTCGGCGCCCACCCGCCGGGCGTGTTCCTGCTCTTCGTCCTGCTGGACCGGATCGGGCTGGGTGGCGGAGGGGCGGCCGGCCTGTTCGTGGTTCTGGTCGGCTCGTCGGCCTGCGTCGCGGTGGCGGTCGCGCTGCGCGCGCTCGGCGCCGAGGACGTGGCCCGGCGCACGCTGCCGTTCGGTGTCCTGCTGCCGGGTGCGGTGTGGGTCGGGGTCTCGGCCGACGGGATGTTCGCCGGTGTGCTCGCCTGGGGGGTGGCGCTGCTCGCGCTCGGCGCGACCCGCCGGGGGCGCCGAGCCGATGGGGCGGCGCTCGTGGGCGGGCTCCTGCTGGGCTACGTGCTCTACCTCTCCTACGGTCTGGCGCTGGGTGGCCTGCTGCCGCTCGTCGTCGTCGCGCTGACCCGCGCGTGGCGGGCGGCGGGCTTCGCGCAGCTCGGCGCGGCGCTCGTGGTCGCCGCGTTCACCGCAGCCGGGTTCTGGTGGCTCACCGGGTACGAGGACGTCCGCGTCATCTACGCGGCGAGCATCGCGCAGACCCGTCCCTACGAGTACTTCGTGTGGGCCGATCTCGCCGCGTTGGCCTTCGCCGTCGGGCCTGCCGTCGTCGCCGGCCTGCGCCGCGCGGCGGCCGCCCCGCGAGCCCTGCCCGCGGGGCCGGCGCTGCTCACGTCAGCCGCTCTGGCCGCGATCCTCCTCGCCGACGTCTCCGGGATGTCCAAGGGCGAGGTCGAGCGGATCTGGCTCCCGTTCGCCGTGTGGCTGGTGGTGCCGTGCGGGCTGCTGCCCCGGCGGCAGATCGGCTACTGGCTCGCCGCTCAGGCGGTGCTCGCGTTGGCCGTGAACCACCTGCTGCTCACCGTCTGGTGACCGTCTGACGGCCACGGCCGACCGTCAGCTCCACGAAGCTGCGCGCCCCCGTGTGGCATCGGGTCAGGTACAGGCCGGCTTCGGCGGCGATCCGGGTGACCGCGCGGGCGCCCACCGCCGCCCACGGCACGGGAGCGCCCGCCATGGCGGCGGTGCGGACGCGAGCCGTGCCGCGCCAGAACTCCTCCGGCCGGGCACCGGTCTCCACGAGTACCGTGCCGCCCCGGCGCACGAGTTCGGCGGCCCGTCTGAGCAGGCGTAGCGGGTCGCCGCCGATGCCGATGTTGCCGTCGGCGAGCAGCACGTGGCCCCACCGCCCCTCGCCCGGGAGCGGGGCGAACAGGTCGGCGCGCACCATCGGCGCCCGCCGCCTGCGGCACGCGGTCTCCGCCACGGCCGAGACGTCCACGCCGAGTGCCGGGAGACCACGTCCGACCAACGCCTCGACGAGCCGGCCGGGACCACAGCCCAGGTCGAGCGTCGGGCCCGTGCAGTTGTCGAGCAGCCACCGGTCCTCACCCCCTGCCTGGTGCCGCCAGCGATGCACAGCGAGCTCGACCTCGATCCCGTCGCTGCGGACGAGCCGCGCCGCTGCACCGGTGAGCGCGGGGTCGAAGCCTGCGATCAGCACGGGCCCCTCGCGGTGCGGAACGCCGGGATCGCCCCGAGGGTCGCCGCGAACCTCGTCCACGGCGCAGCCGAGGCCACGGCCAGGGCGTCGGCCGCGGTGTCGACGTCGGTGAGGGTCGGCAGCACACCGACCCGCAGTCCCGCGTCCTGCAAGGCTCGCAGCGTGCGCTCGCCGGTGTCGGCCCGGGACGTGGGCACATCGGCGATGACGGCCGCGGCCCGCGGGTCCCGCAGGCCCAGCGCCCACCAGCCGCCGTCGGCCGCCGGGCCGAGAACGGCATCGACGGGCCTCGGGCCGTCGGCGATCAGCGGGGCCGCGGCGTCGCCGAGCAGGGCGGCATCAATCTGCGGGGTGTCCATCCCGAGCTGCAGCGTCGGCAGCCCGGGGGCCAGTGCGGCGGTGTCGTCGTGCGCGGCGGCGATGCGGTGTCCCAGGTCGCAGCCGCGCTGGATCACGATCGGGACGCCGCACAGTGCCGCGCCGACCTCCCGTGCCCTGGCGGACTCCGCGAGCTTCCCCGTCATCGCGACGACCGGGCAGCCGCGGGGGACCGCGCGCACGGCGTCGAGCGTGTCCAGCAACGCTGCGGCGGCCAGGTACGCGGCCTCGTCGGGGGTGGCGGGGGGACAGAGCCGGGTCTTCACGCGGTGCGGCTGCGGTGCCTTGGCGAGCACCAGGAGCGCGACGCCGGGTCTCGCGGGGCTCACCGGAGCAGCCCGGCCATGTCCCTCGCGGCACGCAGGGAACCGCGCACCGACCCCGACACCTTCGACCGCCCCCCGGCGCGCGCCCGGTACGGCACGGGCATCTCCGCGATCCGCCAGCCGGCCGCGCCCGCCCGCAGCAGCATCTCCAGTGGATAGCCGAAGGCGCGGTCCGCGATCTGCAGGTCGAGCAGGGCCTGCCGGTGCGCCACCCGAACCGGCGCGATGTCGTGGACCGGAACGCCGCGGTGACGCAGCATCGCGGCGATGGCCGCATTCCCGGCGCGCGCGTGCCACGGCCACACCGACGCCGAGTCCGGAACCCGGCGCCCGACAGCGAGGTCGGCCCGGCCGGAGTGGACGGCCTCGGCCATCGCGGGCAGCACACCGGCGTCGAGCGAGCCGTCGCCGTCGAGGACCGCCACGACGTCGGCGCGCGCCGCCAGCAGGCCTGCGTGGACCGCGGCGCCGTAGCCGCGGTGCGGCTCGACCACCACGCGGGCGCCACAGGCGCGCGCGACGTCGCCGGTGGCGTCGGTGGAGCCGTTGTCGACGACGAGGACCGGCCAGCCGTCGGGGAGTCCGGCCAGCGCGGCCGGCAGGGCCTCCGCCTCGTCGAGGCAGGGCAGGATGATCTCAACAGAGCCGTACACGACCCTGATGGTGGACGGGATCAGTGTCTGGTGTGGCCACTCCGGCCCTTACCGATCCGTGACGTCTGCGCTGGTCATGCCCCTGCGGATGATCCAGCCGGGGCTCGCATCGGATCACGGGCGAACCGCGTGACGCCCTCGGCGAAGGTCGTCGCCGCCCGCACACCCAGCACGGCGGCTGCCTTCGCAGGGTCCGCGACGACGTGCCGGACGTCGCCCGGCCGGGCGCCTCCCGCGATGACGGGTGGCGGGCCGTCCATCGCCGCCGCGAGGGCGGCGGCGAGCTCCCCGACGGTGTGCGGTTCACCCGAGCAGACGTTCACGGCGTTCACGCCGGGTCCGGGCGGCTCGGTGGAGAGGGCAGCCACGTTCATGGCCGCCACATCCGTGACGTGGACGAAGTCGCGCCGCTGGCGGCCGTCCTCCAGCACCCGAGGCGCCTCACCCCGTTCCAGCGCGGAGCGGAAGAGCGAGGCCACGCCCGCGTAGGGGGTATCGCGTGGCATGCGCGGGCCGTAGACGTTGTGGTAGCGCAGCGACCAGACGCTGCCGGCCGTCTGCCGCGCCCACGCTCCCGCCAGGTGCTCCTGGGCCACCTTCGTGGCGGCGTAGGTGCTGCGTGGGTCGAGCGGGGCGTCCTCCGGGACGAGCCCCGGCACGAGCTCGCGGCCGCAGAGCGGGCACGTCGGTTCGTAGCGGCCCGCGTCGAGGTCCTCCTGGGCGCGCGGGCCGGGCCGCACGACCCCGTGCTCCGGGCAGTCGTACCGGCCCTCGCCGTACACCACCATCGACCCGGCGAGCACCAGCCGGTGCACCCCGGCGTTGTGCATGGCGGTGAGCAGCACCGCGGTGCCGAGGTCGTTGTGCGCGACGTAGTCGGGAGCGTCCCCGGGGTCGACGCCGTGCCCCACCATCGCGGCCTGATGGCAGACAGCGTCCATCCCCGGGAGCAGCCGGCCGAGCAGCTCGGCGTCGCGGACGTCGCCGTGCACCAGCTCGTGGCCCTGGACCCACGCCGGCGGCGCACCGGCGTGCGCCTGGGGCAGGAGGGCGTCGAGCAGCAGGACGTCATGTCCGTCGGCGGTCAGGCGATCAGCGACGTGCGAGCCGATGAAGCCCGCTCCGCCCGTGACGAGTACGCGCATGCTCCGGAGGCTAGGGGCTACTGGCTGCGCGCCGGTCCGTCCGGTGTGCTCGCCGGGGTGTGGCGGGGTGCCGGTCCGACGGCGGGCCGGCCCTGTCCCGGCTGCGCCTGATAGACGTCGCGCAGCTGGTCGATCTGCTGTGTGGTGTACGTGCGCTCGTGGCGCTGGTCGCGGATGAAGGAGGAGGCCCACGTGATCACGGCGCTGAGCCGATTGCGGTAGCCGGTGAGGAAGGCGAGGTGGATGAACAGCCAGGCCAGCCAGCCCGGAAGCCCGGCGAAGCGCAGCGGCCCGGCGGAGACGATCGCGTTGCCGCGCGACAGGTAAGCGGCCGATCCGAGGTCGTGGTAGCGGAACGGGCCGACCTCCCGGGCACCGGGGTTCTCGACCTTGTGCTTGACCCGGCGCCCGGCATACAGCCCCGCCTGCATCGCGACCTCGGCCACGCCGGGCAGCTCGTCGCGGCTCATCATGTCGCCGACGACGGAGATGTCAGGATGTCCCGGAATCGTGAGATCTGGCCCCACCTGGATGCGCCCGGCGCGGTCCTGCTGGGCGTCCGTGGCGGCCGCGAGCGCCGTGGCGAGCGGTGGCGCCTCCACCCCCGCGGCCCAGATCACGGTGCCCGCCTCGTAGCGGGCGGTCGTTCCGGCCTTGTCCCGGACGTCGATGCCGCGGGCGTCCACGTTGCTCACGATCGAGCCGAAGTGCAGCTCCACACCCATCTCCTGCAGCGCCTCGGCAGCCTTGCCCGACAGGGACTTGCCGAAGGACGGAAGCGGTGCGGTGCCGCCGTCGAAGAGCAGGACACGGGCGTCCTCCGGGCGGATGCGCCGGAACTCCGACCGCAGGGTCCGGGTGGCGAGCTCGCGGATCTGCCCTGCCAGCTCCACCCCGGTGGGCCCGGCACCGACCACGGCGAAGGTGAGCCAGCGCCGCTGCTCGTCGGGGTCCGAGGCGGTCTCGGCGAGCTCGAACGCACCGAACACCCGGCGCCGGATGTCCAGTGCGTCGGCGATGGTCTTCATCCCGGGTGCCCATTGCGCGAACTCGTCGTGCCCGTAGTACGACTGCTGCACGCCTGCGGCGATGATCAGGTCGTCGTAGGGCAGCGTCATCCGTTCGCCGCCCGGGCGCAGAGCCACGACCTCGCGGCCTGCCGGGTTCACGTCGACCACCTCCGCCAGCACGCACTCGACGTTGGTGTGCCGCTTCAGGACGTCGCGCAGGGGCGCGGCGATCTGGCCCTCGGACAGGATCCCGGTGGCGACCTGGTAGAGCAGCGGCTGGAACAAGTGGTGCTGGGCGGAGTCGACGAGCGTGACGGCGATGTCCCCGCGGCGCAGTGCACGGGCAGCGAACAGCCCGGCGAAGCCGCCCCCGACGATCACGACACGGTGTGCGGTGCTCCGACTCAGATCATCTGCCGACACGGTGTCCTCCGGTCTCGTACCCGTACTCCCTGCTCTGCCCGTCAACCCGTGGGGTCGTGCCAGTCGTCGCCATTGGACAGCAGGCTATCTGCCTCCTTCGGGCCCCACGTGCCCCGCTGGTACGGGTGCACCGGGACGACGTCACCCAGCACCGGGTCGACCACCCGCCAGGCCGCCTCCACGGTGTCCTGACGGGCGAACAACACGCGGTTCCCGTCGAGTGCTGCGCCGATGAGGCGGTCATAGGGTCGCATGTCCGCCCCGCTGTCCTCCGCGAACACCAGGTCCTGCAGCTGAGGTTCGCGTCCGGCGCCGGGTTTCTTCCCCGCGAGGGCGAGCCCGATCTCGGTGCTCGGCCAGATCCGGAAACGCAGGGTGTTGCGCAGGCGGGTGCGGCTGACCCCGAAGACGTCGAAAGGAACGGGCCGGAACCGGATGCTGACCTCCGTGGCGGTCACGGGCATCGTCTTCCCGGCGCGGATGAGGATCGGCACGCCCGACCAGCGCCACGAGTCGAGGGCGAGCCGGACCGCGACGTAGGTCTCCACCGTCGACTGCGGGTCGACGCCCTCCACGTCGTGGTAGCCGTCGTACTGGCCGCGGACGGTGTCGGCGGGGGTCAGCGGGCGGAGCGCGGAGATCACCCGTGCCTTGGCGTCGAGCCACGAGTCCGGCCCCGAGCCGTCCGGCGGGTCGGCGATGACGGTGGCGAGCACCTGCAGCATGTGGTTCTGCACGACGTCCCGGATCGCGCCGGTGTGGTCGTAGAAGCGGCCGCGGTCGGCGACGTCGAACGCCTCGGCCATCGTGATCTGGATGCTCTCCACGTGGTCGCGGTCGAGCAGGGGTTCGAACATCGAGTTGGCGAACCGGGCGACGAGGACGTCGTTGAGCGGGTCCAGGCCGAGCCAGTGATCCACCCGGTAGATCGCGTCCTCGGGGAAGTGGGCGTGCATCGTCCGGTCGAGGGCGATGGCGCTGGCCAGGTCTGTGCCGAACGGCTTCTCCACCATCACCCGGGCTCCGTCCGCCCGGCCCGCGCCGGCGATCCCCTCGGCGATGCGTCCGAACAGTACGGGGGGAACTTCCAGGTAGAACAGGGCACGCCGGCAGTCCTTGCCCATCTCCTGCGACATCGCCTCGTAGGTGGCGGCATCGTCGAGATCCCCGTCGACGTAGCGGAGCAGACCGAGCATCTTCCGGGCCGCCGGTGCGGCCGGGTCCATGTTGTTGTCGCGCAGGGACTGCGCCGCGTACTCGCGGAACCGGTCCAGGTTCCACCCGCTCTTCGCCACACCGATCACCGGCACGGTGAGCACGCCCCTGTCCACCAGCCCGACGAGCGCGGGGAACGTCTCCAGCTTGGCCAGGTCGCCGGTCGCCCCGAAGATGACCAACGCGTCGACTCGGTCCGTCGCCATGATGTGCTCCTGTCCGTCCGATGTCGTCGGGTCTGGTCAGCCGAGGCGTTCGAGCACGTGGTCGCCGACGCGCAGGGCGTTCGCCATCGCCGTCAGCGACGGGTTCACGGCTCCGATGCTCGGGAAGAAGCTCGTGTCGACGACGTAGAGGTTGTCGACCTCGTGCGTCCGGCAGTTCACGTCCAGCGCGGAGGCGAACGGGTCCACGCCGAACCTGACCGTGCCGGCCTGGTGCGCCGTCGCGCCGATCGGCATGCCCTTGTGAAGGTAGATGCTGTGGTGCAGCAGGTTCTCGTGCATCCCCAGGTCGCAGAGCCGTGACTCGAGCTCCTTGCGCAGCCGTTTGAGCCCTTCGAGGTTGTTGTTCTCGTCGAGGGTGAGCCGGATGCGCCCGTCGCGGTCGAGGGTCACCCGGTTCTCGGGCAGCGGGAGGTCCTCGCCGCAGAGCCAGAAGTCGACGGCGTGGCGGGCGAGCTCGTCGAAGGGCATCTCCGGGCTGACCCGTCCGGCCCAGTGCGGGGCGTTGGCCCGGATCTGCTCGGCGTCGGACTTGCCGAGCATCTGGATGCCGCCCATCGGGTGGTCGAAGTCGTCGGAGCCGAGGTACCAGTCGTGCAGCGCGAGGGTCTTCTGGAACCGGGTGGGGTTCGGTTCCTTCGACACGGCCATCAGCGCCAGGTTGTTGTGGCGCATGTAGTGCCGCCCGACCATGCCCGAGCCGTTGGCGAGTCCGTCGGGGTGCCGGTCGTTCGCGGAGCGCAGCAGGAGAGCCGCGGAGTTCACCGCGCCACAGGAGACCACCACGATGTCGGCGCTGAAGCGGACGACCTCGCCGTTGCCGAGCTCGGTCACCACGGCGGTGACCGTGCGGCCGCTCGGGTCCGTCTCCAGCGTGGTCACGTGGGCACCCGTGATGAGCTGGACGTTCTCGTGGCGCAGCGCCGGGTCGACGCAGATGACCTGGGCGTCGGACTTGCCGTCGACCAGGCACGGGAACCCGTCTACCCGGTCGCAGCGGATGCACGTGCTGCCGTGGGCGGCGGCGCCGTTCGGCTCCTGGGTCAGCCGCACCCCGATCGGGAGGTGGAACGGGTGCAGGCCCTGCTTCTCGAGATCGTCGGCCAGCTGCTGGATCCGGGGCGCGTGCATGACCGGGGGGAAGGGGTAGTCCGAGGTCGCGTCGCCCCCGGTCGGGTCCTCGCCGTGGCGGCCGTGCACGTCGTAGAGGTGCTCGGCCTCGGTGTAGTACGGCTCCAGGTCGGAGTACCCGATCGGCCAGGCGGGGGAGATGCCGTCGTAGTGGCGCAGCTCGCCGAAGTCCTGCGGGCGCAGCCGGAACAGTGCGGCCCCGTAGAACTTCGTGTTGCCCCCGACGTAGTAGTTCACCTCGGGCGGGAACTCGTTGCCGTTCCTGTCCAGCCAGAACTCCGGCGCCCGGTAGCGGCCCTTCACGAACACCTCGGTCGAGTCCCAGTTGGCCCGCTCCCGCGGCAGGTAGCCACCGCGCTCGAGCATCAGGATCCGCTTTCCCGACGGGGCCAGCCGATGCGCGAACGTGCCGCCGCCGGCACCCGTGCCGATGACGATGACGTCGTAGTGGGTGTCGGGGCGCGTGATGTCGGAGTGCGGATCCTCAGGCACCGGGCCTCCTCGTGGTGGGCGCGCCGGCGAGTGGCGCGGGCGCGCCCACGGTGCGACGGGTCGCGGGACGGCACATCACCTGCGTGAGGTGAGCGGGATCCGGCAGCCGGAGGCGCCGTCACCGGCCCAGGGAACTGGGCTCCCCGCCCTGCGTGGGACGTGCTCCCGCACGCCGTGGTGGTGGGGCACCCCCGCCACCACAGAGGTGGGTACACCCCGGCGGCCCGGGTGCTGCCTCCCTCCTCGCGAGAGGTGACGTCGCGGATGCTCGGTCGTGACATCGTCGCGAGAACGAGAGGGGAGGCGGTCGTGACAGCTCGAATCGTCGCGCATTGGCACTGCGGATCCTGCGACGTCGCGGGCCGTGATCCCGAGTCGGAGCCGAGCTGCTGGAACTGCGGCGGCGCCGTCACCGTCACGGCGCGGCCGTCGCAGGTGTGGTCGGAATCGGTGGACTGAGCGGTCGGTTCGAGGGCCGGGCGGGGACCGCTGGTTTCGGCTAACCGGTCTGCCCGTCGTCGTCAGGCGTCGCCTGCGACAGGGTCGGGTAGTCGGTGTAGCCCCTGTGGTCGCCGCCGTAGGCCAGGCTGAAGTCGGGGGTGTTCAACGGCCCGCCGTGCTGCAGCCGTCGCGGCAGGTCCGGGTTGGCCAGGAACAGCGAGGCGAAGGACACCAGGTCGGCCGCGCCGGTCTCGATGAGCTTCAATGCCTCCGGTCCGGTGAATCCGCCCGGGGTGTACGGATTGAGGATGAACGTTCCGTTCCAGCGTTCCCGCAGATGTTCGGTGAACTCCGTGTCGGTTCCCTCGGCGATGTGCAGATAGGCCAGGCCGATCGGGCCGAGCGCATCGAGCAGTGCGAGATAGGTGTCGCGGTGGTTGTCCTCGAGGATGTCCTGGTAGCCGCTGACCGGCGAGATTCGCACTCCCAGCCGGTCGGCGTCGATCGCATCCGCAATCGCCGTGGCCACTTCCACCGTGAACCGGATCCGCCCCTGAACGGTGCCGCCCCACCCGTCGTCGCGCTGGTTGGCATTCGTCGACAGGAACTGGTGTGGCAGGAAGCCGTAGCCCGCGTGCACCTCCACGCCGTCGAAGCCTGCTGCGATCGCGTTGCGCGCCGCCGCCGCATAGTCCTCGATCGTTGCCCGGATGCCCGCTGCGTCCAGCGCTCGCGGGGTGACGAACTCCTGCGGACCGTCCGGGGTGAACGTCGTGCCGGCAGCCTTCACCGGCGACGGGCCGACCGGGGTGAGGTTGTCCTCGTGCAAGCTGGGGTGCCCGACGCGGCCGGCGTGCATCAGCTGCGCGAAGATCAGGCCCTCCTGCTCGTGGACACCTCGGGTCACCGCGTGCCACGCCTCCACCTGTTCTCCGGAGTGCAGGCCCGGCGTGTTCGGATGAGCCTGGCCGATCCGTGACGGTTGAGCGCTTTCGGCGATGATGAGCCCGGCGCCGGCTCGCTGGGCGTAGTAGGTCGCCATCAGCGGGGTCGGGCCGCGCCCCGGCCCGTATGCGCGGTTGCGCGTCATCGGCGCCATCACCACGCGGTTGCGCAGGGTGTAGCGGCCGAGGGTGGTTGGTTCGAATGCGAGGGACATGTCTCTGCTCCTTGGTGGGCGCGCCGGCTCAGTTGCCACTGGCGGCGGACGTCGCGCAGCCGTCCGGGGCGCACATCCCGTCGGCTTCGGTCACGGGCAGCAGCGGCGTGACGCCGGTCGAACGGCCCTCGTGCCGGACGGCGGCCATGGCCGAGTGGAGTTCGTCGGTTCCGACGGCGCCGGAGAGGGCGTACCGGCCGTCCAGGACGATGAAGGGCGTGCCGCGAGCACCGAGTCGTCGGGCTGCGAGCTGGTCGGCCGCCACCTGCGTGCGGTAACGCCTGCTCTGCAGTGCCTCGGCCGCGCCGTCGCGATCCAGGTGCACCTCCGCGGCGAAGTCGAGCACCTGTTCGGCTGTCCACAGCTTCCGGGCCTGGCCGAAGTGGACCCGGAACATCGCCGACCAGATCTCGTTGCCACGGCCCTGTTCGGTTGCGTACGCAAGCAGTTCGTGAGCGAAGTCGGTGGGGCCGAGCGTGCGATCCAGCGCGTAGTAGGGCGAAAGCCCTTCGGCTGCAGCGAGCTTCTCGATCGATCCCACGAGCTGTTCACCAGCGGCGCGTTCCACACCGAACATCTCGAACAGCCGACGTTGCGTGACCCCTTCCCGTGGCAGATCGGGATGCAGCTGAAACGACCGGTGAGTGATCCGCACGTCCGCGCCGTGTTCGAAACGGTCCACAGCCCGTCGCAGCCGGTGGTCCATCAGCCCGCACCAGGGGCAGACGATGTCCGACCAGAATTCGATGTTCATCTCGCTCCTTACTTACGATTTGTGCGTAGCCGCATCCTCTATTAGTTTCGAGAGGCCTACAAAAGGCACATTCATGTGCGTGGCGGCGACGAGCTGGGAGCGGCTGTGAGCGGGAAGACCGTGCGAGCGGCACGCACCGGCGTCCGGAGGGCCGTGCGAGAGGTGCCGGGTCCCTGCGCGCACTGGAACGACGAGGACGCGGACTTCATCCGGGAGATCCTCGACCTGGTCGGCGACAAGTGGAGCGTGTTGATCATCGGCTCCCTCGAGCGGGGCCCGACCCGCTACTCCGACCTCGCCGACCTGATCCCCGGCATCTCGCAGCGGATGCTGACACTCACGCTGAAGCAGCTGCAGCGCAACGGGCTCGTCACCCGAACCGCCTACCCCGAGGTCCCGCCGCGCGTCGAGTACGCCCTGACGGAGCTGGGCACCTCGTTGCTGTCCACTGTGCTGGCGCTGGCTGCGTGGTCGGCCGACCGGCACGGCGAGATCCGTCGCCACCAGCAGGCGTTCGACGCCGACGTGGCCTCCCCGTCCTGAGCGTCGCGGACCCGCGTCGGATTGCGGCGGGTCCCGCGGCGGTGTACGCGCTCCGGTCTCCTCCTTATCGGGTGATGCATCGGTGCACCGGCAACCGCGACGGTTGGCCTGCCGGCTCCACGACGCAGGAGGCCACCATGACCGAGGCAGCGATCTCCGACCACGGCCTGATCGGTGATCTCCAGACTGCTGCGCTGGTCAGCACGGACGGTTCCGTCGACTGGTTCTGCTGCCCGCGCTTCGACTCGCCGAGCGTGTTCGGCGCCCTCCTCGACGACGAGAAGGGCGGCCACTTCCGGATCCGGCCGCACGCCGACTACGACTCGCGGCAGCTGTACCTACCGGACACCGCTGTACTCATCACCCGGTTCACCACCGCGAGCGGGATGGGCGAGGTGGTCGACTTCATGCCCCCTGCAGGCAACGTTGCCACCGCGAACCACAAGCTCATCCGGATGGTGCGTTGCGTCCGCGGAGAGATGACCTTCGACTTCGACATCGCGCCGCGCTTCGACTACGGCCGCAAGGCCCACCGCACGGACATGACGCGCAACGGGGTGGTCTTCAGCACCGACACGCAGACGCTCACCCTGCACGTCGTGCGCGAGCCCGGCGACGAGCTGCTGGCCCAGGTCCGCATCGACGAGAACGACCTGCACGTCTCGGTCGCGCTGAAGGCCGGTGACGTCCGGGGTGTGGTGCTGGAGTCGGCCGCGGAGGGCCCACCGCGGGAGATCCGGGTGGCGGAGTTCCAGCAGATGCACGACGAGACCGTCCGGTACTGGCGCACCTGGCTGCACCGCAGCACCTACACGGGTCGCTGGCGGGAGATCCTCCAGCGCTCGGCGATCACCCTCAAGCTCATGACCTACGCGCCGAGCGGTGGTCTGGTGGCTGCGCCCACGACCGGGCTGCCGGAGCAGGTCGGCGGTGAGCGCAACTGGGACTACCGCTACACCTGGGTGCGGGACGCGTCGTTCTCGGTCTACGCGCTGCTGCGGCTCGGGTTCCTGGAGGAGTCTGCGAAGTTCAGCCAATGGCTGCGAGACCGTGCCGACGAGCGGGTGGGTGGGGAGGGCGGCCCGCTCAACATCATGTACCGGGTCGACGGGTCCTCGGACCTCAAGGAGGAGTCGCTGGACCACTGGTCGGGCTACCGGGGCTCGCGCCCGGTCCGGATCGGCAACGGCGCGGCCGACCAGCTCCAGCTCGACATCTACGGCGAGGCGCTCGACAGCATCTTCTTCGCCGACAAGCGCGGCCTCGAGGTCGGGCACCGCGGCTGGCTGGCGGTGCGGGAACTGCTGAACTGGCTCACGGAGCACTGGGACCAGCCGGAGGAGGGCATCTGGGAGACGCGCGGCGGGCGCAAGGATTTCACCTACGGGCGGCTGATGAGCTGGGTGGCGTTCGACCGGGGGATCCGGATGGCGGCCGTGCACGGGCGTCCGGCCTCTCTCATGCGGTGGACCGAGGCACGTGACGCGATCTACGAGCAGATCATGGAGAAGGGCTGGAACCCCGAGAGCCGGGCGTTCGTCCAGCACTACGGCAGCGACACGCTCGACTCCTCGTTGCTGCGGATGTCCAGCGTCGGGTTCATCTCACCGTACGACCCGATGTGGGCCTCCACGCTCAGGGCGATGGAGGACCAGCTGGTCACCGACAGCCTCGTCTACCGGTACAACCCGGAGGCCTCGCCCGACGGACTGCGGGGCTCGGAGGGCACGTTCTCGCTCTGCTCGTTCATGTTCGTCGACGCGCTCGCGCGGGCAGGCAGGCTGGAGGACGCGCGGCTCGCGTTCGAGAAGATGCTCACCTACGCCAACCACGTGGGGCTCTTCTCCGAGGAGATCGCCCTCTCCGGCGAGCAGATCGGCAACTTCCCCCAGGCCTTCACCCACCTCGCTCTGATCGACGCCGCGATCACGCTCGACGAGGCGCTCGACCGGGGCCGTCCGGCACTGATGGGGGACTGAGGTGGACGCGGTCGACCTGGCGCGCCTGCAGTTCGCGAGCACGTCGATCTACCACTTCCTGTTCGTGCCGCTCACGATCGGGTTGGCATTGCTCGTCGCGCTCCTGCAGACGCAGTGGTACCGCACCGACCGGTCGGAGTACCTCCGCCTGACCAGGTTCTTCGGCATCCTGCTCGTGATCAACGTGGCGGTCGGGGTGGTCACCGGCCTCGTGCAGGAGTTCCAGTTCGGGATGAACTGGTCGGGCTACTCGCGGTTCGTGGGCGACGTGTTCGGTGCCCCGCTCGCGATGGAAGGGCTCGCCGCGTTCTTCCTCGAGTCGACGTTCCTCGGGCTGTGGCTCTTCGGCTGGAACCGGCTGTCGCGCCGGGTGCATCTCGCGACGATCTGGATGGTCGCGCTCGGAGGCGTGCTCTCGGCCGCGTTCATCATGGCGGCGAACTCGTGGATGCAGAACCCGGTCGGCTACACGATCAACCCGGACACCGGACGTGCGCAGCTCACCGACATCGGGGCGGTACTGACCAACCCCGTGTTCCTGCGCAGCTACCTGCACGTGCTGCTCGCGTCGCTGATCACCGCGGCCGTCGTCATGCTGGCGATCTCGGCGTGGCACCTGCGCCGCCGGCCCGACGACTCCGGTTTCCGCCGCTCCGCGCAGCTCGCCCTGGTGGTGCTGGCGCCGGCCACGATGATCAACCTGCTGGTCGGCAGCGAGCTCGGCGTCACCGAGGGCGAGTTCCAGCCGATGAAGATCGCGGCGGCCGAGGCGCAGTGGGACACCTGCCAGCCGTGCTCGTTCTCGATGTTCCAGATCGGCGGCGGCAACAACGACCAGACCCCGGACAAGATCATCGCGATCCCGCATCTCCTGTCCCTGCTCGCCACGAACTCGTGGGACGGGAAGGTGGTGGGCATGAACGAGCTGCAGGCCCAGTACGAGCAACAGTACGGGCCGGGCTACTACATCCCCAACGTCTTCATCCAGTACTGGGCGATGCGGGTGATGGCCTACCTCGCGAGCCTCATCCTCCTGATATCGCTGTGGGGCCTGTGGCGATGGAAGCGGCTGGAGTCCTCGCCGTGGTTCCTGCGGGTGGCGTTGTGGAGTCTCCCGCTGCCGTTCATCGTCAACACCGCGGGCTGGGTGCTCACCGAGAACGGCCGCCAGCCCTGGATCGTGCAGGGGTTGCAGCTCACCCGCGACGCCGCGTCGCCGTCGGTGAGCGCGGGCACGATCGTCGTGAGCCTCGTGGTCTTCGTCGTGCTGTACGGCGTGCTCGCCGTCGTGGACTGGACGCTGATGGCGCGCTACGCCGCTCGGGAGCTCGAGCCCGAGGAGGCTCCGGACGAGGCTGAGCAGCCGGTCCACGCGCCGAGCTACTGAGCGGGAGGCCCGATGGAGATCTTCTGGTTCATCGTCCTGGTCGTGGTCTGGATGGGCTTCCTGCTGCTGGAGGGCTTCGACTTCGGCGTCGGGATGCTGCACCGTGTGGTGGGCCGCGACGAGGAGGGCCGGTCGCTGGCCATCCGGACGATCGGTCCGGTGTGGGACGGCAACGAGGTCTGGCTGATCGTCGCCATCGCCGCGACCTTCGCCGCGTTCCCCTCCTGGTACGCGACGGCGCTCTCGGCCTTCTACCCGGTGATCCTCATCGTGCTGGTGGCGCTGATCCTGCGTGGGGTGTCCTTCGAGTTCCGGTCGCACACGACGTCCGATCGGAGCCGGAATCTGTGGTCCGGCGCGCTGGCCGTCGGGAGCCTGGTCGCGCCGCTCGGCCTCGGGATCATGCTCGGCGGCTTCCTGGGCGGGATCCCGATCGACGCACAAGAGGAGTTCGTCGGAGGGTTCGGTGACCTGTTCCGGCCCTACGCCGTGCTGACCGGTGTGACGATCACGCTGGTCAGCCTGCTGCACGGCGCCGTGTTCCTCGCCATGCGCACCACGGAGGACATCCGCATGCGGGCGCTGGGCATCGCGAAGGTCCTCGGACCCGTCGTGGCGCTGGTCGTCATCGCCTGGGTCGCGCTGACCCGCTTCGACTCGGGGGGCGCGCTGCTCTCGGTGATCGAGCTCGCCACCGCGATCGTCGTGATCGCCGCCGCGCTGCTGGTGCACGTGGAGCGGGAGGTCGCCGCGTTCGTCGCGACGTGTGCCACGACGGTGGGTGTGGTGGTGTCGCTCTTCTCGGAGCTCTACCCCCGCGTGATGGTGTCGAGCCTCGGCGCCGCGAACGACCTGACGGTGGCCGGTACGGCATCGGGACCCTACGCGCTGGGCGTGATGACCGTCGTACTCGTCGTGTTGTTGCCGATCATTCTGATCTACCAGGGCTGGACGCTCCACGTGTTCCGCAACCGCGTGACCCGGGCGGACCTGCCGGAGGACGGTGGCGGGCACGGTCCGCCGCCCGCTGCGCCGGCCGTCGTGGGCGCCGAGCGTGACGGTGGCCGCAACGGCCAGGACCTGCCCCCGGGCGAGCCCGAGAACTCCTACCGTCGCGGCTTCCGGTTCGCCGCGTGGGTGCTGTCGTGGGCGGCGGCGCTGGCTGTCGCCCTGTTCAGGGGGCGTGGTGGCCGCTCCGGTGCGGGCCGCACTCCGAGGCCGCGGCCTGCGGCCCAGCGGTAGGGGAGCGGAGGACACCATCGGCACCCGGTTTCGCCCGTCGCGGGTGACGTAGGCGGACAGACGCCGGTCCTACCGTTTCGCGGTGGCCACGCCCGTCGTCCCGAACGCGCCTCCCCCGAGCGAGGAGGGCGGGCAACGGAGTATGTTCCCCCGCGCTCTCGTCATCCTGCTCGGCATCGCCGCCGCGGTCATCGTCGCCGCGGGGGTGCAGGCCGTCGCCTGGCTGATCGGGCCGGCGTTCATGGCGCTCATCATCGTGATCGCGGTGGCGCCGGTGCAGGGCTGGCTCAAACGCCACGGTTGGCCGGGATGGGCGACGACTGTCGTGGTGATCCTGCTCGTCTACGGGATCCTGGTCGTGCTCGCCCTCGGGATCATCATCTCGGTGGCCCGGCTGGCCACGGAGGTGCCGCAGTACGCCGACAAGTTCGACGGCCTGGTGGCCTCGGCCACCGCCGAGCTGGCCAGGTGGGGTGTGGGCCCGGAGCAGCTCCACAAGGCGGCGAGCTCGCTGAACATCAGCAACCTCGCGGGAGTGCTCACGGCGCTGCTGGGAAGCGTGGCCGGACTGGCGACGAACCTGGTGTTCCTGCTGGCGCTGCTGCTGTTCCTCAGCGTCGAGTCCGGCGGGTACGGCCAGCGGCTCGCCCAGATCGAGGCGGACCGCCCGCGGATCACCGCGGCACTGGAGCACTTCGCGTGGGGCACCCGCCAGTATCTGCTGGTCACCACCGTCTTCGGGCTCATCGTCGCGGTCCTCGACACGATCGCGCTCGCGCTGCTGGGCATCCCGCTCGCGTTCACCTGGGGCCTGCTGTCGTTCATCACCAACTACATCCCGAACATCGGGTTCGTGCTCGGCGTGATTCCGCCTGCGCTCCTGGCGCTGCTGACCGGCGGCCCGAAGCTGATGGTGATCGTCATCGTCCTCTACTGCGTGATCAACTTCGTGGTTCAGTCGATCATCCAGCCGCGATTCATCGGGGACGCCGTCGGGCTGTCGGTCACGGTGACGTTCCTGGTGCTGTTCTTCTGGGCGTGGCTGCTGGGCCCGCTCGGCGCGATCCTGGCGATCCCGCTGACCCTCCTGGCGAAGGCGCTGCTGGTGGACATCGATCCGCAGGCCAAGTGGGCCGCCGTGCTGCTGCGCGACAGCCCGACGGAACCGGACCCGCAGGCACCCCCGAAGAAGTCGCGCCGCGAGCGGCGACGTGAACGACGCCAGCCCGCGCCGGACCTGCCACCCGCGCCGCCCGCGCCGACCTGACCTCGTGCGATCGGAGCGGCGGCAGAGTGATGGGAGCTTGAGGTCCTGACACCCGTTGGGGCGGCGTGAGCGAGCTTGCGAGCGAGCGATCGGACACAGCAGCTTTGCGAACGTGACCGGCGAGCGTCAGCGAGGAGGGCGGCGTGAGCGAGCTTGCGAGCGAGCCATCGGACACAGCAGCTTTGCGAACGTGACCGGCGAGCGTCAGCGAGGAGGGCGGCGTGAGCACGGAGGCGCTCGTCCTCGCCCTGACCACTGTGGTCCGTCCGATGAGCGCGGCCGCCGTGGTCGCGATGCTCTCGACGGCGCACCCGCGGCGCCTGCTCGTGTCCTACATCGCCGCAGGCCTCGCCTTCAGCCTGGCCGTCGGCACGGCGGTGGTCCTCCTCGCCCAGGGGCTCGGCCCGGCGACGGATGCGGGCGGGCGTCCCCTCATCGACACCGCACTGGGTGCGCTGGCACTCGCCTACGCCGGAGCCGCCGCGTTCGGGTGGCTGCCCCGGCCCCGGTCCGGTAGCAGGCCGGGCTCGGAGTGGATGCGCAAGCGTCTGCAGCACCTGTCGCCTACAGCCGCCGCGGCGGCGGGCGTGGTGACCCATCTGCCCGGGCTGGTGTACCTGGCGGCGCTGAACGCGATCGTGGGCGATGCCACCGGAACGGTGGACGCGGTGGTGCAGGTGGTGCTCTACAACGCCATCTGGTTCAGCCTTCCGATCGCGGCGCTGGTGCTTGCGCATTACCACCCGGAGCTGGCGAAACAGAGCCTCGCGGAGGTCGGTACCTGGATCCGGCGCCACCAACGTGTCATCACCATCGTGTTCCTCGTCGGGCTGGGCGGCTACCTGCTCGTCATCGGGGTGCTCGGCCTGGTGTATCCCCCCAACTGACGCTCGACCATCCGTCGCAGGCGATGCCGCCGGGCGCCGCCCGGCCGACACTGCGGGGTCCGGAAGCCCTCGCACGCGGAACGGAGCACCCGATGTCGGACGTCGAAGTCAGCCGCACCGAGACCCTCAGCCGCCGGCAGGCAGCCAGCAGGCTCTCGGCGCTCGCCGCCGCGCTCTCCGAGGGCGCAGGCGTCGAGGTCGAGCTGGGTGCGAGCGCTCTCAAGATGCATGTCCCCGATCAGGTCAGCTACGAGGTCGAGGTGGAGGTCGATGGCGATGAGGTGGAGCTGGAGATCGAACTCACGTGGTCGAGGGCGAAACCGGCGTCGGCTGCCAAGCCTGCAGCGACCCCGGCCAAGTCTGCGGCGGCGGCCAAGCCGGCAGCGACCCCGGCTCGGTCTTCGGCGGCTGCCAAGCGTGCGGCGGCGAAGCGCGCGCCCGCCAGGAAGCCTGCGGCGGCTGCGGCTCGGTCTTCGGCGGCTGGCAAGCGTGCGGCGGCGAAGCGCGCACCGGCCAGGAAGCCTGCGGCGGCTGCGGCGAAGCCTCCCGCAGCGGCAAAGCCTGCGACGGCCTCGGCGAGGCCTGCGCCCGGCAGGAAGCCTGCGGCGGCTGCGGTCAAGCCTGCTGCGGCGGCGAAGCCTGTGACGGAGTCGGCGACACCCACGAAGCCCGCCCGCGGCTCGTCCGGGTCGTCCCGGGCACGCAGCACGAATAACGTCGCTACGGCTCGATCCCGCCGCTGAGTCGGCCTGGTCCGAGCGGTGCCTGCCTGAACCTCGCACGCAGCACCGCGGCCCTCACCCGGTGCGGACGATGCCGCTGACCGGTTCGTGGCCCACCGTGGGACCCGCGCGTCCGGTGTGGAAGCGCCCGCCCCCGAAGCCGCAGGGCGAACGGGGGTGCCCAGCGCTCGACCGAGGAGGACCCGGCGATGGGTCAGGCGACCAGCGCACGAGCCCGCAAGGTCACCGACGCGGAGGGAACGACCCGCCCGACGCGGGAAGAGCGGATGGATCGGGGCCGATCCGCCCGCCGGGCCGTCCCGCGGGCAGGCCAGGCGGAGTTCACTCCTGCCCCCGACCGCCCCGACCCGCTCGGCCTGCTGGAGAAGCAGGCACAGCAGCGTGTGCAGGAGCTGCTCCCGATCCGGTACGGACGGATGGCCGCGTCCCCGTTCGCGTACTTCCGCGGGGCCGCACTGCCGATGGCGAGCGACCTCGCCGGCACGCAGAGCACCGGGCTCGTCGTCCAGTGCTGCGGCGACGCCCACATGACGAACTTCGGTGTGTTCGCCTCCCCGGAGCGACGCCTCGTCTTCGACGTCAACGACTTCGACGAGACCCTGCCCGGGCCGTGGGAGTGGGACGTCAAACGGCTCGCGACGAGCATCGAGATCGCCGGCCGTGACAACGGCTACCCGCCGAAGACGCGCCGGGAGATCGTGACCGCCACGGTGGCCGCGTATCGGCGGGCGATGCGCGAGTTCGCGGACATGACCACGCTGGAGGTCTGGTACGCCCACGCCGACATGGACAGCGTGCAGGCCCGCGTCGATGAGCATCTCGACCGCGAACGGCGCAAGCGCCTCGCCCGCAGCATGGCGAAGGCGCGGACGCGGGACAACCTCGGAGCGCTCACCCGCTACGCCGGGGTGAAGGACGGCCAGGCCGCGATCCTCGCCGACCCGCCGCTGGTCGTGCCCGTCGCCGACCTCGCAGGCGCCGGGACGGATCCGGATCAGCTGTTGAGCCAGCTGCAGGCGATGCTGATGGACTACGGGGAGTGCCTGGAACCCGAGCGGCGCGCGCTGCTGGACCAGTACCGGCTGGTGGACTTCGCCCGCAAGGTCGTCGGGGTGGGCAGCGTGGGTACCCGCGCGTTCATCGCGCTCCTGCTCGGGGACGACGACCGCGACCCGCTGTTCCTGCAGGCGAAGGAGGCGGGCCCGTCGGTGCTGGAGGAGTTCGTCGGGGCGAGCGAGTACGACCCCGGCCGTCGGGTGGTCGTCGGGCAGCGTCTCATGCAGGCGGTCGGCGACATCTTCCTCGGCTGGGTGCGCGTGCAGGGGTTCGACGGGCAGAGCCGGAGCTTCTACGTGCGCCAGCTGCGGGACTGGAAGGGCTCGGCCGACGTCGAGGTGATGGTGCCGAAGGGGATGCTCGCCTACGGCGAGCTCTGCGGGTGGACGCTGGCCAGGGCGCACGCCCGCACCGGCGACCGCGTCGCGATCGCTTCCTACCTCGGCGCCGGCACCACGTTCGAGCGTGCCATCGCGGAGTTCGCCCGCGCGTACGCCGATCAGAACGAGCTCGACCACGCGGCGCTGGTGGAGGCGATCGGCTCCGGCCGGATCGATGCCGTGGCCGGGGTGTGAGTGTCCGGGAACGTGGTCAGGCGAGTAGCGCGAGCCTCCTGACCAGCTTGCTGACCCGGTTGCGTGGGCCGATGATGCTGACGGCGCTGCACGCGAGCTTCTCCGGCTCGGTCTCGGCGAGCTCGGAGAGGTAGTCGTCGTAGACACGGTGCGACTGCGCCGCCTCGGGCATGTCCACCACGAGCACTCCCTCGGCGGAGGCCGCTGCGGCGCGGGTGGCGGCCAGCGCGTCCGGCGTCGCGGCCAGGACCGTGCAGCCCGCCCAGGGCAGGCCGGGGTGCTCGTCGCCGGACGCGTCCGGCCCGCCGTGTGCGATCAGCCCCTCCACGGCGGCGCCGGTGGTGGCGGCGACACAGGCGACGGCGTTGGCCGCCCGCCCGGCCGAGAGCGTCTCGTCGACCACGACCACCCACTTCAACCGGGTCGAGCGCGTCGGCTCGCTGGTGACGACCTCGTCGGGCGCGTACCCGATCCGGTGACGAGCAGGCGCGGGCTCAGCTCCCACGGTGACCTCCATATATACGAGAAACTCACTCGATGCTATGAACACATGCGGCAGAGGGGCAATGAATCCGTACTTAATCCGGCGAGGGGCTCGTGGTGGCGCATCTGGACGAACTTGATAAGGCGATACTTGCGGAGCTGCAGGCAGATGCACGGCGCACGAACCGCGACATCGCCGCGGCAGTCGGGGTCTCGCCGACCACGGCGCTGGACCGGACGCGAGCACTGCGCGAGCGCGGCGTGATCCGGGGCGCCATCCTCGATGTCGATCTCGGCAAGATCGGCCGGCCGGTGCAGGCCCTGATCGCGGTGCGGATCCGGCCGCCCTCGCGCCGCAACATCGACGCTTTCCGCAACTGGGTGAGCACTCTTCCCGAGACGATCGGCGTCTTCGTGGTCACCGGCGGCGAGGACTTCCTCATCCACGTGGCCGTCGCGGACAACGAGAACCTCTACGCCTTCGTGATCGACCGGCTCACCGAGCGGCCGGAGGTCGCCGACGTGCGCACGAGTGTGGTCTACGAGCACCTGCGCAACACCACGGTCACACCGGTGACCGGCTGAGTCGCCGGTCGCACGGTCAGCTTCCCTGTGGTGGGCTCACCCACTCCGCCCCCGTGTCTCTCCGGAACGCCTCGACCGCGTCGTCGAGCGTCGGGAAGAAGTGCGACGGCCCGATCGCCGGGATGAGCCCGTAGCGGTCGAGCTTGCGCCGGACCGGATCCTTCATCTCGGCGAAGACGAGGGTGGTGCCGCCGGCGTCGAGTGTGCCGTCGAGGTCGCGAAGCATGTCGGCGGCGGTGACGTCGACGTCGGTGATCGGCTCCGCGGCGACGATGATCCATTTCGGATGTGGGTCCGACCGGGCGATCCCGGTCAGCTGCTCGCGGAACGTGCGTGCGTTCGCGAAGAAGACCGGAGCGTCGAAGCGGAAGATGCGGCATCCCGTGAGTTGCTCGGCATGCGGATAGCTACTGATGTCGTGGTATCCCGCGATTCCCGGAACGCGGCCGAGGGTCGCCTGGTAGGGCCACCATGCTCGGCGGAACACGTTGCCGATCGAGAGGGCGACGGCCACCAGGATGCCGAGGAGCACACCGAATGCCACGACGCCGGCGAAGGCCGCGATCGACAGGTAGAACTCGGTTCGCCGGAGACGGAAGAGGCGGAGCGTGCCCGGGATGTCGGAGAGCGAGAGGGACGCGGCGATCACCACGGCAGCGAGCGTCGGCTGGGGCAGGTTGCGGAGCAGTCCGGGAGCGAGCAGCAGGATCAGCGTGATCGCGCCCGCCCCGACCAACCCGGTGACCTGTGTCTTGGCGCCCGCCTGTTCCGCCACCGCCGTGCGTGACCCGCTGGTGCTCACCGGGAACCCCTGGAACAGCCCGGCGGCGATGTTGGCGACCCCGATCCCGGTCATCTCCCGGTTCCCGTCGACCGTCCGGCCGGCACGGGCAGCGAACGCGGTGGAGGTCGAGATCGTGTCGGCGAGCGACACGAGCGCGATCCCGAAGGCGCCACCCACGAGCAGTGCGATGTCGGAAAGCGCGACGTGCGGCACCGTGAGTGGCGGGAAGCCCTGGGGGAGCACGCCCACGAGTGCCACTCCGCGTGCGGCCAGCCCGAACACTCCTGCCGCGGTGATCGACAGCACCACCACGACCAGTACACCGGGGATCCGCGGAGCCACGCGCTGCAGTACCAGGATCAGGATCAGCCCGCCTGCGCCGATCGCCAGGGCGGCCGGCACCATCTCACCACCCGACACACCGCCCACGAATGCCGCGATCTCCCCGAGGAAACTCTCGGCGTCCACCGAGAATCCGAAGATCTTGGGAAGCTGGCCGACCAGGATCGTCAGGGCCAGGCCGTTCATGTAGCCGATCATCGTGGGCTTCGAGATCAGGTCCGCGACGAACCCGAGCTTCCCGATTCCCGCGAGCACCGTGATGGTCCCGGTCATGAGCGCGAGCGCAGAGGCGAGCGCGACCGCGCGTGCCGGGTCCCCGTTCGCTCCGACCAGGGGCAGCACCGTGGCCGCGATCATGGGGCCGAGCGCGGAGTCGGGCCCCAGCACCAGAATCCGCGACGGTCCGAACAGCGCATATCCGAGAAGGCACAGGATCGACGTGTACAGACCGGTGATCGCGGGCAGGCCGGCGAGTTCCGCGTAGGCCATTCCCTGGGGAACCAGGAGAGCGGTCAGGACCAGGCCTGCCACCACGTCCTTCGGCAGCCAGCGCGCCTCGTAGGAGAACAGCGTCGCGAGCCCCGGGGCGAACGTCGACCCGAGCCTGCCGGCCATCCTGCGACTCGTCACCGGCTGCACGGCAGCCGGTCAGGTCACGGCCGGTTGTGGTGTCGCCGTCTGTCGCTCGAGTCGCCGCGCGACGAACTTCCCGGCCTCCCACAGGATCAGCAGCCCTACCGGAGGAACCAGGGCCCACAGGAACTGCTGGAAGTTGATGTCGACGGTGCCCAGTAGCCGCTGGAACCCGTCCATCTGCGTGACGAGCACCGCAAGCGCGAACTCGCCGAAGATCGCCCAGTTCATCTGTTTGCTGTCGAACGTGGACGTGGTCAGCACGGTCTCCGTCTCGCTGCGGCACTCCAGGGCCGCGACGATCAGGCAGAGCGCGAAGGACGTGAAGGCGATCGATCGGCCGATCTCGAGGTCACCGAAGCGCGTCGTGCCGGCGACGATCAGTCCCAGCAGCCCGACCGCGATAGCCAATCCGGTGAGCCCGACCGTGATCATCAGGCCCGGGGTCAGCACGGACTGGCCGCGTGGGCGCGGTCGCATCCGCATGAGCCCGGGGGTCTCCCGGTCGAAGCCGAGCGCGAACCCGAACGCGGCGTTGACGAAGAAGTGGATCCAGAGCACCTGGGCGGGCGTGAACGGCTCGCCTGCGGCGATGTTCAGCAGGCTGGCCCCGAGGAAGGTGAGGACGAACACGACCAGCAGGATCAGCACGAACCGGATGTACTTCGTCAGGTTGTCGTAGATCTTGCGGCCTTGTTCCACCGCGAAGACGATCGTCGCGAAGTTGTCGTCGGACAGGATCATCCGCCCGGCGTTTTTCGCCACCTCGGTGCCGGTGCCCATGGCGATGCCGATGTCCGCCGCCTTGATCGCGGGCGCGTCGTTGACACCGTCGCCGGTCATCGCGACGACGTCGCCCTTCTTCTTCAAGGTGTCGACGAGGAGCACCTTGTGCTCCGGGGCGACCCGCCCGACCACACCGATCTCGTCGATGCGGGCGAGCCGCACGTGCTCGGGCAGCGCGGCGAAGTCGGCGCCGAGGACGGCCTCACCGGGAATCCCGAGCTGCCCGGCGATGGCCGCACCGGTGGTGACGTCGTCGCCGGTGACCATCCGGACCCGGATGTTGGCGGCCTGCGCGCTGGCCACGGCCCCCTTCGACTCGTCCCGGGGCGGGTCGACCATGCCGACCAGGCTCGTCAGCTCGAGATCCCGGACGCACGCGAGCAGGTCGCCGTTCGGGTCGAACCCGGCCGGGTCGACGTCGCGCACGGCCGCCGCCATCACCCGCCTGCCGTCCTGCTCCATGCGGTTCATGTGGACGTTCATCCGGTCCTTGAGCCCGGCATCCCACGGGATGCTCCCGCCTGCGCACAGCGCGGTCGCCGCCCGGGCCATCACGGCAGGTGCGGCCCCCTTCACGAAGCACCGCACCACCGGGCGTCCCGTGGCATCGGTAGCTGAGGTGAACGTGGCCATCAGCTTGTAGGTCGGGTCGAACGGCAGGGTGGCGAGGCGGGGCAGCGCCTCGCGCGTGGCGTCGATGTCGAGCCCGGCCTTGTGGGCGAGCACGAGCAGCGCCCCCTCCGTCGGGTCGCCCACGACCCGGCCGTCCACGAGCTGGGCATCGCTCGCGACGAGGTAGGGCAGAACGGCCGCCTCGATCGACGGCGCCGTCCCCGCGGCGTGGTGGACCTTGCCCTCCAGGTTGTAGCCGGTTCCCGAGACGGTGTAGCGGTCGCTCGGGGTGACCACCTCCGCGGCCGTCATCTGGTTCATCGTCAGCGTCCCGGTCTTGTCCGAGTTGATCGCTGAGGTGAACGCGAGCGTCTCGACGGACGGCAGCTCCTTCACGATCGCGTTGCGCTTGGCGAGGTCGACGCCGCCGAGCGAGAGGATCATCTGGGTCACGGTCGGCAGCGCCTCGGGGATGGCCGCGATCGCCAGCGCGACGGCGCTGATGAACAGCACGTCCCAGGCCTCACCGCGGGTGCGGCCCAGCACGAACATCACGACCATCGTGATGCCGGCGGCCGCCGCGATCCACAGGGTCAGCCGGTCGAGCTCCCTGGTGAGCGGCGACTTCTCCCTCGCCGTGGCAGAGAGCATCGCCGAGATCCGGCCGAGCTCGGTGGCGGAGCCGGTCCCGGTGACGATCATCGTGGCGCCGCCGTGGGTCACCGGCGTGTTCATGAACGCCATGTTCGTCTGGTCGCCCGGGCCGAGCCTGCTGCCGTCGAGGGTGCGTGCGTCCTTGGCCGCGGGCGTGCTCTCGCCGGTGAGCGACGACTCGTCGATCTGCAGCGCACTGGCGTCGACGATGCGCCCGTCCGCAGGCACCTGGTCCCCGGCGGCGATGAGCACGACGTCCCCGACGACGACCTGTTCGGCCGGGATCTCCGCCGCGTCTCCGTCGCGCCGCACCCTGGCCGTGGCCTTCATCATCGACCGCAGGGCGTTCATCGCACTCTCGGCCTTGCCCTCCTGGCGCAGCCCGACCACGGCGTTCAGGACGGTCAGCACGAGCAGGAGCAGGGCCGTGCCCCATTCCGCGATCACGGCGGACACGACGGCCGCGGCGATCAGGATGATCTGCATGTAGCTGCGGTACTGCTCGAGGAACCGTTGCCAGCCGGGCTTGCGGCGTTCCTCGGGAAGCGCGTTGGGGCCGTTCGCGTGCAACCGCTCCGCTGCCGTCGCCGAGGACAGGCCGGTCCCGGGGTCGACTCCGACGGCCTCTGCCACGGCGTCCGGCGACCGCGCGTACCACTCGTCCCGGTCGGCGCTGCCGGTCTCCGGAGCGGGCCGGACCGGCCCGGTCATGCCCGCACCTTCTTTCGTTTCTCGGCCCTCTTACCGTCACGTGACGCGCCCTCGTGTTCTGCGAGGTAGGGATCGCGCGCGGCGCCGTGCGGGGCCTCCGCCTCGAGCTCCTTGCGGGCCTCGGCGAGGTCCCGCCGGACCTCGTCGCTGACCGTCGGATACTGCGGATCGATCCCGATCAGGGTGTGGGCGAGCACCGCGGCCGCGCAGATCCGGGCCAGCCACTTGCGGTCGGCAGGCACGACGTACCAGGGCGCCCACGGCGTGCTGGTCGCCGACAGCATCTCCGAGAAGGCCCGCTGGTAGTCGTCCCAGTACCCGCGTTCGTGCACGTCGGCGGCCGAGAACTTCCAGTTCCGCTCCGGCACGTCGATCCGCTTGAGGAAACGGGTCCGCTGCTCCTCCTTCGACAGGTTCAGGAACAGCTTCACCACGGAGAATCCGTTGTCGCTCAGGTAGCGCTCCCAGTCGTTGATCTCCCGGTAGCGCCGCTCCCACACATCCGCGCCCTTCGCCGACTGCGGCAGCTTCTGGCGGTCCAGGTTCTGCGGATGCACCCGGACGACGAGGACCTCCTCGTAGTGCGACCGGTTGAAGATCCCGATGTCGCCCCGCGCTGGCAACCGGCAGGCGTAGCGCCACAGGTAGTCGTGGTCGAGCTCCTCGGTCGACGGCACTTTGAACCCCTCGACATGTACGCCCTGTGGGTTCACCCCGCTCATGACGTGCCGGATCGTGCCGTCCTTGCCGCCCGCGTCGAGCGCCTGGAGGCAGAGGAGCACGCCGTGGGTGTTCTCGGCGGCGAGGCGCCGCTGGTAGTCCGCCAGGAGCGCGATCCCCCGGTCGAGCAACCCGGCGGAGTTCTTCCGGCGGAGTCCGAGCGGCCGGAAGGCCGGGTCGAAGTCCTTCGCCAGGTTCACCTTTCTTCCCGGCCGCACCCGCAGCGGCTCGATGAACTCCGCGATCCGCCTGGCCTGCTTGCCGGTCATGCCAACCAGCCCCTCCCGCTGACGCCGGCCGACAAGACTGCGCCACCGCACGCGGTGGCCGCCTCGTCCGGGCCGGGTG
Source organism: Pseudonocardia alaniniphila (assembly GCF_022524485.1). Taxonomy (GTDB): domain Bacteria; phylum Actinomycetota; class Actinomycetes; order Mycobacteriales; family Pseudonocardiaceae; genus Pseudonocardia; species Pseudonocardia alaniniphila. The sequence continues at coordinate 60,684 of NZ_JAKXMK010000029.1, forward strand.
ATAGAGCGTCGACGCGCACTCCCCGCTCGTGACGAGACGAGGAATCTGCACCGGGCGACCCGTTCGGTCTCACCCGCTGCGGGTGACCGCTCCGGCACGGAGCGCGCGCGTCCCAGGAGGCCGTCGACCGGTGTGTCCGGTTCGGCCCTGGCCCGAGCGGGCGATACGAGCCGCGGAACGGTCCCGCCGGGTGCAGGAACCGTGTTTCCTCCGTTGCGGGTGAGGTCGGACGACGTCCGCGCGGCCACTGTGGTGCGAGGCGAAATCCACCTGCGGCTCAATGGCTGGAGTGATCGAGATGGTGCTGGCGGCGAACCAGGACAACAGCTACCCGTTCCTCGAACTGATCTGGACCATGTTCGTCCTGTTCGGCTTCGTGCTGTGGTTCTGGCTCCTCATCGTCGTGTTCAGTGACCTGTTCCGCCGGCACGACATGTCGGGCTGGGCCAAGGCGGCCTGGACCATCTTCGTGATCGTGCTCCCGTTCATCGGGATCCTCACCTACCTGATCGCGCAAGGCAGGTCGATGGCCGAACGCCGTGGGAAGGATGTCGCAGCGGCGCGCGAGGCGTACGAGAGCGACGTCCGGTCCATCGCGGGGAAGGCGGACCAGCCGGCCGACCAGATCGCCACGGCGAAGCGCCTGCGTGACTCCGGCGACATCACCGCCGAGGAGTACGAGACGCTCAAGCGAAAGGCCCTCGGCGCGACCACCGCGGCAACCAGCGGGGACACCCCGGCAGGCTCAGGTTCCGCTCGCTGAACCGGGCTGCCGTGCCCGCGGACGTACCGGAGATGTCCTGAGCCGGTGTGACAGCGAGCTGAGTGGTGCCCCGGCTGGTTCGTGCCTTGCGCCGCTCAACAGTCACCCCATAGCGTGATCACGTGGCGCACACGGTTCGCGGAGTCGGCGAGGATCTCGCCGCGCGGCTCTGGCTGGATCTGGGTTACGCCGCCAGCGCTGCCTGTCGGGCCTGAGGCACGTTCTCGCTCCCCTCAGCACCTCCCGACAAGGAACCGAACCCCTCGTGCAGACCACCGCCACGCGAGTGGCCGCTGTGACCGTGACGCTGCGTGGCGTCGACCGGACGTTCGGCGCCGCCGACGGCGCGCATCACGTCCTTCGCGGGATCGACCTCGACGTCGATGCAGGCGAGGTGGTGGCGCTGCTCGGAGCGTCGGGCTGCGGAAAGTCCACCTTGCTGCGCCTGGTCGCAGGGCTCGACCGGCCGTCGGCGGGCCAGGTCATGATCGACGGGGCCAGGGTCGACGGGATCGAGGCGCGGGCGGCGGTGGTCTTCCAGGAGCCGCGGTTGCTCCCGTGGCGCACGCTCGCCGAGAACGTCGCCTTCGGCCTGCCGGACGGCTCCCCGCGGGGCTCGCGTCACAGCGAGGTGACCCACGCGCTCGACACCGTCGGCCTCGGGTCGTTCGCCGGGTACCGCCCGCGGGCCGTCTCCGGCGGGATGGCGCAGCGCACGGCGCTCGCCCGTGCGCTGGTGCGGCGTCCCGGCGTGTTGCTGCTCGACGAGCCGTTCGCGGCGCTCGATGCGCTCACCCGGCTGCGGATGCAGGATCTCGTCGACGACCTGCAGCGCACCACCGGCGCCACCGTGCTGCTGGTCACCCACGACGTGGACGAGGCGCTGCAGCTGGCCGACCGGGTGGTGGTGCTGGCGCCGGGCGCCGACCGCGCGGCCGGCTCCGGGATCGCGCATCTGCTCGACGTGCCCGGCGCGCGCCCGCGTGACCGGGCCGATCCGGTGCTCGCCGCGCTCCGCGTGGAGCTGCTCGACCGTCTCGGGGTGCCCCGCCAGAGACCCCTCCCCGCCTGACCCGCCTCCACCCAGGAGACACCGATGCCCCGTGCCCCGATGCCCCGTGCCCTGCCCGCCCTCGCCCGCCTCGGGGTGCTCGCCGTGCTCGTGGGGGTGCTCGCCGGCTGCGTCTCCGGTGAGAACTCCGACGGCTCCGTCGGCGCACCTGCCGCATCCGGGGTCCAGGTGCGACTCGACTACGCCTACTACAACCCCGAGAGCCTGGTGATCAAGGAACAGGGCTGGCTGGAGCAGGAGCTCGGCCCCGGCTCGGTGGAGTGGGTGCTGTCGCAGGGCAGCAACAAGGCCAACGAGAACCTGCGGGCCGACGCGATCGACATCGGCTCCACGGCGGGCACCCCGGCGCTGCTCGCGAGGTCCAACGGCTCGCCGATCCGCGCGATCGACGTGTTCAGCCGGCCGGAGTGGTCGGCGATCGTCGTCGCGAAGGACTCGCCGATCACCGAGCCCGCACAGCTGCGTGGGCAGAAGATCGCGGCGACCCAGGGCACCGACCCGTACTTCTTCCTGATGCAGACCCTCGCCGTGGCCGGGCTCTCCGCGTCGGACGTCGAGATCGTCAACCTGCAGCACTCGGACGGGAAGCTCGCGCTCGAACGCGGTGACGTCGCCGCGTGGGCGGGCCTCGACCCGTTCATGGCCCAGACCGAGCTGGAGGCCGGGTCGCGGCTGATCTACCGCAACCTCGACTTCAACTCCTACGGCCTGCTGAACGCCAACGAGAAGTTCCTCCAGGAGAAGCCGCAGGTCGCCCAGACCGTCGTGACGGCATACGAGCGGGCCCGCGCATGGATCACGGAGAACCCTGACGCGGCTGTCCAGGCGCTCGTGACCGCAGCGAACATCAAGCCGGAGATCGCCCGCCAGCAGCTCTTGACGCGCACCGACCTCGCGATCGACCCGGTGCCCGGCGAGCCGCAGCACGCCGTCCTGTCTCGGCTGCTGCCGCTGCTCGTGGCCGAGGGGCTGGTGCGCTCGGAGCAGGAGGCGACCGCCGCGCTCGCATCCCTGTTCGAGCCGCGCTTCGCCGAGCAGGCGAAGGGCACCTCGTCCGCCGGTGGAGCGGCCGGCTCGTGACGCTCACCGACCCCGACACCGCGGCACCTGCGCCGAGCACCCCGCGGGCCCCTGGCGATTCGGCTCCCCGATGGGGGCGCCGTGCCAGGGGAGCGGCGGGCTCGATCGTGCTCGGAGCGCTCGTCCCGGTGCTCTTCGTGCTGGTGTGGCAGATCCTCGCGACATCGGGGGAGTTCTCGCCGTCCCAGCTGCCCACCCCGGGCGCGGTGCTGGCGGCGCTCGTGGAGCTGGTGACACGCGGGGAGCTCTGGCAGCACATCGCGATCAGCACCCAGCGGGTGCTCCTCGGCTTCGCCGCGGGTGCCGGATTCGGGCTCGTGCTCGGCGGTGTGGTCGGGCTCTCCCGCCCGGTCCGGGCGCTGTTGGCGCCCTCGATCCAGGCGCTGCGGGCAGTGCCGTCGCTGGCCTGGGTGCCGTTGTTGCTGCTCTGGCTGGGAATCGGCGAGACCCCGAAGATCGTGCTCGTCGCGATCGGCGCGTTCTTCCCGGTCTACACCACCGTGTCGGCCGCGCTGGCTCACGTCGACCGCCACCTCGTCGAGGTGGGCCGCGCCTACGGACGCTCCGGCGTGCGGCTGTTCCTGCAGGTCCAGCTGCCGGCGATCGCCCCGGCCGCGCTGTCGGGGCTGCGCCTCGGCCTGGCCCAGGGATGGCTGTTCCTGGTGGCGGCGGAGCTGATCGCGTCCTCGATCGGGCTCGGGTTCCTCCTGATCGACAGCCAGAACACCGGCCGCACCGACATCCTGCTCCTCGCGATCGTGCTGCTCGCGGTGATCGGGAAGGTGACCGACGGGTTGCTCGGCCTCGCCGAGCGCCGGCTGTTGCGCCGCTGGAGCTGAGCGCGTCGAGGCATCCGGCTCGCTCACCACGGATCTACGGTGAGGGGATGCAGCCCACGGAAATGCGGCGCAGCACTGCCGTCGACGGATTCCGGCTGGCCTATGACGATCACCGTCCGGACGGATCTCCCGAGATCGCCGCCGCCGTGCTCCTGCACGGGTGGCCGGGGGACCGGCGCGACTTCCGTGAGGTGGTGCCGCTGCTGGCGGGCCGGTGCCGGGTCGTCGTTCCCGATCTGCGCGGCTTCGGCGAGTCCGAGATGCCGCAGGGCACCTCCCCTGCCGACTACGCGGCGGTCGCGCAGGCGCGCAGCGTCCTGGGTCTGATCGAGGAGTTGCAGCTGGGGCCCGCCGTCATCGCCGGCTACGACGTCGGCTCGCGAATCGCGCAGGGCGCCGCGCGGGCACGCCCCGATCTCGTACGGGCGCTCGTCGTCTCGCCGCCACTGCCGGGCGCGGGTGACCGGGTGCTCTCGCCCGACGCACAGCGCGAGTTCTGGTACCAGGCGTTCCACCGCCTCGAGCTCGCCGAGCAACTGTTGGACGGGAACCGGGCGGCAGTGCGTTCGTACCTGGAGCATCTCTGGACGCACTGGTCCGGGCCGGACTACGTGCCCGCCCCCGCCGAGCTGGACCGGCTGGCCGACGTCTACGCACGTCCGGGCGCCTTCGTCGCCTCGATCAACTGGTACCGCTCCGGGTCGGGAACCGTGGCGATGTCACTCGCCGAGCGTCCACCCGCGCCGTCCGAGCGCATCGCGGTGCCCACGACCGTGCTGTGGCAGGAGCATGACCCGCTCTTCCCGCGCGCGTGGTCCGACCGGCTCGACGACTACTTCGCCGACGTGCAGGTGCGGTCGCTCGACGGCGTCGGGCACTTCACACCGTTGGAGGCGCCGGGCGAGTTCGCCGACGCGGTCCTGGAACGGATCTGACGCAGGAGCGTGGCACCGGCTGACGCCGCCCGTGCTGGGGCGGCCATCAGCGCGATCGTGCCCGACGCGCTTCCTGCCCGGCGACGGTCAGGGTCGGTCGCCGACGCCGACATGGCGTTCCAGGGCGGTGAGCCTCTCGGCGAGCGGCGCGAGCTCGCGGCGCACGGCTGCGGCGACGAGCCCTTCGGCGGCCGCGGGGGTCGCCACGGTCTGGGCACGGAGGTGGACGTAGCCCGCGAGGGCCGCGACGACCGCGCGCCGGAGCGTCTTGTGTTCCGCTCCCTGCGCGCGCAGCGCCCGTCCGGCGATCCCCTCGGTCTCCGCCGCCAGCCCGAGGAGGAGGTGCTCGCATCCGATGTAGTTGTGGTCGAGGGAGATCGCCTCCGTGACGGCCGCCTGCAATGCGGAAGAGGCCGGGGCGCTGAACCGCCGGACGCCGTCGGCGGCATCGCCCGACAGCGGTTCGGGCGTGGATCGCGAGCCGAGGGAGCGCGTGAGCTGGTCGACGTCCACGTCGGCGGCGCGCAGTACGTGGAGGGCCAGATTGGTGCCCTCGGACAGGATCCCGCCCAGGATGTGCCCGGTGTCGAGGGCGGGCGCAGCGTCGGCCTGGACCTGCTCGATCGCGAGCGTGAGTGCCTGGCGCGTTCGTGGCGTGAGCGCGGTCAGCCGGTCGAGCGCGGCCTCGGGGGCCAGCTCGCCGGCAACGGCCGCACGCACGTCGGCAACGCGGCGGACCGCCTCCTCCAGCGATCGCTGGCAGATCGCGGAGACGGGGATCCCCGCCTCCTTCACGGCATCGGCCAGGTCGTCGGGCAGGTACACGTTGATCTTGGGCATTGTCGGCCACCTCCGCCCGAGACTATACCCCCAATTTATGACCCCAAGAAGGGGGTATAGTCGCGCGACGGCGAAGCCGGTCTAGGGAGCCTGGTCGGGGCTTCTGCCGAGGATGAGGTCGGCCGCCTTCTCGCCGATCATGATCGACGGTGCATTGGTGTTCCCGGACGGCACGGCCGGCATCACCGACGCGTCCGCGACCCGCAGGTTCTGCAGCCCGTGCACGCGCAGATCCGGGTCGACGACCGAGAGCGAATCCTGGCCCATCCGGCACGTGCCGCACTGATGGTGATAGGTGGAGACGGTGCGACGCACGAACTCGCGCAGGTCGTCGCGGGTCTTCGCGTCGGGGCCCGGCGCCACCTCCGTCTTGAGCCAGTCCTTGAACGCGTCGGCGCGGCCGATCTCCCGGCAGATCTCCAGTGCGTCGACCATCCGCTCCAGGTCGTGCGGCTCGCCGAACATGTTGGGGTCCACCAGCGCCGGGCTGTCCGGGTCGGCGGAGGCCAGTCGGAGCGTGCCGCGGGACAGCGGCCGGACCATGCCGGGCGCGATCGTGTATCCGTGTTCGGGCACCGGATATCCGTCCGCCGGGTAGGCGAGGTGGAGGAACAGTGGCTGCAGATCGGGTGCGACGAGCCGTGGGTCGCTCTTCCACAGCAGGCTGCTCTCCATGCTGCTGTACCGCCCCGCCGGCATGGGCTGCTTCGACTCGTAGAGGTTCGAGGCGAGGGTGTGGTCGTGCAGGTTCTCCCCGACGCCGGGCAGATCGTGTCTGACCTCGACACCGACCTCGCGCAAATGGTCCGCCGGCCCGACTCCGGACAGCATCAGCACTTTCGGTGATCCCATCACGCCGGCGCTGAGCACCACCTCGCCGGATGCGTAGGCCTGACGCATCGCACCGTCGACGCTGTATTCGAGGCCGACGGCGCGCGTGTCGTCGAACAGCACCCGATGCGCCCGGGCGTTCGCTGTCACTTGCAGTGAGGGCATCGCGCGCACCGGTTCCACGAATGACACCCACGCGCTCGCCCGCTTCCCGTCGCGGATGGTGAAGTGGTGATACCCGACGCCCAGCGGTTGCTCGCCGTTGAAGTCGTCGGTGAGTGGGAACCCGAGTGACGTTCCGGCCTCGACGAACGCCGTGGACGTCGGGTGTGGGTCGGCGACCCGGCTGACGTGCAGCGGGCCTCCGCTGTGGTGCCACGGTCCCGGCCCGTCCTCGTGGTCCTCCGACCGGAGGAAGTACGGAAGAACCGAATCCCAGTCCCATCCGGTAGCGCCTTCATAAGCCCACGTGTCGTAGTCGCTGCGGACACCGCGGATGTAGATCATGCCGTTGAGGGAACTGGATCCGCCGACGATCCGGCCCCGGGGAAAATGCAACGAACGGTCGTTGATGTGCGTCTGCGGCGTGGTCGTCACCGCCCAGTCGAACTCGCTGTGGAAAAGAGCGGGCCAGCTGGCCGGATTGGTCACCAACGGGCTCTGGACGTCCGGCCCGGCTTCGATGACGTGGACCGAGTGGCCGTGGTCGAGCAGTCTCCGGACGATCACGCTTCCCGATGAGCCTGCGCCCACCACGACGTAATCATGCTCGGCGCGTGCAATGACCATCGTGCTCCTTGTCTCCCGCGACCGTTCCGGTCGTCGGCGGATCACCCCCGCGCCTTGCGGCATGGTTGTGCAGGGAGGTGTCGCTGATGGCGGATCGACCGAATTATGAACTAAACGACTAGTTTAGTTTAGCTGCCGCGAGATGGAGCTTGTGAAAGAGCTGGGGCGGAGGTCGTCGCGTGGCTGGTCGGGAGCGTCGAACGGCTATCGCGTTGTGATACCGACCGGGTCGATGCCCTGCACCGTGTGGGACAGAGCCGCCTTGACGCTCCGCGTGGTCTCGTCGGTGAGAACCTCGGGCTGGTCGTGGAGGATCGCCTGCATCGTCTGCTCGGCCACCGACTCCGCCGAGATCTTGGGTGCGTCGATGTGGGACACGAGCTCGGTGTCGACATACCCGGCGTGCACTCCCACTACGAGCGTTCCCTGCTCCCGCAGTCCCGTGCGCAGCGCGTTCGTGAGTGCCCACTCGGCGGACTTCGACGCCGTGTATCCCAGCGTCTCGACGCGGGCGCGCCACGACGCGACGGACAGCATGTTCACCAGTGCGCCGCCCCCGTTGCGGGCGAGCACGGGTGCGAAGGCTCGGGCGAGGGACCAGGTGCCCAGGTAGTTCACTTCCATCTCTCGCCGAGCCCCGTCCAGCGCGCCCTCGAACAGTCCGGTCCCGCTCGCGGTCCCGGCGTTGTTGATCACGATGAGGGCGTCGCCCACGCGCTCGGCGGCCGCTGCCACCTGGTCGGGATCGGTGATGTCCAGGGCGAGCGGAACGAGTCGTGGATCCGCGACGGTGGAGGGGTCGCGGACGCCTGCATAGACGGTCGCTGCACCGTGGTCCAGCAAAGCCTGTGCGAACGCCAGGCCGATCCCGCGGTTGGCTCCGGTCACCAGCGCTGTTGCACCTTCGATACGCATCTGACGCTCCACTTCTCCCGATCGGTGTCGGCCTTCTGAGTACTGCTTTTAAACTCAGACGACATGCCAGGCCTTCCCGGCCGGCGTGACTGTGACGAGAACGACGGAGGACGCCCGGCCCTTAGGGTCGTCGGCCATGTACTCGACGCAGGTCTCCCGCCACGTGAAGGCGCCTCGATCAGCTGTCTATCGGGCACTCCTGGATGCCGACGCGATCGCGAGATGGCGTGTCCCGGCCGGGATGAGCAGTCAGGTCCACGAGTTCGATGCCCGTGAAGGTGGCACCTTCCGTGTGTCGCTCACCTACGACGTGCCGAGCGGGACCGGCAAGTCGGACTCGAACACCGACACCTATCACGGGCACTTCGCCAGGCTCGTGCCGGACGAGCAGGTGGTCGAGGTGTTCGAGTTCGAGGCGGTGGATCCCGCACTCGGCGGGACCATGACGATGACGACCAGCCTCCGCGACGTCGACGGCGGCACGGAGGTCCTCATCGTGCACGAGGGGATTCCGGACAGCGTGCCTGCCGCCGACAACGAGACGGGAACGCGGATGGCGCTGGACAACCTCGCGGCGCTCGTCGAGGAGAGGGAGGCGATGCCACGAGGGCGTTGAGTTACCCCGGCGAGTTCCCCCGGCCCTGACGCGCCGACGGCTCAGCCAGGGAAGACCACGACCTGCCACGGCGGATCGGCCAGCGTCACCGTCCGGGCCCGGTCCGCATCCTGCATGGCGCCGGGGGTTGCGAGCGATCCCGCCAACCATCGCGCCGACGTCGACAGCACCACGCGGTGCTCGGGATTGACCACCACGACGTCGACAGCGAGATCACACAGCTCCCTCAGCACCAGCGTCTCGAAGCGCGCCACCGGGATGTCCGCACCCGCGACGCCGACGAACTCCCCGTCGGCGACGACGGGCACGGTGAGCGTCAGCAGGTACCGGTCCGTGCCGTGCACGTCGACGTACGGGCCGACGACGTGCCGGTGGCCGGTCCGGCGCGGCACGACGAACCACTCCGCCGCGGCGTAGTCGTAGAAGCCGACGCTGTGGGGGTTGAGGTCGACCTCGAGCTGTCTCGGGTCGCCCCGCTCCGGCTCGCACTGCCACCACTCCAGGCGCAGCGGCTGATCGGCGAGGAAGCCCGGCGCGACGATCACACCCAATCCGACCGCGATCTCACGCTTTTCGTGGAGCAGGTCCACCAGCGTCTCGCGCATCGCGGTGACGTCGCAGTCGGCCATCGGCTCGCCGCGCTGCCGCGCCGTGCGGTGAGCGTCGAGCACGCTGTCCCGTACCGTCGCCACGGAATGGAAGACACGCTCGACGACGGTGCCGATCAACGCCGCCGCCTGCCGGGCCGCGGCGTCGTCCACGCGGTCGGACGTGCTCACCTGATGCTCACTCATCACCCTGCCCCTGCCGCTGCGGGAGGAAAGTGCGAACCGTGCCAGGTGCTGCGGTGCTGTCCTCGGCGGGTCAGGCGGAGGTGTACGTCGATCAGGTGCCCGGTGACCTCGCCGATGTGGTCCTCGGTGATCCGCCGGGCGCGGTCGCCGTCGCGCGCCTCGATCGCGTCGACGACCTGCCGGTGGTTCGCCACCGTCGACGCCAGTTCGGGGGCCGAGCGCGGGGTGCCCCACAGCAGCTGGCCCAGCTCGGCCTGCAACTCGATCTCCTTGCGCGCGAGCCGGACGGACTGGGCGGCGGCTGCCGTGTCGATGTAGTAGCGGCTCTCGATCCGGCGCTGCTGGATGCCTTCCGGGGAGGCCGCCATCCGGTCGAGGATCTCGCGCAGGCGGGCGATCTCGCTCGCGGTGGCCCGCTGGGCGCACAGCCGCGCCGCGGTGCCCGCCACCGCCGCGTGGACGTCGCCGAGCTCGCGCAGGTCGGTGCTGCCGATCTCGTGCAGCCGGCCGAGCGACAGCTCGGTGAGAGCTGCCTCCGAAGCGCGCACGAAGCTGCCCCCGCCTCGTCCGCGTCGTGTCGACACCAGGCCACGGGCCCGCAGCTCGGACAGTGCGTCGCGCAGGGTGACGGTGGAGACGTTCAGCATGGCGGCCAGCTGGGTCTCGGACGGCAGCTGTTCGCCGTCGACAATGATGCCGAGCGCGATCGCGCTCCCCAGCCGGCGGACCACCGCCTCGCTGCGTCCCGAGCCGTCGTCGAGTGGTGCGAACACCGCTTGTCGCGCATCGCCGGAGAGCAGCCGCATCAGCGCACCTCCCGCACATTTCGTCTCGCGGTGGAGTCTGGCACGAGAGCGGGCGCGGGTCGGGGGCGGTGTGTGGCTTGACCGTTGAAATGTGATCTCATAGGTTTCGCGTGCTCGTGTCCTACCTCACATCCAGGAGACCTCGTGACTCCGATCGACCCCGACGCGCATCTCGCTGGTGACGCGCTCACGCGGCCGTTCACTCCCGGGATGGCGTCCAACGATCCCGGTCTGGCCGGGTACCCCGAGTCGGTCGCCGCTCCCGTCGACATCGAGATCGTCGATCGTGAGACCCGTGAGTTCGTCGAGGAGTGGCGTAACGCCTCGTACAACTGTTATTCGTCGGGCCACAAGTTCTGCCGTGAGGTCTGCCCGGTGATGCAGGTGACGCGCAACGAGTCCTGGACGCCGACGGCGTTTCACGCGAACGTCGTGGCGATGGAGCGCGGTGAGCTCGAGGTGGCCGACGTCGCCGCGGATTACGTCAACTGCACCCAGTGCGGTGCCTGCGAGCTGCGGTGCCCGAACACGCTGTTCACCGGCGACTTCTACCGGTTCCGGACGCGCACGGTGGATGTGGTGAAGGCGGTGCGCGCCCTGGCCGTGGACAAAGGGGTCCACCAGCCGGGGTGGCGCACCTGGAACGCGCGCACCGACGAGCGGACCCACGAGCCGGTGCTGGGGGACGTCGAGGTCAGCCAGGACGCCGTGCGTGACTGGGCCGAGGGCCTGGAGCTGCCCATCGGTGGTGAGACGGTGCTGTTCGTCGACTGCGAGGCCGCGTTCTACCGCACGTCGGTGCCGCGGGCGGTGGCGCAGATCCTGCAGCGGGCCGGGTATGAGTTCGGGTTGATGGGCGAGCAGTGGTGCTGCGGAGGCCCGGCCGCGGAGATGGGTTACGTGGAGCAGGCGCAGCGGTTCGCCCGGCACAACCTGGACAACTGGCGGTCCACGGGCACGCGGCGGGTGCTGGTGCTGGATCCGCATGACTACATCTCTTTCACCGAGGACTATCCGCGGTATTTCGGCGAGGAGTTCGATATCGAGGTCGTGCTGGTGGTGGAGTTGCTCGCCGAGCTGTTGCGCGACGGGCGGATCACGCCGTCGGTGCCGGTGGAGCGCACGATCACCTATCACGATCCGTGTCGGCTCAACAAGCGTAAGGGGGTCTGGCGGGAGCCGCGGGAGATCCTGCGTGCGATCCCGGGGTTGACCTTCACCGATGTGGACCGGGTGACGCAGTGGTCGTTCTGCTCCGGCGGGGGTGGGGGCCTGCCGGTGGAGAAGCCGGAGTTGGCGGCGGCGATCAGTGACAGGAGGCTGGACGCCGCCGCCACTCTGGGAGTCGACACGCTGGTGAGTGCCTGCCCGTGGTCGGAGCGGCCGCTCGCGGCGGCCGGGGACGCGCGTGACATCGATGTCGTGGACATCCACGAGCTGCTCGCCGAATCGCTGGGGATCACCGTCGGCGGCAGCCGCGGCGAGGTCGGTGACCGGCGCGGTGGCTGCTCCGGAGGCGGCTGTGGTGGCGGCGGGTGCGGGGGTGCGTCGTGAGTGTCACGACCGAGCGGTTGTCCGCCGAGCAGGTCGAGCGGGTCGTGCAGCGGCTGCGGACCGTGCTGGGTGAGGAGCAGATCCTCACCTCGAAGACCGACCGCTACAACCGGGCTCGGGTGCCGGCGCCGTTCCCGGTGCACCGGTGGGCCGAGCGGGTGCCGGATCTGGCGGTCCTGCCGACGTCCACCGAGGAGGTGGCGGCGGTGGTGCGGATCGCCAACGAACTGCGGGTGCCGGTCGTGCCGCGGGATGGGGGCACCGGGTTGACCGACGGGGCGGTCCCCCTGCGGGGCGGCATCGTGGTGGATGTCAAGCGAATGAACGAGGTCCACGAGCTGGATCTGGACAACCGCACGGTGACCGTCGGGGTCGGGATCAACATGCTCAAGCTCAACGAGCAACTGGCCGCGCACGGGCTGATCTATCCCGACAACCCGGCCTCGTATCCGTGTTCGCTGGTGGGTGGGCGGATCGGGACCTCGGGGTGGTCGCTGATCGGTGCCCGTTACGGGCACACCCGTGACCTGGTGCTGTCCTTCGATCACGTCCTGCCGACCGGGCAGGTCATCCACGTCGGCGACGGGATCGGCGGCAAGATCTCCAAGTCCTCCAGTGGGTATCAGCTCAAGCATCTGTTCATGGGGCATCAGGGCACGCTGGGCATCGCCACCCGGGCCACGTTGAAGCTCTACCCGAAACCCGAGGCGGAGCTCTCGCCGTTCTGGGCGTTCGACAACTACGACGACGCCTACCGCTGCGTGGGGGCACTGGCCCGGGCGGGCGTCGCGACGTTCGCCGGGGCGGTGTTGTTCGACGAGTGGAAGGTGGCTTACCTGCGCCGGGATGACGAGGCCTACATCCCCCAGCCCGCCGACGTGCGCGCGCTGGTGTGCGCGGTGATGTACGGCTACGAGGACGAGGTCCGCCCGGCGGGGCGGCGGCTGTTCCGGATCGCGAAACAGCACGGGGCCCGCTACCTGGGCGACGAGATCTCGCAAGGCGACTGGGCAGCGCGGCACGACCGTTACGCCACCCCGCTGCACGGGCGCACCAAGGCCGGGCAGGTGGTGCCCATGAGCTGGCACTGCGAGGACGCCGCCATCAGCTACACCAAGATCCCGGCCGTCACGAAGGCCTGGCACGAGATCGTCGCCGATCTCCGGCGCCGCAGCGACGTGTTCGACGACTGGGGGATGTTCGCCTACACCTCCGCCGACACCGGTGTGGACTACCTGACGGAGATCGACATCGGGATCTGGGAACAGCACCTGGGTGATCAGGCCTGGGACATGTGGGTGAACGCCAAACGCGACATCGCCGCGGCCGCGTTGCGCCACGGCGGCTCGATCAGCGCCTGCCACGGCTCGTGCCGCGAGGGCGAAGTCGATCTCGTGCCCCAGGAACTCGGCGGCGGGTTCGAGGTGATGTTGCAGCTCAAACAGGCTCTGGACCCCAACAACATCATGAACCCGGGCAAGTACCACCTCGACCTCGCCTACGCACCCGACGCTGCCGCGGCACTGGCCACACTCCGGGGAGGGTCAGGATGAATGGGACGAACGGGTACCGCTACGGTGAGCAACACACCCCACCCGCACCGTACCGAGTGAGTGATGTCGCGCTTACCACGTTCGAGCACGTGTTCGAGGTCGACCCTCGACTCATGCAGCGGTGGGTGCTGCAGCAAACCTTCCCGAACTGGGACACGCTGCGGATCATGAATGCACGCCACGACCACCTCGACTGGATGCACCGGCACTTCGCAGACAAGGTCCTCTCCGGATCCGAACTGCTCGCGGAGGTCGACGGCGAGGACGGCTCCCCTGATTCCTGACACACCCCCCACCAGGAGTTCATCGTGAAGTTCAGCTACGCCATGCTGCCCGACTACCCGCTGACCGAGTCGATCGAGTCGATCAAGCTCGCGGACGAGCTCGGCTTCCACGCCGTGTACGCGGCGGACGAGACGTGGCACAAGGACCTGTGGCTGCTGTTCGCGGCTGCCGCCGACAAGACGAGCAACATCCGCATGGGCCCGAGCGTCTCGCCGGTCGTGCTGCGCGAGCCGAGCCTGATCGCGCAGGCCGCGGCCACCCTCGACGAGCTCACCGGCGGCCGTGCCGAGGTGGTGCTGTCCTCGGGCAACTTCGGGCTGCTCGCCCAGTACGGCATGGACTGGAGCACGCAGAAGCCGCTGTCGCGGACGAAGGAGGGCGTGCAGGTTGTCCGCACGCTGCTCGACGACGGCGCGATCACCTTCGACGGTGAGTTCTTCAGCTACAAGGGCCTGTTCAGCTTCGCCCGCCCGGTGCAGGAGCGGCTGCCCGTCAAGATGGGCGCGATGCGTGGCCCGAAGTCGTTCCAGGCGGCGGCGGAGCTGTCCGACGGCTGCCACCACGCGCTCAGCTACACCAAGGGCGCGTACGAGTACATGTACGAGAACATGAAGATCGGTGCCGACCGCGCCGGGAAGAACGTCGACGACCTGGACATCGGCGCCTGGGTCGTGTTCGCGACGGGCGAGGACTCCGCGATCGCCAAGGACGCGGCCCGCTCGATGGTCGGCCTGTACGCCTCGGCCATGCCCGACGAGCAGCTCGAGCGCAACGGCGTGTCGCCCGCTTCGATGAAGCCGATCATCGACGCGCTGGGAGCGGGTGACCTCGCCGGTTCCATCGACGCGACCACCCCGGAGATCGGCGAGACGCTCTCGATCGCCGGCACGCCCGAGGAGTGCGTGGCCAAGCTCAAGGAGATCGAGGCCGCGGGGGTCAACCACATGATCCTCGCGATCACCGACGCAACCCTGGTGAAGACGTTCATGGGCCGGGAGATCGAGGGGGTCGCGGACGTGAACGCCCAGCTGCGGCTCATTCACGACCGGATCATGCCCGAGTTCGCCTGAGCGAACCGCTACACAGCACGATGGGCGGCGTCCTACGAGAAGGACGCCGCCCATCGGCGTTCCGGCGCAGTGCCGTCGCGGCGCGACCGGGGGAGCGATCACTCACCGATCGACCTGTACCGGTGGTTCTGCGGCCTACTTGGTTCCGGCGGGATCCATCGGTCCCGGCGGGGGTGGCTCGGCCAGGCTCCCGCCACCGCCGCCGCCGCCACCACCGGGGTCGACGGCGATGATGACCGGCGCGGCGGGCACCACCCGGGTGCCGGGCGCCGGGGCCTGAGCGGTGACGGTGCCGGTGATGGGCAACGGAGTGTCGGGGTCGGGCGCGACGGCGACAACTCTCGCCGTGAAGGCGAGCTGGTGGGCGTCACTGACCTCCAGCCCGACGAGCGCCGGCACCAGAACCTTCTCCTGCTTCCTCACGGCTCCCCCCAGCAGGTCGTATCGGGCGCGCGCTCGCATGGCGCCGCGAGCGCTCAGCTGGTCTACCCGCTCGGGGCTGATCGAACACGCCCGGCAACAAGCTTCTGACGGCCCGTCGGACAGCATCCGAATTCTGGCGCGCGAGGGCCTGACTGTCGGCGTGGCCCGTCGGGGCGTCCCGCGCCCGGGTCGTTCGTCCCATAGGTTTCGGATGGCGCGACGTCGTCCACGGATGACCGGAGCGGGCCGTGGAACCGGATGGGGGCATGTGGTGACGGTGCTGGAGCTGACCGGGCGGCCGAGGACGCGCGACGGCATCTCGAGTCGCTGGACGCAGGTGGACGACCTGCGGATGCATGTCAGGGTGACGACGGCCGCTCCGGACGGTGCGCCGGATGTGGTGCTGCTCCACGGGTTGGGCGTGTCGAGTCGTTACATGCTCCCGCTGGCCCGAGAGCTTGCGCCGCATTTCCGTACGTCGGTCCCGGATCTTCCGGGGTTCGGCCACAGCGATCATCCGTCTGCGGCGCTGGACGTGCCTGGGCTCGCTGGTGCCCTGCTGGCCTGGATCGACGCCGCCGGGCTCACCACGCCTGCGCTGGTCGCCGACTCGGTGGGCTGTCAGGTGGCCGTTGCAGCGATGCGACGCTCGCCGGAAGCGTTCGGGCGGGCGGTGCTGATCAGCCCCACCGTCGACCGGCGCGGCCGCAACCCCGTGGCCCAGGTGGGCCGGCTGTTGCGCACCGGCCTGCACGAGAATCCCGCGCTCGCCGTCGTCCTGGGGAGGGACTACCTGGCGTGCGGTGCCCGACGGGCCCTGGCCACGGCATGGCACGCGCTCGCCCACCCGATCGAGGACGATCTGCCGGAAATCGAGGTCCCCGTGCTGGTGGTGCGGGGCGGCGCCGACGCGGTCGTGCCGCAACGGTGGGCCGAGGAGGTGGCCGAGACGCTGCCGGACGGGCGGCTCGCCGTGCTGCCCGGACAGAGCCACAGCCTCAGTCACTCCGCTGCGGGGCCGCTCGCCGCGGCGATCGGGCCGTTCCTCGGCGGGCCGCCGCCTGGTCCTGACGCGCCCACCATCCGGCAGGCGGCCGACAGCATCGCCTCGTTCGACTCCGCCACGGTCGTCCTGCGCGCGGCGGCCACCGCCCTGCACGGCAACGACCTGCCTGCGCTCGGCGCCGTGCCGCGGCCACTCGCCCCGCTGCTCGAACGGGTGATCCCGCTGGCCGACGCGCTGCCTGCCCCGGTGCGGGAGCAGGTGCACCGGCTCGGCCGCGGCAGCGCGGCCGTGCCGCCCGCTGAGCTGCACGCCGTCAGCGCCGAGGCGGTGGCGCGATGGATGGTGGCGCAGTACCCGCGGCGGTCCTTCCCCGTGGCGATCGTCGGCTCGACGAGCGGCGCCGTGGCGCACCTGGCCGCCGCGCTCGGCGCGCCCTTCCTCCCGCAGACCTTCCTGCTCCCCGTCGCGCGGCCGGACGTGGATCCGGGCGATCCGCGCGGTGTCATGACCGCCGGCATCGGCCCGGCCGAGCTGTTGCTCGACGCCAACCCCGAGGTGGCGCTGCACCACACGCACGATCCGGCCCAGGATCGGCTGTCGCACGCGCGCATGACGTACTTCCGTCTCAAGCGGCGCCGCCTCGGCGCCGCGTTCACCGGGTTCCTCACGGAGACGCTGCCGCCGGGCGCCACGTTGTTCGTCGCCGACTGCCGGCTGAGGTGGCCGGTCACCCGGCTCGGTGATCAGCACGTCTTCCAGTTCGGGGCGTCCCGCGGCACGTCATCTGAGGAGTTCCGCAGCGAGAGCGAGTGCCGGGGGTGGGACGTGCCGCCGGCCGACGAGGACGCCCCGGAAGCCGAGTGGGGGTTCGATGCGGCGCTCGGCGACGATCTGGCCGCCCTCGCAGCCGCACGGGGATGGCGGTTGCGCCGCGTGGTCTTCGACGAGCCCGCGGCGCTGAGCCCGCTGGTCGCCGACCTCTACCGCTGGTGGTACCTCCGTCGGGGGCGCCCGGCGCAGCGACTCCTGGTCGAGTCGTTCATGCGGCTCGACCCGCACCTCGCACTGGCGACGGGTTCGGTGCCCTTCTGGTCGCAGTTCCCCGTGGAGCGCTCGGCCGACGCGCTTGAGCACTACCTCGACCACACCGAACCCTTCGACGAGATCCTCATGACGCTGTTCCCTCCCGGGACGGAGGACGTCGCAGTGGCCCCGGCGAAACGGTGGCGGGATCTGATGGGCCGCGCCCGCCGTCGCAGTGCGTTCCTCGGCATCGATCCGGCCGCCTTCCCCCGGGACACCAGCGGCTTGGGGCGCTTCCACCGCGAGCTGTCCGCCTTGCCGCGGGTCGACCCGCCGGCGCCCCTCACCCTGTCCGAGCTGGACGTCTTCCTCGGCGAGCGCTCCTCGTCGGACGGGCCGCCGATCCACTGGGAGTGATTCGCTCACGACCGGGGGACCTCGCTGTTGCCGGGGACGGACGCGGGTACCCCTGTCCGTGCCGCATCGCGGAGGCGTGCGGCCCGACCCGAGCGAACGGAGGCATCGCGATGGCTCAGTGCGAGGTGTGCGGGAACGACTACGACATGGCGTTCGAGGTGCACGCCCAGGGCGCCGTGCACGTGTTCGACAGCTTCGAGTGCGCGATCCACCGGATGGCACCGGTGTGCGAGCACTGCGGATGCAAGGTGGTCGGCCACGGTGTGCAGGCGGACCGCAGGTTCTTCTGCTGCGTGCACTGCGCGCAGACCGAGGGTGTGGGGGCGCAGCTGCGCGACCGCGTGGACGAGCCCCAGGCGACGGGCAGCGCCCGGTGATCACTCGACCACCATGCCGCATCGTGCGTGGCGGCCGGGGGTAAGGCATCGGCATGGCGATGACGGCGAGCACCGTGGTGCAGAAGTACCTCATGGGTGACTACCCGGCGAGCCGGGACGAGCTGGTGGACCGGGCGCGGCGGCAAGGAGCGGACCAGGCGATCGTGAGCCTCGTGCGCAACCTGCAGGTCGAGCGGTTCACGTCCGCCGCCGACGTGGAGCGGGCACTGGGGGAGGAGCACTGATCCTCGGCGCGCTGCCGGTACGTCTCAACGTCTCGCCGGCAGCCCGCTCACCAGCGGAACGAAGACGACCTCGGCGAGCTCTTCGGCGCAGCCGTCGCGGTACCGGACGAGGATCCCCTCCTGGCCGTGCCCGACCGGGCAGATCATCGCTGCGCCCGGCGCGAGCTGGTCCAGCAGCGCCGGCGGCGGCTCGGTGTCGGCCATGGCGGTGACCACGATGCCGTCGAACGGGGCGCGGTCGGGAGCACCGAGCGACCCGTCGCCCGTGCGAACCTCGACGTTGTGGCAGCCGGCCATTGCGAGCGATGCCCACGCCCGTTCCGCGAGCTCCGCATGACGTTCGATCGTCACCACGGAGCGGTGGCACCGCGCGAGCACGGCCGCGCCGTAACCGGAACCGGTGCCGATCTCGAGAACATGAGCGTCGTCGCGGGCCCCCAGGGCCGCCGTGCTCAACGCGACGATGATCGGGGCCGAGATGGTCTGGCCGTGCCCGATGTCGAGTGGTTCGTCCTGGTAGGCCGCGGACGCGAGACCGACCGGCACGAAGAGCTCCCGCGGGAGCGCGCGCATCGCGCAGAGCACCCGGGGATCGTCGATCCCGCCGGCGCGCAGCCGTTCGACCATCAGGGCACGATCTCGTTCAGCGGTCACAACGCCTCCGGTTCACGCGCTCCGGGCCGGCATGACCGCGGCATACCCGCCGTAGTGCGCCGCAATTCGTGTGGTCGTGCCGGCAGCGGAGGACCGGGGCCACCCGGGCGTCGGTTCCGGGCCGGGACGAGGAGGCGGGATGGGCGGTGTGGGCCGCGGTCCGGGGACCGGGGGCGGCCCCGGTGGGGGAACGGGCGGTGTGGGCTCCGGGCCTGGTTCGGGCGGAGGGAGTGGCCCGGGACCGGGCGGTGGCGGTGGGACAGGTGTGGGTACTGGTCCGGGACCGGGTGGCGGCGTCGGGACGGGTGGCGGTGTCGGGACGGGCGGTGGCGTCGGGACGGGCGGTGTCGGCTCTGGTCCCGGACCCGGGATCGGTGGCGGCGTCGGGATGGGCGGTCCTGGTTCCGGATCCGGGCCGGGGGGCTCCGGCGCCGGGATCGGCGGTCCGGGTTCCGGTCCGGGGGGCGGCACCGGTACCGGCACCGGCGGCGGCTGCGGGCGCGGCCCCGGCTCAGGCGGCTCGGGCGTTCGCGATTGCGTGGGAGGCGGGGTGACTGTGGGCGCACGAGTGATTGCGGTCATGCCCCCGGCTACCCGCGTCGGCCGTGGCGGACTCATCCGGCCGGTCGCCGCGGTGCCGCCCTGCTCCGTCGCCCTCGTGGAGCAGCTGAGTGCGGCCACGGCTGTTTCGATTGCGCTCGGGTGAGGGAAGGGTGGCCACGTGGATCTTTCCGCGCGCTGCCGTGGAAGCCGGAGAAACGGCAGCCGATGCTGAGCATCGTCCTCGCAGTGCTCGCCTCGATCGGCAACGCGGTCGCCTCCGTGCTGCAACGCCGGGCTGCCGCCGCTCTACCGGAAGACCAGTCCGGCGGCCCGATCACGATGCTCTGGCGGCTCGCCCACCGCCGTGACTGGATCGGTGGCATCGCCGCGATCATCGTCGGGTTCCTGTGCCAGGCGGCGGCGCTGGCGACCGGTCCCATCGCGCTCGTGCAGCCGATCCTGGTGCTGGAGCTGGCGTTCGCCCTGATCCTCGCCCAGGTGGTGTTCCGATCGCGGCTGCACCGGCGCGAGTGGGGCGCGGTGATCGGGATGTCCGCCGGGCTCGCCGTCCTGCTCTACGCGCTGCAGCCCGGTGGGGGAGACCCGGCACGTGCCGCCGCAGGCGCCTGGGTCCTGGGCATCGGGGTCACGTTCGCGGTCAGCGCCATCTTCGCCGTCATCGGGTACCGCTCCACGGCATCGCGGCGAGCGGCGTTCCTGGGACTCGCCACCGGAGTCGGGTTCGCCCTCACCGCCGTGCTGCTCACCAGCATCAGTGCGGCCTACTCCACGTCGGGCTGGAGCGGTGTCGCCGGCTCACCGCAGACCTATCTGCTGATAGTGCTCGGCCCGGCGTACTTCTTCCTCCTGCAGAAGAGCTTGCAGGCGGGCAGTCTCGTCGCCGCCCAGCCGGCACTGACGCTGTCGAATCCTGTTGTCGCCATGGCCTTCGGGGTGGTCGTGTTCGGTGAGCGCGTGCGCACCGGCGGCTGGCTCGTCCTCGCCGTCGCCGGAGCCCTGGTCATCGCCGCGTCCACGGCGGTGCTGGCCCGATCCCCGCTCCTGCACAGTGGCGAGGCCTCGGCTTCCGGCATCGGCCGACGTGACAGACGTCCTCCTCGCGACGAGCGGCAGTGATCGCCCACCCGGCCGCGGGTCAGCCCGTGCTCAGGCTTCGACCTCCGACGCCAGTCGCTGCAGATAGCCGGCGAACTGCGCGCGGTCTCTCTCGTCCCAGGTGGCGGTGAGCTCGGCGAACGTGGCGCGTTGCCAGCGGTGCGAGGAGTAGATCAGGGCGCGGCCCGCGGGGGTGAGACGGAGGACGCTCCGTCGGCCGTCGGCCGCTGCCCGCGAGCGCTCGACGTACCCGGCGGCCGCCGCGGCTGCCACCATCCGGCTCGCTCCCGACTGATCGAGGCCGAGCCGGCGGGCGACGTCACCGACCGTGGCACCGTCCGGGTTGCCTGCACCGCGCGCGCAGGCGATGACGGCCTCGACGGTGAGTACGTGCTGCGCGGTGTCCCCCGCTCCCGCAGCGACCCCGCGAACCCATCGTCGAGACCAGAACCTCACGAGCCGGAACAGCGCCGGCCCTCCCTCCGCGCTCGTCATGATCACACCGTAGCCAACGTATGCGTGTCGCATCTAATATGTATGCGATACGCACACGATGTGCCGAGAGGAAACCGTGACGATCATCCTGAACCACACCGTCGTCCGCGCCAGTGACAAGGAGCTGGCCGCACGGTTCTTCGCCGACCTGCTCGGCCTGGCCGTCGGCACGCCGGCCGGCCCGTTCACCCCGGTTCAGGTCAGCGCCGACCTGACACTGGACTTCGACGACCGTGGGCCGGTGGCGGCAGGCCACTTCGGGTTCCTCGTCGACGACGCCACCTTCGACGCACTGCTGAAGCGCCTTCACGACCGTCCGCAGATCCCGTTCGGATCCGGGCCCGAAGGCGGGTGGGACCGGCGGATCAACCGGCTCTGCGGCGGCCGGGGCGTCTACGTGGGCGATCCCGACGGCCACAGCTACGAGTTCTTCACCGCGGTGCCCGAGTGACTTCGCGTAGTCATGAATGATATTTCCGGCGTGTGGCGGATGCCGGTGGTGACGGGAGCGCGCATGATCGGGTCGTAACGTGATCGATCTGGAGGAATCCTCGCATGACGTACGCCTTCGATCCCGAGCTCGCCGCCGCCATCTCGATGTTGCCCGTTCTCGACGTCAACGATCTGCCCGCCGCCCGCGCTCGCGGCGCCGAGCTCCGGGCCGAGCTTCCCGCGCCCGACGCGACGGGCGTGCAGGTGGAGGACCGGGCCGTCCCCGGCCGCGACGGCGACCCCGACGTGACCCTGCGGATCTACCGCCCCGAGCGGCAGGCGGCCCCGGCGGCGATCTACCACGTCCACGGCGGTGGGTTCATCATCGGTGACCTGGAGATCGACCACGCGCGCAACCTCGAGCTCGCTCGCGAGTTGGGTGTCGTCGTGGTGTCGGTCGACTACCGGCTCGCGCCGGAGACCCCGTACCCGGGCCCGATCGAGGACGTCTATGCCGGGCTGGTCTGGACGGCGAAGAACGCCGCCGAGCTGGGCGTCGATGCCCAGCGGATCGCGATCCACGGAGTGAGCGCCGGTGGTGGACTGTGCGCCGGTCTGGCTCTGCTGGCGCGCGACCGCGGAGGGCCCGACATCGCGTTCCAGTTCCTCGCCATTCCCGAGGTCGACGACCGGCTGTCGACCCCGAGCATGGTCGCCTACACCGACACGCCGGTCTGGAACCGGCCCAACGCGGTGGTGAGCTGGGACTCCTACCTCGGTGCCGGCGTGGCGGGCAGCGCCGACGTACCGCCCTACGCCGCACCGGCGCGCGCCACCGACCTGGCCGGACTGCCGCCTGCGTACGTCTCGGTGATGCACTTCGACCCGTTGCGTGACGAGGGGATCGCCTACGCGCTGGCGCTGCTCTCCGCAGGGATCACGGTCGAGCTGCACCTCTTCCCGGGCACGTTCCACGGCTCCGCTTTGGTGGAGCAGGCGGCGATCGTTCAGCGCGAGCGCGCCGAGGAGGTCGCGGTACTGCGCCGGGCACTGGCGCTGTAGCGACAGGCCGGTGGTCTCGGTGCCTTCGCTGACGGCTCGGTGGCGAAGGTCAGCCCGTCGCCGACGGCCTCGAACCGCGTGGCCGTCGGCGGCTGTGTGTGGCCGAGCCTGCGCGGCGGTACCCCTCGTAACCGCCGCGGGTGTGGAGATCCCCACATGCGCGGGAATCCGTCCATCTCACTCTTGTTGTCGGTCATCGGTTCTTTCGGCCGCCGAATGGATGGACTGCAGATTCGGGATGTTCATGGCGAGCAGGCGCCGCAGCCGCTCGGGAGCGTCGGTGGTCAGCACCGGCGTGTAGATCAGCAGGCGCACATGCGGGTGGTCCGACGGTGCGAGACGGTGCTGCTCCAGATGGAGGTCGCCCACCACCGGATGGCGAAGGAGCCGTTCCCGCGAGGAGAACCCTTCGATGTCGTGGTTCTCCCAGCCGGCGCGAAACTCTTCACTCGCCTCCATTAGTCGCTTCACCAGCCGTGCGCACGACGGGTGGCCCAACCGAGGTCCGGCCTCGGCGCGGAACTGGGCGAGGTGGCTGCGGCTCACGCGCTCCCAGTCCGGGGTCATCTCGCGTACGTCGGGATCGGTGAAGATCAGCCACAGCAGGTTCCGGTCCGCGATCGGGATGCGCGACAGGTCCTTGTACAGGGCCGTGAATGCCGCGTTCCAGGCCGAAATCGCCCAGTCCGGAGATATGGCATAGGCGGGAAATCCGCCGAGTGCTTCGAGCAGCCGCTGCACGGGTGCGGGGGCCGCCTGGGAATCCGGCTCGGGCACGGGTTGCGGGGCGGAGTAGCCGGCCAGCGACAGGATGTAGTTGTGTTCGGTGACCGACAGGCGCAGGGTGCGGGCGAGCGCATCCAGCACCTGCCGGGACGGCTTGATCTCGCGGCCCTGTTCCAGCCACGTGTACCACGTGACACTCACGCCGGAGAGATAGGAGATCTCCTCACGGCGTACGCCGGACGCGGTCTTCCCCACGACCGGGGGCAGGCCCAGTTGTGTGCGCACGAGTTGCCGGCGGCGTGCCTTGAGGAAGGCGCCCAGTTCGTGACGCTGTCGTGCTTCGGGATTCACGCTCGGCGCCCCGGCTCGTCCGTGTCGCGGGGGAGAGCCCCGCGATGGGCCGGCGGCACGACGAAGTCGCCCTTCGCGGCCACGACATTGCCACGACGCATCCTGTTCTCCTGTTTCCAGACGGCTCGTGTCCTGGTTCTCGACTCGTCACTCGAGCCCGCCGGCCTGCGGGTCCCACAATGGTGCCCGCGGCGGCTTTCCCACCCCGGAGTTGTCCCTGGTGAATACCCTGGCGGGCCGGGCCAGGGTGTCGGGGGCTGCCCCGGCGCGGCCGCGCCCTGGTCGGGTGCAGCCACGCTCAGCGTGAACGGCACGACGTGAGTTGCCCAGGTGGCCACTACGTTCCGGCACTGCGCTCCTCGGTCGGTCACACGCCTCGTGCGCATGAACTCGGCCTCCGTCGGCGAACAGCACGAGCGGCGGCCCGTCGTCGAGACGGGCCGCCGGGAGCATGCCGATCCCGATCGCGGTGACCGCGCCGGAACTGGACAGAGATGCCTTTCTTCCGTTCCGGGGCCGGACGGTGGAACTCGGGCGTGCCGATGTGGCCCGGCGTGGAGTCAGCGCGCCGGGTGGAGCCGGCGATGCAGCGCTCTGCGGGTCAGTTCGAGTTCGTGCGTCACTTCGGCGGAGATGAGCTCGGCGTGGAGCCCACTGTGCAGTTCGGCGGTTTCCCCACCGCCCAATGAGAGGGTTCGATGCCGCTTCACGAGTCGTTCGAGCGAGCTGAGCAGATGGTCGGCCACGGACGCCTCGTCGGATTCGCGGTCCATGGGAGGAGTTGTTTGTGGCATCGAGCAGGATCTCAGCTCTGGCATGTACCCAGAATTCATTTCGATTTGCCGACGGGTGAAGACGGCACTAGTGCTAGTAGTGAGACCAACAGGGTGAACGGGCGGTCTCGAAACTCTCGAGATTCCCCTCGTCGGAAAGCGGTGATAGGTCCGCCCGGTTCCGGATACGAGGATCATCGTCAACCGTGAATGAGCTGTTTCATCAGAGGTACCAGTAGGAACACCAGTCCCGCGAGCCCTGGGGGCGGTGAGGACGGCGAGCGTGGTCCCCAGGGCGTTCGAGCGGTCGAGTCCGAGCGCCGACCGGTCGAAGCCGTGCTCGGGCACCTGTCGCGCCACGATCGTGCAGACCGTTGCGACGAGGTGGACCAGCAGGTCAGAGGGGTCCTTGGGGCCGGGTCCATCTGACCGGGGGCGAGTGTGACGTCCGGGGTCGGGATCGGCTCGGGCCGAGGTGCGCGGTGGTGCCGAGCCGGTCGACGGGTGTGGGCAGGGCGCGTCGGCCGACCTTGTTGTGTGGGGCCATCGGAATGGCGGTGACATGGTCGAGCCATGTGGGGATCATGTATGACGGGACCCGTTCGCGCAGACTGGAGGTAATTTCGGTGGGTCCGGGCGGGGTAGTGCCTGCGTACACACGGTAATGGTCCACGAGTTCCCCGATGCCCGGTGCCGGCTCGACCGTGTCGACCGCGACCGCGGTGACGTCCGGTACGTGCCGGTGCGCGGATTCGATCTCGGCGACATCGATGCGGCGGCCCCGGAGTTGGAACTGAAGTCACGACGAATTCCCGGTAACACCGAGGAAATCGGGAATCAAAGCACTGTCAGACGGGTCGCCGAAAACCCACGCTGCTAGATCGATGCAGCACGATCTACGAGGACCGGCATAGCAGGCGTGCGCGTCTCGTAGTCGCGAGCGTCCGGTTGCCCGGCGGGGCAGCCCCCGCTCCTACCATCGGGCATGGTGAGGCGCATCGGCTCACCCGGATCCGGGTTGCGCGGCCGGCGCCGCGAGCGAAGACCGCGTTGCTCGATGTCGTCAGCGAGCAGGCGTCGGGATGTCGCGTTTGCGCGTGTCGTGGGCGTCGATTTGAAGGCGGACCTCCCGTACGCCGGCCTGCAACGGCTCTGCACGTCGATGGTGGGTCGGCTGGAGGGTCTACCCGGTCCGCAGCAGGATGCGCTGCGCATCGCGTTCGGGCTGCGCGACGGAGCACAGCTTGCACCGCAGGCTCCGGGGCGCCCGGCTGGCCTGCTCCTGGACGGCCTGACGACATGGTTCACCGAGGGCTGCGCAACGGCCCTGCCGCCGTGGCTGCGCCGGGAGGGCCGGCGCAGCGCTGCGCGCGAGCACCTCAGCGATGCACACGACGCTTTCCGTGAGATGGGGCGCGGTCGCGTTCGCCGAGCGTGCCCGCCGGGAGTTGCCGGCCTGCTGTGAGCCCGTGCCCGCGGGCAGTCCCGAGGCGCGCGACGAGCTGACCGCCCAGGAGGCGCAGGTCGCCCGGCCGGCCCGGGAGGGCCGCACGAACCATGAGATCGACGCGGGGCTGTTCCTGAGTCCCCGGACGGTCGAGTGGCACCTACGGAAGGTGTTCGCCAAGCGCGGGATCAGCTCGCGCTGAGAGCTCTGAGGAGCCCCCGCGGAGGAGGGTGCTCCATATTCTCGGACTATCAGTGCTGCCGATAGCCCGCATGGGCCACCGTTAGTCCGAGAACGGGCCGGGCGGCTATCATCGGATGCGCACGGGTTCACGAATCCCGTCTGCAACATCCACCGTCATCTTGTGCCGGCGCGGCACCCTGTAGTGTCGGCGGCCTCCGTCACACCTCGACGCCGGGTTCGTGCACCGACGTTCGTCCGGATTGGGTGGGCCGCAATTGTGTCACCGGTACCACGAGGCCGTTCCTCAGGCCGTCTGACCTGTGCGAACGCACTCCGCCGCGAGCATCCAGTTCGTCACGTCCACACCTCCGCCGTAGTGCATGATCGGCGGCTTTGGGCTGGTGGAGTTGCCGTTGCTCCGTGTGCTGCCGCAGGGCGCGTACCGGGTGTCGCTATGCCAACTTGACGTTCTCGGCGTTTTCCGGAGAGTATCGGCCGGTCTGGACAGATCTAACCGAACGGAAGTGACCGTGGCGCAGCACGTTGAAACCCGGCTTGTCGACGACCTGGATGGTTCCGAAGCCGACGAGACGGTGACCTTCGCTCTCGCAGGGCGCCAGTACGAGATCGACCTGTCGGGCGAGAACGCGGCCAAGCTTCGCGACTCCTTGGCGTCGTTCGTCGCTGCAGCCCGGCGTAGCGGTGGCCGTCAGCGCCCCACCTCCACCCGATCCGCCGGCCGAGCCGTGAGCGCGGTTGCGAGCGACCGCGAGCACACGGCAGCGGTTCGGGAGTGGGCCCGGCAGAACGGCCACGAAATCTCCGACCGCGGACGAATCCCCAACTCCGTGCTCGAAGCCTACGAGCAGCGGAACGCGGCTCCGTCGGCCGCGGCGGAGGAAGCCCCTGCGGAGAAGGAAGCCCCTGCGGAGAAGCGCAAGTCGGCGCCGGCCGTGGCCAACCCGTTCGCGGTCGGTCAGTAGGTCGGGCTCAACCGGCGGCCGACCGGCCCCGGCCCCGGGGCCGGTCGGCATCACAGGCGTGCTTCGAGACCCGAGGTGACCCGGTCTCGATCGTGAATGTGCCGACGGTGGCCCATTTCCACAGTGGGAAACAGATCGCCGTTCACCGTCGAGCAGTGTGACCGCCAGTGAACGGATAGCGGCGGACGAACCCCTCGATCGTCCGTGCGACCGCAACCGGATCCTGCAACGGCATTGCATGCGTGACGCCCGGGACGCACACCTGATCGGCATTCGGGAGCTCGCAGGCGAGTGCGCGATTGCGTTGTGAGTACGACGTGGTGAAGTACACGCTCTCGGCTCCGTCGACGAGGAGGACCGGTTGCCGGACAGACGCGATCTCCCGCACCCCGAATGTCCACTCGGTGAGCGCCGGGAGGTCGTGGCCGAAGAAGTACGCGCTGCTGCCGATCGCTTCCGCGAGCCCGTCCACGCCCAGTTGCTGCACGAAGGCCTCGCGGTAGCCGGGCCCGCACGTCGCCCGCAGGAAAAGGTCGAACCCGTCGTCGAACCGTCCGCCGGCCACCGCGTTCATCGCGCGGGGCATCGCCGGAACAGGTGGCTCGTCCGGAGCGTGCGGGCGGGCCGGCTCGATCAGCACCAACGACCGGACCAGCTGCGGGTGCGTGACTGCCATCTGCAGGGCGACGCTGGCGCCACTGGAATGTCCCACCACGTGCGCCCGTTCGATGCGCAGCGATCGCAACGCCTCGGCGCAGTGGCGTGCGTGGTCGAGCACTGTGAGTGATCCGGTCAAATTGCGGCTGCGACCGTAGCCCGCGCGATGCGTGCGGACCACGCGGTATCCCCGCAGCTCCCGGGCGACCGGCAGGAACCAGTCGGCGCACAGGCCTCCGTGCACCAGCAGCAGCGGCTCGCCCGTGCCGCTCTCCCAGAACGTGATGCCTGCGTCGGAGAACTCCAGCTGGTGCGCGGTGGGCGTCAGGTCGAGGCCGGTGCGGGACACCTCCCGTGAGAGTCGTCGGACACGGGGATGCAGCAACCGGTGTGTGAGGGTGTCGAGCTGTCGGTCCATCTCGGCATTTCCATCGTAAGGTCCGTTTCTGCGGGTTCGCGCACCTCGTGCAGGCCGGTGTTCTGAACGGCTTTTCGAGACGCTGCACGGGAACGGATGTCCTCGGGGCGTCGGCGGCCGGATCGAGACATGCTGAGTATTGCGGCATGACCGCCCACACACCACGGGTTGTGATCTAGATTCCTACTGCTCGGTCGGAAATTGACTTCGTGAGCAGTGCAGAAGTCAGGCGCTCCAAGCGGCCATACGCAGGGAGAGGCCGTCGAGGGCCCGGTGTGCGGAATCCTCCAGCTCCGTGCGCGGCACACCGCCACAGGCGAGCACGGCGAGGCCGTGCCGTACGACGCTGATGTAGCGGGCGAGCGACGCCGGATCTTCGTCCGGAGGGAGCTCTCCCTCGGCCTGGGCCTGTTCGTACCGTTCTCGAAGGGCGCGTTCCGCCGCGACGCGCAGCCCCACCATGTGGTCGGCGACGTCGCGGTTCTCCGGCCCGCACACGAAGGCGCCTTGGAGGACGAAGCATCCCATCGGGCGCTCGGGATCGGTGAGCTGTTCGACGCTGCGCAGGAGGTACTGCCTCGTGACCTCCTGTGCGGTCGGCGCCTCCAGCGCCTGGAAGGTGTGGACGGCGTCGACGGCGTAGTAGCGGTCCAGCGCCCGGAAGAAGAGCTCCTTCTTGCTGCCGAACGCGGAGTACAGGGCTGGGCGGTTGATGCCCATGGCCATGGTGAGGTCGGTGAGGCTCGTGCCCTCGTAACCGTGCCGCCAGAAGACCTCCAGCGCGGCGTCGAGCGCACGCTCGGGGTCGAACTGTCGGGGCCTGCCCACTGCAGCCATGACCAACTCTCTCTTGCGACCTGCCAACCGCCCACGACAAGTCGCGACAAGAGACATGTTATTCCACCGCTTCGGGGCAGGTTCTGCGATCTGCGGTGTGGCGGACGCGACCATGCCGACGGCATTCGTCAGTCTCCTTCTCTGACCAGCTCGGCGCCCCGTTCCGCGATCATGATCGTCGCGGCGTTCGTGTTCACGCAGACGATTCGGGGCATGACGGACGCGTCGATCACCCTCAGGTTCTCCACGCCCCGCACCCGCATGTCCGGGTCGACCACGGCCTCGTCCCCGGTGCCCATCGCGCACGTTCCGACGGGATGGAAGTAGCTGCCTGTTCCGCGGCGCACGAAGGCCTCGATGTCCTCGACGCCCGTCACCGAGCGCCCAGGGTGCACCTCGGGGCCGCGCCAGTCGTCGAATGCGCTGTCGGCGACGATCGTGCGCGCCACCTCCACCCCGTGGACGAGGCGGTCGATATCGCGAGGTTCGCTCAGATACTGCGGATCGATGAGCGGTGGCGAATCCGGTTCGGCGTTCTGGAGCCGGATTGTGCCACGGCTGTCCGGTACCGCTGCGACAGCCAGGGTGAAGGAGTTCGGCGGTACCTGCAGGGCCGCCACATGGAACGGAACATGGATGCACATGATCTGCATGTCGGGCCCGGCAAGTGCCGCGTCGCTGCGCCACAGCAGCGAGGACTCGGCGAGGTTTTCCCTTCCGGGTGGAATCTCTTTCTTCCCCTCGTAGATCACGGACGTCAGAGGATGGTCGTGCAGGTTCCGGCCGACGCCCGGAAGGTCCTGCACCACGTCGATGCCGACGTCGAGCAGTTCCGTCCCCGGCCCGATCCCTGACAGCAGCAGCAGGCGTGGAGAGTCGACGGTGCCGCACGAGACGATGACCTCGCGATCGGCCCTCATCTCCGTGGCCTCACCGCCGTGGCGCACCAGCACCCCCTCGCAACGGGCACCGCGGAGCAGCAAGGTCATCGCTCGCGCCTCGGTGAGTACGGTCAGGTTCCGTCGTCCCAGTACGGCGGGGGTCAGGTAGGCGGCGGCCGTGCTCTGCCGCTGACCTTGCGTGATCGAGAGGTCGTGCCACCCCACTCCCTCCTGGTCGTCGGCGTTGAAGTCGGTGGTGAGCGGGTGCCCGAGGCGGACGGCCGCGTCGACGAAGGCCCCCGACACCGGGTTCGGCTCCTGCGCCGGCGCCGGTCGCATGGGCCCGTCCGTGCCGCGAAAGCATGGATTGCCCGTGGGCACCGATTCCGCTCGCCGGAAGTAGGGGAGCAGGTTGTCGAACTCCCAGCCCGAAGCGCCTGCCCTGGACCACGCATCGAAGTCGTTGCGATGTCCGCGCAGATAGACCATTCCGTTGATCGACCCGCTACCGCCGACTGTTTTTCCGCGCGGCCAGTGGTGCCGGGCTCCATCCATCTCGGCTTGTGGTGTCGTCCGGTACGAGTAGTCGATTTCGCTGCCCAGGAGTGTCGGCCACATCGGGGGTGTCCGAATCTCGGGCAGGACGTCGTATGAGCCGTTCTCGAGCAGGAGGACGTTGACGTCGTCCTGCTCGGAGAGCCGGGATGCGAGAACGCATCCCGCTGATCCTGCGCCGACGATGATGTAGTCGAAGGTGGATGTCATCAGAAACCTTCCGATGGCTCGAGCCGCGCGGCCGACGGCGACGCTGGGAGCGGGCGTGGCAATCCGCGGGCCCGCCGCGTCGACGAGCCCGTGTGAGGTGAAGGAGTGCCGCCGTATTTCCGACTGTTCGGTAGGAAAGGAAGCTAGCACGGTCCCGTCGCGCTGACAACGGCCCGGAATTGTGCGGGCCTGATCAGGCACAGGGAGAAATGCGGCCGATCCGGCGGCGACGCAATTTCCTTACAAACCGGTGAAAATCGCCACGACGACGACCATTGTCGCGTAAGCGACGGCGGCCGCGGCGACCGCCCGCACGCGACGCCGTTCGCTCCAGCTCGTGCGTCCGAGCGCCCATGCCAGCGCGGGCAGCACCAGGATCGCGTGCAGAGCCACGCCGTGCACCGGCTTGAGCGTGCTGATCGCGCTGTAGGCGAGCTGCGCGTTGCCCGTACGCGCCTCGGAGACGCCCGAGCCGATCATCACGCCTCCGACGGCCAGGCCGACGACCAGCAGGGTGAACCCCGAGCGCACGGCCAGGCGCATGCTCGGGGGAAGACCGCGGGCGCCCCCCACCGCGCCCGCGGCGAACCCCAGCACCGTCACGATGATCAGCCCGCCGCCTGCGGCGAGGGTCATCGAGACCGCGGTGTCGAATCCGGTCGCGAAGTTGAGGTGGGAGGGGACACCGCGCCAGGCCTGCATCGTGACCAGCGCCGTCTCCAGCACGCTCACCGCGGTGAACGTTCCGAGCAGCACCGTCCGGAGCGCCGGCCGCAGCGCCAGGGGCGACGTCACCCGGGTGACCGCGGCCAGCGTCAGTCCGAACGACAGCCCGAACGTCAGGGCCTTGCGCAGGGACACCGGCCCCAGCCAGGGGCTGCCGGTGGCGACCAGCACGCCCAGGTGGGCGAGCCCACTCGCGACGAGCAGCGCGGCGACGAGGTACGCGGCGCGCTCGATGCTCCGCGCCCCGCTCCCGACGCCGAGCGGGGCCCGCTCACCCGCGGGCCCTCGCTCGTCGAGCGTGATCGGCTGCCCGTCACCGTTCATGGCAGCGACGCTAGGACCGGGCCGGCGATCAGCGCGTCCTCTCGGCGGAGGACCCGTGAGTACCACCACGGGTGTAGCCCCGGCCGGCCCTCGATCACCCCGCGGTGGCCTGCGCCACCGGACCGCGCTGCGTGAGCCGCCCGCGTGCCTTCAGCCACAGCACGAGCCCCACGGCCACCGCGGCGAGGGCCGGGACGATTCCACAGAACGCCATGGCGACCCGTGGTCCGTAGGCCGTGGTGATCCACCCGATCATCGGGCCACCCAGCGGCGTGCCGCCGACGAACACCAGCATGTAGAGCCCCATCACCCGGCCTCGTACCTGTGGGTCCACCCACGACTGCACCGAGGAGTTGGCCATCGCCTGGAAGATCAGATTGACCATCCCCAGGGCCACGAGCGCGGCGAGGAAGGTCGGGACCCCGGGGGCCAGCGCGGCGGCGGTCTGCGCGAGACCGAACCCCACCGCCCCCAGGACCAGCGTGCGCAGCCGCGTGTCGGTGCGCCCGCCCGCGATGAGCGCACCGGCAACCGAGCCGACCGCGAGCACGGCGTTGAACAGGCCGTAGAGGTCGGCGCCCCCGCGGAACGTCTGGTCGGCCATCGCGGTCAGCACCACCGGGAAGTTCAGGCCGAAGGTCCCGATCACGCCGACGAGGAAGATCGTCCAGACGATGTGCGGACGCGCCCGCACGTAGCTCAGAGCCATCCGGAGCTGTCGCGGTGTCCGAAGCGCTGCGGGAGCGCGCGTGAGCTCGGCCGAGCGGATCAGCGCCAGTCCGATCACGGGTGCGACGTAGGACGCCGAGTTCGCGGCGAACGCCCATCCCGTGCCCACCGTGCCGATCAGCACACCGGAGACGGCGGGCCCGATCAGCCGGGAGGTCTGGAACACCGCCGAGTTGAGTGCGATCGCGTTGCGCACGTACGGCGCCGGCACCAGCTCGTTGACGAACACCTGGCGCGTCGGGTTGTCGACGACCATCACCAGGCCCTGGGCGAGTGCGAACGCGTACACGTATTCGACGCGTACGTGCCCCGTGAGCGTCAGGACGGCGAGGCTTCCGCTCAGCGTGCCGTTGAGGGACTGGGTGATGATGAGGATCGTTCGTTTCGGGAAGCGATCCGCGAGCATGCCGCCGTGCACGCCGAACAGCAGCATCGGCAGGAACTGCATCGCCATCGTGACGCCGACGGCTGCGGAGCTGCCCGTCAGCTCCAGTACCAGCCAGTCGAGTGCGATGCTCTGCATCCACGTGCCTGTGCTGGCGACGCCGTGACCGGCGACGTAGATCCGGTAGTTGTGCACGCGGAGCGCGGCGAATGTGCCCCTGCGGTGCGTCGTAGCGGTGGTGCTTGCGGGTATTTCGGCCGTAGCCGTTGTCACAGAGAGCCCTTCATAGCGTCGAAAGATCACCTCCAGTCTGGAAGGAGAACGGGATATTGTGAACGTCGATCAGCCGACTTACTGTTATTGCGGGGCGTTATGGCCATCACGTACGACCCGATCCAGCTCCAGACCTTCCTCGCCGTCGCCCAGACCCGCAGCTTCACGCAGGCGGCGGCCCGCCTCGGTATCCGCCAGCCCACCGTGAGCCAGCACATCCGCAAGCTCGAGGAGGCCACCGGCCGGGTGCTCGTGCAGCGCGACACGCACTCGGTCACGATCACCACGGACGGCGAGGCCATGATCGGGTTCGCCGGCTCGATCCTCGCCGTGCACGAGCAGGCGGCCGCCTATTTCAACGGCGAACGCCCGCACGGCAGGCTGCGCATCGGCATGTCCGACGACCTCGCGCTCACCCGGCTGCCGCAGATCCTGCGCGACTTCCGTCGTGACCACCCCCTGGTCGATTTCGACCTCACCGTCGACCAGAGCGGCAGCCTGCACCGGAGGCTGGAGAACGACCGGCTCGACCTGTTCGTGGGCAAGCGGCCCCGCGGAGAACACCGCGGCCAACTCGTGCGCCGTGACCGCCTGGTGTGGGTGGGCAACGGCTCCACCAGGCTCGACTTCGACAAGCCGCTCCCGCTCGTCGTCTACCCGATGCCGAGCCTCAGTCGCTCGGCGATGCAGAACGCGCTGGAGCGCACCAACACGGCCTACCGCAGCGCGTGTATCTGCCGGGGCGTCAACGGCCTGATCGCCGCCGTCGCTGCCGGCATCGGGATCTCCGCGCTGGCGAGCAGCCTCGTCCCGGTGCAGCTGACGTCGCTCGGCCCGCAGCATCGCCTTCCCGAGCTCGGCTACATCGATCTCGTCTTGCTCACCAACCCCCGCACGGAGCAGCGGCCGGCCGCGAAAGCACTGGCCGCGGCCGTGCTCGCGAGCGGTCCCACCAGCCTGTCGGCCACCTGACGGCCGGACGAGTGGGCGCTGTCGTCCGCTAGGTCCGGACCGCCGCGGCGCTCGTGCGGAGGCACTTAGCGGCGCCCGTCAGAAGCCTGCGCAGCACGTCGGCGGGTGCCGTGGGATCGGTGCCGCGCCACCCGACGACCTGATCGGGGCGCAGCAACAGCGCGCAGCCCTCAGGGAGGAACCCGGCCGCCAGCCGGTGTACCGGCAGGGGCAGCGGTGCGGACGCGGCGCCGTGCTCCCAGCCGGCCGGGTCGTCGTTCACGACGAGCGCCCATCCGGGACCGGCCAGGTCGAGGGTGGAGCGCGTGTGGGCCTCGTCGAGCCATTCGTGCGGTACCCGTGTGCCCACGCGGCCCGCGGGTGCGAACACGTCGACGGGTTCGATCTCGCCGCCTTCGTCGGGGCCGCCCACCAGGGCGCCGGACGGGTACTGGAACCCGCCGGCGGCCAGCACGAACGGGTGCGCGAGGGCTTCGTCGGCCGTGGCCGCCGACCGCAGGTCTGCCGAACGCCTGCTCGACTGGTCCGCGGCGAACCAGCCGGCGGGCCGCCGCTCGGCGTCGTAGCTGTCGAGGAGATCCGGTGCCGCGGCACCGGTCAGCACGGCCGCGAGCTTCCAGCCCAGGTTGTGTGCGTCGGCGATGCCGGTGTTGGCGCCGGTCGCTGCGAACGGTGGCATGACGTGCGCGGCGTCGCCCGCCAGGTGCACCCGCCCGGCAGAGAACCGGTCGGCGACGAGCATCTCCGGCTGCCAGGCCAGCACGCTCAGAACCTCGAGATCGGGCGCGGGCACGCCGAGCGCGGTCCGGAGCAGGGCCGCCCAGTCCCGCTCGGTCCCGCCGCCTGCCATGAACACCCAGCGGGAACGACCGTCGATGGAGGCGAGAGCGCCGGGAGCGTCCGGGTGCTCGATCTGGCAGAGATTGAACTCCCGGCCGTGCACGACTTCGGCGAGGTCCGCGCGGAAGTAGACGTTCACGGCGGGGCCGCCGATCGCCCCACGTCCGGAGCGGCCGATCCCGAGCGCGGTCCGTACCGGGCTGTGTGCGCCGTCCGCCGCGACGAGGAACGGCACATGCAGCTGCTCGTGCCGCCCGCTCGCCCGGTCGTGGAGCTCGGCGACCACACCGTCCGGCCCGGAGGTGAAGCCGGTCAGCTCCGTGCTGAACCGGACGTCGGCGCCGGCCTCGGCCGCCGCGCTACGCAGCACGGGCTCCAGGACGTCCTGGGCCACGAGGCAGGGCAGCTCGGGACCGGGCTCCAGATACGTCCCGTCGGGAGCGGACGGTAGCCAGAGCGGCAGCTGCTCGGCCTCCGCGAGCGTTCGCCCCGCGGCCATGTGGTGGTGTTCGGCCAGGTCGCGGGCGGCCTCGTGCACGAGGCCGGCGATCCCGAGCTCGCGGAACACCTCCATCGTTCGCCTATGGAACCGGCGGGCCTTGGGCTGCGGCGACGTGGTCGCCCGCTTCTCCACGAGCGTCACCTCGACGCCGTGGTGGCGCAGTACGAGGGCTGTCGTCAATCCGACGAGCCCGCCTCCGGCGACCAGCACCCGTGTACTTTGTACATTCACGGTGTACTTAGTACACGACAGCTAGGATCCCGGCAATGTCCTCGTCGACCGATCCGAGTCAGGTGCCGGGCGGGCTGGTCTGGTTCGACGAGCCCCCGCCGCCGCGTGCCACGGAGCAGCTCAGTCGCGAGAAGGTCGTGGCGGCCGCGATCGCCGTCGCGGACGCCGAGCTGCGAGGCGACGTCACGATGCGCGCGGTCGCGGCCCGCCTCGGCGTGCGCAGTCCGATGGCCCTCTACCGGTACGTCGGCAGCAAGGACGGGCTGGTCGACCTCATGGTCGACGAGGTGTACGGCGAGATCGACGTGCCTCCGGCCGGCGACTGGCGGGAGTGCCTGCATGGGCTGGGGTGCTCGACGTGGGACGCCGTGCGGCGGCACCCCTGGTTCGCCCGGCTCGCCTTCAGTCGTCCGCCTCTCGGACCGCACGCCCTCGCCACGTACGACGCGGCGCTCGCCGGGCTCGCCGGGCTTCGCCTGGACGCTGCGACCCGCATGGGATTCATCGACACGGTGCTCGGCCAGGCGCTGGCGTCCGGGCTCGCGCTGCTCGAGGAACGGGCCATGCGCGAGCGCGTCGGCCTGCTCACCGACGAGCAGCTGGGCGCCGCCGCTCGTCCCTACCTGGAGCGGATCACGGCCGAGGGTCGCTACCCGCACTTCATCGCGTGGGCCAACGACCCCGGTCGCTTCCAGCAGCCGCCGAACTCCTTCGAGCAGGTGCTGCAGTGGCTTCTCGACGGCCTTGCCCGCCTTGCCGACGATCGCGCCTGACGCGCGGACATCCCTTTCGTCCGCCGGTGTGCAAGCGTTGATGCCGATATGTGACCGACGCGGCAACCATGATCACACTGATGCAACGCCGGGCGAGGCGGTGCCGATGGATCGATGGCGTCCACGGCAGGACGCAACGCGATGTGTGGAGGCGATGGTGCAACACCTGGTGGCGACGCGGTTGCTGCAGAACCCGCTGGGCCAGCCTGCGGCGCCCGGGACCCGTGGCGACATCGTCCGGGTGAGCGACGGGCGGGCCTCCGTGTACCTGCTCCCGCACGAGTACGAGGCCGCCGACGACCGCTCGCTGCGGTGGTTGCTGGCCCAGAAATCTGCGCGGGCCTCGTAATTGACCGCCTCGTCGCGATGAGTGCCCTGATCCGACAACCGTCGGCCGAAAAGAGACATGAGATGCCGATGGGTGACGAGTGGGATTGGCCGGACGAATTGTGATCGCTTCTCGATAAGTGCTGTGCGTACACTGAGCATCTCCGGTGATCACCTTCGAATGTGATCAGCCCACGATGTCGCCGAGTTGATCAGCCGGATTCGAGTCGAACAGATCCGGGGGACGCATGAGCTTGTCGTTGATGGGTGGTTTCCTGCTGGCGGTCGTCGTCGGCGCGATGGTGCCCGGTGCGACGACCGCGCTGGTCGTCCGCCGCAGCGCGCTACACGGCCCCGCAGCGGCGGTCCCGGTGATCGCAGGCGTGGAGCTGGGGTTGTTCGCCTGGGCGTTCGCCACGGCGGTGGGTACGGCGGCCCTGGTGGCGGTCAGCGAGGCGGCGTTCCTGGGGCTGAAGATCGCCGGTGCCTGCGTGCTCGTGTACCTCGGGATACAGGCCTGGCGTGCCGCCCGGAAGGACGTCGTCGACGAGTTGCCGCAGGCCGGGGCGTCGCGCGGCCGCTGGCGGGACGCGGGCGCCGGCCTGCTGACGAACCTGGCCAATCCCAAGGTCGCGGTGTTCACCTTCGCGTTCTATCCCCAGTTCGTCGCGGCCGGGCCCGGGATCGTGCACCGCACACTGCTGCTGGCCCTGGTGCAGGTGGTCGTCGACGGCTCGTGGTTCCTGCTCGTCGCGATGATGGTGGGGCGGGTCCGCGGGCTGTTCTCCCGGGCGAAGGTCCGGCGCGTCCTGGAGCGCGCCACGGGCACCGTGCTCGTGGCGCTCGGGCTCGGCGTGCTCGCCGAGAACGGTTGATTTCGGCTTCCCACGGTTTCGCTTCTCGCCACCGAGCACGGCGCTGTGGCGGAATGCGACCGACATCTTCTCGGTCCGGGTTGGCGCAACCCGTTCCCGGCGGAGCCCGCGGTGGTCGCCACATACCACCGCATGGCGGCTTCCCCGAACTTCCGACGGCCGATCCGGTACTCGGAGATCGACGCTTCGCAGTTCGACGCGGTGCATCTGCCGGGCGGCCACCCGCCGGGTATGAAGCAGTATCTGGACAGCCGGCTCCTGCAGGAGAAGGTGGCCACGTTCGACGCCGCCGGAAAACCGATCGGCGCCGTGTGCCACGGAGTGCTCGTCGCGGCGCGAGCACGCAACCAGAAAACGGGAAAGAGTCTGCTCGCCGGGCGTACCGTGACCACGCTGATCAAGCCGATCGAGCAGTACGCCTTCCGCAGGACGTTCTATCGAGTCGGGCGCCGCTACCGCACCTACCGGACGTACACCGAGGACGAGGTGCGTGCCGCCGTCGGTCCTGGCGGCCGGATCGAGCACGGTTCCTCGTGGCAGGAGCCGCTGGTGGTGGTCGACGGAATGATCGTGACGGCCCGGTACCCGGTCGACGTCGAAGCGTATGCGGAGCGTTTCGCGCGGTTGGTCGAGAATGCGAGGTCGAAGCCCGTCAGCTGACGATCGGCGCCGAGCGGGTAGTTGCACCTGATGAGTAGGGACTTTCGCCTCTGCTCGTTTCCCGCCCGATCCGGCGATTCTCGACGGGTCGGAGGGAACGCAGCACCCGCCGGCCGACGGCCGGCCGCGGCAGCGTCCGTGCCGGAACGGCGCGGGATGCGTGACGCGCTGTGAGCCGTGACGGACGGCTCGCACGCACCTCCGGCAGGCCCGGGGGCTGTGCCTCGTGTTGGGGAGCGACGGAGCGCCGCCCCCGGGCACCTGGCCTCTCGGCCCCGATCCGGACGACCATCAGGTCAGGAGGAGATCGGCGACGTCCCTGCGTCGTGTGGCCGGAACGGGCCATCCGCGGCCGATCCGCAGCCCTGCCTGCGGCGGCCTGCTGTCGCCCACGAGCCGGCCCAGCTCCGCGCGCGCCTGCGGCACCTCGACCACATGCGACAGGAGCGACACGGCCAGACCATCGGCGGTCGCCGTGAGCAGCACACGCTGAAGGGCCTGTCCCGCCTGCACGTCCCCGGCCGGGCCGGGCAGGCTGGTCGTCAGAACGGCGATGAGTGGCTCCTGCTCGAAGTCCTTGCCCGGCGCACGCACCTGGCCCGAACCCGCCGTGAAGTCGCGCAGCACCCATCGGTCCTGCGGTTCGGGGAGTGGGCCGCCTGCCGGTAGGGGCACCCCGTCCGACCGGTCCGGAGCGACGCCCGTCCATCGTGCGGTCTCGGCCTGGACGAGGGGGTCGGCCAGTTGGATGCGGTGTGCCTCGGCCGCGATCCGCTGCATCTGCGCCCGTTGTCCGCGGTGCTCGATGATGTGCAGGCGCCCGCCCTCCTCGGCGGCGGCGCGGCACAGTTCCCGCTGCTCGGCCGCGGAGACCCGCACGTCGCTGTACGGATGGCGGTTGCTGCGCCGTTGCGGGATCGCACGGAGCAGACGGAGCTGTTCCGGCGAGGGTGGAGCCGCAGCGCCACGGTGTACGAGGGCGACGAGGCCTGGCCGATCGTGGTCGGGGAGGACGGTGACCCGCGGGCGGAAGCCGAAGCCGTGCACGGCGATGCGGAGGTTGAACAACGCGGCGCCACACGCGAGCCGCAGTTCGCGGTCGTGCGGGTCGGTCGCGGGGAGCCGGCGGTCCGGATCGGCGTGCAGCTCGATGACATCGTCCGTCACACGGAAGAGCCACGGCTGGGAGTTGTGCAGCGAGGGCGCTCGCCCCGCCGCCCGCAGCACGTCGGCGACCTGAGCCGGGGAGAGGCCGAGTGCGCCGGGAACCGTGGTCATCGGACGTCAGCCCGCGGCGGCGCGTCGTGGGCAGAGGCGGTGTCCCGTGAGGCGCTGCAGGGGGACGGCGACGACGTGTGCGGCGGGGCCGGACGCCCACCCCTCGGGCACACCGCCGGTGATCACGGCGAGCCGTGCGGAGTCGACCACCTCGTATGCCTGTCCGACTCCCAGCACGCTCCACCCGGTCCGCGTCGCCGGGTCGAGGTTGTCGACCTGGAAACCGACGACTGCCGGGCGGGCCGCCGTGAAGTAGCGCCCGCCTCCGGTGCGGAAGAGGACTTCCTCACCCTCGAGGAGGTAGTGCACGGGCAGCGCGGCAGGCATCGCGGCCTCGGTGAAGACGATCCGGCCGACGTCGACCTGGGCCAGCAGCCTCAGGCATTCGCTGCGGTCGAGTTCCACGAGCTCCGCGACGGCGGCCGCGCCACGCGGGTCCGATCCGGTCACGCCGTCGAGCTTCTCGGACCGTTACCGCGCCGGGGTAGGGCCGGACGCCTCTGCCGATTCTCCAACGGACCCGATCGGGCCTGGGATCGTGTGCTCGCCTCAGCCGTTCGGGATCGACCAGATGACCACGGTGCCGCTCGGCTCGCGCGCACCGGTCTCGAAGCTGCCTCCGTGCCGCTCGGCTCGTCTCTGCATGTTCGCGAGCCCGCTGCGACGGGTGGCGTGCACCATGCCGGTGCCGTCGTCGCGGACGGTGAGGACCAGCCGGTCGGGCCGGACGACGAGGTCGACCTCCGCGGTGCGGGCGCGCGCGTGGCGGGCCACGTTGGTGAGCGCTTCGCGCACCACCGCGACGAGGTCCTCGGTGACGTCGGTGGGCAGGGCGTCGACCGTGCCGGTGAAGCGGACGGCCGGGTCGAAGCCCAGCGCCGGAGCGGCCTCGGCGGCCACGGCGAGTATCCGGGCCCGCAGACCGGCAGGGTCCGTCCTCGGAATGTCGTGGAGCTGGAAGATCGTGGTGCGGATCTGCCCGATGGTGGCGTCGAGGTCGGCCACGGTGCAGAGCACGCGGTCGGTCATCGGCCCCGGCCCGAGCCCCATGGCCACGCTCTGCAGGGACAGGCCCGCGGCGAAGAGCCGCTGGATGACGTGGTCGTGCAGGTCGGCGGCGATGCGGTCGCGCTCGTCGAGCATGGCAGCGCGTTGCTGCTCGGCCCGGGCCTCGGCGAGCTCGATGGCGACGGCTCCCTGGTTGGCGAAGCTGCCGGCCATGTCCAGGTCGTCGGCGGTGAACGCGGTGCGTCCCCGAACCCGGGCGGCGCTGAGCACGCCCTGGACCCGCCGCGAACCGACCAGTGGCAGGACCATGATCGGGCCGACGTCCAGAACGGCCGGTGCGACCGACCCGAGGCGGGTGTCGCCGTCGGCTCGGGAGAGACGCAGCGGTTCTCCGGTGAGGAGCACCTGCCCTTCGAGGGATCCGTCTACCGGGAGGGACCGGCCGGCAAGCTGCTCCGCCCCGATTCCGACGGCGACGTCGACACTCAGCTCGCCGACCGCATCTCTGTCACCCGGAGGGAGGGCGACGGTCACCAGGTCCGCGTCGGCGATCTCCCTGCTCCGCTCGGCGATCATCTGGAGCGGGTGGACGGGCTCGCTGTTCGTACTCGCGTCGGGGGAGGCCAGGAGCTTGCGGGTGATCGCGGCGGAGGCCTGCAGCCACTCACCGCGGGTGCGGGCGGAGGCGTAGAGCCGGGCGTTGTCGACGGCGACCGCGGCCGTGGCGGCGATCGCCGTGGTGAGCTCCTCGTCCTCGGCGCTGAACGCACCCCGGGTGCTCTCGGCGAGGTAGAGGTTGCCGAAGATCTCGTCGCGGATCCGGATGGGCACGCCGATGAAGCTGCTCATGGGCGGGTGTCCGGGTGGGAAGCCACACGAGCGGGGATCCTCGGCGATACGGACCAGCCGGATGGGACGAGGGTCCTGGATGAGCGCACCCAGGAGCCCCTTGCCCTCGGGGAGGTTGCCGATCCGTTCGACGGCGTCCGGCGGCATCCCGATGTGGATGAACTCGGACAGGCCGCCCGCCGGGGAGATCACGCCGAGCGCGGCGTACCGGGCGCCGACGAGCTCCCGCGCCGCCTCGACGATCCGCCGCAACACGACTGGGAGCGTCAGATCGGTGATGATGAGCTGGTTGGCCTGGAGCAGCCCGCGCAGCCGCCCCTGCGTGGCCATCACCTCCTGGGCGCGATCGACGAGCTGACCCAGCAGCTGGTCCAGCTCCAGCCTCGGCAGGTCCGGGAAGGTCAACCGGGCCCGAGCGCTTTCCGCGCTGCCCGGCCCGTCGGCCCGCGGCGCGTCAGCCGGCCGGTGGGCCTCAGGAACCGATGCACCGTGGTCGGTCGACACGAGCACCTCCTGCGCTCGGTGGACGCCCACCTGGGCCGGCAGGGCGGCGTTCCGAGCCGAGGCGGGTCTGCCTGTGCCGTCCACCGTACCGGCCTGCCGGTCGCGCGCATGCCCGACGACCTGGTCAAATGCCGAATCACCCCTCTTCGTCCGGGTCCTCGTCGCCGGGTCCCGAGCTGCCGGCGAGTGAGTGGACGAGGTCCGTGGCCGTCACGATTCCGACGAGGCGGCCATGGTCGGAGACCAGGACGGCGTCGCCGTGCTCGTCCTGCATGCGGCGGGCGGCATCGGAGCGGCGAGCCGTCACGGGCAGCGGCGCGGCGGGCCGGGTCAGGTCACCGACCCGGAAGTTCGCGCGCACGAGGGGCGAG
Source organism: Pseudonocardia alaniniphila (assembly GCF_022524485.1). GTDB lineage: Bacteria > Actinomycetota > Actinomycetes > Mycobacteriales > Pseudonocardiaceae > Pseudonocardia > Pseudonocardia alaniniphila. The sequence continues at coordinate 102,867 of NZ_JAKXMK010000029.1, forward strand.
CAGGCCGACGTGGCGAAGCGCGCGAGGTCGATCTCGAAGACGACACCGCAGCAGCGGTTCCCGTCGAGCACGGGCAGGTGCCGGACGCCCGTTGCGGCCATCAGATAGAGGGCCGTCGTGCACGGGGCGTCGGCGGTGATGGCCACCACACGAGTGGTCATGAGGTGGGTGAGCAGCGGGTCCTCGTCCGCTGTCTCCGGGGTTGCCGCAAGTCGTCGGCGGTCGGTCGGCACGGTCACGCCACCAGATCGGCCGGATGGGGGCGGACGACAGCCACCGGGCACGGCGCATGCTGCAAGACGGTGTCGCACACCGAGCCGAACACCCGCTTGCGGAAGGTGCTTCGCCCCCGCGAGCCCACGACGACAAGTTGGGCGAGAGCGGCCTGTTCGAGAAGCGCGTGAGCGGGACGGTCCCTCGCCACCACCCGCCGGATCTCGACGTCGGGCTGCTTCTCGCTCCACTGCGCCAGCCGCGCCGCGAGCATCTGGTCCTGGTCGGCGTCGATCGCACCCCATTCCTGCACCGGCCACACCGCTGGGTCGGCGATGTACTCCATCCAGGCGTGCACGGCCACCAGCGGCACGTCGCGGGCAGCGGCCATCTCGAGCGCGAAGATGAGTGCCGCGTCGCTCGTCGCGGAGATGCCGATACCCACGACAACGGGTCCGGAGGCCGCAGGTTCCGGCTCTCCACCGCGGACGACCACCACGGGGCAGCGTGCCTGGGTCGTCAGCCCGACGGCCACCGAGCCGACGAGCAGTCCGCCGTACCCGCCGAGGCCGCGTTTGCCGACCACGATCGTGCCGGCGTGCTTCGACTCGTCGACGAGCACCGAGAGTGGACGGCCGTCGACCACGTCCTCGGTGACCTCGATGCCGGGCGCTGCGGCCGCGGCCACCGTCGCCGCCTCAGCAACGGCTGCCCGGGCGCCCTCCAGCATCACCTCGCGGTAATCAGGGTCTGGTCCGGGTGCCCCGATGCGCTTGGACGGCCGCTCGAGAAACGCCTTGACCACGCGCAACCCGACCCGCCGGCGCCCGGCCTCACGCGCTGCCCACCGGGTGGCCGCGAGTGCGGGACCGGACCCGTCGACGCCGACGACCACCGGTTGGGCGAGTCGCCATGCGCCCGCCATGACCCCTCCTCGGCTCGACGGTTCCAGGTTCGCGAGCGAGCATGCTCCACGGCAGCGGCGGTGGTCCCGGATCCGTAGGTCGTTCGGCCTATCGGGGGCCCGGCGTCCGGACCCCGGTGCTCGGCCTCAGCTGTGCCCGCGACGTCGGTGCCGAGGTCAGAACCACTGCGCGAAGTCGGCCTTGCGGATCATGCAGTGCACGCCCTTGGTCCTGTCCACGACCTGGCTCACCTCGAAGTCGCCCGCGGCCGAGAGGTAGGCCATCGCGGTCGACCGCTCGAACCCGAACCGCTCCACCAGAAACGTGATCGCGTGGCGGACGCACTTCCGCATCGCCTCACCGAGGTCGGGGTCCATGCCCGTCGGAATCCAGTACCCAGGGGACTCCAGCAGCGGGTTGCGCAGGCCGCCCATCGCCGCCGTCGCATCGGCCCCGGAGAGCACGGTCAGCCGGAGGGTGGCGCGCAGGGACGCCTCCAGCGCGGTGAGGGCGACCTCGCCGTTGCCCTGCGCGTAGTGCGGGTCTCCGGTGTAGAAGAGGGCACCGGGCACCGAAACGGGGAGATAGAGCGAGCTGCCGACCTGCGCCCACTTCACGTCGATGTTGCCGCCGAAGTCGCCGGGCGGCACCGAGTGCACCGGTTCGTCGGTTGCCGGGGCCACCCCCATCAGGCCGAGGAACGGATCCAGCGGGAAGCAGGCCTGCCTGCCGTCGGTGGCAGCCATCCAACTGACCATCCGCCCGCCGCTGAGGCCGACGCGGCAGAACTCGTACGTGGCTCCGGGTCCCTCGGGCAGTTCATCGGGCAGTGCGCTGTAGCCGTGGCGGCTGCTCACGAAGCCGTACGGCGTGCGGGGCAGGAGTTCGAGTACGTCGATCTTCAGGACGTCGCCCGGCTCGGCGCCCGCGATCTCGATCGGCCCGGTCACGACGTGGGGCCCGTCGTCCGGGCCGTGGGGGATCCCGCTACCCGCGATCGCCGTGGCGTCGTGCAGCACGTCCGTGGCCTCGACGCCGTAGCTGCCCAGGAACTCGACGGGGTTACGCCCCTGGTCGGGAAGGATCCCCTCGTGGCTGAGCGTGTCGATCGTGACCGTGTCGCCCGAGTCCACCGTGATGCACGGGGTGGACTTCTCGTTGGGAAGCCAGCCCCAGCTCACCGTCTCCGTCGTGGAGGTGAGCAGATGGCGGCCGGCGATGGTGCCCTCGCCCGGCTGGAGCAAGGTCGAGTTCATGCGGGATCTCCAGGGTTGTCGTGGCCGGTGTTGTCCACTGCTTCGTGGCCGGGCAGGCCGACGATCAGGTCGATCTCGACGTCGGCGCCCACGGCGAGCGCGGTGGTGCCGACACAGGTGCGGCTGGGCAAGGCGCCGGTGAACCAGGAGCGGTACACGGCGTTGAACGCCTCGAACTCGGTGAAGTCGGTGAGATAGACGCGCGCCATGAGCACGTCGTCCATGTCTACCCCGAACGGGGCGAGGCAGGCGAGCAGGTTGCGCCGTACCTGCTCGGCCTGGGGGAGCAGGCCACCGGCCACCAGCTTTCCGGTGGCCGGGTCGGTCGGCATCTGCCCGGTGACGAAGAGCAGCGTTCCCCACCGCGTGACGTGGGAGAACGGGGCCACTGCCGGCGGCACGCCCTGCTCGGGCGTGAAGCTGAAGGACTCCCGATGCGGTATCACGATCAGACCTCCACGGTATGCACGGCCCGGAGGAACCGGGCGGCGGTCGGATGCTTGGGGTGGTCCAACACCTCCGTGGTCGCGCCCTGTTCCAGCACCCGGCCGCCGGCCATGAAGACGGCCCGGTCGGCGACCTCCCGGGCGAAGCCCAGCTGGTGGGTGGCGATCAGCATCGTCAGGCCTTCGTCGAGGGCGAGCGAGCGGATCACCTCCAGTACCTCCTGGACCCGCTCCGGGTCGAGCGCCGAGGTAGGTTCGTCGAGCAGTAGCACCTGGGGGCGCCCGGCGAGCGCCCGCGCGATGCCGACGCGCTGTTGCTGCCCACCGGAGAGATGGCGGGGGAGCGCGTGTGCCCGCTCCGCGAGCCCGACCCTGTCCAGCAGACGATCCGCCTGGGCCATCGCCTCGTCCTTGGGCACTCGGTGCACCCAGCGCAGCGGCACGGCGACGTTCTCCCGTGACGTGAGGTGCCCGAACAGGTTGAAGTGCTGGAACACCATGCCGACGCCGGCGTCCACCCGCTGCCGGGCGACCTCCCGCTCCGGCAGGGTCGCGCCGTCGTCCCGGTATCCCACCTCGATGCCGTCGAACGAGATCGTGCCCCGGTCGATGGTCTCGAGGTGGTTGATCAGGCGCAGGAGCGTGCTCTTGCCCGAACCGCTGGGACCGAGCAGCGCCACCACCTCGCTCTTGCGGATCTCCAGATCGATGCCGCGCAGCACCTCGTGATCATCGAACGACTTGTGGACGTCGGTGATGGTCAGCGCGACCCGGGCCCGGCGGACGGCGGCGTCGCGGGACACGGCCCCGTTGACGACCGTAGCGTTGGAGACGGCGCCTTCGGGAGCGGCACCGTTGGTGACCGCGCCGTTGACGAACGCGCCGTTGACGAACGCGCCGTTGTGCACCGCACCGTTCATCGGCTGTGGAGCCGGCGTCTCCGCGGGCTCCGGGGTGGCCGCGGTGTCCGGAGCCGTGGGTCTGCCGCGGCGGCGGCTCCCGATCCGGCTGAGATCGGCGGCCCGCTCGATGGTGAGCTGCAGGCCGGTGATCGCCCCGGTCAGCACGAGGTACATCAGGCCGGAGGCGAAGAAGATGCTGAAGTAGTCGAACGTGGCAGACGCGAGTTGGTTGCTGCGCAAGGTCAGCTCCGGCACGGCGATGATCGAGGCCAGCGCGGAGTTCTTCATCGTCGCAACCGCTTCGCTCCCGATCGCGGGGATGGCCGCGCGCGCTGCCTGCGGTCCGACGATCCGGCGCATCACGATCCAGGGCCGCAGCCCGACCGCACGCGCCGCGTCCGTCTGGCCCTTGTCGACGCCGAGCACCGCGGAGCGCAGGATCTCGGCGAAGAAGGTGGCCTCGTTCGCGGCCAGGGCGACCCCGGCGGCCATGACCGGGCTGAGGACCACGCCTGCGTGCGGCAGCGCGGTGAACACGAACACCAGCTGCAGCACCAACGGGGTGCCGCGGAAGATCACGCTGTAGGTGCGCGCGATCCCCGAGACGACGCGATTGCCGCTCAGCGCCATCCCCGAGAGCACCAGGCCTCCGGCGAACCCGCCGAAGAAGCCCAGTGCCGTCGCCTGCAGCGTGACCAGGATCCCGCCCAGCAGGTAGGGCATGGACAGGTAGTGCAGGAAACTGCTCATCAGCTCGCGGTGACGAGAGACGGCGCCTGGATGGCGGACTCGTCCAGCTGCCACTTCTGGGCGAGCTGCGTCTGCAGCCCGCTCGTCTGGATCTGGGTGAGCGCCGCGGTGAAGGCGTTGCGGATCGGCATCTGGCCCTTGGGCACGGCGATGCCGATCGAGTAGGGAAGAGTCAGGGTGGTGGCCCTGGCCAGCTTGTCGGACTGGTCCTTGACGAACCGGTTCACCGTGTTGACGTCGTTGATGTAGGCATCGGCGCGGCCGGAGAGGATCGCCTGCTCGCAGTCGGCGTTGTTGTCGAACAGTGCCGTCTGGGCCTGCGGCTTGCCCTTCGACTGGCACGTGGTGTTCTGGGCGTTCACCAGCGGTACCTCGACGAATCCCTTGTTCAGCGCCGTGGTGGTGCCGCACAGCGAGTCGTCGATTCCGGTGATCTTCTTCGGATTGCCCGCAGCGACCAGGACGCCGTCGAAGACCTTGGAATAGGTGATGAAATCGGCGGACGCAGCCCGCTCCTTGGTCGCGTAGATGTCGGAGACGATGAAGTTGGCCTGCCCGCTCTGCAAGGTCGGCAGCAGCGCGTCGAAGGCCACCGGCAGGTAGTCGACCGTGAAGCCGAGGCATTCCCCCATCGCCTCGGCGAGGTCGATGTCGAAGCCCTCGTACTTGGTCGGGTCGTTCACCGAGATCGACTCGTATCCGGGTGTGTGCGGATTGATCGCGTCGGTCAGCGTCTTGCCGTTCAGATCGGGGTTCTGTGAGCGCAGTTGCATGCAGGCCGGTGACGACACCAGCGCCGGGTAAGCGGGAGCGCCGCCGCCGGGGGAGGGGGACGAGCCGCCACTGCCGCAGGCGGTCGCCAGCATGGTGATGGCACCGGCGGCGGCGAGGAGCGCGGCAGGCCGGAGCAGGCGGTTGAGCATGTCGGAGGAGTTCCTTCGCGTGGTCACCTGGATCGAGAATCCGTTGGTCGGACCAGCGCACTGTAGGTCGGAAGAAAACGTGGAATCGGACGGTCGATATTGTGTTTACGCTGCAGAAACGCGGCTGTGACCGCCCGAAACATCGATCGGGAAAAAGGTCGCAAATGCTGTGTTCGGTCCTCTGTGCGGGCCGCGCGGGTGCCTTCCCATGGCTCGAGGTCGAGCATCTGGTCCAGCGGCGCGAGCAGGCGGAGCGGGTGAGCCGGCAGTACTCCGAGCTGGACGGCGGCACTGCCGCCTCGCTCGGCGACGCCACCGGAGGATGCGCTCACTCGCTCCGCGCTGCGGTTTGACGCGGAGTTCCTGCAGCTCGACCTGCTGCTACCGGACGGTGCGGGCGCGCGACGCCGTGATCGCCCGGCGCCCCGACGGAGAACGCTTTCCCGGGCTCGGCCTGCTCGGTGGTCTCACCATGCGGAGACCCGGATCGCCACGAGGATGGCCACTGCGGAGATCGCCGAGAGAACGAGCATGGCGAGTGTGATCTGGACGTGCAGTACCTGCTGCCCGTGTGGGATGAGATGGACGTAGAGCATCAGACTGACCGCGGGCGCGGCCGTGGCCGCCAGGGTGCCCGCGACGAGCTCCGCCGGGACGCGGCGGACGAGGTGGCCGACCCGCGCCAGCAGCCGCGCTACGCGGGCCGGGTCATAGGCATCGTTGTTGCGTGACCGGGCATCCGTGATCAACCGGCCCACGATCGGCAAGGAGAGGAAGCCCACGAGGAACGTGCCGAGCGAGGCCAGCGCGGCCGCAACCTGCGAGTCGGACGGGAGGAACTGCTCGGCCAGAACCAGGCCGGCGGCCACGCCGTAGGCGAAGAAGGCAAAGCGGTCGATAGTCGAGCAGAGCTGCGCCATGACGACGCGGAACGCCCGGAGCGTGCGATGCAATATTTCTTCCGTGTGGCGGGTTTGCCCGCACGCAGTTCTCGGCGGATGGGGATTGTCCGCGGTAGGGTTGGCCATGACGAATCCTTTCGGGGAGCCGGTGTACTCGGCGGCCACGTCGAACGGTACGCGATAACCGTTGAGAAGCGCGACAGGTCGTTAATCTGTGACCTGTGAAGATCAATTCGCAGGTGCGGTTTAGTCGGTCGTTTCGGCGGCGCGTCTGTGGACGTTTCCTGCCGACGTCTCGCGAACGTGACCGTTGGCCTGCTCCAGTCGCATCGTCCGTTGCCGGTCGAGAACGGACAAACTCCACCGGCTCCGGGATCGATACCTCGGCGACATCGCGCCGATACCCGAATCGTCATTGCTGGGGGATATGCGGGCTGCTGGACTCGTGGTGTCCGGAACGGAATACGGCAGCGGGGACAGGTGCATGGGAAAGCTCGACGGCAAGATCGCGATTGTTACGGGTGGGAGCGCAGGTATCGGCCTCGCCACCGCGCAGCGATTCGCGCAGGAGGGGGCCCTCGTCTACCTGACCGGGCGCCGTCCGACCGAATTGGAATCGGCGGTGGCGAAGGTCGGGCACGGCGCCGTCGGAGTGCAGGGCGACGTGGCGAAGGCCGAGGACATGGAACGCGTGTACGACACGGTGCGGCACAACGGACACCGGATCGACGTCATCGTCGCAAACGCCGGCGGTGGTGGCTTCGCGCGTCTCGAGGACGTCACCGACGAGCATGTCGAGACGATTTTCGCGGTCAACGTGAAGGGCGCGCTGAACACCGTGCAGAAGGCGCTTCCACTGGTGAACGACGGGGCGTCGATCGTTCTCGTCACCTCCATGGCGGCCACGACCGGGCGGGAAGGCCTGGGTGTCTATTCCGCCGCCAAGGCCGCCGTGCGCTCCTTTGCGCGCACCTGGGCGTACGAGCTGCGCGGGCGCAACATCCGCGTGAACGCCCTCGCCCCCGGCGCCACGGACACACCTGCAGTCGATCTCGCGATCAGCCCGTTCGCCGAGGACGACGCCGCACGGCGGGAGTGGAAGGCGAACCACGCGGCCGACGTGCCGCTCGGCCGGATGTCCCAGCCCGAGGAACAGGCCGCGGCTGCGCTCTTCCTCGCCTCGGCGGAGAGCAGCTATGTCACGGGCGCCGAGTTGGTGGTCGACGGGGGAATCACGCAGGTGTGAACTCGGCGCCCACGGTCACGAGGCCCGGTCGAGGGTCGCCGCGGCAGCGATGATCCTCGCCGTGCGAACGAATGCGGTGCGCGCGGCCGATGCGGCGCCCGCGGACCAGCCGATTACCAGCACGGTCGGCGGAAGATCGACCACGGGAACCGCCAGCACAGAAGGTCCGAGCCGGTCGGAGACCTTCGCGCCGACCACGACGATCATGTCCCCCAGTGCCACCCGGTCGACGATCTGGTCCAGGGACTCGATGGGCCAGTCGTCGCGGTATGCCGGCTCCTGCGCGAGATCGGCGGCTGTGACGGCGGGGCGCGCGGTCAGGGGGTGGCCGGCCGGCAACAGCGCGACGGGCTTCTGCTCGGTCAGCTCGACCGTTTCCAGGCCGGCAAGGTCGTTGCGGCTGCACATCAGCCCGATGTCGGCGGTGCCGTTGCGCACCGCCGGCACCGGGTCGCGGGTGAGAACGATCTCGAGCTCGGCGGCGCCGGGCTGCCTCCGGTAGGCGCGGATCACGTCGGCGAGCAGGCCGGTGTCGGTGCCCGCCCGGACCGCCAGCACGAGCCGGTCCGGGTGGCCGCTCTGCTGGGCCCGCAGCACGGCGGTGTCCACGGCGTGGAGTGCCTTGCGGCTCTCGGCGAGGAAGACGTCTCCGGCTGCCGTGAGCGTGACGCGGCGGCTGGTGCGCTCGAAGAGCTGCACGCCCATCCGGCGTTCGAGCCGGCTGATGGCCCGGGACAAGGGTGGTTGCGCGATGCCGAGTCGCTCGGCCGCCCGCCCGAAATGCAGCTCCTCGGCCACAGCGACGAAATAGCTCAGCTCGCGCGTCTCCACTCGATCCACACCCCAAGCGTAGGAGTGGCCCGAGCCGGGCGTGCCGGACGGAGGGTTAGGGAACCGTTCGATCGCATGCTCGTGGCCCAGGCACGTGTGGAGGGGCTCACCATCGTGACGGCCGACAAGGCCGTCACTGCGTACGACGTGGCGATCCTCCCGGCCACCGAGTGACGAGGCGGGCCGTGAGCACTTACCGTGCGTCGCGGTATGCCGGGGCTCGTCGTGGGGCCGTGCGGGGGCGGTTCTCGAGCAGCTGCAGCGTGCGGGGGGCCACCACCACCGACAGCACCACCACGCTCGTCGAGCGGGACACGGTGGGCGAACGGTTGAGCTGCAGCAACGTGTCCTGCAGATCTTCGTGGGACGACGCCGCGAGCCGGCACAACACGTCGGACGTGCCGGTCGTCGCGTACGCCTCCAGCACCGCCGGCCGCGCGGTGAGCTCGGCGGCGACGTCGTCGAGGGCGCCCTGTGCGATCTCCAGGGTGACGAACGCCTGCACGGGATATCCCGCGGCGACCACGTCGACGTCGGGGCCGTAGCCGGTGATCACCCCGGCGCGTTCCAGGCGCTCCAGCCGGGCCGCCACCGTGCCTCGTGCGACGCCCAGCGTCCGCGCCAGCTCCAGGACCCCCGCACGCGGGCTGTCACGCAGCGCGCGGAGCAGGTCGACGTCGAGTGCGTCGAGTGTGAGCGGTGCTGTCATCATTCCGCCTCATCTGGTCGATATGCACAGCAGATGTCCGAATGGTCTCGTCGATCTGCCATTGTTGCCACTTCGGTGCGCCTCTCTTGCCCAGAACAGGCAGCCGCGGTGTCATGCGGCCATGACCGTTGAGCACACCCTCACCGACCAGGAGCGCTCGGCCGAGCTGGACCTGCAGCAGCTGCGCCAGCTCGTGGGGCTGGTCGAGTACGACCCGGAGGGCGATCCCTTCCCGGTCACCGGCTGGGACGCGGTGGTGTGGGCGGTCGGCAACGCCACGCAGGCGGCGCTGTACTACCAGCTCGTCTTCGGGATGGAGCTCGTCGCGTACTCCGGTCCCGAGACCGGCAACCGCGACCATCACGCCTACGTGCTGCGTTCCGGCGCGGTCCGCTTCGTCCTCATGGGCGGGGTGGACCCCGCGAGCCCGCTGCACGACCACCACCGCCGCCACGGTGACGGCATCGTCGACGTCGCCCTCGAGGTGCCCGACGTCGATCGCTGCATCGCGCATGCCCGCCGCGAGGGTGCGCAGGTGCTGGAGGAGCCGCACGACGTCACCGACGAGCACGGCACGGTGCGGATCGCGGCGATCGCCACCTACGGCGAGACCCGTCACAGCCTGGTCGACCGGTCCCGCTACACCGGCCCGTACCTGCCGGGATACGTCGCCCGCCGCTCGGGCTACGTCAAGCCTGCGGGTGAGCCGAAGCGTCTCTTCCAGGCGCTCGATCACGTGGTCGGCAACGTCGAGCTGGGTCGCATGGATCGGTGGGTGGAGTTCTACAACCGCGTCATGGGTTTCACGAACATGGCCGAGTTCGTGGGCGACGACATCGCGACGGAGTACTCCGCCCTGATGAGCAAGGTGGTGGCCAGCGGCAACCACCGCGTGAAGTTCCCGCTCAACGAGCCCGCGGCAGGGAAGAAGCGCTCGCAGATCGACGAGTACCTCGAGTTCTACGGCGGGCCCGGCGCCCAGCACCTCGCCCTGGCGACGAACGACATCCTGACCACGGTGGACGTGCTGCGGGCCAAGGGCGTCGAGTTCCTGTCGACGCCGGACTCGTACTACACCGACCCCACGCTGAGGGCGCGCATCGGCGAGGTGCGGGTGCCGATCGAGGAACTGCAGTCGCGCGGCGTCCTCGTCGACCGCGATGAGGACGGTTACCTGCTGCAGATCTTCACGAAGCCCCTCGGCGACCGGCCCACGGTGTTCTTCGAGCTCATCGAGCGGCACGGGTCGCTCGGATTCGGCAAGGGCAACTTCCAGGCGCTGTTCGAGGCGATCGAGCGCGAACAGGCCCGTCGCGGCAACTTCTGAGCCGTCCGGCCCCGGGTGGGTCAGCCGGCTCCGTCGGCGATCCGGTCGAGCCACTCGCCGAGCAGGGCCTGCTCCGTTGCGCTGAGAGCCGCCGTGGGCTCGGAGCGCAGTGCTGCCTTGAGGGCGACGGCCCGGGTGCGGGCGGCGTCGCCGGGTTCCGACGCCGCCCGGGATCCCGGCACGCCGTCGATGGTGACCTCGCGCAGCACGTTCTCCCGAGCGATGGTCAGCAGTTCGAGGTCCCGGTCGTCCTCGGGGGTGGCGATGAGCGAGAGGACCAGGCCCATGGCGGTGCCGTGGATGAGCCGGGCGGCCCGGTCGACGCTGTAGCGGAGCCGGCCGGCCGCGGCGACCCGGGAGACCATGCGCAGAAGCACGGCCTCCGCCTCCCGTGCGGCGGGGCAGGGGGCGGAGTCGGCGTACATGAGCGTGTAGAACGCGGGACGGGACAGCCCGAACTGAACATGCATGTCCCAGCCTCGCCGTAGGTCGGCCACCGGATCGTCGGACTCGTCGAGACCGTGCTTCTGCACGAGGTAGGACTCGAATCCGTAGGCGGCGACCGCCTGGAGGAGGCCGGCCTTGTCGCCGAACAGGCGGTAGAGCGTGGGCGCCTGGACACCCGCGGCCGTGCCCACCGCGCGCGTCGACACCGCGTCGCGGCCCTCGCGTTCGAGCAGGGCCGCCGCGGCCCGCAGGATCCGATCCCGGGTGGTGGGCGCGGCTGAGATGTCGGTTTCGACGGACATGTGGCGAAGTTACCGCTCCGCTCCCGAGTGTTGGCAGTGCTAACGCCAGCTTCTTACCGTAGCTATGGTAACAATGGTAACGTTCAAACGTTAGCAAAGTTCCGTACGGCAGGAGTAACAGAGATGACCACTTCGGTCCCACGTCGCGTCGCGATCGTCACGGGCGGAACGCGCGGTATCGGCCGTGCGAGCGCCGAGCGGCTGGCCGCAGACGGCATGGCCGTGGTCGCGGTGTACGCCGGCAACAAGGATGCGGCCGAGGAGACGGTCACCGGAATCATCGCCACCGGCGCGCGGGCGGTGGCCGTGCAGGCGGACGTCGCCGACGAGCACGCCGTCGCCGCCGCGTTCGACGTGGCGGAGCAGGAGTTCGGTGGCGTCGACGTCGTGGTCAACGCCGCAGGTATCATGCTTCTCGGTCCGCTGGCCGAGTTCGACCTCGACGCGCTGGACCGGATGCACCGCACCAACATCCGTGGCACGTTCGTGGTGAACCAGCAGGCAGCTCGCCGGGTGCGCAGCGGCGGCGCGATCATCAACTTCTCGTCCACGGTCACGAAGCTCGCCCTGCCGTCGTACGCCGCCTACGCCGCGAGCAAGGGTGCCGTCGACGCGGTCAGCCTCATCCTGGCGAGGGAGCTTCGCGGACGGAACATCACCGTCAACGCGGTGGCACCGGGCCCCATCGCGTCCGACCTGTACTTCGAGGGCAAGGACCAGGAGACGATCGAGCGGGCCGCCAAGGCCAACCCCATCGAGCGGCTGGGTGTGCCGGCCGACGTCGCCGAGGTCATCTCCGCCCTCGCCGGACCCGCCCGCTGGATCAACGGTCAGACGATCTACGTGAACGGCGGGGTGATCTGACGACGGTGCCGGTTGCGGCGCCGGTTCGGACGGGTATCAGGGCCGCAGGATCAGGCGGATCGGGTTGCCCTTCTTCTGTGCCAGCCGGTCGACGGCGTCAGCGGCGCTCGCGAGGGGGAGTACTCCGCTGACCGAGCGGGAGAAATCGAGGCGTCGGCGGCGGACGAGGGCGACGAGCTCCTCGACGTGCACGGCGAGCGAGCCGTAGTGCCCGAGGACCTGCTGCTGGAGGTAGCTGAAGCGGGTGCCGCCCGTGATCGTCAGGGGCTGGTCCGTGAGCCCGACGAGGACGAGCTTGCCCTGAGGTGCCAGGCACCCCACCGCCTGCTCGCGGACCGCGGGCACGCCGGCGAAGTCGAACGCGACGGCGAGACCCCCGGACTCCGCGAACACGCGCTTCGCGAGGGCCGGGTCGTCCGGATCGAGGGCGAGGTCGGCACCGAACTCGAGAGCGCGGTCGCGGGCGGCGGGCAACGGGTCGATGGCGATGATCGGCGCCGCTCCGACCATGCGGAGCAGCTGGACGGCGTGAGCGCCGAGACCGCCCGTGCCCCAGACGCCCACGGCCTGCGCCGGTCTGGTCCCGGCCGTCGCGGTCACGGCGGCCCACGGCGTGGATACGGCGTGCAGCCCGGGATGCTGCTGTCGGGCGCCTGCGCCGGGAACGTGCCGGAATCGGTGAAATACGGGCGAATTTCTCGGACAGAACGTGACGCGCAGCCGGGATCGGCTTCCGTAAATGATTGTGATCGGCATGGCTGTTGTGGGTCAATTGGTGACCGAGAGTGCGCACGGACCATGGCTCGGTGACTCTGCGACAATGCGAGTGTGCGCGGAATCGAGGCGTGGAGTTCATCGTCCGGGAGCTTCATCCACATCTTTGTGGCTTTCGTGGCGGTGGCCGCGCTGGCCGCCTGCAGCGCATCGGGCGATTCCGGCGGAATGGATGACTCCGGTGCTCCGCCCGCCGACTACGTCGACATCTCCCAGGTTCCCGTCGCGCCGCCCGTGCCTGCGGTGCAGCTGGGCGGTTCGACGGGAACCTGGCGTATCGACTGCGGGCGCAACATGCAGGGGATCCACAACTCGGACAACGTGGTCGCCGACCCCGGAATCGTCGGCGGAGCACATCACTTCCACGACTACGTGGGCAACGTCTCCACCAACGCGTTGTCCACCGACCAGAGCCTGGCCGCAGCGGCGACGACCTGCCCTGACGACGACAAGTCGACGTACTACTGGCCGGTGCTGCGCGAGCCCGGTCCGGACAATGCCGCCAGGTTGGACAACTCGGCCGACCACAACATGGGCCGCATCCTCGTGCCGGACTCGGTGCTGCTGGAGTACCGCGGCAGCCCGGTGAGCTCCGTGGTGCCGATGCCGGAGTTCCTGCGGGCGAGCACCGGCAACCCCCACGGGTTCAGCCAGGGCGGCGTCAACTCCGAGCATGTGCAGTGGACCTGTTCGGGGACCAGGGACCGCATCACGCGTCAGCAGTACCCACGCTGCCCGCAGGGCCAGCAGGTGGTGCGGATCTTCGACTTCCCGAACTGCTGGAACGGGCGCACCACCGACAGCCCGAACCACCGGGCGCATCTGCAGTTCCCGGACGCGGCCGGCGCGTGCCCGTCCGACACGTTCCCCGTGCCCCAGCTGCGCATGGAGATCTCCTACACGGTCACGCCGGGCTCCAACTACACGATCGACAGTTTCCCGGAGGAGTTGCACAGCCCCATCAGTGATCACGGCGACTACATCGATGTGATGCCCGACTCTTTGATGGACAGGGTGGTCGCGTGCATCAACTCCGGACAGCAGTGCACGGCGTGAGTGTTGCCACCGACATCTGCCGGAAATCGCCGGAATACGCCCGAGATGTCCTGTTCGAGTAGCGCTGAGAGGGCTTCTGTGGCGGTGCCGCCGGCCGGTAGACGCACTCACCGCGGAAAGACGGTGAACCATTTTGCTGCGCCGCCCGTCATCTCAGGCGATGCGCTCCACAGCTCCCCGTCCGCTCGCATCGGGCCAATGCGCGAAGGGCGATGAAACGATGAAGGCGTCCGTGACTCGGCTGCCGCTCGCAGAGAGCGGTGCTGCCCGTGATCGCGCCTGTCGTCATGCCCGCATCGGCGGCTGCCGGCCGGGCGGCGGAGCAGGTGGATGCGCTCGTTCCACCGCCTTCGGGGGACGTCCTGTGCTCGCAGGGGTGATCGGGGGAGCCCTTCCGTTCCACAGGCGCGTCCAGAGGCCGGGGCCTCATTGGGTGGAGTCGCATCTCGTGTGCCGCTGGGTGCTCGGCGTGCGGCGAAGTGGGTGTTCGTGATCGACAGGCCGGCCGGCAGGCCGCGTGGCCTGCCGTCGTCGCGCCGCGTTCAGGCACGACTCGAGGGGACCGCATCGCGGGGGAAGGTGGTGGGGGGATGGCGGGGCCGAAAGCCCGTGACCGCCGGAACATGGCGGACGAGGCGCTCATCCGCTCGTTGTTCAACGAGCACGGGAAGGCCATGCTCGGTTACGCCACGCGGCTGACGAACGACCGTGCTGCCGCAGAGGACGTCGTGCAGGAAGCGATGCTGCGGGCGTGGCGCAGCCCGGACAGCCTGATCAACAGCAAGGGGTCGGTGCGGGGCTGGCTCCTCACCGTGATCCGCAACATCGTCATCGACCGGGCCCGCGCGCGCAACGCACGGCCACCCGAGGTCGCGGAGACCCAGAACACCGTGCCGGTCGAACGCGACCACGCGGAGCAGGTGGTGGACCACATCGTCGTGCTGGACGCGCTGGAGCGCCTGTCCAGCGAGCACCGCGACGTTCTCGTGCAGATGTATCTGCAGGGCCGGACCGTGGGGGAGACGGCCGAGGTACTCGGCATCCCGAGCGGCACGGTGAAGTCGCGTTCCTACTACGCGCTGCGGGCGCTTCGCGACCTCTTCCCGAAGCGCCCGACGGGCATGGAAGGAGCGGCCTGATGAGGTTGTCGGACAATCACGCTGACATCGACGGCTATGTCATCGGCGCGCTCGATCCCGCGAAGGTTCGCGTCGTCGAGGAGCACCTCGCCCGGTGTCCCGGCTGCCGGGAGGAGGTGCGGTCGCTGCGCGAGGTGCAGCGGCTCCTCGCCTCGGTCCCGATGGAAGCGATGCTGGACGGGCCACCCGACGACGCGGATCTGCTGCTGCAGCGGACGCTGCGCGAGGTACGGACCGAGGAGACGGGCACGACCGCCCGCCGCACGAAGTGGGCCGCTGCCGCGGCGGCGGTCGTCGCGGTCGCCGCGTTGTGCGTCGGCGTGCTCGTCGGCTGGACCACGGCGGACTCCCAGCAGATGGCCTCCTCCGCGGTGCCGTCCCCGACTCCCATGAGGCCCGGCACCCGCTTCGTCACCGCGCAGGACCCGGGCACGGGGGCCCGCTTGACGGTGCGCCTCGTCCCGGCGCCCGGGTGGGTGCGGCTCAACGCGGCCGTGAGCGGAATCCCGGCAGGTCAGGCGTGTCACCTGGTCGTGATCGGCCGGAACGGCGACCGGGAGACGGCCGGGGGCTGGCTCGTGTCGGCAAAGGCCGCGACCATGGGCGTCACGCTGGACGGCGCGGCGCTGATGGACCCCGCCAAGGTGTCGATGGTCGTCGTGGAGAGCACCAACGGGAGCCCGCTCGTCTCGGCGGACGTCTGATGCCGGTCACTCGGAGGGCGGCGTGGCGTCCGGGCCACCCCGCTCGCGCCGGCGTACCGCCACCTGCACAGCACTCAGCAGCATCCGGGCGACGAGCCCGACCAGGATCAGCCCCATGACCATCTGGAGCATTGTGACGATCCGGGCGACCTCGGTGCGCGGCACGATGTCCCCGAACCCGACGGTCGTGAAGACGGTGAGCGTGAAGTAGAGCGCGTCGGTGCGATCCAGCGTCTCGGAGAAGCTGTCGGGCCGGTTGTTCGCGATCACCAGGTAGATCGTGGCGAACAGGAGAATGAAGATCGGTAGCCCGGTTGCGGCGGCCTCGATCGCGCGCACCCGCGGGGTCTCGGACCTGAGCACGGCCTGCACCTGCCGAACGGCGAGCACGCCCAGTAGCAGGAGCACGAGCGCGAACCGGAGCCAGGTGCGCAGGTCGAGTGTCATGCGCAGCGGTGCGAGGTAATAGACGGCGACCAGGGACGTCGTCATCACCAACGACCGGAGCAGGCTCACTGCGACAGCGCGGCGGTACCGATGCTTCCTGTCACCCCCGCTCGGCACGGCCCGTCCCTGGCGGCTCAGTCCGTCCGCGTCGTCGCGGGCCCGATGGACGAGGGTGTCGTGTCGGATGACCCCCCGGCCTCGCGGTCGGGTCTGCCGCCCAGACGCTCCTCGACCCGTTCGAGCGCGAGCACCCCCGCGATGATCGACGGCGGCAGCAGCGCTGCCAGGAGGAACTCGACGACCATCACTCCTCCAGAGGGACGGCGAGGTGGACCTCGATGCCGGCGGCCCCGACGGCGGCCGGGTGCTGGTACCGGCGCATCAGA
Source organism: Pseudonocardia alaniniphila (assembly GCF_022524485.1). Lineage (GTDB taxonomy): Bacteria > Actinomycetota > Actinomycetes > Mycobacteriales > Pseudonocardiaceae > Pseudonocardia > Pseudonocardia alaniniphila. Next base: position 119,396 of record NZ_JAKXMK010000029.1, read on the forward strand.
TGGCGAGGGCCTTGCGGTCGGCCGAGCACAGCGCCCAGATCACGAAGACGTCGAGAGCGATGATCAGGAGGGACCAGAGCGGGTAGTACGGGATGAACATGAAGTTCGTCAGCATGCTGATCACGGCCAGCCCGACACCGACGACGCGGCCCCAGATCTGTCCGGTGAGCACCGCGGCACCGGCGAGGGCGACGATGATGCCGATGATCAGGTGGATCCAGCCCCAGGTCGTGACGTCGAAGGAGTAGACGTAGTTCAGGCCGACGACGTAGACCTCGTTGCGGAACAGCGCCACGAGCCCGGCCAGGAACTGGAAGATGCCCCCGACGATCATGATCGTGCCGGCGAAGACGAGAAGGCCGGTCTTCCAGGGCGACGTTTCGGTACCGGTCGCGTTGTCGTAACCGCTTGTCGTGTCGGTGGGGCCGGCGCCGGTCGTGCCGCCGCCGGTGGTCCCGCTGCCGGGCGTGCCGCTGCCGGTCGAGCTGGTGGGAGTGGCCTCAGGCGATGTGGACATCGAAACTCCTCCTCGGCGTGCGTTTCGGTGGGATCGTGTCTCGCCCGCAGGGCTCACCCCTCATCCGTGGGGGGTGAGCCGGGCTACCCGTGGCGCCTCCGGTCACGGCGAGTGAGCGGGGGCCTGTGTCAGACCTTCTCGGGGTCTGTCTCGGAGAAGGCCTCCCGGAGCTTCGCCTCCTGGTCGGCCGACAGGTTCGTGCTGATGAGTTCGGCACGGGTGCCATGGAAGGCATCGACGACACGGTCCGTGACGGCGTCCTGGGTCATCGCGAACAGGGCGGACGTACCGGGAGTGACCTTGTCGCGCACCTTCTTGATGAAGTCGTCGTCGATGCCCACGTCGGTGAGGGAACCGGCCAACGCCCCCACAGCGGCACCGACGGCGAGGCCGAGCAGCGGCACGAAGAAGATGAGGCCGAACAACAGACCCCAGAAACTACCGCCGAGCGCGCCTGCGCCGGTGAGGTTGTGCAACTGCTGCGTCCGTGGCTTCTTCCGATCGGCGGGCCAGGTCACCACCGCCGCGTCCACCACACGGATCAGCTCCTGCTTCTGCAGCCGTTCGAGTGTGGTGAGCGCGTTCTGCGCACCGTCCCCCGTGTCGAACTTCCACACCGTCAGCGTCGCCATGTGGGGCCCTCCTCGTGAGCGATCGGTCGCGGCGACTCTGCGGACCGCGGACCGCGCGGGCATCACCCCGCCGGGGTGAAGGTCCACGCGTTCGCTATCCCGGCCGCTCCACGTCCCGCGGCTCGTCCTCCCGGTTGGCGTCGAGCCGCTGCATCGACACCACCTGCAGACCGAGTGACTGGATCAGTGCCAGCACGGAGTGCATCTCCGCGTCGTCGACCGTGCCGGTGAGGACGGTCTGCGCCGGCACCTCCACCACGTCCATCCCGGCGAAGGCGTCCCGGGCGCGCTCCGACAACCGCCCCGCCAGACGGAACTCGTAGCGTCGTCCCGGCACGGCAGGCCTCCTCCCACTCGCACCGGCCGACACACCGGCGAGAGCCGAACCACGACAACGATCGTCCCGTCGGTGCGCCGCGTCCTCCCCCGGCGCAGGTGATTCCCCGTCAGGGCAGAAGCCCGCGCTCGGACGCCCGCTGCACCGCCTCCCGCCGGGTGGAGACACCGAGCTTGGCGTAGATCGAGCGGATGTGGCTCTTGACGGTGTTCACCGAGACGGTCAGCTCGGAGGCGATCTCACCGGCGCCGCGCAAAGACGGCAGCAGCGCGAGCACCACGAGCTCGCGTTCGCTGAGCACAGCGGCCGGTTCGGCGCACACCATCAGCGTGGCGAGCCGCGCTTCGAGCTCCGGTGATCCGGTGGGCCTGCCGCGGTCGGCCAGCAACTGGCGGGTCCGTGGCCCGGCGAGGGCGAACGGCCGGACGACCCCGATCGTGCCGGCCGCGGCGAGGGCCGCATCGAGCGCCCCGCGTGCCTCGGCGTCGTCACCGCTCTCCAGCGCCGACTCGACGTCGAGCAGGTGGATCTCGAGCAGGGTGTGGGCCAGCAGAACAGGCACGGCGCCGGCGCGCACCGGGTCGACGGTGGCCCGTGCGATCTCGTACCGGCCGGTGATCATTTCCGTCCAGGCGTGCAGCAGCAACACCTCGCCGGTCGGGCCGATACGGGATTCGAGCCAGTGCTGGATCTCAGCGGCGACCGGGGTGTTGCCCTGCAGCAACGCCGTCCGGTGCTCGATGACGCCCAGCGCGGCGCGGAGCACCCGCGGTGCCGGTGCGCCGCCCAGCTCACGCCGTGCCGCCCGCATCTCGGCGGCTCCGCGGTCGCGTTCGCCCTCGTCGGCGAGGGCAGCGCCGTGCACGGTACGCAGTGCGTACGCGGCCTCCGGCGTGATCGGGTCCGATGCCGCGAGGGCCGTCTCGGCACGGGCCCGTGCTCCGGCAGCGTCGCCCTCGAGCAGGTCGGCGTAGGCGAGCATCCCGGTGGCGCAGGCGGACCAGCGCGACGGGTGCAGGTTGTGGCGCAGCGCCGCCGCGGCAGCCCTCCCGGCCGCGGCCACCATGCCGCGGTGGTCGCGCCGCAGCGCTGCCACGGCCGCGGCGAGTGTGCTGCTCTGCACCTCGACCCGGCCGAGGTCGTGGGTCGTCGCGAGGATCGTGCACTCCGCCAGCTCGGCGACCGCGACGTCGAGGTCCCCGTGGCCGTCCGGGGACAGCTCGGCCGCAGCGCGGCTGAGGTGCAGCAGCGCCGTGAGCTCCGGCCGGACGTCGGGCGACCCGTCGCCGGGCACGGGTGGCGCGGCCACGTCATGGGTGGGGATGCCGGGCGCGAGCAGCTCGGCGGTGCTGCGCAGGACCTCGAGCTCGCGATCGGCCGTTGCGGGCCAGGTCAGCCGGGCGTGCTGCAGATCGACGGCGGCCGCCGCGAACGCGCGCTCCTCGAGGTGGGCGATCGCCGAGACCAGGGCGAGCCATGGGTCGGCTGCCCGGGCCGTCGGGCCGACGGCGGTCAGCGCGCGGCGCAGCGGCGTCAGGTCGGCGCTCGCGAGCAAGGGCACCGCGGAGCGGAGCAGCTGGGCGAGCTGCTTCTCGTCGCCGGCGCGTTCCGCGTGACGGAGCGCGTGGACGTGTTCGCCGCGTTCCGCCCACCACCAGGCCGCCACCGTCTGCAGCCGTTGGTGCAGGCCGGGCCGGTGCCGATGCAGGCTCGCGCGCAGGTACGACCGGAGCAAGGCGTGAATGCGGTGCTCACCCGGCCCCGCCCGCTCCACGAGCGCCGTCTCCCGCCCCATCTCGTCGAGCAGGCGCCCGGCGTCCGGCCGGTCCGAGAGCGCGACGGCCAGTGCGGTCGGCAGCACGGAGCACACGCTGACCGCGCGCAGGAAGTCCTGGGCGTCGTCGGCCAGACCGGAGAGGATCTCGCCGGTCAGGTAGTCGGCGATGGACCGCTCGTCGCCGGAGAACTGCAGCAGGAACGCCGCGGGATCCTCGCTGCGCCGCAGGGCCAGCGCCGCGAGCCGCAGTGCGGCCACCCAGCCGTCGGTGCGCGCATGCAGGAGCGCTACCTCGACCGGATCGAGGTCCAGGCCGGCGCTCTGCAACAGCGTCACCGTGTCCGGCACGTCGAACCGCAACTGCTCGGCGCGGATCTCGTGCAGCCGCCCCTCCCGCCGGAGCCGCGGCAGCGCGAGCGGCGGGTCCACCCGGCTCGAGAGCACCAGGCGAAGGCCCGCGGGGCGGCGGGCGACCAGCCGGCCGAGCTCGCGCAGCTGCCGTGGAGCGGTGAGCTCTTGCAGGTCGTCGAGAACCAGCCGGACCGGCGGGTCGACGCCGTCGAGAGCATCGCCCAGCCAGTCGAGCACGTCGCCGTCCGGGATCTCGTGGCCGGGACCGCTGCCCTGGACCGCGTGCCGGACGGCGCTGTCCGCGGGCACCGACGGGAGGGCGGCGAGCGCGGTGAGAACGGCCGGCCACAACCGGCCCGGATCGTCGTCGTCGGCGTCGACCGACACCCATGCGGTGTCGGGGAGCGCCCGGCTGCGCACCCAGTCGGCGAGCAGGAGCGTCTTGCCGTAGCCGGCGGGGGCGCTCACCACGACCAGCTGCGCGGCGCCGGCGGCGTCGAGCCGGTCGCGCAGCGCGGGCCGGGGGACGAACTCGGCTGGCAGTTCGGGCACCGTGGTCTTGCCGCCCGGGATCCGCGCCGCATGGCCGCGGGCGCCTCGGGTCGTGCCGGTCGGTGAGTGCCCGATCACGTGAGCAGGCCCTGTTCGTGGGCGGTGAGGACCGCGGTACGGCGGCTGCTCACGCCGAGCTTGCCGTAGATCGCCCGGACGTGGCTCTTGATGGTGTTGAGCGAGACGTCGAGATCGTCGGCGATCTCGTCGAGGTTGTGCAGGGACGGCAGGCGGGCCAGCACCTCGCGCTCACGTGCGCTCAGTTCGGCCGCCGGGTGTGGTGCGCTGTCGCGGCCGGCGGCGAGCGCGCGCACGGCGAAGGCCCCGCGGTCCTCCGTCCCACCGAGCTGGTCGACGAGCACCGCGCGCAGCTCGGGGCCGACCAGGGCGAAGGGGCGCAGCGCGTCCTGCGGCTCGGCGAGCTCCAGCGCCGTCTGCACCGCGTGCCGGGCGGCGGATCGCTCGTCCGTCGCGATCGCCGCCCGGGCCACGACCAGCCATGCCTCGACGATCGTGTACGGCAGCAGCGACGGGATCCGCCCGTCCAGCACCGGCTCGACCGCGCTCCGCAGCACGTTCGGTGCGGCAGCACCCGTTCCCGATGCGGCCTCCGACCAGGCGCGCATGACGGCGAGCTCCCCGCACGCGGGGCTGCGGGCCGCGAGCCAGCCCGCGGTGGTGAGGGCGGCCGTCGCGTGGCCGAGCAGGAGTGCGGCACGGTGTTCGAGGACCGCGGCAGTCGCGGCGAGCGGGGCCGGGACCGGGTCCTCGCCGAGCTCGGTGCGGGCGTGCTGCAGCTCCATCAACCCCGCGGTCCGGTCGCCGGTGTCGGCGAGCGCCGCGCCCCGTGCGGTGCGCATCGCGAACCGGACCACCGGGTCGATATCGTCGGGCGCCCCGCGTAGGCCGTCGGCGGTGGCCTGCAGGGCGACGGTGGGGCGGGCCCGCAGCACTGCCGCGTGCGCGCGCACCGCCTGTGCCGCCGTGGCCCACGCCGAGCAGTCCCCGTGCCGGGCCGCCGCTTCGCTGTCGACGGCTTCGGTGGCGGCGGTCTCGGCGGCCGGCAGGTCGCCCAGTACGCACGCCGACACCCCGATGAGGGTGAGGCAGTGCACCTCGAGCAGATGCAGGCGCTGGTCCCGGGCGAGCTGCAGCGACGCCTCCAGCTCCGCCTGCCCGGCCAGGACCACCCCGGTGGCGAGGTACGCGACCGCCCGGCCGGCGAGCGTCCACGCCGCCAGAACGGGGTCGGCCGGCGTGGGCTCCTCCGGCGAGGGCACGGGGCCGATCCCGGCGAGCCGCTCCGCCGCGCGGTGGAGGACCGTCAGGTCGGCGCCGACCTGGTCGCCGTCGTCGGGCGGCTTCCGCGAACGACGCAGCGCGGCTCGGGCGGCGACGCGATTGCCGTGTCCGAGGTGCAGCAGCGCGCCGACCAGCGCCGCCCGCGGGTCCGCGCCGGCGCCCTCGGCCAGGGTGCCCGCCGCATCGAGCGCGTGGCGCAGCACTGTGTGATCGCCGCGCGCCGCCAGTTCCGCTGCCGAGTGCTGCAGCAGGCGGGCGATGCGGCCGGCGTCACCGGCGTCCACGGCGTGCCGGAGGGCCACCGATGACCTGCCGTGATCCGCCGACCACTCGGCGGCGCGGCCGTGCAGCCGGATCCGCGCGCCGGGAGTGCACCGCTCCAGGTCGGCGAGCAGGTAGGAGCGCAGCAGTTCCTGGGTGCGGTATCCGCCGTTCCGATCCACCCCATGGCCGTCGGTCCGGACGACGAGACCCGTGTCTCGCTCGAGACGATCGAGGACGGCGGGGGCGTCGTCCCGCCCGGACAGCTCGATGGCGAGCTCGGCCGGCAGGACGTCGCAGATGCTCGTCCGGCGCAGTAGCTCCCGCTCGTCCTCCGGGATCTGCGACAGCACCTCGCCGACCAGGTACTCGGCCACCGGCTGCGCGTCCCCGGAGAAATCGGCGAGGAACGCGTCGGGATCGGGATGCCCGCGCAGCGCGAGTGCCGCCAGCTGCAGGCCCGTCGCCCACCCACCGGTACGGGCGTGCAGCAGCCCGGCCTGTGGCGGCGTCAGGCGCAGCCCGCAGCGCGCGAGCAGCGCCGCGGTCTCGTCGGGGGAGAACCTCAGCTGCTCCGCCCGTAGCTCGCACAGCCGCTCCTCCAGCCGGAGGCGGGCCACCGGGAGCGCGGGATCCACCCGGCCCGCGAGCACCAGCCGCAGCCCGCTGCGGGTGGCGCGCACGAGCGTCTGCAGGCCGTGCCGGACCTCCGGCGCGCGCAGGTGGTGAGTGCCGTCGAGGACGAGCTGGACACGCACGGGCAGGGTGTCGAGGCCGTCGAGGAGGTCGTCGAGGAAGTCCAGCCCGACGGTCGTGCGGGAGGGGACCAGCCGGCACAACCGGCTCGACGGGGGGACGGCAGGGCAGGAGCGCAGTGCGGCGAGCACACCGCCCCACAGCCTGCGCGGGTCGTCATCCTTCTCGTCGAGCGCGAGCCAGGCGCTGGGCACCTCGCTGGTGCGGACCCAGTCCGCGAGCACCAGCGTCTTGCCGAAGCCGGGCGGGGCGCACACCAGAGTGAGTGGGCGTTCGAGGCCGCGCTGGAGGATGTCGGAGAGCGCCGGCCGCGCCACGAATTCCGGCGGCGGCACCGGGGGCGTGGTCTTGCACCGCGGCACGTGGCCCATCACACCCCCCTCCCGCCCGTGATCGGGGGCGGTGCACGGATCCGGAGGGTTTCCGCCATTACGCGCGGGGGCGGGAAGCCCTGCCGGCGCGTCGGGGACCGGGACGCGATTGGTGGCGTCACTTTAAGAGCGCGAACACCGGCCGTCCAGCCCGCGGACCAGCCACGACCGGCGGGCGAACCAGTTACCGGGAACGGGGGGACCAGCGTTGTCACCGCCCGCGCAAACACCACGTCGACTCGGTGTCTGCCGTTCGGAGAATGCTGCGGCCGAGTGAGTGACGGTGCAACCGAAACCGGTTTGCGAATGGTGTGGAGACCCGGCGACGAAGCATGGTTCCGGACGCCGGAAAGGCGAGGAAGCGGGTTGCCGGGTGCGTCCGCGGCGACAGTCACCCCCGTCGGGTGGTCCACCGGGGCCTTCGCACATCGACACTTCGACACTGCCCGCGCGGCCCACCCTTGCGGGTCCCGCGTGCCGACAGTGAGAGCTGCGACCGAGAGCACCGACCGAGAGAGCACCGCGCGATGTCGATGGACTACGAGTTCCGGGTGGACGGCCTGCTACCGGAATGGGGCCGCGACGCCTTCTGCGACATGCGGATCGAGGAGGTCCCGGCGCAGACGGTCATCTCCGGCACGGTGATCGACGAGTCGCACCTGCACGGCATCGTGGCGCAACTGCGGGCACTCGGGCTCACCGTCGTCTCGGCGCGCCCCGTGCCGCAGGCGCCGCCGTGAGCGTCCCCGGGCGCACGACCTGGCCCGTCGAAGGGGCCACGGCAGGGGCCCGGCGAGGGGAAACGCGACGATGACGACGGACATGGCGCACCCCAGCTCTCGCGAATACCTGCGGCTCGTGTTGCTCGGAGCGCTGGTCGGCGTGCCGGCCGTGCTGGTCGCGGCGGGGTTCCTGGCGCTGGTCCACACCGTCGAGCACGCTCTCTGGAACGAGTTGCCCGCCGCGCTCGGGGCGTCGTCGCCGCCGTGGTACCTGGTGATGGGGTTGCCGCTCGTGGGCGCCGCGCTGGTGGTGGCGGCCCGGAAGCTGCTTCCGGGCGACGGCGGGCACCGGCCGCTGCAGGGGTTGAGCATGGCGGGCCAGCCCCTGCGCGCCGTGCCGAGCGTTGCGCTCGCGGCGTTCGGCACGCTCGTCTTCGGCGCCGTGCTCGGCCCGGAGGCGCCGCTCATCGCCCTGGGTTCCGCCGTCGGGGCGGTGGTGGCCGGGCTCGCGCGCGTGAACCAGAAGCACGCCCAGCTGCTCACGATGGCGGGTGCGTTCTCGGCGGTCTCGGCGCTCTTCGGCGGCCCGCTCGTCGCGAGCTTCCTCCTGGTCGAGGTCGGCATCGCAGCAGGTGCGGCGCTGATCCCCGCGCTGCTGCCCGGCCTGGTGGCGGCCGCTATCGGCTACCTCATCTTCGTCGGGCTGGGGAACTGGGGCGGGCTGGGGGCCACGGTGCTCTCGGTGCCCGGCCTCCCCGCCTACCAGGAGACCCACATCGTGGATCTCGTGATCGCCGTCGTCGTGGGCGTGGCGGTCGCGGTCGTGGTGGGAGCGGCTCGCCGGCTGGCGCTGGGAGTCGCGGCACGGTCGGAGGGGAGGATCGCGGTCCCGCTGTTCATCGGTGCGCTGTGTGTGGGCGCGCTGGCCATGATCGTCCGGGCCCTGGGCGGTGACTCGCAGGACGTGCTCTTCTCGGGGCAGGCCTCCTTGCCGGCGTTGGCCGTGGCGACCTCCGTGCCGATACTGGTGATCCTCATGCTCGCGAAGGCGATCGGCTACGCCATCTGCCTGGGGTGTGGCTTCCGCGGTGGACCTGTGTTCCCGCCGATCTTCATCGGCATCGCGGCGGCGATGATCCCGGTACTGCTGTTCGACCGGTCACCGACCGTCGCCGTGGCGATCGGAGCGGCCGCCGGTATGGCCGCCGCGACACGGCTGCTGTTCTCCCCGGCGTTGTTCGGCGCGCTCTTCGTGGGCATCGGCGGCCATGACGCCGTGCCGCCGGCCATCCTCGCCGCCGTGGCCGCGTGGCTCACGATCACCGCGATGTCGAAGGGCCCGACCACGGATGCTCACGAGGCGCAGGCCACGACGGCAGAGGGACCCCGCGCCGCTGACGCGAGCAGGCCGCAGGCCCCGGAACCGCGGGAACAGCAGTGACCGTGATCACCGTTACGCCGCGGATCCCTGATCCCGCGAGCTGCGACGTTCCCGTGCGGGGTCCGGCATCGCCCCCTCCCGCGTCCGGGACGAGGCCCGGCGAGGAGGACCGCCCGTAGACTGACCTCGTACGGTCCGGCAGTGGGCCAACCGCTGCCGTGTGCCGACCGGAAGGGCCATTGCCATGTCATCTGGCTTGTCCTCCGCCGCATCGGCTGCCGATGGAGCCGCTCCACCCACACCGAGGTCTAATGTGCGGCCTCCGCTGGAGGTGGCGGTCGGGCGGCACGGGCAGGAGACGCGTCTGCTGATCCAGGGCGAGGTGGATCTGTCCACTGCGGCGCAGTTCTCGGCGGCGCTGTCCGTCGGGCTCGCGGTGGGAGCCGATCGGCTCGTCGTCGATCTCCGAGGCGTCGCGTTCTTCGACTGCGGCGGTCTCGAGGCCCTGGCGCGAGCCGCCCGGCAGGCCTGCACGGAGCGCACGAGGCTCCACGTCGTCCCGGGCGCCGTGGTCGGTGATCTGGCCGCCATGCTGGGCGGCTGGGCGGAGCTTCCCGAATGCGTCGCGGTGTCCGCGGTGTCGGAGGACGAGCCGTCGGCGATCCGGCAGGGGAACGCCCTGACGGTCGGCGTGGACGAGCCGCGTCGCGGAGCGCTCGTGCTGCGGCCCGACGGCGACCTCGACCTCGCCACGGTCGACCTGTTGGACGACGTCGTCACCGCCGCGCTGGCGGACGCCGGCCGTGTGGGGTCCCGGTCGATCGTCGTGGATCTCGACCGTGTCCGGTTCATGAGCGCTGCGGGAGTCGCGGTCCTCTGCCAGGGGCAGCTCAGAGCCGGTGCGGACGGTGTCTCGTTCCGGCTGGCCGGCGGCTCTCCGGTTGTGCGGCGGATTCTCGGCGTCACCGGGGCCTCCGCGGTTCTGGAGCCGTACGGCTCGGTGGCCGAGGCGCTCACACCGGCGGTCCCCCTCCCGCAGACGGTGGAATCGGGCGCCGCAGACCCGAGACGCCGCGATGACGACTACGCGCGCTTGGCACCCCTGTTCACTGAGCGGGTACGGCTCCCCGCCGACGATCCGCGGCAGCAGATCCTGCGGACCGAGCTGATCAAGGGGTACCTGCCGGTGGCGCGCAACGTCGCCCGCAGGTATCAGTACCGGGGCGAGAACCTGGACGACCTCGAGCAGGTCGCGACGATCGGGCTGATCAACGCCGTCGACCGGTTCGATCCCGCGCGCGGCGTCGAGTTCCTCTCGTTCGCGATTCCCACCATCAACGGCGAGGTGCAACGTCACTATCGGGACCGCACCTCCACGATCCGGGTGCCGCGCCCGATCCGGGAGCTGCAGGTCCGGGTGTACCAGGTTGCGGACGAGATGAGCCAGAAGATGGGACGCGCCGCGACGCCGAGGGAGCTCGCACTCCACCTGGGCGTCAGTCTGGAGACGGTGATCCAGGCGCTGCAGGCCGCCTACGAGACCCGCCCCTCCTCCCTCGACGAGCCGCGGCACCACGACGACGGGGGCAGCGACGCCACCCCCATCGCCGACACGGTCGGTGACGTCGATCCGGAGTTGGACCTCGTCGACAACCGCGAGTCCCTCACGCCCCTGCTCGACAGGCTGCCGGAGCGCCGCCGCAAGATCGTCCTGCTGCGGTTCTACGGCAACATGACCCAGACCGAGATCGCAAAGCGCACGGGGATCTCCCAGATGCACGTCTCGAGGTTGCTGGGCTCGACCTTGGCGCAGCTGCGCCGTCAGCTGGTCGAAGGGGCCTGAGGCGCCGGTCCGGCTCACCGGTGTGCGGTGCGGGCCTGCCGGATCGGCCTGCCCGATGGGCCTGGTGGTGCGGGTCGCCGGGCCTGGTCAGTCGAGGTGGGGAAGGCCCGGGGTCGGGTGCGGTGGTGGTGAGGTGACCGGACTCGTCGTGGCCGGTGTCGTACCGGCGGGCGGGGCCGAGGTCGGTGGCGCCGAGGTGGGTGGCGCAGACGTGGGTGGCGTGGTCGGTCGGACCGTGGTCGGGCGGGGCGCCGAAGTGGTGGTCGGGGGAGCCGGGGCGGTGGAGGTGGGCGGCGGGGTCGTGACCGGCGGCCTGGTGGTCGAGGGCGGGGCCGGCGGGGCAGGCGGGCGCGTCGACGTGCTCGGCGGTGCCGGTTGCGGCGGAGCGGGATGTGGCGGCGCGGGATGCGGTGGCGCCGGGTGTGGCGGCGCCGGGCGGGGCGGACCCTGATGTGGAGGCTCCGGGTGCGGTGAATGCGGGTGGTGCGGGGCCGGCGGCGGCCATGGGCGGGGCGGCAGCGGGGCGGGCGAGTGCGGCCGTGGTCGTGGATCGGGTGAATAGTCCGGGGCCGGTGCCGCGGCCGGCGGGTCGACCCGCTCCGGGCGTGCCACGGCAGGCGGGGGTGCGACCGGGCGTGGCGGGGCGGGAGCAGCTGCAGGGGTGGTGACCAGCTCGCCGGCCTGCGGTGCGGGAACGGGTAGGGGCGCGGGCTGCTCGCTCGGAGCCCGGCCGGCGGTGGGGGCGGCCCAGCGCACCGGCGGTGAGGGGGCAGGCGGTGGAGGCGGCGCGGGCGCGAACGCCGACGGAGCCGGGGTGGTCGACGGGGCCGGCGCGGCGGTGGCGCGCGCCGGGGCCGGCTCGTTCGCCGGCCGGGGCGCAGCGACCGGAGGGCCGGGCTGCGGGGACGTCGTGAGCGTCCAGACCGCGACGAGCGCTCCGACGCCGACGACCGCGGTCACGGTCGCGAGTGCGGCACGGGTGCGGGCACGCACCGGGGAGTCGGGGCGGTACAGCAGCATCGCCACCGACACGGCTGCCCAGCCGAAGATCGCCAGTGTCGCGATGACGACCGCCCACCGCTGGGACACGCGGCACTCCCTTTGCACAGCGCCGTCCAGGCGCCGGACGGCATTTCGATCATTCTGCGCCGAGGAGCGCATCACTCGTCAGGGGGTACGAAGCAGAACTTCGCCCCTTTTCCTACGGGCAGCAGCGCGCGGTGGGACCCGCTCCGGCCCGGCCGAGCAGGTGGGCAGCTCGCCGGGGTCGCGATCGCACACGGTGAAGAGAACCGGGTGGAGTGGCCGGATTCTGCTGATCCGGTTCGAAGCGGACGAACGGGCGTCTGTGATGTCGATCTCCCGTACGCTTTGCCCACGGCTGGCATCTCGCGGCTGACCAGGTGCACTGCGCCTGTCCAGCGGTCGGCGGGACGCACCGGGCGGCAGTGGCGCTCCCTGGAAACCGCCGGTCTCGGTTCGCCGAGCGATTAACCCGACGCTTCCTGTCGGTCCTAGCTCATAGATTGGAACCAGATGATCCGGGCGCAGATCGCCCGGATCATGCGCCTCCTGCTCCCAGAAGGAAGATCGTGACCAACCCATCCGACGTCCTCGATCCGTCGGCGTCCACTCCCGACAGACCCGATCGGCTCAGCCCGCGGGATCGCACGGTGATCGCCGTGCTGCTCGTCTCGACGTTCGTGGTTATCCTCAACGAGACGATCATGAGCGTCGCTCTGCCGGTCCTGCTCACCGACCTGCAGGTCGAGGCCAGCGTGGGCCAGTGGCTCACCGCCGGATTCCTCCTCACGATGTCCGTGGTCATCCCGGTCACCGGCTTCCTCATCCGCCGCGTGCCCACGCGGCTGCTGTACGGCGTCGCCATGTCCCTGTTCAGCGCAGGCACGCTCATCGCGGCGCTGGCGCCGGGATTCGCGGTTCTGATGGTTGCGCGGGTGGTTCAGGCCGGCGGCACCGCGATCATGCTTCCGCTGCTGATGACCACCGTGATGACGCTCGTGCCCCCGGCACGCCGAGGCGCGCTGATGGGCAACATCTCGATCGTCATCTCGGTCGCGCCGGCGATCGGCCCCACCGTGTCGGGGCTCGTGCTCGGCGTCCTCGGCTGGCGCTTCATGTTCTGGCTCGTCCTGCCGATCGCGCTCGTCGTGCTGGTGCTGGGTCTGCAGCGGATCTCCGACGTGGGAGAGCGCAGCAACACACCGATCGACGTGGGCTCGGTGGTGCTCTCCGTGCTGGGCTTCGGTGGTCTGGTCTACGGCCTGAGCACGATCGGCGAGTCGGCCACGGGCGTGTCCCCGTCCGTGTGGGTGTCGTTCGCCGTCGGCGTCGTCGGGCTGGCGCTCTTCGTCGCCCGCCAGATCGTGCTGCAGCGCACCGACCGCGCGCTGCTCGACCTGCGCACGTTCAGGGCGCGCACGTTCACCGTCGCCACCGTGATGACGATGCTGATGATGAGCACCCTCTTCGGCGCCATCATCCTGCTGCCCATCTACATGCAGAGCGTGCTGATGCTCACGCCTCTCGCCACGGGTCTGTTGCTGCTGCCGGGCGGGCTGCTGATGGGCCTGCTCGGCCCGGTCGTCGGCAGGCTGTACGACCGCTTCGGGGCGCGCGCCCTCCTCGTGCCCGGCACGGTGGCCACGAGCGCTGCGCTCTGGTTCACCACGCTCTTCGGCATCGGCACGCCCGTCGTGCTGGTGCTGGGCTTCCACCTGCTGCTCAGCCTGGGGCTGGCGCTCAGCTTCACCCCGCTCTTCACCGCGGGGCTCGGCGCCGTGGAGCCGCGGCTGTACTCCTACGGCAGCGCGATCGTCGGCACCACCCAGCAGCTCGCGGGTGCGGCCGGGGTGGCGCTGCTGGTGAGCGTGCTCAGCGTCCGGTCGGCCGATCTGGCCGCCGAGGGGGCATCCGTGATCGAGCAGACGGCGGGCGGGGTGCACACCGCGTTCGTCGTCGCCGCCGTTCTCTCGGTGATCGCGATCGCCGGCTCGTTCTTCTTCGGCCGCAAGCCGGCCGTGGGCGGCACGACGGTGCAGGCGGCGATGCACTGACCTCTCTGCCCGGGCCGTTACCGGCGGCCCGGGCGGGACGCCGCGGTCCTGGAGAGCACCGCGCTCAGGAGGCGGTGCTCTCCAGCCAGATGCCGTTCTTGGTCTGCACGAGGTCGAGGGAACGCGGATCGATGCAGCCGGCCTGCGGGCGGTGGGCGTCCCACAGCTGCGCTGTGTCGAAGACGTGCCCGCATCCACCGGTGCGCCTGCAGCAGTGCGCGCGCTCGACCCCGACCCAGGACGAGCCGCAGCACGCCATCCGCAGCAGCTCCATGATCGGGAGGTTACGACGTGGCCTCCGCCGGCTCATGATCGGTAGGTGTCGTGATCGAGATGCCGCGCATGATCGTTGCGAGATCCGGATTTTCCGCCCTCACGAGGGCGCGCAACCGCATCTCGCGGCGACCTTTGCGCCGGCTCAGCGTCCGTGTGTGCTGGCGCTGTGGTACTCGGTGTAGGTGTAGGGGTTGTCGAGGATCGTGGTCTCGGGAACGTCGGGGTTCATGCCCTTCTCCCAGGCCTCCTCGCCCAGCACCGACCGCAGGTGTTCGACCGTGGCCTCCACCTCGCGACGAGCGGCGGCGAGGTCGACGCCCACGAGCTCGTGCTCGTGCTTCACCACGCGTCCGTTGACGATCACGGTGTGCACGTCCCCGCGCTGGGCCTGGAAGGCCACGTGGCCGTAGGGGTTGAGCACCGGGAACGACACGGGCGAGCGGTCGTTCCTGAGCAGCACGACGTCGGCCTTCTTGCCCGGCTCGAGGCTGCCGAGCTCGCTGTCGCGGCCGAGGGCATGGGCTCCGCCTCGGGTGGCCCACTCGACCACGTGCTGGGCGCGCAGTGAGACGTGGGTGACGGTCTCGCCCGTGGCGTGGGCCTCGAAGTGCTCCCGCGAGCGGTCGGCGCCCAGCGTGGTGCGCATCGCCGAGAACAGGTCACCGCTCCACCAGACGCTCGTGTCCATCGACAGCGACACGGGGATGCCGTGCGCGCGCAGGGCCCACGTGGGCGGGTAGCCCTGCCCGGCGCTCTGCTCGCTCTCGGTGGAGACGGAGACCGATCCGCCGGTGGCGGCGATGCGGTGGTAGGAGTCGGCCGAGAGGGTGGCGGCGTGCACGAAGACGCTGCGCTCGTCGAGGAAACCGGCCTCGTGCGCGAGACGGATGCCGTCGTCGTTGGTGGCGCCCCAGACGCCGGCGTGCGTGGTGACGGGCACGCCGAGCTCGCGGGCCACCTCGTACGCGGCCTTCTCCGGGAAGGCGGGGTCGCCGGTGACGTCGAAGGCGATCTGGAAGCCGAGCATGTCGTCGGCGGCGTCGATCCGACGGCGGGCGAAGGCCTGGAAGTCGGGGGAGGTCGCCCACTCCCACGGAGCCTGCTGGATGTTGCCGTAGGCGAGCACGAACCGGCCGGGAACGGCCCGCAGGGCGTCGACGGCGGCCTCGGCGTGGTCGGTGGTCTGCAGGCCGTGGGACCAGTCGACGGTGGTGGTGACACCGGCGTCGATCGCCTCGATCGCGGCGAGCAGGTTGCCCGCGCGGACGTCCTGGGGGCGGAAGTGCTTCCCCGACTCGAGGTAGTACCAGACGAAGTACTGCGTGAGCGTCCAGTCGGCGCCGTAGCCGCGCATGGCCGTCTGCCACATGTGCCGGTGAGTGTCGATCATGCCGGGCATGACGATCCCGGTGCGGGCGTCGATCTCGGTAGTGCCCCCCGGCACCTCCAGCCCGGGGCCGACGGCGGCGATCCGGTCGCCGACCACCAGCACGTCCGTGTCCGGGAGCACCCGGCGCGCGTCGTCGAGGGTGATGACGAGTCCGCCGCGCAGCACCACGGAGCGGTCGGCGCCGACATCCTGCGGGTCCGTCATTCCAGACGCTCCTTCGAACACGGGGGCATTTGCGGACGTCTGTCCGTATGCCGTCAGGGGGCTGCCGATCACCTTCTCGGACGGTGGTTGCGGTGTCAATCCGCCGTGATGGGGCCCTCCATCTGGCACCTATCGTGTGCTGCGTCCGCACAACGGACGTTCGTTACGCTATCGGGACGCCACATCGAGCTGGGGAGTGAGTCATGCCGCGGGCTGGGACCGGACCGGACTTCATCGAGGCGCTCGCCCGCGGTCTCGAGGTGATCGCGGCCTTCCGCACGGGCCGGCCCGCCATGTCGCTCACCGAGGTGGCCACGGCCACCGGACTCGCCCGCCCGACGGCCCGCCGGATCCTGCTGACGCTGGAAGAGCTGGGCTATGTCCGGACGGGAGACGCCGGGTTCACCCTCACTCCTCGCGTGCTGGAGCTCGGGGTCGCCTACGTCCGGTCCACCGGCCTGTGGGACGTGGCGCGTCCGCACATGGAGCAGCTGGTCGCGCGCACCGAGGAGTCGTGCTCGATCGCGCAGCTGGACGGCTCGGACATCGTCTACGTGGCGCGTGTCGCGGTGCCGAAGATCGTCGGGCTGTCGGTGCAGATCGGCACGCGGTTCCCCGCGCTGCCCACATCGCTGGGCAAGGTGCTGCTCGCCGCGCTACCGGCCGACGAGCTCGAGCGGGTGCTGGAGCAGCCCACGCGCTCGGGGCTCACCCCGCGCTGGCAGCCCGACCGCGCCCAGCGCGACACGGAGCTGCGCGAGGTGCGGGCGCGGGGATGGGCGCTCACCGACGAGCAGCTCGCGCTGGGCATCCGGTCCGTGGCCGCGCCCCTGCGCGACGGCACCGGCCGGGTCGTGGCGAGCATCAACGTCAACACCCACGCGGCGGAGACCCCGGTGGAGCGCCTGCTCGAGGAGCACCTGCCGCTTCTCCTGCACACCGCGGGGGAGATCAGCGCCGACTTCGCCCGGCTCGACACGGTGCCGCATCTGTTCCGCACCGCCGCGTCCTGACCCGCCCCCGCGGGCTACGGCTTTGCCTCGCCCCGGGCATATGTCACGATCGAGCTGCGGACGGTCGTCCGTGACGCGGACGGAGAGGCCGATTTGATGTCAGGTGGTACGCCGGAGGGCGCCGGGGGAGCGGGACCTCTCTCAGGTGTGCTCGTGGCCGACTTCTCACGGGTGCTCGCCGGCCCCTACGCCACGATGCTGCTCGCCGACATGGGCGCCGAGGTCGTGAAGGTCGAGGGCCCCGATGGCGACGAGACCCGCACGTGGATGCCCCCGGTGCGCGACGGGGTCTCCACGTACTACCTGGGCGTCAACCGCGGGAAGCGGTCGATGGCGCTCGACCTGCGCGACGAGGGCGATGCTGCGCTCGGCCGCGAGCTCGCCCGCCGCGCCGACGTGGTGATCGAGAACTTCAAGCCGGGAGGCCTTGCGAAGTTCGGGTTGGACTTCCCCTCCGTGAGCGCCACGAACCCGGGGGTCGTGTACGCCTCGATCAGCGGCTTCGGCTCCGGGAAGGGGGCACACGTCCCCGGCTACGACCTCATGGTGCAGGCGATCTCGGGGCTGATGAGCCTCACCGGCGACCCGGACGGTCCGCCCTACCGGGCGGGCATCTCGGTGTTCGACGTGATGGCGGGCAACCACGCGGTGATCGGGATCCTGGCCGCACTGCGGCACCGCGATGCCACCGGGCAGGGCCAGCACGTGGAGGTCAACCTGTTGTCCTCGGCGCTGACCGGCCTGGTCAACCACAGCTCGGCCTACGTCTCGGCAGGCGTGGTGCCCTACCGCATGGGCAACGCCCACCCGAGCGTCTTCCCGTACGAGCCGCTGCCGACAGCCGACGACGACCTGATCGTCGCCGCGGCCAACGACCGGCAGTTCCGCAAGCTGTGCGACGTGCTCGAGATCCCGCAGGTGGCCGACGACCCGCGGTTCGCCCGCAACGCCGACCGCACGGCCAACCGGGAGGAGCTGCGGCCGATCCTGGTGGAGCGGCTCGCGCAGCGCAGTGCCACGGAGTGGTTCGATGCGCTGGTGGCTGTCGGGGTGCCGTGCGGGCCCATCCAGACGATCGACGGCGGCTTCGCCATGGCCGAGCGCTTCGGGCTCGACCCCGTGGTGCATGCCGGGGAGGGCGAGCGCGCCGTGCCGAGTCCGCGGCACCCCATCCGGTTCTCCGAGACCCCGGCCCGGTACGAGCTACCGCCCCCGGAGCTGGACGAGCACGGCGCGGAGCTGCGCAAATGGCTCGCGACCCCCCAGGATCAGGCGACGCAGGAGGACACGCGTGGCTGAACAGCCCACCTACCCGACGGCGCTCGGCGCGTCGAGCCCCACGACCATCACGCTCCTCGGCCAGGACCTCGCCACGGACGTCATGGGCAACGTCGGGTTCGGCGAGCTGGCGTTCTGGCTGGCCACGCAGGAACGCCCGTCGAAGGGGCAGGTCCGGGTCTTCGAGGCCGTGCTGGCCGCGCTCGCCGACCACGGGTTCACGCCGACGGCGATCGTCACGCGGCTGACGTACCTGTCGGCACCCGACTCGGTTCAAGGCGCGCTCGCCGCCGGGCTGCTCGGTGGCGGCTCGCGGTTCCTCGGCGTCACCGAGGACACCGGCCGATTCCTGCACGACGTGCTGGCCGATGCGCAGGACGTGCCGTCCGACGACGCCGGCTGGGACGCGCTCGCGCTGGAGACCGTCACCGCGCAGCGGGCGGCGAAGCGATTCGTGCCCGGCCTGGGGCACCACGTGCACAAGGACGGCGACCCTCGCACGCCGCGGCTGATGCAGATCGCCCGCGAGGAGGGCCAGTTCGGCCCGCACCTCGCGCTGTTCGAGGCCATCGGCCGTGTCCACCCGCAGGTGCTGGGGCGGACCCTGCCGCTCAACGGCGCCGGGGTGTGCGGGGCCGCGCTGGCCGATCTCGGGCTACCGCTCCCACTGCTGCGCGGCTTCGCGCTGCTCGCTCGCACGGCGGGGCTCATCGGGCAGCTCGCGGAGGAGCTGCGGCACCCGGTCGGCAACGACATCTTCCTGTCGGTCGACCTGAACAACCGTTCGGTCGCCCCGGACCCGTGGACCTCGGACGGCGCGCGGTGAGCGCCGTGAACGCAGTCCCCGCGGCCGTCATCGAGAGCCTGGGGGCGCCGCCCCGTGTCGTCGACAGGGACATCGCGGAGCCTGCCGCGGACGAATTGGTGGTGGCTGTCCGCGCCGCCCCGATCACCCCGCTCGACCTGCTCTGCGCTTCCGGCACGTCCTACTTCGGCCGTCCCGCGACGCCGTACGTGCCGGGGGTGCAGGGTGTCGGCGTCGTCGAGCGGGGAAACGGGCAGATCGCCCCCGGCACTTCCGTGTGGTTCGCCACCTCGGCGGGGATGCGCCCCGGTGACGGGAGCATGCGCGCGCGGGTGCCGGTCCACGAGCGCGACGTCGTTCCGCTGCCGGACGGGGCCGACCCCGTGCTCGTCGCCGCCCTCGGGCTGTCCGCCGTCGCGGCGTGGATGGCGCTGACCTGGCGCGGCGAGCTGGCGGCGGGGGAGCAGGTGCTCGTCCTCGGCGCCGGTGGCGTGGTCGGTCAGGTGGGCGTCCAACTGGCGCGAGCCGGCGGAGCCGGACGGGTGGTCGCCGCAGCCCGATCAGCGCGGTCGCGCGAGCAGGCGCTCCGGCTCGGGGCGGACGCGGTGGTCGCGCTGGAGGCGTCGGACACCGTCGACGACCTTGCGGAGCGGATGAGTTCGGCGTGTGACGGCCCGGTCGACCTCGTGCTCGACCCGCTGTTCGGCGTCCCCGCCGCCGCGGCCGTGCGTACCCTGCGGACAGGGGGGCGGCTGGTCAACCTGGGCAGCTCGGCGGCCGAGACCGCTCCGATCGACTCCTCGACGCTGCGGAGCAGACTGGTGCAGGTGATCGGCTACACGAACAACGCGCTGACTCCGCAGCAGCGCAGCGACGCCCTCAACCGGGTGGTCGCCGAGGCCGTCGCCGGCAACGTGACGGTGGCGCACGAGCAGATGCCACTCGCCCACGCCGCGCAGGCGTGGACCCGGCAGGCCGAAGGCCGGGCAACCGGCCGGATCGTTCTCACGCCCTGAAATCTGGAGGCCCAGTGACAGCTGTTCCGGAGACCCCTCTGCCGTTCCTGCCGACGTCGCTGGTCGGAAGTTACGCCCAGCCGGACTGGCTGATCGACCGGGCGAAGCTCGCGGGCCGGTTCCCGCCGCGGGTGCGGGCGAAGGAGCTGTGGCGGGTGGAGCCCGCGCTGCTCGCCGAGGCCCAGGACGACGCCACCCGGCTCGCCATCCGGGCACAGGAGCGGGCCGGGCTCGACCTGCTGACCGACGGCGAGATCCGCCGTGAGAGCTACTCCAACCACTTCGCCACGGCGCTCGACGGCGTGGACGTCGACAACCCGGGCACGGCGCTCGACCGCAGCGGCCACCCCAACCCGGTACCGCGCATCACGGGCCCGATCCACCGGCCGCACCCCGTGCAGGTGCGCGACCTCGAGTTCCTCCGGGCCAACACCGACCGGCCGGTGAAGATCACGGTGCCCGGCCCGTTCACGATGAGCCAGCAGGCACAGAACGACCACTACCCCGACCTGGAGTCGGCGGCGATGGGCTACGCCGCTGCCGTCAACGCGGAGGTCAAGGACCTGTTCGCCGCAGGTGCCGACGTGGTGCAGATCGACGAGCCGTACATGCAGGCCCGTCCGGATGCCGCTCGCGCCTACGGACTCGCCGCCCTGAACGCCGCGCTCGACGGGGTCACCGGCACCACCGCCGTGCACATCTGCTTCGGCTACGCCGCGATCATCCACGAGCGCCCGGAGGGGTACTCCTTCCTCCCCGAGCTCGCAGGCTCCCCCGTGCAGCAGGTCTCGATCGAGACGGCACAGTCCGGGCTCGACCTGGGCGTGCTCACCGACCTCGCCGACAAGACCGTGATCCTCGGGGTGATCGACCTGTCGAACCCCGAGGTCGAGACCACGGAGATCGTGGCCGACCGCGTGCGCCGGGCGTTTCGCTACCTTCCGCCCGAACAGCTCGTGATCGCCCCCGACTGCGGAATGAAGTACCTGCCGCGGGACTCCGCTGCAGGGAAGATGCGCGCGATGTCGGGCGCGGCGGCGCTCCTGCGCGCTGAGATCCAGGAGGGACGCTGAGAATGCAGCTCGTCACCGAGGACAACGTCACGGAGCTCGCCGAGGCGCGCTGGGGCACCGCCCGCGACCCGCGCACCGCCGAGGTCCTGACCGCGCTGGTGCGCCACCTGCACGCGTTCGCGCGTGAGGTCCGGCTCACCGAGGCGGAATGGATGGCCGCCGTGCAGTGGCTCACCCGCACCGGGCAGATCAGCGACGAGAAGCGCGAGGAGTTCATCCTCGCGTCCGACGTGCTGGGCCTGTCGATGCTCGTGGTGCAGATGAACCATCGCTTCGACCAGGCCGCGACGCCCGCCACCGTGCTGGGCCCGTTCCACATCGACGGGTCCCCGGAGCTGGAGTACGGCGCCGACATGTCCGACGGACTCCCCGGCACCCCGCTCTACGTCCACGGCACCATCCGTGACCTCGACGGCAAGCTCGTCGGCGGGGCGGTGCTCGACGTGTGGCAGGCTGACACCGATGGCGCCTACGAGGCGCAGCTCGACGTCGACGAGGCGCGGTTGCGGGCGAAGTACACCAGCCGTGAGGACGGCACGTACTGCGTGCGCACCGTCGCCCCGCTCGGCTACGGCATCCCGTTGGACGGCCCGGTCGGTGAGCTGATCGGGCGCACCGACATCAGCCCCAACCGGCCTGCCCACGTCCACTTCCTCATCAACGTGCCCGGCTACGAGCCGCTGATCACGCACCTGTTCCGCGAGGGTGCGCCGTACCTGGACAGCGACGTGGTGTTCGGCACCAAGCAGGAGTTGGTGGTCGCCTTCACCGAGCACGAGCCCGGCCCGACTCCCGAAGGCGGGGAGTCCGCGGTGCCGTTCCTGACGGCAGAGTACGACTTCGTGCTGCAGCCGAAGGCCTGATCCACGCCCGGGTCGCTCGGCTCTCTCGGCCGGACAGGATCGTCTGTGATGCAACTCGTCTAGATAGAATACTATCTAGACGTAGACCGGCATCGGCGCGCGTGTGCGCGTCCCGAGAGAGTCGAGGCGTACCCATGGCCGATCATGGCCACGACCTGCTGTTCGGCACGTTCCTGACGCCGACGGCCGATCAGCCGGCCGAGGTGGTGGCGCTCGCCCGCCTGACCGAGCAGGTCGGTCTCGACCTGGTGACGGTGCAGGACCACCCCTACCAGGCGAAGTACCTCGACACCTGGACGCTGCTGTCAGTGATCGCCGCCCGAACGGTCACGCTGCGGGTGGCGCCGAACGTGGCGAACCTGCCCCTGCGGCTGCCCGCGGTGCTCGCGCGCAGCGTGGCGTCCCTGGATCTGCTCAGCGACGGCCGTGTCGAGCTCGGGCTGGGTGCGGGCGCGTTCTGGGACGCGATCGCCGCCAACGGTGGCGCCCGGCTGACCGCGGCGGAGAGCGTCCGGGCCCTCGAGGAGGGGATCGCGGTCATCCGCGCCATGTGGGCGGTGGACGGCGGGAGCGTGCGGGTCGACGGGCGCCACCACCGGGTGTGGGGTGCCCACCCCGGTCCGGCTCCGGCGCACGACGTCGGCATCTGGCTCGGTGCGTACAAGCAGCGGATGCTCGCGATGACCGGCCGCCTCGCGGACGGGTGGCTGCCCAGCAGCCCGTACGCGGCACCGGACGCCCTCCCCGCGATGAACGCCGTGATCGACGAGGCTGCTGCATCGGCAGGGCGGCAGCCGTCCGCGGTTCGGCGGCTGTACAACATCGCCGGCACCTTCGCCGAGCGCGGGAGCGGGTTCCTGCAGGGGCCGGCGGGCACATGGGCCGAGCAGCTCGCCGAGCTGACCCTGACGCAGGGGATGAGCGCCTACCTCCTCATGACCGACGACGCCGAGGTCATCCGCCGTTTCGCTGCCGAGGTGGCACCGGCCGTGCGGGAGACCGTGGCGGCGGAGCGCGGTGCGGTGTCCGGAACGGTGCGGCCAGGGGCAGCCGAGGGTTCGACGGAGGTCCCTGCCGCCCGTCCGGTGGCCGCGCGTGCGGACACTCCGCGGCCGACCGCTCGGGGGGCGGCGCGCTCTGCGTTGCGGACCGTGCCCACGCCCGACGGCGGCACCCGCCGCAGCGACGTCCGGGTCTGGGACGAGTCCGCCCGCCCCACGGGCCCCGCGCCCGATCCCGGGCGCACCTACACCGCCCACGAGCAGGCCACCGGCCGGCACCTCGTCCAGGTGCACGACAACCTGCGTGCCGAGCTGCAGCAGCTGCACGATCTCCTCGATCAGGTCACGGCCGGTGCGATGGACGCGGGCACCGCGCGCGATCACATCAACGCCATGACGATGCGCCAGAACAACTGGACCCTCGGTGCGTACTGCGAGTCGTACTGCCGCATCGTCACGGTGCACCACACGATCGAGGACCAGAGCATGTTCCGGCATCTGCGCCGCGCCGACCATCGGCTCCGGCCCGTGATCGACCGGCTCCAGGAGGAGCACGGGATCATCCACGACGTTCTCGACAGCGTCGACCGCGCCCTGGTTTCCTTCGTCAGCGGGCCGGACGGGGTGAAGGAGCTGCGTGCGGCCGTGGATCTGCTCACCGACGCCTTGTTGTCGCACCTCTCGTACGAGGAGCGGGAGCTCGTCGAGCCCCTCAGCAGGCTGGGCTTCTACTGACCGGCCGAACCCCGGATCAGGGGCGGGAAAATCCCTCGCGGATCTGTTGCCCGATTCGACGCCGTATCGAATTGTGCCCGGTTCAGGGCTCGTTGTCGTCGTGGCCGCCATGCGAGTCAC
Organism: Pseudonocardia alaniniphila; assembly: GCF_022524485.1. GTDB lineage: Bacteria > Actinomycetota > Actinomycetes > Mycobacteriales > Pseudonocardiaceae > Pseudonocardia > Pseudonocardia alaniniphila. The sequence continues at coordinate 143,049 of NZ_JAKXMK010000029.1, forward strand.
CGGCGTAGCGTGGCAATCGAAATCGCGCATGCCGATCATCGATGTGCTGCATATCTGTCGGCAGCATGATCTGCGTTTCCGTGGGGGGCCTTTCCTGTGCAGCATTCCACCTTGCGGCCATCCGAGGTGCGAGCGACGGAATACCGGTCAAGCGGCATCTGGCGCAGTTCGGGGCCGATCGGGGATCTTCGCCAGTGGCGCGTCGAGACGCCGGATGCGATCGCGATTCGTGCGCACCGGTCGGGAGGGCCGCAACGGCAGATCAGCTACGGCGAGTACGCCGGTCACGTGGAGCGGTTCGCAGGCGCGTTGGTCGAGCTGGGCGTGCGGCCGGGAGAGGTCGTCGCGCTCCAGCTGCCGAACTGGTGGCAGGCCGGTGCGCTGATGCTGGCGGCCGCCCGGGTCGGCGCGGTGCTGACGCTGATCCCCCCGAACATTCGTTCCCGCGAGCTGGAACGTGTGCTGGCCGGCACGGATGCGAGCCTGTGCGTGACGGCGGATGAATGGACCGGCTTCGACCACGCCGCGGCGGTGCGGGAGATGGCGCCACGCTTGCCGCAACTGCGGACTCGGGTGGTGCTCGGGCGGCCAGCCGGAGGCGACGAGATCGGCTTCACCTCGTTCTTCGAGGACACTCCGTGGGAGCGGCGTCATCCGGTGGCGTTGGAGGACGCGCAGGAGGATCCGGATCGGGTCGCCGTCGTCTGTTTCACCTCCGGCACGTCGGGCGAGCCGAAGGGGATTCTGCATACCTGGAACACGTTGCACGCCACTGTGGCCCAGCTTGTCGAGATCGACGGAGGTGGGCCTGGAGAAGCGCTGTTCACTCCTATTACGATCGTGCACCTCTTCGGCGTGGTCTACAGCGTTCTCACCCCGCTGCTCACCGGCGCGTGCAGCGTGTTGCTCGATGCCTGGTCGGGTGAGACCGGATTGGCTGTGCTCGCCGAATCGGGCGCTACACAGTTCACCGCGACCCCGCTCCACTTCTTCGACCTGGTGGCGGCTGCGGGTACAGGAGCCCTCGCCTTGCCGGCCCTGCGCGTGCTCTTCGCTGCAGGCACGACCATCCCGAAGCAGCTCGTGACCGAGGTGCGGGACGCGCTCGGGGTGCCGTTGCGGGCGGAGTACGGGATGACCGAGATCGGATTGGGAACGTCGACCCGGGCCGATGACCCGGTGGACTGGGCCGCGCACAGCGACGGACGTCCCGGGTCCGCCACGGAGATCGACGTCCGGTCCAACACGGTCGTCACCCCGGACCAGCCGGGCCGGCTGTTCGTCCGGGGTCCCGGCGTGTGCCTGGCGAGCGTGGGTCGCGACTCCGGAAAGGTCACCGTCATCGCGGATCACGACGACGGCTGGTTCGACACCGGCGACCTGGCTGCTCCGGACGGGCGCGGTGGAATCCGGTTGGCGGGCCGAGTCGGGGACCGGATCGGTGGCAGCGCCATGATCCCGGTGACCGACGTCGAGTCGCTGCTGCTGTCCCACCCCGGCGTCACGGACGTCGCGCTGGTCGGCTACCCGGACGGCAAGGGTGGCGAGCTGGCGTGTGCGGTGATCCGTCCGGCGACGACGCCACCGGTCGGCCTCGAGGAGCTGCGCGTGTACCTGAGCGATCAGCGCATGACCGACTTCTACCTGCCGTCCCGCCTCGAGCTGCTGCCGCAGCTGCCGCGCAACACCATCGGAAAGGTGCGCAAGGAGCTGCTCCGGCGCTGGCTACGCGGAGAGGCCGACCTCACGGACGCATGACGGAAAGGCTTCGCTGTTCGGTGTCGGCGCAGCCCTGCCGGACCCAGCTCGTGACCGCGCGGACGGTCTCGTCCTGGGGGATCGTGGTGGTGTCGATCAGCTCGACCGGCGGCCGGAGTGTCGGACCCTCGCGACGGAGCCAGTCGTTGAACGCCAGTGTTTCGTCGATGCGCCGCTCGTCCCAGCCCCGCCACGCCGGCCGCGCCCGCAGCCTCGCGCGCAGCGCCTCGGGCTCCGACACCAGCGCGAGGTAGTGGATGTCGCCGAGGAACGCCCGCTCGGGCAGGCGTTCGAGCTGGGCCGGGACGACCGTGCCGACCAGCACGACCGGTCGCCCACTCTGGTGGATCATCGCGGCCATCCGCAGCCAGGTGGAGCGGAACAGCCGGAAGTCGTCGGCGGGGTCCTGCAGTCCCGCTGTCCACAGGACGTCCTGCTCGACCACGACGGCCAGGTCGCCGAGGGCGGGCGTGAGCAGCCGCCCGACCGTCGACTTGCCGGCGCCGCTCGGGCCGGTGAGCGCGAAGAGCGGCAGCCGTCGGAACGGCTGCCGGTGACCGCACTGCGCGCAGACCAGGACCGCCGCGTCGGGTGCGACCACCGGGGTGGTGAACCGGTCGCCGCAACCGACGCAAATCTGAAGGTCCACAGGAGTGGGCTTGCTGATCAGTCGAACAGCCCCTCGAGGAAGCTCTTCTTCCGCCGCCCGTGGCCCGAGTGGCCCGAGTGGCCGTAGGGCGGCGGGGAGTCGGAGTAGTGGCCGCCGTGGTGCCGGTCGTGGCCGTGTGAGCCGTAGGGCGGCGGGGAGTCCGAGTAGTGGCCCGGCGCGCCTCCCGTCGGCCCGTAGTAGCTGTGCTCGGCGTTGGAGATCTGCTCGAGCTCACCGCGGTCGAGGAAGATGCCGCGGCAGCCCTGGCACTGCTCGATGTGGATGCCGCCGCGGTTGACGGTGTGCATGACATTTCGACATTTCGGACAAGTCACCCTGTCATGGTACTGAAAGTTGATCGGCGGCGGCGGAACGTGATCGGGTGACGGCGCCCGCACGGGTGTCTTGTCCGGAAAGACGCAGGTGGGCGACAGTGTCTGGATGACGGCACCGCTGACGGCCGAGGACAGGGCGATCCTCGAGCTGGAAGGGCCCACGGTGGTCGGGCACACCTGCAAGGTGATCACGCTCGGGACTGGAGCGATCACGGCCGCAGCGCTGCAGGCCGCCGTGAGCAGGCGGCTGGCCGGCGCTCCCCGGCTGACCTGGCGGCTGAGCGGGCCCCCGACCGAGCCGGAGTGGTGTGTCGACCCGGCGTTCGACGTCCAGGAGCACATCTCGGAGACCCGGTCGCCCGCCGAGCTCGACAGCGTCGCGCTGAGGGCCGAGGTGGCCCGGCTGTTCGAGCAGCACCTCGACCGGCGCCGCCCGCTGTGGCGCATGGATCTCCTCGGACCGCTCGTGGGCGGAGGCACCGCACTGGTCTGGCGGCTGCACCACGCGCTGGCCGACGGGACCACTGCGATGCGGCTGGCGCGCAGCGTGCTGTGGGACATCGGTCCCGCGCAACCGGCCGCGCGGACCTCGCCGCCGGTGACCCACGCGGCCGACGACGTCCGCCGCCGCCACCACCTCGCAGGCCTGATCGAACGGGAGTTCCTGCCCAGCCTGCGCCGTTCGCCGTTCGACCTGCCGATCGGTCCCGACCGGCAGATCGCCTTCGCGCAGACCTCGCTGTCGCGACTGCGGACGGCGGCGCGGTCGCTTGCGGGTGCCACTGTGAACGATGCGGTGCTCGCGGTGCTCGCCGGGGCGCTGCGGACATGGATGCTGCACCGGCACGGGCCCATCCGCCGGGTCCGCGTCAAGGTGCCCGTCAGCCTGCAGAACGAGAGCGCGCCGGCCGGTAACCATGACTCCTTCTTCTGCGTCGGTCTCCCGCTGGACGTGCCCGAGCCGGTTGCGCGGCTCCGCGCGGTGCGCCGCGAGACGGCGTTGCGCAAGTCGAGCCACGATGCCGAGGAGATGGCCGAGCTGCTCGACAAGCTGGGGCGGGCGTCGCCCCGGCTGCGCCGCTGGTGCTCCGAGCTGCAGGCCGCCCCCCGCGCGTTCGCGCTCACCGTGTCGAACGTGCCCGGGCCGAGGCAGGATGTCTCCGTGCTCGGTGCGGAGGTCGAGGCGATCCACTCGATCGCGGAGGTGGGTGAGCGGCATGCGCTGCGCGTGGCGGTGGTCTCGGTGGCCGACCGGCTGTGCTTCGGTCTCTGCGGTGACCGGGGCGTGATCGCCGACCTCGACGTACTGGCCGCAGCGATCGACGACGAGGCTGTCGCGCTGGTCGCGGCCGGCGGCACTGGGACCGGAGCGACCCGGCAGGGACGTGCGGGCGGCGGCCGGTGAGCCGGATCGCTGTGCGCGTCCAACGGCCTGCGAGAGTGTGACGGTGCAGGTCGTCGTCATCGGAGCCGGTGTCGTGGGCGCGGCGGTTGCTCTCGGGCTGGCCGAGCGCGGGGCCGACGTCACGGTGCTGGAGGCGGGCCGGCCCGGCGCCGGAACGTCCGGCACGTCGTTCGCCTGGGTGAACTCGGCGAACAAGGAGCCGGAGCACTACCACGCGCTGAACCACGCCGGGGTGCGCGCCCACCACGAGCTCGCCGGTGATCGTTCGCCGTGGTTCTTCCCGACCGGCAACCTCGAGTGGGCCGTCACCGGGCAGCACCGTGCGTCGCTGGCGGCGAGGCTCGATCGGCTCACCGCCCGGGGCTACCCGGCGCAGCGGCTGACCGCGGAGCAGGCCCGGGAGCTCGAACCGGATCTGATGGTGACCGGTGAGGACGTCGACTTCGCGTTCTTCCCGGAGGAGGGGCATGTCCTTCCCCTCGTGCTGCTCGGCAGGCTTCTCGGCGACGCCCGGGACCGTGGGGTGCGCGTGCGCGTCGGGAGCGCCGTCGTCGAGATCGAGCGCACGCCGACGGGGGCGGTGATCGGCACGGCCGACGGTGCCCGTTATGCGGCCGACGTCGTCGTGAGCTGCACCGGACGATGGACGGGCGCGGTGGCCGGCCTGGCCGGGGCCGACGTGCCCATGGTCGACACCACCCGGGCCGGATCGGCAGCCGTCGGTCTTCTGGCTGCCACGGAGCCCGTGGCGGTGCGGTTGTCGCGAGTGCTCACCGGACCGCAGTTGAACGTCCGTCCCGATGGCGGTGGCCGGCTGCTGCTGCAGGGGCTCGACCTCGATGCGCGGGCGGACCCGGCTGTCCCTCTGACACCGGGCGGTGTGGAGGGCAAGGAGCTTCTCGGCAGGCTCGCGCAGGTGCTCCGGTCCACCGCGGACGCGGAGATCGCCACCGTCCGACTGGGACAGCGGGCGCTCCCCGGCGACGGCCTCACGGTGGCGGGGTTCACCGACGGCGATGCCTGGTTCTACGTCGTCGCGACCCACAGCGGCATCACGCTCGCCCCGCTGCTGCGACGTCTCGTGGCGGGCGAGGTGTTCGGTGAGGAGTCGGGGCTGCTCACCGAGTTCCGGCCCGGCCGGTTCGGCGACGGCCAGCAAGCCGCCGTCGCACCGGCTCGGCAGCCGGGCGAGCAGTGAGCCGACTGCTGGTCAGAAGACGAGCGTCCAGCCCTCGTCGTGCGCCTGCTCCGCCGTGTAGGACACGCCGTGCACCTTCAGCCCCTGTGGGTCCAGCAGGGTGATGGCGCCGCCGCTGTTGCCGAGCGTGACCCCGTCGGTAAGGGCGACGGCCAGCGTGGTGCCCGCGGCGAGCGGCCCGCCGGGCACGGCGCACGTCCGCTTCGCGCGGTCGGCGATCCGCCATCCGGTGAGGTCGAGGGGATCGGGAGAGACGTTGATCAGCGTGACGGTCTCCGCCTCGGGTGCGGGGCCTACCGGGTTGACCAGCGCGGCGACGATGCGGGCCATCCCATCACCGGTCGGTGCCGCCCCGCCGTCGCCCGGTGCCGGATGGGGCTCCTCGGCTCCCGGGATCGTGCGCCCCGTGGTGTCGTCGGTGTGCCACGCCTGGCTCTGGAACGCCAGGAAGATCGCCACCCACCGCGACTCGTCGGCGAGGTGCAGGAGCAGCCCACCGTCCTGCCAGACGCCGTCGTCCCGCGCGAACTGGGCCGAGTTGCCCTGGTTCATGTGGATGTCGTGCACCCCGTTGCCCGGCCGGAAGTCGAACACCTGGTCGGCCTGGTCCTCCGGGCCCCAGCGTTCGCCGAACACGTACGCGGTGACCTGCTGGTTCGCCTTCGCGCGCAGGATGTAGTGGTCGAGCAGGTCGGCGAGGTCGTTGTCAGGGCCGCGGGCGTCCGGCGGCAGCAGCCGCATGTCCGCCGGGTCGAAGAGGTTGGCCCGGATGTAGTCGAGGTTCGCCCCGCCCGGCCCCGGGTGCAGTGGCGTCCAGCCCGAGCCGGCCTCGGGCAGCGCTGCGGTGACCGGGTGGCGGAAGTCGTCGACGACGAGGTAGCGCAGCTCCGACGGCGCCTCAGCCGACTCGACGTTGACGGCCGCCCGGTAGTGCACACCGCCGTCGTCGACGAGGTGGATCTGGTAGTGCGGAGAGTCGGACGACCCCTCGCGGCGTGTGTCGACGACACGCCCGGACAGCACTCCGTAGGCCTTCAGTGGCATCGCAGCCCCCCAATCCCCATGTTCCTGATGCTAGGAACACGCAGGTCAGGTGTTGATGCGTTGGCCGGCAGGCGGACGGTGGGCGACGTGCGGGTGTGGAATGGGCGACTCGCGGGCGGGTGCGCAGCCGCGCTGATCGGTCAGAACAGGTGGGGGATGTTGCCGGTCAGGCCGCCGTCGACGGTGATCGTCTGCCCGGTCAGGTAGCTCGCGAGATCGGACATGAGGAACAGCACCGGTCCCGCGATCTCGGACGCCTGGCCGGCGCTGGCACGGGGGATGTTGGCGTCCACGCGGGCCCATCCCGCCTCGTCGAGGAGCGCGTCGAGGTGGGGTGTGTGGGTGAATCCGGGGGCGACGGCATTGACCAGGACGCCGAGCGGAGCGAGCTCGTGTCCGGCCGATTCGACCATGCGGTGGAGCGCGGCCTTGGCGGCGCCGTAGACGGTCTGGCCGGGGCGAACGTGTGCCCGGCGATGGAGCCGATGAACACCATGGACCCACCGCCTGCCTCGGCGATGGCCTGGCCACCGATCCGCAGCGCCAGGAAGGCGTGCCGGAGGACGACGTCGAACTGGTCGTCGTAGCGATCCTCGTCGTAGCTCAGTACCGGGCCCATCAGACCCCTGCCGACGATGTCGACGAGGCCGCTGACCGGGCCGATGCGGCTCGCCTCGGCGACGACGTGTTCCATGCCGTCGCGGCGGATGACGTCGGCCGTCACGGCGACCCCGCCGATCTCCTTCGCCACGGCCTCCACCGGCTCGATCCGCCGTCCCACGCAGACGACCGTGGCGCCCGCCTGTGCCAGCGCGTGGCTGCATTGGCGGCCGATCCCGGCGCCCGCGCCCAGCACCACGACGACACGGCCGTCCAGCCGCAGCTGGTGCGGGTTGTCGGGCACCGCATCGGGGCTGCTCACCGGTTCGGCCCGAGATGAGTGGGACGGACGAACGTGAGCCTCATGGGGCGCCTCCTTCGACGGCGGGCCGGACCCGACTTCCGTCGACGCTAGGTCGCCCCGGTCCGCTCGCGCTGCTCGTGGTGACGCAGGAGACGGGTCGGTTCAGCGCAGCGCGGCGTTGCCGGCGTCCTGGGCCGCCTGCAGTCCCTGCGGTACGGGCGTCCGGCCGGCGAACACGTCGTTGAGGATCGGCTCGAACGCCGTGGCGCCCGCACCGAACTTCGGTCCCGACGGCGCAGGGATCGTGGCGGTGCCGCCGTCGGCGCCGAAGTACCGCGTGTCGACCCCCCGCGCGGTCCAGTAGTCGAAGTAGCCCTTCTGGGCCGCGGAGACGGCGGGAAGGGCGGCACCTTCGGCGCCGACGAACGAGGCGCCCTGCTCCGAGCCGAGCCAGCGCAGCACCCGCAGGATGGCCTCGTGTCGCGGGCTGTCGGCGTTGCCTGCGGCGATCACGCTGTTCACGACGCTGACGCGACCCGTCGGCCCGGCGAGCAGCGGCGCGATGCCCCAGTCGAAGGTGGCCCCGTCGTCGATGTTCTTGAGGTTGTAGGTGCCCGACTGGAACAGCGCCATCTTTCCCTGCAGGAACTGGTCGCGGCTGAAGTCGGGGTTGTCGTTGGTGGCGGACGCGGGCGGGCTCACGTGCTGGGTGTTGATCAGATCGACGAGGTAGGAGAACGCCTGCTCGGTGGGCGGTTCGGTCATCACGAACGTGTCGTCGGGGGCCTGGAAGCGGCCACCGTTCGAGCCGATGAAGTTGTAGTAGATCGCTTGCAGGTCGCGCGCGGCGTTGAAGCCGTACTGGGTGACGGATCCCGGGTCGAAGCCGGGCTGGTCCGCGGTGCGTCCCGCCGCGTCGCGGGTGAGCCGGCGCGCCGCGGGCAGGAACGTGTCGGCGGCCGGGTTCGTCGGGTTCCAGGTCAGGTTCGCCGGATCCACACCCGCGGCGTCGACCATCGCCTTGTTGTAGTAGACGACGATGCGCCCGTCGGTGAGTGCCGGCACACCCCACAGCGTCCCGGCGCGGGTGTACTGCTGCACCGCGGCCGGCACCCAGGCGCCGCTCTCGCCTGCGAGCTCCCGGCCCACGTCGATCAGCTTGCCGCCGTCGGCGAGCGCGCCGAAGTACAGCGCGTTGAGCCAGTAGATGTCGTCGGCGGTGCCGCTGGCCACGTCGAGCGTCAGCCCGGTGAAGTAGTCGGCGTAGGGCACCGTCCGGATCTGCACGCGGATATCCGGGTTCTGAGTGCTGAACTCGGCGAACGACTTCTCGTACGCCGCGGCCACCTGGTCGTCCCACACCCGCATGGAGACGGTTGTGACGCCGTCGGCCGCGGGCCCGTCGTCCGGGCCCGCGGGAGAGCACGCGGCTAGCGGTACGAGCAGTGTGGCCGCGAGAACGGCCCGCCGGCTCAGTCTCATGCTGGGACTCCTGGTTCTCCTGCGTTCGTCACCGGAAGCCGGTGATGGTGATCGAGCGGATGACGTGGCGCTGGAAGACCAGGAACAGCACGAGCAGCGGCAGGATCGCGACGGTCGTCGCCGCCATGACGATGGTCCAGTTGCCGTTGTACTGCGACTGCAGCCCGGCCGTGGCCACCGTCAGCACCTGCCACTGGCGCCCGGTGGTGATCACCAGCGGCCACAGGAAGCTGTTCCAGTGCGTGACCACGGTGATGATCGCCAGCGTCGCGAGGATCGGCCGGCTGATCGGCACCACGACGTGGCGCAGGGTCCGCAGGGTGCCTGCGCCGTCGAGCTTCGCGGCGTCGAGGAGGTCAGCAGGGATGGAGCGGAAGTACTCGCGCAGCAGGAAGATCGCGTACGGCGAGCCGAAGACCTGGGGGAGCACCAGCGCCCAGAACGTGTTGCGCATGCCGAGGTCGGCGAACATCGTGTAGAGCGGGATGATCGTCACGGCCTGGGGCACCATCAGCGTGGCCAGATACACCCAGAACAGTGCGTCGCGGCCGGGGAAGCGCAGCCGGGCGAACGCGTAGGCGGCGAACACCGAGAAGAGCAGCTGCCCCACCAGGATCACGGCCACGACCTGCGCGGTCACCACGATCGGCGACACGAAGTCGTAGCGCCCGCCGAAGAGGTCGGTGAAGTTGGCCACCGTCGGCGGGTCGGGCGGGTTGAGCACCGGCTGGGAGGCGAACTGCAGCGGTGACTTGAGCGCCGTCATGATGCTGAGCACGAACGGGGCCAGCGTCACCACCGCGCCGAGGGCGAGCAGCAGGTACGTGGCGCCGGTGGGGACGGCCCGCCGGAACCGGGCGGGGGCCGTCACGTCGAGAGGTCGTAGGTCGTGCGGCGGGCGAACCACCGCTGCTGCGCGAGGGTGATCACCGCCAGGATCAGGAACAGCACCACGGCCATCACCGCTGCCTGCCCGATCGCCCGCGACTCGAACGCCTCGTAGTAGATCCGTCCGGCCACGACGTCGGTGACGCCCTGCGGGCCGCCCAGGGGGGTGAGCGCGTAGACCGAGTCGAAGACCTGGAAGCTCGAGATCACACCCGTCACGAGCACGAAGAACAGTGTCGGGCGCAGCAGCGGCAGCGTCACCAGGCGGAAGGTCTGCCACGGGCCGGCACCGTCGAGCAGTGCGGCCTCCAGCACCGTGGACGGGATCGCGCGCAGCCCGGCGACGAAGAACAGGGCCACGTACCCGACCTGCGTCCACACGGTGACCGCCGCGACCGACGGCAGTGCCAACGCCGGGTCGGCGAGCCACTCCACACGGATGCCGAGCAGGGCGTTGAGGGCGCCGTCGGTGGGGGCGAGGATCCAGCGCCACACCACGCCGAGCACCAGCGGCGCACAGATCCACGGCAGCACGTACACCACGCGGAAGACGGCCGAGCCGCGTAGCCCACGGTTGAGCAGCAGCGCCGCGCAGAGCCCCAGCACCGTCTGGGCGGGAATCACGATCGCCACGAAGACGGCGGTGACCAGCAGCGATCGCGCGAACTGCCCGTCGTGGGCCACCTCGACGACGTTGTCGAAGCCGACGAACGTGCGTGGGCCGATCAGGTCCCAGCGCTGCATGGCGAGCCAGACCACGATCAGGATCGGCAGCACCAGGAACGCCGCCACACCGAACAGGCTCGGGGCGAGCAGCAGGTAGGCAGTGCGCGTCTCACGGGATCTCATCGTGGCGAGCTACTCAGTGGGCTCCCGGTCCGACGCTCCGCCGGAGCGCTTCGTGCTGCCGTCACCGTGGTCCCCGAGATGCGTGTCGTCCGAGTTGGATGGTCATCGGAGCTAAGATCCTCTTCGCGTCGCTGTCAAGAAATGCGCTCACGTCCAGGCCGCCGGGATGCGTACGCATTCGTGTACCTTCGCGGACATGCGACCGCCGGAAGTCCTGTCGTTCCGGGAGTTCCGCGCCGGCCTCGCCGCCACGCTGAAGCGCGTGCAGAGCCCCGGGAGTGAGCCCGTCTTCGTGGGCGCCCATCGCAGGCCGGAAGCCGTGGTCATGTCCGTCTCACACTACGAGGCGCTCGTGGCCGCCGCCGAGCGGCGCGAGGCCGTGGCGGAGGCGCTGGCCTCGGTGCGGGCCGAGGGCCTCGAGCCCAGCGCGGAGGCACAGCAGCTGTTCACGGCGGTCGCGGCGGGCGACCTCGACACCGATGAGCTCCGCGAGCGGGTGCTGGCGCGCTACCACCGGTGAGCTGGGATCCCTACCTCGACCTGGACACCGGCGTCCTGCACAACCGGCTCGGGATCAGCGACCGCCTGGAGCTGGCGAGGGCCGAGGCCGACCTGACGGCGTCGCGGCTCTACGACCTGCAGCGCACCCGGCTGACCGGTGACTACGACATGGACCACCTGCGGTCCTTCCACCGGGTGATCTTCGGGGACGTCTACGACTGGGCGGGGGAGCTGCGCACCGTCTCGATCGGCCGCGGCGGGCTCTTCTGCCTGCCCGGCGATCTCGTCTCCTCCGGCAGCGCCGTGTTCGACCGCCTCGCCCACGCCCAGTACCTGCGCGGACTGGACCGGGAGACGTTCGTCGACCGCATCGCCGATCTGCTGGCCGACGTCAACTACCTGCACCCGTTCCGCGACGGCAACGGCCGGACGCAGCGCGCCTTCCTCGCCCAGCTCGCCCGCGACGCCGGTCACCGCATCCGCTGGGCGCTGATGGACCCCACGACCAACGTCGCCGCGTCCGCTGCGGCGCTTCGCGGTGACAACCGGCAGCTGCGTCACCTGCTCGACCTGCTCGTCGTCGGCGGAGGCTTCCCCGCCGGCAATCGGCCCGAGCAGCCGCCGCGGCCCTCCGAGCCGGGGTAGGACGGGGCCCGGGCGGGCAGGAGGCGTGCTGCACAACTCCGCCCGTAGCGCGCAGTAGGGCCGAGTTGTTCAGCGCGCTCCTATGTCAGGTGGTCGAAGTCACCCCGGACCCAGCCGATGTGCCGGTCGGCGGAGCGGCGCACGATCGCCCGGGCGTCGGAGTCGATCTTCAGGCCGAAGTTGCCGTAGAGCCGGTCGAACTCGAAGCCCTCGACCGCCTGGGCGATCCGCTCGACCACGGCGCCGGAGAGCGGGATGCGATTCGGATAGCTGCGCATGAAGCTGACGGACGTCCGGTCCGGGTTGGGCATGATCGTGTCGCCGCTGAGCAGCACGCCCGCGCCTGCCGCCCCCGCCGCCCAGTGGGCGACCGCGCTGCCGGGGAAGTGGCCGCCCGGCTGTGTCAGCGTGACACCCGGCAGGAGCTCCACCTTGCCCGACCACGGGCGGATGACGGGATCGGGCCGGGCCACCCAGTCCATGTCCCGCTCCGCGACCAGCACCTCGGGATCACCCAGTGCCCGGCTCCACTCCACCTGCACCCCGAACATGTGCGGGTGGCTCGGCACGATCGCGACGACCTCGCCCAGCTCGCGGATGACCGCGGCGGTCTCCTCGTCCAGGTAGCCGATCGGGTCCCACAGCAGGTTGCCCTCCGACGTGCGGATCAGCTTGGTGTGCTGACCGATGCCGACCTGGGGGTCGCTCGTGATGGAGAAGAGGTCAGGCTCCAGTTCGGACACGACGAGCCGCTGGCCCGCGGCCTCCAGCTCGTCCAGAGTGGTCCACTGCTGCCCCTCGGCCGGCACCCACTGCCGCTCGTCGGCGCAGATCCGGCATACCCCGATCGCTTCGGTGTGCTCCACCGCGCATGTCCGACAGATCGAGAAACCCACGGCTGTCCCCTCCACCTCGACGCTAGCCCCACACCACCTTGCCTCGTAGCGACAGTCTTGTCCTCGTCAGACGCCGTGAACGTCCGGGGTCGAGGGCGGTGGCAGAACGGTCGGGGCCGGGCGCAGCCCGTCGATCAGCAGGGCGAGGTAGCGCTTGCGATCGGCGCCTCCCGGATCGCGGGGGTGGACGGTGGCCAGAGCCATGATCGTGACGGCGGCGAGGTCACGCGCCACCAACTCCGGGCGCACGACACCGGCCTCGGCGGCGCGCCGCAGGGGCCGGTCCATCGTGGCGACGAAGCGGCGCATGCTCTCCAGGTCCAGCGCGCGCGTCTCGCGGGCGATCGCGAGCACCACCTTCCGCCCGGCGAGCACCTCGACCGTGGCCTCCAGCGAACTGACCAGGTCGCGCCAGGGGTCGTCGGTCTCCACCGCCATGGCGGGCTCGATCTCGGCGGCGACGATGTGCTGGAAGACGGCGCGTATGAGCTGTTCCCTGTTGCGGAAACGCCGGTACACGGTGGCGACGCCGACCCCGGCGCGGCGCGCGACCTCCTCGAGCGTGACGGCCGACCCGGCCTCCTCGAAGGCCTGGCCGGCCGCGACGACGATGCGCTCGTAGTTGCGCGCGGCGTCGGCTCGTAGGCCGTGCCCGTCCGTTGCCGTCATCCGCGCACGCTAACAACCACGTGGTGTGCGCGTGTCCTCAGTCGTCCAGGGCGCGCAGCGCACCGGACGGGCACAGGGCGACGGCCTGCCGGGCGGCGTCGGCGTCGCCCGGGGGAACGTCCTCGACCAGCAGCTCGACGATCCCGTCGTCGTCCTGGTCGAAGACGGCGGGAGCGGTGAGCACGCACATTCCCGCGCCGATGCAGGTCTCGCGGTCGGCGGCGATCTTCATTCCTGTCACTCCGTCCTGTCCGTGGTGGTGTCGGGGGTGGTCACCAGGTGACCGGCAGCGAGCGCAACCCGTAGATCGCGTTGTACACGTGGAAGTCGACCTCGTCGTCAGGCACCGCCAGCGCGAGGTTCGGGAAGCGCCGGAGCAGCGCAGGGAAGGCGGTGTGCATCTCCATCCGGGCGAGCGGCGCCCCGAGGCAATGGTGCACCCCGTGGCCGAACGCGACGTGGCCGGGCGCACCGCGGGTGATGTCCATACGTCCCGGGTCCTCGATGAAGCCCGGGTCGCGGTTGGCCGCCGGGAGGGCGACGACGAGCAGCTCGCCCTCGGGAATGACCTGACCGGCGATCTCGACCTCGGTGGTGGTGGTGCGCGGGATGCCGGAGTGCACGATCGACAGCCAGCGCAGCATCTCCTCGACGGCGGGCGTGACCATCTCCGGGTCGTCGCGCACCATCGCGAGCTGCTCGGGGTGGCGCAGGAGAGCCAGCGTGCCGAGACCGAGCATGTTCGAGGTGGTCTCGTGTCCCGCGATCAGGAGCAGCGAGGCGATGCCGACCAGCTCGTCGAAGCTCAGGTCGTCGCCGTGCTCCCGGATGAGCATGCCGATCATGTCCTCGCCGGGTTCGGCCATGGCGCCCTTCACCAGGCGCGTCATGTACGCCCGGTTCTCGCGCATCACGGCGACCCGATCCTCGGCGGACAGCGACACGTCGAGCAGTCGCCCCGTGCGCTGCTGGAACTCGGAGCGGTCGGCGTAGGGCACACCCAGGAGCTCGCAGATCACGAGCGAGGGCACCGGGAGGGCGAAGGTGGCGACCAGGTCGGCGGGCTTGCCTGCCCGCTCGATGTCGTCCAGCGCGGACTCGACGATCTCGACGATCCGGGGCTCCAGCCTGCGCATCCGGCGCACGGTGAACTCGGGCGTGAGCATCCGCCGAAGCCGGGTGTGGTCGGGCGGATCGAACGCGAGCATCTGTCCGGCCCGCATCTGCTCGAGCTCCTGCTCGGTGAACTGGGGACCGTCGGGCCGCTCGAACCTGCGGGTGCGGGCGTTGCTGAACCGGACGGCGTCGGACAGGACCTCGCGGACGTCCTCGTACCGGGTGATCAGGTAGGCGGGTGGGCCGCCGAAGAGCGTGGGCACCTTCGTGATGCCCCCACTGTCGCGGACCTGCAGAAGCTCCTCGACCGGGTCGAACTGCTCGCGCCGCATGTGCAGGGGCAATGCCGGTGCTTCGGTCATGTGCCTGCTCACCTTCTCCTTGCTGAACGGACAGCACCGATGCTAGCACCGAAGTGAAAGTGACCTATCGGATCACGTGACCAGGTCAGCGTTGTCCCGGGAGCCCGGAGAGCAGCTGGGAGATGTCGGCGAGCAGCTGCTCCTGGGCCGTGGTCAGGAAGAAGTGGTCTCCCGGCAGCATGCGAAGCTCGAACCCACCGCTCGTGTGCTGCGCCCAGTCCTGCGCCTCCGACCTGCTGACATGTGGGTCGGCCGCTCCGGAGAACGCCGTGATCGGGCAGGGGAGCGGAGCCTCGGGCGTGTACTCGTAGGTCTCGCTGATGGCGAAGTCGGCACGCAGCAGCGGGAGCGCAAGTTCGAGAAGTTCCGGGTGCTCGCGGATCTCCGGGCTGGTCCCGTTCAGCTCCAGGACGGCATCCAGGAGGCGGTCGTCGTCCATCTTGTGCATGGGCTCGCGCTCCTCGCTCGTGACGTGCGGCGGACGGCGGCCGGACACGAGTAGATGCTGGGGCAGCGGGCCACCGGTGCGCCGCAGGTAGCGGGCCAGTTCGAAGCTGACCAGGCCCCCGAGGCTGTGCCCGAAGGTCACGTACGGGGCATCGAGCAACTCACCGAGCGCGCCGGCGAGCGGCGGCAGCAGGTCCTGCATGCGGCTGTAGGCGTCCTCGCCCAGCCGGGACTCCCGACCCGGCGGCTGTACGGCGCACACCTCGACGTCGGGCGGGACCAGGCGTGGCCAGTCCCGGTAGACGGTCGCGCCGCCCCCCGCATAGGGGAAGCAGAACAATCGCAGGCGCGGCTGCGCCACCATCCGCCGCCGCACCACCCACGGGTTCTCCGTGCTCATCGCGCTCACCCTCACCTCTCGGCCCCCCGGACCTCCCCGATGTTGCCCGCTCGGTGGCGGGCGGGCAGCACCTCGACGGGGCAGATCACGGGACCCATCGGCCCGGCCGGCGTCGGTTCAGCGCACCAGCCGGCCCAGGAGCGATGCCGCCCCCATGATCCCCACGACGGCGGCGACGACGAGAACCGCGAAGTCGAGCCCGATGTCGGCAGGTGCGCCGACGAGCAGCCCGCGCAGGGCGTCGACGAGGTAGGTCAGCGGGTTGATCCGGCTGATCACCTGGAGCCAGGTGGGCATCAGCTCGATCGGATAGAGCGCGTTCGACGCGAAGAACAGCGGCATCGTCATGAGCTGTCCGATGCCCATCAGGCGGTCACGGGTCTGGGCGACGCCCGCGATCGCCATCGACAGGCAGGCGAAGAAGCCGGCGCCGAGCATCAGCGCGACGGCGGCGCCGATCAGCTCGAGCGGGTTGACGGTGATGGACACGCCGAGCAACAACGCCACGGGCACGAGCACGACGACGGGCGCGAGACCTCGCACTCCCGCGGCGAACGCCTTGGCCAGCACGATCGCGGCCCGCGGCGTGGGCGTCACCATGACCTTGGTGAGGATGCCGGCATCGCGGTCCCAGATGATCTGGATGCCGAGGAAGATCGAGATGAACAGGGCGGACTGGGCGAGGATGCCGGGCGTCAGGTACGCGAGGTAGGACAGGTCGCCGGTCGGGATCGCCCGGATGCGGTTGAAGATCGTGCCGAAGACGAGCAGCCACAGCACCGGCTGCGCCATGCGCGTGACGAGCTCGGTCTGGTCGCTGCGGAGCTTCTGCAGCTCGACCAGGCTGAGCGCCCACGTCCGCGCCCCGAGCAGGCGGACGGGCTCAGCCCAGCTTACGGGCGGTGTTGCGACTGCGACGGACATCCCTCATCCCCTTCTGCTCCTCGGCGTCGGCCAGGTCGGCACCGGCGTACTTGCGGAACACGTCGTCGAGCGTGGCGTCCGGGCCGATCTCGGCGCGCAGGGCGGCGGGGGAGCCGGTGACCCGCAGCCTGCCCCGGTGCATGAGGGCCACGACGTCGCACAGCTCGTCGGCCTCTTCCATGTAGTGCGTGGTCAGCAGCACGGTCATGCCGTAGTCGGCACGCATCTGGCGCACCCGCTCCCACACCCCGGCGCGGGCGATCGGGTCGAGCCCGACCGTCGGCTCGTCGAGCACGAGCAGTGGGGGATGGTTCACCAGCGCCTGGGCGAGCTCGAGCCGGCGGATCATGCCGCCGGAGTAGGTGCCCGCCTTGCGGTCGGCGACGGGGAGCAGGTCCATCGCGCCCAGCGCCTCGTCGACCCGCGCCGGCCGCTCGGCCCGGGGCACGTCGAACAGCCGGGCGAACCACATCACGTTCTGCCGCCCGGTGAGCGCCGCCTCGATGGAGAGCTGCTGAGGCACGTAGCCGAGCTTGCGGCGAACATCGGTGGCATGGCGGCGGACGTCGAGCCCGAAGACACGGACGCTGCCCTCCTGCACGGGGAGCAGCGTGTTCAGCACGCGGATCGTGGTGGTCTTGCCCGCCCCGTTGGGGCCGAGCAGCCCGACCACCTCGCCCGCGTTGATGCGTAGGTCCAGGTGGTCGACGGCGACGGTCTCGCCGAACCGGTGGACCAGCCCCGTGCACTCGAGCGCGATCGCCGGTTCCGCTTCGCGCGCCGACGCCTCGTCCGAACGCGTGGCCGACTCGCTCACGGCTTCACCTCCTCGCGTTCGTGCTCGCGCTCCAGCACCCGCAGCGCCTCGGCCAGCGCCTCCAGCGCGTCGATGCCGGTGGCCAGGTCGGCAACCTGCTGGGGGCTGAGCCGGTCCAGCGCGTCGTGCAGCACACTGCGCCGCCGCTCCCTGACGAGCGTTGCCTTCTCCTGGGCTCGCGGCGTGAGGGTGAGCCGCCCGACGCGTCGGTCGAGCGGATCGGTCTCGCGCACCATGTGACCCGCTCCGACGAGCTGCGTGACGATCGTCGAGACGCTGTTGGGGGCCAGTCCGAGCTCCTGGGCGACATCCGCCACGGGGCTGCCCGGGCGCTTGCTGACCGCCGCCAGCACCTCCCGCTGCGACACCGAGAGCGTGTCGCGCTCGAACATGTGGCCGGCGGCCCGGCGCAGCAGCCTGCGCAGCGCGCCGATGGCGGGCATCAACGCGTCGGAGACGGCGTCAGCGGTAGCAGGGGTGCGGGGCGGTGGCATGCCCGGCAGCATATACCTCTGAAGCAGAGTTAATCTGCCGCAGACATGATCACGCGTCAGCCGAGGAGTGAACCGGTGAGGACGGGCAGCACCGCGCCACCGGCGATCCCGAGCAGCAGCGACAGGGCGGCTGCAGTGAGAGCGCTGCTCCGGGTGCGGATTCCGGCCGGGCTCAGGACGTCCTCCCGCTCCGGGTCGGAGCCGCGGAATGCCGGCGCGATCCAGCGCAGGTAGTAGAAGACGCTGGCCACCGTGTTGACCACGGCGAGGACGGCCAGCCATGCGAAGCCCCCGTCGATGGCGGCGGTGAAGACGGTCAGCTTGCCGAGGAACACCGCGGTCGGCGGAGTGCCGACCAGCCCGAGCAGACACACGACGAGCGCCGCTGCCAGGCCGGGCAGGCGGCGTGCCAGACCGCGGTAGTCGTCGAGCGTGCGAGCGGCCGGCAGGGCGGCGACCACGGCGAACGCGCCGAGGTTCGTCACGGCGTAGCCGGCGAGGTAGAACAGCAGTCCGGGCAGCGCCTCGGCGGACCGCCCGGCGACGCTCACGGCGATCAGCAGGTATCCGACCTGCGAGACGGTCGAGTAGGCGAGCAGTCGCTGCACCGAGCTCTGGAAGAACGCCGCGAGGTTGCCGAGCGTCATGGACAGCGCGGAGAGCACCGCCAGGAGCAGCGGCCAGTCGATGACCTGCTCGGGGATCGCGACGTCGAGGAGCCGGTAGGCACCGGCGAGCGCGCCGATCTTGGGAATCGTGGTGATCACGGCCGCGACCGCGGCCGGAGTGCCGTCGGTGACGTCCGGAACCCAGAAATGGGCGGGCACGGCGCTCGCCTTGAACGCGAGTCCCGCGAGCACGGCGACCAGCCCCACCGCGGCGACGGTGGCAGGACCCGTGCCGAGCCCGGCACGCAGAGCGGCATACCCCGTGGCGCCGCCTGCCGCGTAGAGCAGGGCGGTGCCCGCGAGCATCGCGACGCCCGCGAACGCACCGGACAGGTAGTACTTCATCGCGGCCTCGGTGGCCCGCCCGGCCTTCGCCCAGCCGGCCAGGCCGTACATCGGCACGCTGGCCAGCAGGAACGCCGCGAACAACAACAACAGGTCGGCCGCGCCCGCCAGCAGGATCGTCCCGAGGGCGCCGAGCTGCAGCAGCACGGAGAACTCGCTCTCCCGGGGGTGCCCGTCCACCGTGTCGGCCGCGAGCCAGAGGGCGAGCAGGGTGGCGACGAGCACGATCGCGCGAGTGGCGTTGGTGGCGGTGTCCACCGCGTAGCTGCTGCCGAACACGACCTGCGGAGGGGCGGTCGCGGCCACGCCGGTCGCGACGAGCCCGACGACGCAGGCTGCGGCGGCGAGCAGCCGGACCGGCCGCTGGCGCCGTCGTGGGAGCCACGCCCCCACGAGCAGCCCGAGCACGGCACCGCAGAGCAGCGCCAGTTCCGGGATCAGCGCGGCGGGGTTCTCGTTCGTCATCGGCACCCGTCGTCACCCGCGCCGTGCCGGTCGTCGGCTCACCGCGAGACCAGCTGGTTGACGGTCAGTGCGGCCGGTTCGATGACGTCGAGCAGGAACCGGGGCGCTACGCCGATGACCGTGGCGAGGACGAGCAGCGGGATGATCGCCGCCGCCTCGCCGGCGCGCAGGTCGGGGAACGGGTGGGGAGTGCCCGGAGCGTCGGGAACCCGCAGCGGGCCGAGGAAGAGCCGCTGCAGTGCGAGCAGGAAGAGCCCCGCGGTGACCAGGATGCCGGTGACCGCCACCGCCGTGGCCACCGGCGCGGAGGACAGCGACCCGGTGAAGATCTGGAACTCGGCGATGAACCCGGAGAACCCCGGCAGCCCGAGCGAGGCGAACGCGGCCACCGCGAACAGCGTGGCGAAGCGGGGCGTGCGCGGCGCGAGCCCCGAGTACTCCGCCATGTCGTACGTGCGGCCTCGGTCGTACAGGACCCCCGTCAGCAGGAACAGGGCACCGGTGATCAGTCCGTGGGACACCATCTGGGTCACGGCTCCGGTGGTCGCGAGCTGGCGGGCCTGCTCGTCGGTGCCGGCGACGAGTCCTGCCGCGCCGATCCCGAGCAGGACGTAGCCCATGTGGTTGACCGAGGTGTAGGCGATCATGCGCTTGAGGTTGCTCTGGGCGAGCGCGACCAGCGCTCCGTAGACCACCGACACCACCCCGACGACCACCACGACCAGCGCGTACTGCCGCCAGGAGCTGGGCAGCACCGGCATCGCGATACGCACGAACCCGTAGGTGCCGAGCTTCAGCAGCACCCCGGCGAGGATCGCCGAGCCGGTGGCGGGTGCCTCGGTATGAGCGGGCGGCAGCCAGGTGTGGAACGGGACCGTCGGGGTCTTCACCGCCAGCCCGACACCGATCGCGAGCAACGCCAGACCGGCGTAGAGCCCGCCGCCTGCCAGCGGGTTGGCCGCGACCAGCTCCGGGACGTCGAACGTGTGCGGCTCGGCGGCCAGGAACAACAGGATGAACCCGAGCAGCAGGGCCAGCGAGCCCAGGAACGTGTAGAGGAAGAACTTCAGCGCCGCCGCCCGCCCCCGTTCGCCGTGGCCCCACCCGGCGATCAGGAAGTACATGAACACGATCGAGAGATCGAAGAACAGGAAGAACAGGATCAGGTCGAGCGCCACGAACACGCCGAGACACACCGTCTGCAGGGCGAGGAACAGCGCCACGTAGGCCTTCACCCGGCGGGTCTCCCGCAGCGCGAACACCGCGCACGTCGTGAACAGCACTGCCGTGAGCATGAGCAGCGGGACCGACAGGCCGTCCACGCCGACGTGGTAGGAGATCCCGGCGGTCGGGATCCACGGGAGCTTCTCCTCGAAGCCGAATGCGGGTGGGGCGGGCAGCCCCACCCAGACGGCGACGAGCAGCCCGATGTCCGCGAGGCCGGTGGCGATCCACGCGGCGACGAACACGCGGCGCGGCACACCGGCGGGCACACACAGCAGCGCTGCCGCGACCGCGGCGGGCAGGAACACGATCAGCGACAGCATCGCGCTCACCGCACCGTGATCACGACGGCGAGCGCGGCCAGAACGGCGAAGCCGACGGCCATCTGTGCGTAGTACTGGTGCAGCTGCCCGGTCTGCGGCCGCCGGGCCCACCGGCCGAGGGCCCGCGCAGCTGCGGCGATGGCGCTCACACCCGAGTCGAGGGGGTGCTCGGCCCGCCGGTCCAGCATCCGCGCCGCACGGAGCGTGGCACGGCCGGCACCATCGACAGCCCGGTCGAGCACCCGGTCGTCGAACCGGGCGAGCGCCGAGGCGAGGGCGAGTGCCGGGCGCACCAGCACCGCGTGCACCGCGCGCTCGATCCCGAGCCATCCGTGCAGCAGCGCCGGTGCCGGGAGCCGCGCGGCCAGACCCCAGGTCAACGCCGCGGCACCGAGAGCGAGGACCGCGGACACGGCCGGCTCCCATCCGGCCGGCGCCGGGACGGGCGCGAGAACGCCGGTTGCGAGGAGGGGCAGCAGGCCGAGCCCTGCCGCGAGCAGGGCGAGTACGACGAGCGGCGGACGCACCACAGCGGCGACGCGATTGGCAGGCTCCCGCTCGATCCGCCCGGTACCGGACACAGCGGGCTGCCACACGTACCAGAGGGCCTTGACGCTGTAGCACGCGGCGATCACCGCGGCGGCGAGCCCGGCCGCGTAGAGGGCGGGCGAGCGTTCGAGAGCGGCGGCCAGCACCGAGTCCTTGGTGGCCCACAGCGAGAGCGGCGGGATCCCGGCAAGGGTCAGCGCACCGACGGTGAAGGTGAGTCCGACCAGCCGGAACCGCCGGGCCGCGCCGCGCAGACCGTCCAGCCTGCGCGTGCCGAGCGTGACCAGCCAGACCCCGGCGACGAGGAACAGCAGGCTCTTCGTGGCAGCGTGCGCCACCAGCTGCAGCGTGCCGGCAGCCGTTCCGCCGACGCCTGCGGCGAGCACCATGTAGCCGATCTGCGCGCAGGTCGACGCGGCCAGCAGCTGCTTGAGGTCGCTCTGGGCGACCGCGACGAGCCCGAGCAGCACGGCGGTGGCCACACCGGTCCAGGCCACGGCCGGGGCCGCCCATCCGCTGGCCTCCAGCAGCGGCGCCAGGCGTAGCAGCAGGTACGCGCCCGCGGCCACCATGGTCGCCGAGTGCAGCAGCGCCGAGACCGGGCTCGGCCCCCGCATCGCACCGGAGAGCCAGAAGCTGAACGGCAGCTGCGCCGACTTGCCCAGCGCCGCCACCACCACACCGGCGGCGACGAGGTGCAGCCAGCCGCCCTGTGTGGCGGGCAGGGCCGAGAGGCCGAGCGAGCCGATCCCGCCGGCCAGCGCCGCACCCGTGGCGAGGTACAGGCCGAGGTCGGCGGTGCGGGTGGTGAGAAATGCGGTGTGGGCGGCACGGACGGCAGCGGGGTCACCCCGGTGGTAGGCGATCAGCGCCCAGCTGGTCGCGCCCATCACCTCCCACGCCATCAGCAGCACGGCGAGCGTGGTGGCGGTGACCGTCATCAGCATCGCTCCGGCGAACAGCAGCATCAGGCCGACGAATCGGCCGGTGCGCAGCCCGGGCTCGCCCGCCGCGACCAGCAGCACCGCGAGAAGAGCGCCGGAGACCGTGACCACCATCGTTGCGGACAGCCCGTCCACCGCCAGCCCGGCGCGGATCCCGGCGAACAGCGGCGCATCGGCGGTCGGGCGGAGCACCGCGGCGGCGATCGCGAGCGCCAGCACCGCCGCCGCGAGCAGGGCCGAGACGGGCGCGGCGAAGCGGTCGGCCCGGCGACCGGCGAGGGCGAGGATGCCACCGGCCCCGACTGGGACTGCGACGAGCGAGCACAACAGCGCCGATGCGGGCATCCGGTCAGCCCCGCAGGTCGGTCGCGCTGTCGGTCATGTCGACCTGGCGAGCGCGGTAGATCGCGGTGACCACGGCGAACCCGGCAGCCATCTCCACCGCCATCGCGGTGATGATCACGACGATGAGGACCTGGCCGTCGGTGCCGCCGGGGGCGAGGAAGTACCAGAACGCCGCCGTGGCGAGGATGACGCCGTTCAGCATGAGCTCCAAGCCCATCATGAGCATCACGATCGACTGCTGTGACAGCGCCCCGTAGAGGCCGATCGCGAAGAGCGCGGCCGCTGCGAGAAGGAACAGCTGGAGGGTCACCGTCCGGCCCTCCCGGCCGCGGGGTCGTCGGCGGGCCGGGTGCGTAGGTCGTCGCCGAACCGGTCGTAGCGGCCGCGGTTCGTGGCCAGCACGACGGAGGTGACGATCGTGGCGAAGAGGGCCACGCCGAGCGTCATCATGGTCAGCATCTGGCCGCCCATCAGGGCCTCGCCGAGTGCGAACGTCAGGTCCGGAGCCGGTGACCCGCGGCGCGCGGGCCAGTCGACCAGCAGGATCCCGGCGGCGAGCGCGACGAAGGTGGCGATCGCGATCGCCATCGAGCCCGCCTTGTTGTGATACATCGCCATCGGCATCAGCCCGGCGGGGTTCATCATGTACATGATCATGAAAACCGCCATGATGACCATCTCGATCACCATCATCAGGGCGATGAGCACCCCGAGGTAGCCGAGCCCGAGAAGCAGCACGAGACCGGCGACGGCCAGGAACGAGCCGAGCAGCGCGAACGTCACCCGTGCCATCGAGCCCAGCCGGAACACCGCGAACCCGGAGACCACCGCGGCGATCGCGAGGATCCAGAACAGGGCGGTCGAGGCCATTCACATCCCTCCTCCGCGGCCGAGCACGACGAGCGCGACGGCCAGCGCCTGGGCGATCATGAGCGGGACCAGCACGATCCAGGAGAACTCGGTCCAGCGATCCATACGGATCGTCGGGAAGCGGTGGCGCAGCCACACCACGGCGCCGAGCACCGCCGCGGTCTTGATCGCCACCCACAGCCAGGCGGGCAGCCACGGCCCGTTGCCGCCGCCGAGGAACAGCGGTACCGCCATGGCGGCGGCCACCACCAGCAACAGCCACCGCCCGCCTGCGAACACGAGCCGGTCGACGCCGGACAGTTCCGCGGCGGCCCCGCCCGCGACGCCGCGATCCACCGGCGCGTCGAACGGGCCCCAGAACGCCATGGCCGCGGCGGAGACCAGGTACACGACGAAGGCGACCGGCATGATCGCCACGAACCACAGGCCCTGCTGGGCAGCGACGATGTCGGTGATCCGGAGGCTCTGCGCACCCAGCGCGGCGGTGATGATCGCGAACATGTGCGGTAGCTCGTACGCCAGGCCCTGCGCGACGAACCGGTAGCCGCCGACCAGGCTCAGCGTGCTGTCGGGTCCCCACCCGGCCATCCAGACCGCGGCCCACGCCAGTACCTCCATGGCGTTGAACCAGACGACGCCGACCGCGAGATCGGCCACGGGCCGCGACCCGAGCGGGAGGACGGCGGCGGCGAGCACCGCGGCCACCGGCAGCACCGCGGTGCCGAGCCGCCAGAGCACCGGATCCGCGGCGACCGTGCGACGGCGCTGCCCGACCAGCAGCCGCGCGGACTCGCGCAGCGGCGCAAGCGTGGCAGGGACCGGACCGGTCGGTCGTCCGGCGGCGCGCGCGGTGAGGGCGGTGTCGAACGCGGTGGTCGCCCACGCCGCCAGCGCGAGGAGGAGCGGCAACAGCAGGACCCACCACACGGGCAGTGCGCCGGGCAACTCGGTGGGCATCGGCTCACCCATGCGGTGCCTGTCCCGCTCGGGGGACGGTGATGCGGTCGGTGTCCGGGTCCACGGCCGCGACGATCAGCCGCGCTGCGGCGAGCTCGGCCCCGACGAGCAGCGCCGCCAGCTCGTCGGGAGTGCGGGTGTCGGTGTCGCCGGGGTCGTCGTCAGCGTGCGCGGGGTCGTCGACGGCGGCCAGCGCGGTCGGCAGAGCCGCGAGCCGGGCGGCCAGCAGCGCGGTGACATCGCCCGCGCCGGAGCCGACCCCGCGCAGCATCCGGCGCAGCATGCGTGACCGACGGACCCTCTCCACCAGCGCATCCGCACGCGGACGTAGCGCCTGCTCCGGGGCGCCGGCGAGGAGCTCGTCACGCAGGTGGCGGGCCGTGGCCGCGGGGTCGCCCCAGCCTGCTGTGCCGAGCAGGCGGGCCAGGGCGTCGAGGTGGCGGGCCGCGCGACGGCGCGTGTGCTCCACGCTGCTGTCCGCATCGCTCCAGAACGCCGGCAGGGCGGCGTGGTCGTGGGCAGGCGGATCGAGGACCCGGGCACTGGCCTCCTGCACGACGTCGCCCTGGAGGACCACGTCGACGACCAGGCCGGCGGGCCAGTCGGGCAGAACCGGGCCGAGCGGGACGCGCAACCGGTCGAGCATCAGCCCGTCGCGGTCCGGGCCGACGTCGGCCATCGGCAGCCCACCCGCCATCCCCATCCCGCCGCCGTGCTGATGATGCCCGCTCTGCTGATGACCGGCGTGCTGGTGCGAGCCGGGTTGATGCTCGCCGTGTTCGTGCTGCTCGTGCTCGCCGTGTTCCGTGCCGCGCTCGCTCGGCAGGGGTTCGCGGTGTTCTCCGTGCCGGGCATGGGTGGAGGGCCGGGCGGGTTCGCGGCGTTGCCGGGCGGTGTCGGCGAGGTCCGCCGCGGCCCGGTCCAGTGCGGGCGCGGCTGTGCTCGCCGTCGCGACGTCCACGCGGGCGCGTGGGGCGGGTATCTGCTGCCACAGCCGTTCGACAACGGCTGCGAGCTCCGGTCCGGGGGTTCCCGCCACCACCAGCACATCGGTGTCGGCCGGACTCGGAGCGACGGGCCAGCCACGCCTGGCGAGCTCGGCCTCGACCGCCAGGCGCTGGGCGGTGCCGCCGACAGCCGGCACGACCAGCACGTGCGGCCGAGCGGCGGCGAAGCGCAGCAGGCGGGCGGTCAGGTCCACCGCAGGGCTCCCTCCCGCCACGCGTAGACGACCCCGGCCAGCAGGATGGCCAGGAACGTGAACATCTCGATCACCGCCGCCGGGCCGACCCGCGACACGACGAGCGTCCACGGGTACATGAACACCATCTCCATGTCGAAGGCCAGGAAGACCATCGTCACGGGGTACCACCGGACGTGGAAGCGGGAGAACGCGTGCTGGGCCGGGGGCAGGCCGCCGCTGAACGGGGCGACCTCCAGCGCCGGCGGGCGTACGGAGAGCATGCGGGACGCCCCGTAGATCAGCAGCACTGCCGCCACGACGACGCCGAGCAGGACGAGCACCGGCCGGAACTCGGCCATCGGCACTCCTCCCGTTCACTCGATTGATACCTATACCCCGCACGGGCATCGTTGCCCAGCCGTGGAGCGGTGTCCACCCGGAGCGCTCGTCCGGGTACTCATGTCGCCACCGCTTCGGAGCGCCCGGGTCGGGCCGCGAGGTGACCGTTAAGTCTGATTGTTCATGATTCTTCTGTACCGGCAAGGAATCGCCGCTGTAACGCCATCACATTCGGTGCGCGTTTTGTGCTGAACGGTGACTCCCGGAGATGGGCGAGGGGAGCGCCCGCCTCCGGGTTCAACGGGCTGGTACGAACCGACTACTGACCGCAAATGGTGATCGTTATCATGTCATTATGGTCGGCCATATGGGCGGAGAAGGCCGAATATGCGGGAGGCTGTCACGTACGCTCACCAGGTTTCTTGCGGACGAGGAGCTGGTGAGATGATCGGCGGATTCCTGGGCAAGGCCACAGGATTGGTGGCCAGCGGCGCGGTAGGTGCAGTCGCCTACGACGGGGTCAAGAGACTGATGCGCAGCGACGTGTTCCACGGCGCGGCGGTCACCGTCACCTCGTGGGGGCTGCGAGGAGCGCGGCTCGCAGAGACCGGAGCCGAGAAGGCCCGGCTCACCACCGCCGACATCGTCAGCGAGGCGCGGGACAAGGTCGGCGAACAGTCACCTGCTCCCGGCGGAGCGGCGTCGATCCACAACCACGAGCACTAGGCACGCGTGGCGATCACCGTTGTATCGGATGCGGCCGGCCGCGTCCGGTTCGATGCTCCGGAGCTGATCGGTAGTCCGCCACTCGCCGTCGCGGTCGAGGATGCCGTCGACGCCGTGCCGCACGTGCGTCAGGTGTACGCCTACCCGCGCACCGGCAACGTCGTCGTCTGGTTCGACCCGCAGCGCTGCGACCGCACCGAGCTCGTCGAGGCGATCGGCAAGGGACTGGGTGCCGACCCCCAGGCCACCGCCGAGCGCACTCCGCGTTCGGCGGACACCACCAACGGCGGACTCGTCCGCCTGGTCGTGGGCGGGCTGGCGCTGGCCGGGCTGGGACTGCGCCGGTACGGGCTGCGCAGGCCCCCGATGCTCGGGCCCACCAGTCGCACGGTGGCCACCGGGGTCACGATCTTCACCGGCTATCCGTTCCTGCGCGGTGCCCTGCGCTCGCTCACGGGCCGCAGAGGAGCCGGCACCGACGCACTCGTCTCCGCGGCCACCGTTGCCAGCCTGGTGCTGCGGGAGAACGTCGTCGCGCTCACGGTGCTGTGGTTGCTCAACATCGGCGAGTACCTGCAGGACCTGACGCTGCGCCGCAGCCGGCGGGCGATCTCCGAGCTGCTCACCGGCGCGCAGACCAGGGCCTGGATCCGGCTCGCGGACGGCACCGAGCTCGAGGTCGACATCGACCAGCTCGGGATCGGCGACCAGGTGGTGGTGCACGAGCATGTCGTGCTGCCCGTCGACGGAGTGATCGTCGAGGGTGAGGGCATCGTCGACCAGGCGGCGATCACCGGTGAGCAGCTGCCCATCACCGTCGCGCCCGGCAGGTCGCTCTACGCAGGCACCGTGGTGCTGCGCGGACGGCTGGTGGTGCGGGCATCGGCGGTGGGCCGCGACAGCGCGATCGGACGCATCATCAACCGGGTCGAGCAGGCCCAGCAGGACCGGGCGCCGATCCAGACCGTGGGCGAGAACTTCTCCCGCCGCTTCGTGCCCACGTCGTTCGCGCTGTCGGCGCTCACGCTGCTGGTCACCCGTGACGTCCGGCGCGCCATGACGATGCTGCTGGTCGCATGCCCGTGCGCGGTCGGGTTGGCCACACCCACGGCGATCAGCGCCGCCATCGGCAACGGCGCCCGGCGCGGGATCCTGATCAAGGGCGGCGCGCACCTCGAGGCAGCCGGTCGCATGGACGCGGTGATCTTCGACAAGACCGGCACGCTCACGATCGGCCACCCGATCGTCACCAACGTCGTCTCCTTCCACGACGCCTGGACACCGGAGCAGGTACTCGCCTACGCGGCGAGCTCGGAGATCCACTCGCGGCATCCGCTCGCCCAGGCCGTCATCCGGTCCACGGAGGAACGGCTCATCACGATCCCGCCGCACGAGGAGTGCGAGGTGCTGCTCGGGCAGGGGATGCGGGTGGAGTCCGACGGGCGGATCCTGCTGATCGGCAGCCGCGAGCTGCTGGCGCAGGAGGGGATCCCGATCAGTGCCGCGGCCGGCGACTGGGTCCGCAGGCTGCAAGCGGCCGCCGAGACCCCCCTGCTGCTGGCTGTGGACGGCACCCTGGTCGGCCTCGTGTCGCTGCGGGACACGCTGCGGCCGGAGTCCCGCGAGGTGCTCGACGCGCTGCGCGCCGACGGCGTGCGCCGGATCGTGCTCCTCACCGGCGACCACTCGGAAACGGCCGCCGCCGTGGCCGCCGAGCTCGGGATCGAGGAGTTCCAGGCGCAGGTCTCGCCCGAGATGAAGCAGGATCTCGTCCGATCCATGCAGGACGAGGGATACACCGTCGCGATGGTGGGCGACGGCACCAACGACGCCCCCGCACTGGCGCTCGCCGACATCGGCATCGCGATGGGCGTGGCGGGCACCGACGTGGCGGTCGAGACCGCCGACGTCGCCCTGGCCGGCGACGACCTGCGCAAACTCCTCGACCTACGAGACCTCGGGCGGCGCAGCATCGGGCTGATCCGGCAGAACTACGGCATGTCGATCGCGGTCAACGCGGCCGGCCTCGTCGTCTCGGCCGGGGGAGCGATGAGCCCGGTGGTGGCGGCCGTCCTGCACAACGCGTCGTCCGTGGCCGTGGTGAGCAACAGTTCGCGGCTGATCCGCTACCGGCTGGGTGGCTAGCCGACCCCTTCCGGGAGAGCACGGGCCGGGCGCCGATCTGCGGGTCGACGGCGTCCTCTGGCGTCCGGCGCAACGAAACCGAACCCGCCCGGTCCCGGCCCCTCCTGGGGATCGCGTGTTGCCCGGTCCGCGATGGCCGGCGGGCCGCGGACTGGGGCGGGCCGCCCGCCGCGGGTGTTGATCGTCATTTCGGGACGTGGAGCCGTGTGTGGCCCTGCTGCCGGTCCCGGACTGGTGATCATGGCCGGGGACGGGGGCTTCCGGTGCGCCTTTCGGAGGTTGATCACCGTTGTGGGACGCGGGGCAGTGTGCGGCGCGGTTCCCCGTTCCCGGTTGGCGATCATGACCGGGCGCGGGGCTGATGCGGGCCGTGCCGGCAGGGTCGCCGTCGCGGGTTGATCATCGCTTCGGGGCGCGGAACCGTGTGTGGCCCTGCTGCCGGTCCCCAGCCGGTGATCATGGCCTGGGGCGCGGCCCGGACGTCCGGCCTGCCCTATGTGGCCTGGGCCGTGATCACCATTTCGGTACCTGGAGCCGTGCGCGGTGCGGGTGGCGGTCCCCGATTGGTGATCATGGCGCTGGGGGTGCGGGTTGGTGCGTCCTGGGGCTGTGCTGACACGGTCGCTGTCGCACGTTGATCATCGCTTCGGGGCGCGGAACCGTGTGTGGCCCGGTTGCCGGCCCCAAGACGGTGATCATGACGGGGCGTGGGGGCGATACGGCCGGGGGACCGTGCCGGCACGGCCCCCTCCGGTGGTGATCGTTGTTTCGGGACGTCGAGCCTCTTGTGGCACGGTGGCCCGTCCCTGATCGGTGATCAACGGTGGCGGCCACTGCAAGAGGCTCTGCCGCCTCGGGGCGTTCGCCGAGGTGACTGCGCCCGCCCGGGCCGGCCTGTCGACCGGGTGCGGGTGCTGAACCGTGTCCTCGCGCGTGATCACGGGATTAACACAGCCATTATCGCGCGGAAACCGACTCCGGCGATTGCTGACTGATACTCGCAGGAGTATCTCAGCGTGAATAGTCGGAGGTCAGTGCGTGTCGCATGATCCGTCGCTCATGATGACCAAAACCGCTACTGGGGCAGGCGATGTGGGTAACGCCGCCCGGGAAACCTTGGAGGACTACACGCTGCGCTTCGCTCCGCGCAGCTATCGGAAGTGGTCCACCGGCGTGGTGGCTGTTTCCGCGCTCGGTGGCATCGCCTATCTGGCCGATTTCTCCATCGGTGCAAACATTGGAATCTCCTACGGCACCACGAATGCGCTATGGGGCATCCTGGTGTTCGCGGTCGTCATCTTCGCCACCGGGTTTCCGCTCGCGTTCTACGCAGCGCGGTACAATCTGGACCTCGATCTGATCACCAGGGGCAGCGGGTTCGGGTACTACGGGTCGGTGGTCACGAACGTCATCTTCGCGACGTTCACCTTCATCTTCTTCGCGCTCGAAGGCTCGATCATGGCGCAGGGCCTCGAACTCGGCCTGCACATCCCGCTCTGGCTCGGGTACGCCGTGTCGACGCTGATCATCTTCCCGCTCGTCGTCTACGGAATGTCGTTGCTGTCGAAGCTGCAGGTCTGGACCACGCCCCTGTGGCTGGTGCTGATGGTGCTGCCGTTCGCCTACCTGTTGATCACGCAACCCGACTCGGTGGGTTCGTTCTTCGCCTACCAGGGTCAGAACGGGCAGGGTGCGCCCAACCTCGGCTCGGTGATGCTCGCGGCCGGTGTGTGCCTGTCGCTCATCGCCCAGATCGCCGAGCAGATCGACTACCTGCGGTTCATGCCGCCCCGCACACCGGAGAACTCACGGCGCTGGTGGACGGCCATGATCCTCGCCGGGCCGGGCTGGGTGATCTTCGGCGCGATCAAGCAGGTCATCGGGCTGTTCCTGGCCGTCTACATCATCGCCAACGTCGCCGAGGGCGCCACCGTGGCCAACCAGCCCGTGCACCAGTTCCTGGAGATCTACCAGGACATCATGCCCGGCTGGGCCGCCCTGACCCTCGCCGTGGTGCTGGTCGTGATCAGCCAGATCAAGATCAACGTCACCAACGCCTACTCCGGGTCGCTGGCCTGGACGAACTCCTACACCCGCGTCACGAAGCACTACCCGGGCCGGCTGGTGTTCCTCGGCGTCAACCTGGCGATCGCGCTGATCCTGATGGAAGCCAACATGTTCGACTTCCTCAACACCATCCTCGGGTTCTATGCGAACTGCGGCATGGCCTGGGTCGTCGTGGTGGCCTCGGACATCGCGATCAACAAGTACCTGCTGAAGATCTCGCCGAAGAAGCCCGAGTTCCGTCGCGGGATGCTGTACGCGATCAACCCGGTCGGCTTCGGCTCCATGGTCATCGCTGCGGGCGTCTCGATCGTCGTCTTCTTCGGTGGCCTCGGAGCGGCGGTCCAGCCGTTCTCGCCCCTCGTCGCCATCGGCCTCGGCGTGGTCCTGCCCCCGATCATCGCGCTCGCGACCCGGGGGAAGTACTACCTCCGGCGCGACGACGACGGCATCGCCGAGCCGATGTACGACGAGCACGGCAACCCGTCCGGCGAGGTGCTCGACTGCCACGTCTGCCGTCAGGAGTTCGAGCGGCCCGACATGGTCGCCTGCCACACGCATGATGCCCACGTGTGCTCGCTGTGCCTCAGCACCGACAAGGTCGGCGACCACGTGCTCCCGGCTCGGAGTGGGTGACCGCCACGGGGCGTGAGGTCGCGCCACGCCCGGGAACGCCGGCCCGGCGGCTCGGGGACGCGTCGCTTCGTGTGACGGGGTCCCGGCCGCCGGGCCGGTTCCGCGTCCGGCTCACTCGGTGGCCGAGTGCAACTGCCCGCCGATGCGGTGGGCGACAGCCCGGGCGGTGCGGTTCACCTCGGCGACGAGCACGGTCTGCTCCTCGGCGGGTGCGTAGTCGGGGAAGGTGAGGGTCACGCTGGCCACGGGGTAGCCCGCGCTGTCGAGCACCGCCACGGCGACGGAGACGAGGCCGGGGGTCACCTCGCCGTCCTCGATCGCGTGGCCGCGGCGGCGGGTCTCCACCAGGATCCGGCGTAGCGCCGACAGCGACCGCGGCCCCACCTCGTGACGGGTGACGAACGCGTCGGGCTCCGGATACAGCGCTCGCACGTGGGCCCTGGTCAGGGCGGCGAGCATGGCCCGGCCGCTGGCGGTGAGGTGGGCGGGCAGCCGCACCCCGACGTCGGTGACGAGGGGCGGGCGACCGGGCGCGCGCTCCTCGATGACGTAGATGACCTCCCGGCCGTGCAGCACGGCCAGGTGAGCCGTGTGTCCCGTGCGGTCGACGAGCCGCCCGAGCGGCACCCTCGCAATGCGCTGTAGCGGCGCTTGCCGGACATACCCCGTGCCGAGCTCGTAAGCGGCCACTCCGAGGCTGTAGCGCCGTTCGTCGGCCAGGTGCACCACGAACCCGCTCTCGGCGAGCGTGGTGAGCAACTGGTAGGTGGTGGAGCGGGGAAGCCGCAGGTCACGGGTGATCGCGGCCGCGGGCACGGGTGTGGCCTGTCGGGCGAGGTAGCCCAGGACGGCCAGCACCTGGTGCGCCGCGGGCACCTTCACCGCCTGACCGGGCACCAGCTGACGCTAGCAACTGTCCGGGATCCCGGACAGTGATCTTGGGTGGCATGTGGTGGTGAGGTGGGCGTTCGGTGTCCCATGCACTGATGCAGCCAGTCACCGTCGGAACCGGCCCGCTGTCCCGTACAGAGATCCTCGCCGTGGCCCGGGAGGGGGCCGCTGTCGTTCTCTCGGCGGACGCGGAGTACGAGATCGCCGCAAGCCGCAAGGCCGTCGAAGCGCTCGCATGTGATGTGCGGCCGCACTACGGGGTGTCGACGGGGTTCGGGGCGTTGGCGACCCGGCACATTCCGGTGGAGCTTCGGGGGCAGCTGCAGCGCAGCCTGGTGCGGTCGCACGCGGCGGGGTCGGGGCCGGAGGTCGAGCGGGAGGTGGTGCGCGCGTTGATGTTGCTGCGCCTGTC
>NZ_JAKXMK010000003.1 GCF_022524485.1 Pseudonocardia alaniniphila
CCGATCCACGACCCCCCGCGTCACATAACTCCACTTCGCATCCCCAAACTGCTGCATCACTCCGCCCTCCCCGAGGCACTGAACAAGATCTCCGTCCACACGGACCGAGGGTCCGCGCTCATCTCCGTACTCATCTGTCAGGCGGTAAAACCATCAGACCAGCGCCAGTCACGAGCCATACCGCCGAACGCCCGGACCAGGTCCGTTGCCGAGTAATCACGGCAACGACAGGTGAAATGTGGTGGAGGCGGCACGCTGACTACGTGCGCGCAGAAACCCGGTACAGGCAGGACACGATGTCCTTTTCATCATCTACTTCTTGTCGATGGGCGATGGCGTGAACCACCGCGAGCCGACCGTCGTGAGCAGCAGGTTCAGCGAGACCCGAAGGCCGGCCCGAGTAGGCGGAAAGCGGAGGGGGCCGAGTTCACTCCGACCAGCCCCCTGCGCCCCGGACTCCCCGACCGGAGCGGTCCCCACCAAGCATCTGGCGGTCTTGTCGCCGAATCCTCATGAACTCAGCCGACGGTCCTGCAACGGTGCTCGAGTCGGCCCCGTCGCCCGGTGCGCTCACGACCGGGCAGAGCGATCACGCGGTAG
This sequence comes from Pseudonocardia alaniniphila, assembly GCF_022524485.1. Taxonomy (GTDB): domain Bacteria; phylum Actinomycetota; class Actinomycetes; order Mycobacteriales; family Pseudonocardiaceae; genus Pseudonocardia; species Pseudonocardia alaniniphila. The sequence goes on from NZ_JAKXMK010000003.1 coordinate 601, forward strand.
CCGCCGAACGAACTCGCCGAGCAAGCAGAGCACAGGGCGAACGATCCGACACCGATGATCTCCGTTTTCGGTGCAATCTCACACGGCTCGCTCCGTGCGATCGACTGGCAAGGCGGGGGCTGACATCCATGTCGTTCATTCCAACTGAGGGCGGGACGGAACCGCCGCAGTGTGGCGCGGGCGGTTTGCTGACACATCGCCCTCGCACACTACCTGCCCCCGAGTCAGCCGGATGCAAAGTCGAAGTATACGGAAATCAATGTCGAGAATCATAAGTTGCAATCAGTGGCACTTTTCTGCACAAACATCCCGACGATCGACCACGAATGGCAGTTCCGACCGATACCGGGTGCTCCGCATATCGGGAACGGAGGATCTTCGTCATGAGAGTCGGCCCACCGCAGTGTTAGCACCACCACCAAGGCGCCGGCACTCGACCATCGGAACGCCGGTCGACTCCGGAGCACAACCAGCGGATCCCCCTCGGCAGGGTCGGCGGCGTGGCCCAAAGCTCCGTACCGGAGGTGACGCGCCGAGCGGCCGCGCAAGCACAGCACCGCCCTCGGGCCCGCTACAGCGAGCGGCGCGCAGCACCCGTGCAGCCGCGAATGGAGGGCTCGGGGTCCTCCGGGTGCCGCTGCCCTGTCACGCACCGACGGGCCCCCTCCACGTGCGGCGGAGCGCTCACTACCCCGGTCAGCGGGTTTCCGGTCGGCGGCCTGCCGGTAACCCTCCTGACGTGCTCAAATGAGGCACGGAGGTGCGCAACGCAGGGGGCGCCATGGACGGAGAACCTGGCCGAGGCAAGACGCGTCGCGCCGAGCGGGGGCATCAGGTCCGAGCACGAAGACCCTCCCTCCCGCCTGTCTGAGCCGGGCGGCGGGAAGTACTCGATCCACCTCGAAAACGGGCGGGGGCGTGCATCTCCACGCCCACGACCAACAGTGACGTCTCGAGTCCGAGGGTGGTAGGGCGATGGTGAGAGCCGGTTCGGGTCGACGTGAGGCATCCCGGAAAGACTTTCGCCCCTGGCTGTGGCGAGACGCGGGCGAGCAGCCCGCCGGCGAAACCGGCACCGATACCGACGCGGACACCGACGCCGACGCGACGACGGAGCCCGAACCCGTCGCGCCGGATGCGGGCCTGGGTCTCGCGCGGCTGCTCTCCATCGCGCGCCTGACGCCCGTCCAAGCCGTCGCCCTGGCCACCGACGTATTCACCGAACTGGAGAAACGCCACGATGAACGTGGCGATGCAGGACCGATCCCGCTCCGGATCGAGTCCGTGCACGTCGGCGCAGACGGACGTGCCTATCTGGCCGAGGACGATGTGCCCGTTCCCGTGAAGGACTCCACCGCCGACGCGGTGCTCGAGGAGCTCACGGCGGCCGCATGGCGAACGACGACGGATTCGGAACGACCGACCACGGGCCCCATCGCAACCCTCGACCGGGCCACCGCTGAGGCACGCCGCCCCGACGCAAGCCTCGCAGCCGTCGCATCTCTTCTCCGGGAAGCGGACACGGCGAGCGGCACCGAGGCACGGACCGAGCTCGCCCGGATGGTGTCGGCGGTCAACGGCGGTGCGCTCGCACCACCGCATCCCCCGCTCACCAGCGCACCCCCGATCGCCCCCCGCCCACCGGACCCGGAGCGCCCACCCCGGTCGCTCGCGCGAGTCCTCGCGGGTCGCACCTGGAAGTGGGTGCTCTCCATCGTCGTGCTGGTCACGGTCGTCGTGATCGAGGTCGCCCTCCTGCGCGACACCATCGCCCGCGACATCGACGCCGTGCTCGAGGCCGGCCGCGCGGGGTCGGCGGCGCCGACCAGCACGCAGGTCTTCCTGCCCATAGCACCCGTGGCCCCCACGGCCGCGGGCACGGTGACCGGAGTGGATCTCCGCGCGGTCAACCAGTGCACACCCGACGCGGAGTGCGCGGTCCGGCTGCAGGTGGCGCTGCAGCCGACTGCCGCACCCCAGACCGTGACGTGGGGTTTCCAGGTCTTCGACCGCTGCACGGGCGCGACCACGACCGTTCCCGGTGGCGAAGTCACCGTACCGGCGGACGGCGACCGGGCCGTCGCCGTCGTCAGCGTCGCGCTGCCGCCCGGCGAGGCCCTGGCCGTGCTGGCCCGGACCGATCTTCCCTCCACCGCTGCGAGCGCGCCGGTGTTCGTTCCGTCCGATGCGAGTTGCGGGACCCCCGCGGCTGAACCGTCCGGCTGACCGAAGATGAGGAGGCTACGGCGTGCTGATCGTTGAGCATGGTGACAACCCGGCCGCAGACGAGCCGAACAACGGCCGCAAGCCGGCACGGCGGAAGGACAAGGGCGGCGTCACCTTCGACGTGCTGGCCATCATCGCCGCGCTCGTCCTGGTCGTCATCGGCCTGGCCAACCTCTGGGCCGTCGACGGTTTCGAGTTCGCCGCACGGCAGGCGGCGATCGCGGTCGCGGGTGTCGTGCTGCTGGCAGCCTTCTGGCGGTTCCGGGGCGCACTGCTCACGGCCTTGGGCTGGGTGACCTACCTCGGTGCCGTAGTCCTCCTGGCGGTGGTGCACGTCGCAGGCGAGACCTTCAACGGTGCGACCCGGTGGATCGGGATCGGCGACTTCACGTTCCAGCCCTCCGAGCTCGCGAAGCTCGGGGTGCTGCTCGTGCTCGCCGCGGTGCTCGGCTCACAGCGACCCTCGTGGCAACGCTTCGCCCTCGGGGTCGGGCTCGCCGTGGTACCGATCACCTTCACCGCGTTGCAACCGGACCTCAGCACCACGATGCTGCTGCTGGTTCTCACCGTCTCGATGCTGATCATCGGCCGGATCCCGGCACGCATCATCCTTCCCCTGTTCGCGGGCGTCATCGTCGTGGCGCCCCTGGTGGTCGGGTCGCTGCGGCCCTACCAGCTGCAGCGGCTCGGCAGCTTCCTCGTCGGCTCGCACGAGTCACCCACCGGCGCAGGCTGGGCGATCCGACAGGCGCACATCGCCGTCGGCTCGGGCTCGCTCTTCGGCCGCTCGGGCGACCCGCTGTCGGGCCTGCAAGCCCAGTACCTCCCCGAGAAGGAGACCGACCTCGCCCTGGCCAGCGTCGTCGGGCAGTTCGGGCTCGTCGCCGGCGGCGTGGTGATCATCGCGGCGATCGTGCTGGTATGGCGGCTCGCCCTCGCCAGCCGGGTGCCTCGGAGCCCGCACGGCGCCCTGGTCGCGGGCGGTCTCGCGATCCTGATCGGCGTCGAGATCGTCGTCTCGGTCGGCGGCAACCTGGGCCTGCTCCCGCTGGCCGGTGTGCCGTTCCCGCTGCTCAGCTTCGGCGGCACGGCGTTGCTGGTGCACCTCGCCGCGCTCGGCGTCGCCCTCGGCGTCCGGCGTCAGGGAGCACGTCGACGGCTGTGGACCATGCCCGGCTGGCGCAATCGCCGGCCGCGGCTCATGCGGACGATCGCACTCGCTTCGAGCGCGCTGCTCGTGCTGTTCGGGCTCTACGGGTGGAACCTGCAGATGACCCGCGGCCCCGAGCTTGCGGCGGCCGGGCACGAGCAGATGACACGGTGCATCCGGCTCCCCGCCCCCCGGGGGGCCATCACCGACCGGCACGGCGCACCGCTCGCGGTGAGTGCGTCGACGGCGGAGAACGCAATGGACCAGGTCCTCGCTGTGCCGGCCCTCGTGCGTTCCCGGCCCGACGACGTCGCCAAGCTCGCCTCTCTCATCGGCCAGCCCGTGGACGCCGTACGCACCAGCCTCGACAACGCGCCGGCGACCACGCTCTCCCTACCGCTGGCGGACGTCCCACGAGTGGCGGGCGACGCGGTCACGGCGGCCGGGATCACGGGGGTGATCGTCGTTCCGCAAGGCAGGCGGAGCTATCCCACCGGGGCCCTTCTCGGCCCCGTCCTCGGATTCGCGGGCATCGCGACCCCGACCGACATCGAGCGGTGGCCGGATCTGCCTGCAGGCGAGATCGTCGGGAGGGCCGGGCTGGAACAGCAGTACGACTCGGTGCTGCGCGGTGTGAACGGACGCCAGTGCGTGTACGTGTCCCCGCCCGGGATCCCGGTCGCGATGGGTGAGCGGGTGGAGCCGGTGCGCGGAGCCGACCTGCGGCTGTCGCTGGACCTCGGGCTGCAGGAGCGGCTCTCGGCCGGTCTCGTGAACGCGTTGCGGGGCCAGCGCAAGAGCCACGTCGGCGCCGCCCTGGCGATGGACCCCCGCAACGGCCAGATCCTCGCGCTCGCGAGCGCCCCGTCCTACGACAACAACGTGTACGGCCCGCCGGTCGACGTCGCCGGCGTGCAGGCAGCCGCGAACGCGCCGGGCCACCCCATGCTCGAGCACGCGACCCAGGCCGCACTACCGCCCGGTTCGACGTTCAAGCTGGTGGTGGCCGCGGCCCAGATGGTGAACCCGGTGATCCCGCCCGAGAAGGTCATCCCGACGGGCGGAAGCTACACGCTCGGCGGCCACACCTTCGGCAACTGGAAACCGATGGGACCCATGGACCTGGTCCAGTCCATCGCGTGGTCCAACGACGTGTACTTCTACAAGCTCGCCAACGCTCTCGGACCGGAGCCGATCATCGACGCGGCCCACGCCCTCGGGGTGGGCAAACGGACCGGGATCGACCTGCCCGGTGAGTCGCCCGGCTACATCGGCACTCCCGAGAGCGTGGCTGCGAACGGCGGCACCTGGTACGGCGGGTCGACCGTGATCCTCGGCATCGGGCAGGGCTATCTGACGGTCACGCCCCTGCAGAACGCCCTCTTCACCGCCGGTGTGGCCACCGGCCAGCTCGTCACACCGCGGCTGGGCCTGGCGACGGGGACGAACGGGGGCATCTTCACGACGCTGCCCACCCCGGCTCCGACGCCGGTGCCGTTCTCCGACAAGCTCGGCCCGGTCCGGGACGGGATGCGCGCCGTGGTGACCGGGGGTACCGCTACCGGGCTCTCCGGCCTGCCCTTCCCGGTGGGAGCCAAGACGGGCACGGCGCAGGACGGCAGCCTCTCCGACGTCCACTACGACAACTGGCTGTCGGCCGCGGCACCGATGCCCGACCCGAGGATCGTCATGACCGCGGTCGTGCAGGGTCCGGGCTCCGGAGGCAACAACGTGAAGACCCTGATCGCCGACGGCCTGCGCTACTTCCACGACAACGAGGCCCGCGTGATGTCCACCGACCCGATGCAGGACCCCGCCAGCGGGCGGTGACCGAACCCCACCGTCCTACGCGCCTGCCGCCGCGCGCGCTCGGCGCCCACGGGCCGAGATCGGCGAGTGGCGGCTCGGTTGTCCCCATGATCACCGGTTCGGGGTCGAGAACCGGGCCATGCCCTGCTCCGGGGCCTGCAGTGATGATCATGAACTCTCCGGCCACATCTCGGGCCGGACGACGACTGCCGGCTCCGTATCCCCTGCGGACGACGGGTCGCCGCCGATTTCTGACGGGCCGGGGCAGCGGGTTGCGCATGATCATCAGTTGGGGGCTGGGAGCCGGGTCATGCCCTGCCGCAGGGCCCGGAAAATTGATCAACGCCTGGGGCAGGCCGGCGAGAAGCCAGGTCCAGCGGCAATCGTCGCCTCCGCAGCACCCCGAGCAACGGAGGGCCGCCGAGTCCGGGACTCGACCGCCGAGGCCGAGGCCGGGGCCGGGGTCGGGGTCGGGGTCGGGGTCGGGGTCAGGGCGCCGGATTCCACATGATCACCGGTTCGGAACCAGCAGCCGGGCCATGCCCTGCCGCAAGGCCCGAAATGTCGATCAACGCCTGTGGCAGGCCGGCGAGAAGCCGGGTCCAGGAGCAATCGTCGCCTCCGCATCTCCCCGGGCAACGAAGGCCCGCCGATTCCGGACGCTCGACCGCCGAGGCCGGGATCGGGGTCGGGGTCGGGGCGCCGGATTCCACATGATCATCGGTCCGGAACCGGCAGCCGGGTCATGTCCTGCTGCGGGGCCTGAAACGTCGATCAACGCCGGCAGGGCGACCAGATGTCGGGGCCGGGGGCGAAGATCGGCTCGGACAACCGGTTGCCGCCGATTCAGGACGCTCGACCGCCGAGGCCGGGGTCAGGGACTGGCTTCCACATGATCACCGGTTCGGAACCGGTACCCGGGTCATGTCCTGCCGCAGGGCCCCGACCTCGTCGCCCGACCGTCGCGGTGCTTGCTCGCGATGGACGAACGCGGGTGGGGCCGCAGTTGTTACGGGACTTCGGTCAGCTCCAGCCGTAGGCATCGGTGACGCCCGGCGTGCGCAGGCAGCGCGCCGCGCCCTCGGCCACACATGTCAGCGGGTTCTCGGCCACCTTCACGGGGAAGCCGAAGGCCCGTTCGAGCCGCTGGCTGAACCCGCGGGTCAACGAGGCCCCGCCGAAGAGGTGGATGCCCTCGCCCAGCACGTCCCCCGCCGCCTCCGGCGGCAGGTCGTCGAGGCACGCCGCGAGCGTCTCGACGATCGAGTCCGTGATGGGCTCGACGACCTTGACGATCTCCGAGACCGGCACCGTCGCCAGCCGCGCGTGGCCGCTCGCGGCGTCGCGCCCCGGCACGACCGTGCTGGACTCGGTGGTGTGACCGATGCGGATCTTGAGGTCCTCCGCGGTCTGCTCACCCACGATGAGCTGGTGGTGCTCGCGGATGTGGCGGTAGATCGCCACGGTCATCTCGTCGCCTGCCACACGGCAGGACCGGGCCGTGAGCACCCCGCCGTAGCAGAACGCCGTGACCTCGGCCGTGCCACCGCCGACGTCGACGACCATGTGCACGCGGCGCTCCATGGGGTCGATACCGCACCCGACGGCACCGGCGATCGACTCGTCGATCGCGGTGGCGCTCTTGATGCCGGCCTCGTCCGCCGCCTCGAGCAGCGCCTGCCGTTCGAGATGCGTCGCCCCGGACGGAACGCCGATGGCGACCTTCGCGTAGCCGCGCTGCCACGAGCGCCGGACGGAACGCCGCACCACCGCACGCAGATAGGTGCGGGCCGTCTCCAGGTCGGTGATGACACCGTCCTGGAGCGGGCGCAGCGCCGTCATCCCTGCCGGGACGCGCCCGAGCAGGTCGAAGGCCTCACGGCCGATCGCTACGAGTCGAGTGCGGCGTCGTGCGGAATTTCGCCGCAACAACACCGACGGTTCGTCAAAGACGATGCCGCGCGTCTCGTCGCACACCACCGTATTCGCAGTACCGAGATCGATTCCGAACTGAGCCACGGACCCTCCCCGGGTGAGCGGCCCCCCTGTCATTGAGTCTGCGACCCCGCGCTCATCCGGTCCAGCCACCTATTGGCTGCGTTCGACGACACACTCCGTATCGATTCGACCGGGTAGCCCACGACCGAGCACCACTCCTGGTTCCGAGCGCTCGGATGGACCCGTGAGCCCGTACTCAAACCTCGTTAGGACAGGCAATCTTCTCGGAGAACGGGGCGGTCAGACAGTCGCCGGACCGGTGGCACGGGCCGGCCGCCCCTCCACGTTCGGCGCGAGGTCCGTGACCCCCCGACGGGGCATCAGCAGCAGTGCGACGAAGGAGACGACGCAGCAACCGATGATGTAGATGGAGATCCAGGTACTCGATCCGGTGCTCTGGAGGATTGCCGCCGCGATCAGAGGCGCTGGTCCACCCGCGATGACGGACGCGAGTTGGTAGCCGATGCCCGCACCGCTGTAGCGGATGTTGGCTCCGAAGCTCTCGGCGATCAATGCGGCCTGCGGCCCGTACTGCATGTCATGGAAGATCAACGACACGACGATCGCGAGCAGCACGAGACCCGCCACGCGCGTGTTCAGCAGCCCGAAATAGGGGAACGCGAACACGGCGGTGCACACGATGCCGATTCCGTACATCATCCGGCGCCCGATCAGATCGGACAGGTGGCCGAACAGCGGAACGCTCACGAATCCGACCGCCGCGGCGATGAGCGTGTCGTTGAGCAGCCCTGTGCGCGACAGCTGGAGCTGCTGGGTGCCGTAGGTGAGCACGAAGGTCACGAACAGATAGAACGGCGCTTGCTCCGACATCCGGACGAACGCGGACGTCAGGATCTCCCGCCACTGGTGCCGGAACGCCTCGAGCACCGGGACGCGCAGTACGGCCTGGGTCTTCTTCACCTCGGTGAAGGCCGGGCTCTCCAGCACCTTCAGCCGCACATAGAGCCCGATCCCGACGAGCACGATGCTGACCAGGAACGGCACCCGCCAGCCCCAGGTCAGGAAGCCATCGCCCGTCGTGGCCGACATCAGTTGGACCATGGCCGTGGAGAGCAGCAGCCCGATCGGGACGCCGAGCTGCGGCCAGCTCGCCATGAACCCCCGCCGCTTGTCCGATCCCCACTCCATGGACAGCAGCACCGAACCGCCCCACTCCCCACCGACCGCGACCCCCTGGAGCAGGCGCAGCACGGTCAGCAGGATCGGTGCAGCGATGCCGATCGACGCGAACCCCGGAAGGACACCGATGAGCGTGGTGCCCACGCCCATGATCATCAACGTGGTGATCAGCGTGGCCTTCCGGCCGATCCGGTCGCCGTAGTGGCCGAAGATGGCGGCGCCGATCGGCCGGGCCGCGAAACCGACGAACTGGGTGCCGAACGAGGCGATCACACCGGCATACGGTGTGGATCCCGGAAAGAAGACGTGTGGGAACACCAGTGCAGCGGCAGTACCGTAGAGGAAGAAGTCGTACCATTCGATCGAAGTGCCGACCGTACTGGCGACAACGGCGCGGCGCCGTTGCGACCGAAACAGCACCTCTGATTGCCCGGTGTTCATCACGCACTCCTATGGACGGTCGAACCGCGGCTCGATCGGCGGCGCCACCCGATCCCCGGGGCGGCCCACCGATCACCGAGAATGCTGCGATCCCACGGTTCAGGTGTCAAATCGCAAAAGTGACGAACAGAACAAAACAGATATTTCGGCCCAGTCGACACCGACTGATCAGTAAACCCGACGGTTTGTCCTCGCTATGCGCACAGGGCTGCGGGCGGTCGGCAATGCCCGGCCGATCGTTCCCGGGCCGGCCGTGCAGAGACGGTTCGGTCCGCCGCACGCATCCTGACTTATCCATGGAAAGTGGCGGGGTGCGGAGGTTTTCGGCGGGCAGTCTGGGTGTGGTCGATCCATTTCGGTGGAACGAACTCCGGGATCCCGTTGCGGATGTGGACCTGCCAGCCGGATTCGCGATGCAGCAGCCGATGGTGGAAGCGGCAGAGCATCACGCAGTTGTGCACTGCGGTCTCTCCACCCTTCTCCCAGGCCTCCAGGTGGTGGATCTCGCACCACGACGCGGGACGTCCGCAGCCTGGTTTGGCGCAACCACGATCGCGGGCAGCGATCGCCCGGCGAAGCACGTCGGGAATGGTGCGCCGGGCGCGTCCGACATCCAAGGGTTGCCCGGCCCCGCCGAACACCACCGGCACCACCCGGGCGTCGCAGGCCAGCATCCGGAGATCCGCCGGCTGCAGCCGGGCGCCGAAGTCCAGGCTCGCCGTTCGCGCTCGCTGTTCCAGTTCGGCGAGCGGGATGATGACGTTCAGGTGCGGGCGCTCCCCGCCGCACTGGGGCAACTGCCCGGAGTCCAACACGCGAGCGCAGATCTCGCCCAGGGCATCGGCTCGTCGCTGCCCGGCGGTGCGTTCGTCTTCCGGACCGCGGGGCAGGCACAAGGAGTCCAGAGCGGTGGCCAACGCTTCTCGGGTGAGTCCGTCGAGCCGGCCCTTCACCTTCCCCGTGCGCATCGACAGGTGGAGCTCGTTGACCTGCTCCGGCTCGTCCTCGCGTTCCCCGGGCCCGTCCTGGTCCAGCACGCTGATCAGGTCGTGGGCGAACACCGCCAGCTCCGCAGGACGATAGGAGGCCGCTTGCTCGGCCAGCTTCTCCTCCGCGGCCGCCCATACCTGCGGACCGAGCCGCCGCGCCGCGGGCGAGCGCAGCGCCTCGGAGATCACCTCGACATGCCGCAAGCCGATCTCGCCTGCTGCGAACACCGCCGCGGTGGCGGGAAGCCGCGCCGGCAATGTGCGCCCATCCAGCGATCTACCGGGGCAGGCGTCCTCGGCGACTCGGATCCGACGCCGCGCAATCGCGGTGTCACACCCGAGCAGGTCGGCTACCGCCTGCACCGGGCTGCGGTAGCCGCGGGCGGTGAACACCCCGTCGCGCACGAGGCCGGCGACCAGCTCGATCTGCAGGTGCTCCAATTGTCGGGACAGCGACTCGCACACGCTCACCGCGGCGACCCGCTGTTCTTCCGGCGCGCGGGAATCCGCGGCGGCGCGCAGCGATCCGACCCCGCGCTGCAGGGTTCGGCTCGCCAGCGCGACCGCGTTCTCCGACACACGAGAATCGTCCCCGGTGGCACCGACAGAATCGGCGGCTGAGGTTGTAGCGATGGCAAATAGTTCGCCAGACCCGCTACCCGGCCATCATTGCCGGCGGCAATACCGCATCACACCGAATTCCGCGATCGCGCGGCGGTTGGGTTCGTCGTAGAGCCTGCAGCTTTGCGAGGGTGCGGCACGGCGCGCAGCCCGCTCGCTCGATCTCGGCGTGACCGCAGTCCCGCGCGCCTATTCGTGGAGTCTTTCCAGCCAGTCTCCGGGCCGGAGCCTGGCCGTGCGATCCCCAGGATCGGCGGGGCATCCCCGGCCGGCCCGGTGCCCGCCAACACTCGTGAGGTGCGACCTGCACACGACGCCCGAGAAGGAGCCGACATGACTACGAGGACCCCCGGCGGCACCGTGACGCTCGCCGAGAACCTCACCCTCAGCCGGATGGGCTACGGCGCGATGCAACTCGCCGGGCCCGAGGCGTTCGGCCCACCGAAGGACCATGACGAAGCCGTCGCCGTGCTGCGCACAGCGGTGGAGATGGGCATCACCCACATCGACACCAGCGACTTCTACGGCCCGGCGAGCGTCAACGAGCTCATCAAGGAAGCCCTGCACCCCTACCCCGCCGGCCTGCACATCGTCACCAAGGTCGGTGCGCGGCGCGGCGCGAACGCCTCCTGGAAGGCGGCGCTGGAACCCGAGGATCTGAAGGCCCAGGTACGGGAGAACCTGCAGCACCTCGGCCTGGACGTGCTCGACGTGGTGAACCTGCGGGTCGGCTCGGCGATGGGCACGGGCGACGGATCGATCGCGGCGCAGTTCGGCGCCCTGGCCGAGCTGCGGGAGCAGGGTCTGATCCGCCACCTGGGGCTGAGCGGCGTCTCCTCGGCCCAGCTCACCGAGGCGCAGGCCATCGCGCCGGTCGTCACCGTGCAGAATCTCTACAACCTTGCGAACCGCCAGGACGACGCGCTGGTAGCGCGGTGCGCCGAGGACGGCATCGCTTTCGCGCCGTTCTTCCCGCTCGGCGGGTTCACGCGGCTGCAGTCCGATGAGCTCGACTCGGTCGCCGCACGCCTCGGGGCATCGCCTCAGCAGACCGCGCTCGCCTGGCTGTTGCAGCGATCGGAGACCATGACCCCGATCCCCGGCACGTCCTCCGTGGCCCACCTGCGGGAGAACGTCGCCGCCGCCGACCTCGCCCTCCCCCAGGACGCCGTGAAGGAGCTCGACGCCATCGCCGGCTGATCGACGCGCGACACCACGGGCCTCAGGCGTTGACAGCTTCGAGCCGCCGGCCCGTCGTGCGCGGCCCGAGCACCGACACGTCGACGGCCACCACGACCATCGCCACGCACATGATCGCGAGGAGCGGGGCGGCACCGTCGTCCTTCAGCACGGGGACGAGGACGAACGGCATGATCGCGATGACCAGGCGGGAAAGCGCGTAGGTCCCGCTCGCCCCGGTCGAACGCAAGGGCGTCGGGAAGATCTCGGCCTGGTAGATGTGGTACGCGTTCGAGAACACGTTGCTGACGGCGGTGTAGAGGAAGCCCCACGCGACGATCAGCAACATCGTGTTCGAGAAGCCGAACGCAAGCCCGAACGCCGCCATCGCCAAGCCCGACGAGACCACGAGGGTCTTGCGTTCGACGGCCTCCACGAGCGGCAGGGACAACGCCGATCCGATGGGGTAGCCGAGATAGGTCAAACCGGCGTACAGGAGCGACTCCGATATCGGATATCCCTTCGCCGTGAGCACCACCGGCACCATCGTGCCGAACCCGTAGTACCCGACGGTCTGGAACACGTGGAAGACGACCATCATGCCCGTGCGTTTGTTGTAGGGACGCGCGAACAGCGCGCCCATGCCCGTTCGCACGGCCGGAGCGGCCGGAGCCGGTACTGCCGCCGGGACGCGGTCCGGGATGGCGCGGGCAGGTTCGGGCGGCATGTCGTGTGCCTCGTCCTCGAGCCTGGCAGCGATCGCTTCCGCCTCCTCGGTACGCCCGACCGACTCGAGCCACCGCGGCGACTCCGGCAGGCCACGGCGCAGCAGCAACACGATGAACGCGCCGAGTGATCCGATCACGAACATCCATCGCCAGCCCGGTACGCCGACGAAACTCGTCGCGGTGATCCAGCGGGCGACGAAGCCCACCACGGGCACCCCCATGAATCCGACGGTGTAGGCACGGGCGATGTAGCGACCGCGATGGCGTGCCGGCAGCAGGTCGGTGAGGTACGTGTCGGCCAGCGGCAGCTCGGCCCCGAGCCCGACCCCGGCCATGAACCGGATGGCCACGAGCCACGCCGCGTTCATGCTGAACGCTCCGAGTAGCGAGAACGTCGAGTACACGGCCAGGTTGAGCAGGAACGCACTACGCCGGCCCAGACGGTCGGCGAGCGGGCCGAGGACCAGCGCGCCGACGAACATCCCGATGAACGTCGAGGCCAGCACAAGCGCGAGCTCCGCCTTCGTGAGCCCGAACTCCCCCAGGAGCACACTGCTGAGCACACCGGTCAGGAACAGCTCGTACAGCTCGAAGAACAGGCCGAGCCCCACGACGACAGTGGCCCGCCGGTGGGTGCGGGTCACCGGGAGCCTGTCGATCCGCTCGGCGACCCGCCGTGGCGGCGTCGGCCGTGGATCTGGGGGCTCCTCACCTGTCTCTGACACCCCATGCTCCTTAGAGATGGTCAGAAGGTCTGACAATCAATGTCGACAGGAGTCCACGGTGAAGATTCGGAGGTCGAGGCGCGAGGAAAGATGAGTGCTGTCACAAGATCGGACCGGACAGAGCAGACGAGCTGGTCAGAGCATCAGCGACACGGGCCGGGGCGTCGGGTCACGGGCCGCTTCGAGTCCGCGCGAATGTTTCGAAGGACTGGTGATTCTGCCTATCAGGGGCGTCGGCCCGGCAGCATCTCCCGCAGCTTGGTCTTCGCGCCCTGGACGGCGAGGTGCAGCGCGTCGGGATCTCCCTTGAGCACGGCCTGCACCACCGACTCGGCCTGCTCGAACGTGGCGTGCGGCGGGATCGGTGGCACCTCCGGGTCGCAGTGGACGTCGAGTACGGCGGGGCACTCGGCCGCGAGCGCCTGCTCCCATGCCGGGCCCAGCTCGTCGGGGGACGTGACGGTGAACGCCTCGAATCCCAGGCCGCGAGCGAAGTCGGCGTACGAGACGTCGGGCAGACTCTGCGACTCCACGAACTTCGGCGCCCCGCCCATCGCGCGCAGCTCCCAGGTCACCTGGTTGAGGTCGTTGTTGTGCAGCACGCAGACGATGCAGCGGGGGTCGGACCAGCGATCGGCGTAGCGGGCGACGGTGAGCAGTTCCGCCATGCCGTTCATCTGCATGGCGCCGTCGCCCGTGAGCGCGATCGCGGGCCGGTCGGGGTGGGCGAACTTGGCGCCGATCGCGTAGGGCACCGCCGAGCCCATGGTGGCGAGGCCACCTGACAACGACCCGCGGACATCTCCGCGGATACGCAGGTGCCGCGCGTACCAGTTGGCGACGGAACCGGAGTCGGCAGAGACGATCGCGTTCAGCGGGAGCAGTTCGGACAGCTCCCAGACGATCCGCATGGGGTTGACCGGGTTCGCGTCCAGCATCGCCTGGCGCTCCATGGTGCGCCACCAGCGGGCGACGTTCTCCTCGATCTTCTCCCGCCATGCGCGGTCCGTCGGGCCCGACAACATCGGCAGCAGGGCCTGCAACGTGCTACGGGCGTCGCCGAGGAGGTTCACCTCCGTCGGATAACGCATCCCGACCATGGCGCCGTCGATGTCGATCTGCACGCCCCTGGCCTGCCCGAACTCCGGCAGGAACTGGCTGTACGGGAAGTTGGAGCCGACGATGAGCAGGGTGTCGCAGCCGCGCATCAGCTCATAGCTCGGACGGGTGCCGAGGAGGCCGACCGCACCGGTCACGAACGGCAGCTCGTCGGACATCACGTCCTTGCCGACCAGAGCCTTGGCCACTCCGGCGCCGAGTATGTCGGCGACCTGCTCGACCTCCGCCGCGGCGCCCCGCGCGCCCTGCCCGATGAGGATCGCCACCCGCTGCCCGCGGTTGAGCACCTCGGCGGCACGCAGCAGCTCGGCCTCGTCCGGCACCACCACGGGCGCCACCAGGCCCGGCGGGCTGGACGGCACCTGCTTGAAGGCATGGGCGGGCGGTGAGTAGTCCTCGGTCTGGAGGTCGCTGGGGATGATGAGCGCTGTCGGGGCGCGTCGCGTGAGCGCAGTGCGGAACGCACGGTCGAGCGCGTTCGGCAGCTGCTCGGGGACGTTGACCTCGACGAGGTAGTCGCTCGCCACGTCCTTGAACAGGCTCTGGAGGTCCACCTCCTGCTGGTAGGACCCACCCATCGCGCTGCGCTCGGTCTGCCCGACGATCGCCACCACCGGCACATGGTCGAGCTTCGCGTCGTACAACCCGTTGAGCAGGTGGATCGCGCCAGGACCCGATGTGGCCATACAGACGCCCACCCGGCCGGAGAACTTCGCGTATCCGACGGCCTCGAAGGCCGCCATCTCCTCGTGCCGCGCCTGGATGAACCGCGGCCGGTCACCGGCCTTCTCGAAGGCCACGATGAGCCCGTTGATCCCGTCACCGGGATAACCGAAGACTTCTTCGACCCCCCACTCCTGCAACCTGCGCAGGACGTGGTCGCCCACCGTCTTCGCCACCCGCACGCACCTCCGCCGCCCGTCACTCCTGCCCGGCCTCCGGCTACCCGAACCAGGTGCGGAGCACCGACGGACTCCTATCTGTCACCCATCCGGTGCACACTCGGACGGTTACCCCGCGAGGAGGTGCCTCATGACGCGAGACGTCGACGACGTCAACTCCGACTCGAGTTGGAACCGTGATGCCCGCGACGAGGCCCCGATCGAGCGGCTGGACCGCAACTGGGGCGACCTCCTCCAGGAGCTGCGCGTGGTGCAGACCGGCGTGCAGCTGCTCACCGGCCTGCTGCTCACCGTGCCGTTCCAGTCGCGGTTCGACGATCTCTCCGGCTCGCAGCGCGTGCTGTACCTGGTGACTCTGTCGCTCTCGGCTGCAGCCACGGGCATGCTGATCGCGCCGGTTGCGATGCACCGCGTGCTGTTTCGCCAGCACGCCCGCGCGGAGCTGGTGGGGGCGGGTCAGCGCTTCGCGATCGGAGGACTGACGCTGCTGGGCCTCGCCGTCACGGGTGTCATCGTGCTCATCTTCGACGTCGTGGCCGGGACGACGGCTGCGATCATCGCGGGTGCGGTGTGCCTCGTGGTGTTCGGGCTGCTCTGGGCAGCGATTCCGCTGATCCTGCGCGCCAGAACCTGACCGTCACGTCACATGTCACGTCAGGTGGGCAGGGGTGGGGTCACCGGGGTCAGCGCCCCACCCGGGAGCCATGGGGCCGTGGTGCGATGGTCCGTCCCGCCGACCGCCGCCGGTATCACCGCGACCTGCACGGCGGTGAAGATCCGGGGACCGGCGATCGCCTCATCCCGATCGGTCGGCGCCGACCATTCGCGGAACCCGGCAGGCGAGGCGAGCAACGTCACCCCGGCCGCCCGCAGGTCGGCGAGGTAGCGCTGGGCGGGAACGGCCCGCGGGTCGAAGTCCAGGGTGGTGACGGCGCTGGTCCGGCGGCCCAGCACAGACCCCGTGGCCAGCCATGGCGCGGTGTAGGTGCCGCCGACGGTGGAGCGGCCGAACAGCTCATCGGTGAGCCTGCGCCGCCCGCCCTCCCAGCCGGCGACGACGACCACCGCGTCCGCGGGGTTCAGCCGGTCATCGACCCTGAGTCCGTGCGCAGCCGCCGCGTCCCTGACGACCGTCGCGGCCGCCTTCGACCGGCCCGACCCGTCGGAGACGAGGTACAGCGCCACGTCACGGTCGGCGAGGAACCGCACGGTGGCCCGCAGCGCAACGGCGTCCTGCGCGGATAGCTTGTCGGCCGGACACGCGGCCGGCAGGTCGCTGACCCCGCCGACCATGGCGCCCACCACGGCACTCAGGCACTCCGGCCCGTCCGGTCCCGCGAGTCCTGCCACCAGTGCGGGCGGCGCGGGATCGGATCCGAGGTCCAGGCGCAGCGGGACCTGTTCCCCGTCGGCCTCGACCGTGAGCACGTCCGTGCCGGCGGGGAGGTCGACCATAGCCCAGCCGCCGGGTGCGCCGGCCCGTTCGTCGGCGGACACACCGCCGACCAGCGCCCCGGGGACGCCGACATGGACGAGGTTGCGGCCGGGGCGCTGCGGGACGACCACCACCGGCACGTCCTGGCCTGCGAGCGCCACCGTCCGCAGGAGCGGGCGGCCGGTATCGGCAGGAACCGGGGCCGGGGTCTGCACAGCGATCACCGTGCCCGCGGTGAAGACCAGCCCTGCGGCGACCGCCACGACACGGCCCCCGATCGCACCGGGCCTGCACAACCCCGTGCTGATCGCCACGGTCATGCCCAGCGCCTGGACGATGACGAGCTGGCCCGTCAGCGATCCGAAGGTCACGCCGTCGAAACGCATCCCCTTGGCGACGGCCTCCAGCGCGGCAGCCGCGACCGCCACGGTGGCGGATATGGCGAAGACCAGGGTGTGGCGCCGCAGGACGGTGAAACGAGCACCACACGCGGGCGTGGCGACCGACACGGCGGAGCCGAGCCAGGTCACCGCGGCCACCATGTGCACAGCGGCGAGCCCCACATGCCAGCCGACGTGCCCGATCGTCGCGTTGTAGCCCAATGCACCGATGAGCAGCAGGCCTATCACCGCGGAGGAGGTCTGGCACCCGCGGGCGAACATCACCGCTGCCAGGAGAACCCCAGCTGCCTGCGGAAACGCGGCGAGCGCGGTGAGGCCTCCGATCAGCCAGTTGATCACCAGCACGGGCACCGCGACGGCGGCCCCGCCCTGGACGACGAGCACCGATCGGCGCGAGGGCGGGCTGAGGAAGCCCAGCGTCGCCGTCCCTGCCACCACGGCGCTGGCCACGACCGCCACGATGCCCAGCGAGATGGTCAGCGGATTCGTGAGGACGGCGCCGGCCGCCTCTCCGGTCCTGCCGTATCCACTCCCTGGGGTCTGCGCCCACGCGGGCACCGCAACGGCTAGGAACAGCACCGGGACCGCAAGGGCCGGTACGGCTGTGGCCGGTGTGACGAAGCGGCGGCGCCCGCGTGGGGTACGCAAGGCGTGGGGCGAGGACACGGTTCTCCTGACAAGCGATCTGGGTGGGGGGCCGATCGGCCGCGCGCACGGGTCACGCGGCCCAGCTACACCCCTGTGAGAACTGCCCGGCCCGGCGTCCGGTCCAGAACGGTTCGAGCACGCCGGACGGCCGGGACGGCGCGCTGTGGGAGAAGGGGGCCACGGGAGCTCCGGGATCCAGGGCTGGACGCGTTGCGCGCCCGGCGGGTCGGGGGACCGCATGCCGGTGGGTGGCCCGTGGGCCGCGGCGATCGGTCAGGGGAGAGCGGATGTCCCCGGACAGGACTGGTCGAAATCGTTCCGGCGCCGGGTCGGCCAGAACGACTCGAGGTCGACGATCAACACGAATGTGACTATGGCGACGGACCGTGTCGAGGATCAACCCATCCGTGGCGGATTGTGACGGGACTCACTGTAACACTAGTTGCACAGTCACCCTCCGTGATGTAGAGGCTTCAACGAAGTCAAGCCGGAGGACCGCTGGCCCATCCGGCTTCACCATACTGCGCTGATCGGCCTAACGGTTGGACGGAAGATCCGTTACGACCGACCGTCGCTTCACCCGGGTTCGCCCAGGCCCGGCCGGCTCGCTGCAACCACGGAGTTCGGGACCGCCAGGATGATGCCGGACAATCGCCACGTACCAGACCCCATCAATCGGCCGGACATTCTTTCCCGCCGCTGGAGCGCAGCCCTCGGAAATGTACTGACAATGGGGTGCGAATTACGCGAGATTCGCATCACAACAGCCCATGACATTTGATTTGCGGGAGCTGATGTCTATACCGTCGGCTTATTCGGGCGATCGCACCTCGGGCCGCCCGGCGACCGGCGGAAGGAGACGACGTGGAGCACAGCCGCGTCGACCCGTTCTACCGCCTGCGTCGTGCTGACGGCGGGACCGACGTGCTGTCCGTCGTCCGGCCCTTGCTGCTCGTTCGCCGCCGCTGCGTCGACCTGCTGAAGGTCGCCACCTGCCTCTGTCGCGGCTGAGTCCGCCGGCAGTCACCCGCGTAAGCAGGCGACGGTCGATGCCTCTCCCCTCTTTCGTCAGCGGCCGCCGCCCGGCGCGCGGTCCGCCCTTTCCGCGCCGAAAGGCAGCTTTCATATGTCCGAACCAGCCCGTCGGATGCATCTCGGTCTCACGATCTGGCCCACCGGTTTCCATCCAGGAGCCTGGCGCCTGCCCGGATCCCGCGATGACGGCAACTCCAACCCGCGCCTGCTGCAACACGCCGCCCGCACGGCCGAGCGCGGTCGTTTCGACTTCTTCTTCATCGGTGACCGGCTGGTCGGGCTCACCGCCTCCCAGTTCGCGGCACCCAACGAGGTGCTGCGACCCGAGGCGCTGACCCTCGCCGCGAACATCGCGGGGATCACCGAACACATCGGGCTGATCACCACGGTCAACACCACCTACTCCGACCCGTACAACGTCGCCCGGGCGGCGGCCACGATCGACCACCTCAGCGGCGGGCGCGTGGGCCTCAACATCGTCACCGGCAAGAACGTCGAGGCGGCGCGCAACTTCGGTCGTGAGCAGCACTGGGACAACGAGCACCGCTACGACTGGGCCACCGAGTACATCCAGGTCCTGCAACTGCTCTGGGACAGCTGGGAGGACGACGCTCGCGTCGCCGACCAGGTGACCGGCCAGTTCGTCGACCCGGACCGCGTGCACCACATCGACTTCGAGGGGAAGTTCTTCTCGGTGCGCGGGCCGCTGAACGTCGAGCGGCCGGTCCAGGGGCAGATCCCGATCATCAACGCAGGGGCCTCCGAACGCTCCCGCGACCTCGGTGCGCAGTACTCCGACCTGCGGTTCACCAACTCCTCGACCCTCGGTCTCGACGGGGCGCGGGAGTACTACGCCGACCTCAAGAACCGGCTTCCGCACTACGGGCGCTCGGCGTCCGACCAACTCGTCGTGCCAGGCATGGCGGTGTACGTCGAGGAGTCGCAGCGGGCGGCGCACGAGGCCTACGCGACCCTGCAGGGACTGCTCGAAACCAGCCCGGTGCACCGGGCGCGGCTCTCCGAAGCGCTCGGCGTCGCCGTCGTCGACGCGGCGCCGGACGCCCCCCTCGCCGAGGTGGCCGACCTCGCGCAGCTGTCGGAGGACGGGCGCCGGATCACCGACTCCGCCCGCGAGCTCTACGGACGCGAGCGCGTGACCGTTGCCGAGGTCAACGCCTCCTTCATCCGCGGCGGGATGTTCAAGGAGGTCGTCGGGTCGCCCTCCCGGGTGGCCGACGTGCTCGAGGAGTGGTTCTCCACGGGCGCCGCGGACGGATTCATGATCTTCCCGCCGACCGTGCCGCACGGGGTGGAGGCGTTCGTCGACCTCGTCGTCCCCGAGTTGCAGCGCCGTGGCCTGCACCACCGCGAGTACGCCGGGACGACCCTGCGCGAGCACTTCGGCCTTCCCCGACCACTCAGCCGGTTCGCCACAGCCGCGGCAACGGTGGGGAGCGGGCGATGACCGCACCCACGGTTCCGGTCTTCGTCGGCGTCGCGGAGCTCGACAAGTGGCTGCACGACAGCCCGGAGCAGATCCGCCTGCTGGAGATCCGCTACGACCAGAAGGGAACCGGAGGGGACCACGGCAGCGCAGGGCACCTGCCCGGAGCGGTGATCGTGGACCTCCCCACCGAGCTGTCCCGCACCGACGCGGCCCCGGCCGACGGGCGACGGCCCCTGCCGCACCCCGCCGACCTGCAGCGATCCGCCCGGCGGTGGGGCCTGCGCACGGACTCCACCGTGGTCGTCTACGACACGAGATCCGGGCTGTCCGCCGCGCGGGCCTGGTGGGTGCTGCGATGGGCGGGGCTGTCACGGGTGAGCATCCTCGATGGAGGGTTGCAGGCCTGGAGCGCGGCAGGCCACCCGCTCGATACCGACGAGCCGGACGTCGCGCCGGGCGACGTGGAACTCGGCTCGGGCGGCATGCCCGAACTCGACGCCGACGCGGCCGCGGCCCTCGCCGAGCGTGGCCTGCTCGTCGACGCCCGGGACGCGGCCGCGTACCGCGACGGGCACATCCCCGGCGCCCGCAACGTCCCGTCGCAGGGTGTGCTGGGTGCCGACGGGACTCTCGGCGACCGCGACGAGGTGCGCGCGCACTACGGGGTCACCACCGCGAATGCGCCCGTTCCCGGGCTCTCCTGCGGCGGCGGCGTGGCAGGTGCCTTCGCCGTGGCCGCCCTCGCCCACACCGGGGTGACCGCGCCCCTCTACGTCGGGTCGTTCTCGGCGTGGAGCGCCGACCCCGAACGGCCGGTCGCCACGGGAGCCGAGCCGGGAACCGCCGGGGAATCCCGGTGACGGAGAGCCTGTCGCTCTCGCGCGAGGGCCGGGCCGGGCGCGTGCCCGGCGACGAGGACGCCCGGCGTCCCTCCGATGCCGGGAGCGCACTGCTGGAGCAGGACCGCCGCGAGGCCATCCGCTTCCGGCGGGCCGTCCTGATCGGCCGCGTGGCCGTGGCGGTCGTCGTGCTCGGCGCCTGGCAGCTCGCCTCCGGCAGGCTCGTGTCGGAGTTCTTCGTCTCCTCCCCCAGCGACATCGTCGTCAGGCTGGTGCAGCTCGTCGCCACCGGGGAGCTGTGGCCGCACCTGACGCAGACGCTCGTCGAGGTGGGAGCCGGGCTCCTCATCGGTGTGCCGCTCGGGATCGCCCTCGGTGTGGCGCTCGGGACGTCACAGCTGCTCAGCGGATGGCTGCTCCCCTACGTGATGGCCCTCTACAGCCTGCCCCGGGTGGCGCTGGCGCCGCTGTTCATCGTCTGGTTCGGGATCGGGCTGCTCTCGAAGATCACCATGGTCGTGACGATGGTGATCTTCGTCATCTTCTACAACGTCTACCAGGGCGTTCGCGACATCGAGCAGGACCTGCTCGACGTGGCCCGCTCGTTCCGGGCGAGCCGCCTGCAGACCCTGCGCTGGATCGTGCTGCCGTCGCTGACCCCCTGGCTGGTCACCGCCCTGCGGCTGTCGATCGGCATCGCCCTCATCGGCGCGGTGATCGCCGAACTGATCGCCGCGAGCTCCGGCCTCGGCTACTACATCAAGCTCTCGTCCAACCTGCTCGACGTCACCGGCGTCTTCGCCGGTCTCGCCGTCATCACCGCCGTGGCGATCGTCCTCGACCAGGTACTGGGGCACGTTGAGCGCCGGGTCGTGCGGCACCACTGAGAACGTCTGCACCGGAGAAACGAGGACCTCGACCCCATGTCCCTTCCTCTACGCGCGCCACGGCGGTGGGCCGCCGCCCTGGTGCTGGCCGCGCTGCTCGCCGCCGGCTGCTCCTCCGAACCCGGCCCGCCGACGATCCGTGTCGGCCTCGTCTGCGGCGGTGTGGGCCTCGCCGCGCTCACGATCGACTCCGGCGGGCTCCCCGCCGGCCTGAACGCACAGAAGGTGTGCTTCGACAGCGGCTCCGACGCCGTGCAGGCACTGGTGGGCGGCAGCATCGACGCCTTCGTCGGCGCGGGCGAGCACGTGATCGACAACCGAGCCAAGGGTCTCGACGTCAAGGGCTACGCGGTCATCAGCGAAGCCCCGCCCTACTCCCTGGTGAGCGCCGCAGGCTCCGGCGTGCACACCGTGGGAGACCTCGCCGGCAAATCCGTGGCCGTCACCGCGCCGGGCAGCCTGTCGGACACCGAGCTCCAGAAGGCGACGGCCGAGGCGAACGTGCCGTACTCGGGCCTGCGTGTGGTGGGCGCGGGCACCGGCGCCACCATGCAGGCCGCGATCGAGAAGGGCGGCGCCGCGGCGGGGATGGTCAGTGACCCGTTGCTCACCACGATGCTGCAGTCCGGCGCCTTCACCCTCACCTGGAAGCCGGACTTCCGTTACATCGCGCTGGTCGTCATCGCGAAGCCGGACTGGGTGAACGACAACAAGCCCGCGATGCAGGCGTTCCTGCAGGCCCTGCGCGCCACGCAGGACCGGGCGAACGCCGACGTCGCGAGTGTGCTCACCGCCGCCAAGCAGCAGGCTCCGACGCTGGACCCGGCCACGCTGCGCACCGTGGTGACGGCGACGATGGCCCAGGCCCCACCGAAACTGACGATCGACGAGGGCCCCTACCGGGACACCACCCAGGTGCTCACGCAGGTCGGGCAGGTCCAGCCGGCCAAGGTCCCGTCGTTCACCGACTCGTTCGACTTCAGCCTGCTGGGGACGTCATGACCGCCGACGTGCTCCTTCCCGCGGAGGCGGCGTCGTGACCGCGAAGGTGGCGGTGCGCGATCTCCGGGTCGCCTATCGCACGCAGAAGGGGCGCCACCTCGCGCTCGACGGGGCCGACCTCCGCATCGGCCATGGGGAGTTCGTGGCGCTCGTCGGGCCCAGCGGCTGTGGCAAGTCGACGTTGCTCAAGGTCGTCGCCGGGCTGGTCGAGCGCTCCGGCGGCGAGGCGCTGATCGACGGCCGGCCGATCGACGGCACCCCCGCCGGAGTCGGGATGCTCTTCCAGAATGACGCCCTGCTCCCCTGGCGCACCGTGCACGAGAACGTCCGTCTCCCGCTTCAGGTGGCCGGAGGGGACCGCGCGGAGCAGGACGCCCGGATCACCGAACTGCTCGCCACGGTCGGGCTCGACGGGTTCGCGGGCTACCTGCCGCGCCAGCTCTCCGGGGGCATGCGCAAGCGCGTGGCGCTCGCGCGCACCCTCGCCTCCGACCCGGACCTCTTCCTGATGGACGAGCCCTTCGGTCCGCTCGACGCGCTCACCCGGCGTCGGATCGGGGCGGAGTTCCTGTCGCTCTGGGAGACCCTCGGGACGAGCGTGCTTTTCGTGACGCACGACGTCGACGAGGCCATCACGCTGGCCGACCGCGTGGTGGTGATGAGCGCGGCGCCCGGGCGCGTGCTCGACGAGTTCCCGGTGGCCCTCGACCGGCCCCGCGACGTGCGGGAGCTGCGCTTCACCCCCGCCTTTCGCGACCTGCACGACGCGATCTCCGACGCGCTGGTTGCGCAGGCGCATGTGCCCTGACGCCGGCCGCGCACGGCGTCACCAGGTGACGGGCAGCTCCGACACCCCACCGGTGATGCGGTCGGTGCGCACCACCAGGTCGTCCACTCCCACGGCGAGGCGCAGGCCGGGGAACCGGCGGAACAGGGCGGAGAAGACGGCCGTGAGCTCCGTGCGCGCGAGGCTCGCGCCGATGCAGAAGTGCGCGCCGTGGCCGAACGACAGGTGCGGGTTGGGGCTGCGGCTCGGGTCGAACTCGGTGGCGTCGGCGAACGCCGAGGGGTCGCGGTTCGCCGCGGCGGTGGAGAGCATCACCGCGTCGCCGCGGGCGATCGTGACGCCGCCGATCTCGATGTCCTCGTGGGCGTAGCGGAGCAGGCCGAGGCTCCCGGGCGCCGAGAGCCGCAGGATCTCCTCGACCGTGCGCTGCACCTGGCCGTCGGGGTCGGCGACGAAGGCATCACGCCGGTCGAGGTCGACCAGCAGCATGAGCACGCCCATGTCGATGCGGCCCACGGTGGTCTCGTGCCCGGCGAACAGCAGCCCCGCGGCCAGGCGGGCCAGCATCGCGTCGGTGAACCGGGGGTCGGCCTCCTGGGCCCGCACCAGGTCGGACACGACGTCCTCCTGGGGATCCGCGCGCTTGGCCGCGGCCAGCCCGCCCATGTACCGCTCGAACTCCACCATGGCCTCGGCCGCGTCGCCGCCGGTACCCATCCGCCCGACCCGGTCGGACAGCCCGTGGAAGTACTCCCGATCGCCGAACGGCACACCGAGCAGCTCGCAGATCACCAGCACCGGGAGCGGGAAGGCCAGCGTGGCGTGCAGGTCGACGGGCGCCTCCGGGTCGCGGGCCTTCGCCGCCTCCATCGCGTCGAGGCACCCGTCGACGAGCTCCCGCACGTGGTCGCCGAGCAGGCGCATCCGCTTGGCGGAGAACGCCGGGACGAGCATCGCCCGCATCCTGGCGTGGTCGGTCTGCTCGGTCTCGTAGTCACCGGAGGGGCCGTTGAGGATGGCGGCGTCGGACACCGTGGCGGCTTCTGCCGGGTTCGGGTGCGAGCGGCCCAGCCGGGAATCGCCGAAGAGCGCGCGCACCTCCTCGTACCGGGTGACCAGCCAGGCGGGATCTCCCGCGGGCGTCCGCACCGGGGTGATCGGCGCCTCGGCCCGCAGCACCGCGAGGAGCGGCGCGACCTCGAGCACGTTGGGGCGGTCGAAAGGGAGCTGCGGCGCTGGGGCGGTGGTGGTCATCGGGCGTCCTCCTCGGATGGCGGGGGCGAGCAGGCAGGTGGGGCGGTCGGCGCGGTGACGGCGCTGCCACGCACGGTGGCGATCCAGTGCGCCTCGGCATGAGAGCGGCGCAGGAGCTCGTCGAGCACGAGCAGACCCCAGCGGTTGCGCGACGCGTCTGCGGCGGACCGGGCCAGGGCCTGGATGCGGGCCCGGCGTGCGGTGATCGCGCGCTCCCGGGCGTCGAGCACGCCGAACCGCTCGGCAGGGGTGAGCCGCTCGAAATGGCCGACGCGGGACAGGAACTCCGCCTCGTCGGCCGCGAGTTCGTCGGGGAGCTCGGCCAGCATGTCGTGCAGCAGTTCCCGGCCCACGTCGGTGATCGCGTAGACATGCCGCGCCGGAGCGCCCTGGCTCTCCACGGCGGTCCGCGTCACCGCCCCGGCGTCGTAGAAGCGGCGCAGTGCTGGATACAGGGAGTTGTTCGACAGTGCGTAGCCGCTGTTCTGCTCGACCCGCCGGCGCAGCTCATAGCCGTGGGCGGGCTGCGCGGTGAGGTTCGCGAGCAGCAACAGGTCGACCCACACCTATGTCACGTTAACTTATTTGATAGCCCACGCCTACCGCGGCAAACCGGGCGAATCGGGCTATATGGGAGAATATCCGCAGTTGGGTGGCGTTCCGCGGAGAGGAATGGCAAGGGCTTTAGCCACACCAGGGGTTAAACTCTTTCAGGCACACTTCTTATAATTTACTGCCGGAGGACTCATGACCGTCGACAGTCGGTCCGAGAAAACCCGGCCGGACCGGGCCGCCGCCACCCGCGATCGCATCCTCGACGCCGCGGAACGACTCTTCGCCGAGCGTGGAGTGCTGGCGGTGTCGAACCGGCAGATCGGCGAAGCGGCGGGTCAGGGGAACAACTCCGTGGTCGGTTACCACTTCGGCGGCCGGTCCGAGCTGGTACTCGCCATCCTGCGGCGACACGCGGTGGCCGTGGAGCGGTTGCGTACGGATCTACTCACCCGCGTCGGCCCCGGATCCGCTCTGCACGACTGGGTCGGGTGCATCGTCCGGCCGCTCCCCGCCCATCTGGCAGAGCTGGGTGACCAGAGCTGGCATGCACGGTTCCTCGCCCAGGCGTCCAACGAGCCCACCTTGCGTGCGGTGATCCGGGCCGACGCCAAGGCGTCACTCAGCCTGAGACAGGCGCGGGAAGGGATGTTCCGGCTGCTCCCCGCCTTGCCGGCCGAGGTCCGCGCCGAGCGCGGCGAGATGAGCCGCCTGGTCGTCGTGCACATGTGTGCCGAATACGAACGGGCGCTGCAGAACGGCGCCGCGTCCCCGAACCGCACCTGGGAGATGGCCGCGGCCCGCCTCGTCGACGCCGTCGTCGGGCTCTGGCTGGCGCCCGTGACGCCTGCCGTGCTCGATCCCGACGCCGCTCACCGGTACCGGCAGCTGAGCGGGTGAAACGCAGCATCCACACCTCGACCACGCCGTCGAGGGGTGGGAGCGTGTCCTGTGGCGCCCGTGGAGGTGCCGGTTCCTTGAGCGACCCGCGGGGAAACCCTCACGCCTTCATGGGATGTGTCAGCCCCGGGCAGCCTGGACTCTGCTCTCGTTCGCCTCATCAAGCTACGAACGGTGATCCCGATGTGCCACCACAGCCTTGACGTGCTCCTCTTCGTCTTCCACGACGCTCGTCGCGCCGCCTCGGTACTGAGGCGAGCCCGCCGACTGCCCGAGATGCGCCACGTCGCGGTTGTCGCCCGCTCCGCGGACGGGGAGATCCGTGTCGAGGATCGAAGAGCGACGGGCGCGCGCCAGGAAGTGCTGACCCGGGTCATCGATGCGCTCAGCCGGCCGCTGCGTGACCTCGTGCCCTTCGGGAGCGACGGCGCCACGGCGGGACCGCCGATGACACTGCCCGACACCGGTCCCGGGCTCGCCGCGTTCGCCCGCCTCATCCAGCCCGGCCAGCCCGTGCTGCTCGTCGCGAGCTGCGCCGGCCTCGACAAGACCATGGACGAGGTCGCCCAGTATCTCGGAGCGGCGCTCTACCGGGTGCCGGCCGGGATGCTTCCCGGCTCCCGGTCCTACCGCATCCCGACGACCCCCTGGATGGCCTGACCACAGGTGACGCCGGCCGCACCGCCGGCGGATCGGAGAGCGAGATGACCGGAACGACGGCAGGGCGCGGCCGCCCCACCTCGTTGACCGGCGCGGACAACGCCCGATCCGAGCGGATCGCCCGGACCTGCGCCCTGGGCGATCCGCTTGCCGACACCGTCGCCGCCGAGCTGCACGACCGTGGGCGAACCGCCCGCCGGTCCCTCGCCGGGTTGCTGGCGGCAGGCGACACGGCCGGGACGCTGACGCATGCGCAGGCCGACCTGTGGCACGACGTGCAGGCCGCAGGGGTCGAGGACCTGCTCGGCCGCGGCGCGCTCGTCCACCACCGCGCCGACCCGGAGTTGGTCCGGATCGTGCACGGGGCCAGCTCCGTCGCCCATGTCGGGGCGGCGTCCGACAGCCCCTGGTCGACGAGCCGGCTGGTCCGCGACGGGCGACTGCGTCCCGTCGCGCACCGGCGTGTGGCAGACACCGTGCACTGGGCGGTGAGCGCGCTCGAACCGGGCAGCCTGCTCACCGGTGGCCCCGGCCATCGGGCCACCCTGCGGCTGCGCCTACGGGCCGCCGTTCTCCGCCACGCCCAGCTGCACGGGCTCGCGGCCCACGCCGACCCGGTGCTGCCCGGGACACCCATCACCCAGGTCGACCTCCTGCGCTGCTGGCTCGCCGCCACCGCACGCGCCCGCGCACTCCTCACCGAGTCGCGTGCCGCGGCAGCGCCCGTCCCTGCCGAGCTGCGCCGGATCTGGCAGCACCTGGGACGCCTGCTCGGGGTACACGCCGAGTTGCTGGACGCGCCGGGCCACCTCCTCGAACTCGCGGCGCCCGGCGGCGTCGACGTCCGGCGGGGCTGCACGCCCGCGCTCACCTCAGCCGTAGCCGTCGCTGTCGTCGACGCGCTCACCGGCGAGCAGCCGCTCGTCCGGTCCCCTCGCGAGCGCATCCTGCGCACCGTCAGGACGGTGCA
Organism: Pseudonocardia alaniniphila; assembly: GCF_022524485.1. GTDB lineage: Bacteria > Actinomycetota > Actinomycetes > Mycobacteriales > Pseudonocardiaceae > Pseudonocardia > Pseudonocardia alaniniphila. The sequence continues at coordinate 28,445 of NZ_JAKXMK010000003.1, forward strand.
CAGGCGTGCGCAGAAACATCCGGAGGCGTTCGCAGGCTGAGCCACGTCCTCTCCCCGCAGCGCGCTCCACGTCACACAGTGAGCGGGGCGGAGAGAGTCATCTGACCGATGCCCACACTCGTCTCACCGTCAGACGATGTGGTGCAACGGGACGTTTGCGCGCCATCGGTGCCTGCGCATCGGGGTCCCCAGGCGGACATCGCGGCGTCTGCGATGCGCATGTGATCGGAGAAGACCATGGTTGCGAGTCACGGCGAGGTTCCCCTCCGCGGGCGGGCCGCGGAGCTGGCCGACGTCCGTGAGAGCCTCGAGGCGGTGCGCAGCGAAGGCGGTTCGATACTCGTCGTTCGCGGTGCAGCAGGCGCCGGCCGCTCCCGTCTCCTCGCCGAGGCCCGCCGGATGGCGGACGCCATGGGAATCCGGTCCCTGTCCGGGGCGGCCGACCCGCACTCACGGGCGGTGCCGCTCGCCCCGATCATGGAAGCGCTGCTGAACGGTCCGGACCCCGTCCTGGAACCCGATGCGCTGCCGGCGGCCCTTTTCACCAGCGCCGATCATCGTTTTCTGCTCCTGCAGACGATGCGCCAGCAGCTGGAGCAGGCATCCCTGCAGGTGCCGCTGCTCCTGACCTTCGACGACCTGCAATGGGCCGATGCCGCCACCCTGCTGGCGATGCGCAGCCTGCCCCGCCGGCTCGCGCAGCGCCCGTTGGTCTGGATGGTCGCGGTGCGCGACGGGGTGATGACCGATGCCCTGCGCACCACGCTCGACCAGCTCGCAGCCGCCGGAGCGCACACCATCACCTTGAAGCCGCTCGAAACCTCGTCGGTCGAGGCCATCACTCACGACGTTCTGGGGGACGACGTCGACGAGTCGGTGAGACGCCTGGCCGAACGTGCGGCGGACCGGCCGTTGCTGCTCGTCGAACTCCTGCGCGGGGTCGCCGAGCACACGGCCGGTCCGACAGGGGACGGCCACGACTCGCTCGGGGGGCTGCCGGAGCGGTTCCGCGACCTCGTGGCCCGCACGGTGGAGCGGCTGCCCGACCGGGTGCGCCGGACCGTGCAGATCGCGGCGGTGGTCGGGCCGCGCTTCACCGTCCGTCAGCTCGAGGCCCTGCTCGACGAGCCCGCGTCGGCGCTGCTCGAGCCACTGCGTTCGGCCATCGCCGAGGACCTGATCGTCGCGCACGCCGACCACTTCACCTTCCGTCACGATCTCGTGCGCGAGGCGATCGTGGCGAACCTGCCTGCCGACCTGGTCCGCGGGCTACGCCGGCAGGTGGTGGACGCCGACCTGCGGGCAGGACGGCCACTGCCCGAAGCGGCCACCCTCCTCGCCGCCGTGGCGCTGCCCGGCGACGCCGAGGCGGTCTCGCTGCTGCGGGAGGCCGCGCTGATGGTGGCGCCGTCCGACCCCGCGGCCGCGGCCGACCTGAGCGTGCGTGCCCTGGAGCTCACCTCGCCGAGGGCAGCCGACTGGGCCGACCTCGTCACCGAGACCATCCAGCTGCTGCTCGCCGCCGGGCGCGCGGGTCCTGCCGCCGCGCTCGCCGAGCAGTCCCTCGAGGTCCCGCTGGGTCCGGAGGCCGAAGCCCGGGTCCGCCTGGGCGGGGCGCTGGTCGGCCTGCAGTTCGCCTTCGTCGACGCGGTGCGGCACTGCCGCACGGCTCTCGAGCTGCGCAACTTGTCGCCGTCGCTGCGGGCCGACCTCCTCGCCGTGCTCGCCCTCGCAACGGCGCTCGACGGGGACCCGGAGGCTGCGGGTGAGTTCATCGCGCCGGCGATGTCCGCGGCGCGGGCGTGCGACAACACGCGGGCCGAGGCGGTCACCGTGTGCGTCGGATCCATCGTCGATCTCCATCGGGGCGACTGGCGCACGGCACTGGCCGGCGCCGACGCCGCGGTCGACCTGAGCAAGCGGGTGGAGGTTGCACACCGCCTGTGCGACCCGGAGATCTGGCGGGCGATGGCACTGGCCGGCGTGGGCCGGCTCGACGACGCACTGGCCGTCACGGAGACACAGCAGCGTCAGGCCGGTGTGGGGGCCGGCCTGGCGGAGACACGCCTCTGGAGCGCCACCCGCTCACGGCTGCTGCTCGAAGCCGGCCGACCGGCCGAGGCACGCGCCGCCGCCGAGGAGGCGCTCGCCATGGTCGACGAGATCGGCCACGGTGACTTCGCCGCAGTGACCGCGATCTGCGCTCTGGGCCGGGTGGCAGTGCTCACCGGCGACGAGGAGGCACTCGCCACCGCGGAACGCAACGCCCACGTCATGCAGGCGAGCAAGTCGACGTCCGTGCGCAACGCAGGAGCCTGGCTCGCCGCCCTCGTCGCCGCATCCGACGGCGATCCGGGCCGGGCGATCGCGAGCCTGACCGACGGGTCCGCCCGCTACAGCGACGCCGGACCATGGCGCTGCCACCCGCTCGACGTCGCCGAGGTGCCCTGGTTCGTGCGGGTCGCGCTCCAGGCCGGGCAGCACGACTTCGCCGAACGGGCGGCCGCCGCCGCGGAACGCCGGTCCGAGGCGAACCCGGACATGCCACTGTTCTGCGCCATCGACGCGCACGCCCGCGGGTTGCTCCTGCGGGACCACGAGGAGTTGGCCAGGGCGGCCTCGCTGTACGAGGCGGCGGGGCGGCCGCTGGCCCGTGCGGCCGCTCTGGAGGACGCCGGCAACGCAGCGACCCGTCACGACCGCGCGGAGGCCGTCCGGTTGCTCGAGACGGCGATGCGCATCGCGGACGAAGCGGGCGCGCAACGTGACGCGGCACGCGTCCGGTCCGCGTTGCGCGAGCTGGGCGTGTACCGGCGGCGCAGCACGCGGCCCTGCACGGGCCAGGGCTGGCAGGCGCTGACACCGAGCGAGCTGGAGGTCGTGCGGCTCATCGCCCGCGGGGCGACCAACAGGGCCGCCGCCGAGCGGCTCTACGTCTCGCCGCACACGGTGAGCACCCATCTCAAGCACGCGTTCACCAAGCTCGGCGTCACGTCGCGGCTCGAGCTGGCCCGCATCGCGTTGACCCGTGCGCAGTCGAACGTCGTTCCTTGACCTGATGGGCGCCAGGAGGTGCATCCGATGACCGGAGGCCGTGAGGCCGGCAGCTTCCGGCGCAGCAGATGGTGGGCGGGCGCAGGTGCCGCTGCCCTCACGGCGACCGCGCTCCTGGCAACGGCCTGCAGCACCGAGGACGCCACGTCGCCCGCAGCGCTGGCGCAGTCTCCGCCGCACGTGAAGGCGATGCCCCTGCCGGAGGCCGACGGCGCGCTGGTCGGGCCGCAACCCACCACCAACCTGGGCACGGTTCTCGTGGACGGAGAGGGCCGCACGCTCTACGAGTACGCGGGCGACACGGAGAACAAATCGGCCTGCACCGGGAACTGCGCGCAGAGCTGGCGGTTCGTCCCGGCGCCCTCCCCCTTACCCGCGTCCATGCCCGGGGTGATGGGCGCGCTCGGCAGCGCTGCCCGCCCCGAGGGCGGGCAGCAGCTCACGATCGCCGGTCATCCCGTCTACACGTTCGCCGGTGACGTCGCGCCCGGCCAGACCAACGGGCAGGGCAAAGTCGTCGACGGAAACGTGTGGTCGGCCGTGTCCGCCACCGGCACGCCCGTGCAGAGCTCTCCGGCGGCGGCAGGCCCGGTGACCACCTCGCTCGTCGGTATCCCGTACTGACCGACCGACCGGTCCCCCCTCCGGACGGCCGCTCACGGGTGACTCAGCAGTCGGTGAAGAAGCGGTCCATCCCCTCCAGGTCGTCGAGGTAGGTCTCCACCTGCACGATCCTGCCCGCCCGCACGGTGCAGACCGTGGCGATGTGCTCGTCGAGCACACGGTCGCCGCGGCGGGCCGTGGCGTGCAACCCGAGCGCGATGTTGTCGCGGCTCACGAGCACGCGCTCGAGCGTCGAGGTCATCCGGTACGTGCCGATCAGCTGTGCGCGCGCGATGACGTCGTCGATTCCGGCCGCGGTGCCCGAGATGGCGTTGTGGCCCGGCAGGCTCCACGTGGCGTCAGGACTCATGATCTCGCGGAGCAGCGCCCAGTTCTTCGTGCGCAACGCCCAGAAGAACGCCGTGCCGAGATCGACCTGGGGTGACGCGGTCATGGTCATCAGCTGCCTCCAAGGGGGGGTGGCACCTCATCTTCGAACCATGGTCAGGCCTACGCCGCATACACCACATCACGTGTTGATGGGAGGTCACTCGTCGACGCAATGGTGAGCCGGGGCGAAATCGGAGGATCATCCGGTGCGTGTCCCCTGCCGGGGAAGCTCGGTATCCAGTGGTACGGCGGCCGAGCGCACGAGCCCGAGCTGCACGGTCTGGCGGCCCGCGGCGACGTCGAGGATCCAGTCGACCGCGGTGCGCAGCCGGTTGCCCGGCATGCTGAGAAGGTGGTAGCCGCGGGTCACGGCCTTTGCCGGCAGCCCGGAGAGCGGAATGCGCAGCGGGTTGGCCGCCGCCTGCGTGCCACCGAGGTCGACCACGAAACCGAGGTCGTGGTGCTTGTAGCGGCGCATCCGCCCGTGGCCGAGCGACGCGGCCACGTTTCGCCCCGCGAGCTTGCCCTGGCGGGTCGCATGCTGGGCGGTCATCGCCGTCACCTCGCCGCGCCTGGTCAGGTCGGGAACCGCGGCGGCATCACCACAGGCGAAGACGTCGGGGTGACCGGGCACCACCAGCGTCGGGTCCACCACGAGCCGGCCCTTGACGGTGCGCAGGCCGGTTTCCTCGACCAGTGGGTCGGGACGGACCCCGACACACCAGACGAGGGTCCGCGTCGGGACGAACTCGCCGGTGGTGAGGTGCACGCCCTCGCAGGTCGCCTCCCGGACGGAGACGCCCGTCCCCACCTCGACACCCCGATGCCGCAGCACCCGGTCCGCCGCCCGGGACAGGCGTGGGTCCAGCTCGGGGAGCACCTTCGGCGCGAGGTCGAGCAGCAGCCAGCGCACCTTCTGATGGCGCAGGTGTGGGTGGCGCTCGACGATCCTGTCGGTGAACAGGGGGCCCTGCGCCGCCACCTCGGTGCCGGTGTAGCCGGCTCCCACCACGACGAAGGTGCACCGGGCGGTGCGCTCATCGGGGTCGTCGGTGGCGTCGGCGAGCTCGATCTGCCGGATGATGTGGTCGCGCAGGTAGAGCGCTTCGGCCACGTTGCGGAAGCCGTGGGCGTGCTCGGCGACCCCCGGGATCGGCAGCAGCTTGTTCACGCTCCCCGCGGCGAGGATCAGCCGGTCGTAGCCGAGGCCGTGCGCGCCACCCTCGGGATCTGTGTAGTGGACGGTCCGCTCGTCGAGCGACACCGAACGCACCTCGCCCAGAACGAGGCGCACCCCGGGCAGCGTCGCCGGGAGCGACACCGTGATCCGCCGCGGATCGATCACCGCCGCGGCCACCTCGGGCAGCAGCGGCAGGTACAGGAAGTAGTCCATCGGATTCACCAGCACGATCTCCACGCCGGAGTCCGGCGGGAGCGCCTTCGTGAGCGAGCGCGCGGCCTCGTACCCCGCGAAGCCTGCGCCGACGATCACCACGCGCTTAGGCGTCACATGAGGCGTGCGTCCGTCGGACCCGTCCGGCTGTTCCGCGCGCCCCGTCTGCGTTTCGCGCACCTGCGCCTCCTCGTACCGTCCCGCGGCTCGGATGACCCCCTACCGAAGTCTGCCTGCACATCGGGGGCTACCCGTGGTGGAATCGACACACACGACGCACGGGGGATACGACATGTGGCTGGTCAGCGGAATAGACGAGGAGCACCGGTTTCCGCAGTGGACCGATGCCGTCGAGTTCTACCGGCAGATCGTCGGCGACTGGGTGGCCGCCCACGGTGATCCGGACGCCGCAGCGGCCCGCGCCCTGACCACCTCCATCGCCGACCTGCCCATGGGTCAGCCCCACCAGGTGGGCTTCCCGGCGAATGGTGGCGACGCGGTCCATTTCGAGCTGACCTGGGAAGTTCCGTCCGTTGGGATGGATCACTTCACGGCGTGCTGAATGCGATGTCACCCACCGAAAGGTGGGCTTGCGGCTTGTGCCGCTGATCACGCTAGTCTCTTCGGCGCAAGCATCGGACGGGACTCGGCCGCTGGTGACCGGCCCCGCGAAGGAGGATCCGTGTCGGGTGGTCACTCCGGGTCCGGGCCGGACGGCCAGGGCGCGCGTAGCGGTGCGCGCCGCGACCTGAACTTCCGGAGGCCGTCGATCGCCCGCGTCTACGACTACGTGCTCGGCGGGCGCGACCACTTCGAGATCGACCGCAAGGCCGCCCACAGCTTCCTCAACGTGGTGCCGGAGGCGGGGCAGCTCGCCAAGGACAACCGCCACTTCATGCGCCGCAGCGTGCGCTTCATGGTTGCCGAGGCCGGCATCCGGCAGATCATCGACATCGGCTCCGGGCTGCCGACCGCAGGCAATGTGCACCAGGTGGCGCACGAGATCGACCCCTCGGTGCGCGTGGTCTACGTCGACAACGACCCGATGGTGCTGGCGCACGCCAGGGCGATGCTCGACGACAGCACCACCACGGTGATCACTTCCGACCTCCGCACGCCCGAGGCGATCTTCGACGACCCGGAGACCCACAAGCTCATCGACACGAGCCAGCCGTTCGGCGTGCTCATCGCGGGCATCCTGCACCACCTCTCCGACGAGGACGACCCCGCCGGCATCGCAACCGAGATCAGGGAGCGGCTCAGCCCGGGCAGCTACCTGGCGATATGCAACTTCCTCGGCGAGGAGCCACGAGCCAGAGACCTGGAGCGCGGGTTCCTGGACGGTCTCGGATCCGGGCGCTTCCGCACGTGGGAGGAGAACCGCGGCTACTTCGACGGGCTCGAGTTGGTGCCACCGGGCCTGGTGTACGCCAACAAATGGCGGCCGGACGAGGACACAGCCAAGGACCATCCGGTGGAGACCCTCTACGTCGGCGGGGTCGGCCGCAAACCCTGACGCGCGGTGCGGCGCTCCTCCACCCGGCCGAGCAGAGGTTCGACCACCCTGTTCAGCAACGAGCTGAACACGAGCAGCAGCAGCGCGAAGTAGGACGCCCCCGGGACCAGGGCCGTCAGCACGAACGCCACCACGAGGATCGCGGTGGTGGTCACCGCACCTGATGCGCCGACCGGCCCATGGATCATGAACGCCAGCACGGTCAGGCAGACGCTGCTCGCGAGGATCGTCCCGACGTAGAAGACGGCCGTGAACCACTCGTCGCCGTATCCGCCGATCATCTCGGTCGGGAAGGGCAGCACGACGATCGTGAGCAGCCACGCCATGCTCCAGAACAGCAGCGGCGTGGAGTCGGCCACCACCTTCTCGAACATGCGCCGGTGCACGATCCAGAGGCGCGCGATGACCGCGAAGCTGAGCAGGAAGCTGTAGATCTGCGGCTGGTGCTCGGTGATCACCTCGACCGGAGGCACCCGCGCAGCGACCGACTCTCCGACGGCATCGACCAGTGGCAGCACCAGCAGCGTGATCGCGATCGCGACCACCGCATCGGTGAAGGTGACAAGTCGGTCCAACGGTTTCAGCGCGCTCACGCGGACAAACGTAAAGCACCAGCCGTCACTCTCAGCTCACCTTCAGCTTCCTGGGCGCTTCTCAGCGTCACCACAGGGGCGCCTCCCTAGCGTTCGTTCCATGCCCACCGCACTTGTGACAGGCGCCAGCCGGGGTCTCGGAGCCGTCTTCGCCGACCGGCTCGCCCGACGCGGCATCGACCTCGTCCTCGTCGCCCGCGACCGCGACGGGCTGGAGCGCACCGCGGCGACGGTCCGCGGACACGGCGCGGTGGCCGAGGTCCTCGTCGCGGACCTCGCCGACCCCGACGCCAGAGCCTCGGTCGAGCTCCGGCTCTCCGATGCGGACCGGCCCGTCGACATGCTGGTGAACAACGCCGGCTTCGAGGTCAGCGACGAGTTCGTGAACAGCGAGCTCCGCGACCTGCAGACCCAGATCGACACGAACATCACTGCGGTCATGTCGCTGACCCATTCCGCGCTCCCGGGCATGATCGCGCGCGGCAGCGGATCGGTGATCAACGTCGCGAGCTTCGCCGGCTACCTCCCCTCGCCGGGCAGCTCCTACGCCTCGACCAAGGCGTGGGTGCTCGCGTTCACCGACACGATGGCAGCGTCACTCGCGGGCAGCGGTGTCGGCATGATCGCCCTGTGCCCGGGGCGGATGCTCACCGGCAAGCACAAGGCCCCGGACTCGCCCTCGCCGCTGTGGCTGGAGCCCGCCGCGGTGGTGGAGCAGTGCCTGCGCGACCTCGAGCGGGGCCGAACGCTCTGCACGCCCGGCTGGATCTACCGCACCGTGGTCGGCACGCTGGAGATGCCGCGCCGCTCGCTGCGTGCTGCCGCGAAGCTCGCAGGCCGCGGGCGCACGCAGGGACGCCGCCCGAAGGCCGGCACACAGCACGACACCCAGTCGCTCACCCGGTCACCCTCGCTCAACGGCGCCGCCTGACTGCGCGTCAGGCTCCGGCGGCCGGCTGGTCGTCGCGCCACATCCCGAGCGCCTGCAAGGCCGGCCGGTTGCTGTAGGAGAAGACGAACGTGTCCTCCGCGGTCGGGTTGACCAGCCGGTAGGGCTGCCAGCCGGGCAGCGCGAGCACGTCCTTGGGGCCGAAGTCGAAGCGCTCCTCGCCGATCTCGACATACCCATGGCCCTGCACGACGTGCAGGACGGCGCTCGCGGTGGTGCGGCGGGGCTGCCCGTGGAAATGCGGGCGCAACCGGCTGATCCGGCAGTCCATGGTCGGCAGTACCGAGCCTCCGGTCCACGGGTTCGTGTACTCCAGCACGATCCCTTCCGACTCGCTGCCCTCGGCGTCGTCGGCGATGGCCGCGAAGGCCCGCTCGGTCTCGCGCCACGGGTAGTTGCCCACCGGCGAGGACAACCGCTCGGGCTGCTCCCAGGCCGGGTTGAGCCTGCCGTGGATGAACCGGCGGCTCGACAGGTCGTCAGGCACGAGCGACTTCTGCACACGGTCCCCGAACAGCTCGAAGAATCCTGCTTCGAAAGCGTTCGTGAGCGGGAAGTCGAGACCATCCAGCCACATCATCGGGTCGTTTCCCTCGTGCCGGTGGTCGTGCCAGTGCCAGCCGGGGGTCAGCAACAGATCACCCGGATTCATGTGCAGTCGTTCACCGTCGACCGTGGTGTATGCCGAGGCACCCTCGATGATGAAGCGGAAAGCGTTGGCAGTGTGCCGGTGCGCCTGCGCCGTCTCGCCGGGAAGGATGATCTGAATCCCGGCGAACAGGCTGTTCACAGTGGCGGGCGGATCCTGCATGCCGGGATTGACCAGCATCAGCACCCGTCGCTCTGCCTCGTCGAGCGAGAGCGTGCGGGTGAAGTGCAACATCAACGGGCGCAGGGCGGCATAGTCCCACCGATGCGGCACGGCGACGCTGCGCGGTTCGGGCGAGAAGAGCGACCCGTAGTGCCTCCACAACGGTGCGGCCGCAAGTTCGTCGAGCGTCCGATATGCGGCTTCCGATGATTCGACGGTCAACTTCAGCTCCTTTACCGATAAGTGTTGCTCAGTACACTGAGCATCTATTCGAACTCTAGGTCGGGGCATAGCGCGGCGCAAGGACCGGCCGATCCACCGCACGGCCTCTAGACTCGCGGTATGTCCTCACGGGCCGACCACCAGCCCCCTGATGTGGACGAGGACGCGTTCGAGCTACGGACCGCCCCCGGCCACCTCCTACGCAGGCTGCAGCAGGTGCATCGGGAGATCTGGGCGCGGGAAGCGCCCCCAGAGCTCACCTCGGTGCAGTTCGCCGTGCTGAACATCCTCGCCGACAAACCCGGAATCGATCAGCGGATGCTCGGCGAACTCGGCGGAATGGACCGTTCGACCACCGCGGAGATCGTGCGGAGGCTCACAGCGAGGCGGTTGCTCGCCCGCTTCCCGGACGCTGCCGACGCCCGCCGCAACCTGCTGCGCCTGACCCCCGCAGGCCGCGAAGCGCGACGCGCTGCGCTTCCCTCTGCCGCCCGGGTGAGCGAGCAACTGACCCACGCCCTCGACAGCCAGGAACGCAAGGAGCTCGTCCGACTGCTCAACCTCGTGGTCGACAGCCACGACGAACCGTTCGACCGATGCCCACCCTCCGCGAGTCGCCCGAGATAAGCCCGCCGGTCGGGGCGCGGGGCGATCAGTCGGTGGTGGGCGTTCTGTCGTCGAATTGCTTCGTCATCCGGGCGACCTCGTGCTCGAGTTCGGTGATCCGTGCCCGGGCCGTGTCGAGATCGTCCTGTAATTCGACGACCCGGACGGCGGCATCGAGGGTGAACCCCTCATCGAACAGGGCCCGCATCCGCGCGGCCAGCACCAGCTGGCGGCGTGAATAGCGCCGGTGTCCGCCACTCGACCGTTGCGGCTTCAGCACGCCGGCCGCGTCCAGGCTGCGCAGGAAGGCCGGCTGGACCTCGAGCAGTTCGGCGGCCTGACCCATCGCGACAGCGGGATAGTCCTCGTCGTCGAGGCGGCCCACCCCCATGGCTTCCCTCCGCAGATGTGAAGTCAGTGGTGCAGATCCTATCAATCCGTCGCCACAAATTGCAGCGTCGGCGCTGGTCGGCGCCGTTGCGGCGCTGCTCGTCGCCGACTTAGGATCGATTCCTCGGTTGAGCGCACAGCCGGCCATTTCCTGTACGGCCGGCTGTCGCACAGGAAGACCTCCGCGGAGGGAGCACCCGTGACCGAGCTGGGCAACAGGCCCCCGACCACCCGGTGCGCCTGCGCGCCACCTCTGCACGTCGATCTCGTGTCCACGGGCACCGACACCGGGCTGCGAGTCGATGTCCGGCTCGACGGTGAGCTCGACCTCGCCACTGTCGATCTTGTGACCGATGCGCTCGCCTGTCTGCGCGACGAGCGGCCCGAGCTGGTCGTGATCGATCTCTCCGCTCTGCGTTTCGTCGACGCGCACGGGCTGCGCGTGGTCGACAGCATCCACCGCGAGCTGTGCGGCGCCGGGGGCCGCCTCGTCCTCGCCATGCCGAGCCCGCGCGTCGCCCGGGTCCTCGCCGTCGCCGAGCTCGACCCACAGATCTCCGTGTGGAGCCGCGGCGGGTGAGACCCCGCGTGGCGCAGCGATCGACGTCCCGGACATCCCGCGTGTGTAAACGGCGCCGCGATCGGCAAAACCTGGTCGGTGACGGTTTACGCAGGAGACGACGGTGCGCGCTCCGGCCGGACGGTCCGGTGGGCGGGGGCTGCCGCACCCGTTGTCGACACGCTCACGATGCACATGCTCGCCGAGCCGACCACGCCGTCGGTCGTGCGCGCCCGATTTCGCAAGTGGCTGGAGGGTCACGGCTGGCCCGCCGACGCCGTCGATGACGTCATCCTCTCCGTGCACGAGGCCGTGGCGAACGTGATCGACCACGCCTACCCGGCCGGATACACGGGCGACGTGGCCGTGACCGCGACCCTCCTTGCCGAGGCGGGCCGCCGGCGGGTCCGCATCGTCGTCCGGGACCGGGGCCGATGGCGCTCGCCGCCGACCGACCCGGGCTATCGCGGGCGCGGCCTCCAGATGGTGCGCAGCTGCATGGAGGACGTCGAGATCCTCCCGGGCGTGCACAGCCGGGACGGCACGGAGATCACGATGCTCAGTGCACCGGTCACACCGGCTGCGGGAGTCGGACGCAGCTCCCCAGCGCCCAGGAGCACCACCTGCCGTCCGCGGTCCATCGTCGCCACGCCCGGCGGCAAGGCGCGGTCGTGGGCGATCACCTGGCGCTGCCCACCCGTTCCCCCTGCACCCTGACGAGCTCGACCGTCACGGCGTCGATGCCAGCAGCACGTCGACCTCCGCACGGCCGGGGGCGGTCGCCGGCCCGCGGCGGGTGACCGCGAGCGCGGCGGCCGCGTTGGCGCGCACCGCGGCGGTGTGCAGGTCCGCACCGCGCAGCAGTTCGGCGGCGAACACCCCGCAGTGCGCGTCGCCTGCTCCCGTGGTGTCGACGGCCACGACGGGAAATCCGGGGATGTGTTCGGTGTGGCCGTCGCGAGTGAGCAGGCACCCGGCCGCTCCGTCGCGCACGACGACCACTCCTGGCTCGGCGAGCCGGCGCTTGAGCACCCGAGCGGCGGTGCGCAGGTCGTCGGCACCCGAGAGGGTGCGCGCCTCGGGGGCGCTGGCGCTGAGCATCGTGGTGCGCGCGAGCAGCCTGTCCCAGACCGGGCCGTCGACCTGGCCCGCGAGTGGCCCCGGGTCGACCAGCACGCCCGCGCCGTCGACCACATCGAGCCGATCCAGCACAGCACGGCCCTTCGCCTCCACGAGCAAGCTGTACCCACTCACGTAGACGAGATCCGCGCTGGTCACGGGCACAGCGGCGAGCGCTGCGGGATCGACCTCCGTCTCGATTCCGCTGCCGGTGACGAACGTCCGCTCGCCGGAGTCGTCGACGAGCACGACGCAGACGCCGGTGTCGCCATCGGCCGACGCCGGCAGCGCGGCGACGATGCCTTCGGCGGCCAGCGCGGCACGGACCATGTCGCCGAACCGGCCTGCGCCGTGCCCGCCGACGTAGACGACGGGTGCGCCCGCGCGAGCCGCGGCGGCCATCACGTTGAACCCGCCGCCGGGAAGCAGGTCCACGGCGGAAGCGACCACGTCACCACCGACGGGCGGCAACCCCGGCACCCGCATCACCAGGTCCAGCACGACCTGGCCGGTGTGCAGGAGCCGGCCGGGGCCGCCCCGATCAGGACCGTCGGCCACCGTCGCCCCCCGCACGGCGACGCAGCTCCAGCAGGCCGTCGGCCACAGGCGCCAGGTCGAGGCTGTTCACCCGGCAGACCGTGGCGACCAGGTCGGCGGGCAGACCGGCCACGCCGTGGTGCGCGCCCAGCACGGCGCCGCAGATCGCGGCGACCGTGTCGGTGTCACCGCCGAGTTCCGCCGCGAGCGTGAGTGCGTCGAGCGGTTCCGTTCCCAGGGCTTCCACCAGCGCGAACGCCGCAACCACCGACTCCTGCGCCGCGACCGAGGTGCCCACCACGTCGGCGACGGCGCCGGCGAGCGCCGCCCGGCCCATCCCTCGCACCCAGCCGCGCACCCAGCTGATCCGGGCGCCGACATCGCCGCCCGCCCTCCAGTGGCCCCGCCGCGCGCCGGCGGCAGCGGCCCCCTCGGCCGCGTCCAGGGCGTCGGCGAGACCTGCTCCCGCGACGCCGGCCGAGACCGCTGCTGCCACGGCGGCGGCAGCAGCGATCGCAATGCCCGTGTTGTGGGTGACCCTGCTGGCTGCCACCACCGCGTCCACCAGGGCAGCCGGGTCGGTGACCGGCACGGCGATCCCGACGGGCGTGATCCGCATCGCGGCGCCGTTGGTGGTGCCGTCGCGGCCGGTCTCGTCGGGCGACTCGCCGTCGTGGAGACGCTGGATCGCCCGTTTCGTCGACGGGCCGAGCAGATCGGCGGAGCCGCGCCGCACCATGTCGGCCTCCCACCGGCTGAGTGCGCAGGCGAACGCGACCGCGTCGATCTCGCCCGCGCCGTCGATGAGCAGGTGGGCGAGCAGCAAGGCCTGCTCGGTGTCGTCGGTGACCGTCCCGGCGGGCAGGCCAGGCGCGATCGGCTGGTCCGGGCCGGCGGCGCGGAGGCCGGTGATCAGCCCGTAGCGCTCGGCGATCCGCTCACGGGACATCGACTGCGTCGGCATCCCCAGCGCGTCACCGAGTGCCAGGCCGGCCAGAGCGCCGATCGCGCGGTCCCGGATCCCGTTCATGACCACCCGACGCTACTGCCCGCGCTCAGAGCTCCGGCAACCGCTGGGGCCGTCCGATCAACGGGGCCAACGGGTCGCCCTCACGCCGCATCCGGTCGATCACGGTCCGGATCGTCCAGCGGTCGGGTCGCAGGCCGGGGTCGTCCAGCTCGTCCCACCGAATGGGCACCGAGACCGGAGCCGCGGGGGCGGGTCGCGCGCTGAACGGCGCGATCAGCGTCTTGTTGATGGCGTTCTGCGTGTAGTCGAGCCGCGCGAGGCCGTCCCGCCGGTCCTTGTGCCACTCCCAGCTCACGAGGTCGGGCACGGTCCGCCCGACAGCCCGCGACAGCTTCTCCACCCATCCCCTGGTGTCCGCGAAGGTGTAGCCGAGCCCGACGGGCACCCAGATCTGGATCCCCCGCTTGCCGGTGACCTTCGGGGCGGCCGTGACCCCGAGATGCTCGAGCGCGGCGCGGTAAAGGCGGGCGAGCACGACCACGTCCGCGAAGTCCGTGCGGTCGCCGGGGTCGATGTCGATCATCGCCCAGGTGGGTTCGTGCACGTCGGGCAGCCGGGACGTCCAGGGGTTCAGCTCCACCGCCGCGAAGTTCGCCATCCAGACGAGCGACGCCGGCTTGTCGACCACGGCGTAGCACTCCGTCTCGCCCCGATCCGCCTCCGTGTTGCGCCATCGGGTCAGCCACTCCGGCGCGTGGGCCGGCACCTCCTTGTGCCAGAAGCCCGGCTTCTCGACCCCTTCGGGGTAGCGGTGCAGGTTCACGGGCCGGTCGCAGAGGTACGGGAGCATGTACGGCGCGATCAGCGCGTGGTAGCGGATGACGTCGCGCTTCGTCACCGGGCTCTCCCCCTTGTCGGCGGGGAACAGCACCTTGTCCAGGTTGGTGAGCCGGACCTCGACGCCCTGCACCTGCCACCGGCCCTGTCGCCCGAGCGCGTCGAGTGCGGCGAGCTCGTCCTCCGTGGGTGGGTCCCATGACGGGGGCACCCGGCGCTCCAGTGGGACGGCGGCCTCGGCCGGGGGCAGGTCGCTGCGCCAGAGCGTGTCGGGGGCGGCCGCCACCTCGTCGTTCGTGCGGCCGCTCTTCACCGACAGCGGGTGCTGTTCGGGATCCCACCCCGGCCGCGCGTGGTCGTCGTTCTTGTGGACGAGGATCCACTGTTCCTTGCCGGGTCGACCGGGCCCGCCGCGGCGGACCAGCGCGAAGCGTCCGGCCAGCTTCTCACCGTGCAGATCGAAGTGCAGCTCACCGTCCGCGACGGCCCGCAGGGGGTCGTCGGTGCCGGACGGTTCCCACGTCCCCCGGTCCCACACGATGACGTCGCCCCCGCCGTACTCGCCGCGCGGGATGACACCCTCGAAGTCGACGTAGTCGACCGGGTGGTCCTCGACGTGCACGGCCATCTGCCGGGCCTTCGGGTCGAGCGTCGGGCCCCTGGGCACCGCCCAGCTCGCCAGCACGCCGGCAACCTCGAGGCGCAGGTCGTAGTGCAGGCGGCGGGCTCGGTGCCGCTGCACCACGAACCTCCGCGAACCGATCGCGGGCTCCGATCCGGCGGGCTCCGGCGTGGCCGTGAAGTCACGCTTGGCCCGGTAGGTCGCGAGCCGCTCCTGCTGGTCGGACATGCGGCGGGGGTACCACCGCGGCCGGTTCGCGACTCGCCGTGCAGCGGGTCACTCGCAGGCGGTGCCGTCGTCGTCGCTGTCCAGGTCGTAGATGTCGGTGCCGGTCACACGCACGGGACCGCTCGCGTACGCCGGGCCGTTGCCGGAGCCTCCTTCGCAGTCGACGTCGCTGGCGATCGGCACGCACCCGCTGTAGTTCGGATCGCAGTCGTTCCTCGCCGGTGCGGGCTGCGGCTTCGCCACCGGCTTGGGTTCGGGCTTCGGCTCGGGCTTGGGTTCGGGCTTCGCTGGGGCTTGGACCAGTGGCCGGGGCTGTTGCTGGACCGCGGGCTGCGGAACCGACACCTGCTGCCGGACGACGGGCGCCGCCGCCACCGTGGTGGGGGTCGTGCTGGTCGGCGGTGCCGTGGTGGTGGGCGTGGCGACCGGCGCGGTGGTGCTGGTCTGCGCCGCGGCCAGGGGCTGCGCGGGAGGAGCGGCGGCCCCGCCGCAACCGGTGGCCATGAACAGGGTGGCGGCAGCGGCAGCGATCAAGTAGAGCCTGGCGCGACGGAACCGTCGTGTCTTCTCGCGGTCCGGACGGGACAGGGGCGGCGGGACGGCCATGTGATCTCCAGTGTGGCGTTGGGCACTGGGAGATCGTGAGCTTTCAACCATCGTTACCGGTTTCGGCGTGTCGTCCCCTGTCGTGACGCCGCCGATGCGTGGCGCACCAGGTCAGGCCGCCGCCTCGCAGTGGTTCTTGAGGCTGACGCCGAGCGTCTCGCCCCACGCGCAGTTGCAGAACGCGTACCACCGGGCGTCGCTCGACCAGCCCTCCTGACGGAACTCCAGCACCGTGAACTCCTCACCCCTCACGAGCGGCTCGAGAAGCGAGCCGACCCGGTCCCTCCGCACGGTGCGCAGGGCGAAGGTGAAGCGGTGGCCGAGCCAGTCGGATGCCGGGTTCGTGGGGTCCTGGAAGTCGGAGAGGCAGCGCCACTCCACCCACTCGCCCGGCACGAGGTCGACGATCCGCATGCGCAGCAGGTCGCCGAGACCGTGGTCGAACTCGACGACCGACCCGATCTCCGGCGCAGCCGTCAGCACCGTCCCCCACCAGGCGTCGAGGCCGTCCTTGCTGGTGATCGCCTCGAAGACCGCCTTGCGGTCCGCGTTGATCCACACCTCGTGATGGATGGTGCCCACAGTTCCTCCTCCGGCCCGGCTCATTGGTAGGTGTAAGCTTACGTAGGCGATCACCAACTCTTCAAGGCCTGCGCCCGCATGTCACCCGGCCAGGAACCGGGCGAGCACTGGGGCGAGGACCTCAGGGAGCAGCAGGGTAGGTCTCGACGTCACCTCCAACCGGTATCGTCGCGATTCTCGAATCCCTTCTTTCCCCGTGGCAGAACCGGAGCGCACCCATGACGGTGTCCCGCGCTGCGGGCACCGGTCCGGTGCTGGCCCGCGCGTTGCGGATCCTCGGCGCGTTCTCGGCCGACCACCCGGCCATGACGCTCAGCGAGCTGGCGCGCCGTACCCGCCTCCCGGTCTCGACGGTGCACCGCCTGCTCGCCGGCCTCGTGGAGTGGGGCGCCCTGGAACGCGGCGACGACGGGTACTACCGCGTCGGGCTGCGCCTGTGGGAGGTGGGCGCCCTCGCCCCGCGAGGCCAAGGCCTGCGCGAGCGGGCGCTCCCGTTCCTCGAGGACCTCTCCCAGATCACGCGGGAGAACGTGCAGCTCGCGGTGCGCGAGGGCAGCGAACTCGTGTTCGTCGAGCGGATCGCCGGCACGGGGGCGGTGCCGGTGCTCACCCGCGTCGGTTCCCGGTTCGCGCTCACCCTCACCGGCGTCGGGCTGGTGCTGCTCGCCCACGCCCCCGTCGAGCTGCAGGAGGAGGTGCTGGCTGCGCCGATCGACCGCTTCACCCCGTGCACCGTCACCGACCCCGCCACGTTGCGGCATATGCTCGCCGACGTCCGCAGGTCCGGCTTCGCGGTGAGCGACCGGCAGGTCACGATGGACGCGCTGTCGGTGGCCGTTCCCGTGCAGGACGGCCGTGGCACCGTCGTCGCGGCGGTGTCGCTCGTCGTCCGGCACGGAAGCGTTCAGCCGCACTCACTGGTGCCGCTGCTCCGCACCAGCGCGAGAGCCATCTCCCGATCCCTGGCACAGTCCTTCTGACCGCGGGCCCGCCGCGACATGGACACATGTCGCTCTTCCGGGAGCGCTCATTCCGCCTCAGGTGACCATGTCGCGCACATCGCCACCGAACGCCGGAACTACCGCTCGCGATCGGCCGGCTCGGCGAAGCGCAGGAGCGACCAGGAGGCGGCAGGCAGCTCCACCTGCACCACGCCGTCCCGCATCGCGGGCAGCTCCTGGTAGCGGACGCGCACGGCGTCGGGATCAGCGGCGCTGTTGACGCGCGGCTCGCCTGCGGCGATACCGAGGTGGCCCACAGGCACCCACCGGCCCCGCGGCAGCCGCACGGACGTGCGCAGCGGGGCATCGGGCGAGCGGTTGACGAGGAAGACCGACAGCGCTGCGCCCGCCGGGTCGGGAACGGCGGGGTCGAGGCTGGGGTCCGGAGCCGGCGCGAGGGTGGCGGTGGCATCGAGTTGGGCGACGTCCCCGTACCGACCCGTCGGCAGCATCGGCGAGGTGACAGCGGCCTGCAGCACGTCGCCGCGGGCGTGACGTGCGGTCAGCGCGAACGGATCGAAGATGCTCTGCCGCCAGGCCGGGCCGCCCGGCTCCGTGCGGATCGGTGCGATCACGTTCACCAGCTGTGCCTGGCAGGCGATGGCCACCCGATCGGAGTGCCGCAGCAGCGCCAGCAGCAGGTTGCCGACGACGACGGCGTCGAGTGCGCTGTAGTCGTCCTCGATCAGGGCGCGGGTGTCGGCGAACTCCAGGGAGTCCTCGCCGCCGAACCGGGACTGGTACCACACGTTCCACTCGTCGAACGACAGCTTGATCTTCTTGCGGCTGCGCCGGCGGGCACCCACGGCATCGGCGGTCGCGACGACGGCGTCGATCATGTGGTCCATGTCGACGGCGCTGGCCAGGAAGCTCGCGGCGTCACCGTCGTGCTCCTGGTAGTAGGCGTGCAGGGACACGTAGTCGACGAGGTCGTAGGTGTGCTCGAGGACCTCCGCCTCCCACGCACCGAAGGTCGGCATCCTGCTGTGCGAGCTGCCGCAGGCCACCAGCTCGATCCGAGGGTCCAGCCTGCGCATCCCCCGCGCCGCCTCGGCCGCGACCCGCCCGTACTCGGCAGCGGTCTTGTGCCCCATCTGCCACGGGCCGTCCATCTCGTTGCCCAGACACCAGAGCCGGACGTCGTGCGGCTCGCGGGCGCCGTTGCGGATCCGCAGGTCCGACCAGGCCGTCCCACCCGGGTGGTTGCAGTACTCGAGCAGCTCGCAGGCCTCCTGCATCCCCCGCGTCCCGAGGTTCACCGCGAGCATCGGCTCGGCACCGAGCCTGCGCACCCAGCGCAGGAACTCGTCAGTGCCCACCTGGTTGGTCTCCACGGCCTTCCACGCCCGGTCCAGCCGCACCGGCCGGTCACCGCGGGGCCCGACGCCGTCCTCCCAGCGGTAGCCGGAGACGAAGTTGCCCCCCGGATAGCGGACGACGGACGCACCCAGCTCGCCGGCCAGCTCCAGAACGTCTCGGCGGAAGCCGTCCTCGTCGGCCGTCCCGTGCCCTGGTTCGTGGATGCCGCCGTAGACACACCGCCCCATGTGCTCGACGAACGAACCGAAGAGCCTGCGCGGTACCGGTCCGACACGGAACGCCTCGTCCAGAACGACCTCGGCGGCGGCGTCGGTGAGCGGCATCGGCAGAACCTCGTTCCTCGGGGGCGGGACGAACCGTGTCGCCGTCCATCGTGATGCCGCCCCGGCACACCCCCGACGCGGGGGGCCACCCCCGCGCGTGCGCGCACCCGGACACGCGCACGTCCGCCCTCTCGCTCAGGCCGTGGCAACCGGCCTCTCGGGCCGGGCGACGCGCCCGACGTCCGTGGTCAGAGGCGGACACGGTAGAACGAAGCGACCGCGCGACTTACCTGCGGTCGTCGCGACCGGCACGCGGACGGCAAGCTCGCGTTCGGCGTGTTCGACCGTCGCGAACATCGAGAACCGGGCGAGTGCAGCGCGGATCCCGGAAGGCAGCAGGGCCTCCCGCCCGGCCAGCCCGCAGAGATGCAGCCGCAGTCCTACGGCGGCAGCCGCGTCCTCCACCGCGACCAGCGCGGTGAAGTCGTCGGTACCGAAGAATCGCACTTCGCCCAGGTCGATCACCACGTGCCCGGTGCACAGCCCCAGCTGCGCCCCTGCCACGTTCGACACTCTGGTGATCGTCGCGGGGTCGAGCACCCCCGCCAGCCGGACCACACGCAACCGCGACCCCCGGACCTCCACCGACACCTGCGCCCCATCGAAAGGCACCCGACACCTCCTGACCTCGACCCGAGTGATCGGGTCTGCCACTTCCGGCGCTGGGTCGATACCCGTTTCCGGGAACCGAAACCTCTCGAGGGACCGCCGTCACACTTTCTCGTGGTCCCCGAAGAGTGGCGTCGCCACTTCCTGTGCAAGCACGAGGTCGTGGGGATAGGTGATCTTGAAGTTACGGGCATCGCCCGCAACCCATCGGATCGGCACAGCCGGGGCGAACCGCTGCATGCAGGACGCCGTGTCGGTGCCGGCGAAGCCCTCCCGGGCGGCCTGCTCGTAGGCCGCCAGAAGCGGCGCGGCCGAGAACCCCTGAGGCGTCTGTACGGCCACGAGACCCTCCGGTGCCGGACCGGCGAGCCCGCTTCCACCTGGTCCCGCGGCAGCGAGATCGTCACGGGGCAGGCCCGGCACCGCGCCCCCGCACTCCCGCGCCACCCGCAGCACCTCGCGGACGAGCGGGCGGCCGGCGAACGGTCGGGCGCCGTCGTGGATGAGCACCGTGTCGATGCGCCCGTCACGGATGCGGTCCGCCAACTGTCGCAGACCGGCGAGCTCGGACTCCTGACGGGTCGAGCCCCCGGTCACGACCTCCACGGCGGCGTCCACCTCACGGTCGATCACCCGATCGGCGAGCTCACGGTCCTCGGCGCGCACGACGAGAACGAGCGGGCCGATCTCGGGCAGCGCCGCGAACGTGTTCAGCGAGATGCCGATCATGATGCGCCCCGCGACGGGCAGATAGACCTTGTTGCTCTCGCCTCCGACGCGCGTGCCGCTGCCGCCGGCGAGGACGACAGCCGCCGCGCGCCCGACGTGCCCGGCCACAACCCCACCGCGCTCGCCGGTGGCCGCATCCCCCTGCTGACCTGCGGCTGTATCGCCGCACCTGCCGGCGGGCGCACCGCCCCGCTGATCGGGCGCTGCGCGGCTGCGCTGATCGGGCACGCGGTCAGTGGAGCGCCAGTGGGGCCACCGGGTCAAGCGGGTCACGACGTGCGATAATTCTCAACTCGCACCGAATGACGCGCACTCTGACGGCCCCGCCGGCCACAGGTGCCGGGTTGCGGCTCGGGCTTTCGGCCCGCCCGCCCGGGAACCACGGCGGGGGTCCGAACGTCTCACCGGAATGGGGTACCAGCTGGTCGAATTTCCTCCCACCGAGGTGCGCCGTGGAGCTACTTGTCACGGGCAGTAGGCTCCGGCGGGCTCACCGCCGAGTCCTGGTTGTTCCCCTATTCGTTCGGATGCAGGGAGTGGGCACGGTGAACGATGAAAGCCGGCGCTCTCCCCGTGGCGGCGGTCAACCCCTGCCCCCGCAGCAGCCATGGCCGCGGCGCAGCGAGCGCGAACAGCGCCCCGCACCCCACCACGCCGAGCCTCCGCCGCGGCGTGCGCCGAGGTCCGCAGACGCCCCGCCCCGGCCCATGCCGCCCCGGCGCGTCGACCGCGCCAACGACTCCGAGATGCCGACGCGGCCTCAGCCCCGACTGGCCCACGAGCGCAAGTCGTCGGCGACGCCGCACCCCGGCAGCACCGCCCCGCCCAGGCCGAAGAGCCCTGGCACCAGGACCTCCGCTCCACGGACACACTCGGCGCGCTCGGGCGGCACGACGATCGGGCGGGCGACCCCCACCACGAAGTCCGACACAACGATGATCCCGGCCGCGAAGGGGTCCGGCGCCACGCGCTCCGCGGCGAAGGCGACGCCCACGTCGACGAGGAGCGGGTCCTCCCGGGTGGGTCCGAAACGTGCGTCCTCCGCGGACGGCTCGACCGCCGCGAGCGCCACCACGTCGCGGAGTGCCCGGCGCCGCAGCGGCACCGGCCGCCCTCGCCGCACGCTCGGCCGGGCGCTACTCGCCACCGCAGCGTCCACAGTGGCCCCGGGCTCGGGCCACCTGATGCTCCGCCGGCAACGCACCGGCGCACTGATCCTCGGCGTGTTCCTGCTGACCCTCGTCTTCCTCGTGGCGCTCGGTGTCAGTGCACGCCGGTCGGCCATCCTCGAGAACCTGCTGTCCACGCGCGTCCTCACGATCATCGCGATCGGCTGTGTGCTCGCCGCGCTGGCCTGGATGGCCGTGATCGTCCGCACGTACATGCTGGCCCGGCCGTCGCGACTGGCCGCAGGCCAGCAGGCACTCGGCGTCGGTGTGGTGGTTGTGCTCTGCCTCGTGGTCGCAGCGCCGCTCGGGTTCGGCGCCAACCTCGCCAACTCGCAGCGCTCCCTGCTCGACTCGCTGTTCACCGGCGGGGGCGGCACCGCTGTGGCCGAGGCCATCGCCAAGCCGCGGCTCAACATCCTGATGGTCGGGAGCGACGCGGGGCCGGACCGCAAGGGCACCCGCACCGACACGATGATGGTGGCGAGCATCGACACCAGAACGAGCCGCACCACGCTCTTCGCGCTCCCCCGCAACATCGGCCACGCCCAGTTCCCGCCCGGGTCGCCGATGGAGGAGAAGTTCCCCGACGGTTTCTACGACGAGTCCGATCCCCTGTCGGGCAACTACCTGCTCAACGCCGTGTACGCCTACGGGCTCGAGTACCCGGCGCTCGCACCGTCGGGGCCCACCGCCGATCCAGGGTTGAACCTGCTGCACCAGACCGTCTCGTACATGCTCGGCGTGCAGTTGGACTACTACGTCGAGGTCAACATGGCGGGCTTCGCGTCGATCATCGACGCGCTCGGCGGCCTGACCGTCGACGTCGGACCCAACCGGCTCCCGGTCGGCGGCATCACCCCGAGCGGCCAGCACGTGGCGCCCGACTACTACATCCCGGCGGGCGTGCAGAACCTCAACGGCGAGCAGGCACTCGCGTTCGCCCGCTCCCGCACCGGTTCCGACGACTACACGCGGATGGGCCGCCAGCGCTGCCTGCTCCAGTACATCCTCGAGCAGAAGAGCCCCGCCGACCTCCTGACGAACTTCCAGGGCGTCGCAAAGGCCACCACGAACAGCGTGGCGACGAACCTCCCGCAGCAGGTGCTGCCCCAGCTGGTGTCGCTCGCAGGCAACGGCAACCTGACGCTGGAGAGCGTGTCGTTCGACCCCAACCTGCCCGACCCCAATGAGGACGACGGCAAGTTCAACACACTGTGGCCGGACTTCGAGTACATGCGCGAGGTCGTGCAGAACTCGATCAACAAGCCGCCGCCACCGCCTGCCGCTACTGCGGCGCCGAACCCCTCGGCCGACCCGGGTACCGCACCGACCACCACCAAGGGCAGGTCGGGCAGCACAGCCACCACCAAGGCCGCCCCGGACTCGACCGAATCCCCGGACGCCTCGCAGCCACAGTCGCTCGCCGCGTCCTGCAACTGAGCGGCGGGGCGGGCAGCGCCACCGGTCAGGGCACCGCGCCACCGGGCGCTGCTCGCCCTCCGGGCACTCCCGCAGCCCGCCACCGGTACTCCACCTGTGGACGGCCGGTGCTCCCGTACCGGGAGTGCCGCTCGGCGAGCCCCGCCTCCGCCAGGTACTCGAGGTAGCGCCGAGCCGTCACGCGGGACGCCCCGAGGCCCTCGGCCACCTCGGCGGCGGTGAGCCCGGTATCCCCGGCCGCGGCCAGTCTGCGCGCCACGGCGTCGAGGGACTCGCGGCTCACGCCCTTCGGGAGGCCGCCGGCGGGAGCGGGCGCACGCAGGGTGTGGAACAGGCCGTCGACGTCCTCCTGCGCGACCATGGGGCCAGCGCCGAGCCGCGACCGGTACTCCAGGAAGCCCTCCAGCTTCGTGCGCACCGCACTGAACGTGAACGGCTTGACCAGGTACTGCGTGGCGCCGAAGGAGATCGCCGCCTGGACCACGGCGAGATCGCGCGCCCGCGTCACCATGATGACGTCGGTGGTGTGGCCCGCGGCCCGCATCCGGCGCAGCACCTCGAGCCCGCTGGTGTCGGGCAGGTGAACGTCGAGCAGGACGAGTTCCACCGTGCGGCTGTCGAGCAGCCGCAGCGCCTCGGCCCCCGATCCCGCGCTCCCCACCACCTCGAAGCCGCGCACGCGCCCGACGTAGCTGGCGTGGGCGGCGGCCGCGATGGGGTCGTCCTCGACGATCAGGGTGCGGATCATGCCCTCACCAGCGGAAGGTGCACAGCGAACTCGGCGCCCCGCGCGCGGTCCCCATCGGATCGGTCCACATCGGCACCGTCCGTTTCGGATGATCCCCGCTCGACCCCGTTCCGGCCGGGGGCGTCCCCATCGGACGTACGGAGCCGCACCCACCCGCCATGGCGCTGCGCCGCCTGCCGCGCCAGTGCCAGCCCCAGACCGCGGCCCAGCCCGTCGTGCGGCTTCGTGCTCCAACCCCGCTCGAAGGCGCGCTCGGCGTCGTCGGCCGCGATCCCGGGACCGCTGTCGGTCACGCACAGCTCCACGGCGTCGCCGGTGACGCGGGCGCTGATCCGGACCCAGCGAGGCGCAGGGGCGTCCTCGGCGGCGTCGATCGCGTTGTCGAGCAGGTTGCCCACGATCGTGACGAGGTCGCGGGGGTCGGCGATCCCGGCCGGCACCCGGGTGCCCTCGGCCACCTGCAGAGTGACGCCCCGCTCCCCTGCCGCAGCCGCCTTCCCGACCACGAGCGCCGCCAACTCGGGCACGGCGATCCCGGCCAGCACGGCGTCGGTGAGCTGCTGGGACACGGCGAGTTCGGACGCCGCGAACTCCAGCGCGTCGTCCGGGCGGCCGAGCTCGATCAGCGAGATCACGGTGTGCAGCTGGTTGGCCGCCTCATGGGCCTGGGCGCCCAGCGAGTCGGCGAAACCGCGGATCGTCTGCAGCTCGCTGACCAGGGCACGCAGCTCCGTGTGGTCGCGCAGCGTCACCACGGTGCCGAGGTGCCGCCCCGCCCACCGCGCAGCCCCTTGACTGACCACCACGATCCGGTCGGCCGTCAGATGGATCTCGTCCTCGCGCGCCTCACCGGCGGCGAGCGCGGCCCCCAGCTCGACCGGCAGCCCGATCTCGTCGACGCGGCGGCCCTGCGCGTCGGGGGGCAGCGCCAGCAGCCGCTGGGCCTCGTCGTTGACCAGCTGCACCCGCCCGGAGCGATCGAGCAGCAGCAGTCCCTCCCGCACGGCGTGCAGCACCGCGTCGTAGTACTCGTACATGCGCGCCAGCTCGGCCGGCCCGAGGTCATGGGTGCTGCGCCGCAGCCACCGGCTCACCAGCCACGAGCCGGCCGCGGCGAGCAGCAGCGCCACGCCCGCGGCCCCGAGCACCAGCGGCATCTCGCGCTGCAGCTCCCGTGACACCTTCGCGACCGTGCGCCCGACCGACACGAGCGCCACGACGTTCCCATGGTCGAGCACCGGGACGACGGCGCGCACCGACGGACCGAGGGTGCCGGTGTAGGTCTCCGTGAACTGCTGATCCCCGTGCTTGGCCGGCTCGATCGTGCCCTGGAAGACCTGCCCGATCTGGGCCGGGTTCGGGTGCGAGAGGCGGATGCCGTCCAGCCGCATGACGACGACGAAGTCGGTGGCGGTGTCGATCCGGATCTGCTCTGCGAGGGGCTGCAGCACGGCCACCGGGTCGCGCTCGCCGAGCGCGGCGCGCACGTCCGGCGAGGCGGCGAGGGTGTGCGCGATACCGAGCATCTCCTCCGCGGTCGCGTCGCGGTTGGTCTCGTCGAACTGGACGTACGTGGCCGCCGCGACCCCCGTCAGCACGATCACCACTATCGCCGCCTGGAGTGCGAAGAGCTGGCCTGCGAGGCTCCACCGGCTCCGTCGCCTGGCCACCGTCGTCACCGCCCGTCGTACGAAATGAACGAAATGGTGACGACCACCACATCGCGCCGCATAGTCGCCGCGATAGTTGCCGGTACACGGGTGCCGGCGCAACGCCCGACGTTGCCGTCGGCTCCCCGGAGGACACGTGTCAACCACCGCTACACCGCCCAAGAAGGACCGGACCCACTACCTCTACATCGCCGTGATCGCCGCGGTGGTACTGGGCGTCGTCATCGGTCTCGTCTCGCCCGCACTGGGCAAGGACCTCAAGCCCCTCGGCACTGCGTTCGTCAACCTGATCAAGATGATGATCTCCCCGGTCATCTTCTGCACGATCGTCCTCGGCATCGGATCGATCCGGAAGGCCGCCACGGTCGGCCGCGTCGGCGGCCTGGCTCTCGCCTACTTCATCGGCATGTCCACGTTCGCGCTGGCGATCGGGCTCGTCGTCGGCAACGTCCTCCAGCCCGGCACCGGGCTGCAGCTCGCCGAGGCCGCGCACTACAACGCGCCCGAGGCCGAGTCGCTGTCGGACTTCCTCGTCGGGATCATCCCGAACACGCTCTTCTCCCCGCTGGTCGGCGACAGCGTGCTCTCGACGCTCTTCGTCGCGCTGCTGGTCGGCTTCGGTGTGCAGGCCCTCGGGCGCTCGGGCGAGCCGATCCTGCGCGGCGTGAAGCACATCGAGCGGCTCGTCTTCCGGGTGCTCGCGATGGTCATGTGGGCGGCCCCGATCGGCGCGTTCGGCGCGATCGCTGCGGTGGTCGGCGAGACCGGCTGGTCCGCGGTGATCGCACTGTTCCAGATGATGGCCGCCTTCTACCTGACCTGCGCGATCTTCGTGTTCGTGGTGCTCGGGCTCGTGCTGCGGCTCGGCGCCGGGATCAACATCTTCTCGCTGCTGCGCTACCTGAGCAGGGAGTTCCTGCTCATCGTCTCCACCTCGTCGTCCGAGTCGGCGCTGCCGCGGCTGATCGCCAAGATGGAGCACGTCGGCATCTCCCGTCCCGTCGTCGGAATCACGGTCCCGACCGGCTACTCGTTCAACCTCGACGGCACCGCGATCTACCTGACGATGGCGTCGATCTTCATCGCCGACGCGCTCGGCAGGCCCATGTCGATCGGTGAGCAGATCGCCCTCCTGCTCTTCATGATCATCGCCTCCAAGGGCGCTGCCGGCGTTTCCGGCGCCGGGCTCGCCACGCTCGCGGGCGGGCTGGCCTCGCACCGTCCGGACCTCGTCGACGGCGTCGGCCTCATCGTCGGGATCGACCGGTTCATGTCGGAGGCCCGCGCGGTCACGAACTTCGCAGGCAACGCCGTCGCCACCGTCCTGATCGGCAACTGGGTCGGCGAGTTCGACCGCGAGCGCGCCGACCGCGTCCTGAGCGGTGCCGAGCCGTTCGACGAGGCCACGATGCTCGACGACGACCACGGCTCGGCCGAGCCCGCCGCCCGGGACGCGGAGACCGCCGCGCCGACGCCGCAGAAGCGAGCCGAGGACGCCACGGTCTGACCCGAACGGACGTATCTCCCGGGCCGGGACGTACCCGCAGGCGTTTCGCCGAGGTCAGGGCGGGTACTCCCGGCGGCCTCCACCGTCGACGCGGACGGCGAGGTGTGGGTCGCGCGCCACGTGGCTCCACCCCCTCTCGTACCTGGGCCGGTACGCCCGTTCGAGTGACACACGAGGGCCCGCCGCGAGGGGTGGTTGTGCGTGGCGTTGCACGGTTCTGTCAGGCTGAGCAGTGAAGATGACCTGCGGACATCCGATTCGCGGTGTCCGCACGGAGAGGAGAACCACGACATGGCACTGCCCACGCTTACGCCAGAGCAGCGCGCTGAGGCCCTGAAGAAGGCCGCCGCTGCCCGCACTGCCCGCAAGGAGCTGCGCGACGCGATCGCCCGCGGGGAGCAGACCATCCCGGCGGTGCTCGACCGCGCGAAGTCCGACACGGTCGTCGGGAAGACGAAGGTGGCCGACCTGCTCAAGAGCCTCCCGGGCTACGGGCCGGCCAAGGTCTCCGCGCTGCTCGAGCAGACCGGCATCGACGCCTCCCGCCGCGCCGCCGGGCTCGGCGAGCGCCAGCGCCAGGCGCTGCTCGACGCCCTGAAGTAGACCCGCACCACCACCTGCGTCAGGTGCCGTGAGAGCGGCCCCGACGCTTCGGCCCGTGACTGGTACCCGGCGTTCGCGCCGGGACCGGCCACGGCGGGCGAGCTCGTCTGCGCTCCGGATCGACACGCACCACTGCCGACCGGCAGGCTGTGCGCGTGGAACGCTACGTCGATGTCGCCCCGGGGGTCCGGCTCTGGGCGGAGGACATCCCTTCGACAGGCCCGCAACCCGCTGAGCCGCTGCTGCTCGTGATGGGAGCCGGTTCGTCCGGCGTGGCCTGGCCAGACGCCCTGATCGAACTGCTCGCCGAACACCACCGGGTCATTCGCTACGACCATCGCGACACCGGCCGCTCCTCCGCCATGTTCGAGGAGGAGCCCTACGGCATCACCGATCTCGCGAGTGACGCCGTCGCCGTCCTCGACGCCTTCGAGGTTCCACGTGCCCACGTCGTGGGCATGTCGATGGGTGGCCTGCTCGTGCAGCTGATGCTGCTCGACCACCCCGAGCGGCTCGCCTCCGCCACCCTGTTCTGCACCGGCGCCCTGGCGATGCAGGGCGCGCCGGAGCTCCCCGAGCCCGATACCGCCCTGCTGCGGCTGTGGGGAGAGCTCGACGACCCCCGCGACGCCGAGGGCGAGCTTCGCTGGCGTGTGGAGCACTGGCGGCTGCTCAACGGCTCCGGTACCCCGTTCGACCCTGCCGAGTTCCGTGCGCTCGAGGAGCGCGTCGTCGAGCACGCCGGCCGGACCGAGGCCGTTGTCGCCCACGCCCGCATGGACACCAGCGGGCTGGACCGCGGGGCCGAGCTCGCCACCGTCACGGTGCCGACGCTTGTCATCGAGGCACCGGAGGACCCCGCGTACCCGCCGCCGCACTCCGGTCACCTCGCCCGGACCCTCGGCCAGGCCCGGCTGGTCCGGATTCCGGGAATGGGCCATGCCATCAACCACACGGTCGTCTCGCCACTCGCCGCGGCGATCCTCACCCAGACCACCCAGACCGCCACTCCGGCAGCCTGACCGGCCGCCCCGCCCCGACGACCGAGACGACGAGAGGTACGGAGCATGGGAATCGAGGATCCGGACGCCGACGTGGCCGAGCAGCACCAGCCCGTCGATGACGACGACAGAGCCGACATCG
The DNA here is from genome assembly GCF_022524485.1 of Pseudonocardia alaniniphila. Lineage (GTDB taxonomy): Bacteria > Actinomycetota > Actinomycetes > Mycobacteriales > Pseudonocardiaceae > Pseudonocardia > Pseudonocardia alaniniphila. The sequence continues at coordinate 57,294 of NZ_JAKXMK010000003.1, forward strand.
TCGAGGACCCCGACAGCCTGCCGCTGGAGGCCGACCCGGCCGACGTCGCCGAGCAGCGCGAGATCGTGCCCGAGTACGACGACGACGCGAGGTAACGCCCGGGCGACAGGTTCCGATGTATGACGCCGAGCCGGTCACCGGGCGTCCCTGGTGTCACAGGAGACCCGACTGCCGCCCGCTCGATCCCATACGGTGGACAGCCACTGTCATCCGACCGGGTGGTTTATCGAAGGTTCCCATCGGCGTGGATGGCCGGACACGCCGGTCGACCCCTCGGCTCGGGCCCGCTCGGCGATGCGGAACGACAGGTACCGCCACCCGGTTCGGGCGTCCTCTCCTTCGTTTCTCACACCCGCGCGACGGCGAACCGATCGACGGCGAGGAGCGCCTCCGATCCACACCGTAGCCGTGTGATCACCCAGTGCTTCCGCGACGAGAGTTGCTGATGTTGCTCCCGATCATCGCCACCGACCCGGACGGCACGCCCGTACGGGAGCAACGGGCCTCTCACCTGCACCTCCGGCAGAAGCCGGGCACGTCGAGCAACTCCGGCGACGAGCGCTCGCGAAGCGATGGCGCTCCGGCGCGTCGGACCGCCCCCCGATCGGTTCGCAACGTCCGTCCGTAGCGCACCACAGCGCCGTGGAACGCGAGCGCGATTTCGCGTCAGAACGACACTCCTGCGCGCGGCCCCGCCCGGCCCCCCAACAGCCCGTCGTCGCCCACCGAATGGGTTACACGACACGCAGTGACCTAGGAGCGGGGCGGTTCGGGCCATATGGCATCGTTCCCGCCGCGTGACGCGGGGAGGAGAACGGTGAAGGTCATCTCGATCATCAACCACAAAGGCGGAGTGGGTAAAACCACCCTCACCGCCAACCTCGGCGCCGGGCTCGCAGCCCGGGGTCAGAAGGTGCTGCTCGTCGATCTGGACGCACAGGCCAGCCTGACGGTCTCGTTCTTCACCCAGAGCGAGTGGACGGCCGACCTGCTGCCGAGCAGGACCATCAAGCACTGGTTCGACGGCATCGGCACGACGGAGGCGATGGCAGATCCATCGTCCCTCGTCTCGTCGCCGCCGCGTGTCCACGACAAGCTCGCTCGCAGCAGCGGGACGCTCAGCCTGATCGCCGCGCACCGCGACCTCTCCGACGTCGAGACCGAGCTGGCCGCGGAGCTCCTGGGCGAGCCCAAGCGCTTCGCGGAACTGCACGGGCGGCTGCGCGACGGCCTCGTCCACCCGGCCTTCGCCGACTACGACGTCGTACTGATCGACTGCGCGCCGAACTTCGGCCTCATCGCGAAGAACGCCGTGGCGGCGAGCGACCTGCTGTTGATCCCCACCAAGCCGGACTACCTGTCGACCAACGGCATCGACTCGCTCGGACTGAAGATCCGGTCCTTCATCGAGGAGTACAACGACTACTCCCCGGTGCCTGTCGAGCGCCCCGCAGCCGCGGTCGTCTTCACCATGGTCCAGAACCACGACGGAGCGCCCATCGAGGCCCAGCGCAGCGTCATCAGCCGCATCGTTGCTCGCGAGGTCCCGACCTTCGCCACGACCATGCGGGACAGCAAGTCGGTCTACGGGCCCGCGCCCGAGCACGGGGTGCCGGTGATCCTCGGCGGCACCGGCCGCGCCCAGACGCGCGAGCTGCGCGACATGGTTTCCGAGCTCTCAGGCCGCCTCGAAGGGATCGCTGCATGACAGGCACGACCACCACCCCCCCACTCACCGCGGCCCTTCAGCAGGCCACTGAGATGGTCAGGACGCTCAGCCCGCAGCAGCTCGACGACCTCGCCGCCGGACGCGGTGAGCTCGTCTTCCGTCGCGCCCCGCACGCCGCCAGCACCCGTTCCGGCACCCCCACCCGCAGGCCCCGCCCCGAGGTGGACGTCAGCGCGGACGTGGCGGAGATCAACCGCCTCGGCACGCCCGGCGAGGTGGACGACTACCTGCACCAGCACGACGCCCGGTTCACCGTGCCCGTCCTGAGGCAGATCGCCAGGGCGCTCGGCCCGACGGTCCTGACCACGGGACGCACCAAGGCCGAGATCCGGCGCGACATCGTCGCGGGTACCGCAGGCTTCCGCACGCGGTCGGCCGCGATGTCCGGCGGAGCCTGGGCCAAGTAGAACAGCGCGAGAAAACTGCGAGCCGCACCTCAGCGCCCTCGGCGGGGCGTTGACGTGCGGCTCGCAGTGGTCACAGGGCCGATACGCGGCTACGCGCGATCTGGCCGCAGCGGGCTGCGCTCCCCCGCCTCCACGGCCACCGGCAGCACATTGCCTGCGGGTGGCAGCGGGCAGGTGGCGAAGTCCGTGAACGCGCACGGCAGGTTGACCACCCGGTTCAGATCCAGGGTCAGCGTGCCGTCGGCTGCCGGGTTGTCCGTGCGCACGACCCGGCCGCCCGGGTAGGTGGAGTCGCCCGAGGTGGCATCGCGGAAGTGCAGCGACAGGCCACCGGCCTTCCCCGCCATCGCGACGAGCACGTGCTCCTGCCCGTAGAGCTCGAAGCGCACCTCACCCACGGCCGCCAGGTAGTGATGGAGCCCCTCCACCACGGCGTCCACGGTGACCGGGCGCGGATCGGCGTAGGGCTCGAACCGTGCGTCCAGCACCCAGCACTCGTCCACGGGGAACGTCGGCACGCCCGTGAAGGCCGTGCGCGTGATCGCCTCGGGGTCACGCACGCGGATCGCGTGGGAGTCGGTGCGGCGGACGACCTCGATGACGGCGTCGCCCCTCTCGACGAGGGAGCCGGGCAGGCCGTCCACGGGGTGCAGGGTGACGGTGCCGTCGATCCGGCGGGGCTCCCGTACCGAGCGGACCACGAGCCCGTCGGCGGCGGCGGCCGTGACCACCACGCCATCCGGAGTGGCGCTCCACAGGCCCGGGATCCCGTCGAAGCCTGCGGGCTCCGGCGTGAGCCAGTGCAGGGCGGTGAGGCTCAGCCAACCGTGCGGAGCGCGCAGCTCCTCCTCGCGCTCGCGGTGCCAGCTGCTCCAGCCGCGCACCAGGTCCGGCAACGTGCTCGTCATACCGGTTCCAACGCCCGTCGATCTCGGTTCATGCCAGGATCATGCCTCCTCATCCAGTGGCCCAGGCCTTCGCGAGCAGCTCGTAGCTGCGCACCCGGTCGGTGTGCTCGGTGGTGATCGTGGTGACGATCAGCTCGTCGGCCCCGGTCACCCGCGCCAGCGTCCACAGCTTCTCCACCACCGTGGACGGCGAGCCGACGATCTGTGTGGACACCCGGTCGGCCACCGCGGCCCGTTCCTCGTCCGTCCACACACGCGCTCTCGCCTGCTCCGGCGTCACGTACGGCTCGGCGCCCATGCCCCTCCGGATGCCGAGAACCCACTGCCCGTAGGGCGCCGCGAGCTCCTCGGCGGTGGCGTCGTCATCTGCCACCACGACGTCGGCCGAGACGGCGACGTAGGGCCGTTCCAGGCGGCGCGGACCCGTCCCGGGCCGGAACGCCGCGCGGTACGCCTCGACCGTGTCCAGCACGGTCGACGGCACGACGTGGTACGCGGCAGCGAGCGGCAGGCCGGCCGCACCCGCCGTCGTCGCGCTGTCGCCACTGCCGGCCGCGAGCACCCAGACCTCGAGATCCGCTCCCTCGGCCACGGCCACGTGCAGCGGGAGGCCGTCGGCGGCGATCGCCGTGCCGTCCAGGTAGGACAGGATGTCGGTCACCTGCTGCGCGTAGTCGGCCGATGCGGTGTCGAAGCTGATGCCGAGCAGGGGTGCGAGCACGGTCACCCGCGCCGGGAGCCCGCCGCCGGGGGCCGGGGCCGGGATCAGGAGGCCGTCGACGACACGGTCCTGCGGCGGGTTGCCTCCCGAAGCGGGAGAAGCCGCCTGCGCAGCGGGCGGCCGGCGCCGGGACGGCCCGGTGCGCCCGAGGCCCAGGTCGATCCGTCCGGGGTGCAGGGCGGCGATCTCCCCCATCTGCTCGGCGGCCACCATCGGCAGTGCGGGAGGCATCAGCACCGCGCCGGAACCGACCCGGATCCGCTCGGTCGCCCCGGCGATCATCGCGACCAGCACCGGCGCCGACGACGACGCGACTCCGGTGACCCCGTGATGCTCGGCCACCCAGAACCGGTTGTAGCCCGCTCGATCTGCGGCCCTGGCGAGGTCGATCGAGTTGCGGATCGCGTCGGCCGCGGTGCCGCCCGCGGGCACCGGCGCGAGGTCCAGGATCGACAGGGGAAGCTCCGGGTGACTCGTCATCCCAGCGTCTCCTCCCGGGAGGTCGTGCGGCCGGGATGGATCGCGGTGCGCTCCACGGCTCGCGTCGGAACGGTCGTCACAGTCGTCATGTGCCCACTTCCAGGGTCGGTGCGCCGCGGCGCCGCCCGGCGATGGCGGCGAGCAACTCTCGGGTGTAGTCCTCACCCGGGGCGTCGAACAGCTCAGCGGTCGGGCGCAGCTCCACGAGCCGCCCGTCCTGCATGACGCCCACGCGATGCGCGACCCTGCGCACCACGGCGAGATCGTGGGAGATGAACAGGTACGCCAAGCCGGCACCTGCCTGTAGCTCCGTGAGCAGGTCGAGCACCTGTGCCTGCACCGAGACGTCGAGCGCCGACACCGGCTCGTCACAGACTACGAGGTCGGGTGAGAGCGCGAGCGCTCTCGCGATCGCGACACGCTGGCGCTGGCCGCCGGAGAGCTCGACGGGCCTGCGCACCAGCACCGACGCCGGCAACGCCACCTTCTCCACCAGCTCGGCGGCTCGTCGCCGCTGCTCGGTGGCCGATCCGACCCGGAAGGCCCGCAGGGGCTCGGTGACGACGTCCTCGACGCTGAATCTCGGGTCCAGCGAGGCGTAGGGGTTCTGGTAGACCAGCTGTGCGCGCCGGCGCAGCTCCCGCCAGTCCTTCCCCTTCGCTCTCGTGATGTCCGTCCCGTCGAAGATCACCTCTCCGGCCGTCGGGTCGGCGAGCCGCAGCACGAGCCGCGCCGTGGTCGACTTGCCCGACCCCGACTCGCCCACCAGCGCGAGCGTCTCCCCGCGGGTGATGGTGAAGCTGACGTCGTCGACGGCGCGCAGCACGCCTCGGCTGCCGTTCACCCGGGGCAGCGGGAAGTCCTTGACCAGGTTGCGCACCTCGACGAGCGGCTCGCCCGCGGGGGCCGGTGCCGGGGCCGTGGAGGCGGGTCGCAGGCCGGGTGCGCTCGCCAGCAGCGTGCGCGTGTACGGGTCGGACGGGGCGGCGAGTATCGAGCCGACCGGCCCTTCCTCGACGATCCTGCCGCCCGACATCACGAGGATCCGGTCCGCCCGGTCGGCGGCGACCCCCAGGTCGTGGGTGATGAGCAGCACCGCGGTGCCGGACTCGCGGGTGAGCTCCTCGAGGTGGTCGAGGATGCGGCGCTGCACGGTCGCGTCGAGCGCGCTGGTCGGTTCGTCGGCGATGAGGAGCCCGGGGTTCGCCGCCACCGCGATCGCGATCAGCACCCGCTGCCGCATCCCACCGGACAGCTCGTGCGGGTACTGCCCGGCCCGAACCCGCGGGTCGGGCAGCCCGGCCCTGGCCAGGAGCTCGACCGCGTCGATCGCCGCCCGCCGCCGGTCGGCCAGCCCATGAACGCGCAGCGCCTCGGCCACCTGCGTGCCGATCTTCTGCACGGGGTTCAGCGACACCGTCGGGTCCTGCGGGACGAGCCCGATCCGGCGTCCCCTGATCGACCGCATCGCCTTCTCCGGCAAGCCCGCCAGCTCCTCGACCGGCCCATGTCCGGTGGCGAGCCGAATGCTTCCCCGCGCCACCGTTCCGTTGGGTGGCAACAACCCGATCACGGCCTGGGCCAGCGTGGACTTGCCCGATCCCGACTCCCCCACGACCGCCACCACCTCGCCGGGCGCCACGGTCAACGACGCACCGCGAACGGCGTGCAGCAGCCCGCCGCCCGTCCGGTAGGAGACGTCGAGGCCCTCGACCCGCAGCAACGGCTCGGCTGACGCGGAGCGTTCGGTCGACCCGCTCATGACGCCCGGCTCCATTCCCCGTCCAGGGCGCGGGAGATCCGGTTGACCGACAGCACGGTCGCGGCGATCGCGAACCCCGGCATCGCGCACAGCCACCAGGAGGCGGCGATGTAGTTGCGGCCCTCCGCGATGAGCGACCCCCATTCCGGAGCCGGCGGCGGCGCCCCGTAGCCGAGGAAGCTCAGCGACGACACCGCGAGAATCGCCAGGCCGAACTCCAGCACCGCGAGCACCAGCACGGGCCCGGCCGCGTTGGGCAGCACGTGGCGCACCAGTGTGACGTGCCACCGCGTCCCCACCGAGCGCGCCGCCTCCACGTAGGTCGACTGCCGGATCCGCAGCGTCTCCGCCCGCATCACCCTGGCGAAGTTCGCCACGCTCGCGATGCCGACGGCGATCGCCACCTTGATCGTGCCGTAGCCCAGCGCCGTGATCAGGGCCAGCGACAGCAGGATCGCCGGGATCGCCATCAGCACGTCGACCACGCGCATCAGGCCCTCGTCGACCCACCGCCCGACGAACCCGGCGAGCAGGCCGATGAGTCCACCCACCACCAGCGCCACGGCGACCGCGATCACCGTGGCCTGCAACGAGAGCGCCGCCCCGTGGACGACCCTGGTGTAGACGTCGCGGCCCAGGTAGTCGGTGCCGAACACGTGGGCGGCGCTGGGCGGCTGGAGCTTGTCCGCCGGCACGCCCGCTGCCGGGTCGCCGCCGGCCAGCACCGTGGGCGCGAACGCCGCGATCAGCACCAGCACGACGAACACGATCGACACGACGAGCCCGGGCCTGCGCACGAAGAAGCGCAGCGCACGGGCCACCCGCTCCCGCGGCGTCGCGGCGACGGGCTGTGCGGTGGTCGAACCCGGGGGGATCTCGCCCAGGGGTTCTGTGATCAGCAGTTGGGTCATACCGCCGCTCCCGTCGCGATCCTGGGGTCGAGCACCGGATAGATGAGGTCGACGAGCAGGTTGACCGCGACGAACACCGCGGCGGCGAAGACGACGATCCCCTGCACCAGCGGGATGTCCTGGACGCTCACGGCCGAGACCGTCAGCCTGCCCAGCCCTGGCCGGGTGAACACCGTCTCCACCACCACCGAGCCGGCCAGCAGGTTGCCGACCACGTACCCGAGCACGGTGAGCGCCGGGAGTGCCGCGTTGCGCAGCGCGTGCCGCAGGTGGATCGCCACGCGTCCGGCGCCCTTGGCCCGTGCGGTGACGACGTAGGGCTCGTCGAGGGCGGCCGAGAGGCTCTTCGCGAGCACCTGCGCCACGAGCGCGCCGGTCGGCAGGCCGAGTGTGATCGCCGGGAGCACCAGCGACTCCAGCCCCTTCGCCCCCACCGAGGGCAACAGCCGCAGCTGGAAGGAGAAGACCTGCACCAGCATCAGCCCGACCCAGAACACCGGCAGCGACACGGCCAGCGACGGCAGGGCCATGAGCAGCTGCCGCAGCCAGCGGGCCGACGTGTAGGTCGCGACGAGCACCACCGCCCCGCCGAAGACGATCGCGAAGGCCAGGCCGGCCACCGAGATCTGGATCGTCGGTGGCAGGGCCTCCCGGATCGCTTCCCCGACGTCCTTGCCCGACTGGATGGACGTGCCGAAGTCGCCGTGCAGGGCGTCCCACAGGCGGGTGCCGTACTGCACGATCAACGGCTGGTCGAGGCCGTAGCGGGCGCGCAGCGCGTCGAGCGCCTCCGGGGTGAGCGGCTCGCCGTCGAGCCCGCCGCTGGCCATGGTGGCCACCGGGTCGCCGGGCAGCAGGTAGAGGACGACGAACGAGACCGTGAACGCCGCCCAGAGCACCCCGATCGCGAGTGCGACGCGTCTGACGAGATAGATCGCCATCGCGCTACTCCGCCTTCCAGGCATCGTGCAGGACGATCCGCGACGACGCGTCGAACGTGACGTCGTGGGTGTTCTCCGCGACGCCGAGCACCGTGGTCAGCTCCACCACCGGCACCGCGTAGTCGCGCTGCAACAGCAGGCCCTGTGCCTGGCCGACGAGCCCGGCTCGCTCGGCCGCGTCGGGCTGCGCTGCCTGCGCGGCCAGCACCTGGTCGAGCGGCCCCGGCGGGAGCCGGTAGAAGTTGGCGCTCTGCGTGGAGTAGGAGGTACGCAGGACGTCCGGGTCGGGGCGGGTCGTGTTGCCCCAGGTCGCCTCGAAGTCACCGCTCTGCTGCACCGGCGTCAGGTCGGAGATCGGCCGCTCCCGCAGCCGCAGGTCGATCCCGACCTTCCTGACCTGTTGCTGGATGAGCTCCAGCGCAGGCTTGTTCGTGGCCGCATTGGCGAAGAACGTCAGCTCGATCGAGAGCGGCTCCCCCGCCTTGGCCCGGATGCCGTCCGGCCCGGGGACCCAGCCCGCCGCATCGAGGGTGGTGGCCGCCTCCGCCGCGTTGAACCCGAGCTGCGCCGACGCGTCGGCGTACGACGGCGTGCTGGATGCCAGCACACCGGTCGCCGGCCTGGTCTGGGAGGTGTAGACCGCGGCGGCCACCTCCGGCCGGTCGATCGCGAGCGACAACGCGTCCCGCACGGCCGGGTCCGACACGATCGGCTTCTGCAGGTTGAAGAAGATCCCGAAGGGGATGCCGGGGTTCGCCCTGGCCAGCAGCTTGACTCCCACCGCCGTGAGCGGGGCCTCGTCCTGGGGGCCGATGCTACTGATCGCGTCGACCTCGCCGGACTGCAGGCTCCCGGTCCGGACGCCCGACTCGGGGACGACGCGGAACTCGATGCTGTCCAGGTAGGCCTCGCCGGGGTGCTTCCACAGTGCGGAGCCCCAGTCGTAGGCGGCCCGCTTGGTGAGCACCGTCGACTGGTTCATGGTGTAGCTCTCGAGCACGAACGGACCCGACCCCACCACCCCCGCGCAGCGCTCGTCATCGCTCTGGGCGACCGAGGCGGGCGAGAGGATCCCGAGGCTGAACGTCGAGGTGCCCTGCAGGAACTGCACGTTGGGGTGGCTGAAGGACACCGTGAACGTCGTCGGGCTGGTCACGGTCGTGGCCTGGTAGCTCGCCAGATAGCTCTTCGCCAGCGGGGCACGGGCACCCAGGTGCGGCACCCTGTCGAGGTTGGCCGCCACGGCGTCGGCGTCCAGCGGGGTGCCGTCGCTGAAGGTCACCCCCTCGCGCAGCGTGAACGTGTACGAGGTGGCGTCAGCGCTGATCTGCCAGGCGGTGGCGAGCCACGGCTTGATCTCCCCCGTCACGGGGTCCTGGTCGGTGAGCGAGTCGACGATCTGGCGCATCGGGTAGATCGAGTCGTTGCTGGTCACCTGCTGCGGATCGACGCAGCCCTGGTCACTGCCCACCGCGAAGCGCAGCGTGCCGCCGGGCTGTGGTGGCCCCGCGGCGGCAGGGCCGCCGGGCGCCGCGCCACCGCTCCCGCACGCGGCCAGCACGAGCGCCGCGACCGCACCGAGCACGGGCATGGCGAGCCGGCGGCGGGGAGCAGGCCGGGAGATCGATGTCGTCGGGGAAGAACTGACGTCCGATGCGGACATGAGGGTGTGCCACTTTCCGCGGCGACGGCCGCGACAGTCGGGGAGAGAGCAGAGGGGCCGGGCGGGCTCAGGCCCGACAGCAGGCTCCGGCGACGCGCAGCAGGTCGATGTGCAAGCGGTGGCGGCAGCCGGTCCCGCGGTAGAACGAGCTCACGTGCCCCCCTCGACTCCGGCCAGGGCACCCGATCGCAGGGCGAGGGTGCTACGGCGCCGTCGAACCACGTCTCTCGGACGGATGGATCGGACGGTACGTAATGGCTCGCGGACGATCAACCCGGCAGAACGAGCCGCTCCTGTGACGTGGAGCGCTTCCGGCGCACGACATCGCTCGCCGGGTGCACCGCAGCCGGGTGTCACGGTCCTCAGCCGGCCACCTCGCGGTCGAGCACGGCGGCGACCCGTCCGGCCCACCGCTCGTGCGCGGACTGCCGGGTGACACCGGCGGCGTGCGCGATCTCCTCCCAGGTGGCGCCGTGACGCCGCAACCCGATGAGCACGGGCAGCGGGTCCATCCCCGCTCCGAGCCCGATGCGCAGCTGCAGCAGTTGCCAGGCCCGCTCGCGCCGGAGGGGAATGTCGGTGCCCTCCTCCGCATGCCATTCCACGCTGCCTGGCAAGGGCGGCTCCCCGAGAAGCGCGTCGGCCTGCCGGCCCGCCTCGGTGACCGCCGCGACCTGCACCGCGCCTGCCGCTGCCGTGACGTCGACGGTGAGGGCGATGGCCACGGGATCGTCCGCGTCGAGATCGAACATCGCGTCAGGATGATCCTGACAAATCACGCTGTCAACCACCTGGGGCGTTGCGTTGGCCCCGGACACGATCCTTGGTGTACCAATGGGCTATGAGCGCGCCGCCCAGCGAGACCGACAAACAAAGGCGGCTGCGCGCGCACCTGGGCGAGCTGATCGCCGCCATGGCGCCCGGTGAACCACTCCCGGCCGAGCGCGACCTGGCACGCGACCTGGGCGTCGCCCGGATGACGCTGCGCCGCGCGGTCGACGGAATGGTCGCCGACTCACTCCTGGTGCGCCGCCAAGGTGCGGGCACGTTCGTCGCTCCGGCGAAGGTGGCCCACCGCCTCTCGGCCAACTCGTTCTCCGCCGACATGCGCGCCAGGGGCCTGCGCCCGGGCAGCCGCACGCTCTCGAGCAGCCGCGAACCCGCCGGCGTCATGCTGGCTGCGCTGCTGGAGGTGCCCGCGGGCTCCCCGGTGCTGCACGTCCGCAGGCTCCGGCTCGCCGACGACGAACCCATGGCCGTGGAGGACCTGCACGTCCCGGGCGACCTCGTGCCGGGCCTCACCGGTGCCGATCTCGAGGACCGCTCCTACTACGAACTGCTCGCGCAGCGCTTCGGCCACCGCATCGTCTCGGGCACGCAGACCGCCGAGGCGGCACTGACCGGCGCGGAGGACGCCGCCGCGCTCGGCATCGCGCCGGGTGCTCCGGCCTTCTGCTTCGAACGCACCTGCCGCGTGGACGGCGGGCGCGTGGCGGAGTTCGTGCGATCGGTCTACCGCGGCGACCGCTACCGGATCATGGTCGACATCTTCCCGTCCTGACCCCCGGCCCGCGCCCGCGATTCGCCCGGGAACCGAGCGCGCCCGCCGTGGCCTGCGGTGTCATCCGATCTTCGCCCTCATGATTGCCCAGCGCGGTCTTGACGCCGCAGGGGTGACGAGCGCTACAGTTCCGGACATTTAGACCTCTGGTCTCAATGAGCGGTCTGCTCTGCTGCACCCATCGGAAGGGGAACCCATGTGGTCGATGCCCGGATCCCGGGGGGCGCGGCGTAGCACCGTCCGCGTCGCCGCCCTCCTCGCCGCCTCGGCGCTGGCCCTCACCGCCTGCGGCGGTTCAGGGGGCGGCGAGGCTGCCGACGCGGGCGGCGATCGCACCCTCACCGTCTGGATCATGGAAGGCACCAACCCCGACGCCCGTCCCTTCTTCGACGAGCTGGCCACCGCCTTCCGCAACCAGACCGGCGCCGCGCTCGACGTTCAGTACGTGCCGTGGGCGTCGGCCCACGACAAGTTCGTCACCGCGATCGCCGGAGGCACCACGCCCGACGTGGCCGAGGTGGGCACCACCTGGACCGGCGAGTTCGGCGACGCGGGCGCGCTGGCCGACCTCACCGCGCGGGTCCAGCAGGCGGGCCTGTCCGACGGCCTGGTCACGGGCCTGACCGAGGCAGGCACCGTCGGCGACGCCCTCTACGGGATGCCCTGGTACGCGGGCGTCCGCTCGATCGTCTACCGCACCGACGTCTTCACCGAGGCCGGCGTCACCCCGCCCACCACGTGGGACGAGCTGGCTGCGGTGGGAGAGAAGATCAAGGCCGCCCGCCCGGACATGATCCCGTTCCCGGTCGCGGGCGACAACGAGTACGGCGTCTACCCGTTCATCTGGGGAGCGGGCGGTGAGATCGCCACCCAGAACGGCGGCAACTGGACGAGCGCCCTCGACACCCCCCAGGCGCGCCAGGGCATCCAGGCCTACGCCGACCTCGCGCTGAAGCACGGGCTCTCCACTCCTGCCGCGGCCACCTGGAAGGAGACCGACCTGCAGGACGCGTTCGCCAAGGGCCAGGCCGCGATGATCATCTCGGGGAGCTGGACGCCGAAGGCGATCATCGAGGCGGCGCCGGACCTCCAGGGCAAGATCGGCGCGTTCCCGATCCCCGGCCCGACCGGCGGCCTCGCCCCGTCGTTCCTGGGCGGCTCACACCTGTCGATCTTCGAGGCCAGCCCGAACCAGGATCTCGCCTGGCAGCTCGTGCAGCTGATGAGCACCGGTGACTTCGCCGAGAAGTGGGGCACGGAGTCGAGCTTCTTCCCCGGCACCACCGCGCTGCTGCAGGAGGCCGCGCAGTCGTCCGATCCGCTCGTGGCACCGTTCGCGAAGCAGATGGTGGAGGCCGGCCGCAGCGTGCCGGTGACTCCGCTCTACGGGCAGGTCCAGGGCAAGAAGACGGTCCAGGCGATGATGGCCGCCATCCTCAACGGCACGCCCGTCGACCAGGCCACCTCGTCCGCCGCCGCGGAGATGAACCAGATCTTCGCCGGCGGAGCGTGACCGACGTCGTGACGACGCTCCGGGAGCGCACCCGTCCGGGACGCGGGACGGCCACCGCCGGCCCGCGCCCCCGACGCTCCCGCCACACCGGGGCCCGGGCTGCCCGGCCCTGGCTGCTGCTCGCGCCCGCTCTGCTCGTGATGGGCGGGCTGCTGCTCTACCCGCTGGTGCAGGTCGTGGTGATCTCGCTGCAGGACTTCGGCCTGCGGCAGCTCGTGTCCGGCCGCACCAGCTGGGTGGGCTTCGACAACTACGTCGAGCTACTCGGCGACGGCGACCTGTGGCGCACGGTCCTGCCCAACACGGTCGTGTTCGCGGTGGTGGCGGTGGCGCTGACGGTGGTGGTCGGCACCCTCGTGGCGCTGCTGCTTGCGCGGCTGCGCCCGTTCACCCGTGGCGTCGTCACCACGGCGATCATGCTGGCCTGGGCCGTGCCAGCCGTCACCGGAACCTACGTCTGGGTCTTCCTGTTCACCCCGGGCGACGGGCTCGCGGTGCAGGTCCTCGACGCACTCGGCCTGGCCGACGCCGCCACCACCAACCCGTTCGCCTCCCGCTTCTCCTTCTACACGGTGGCCGCCCTCAACGTCGTGCACCACGGCTTCCCGTTCGTAGCGCTCACCGTGCTGGCCGGGCTGCTCACCGTGCCGCAGGAGGTGACCGAGGCCGCGATCGTGGACGGCGCCGGCGCGTGGCGGCGCTTCTGGTCGGTCACCTTCCCGATGCTGCGGCCGGTGTTCGCCGTGGTGACGGTGCTGTCGACGATCTGGGACTTCAAGGTGTTCACCCAGATCTACCTGATGCCCGGCGGCGACGGCGTCAACCGCGACGTGCTGAACCTCGGCACGTGGTCCTACGTCGAGTCGTTCGCACAGAACCGCTACGGGCTCGGCGCGGCGATCGCCGTGGTGCTCACCGCGCTGCTGCTGATCATCACCGTGGGCTATCTGCGGCTGCTGTTCCGTGAGGAGGAGCTGTGACGGGTCATGCCTCGCCGACGAGACGCGCACTGCGCGGGCTCGGGGTGGCCGCGGTGCTCGTCTTCACGCTCTTCCCGGTCTGGCTCATGGTCGCAACGGCGCTCAACGGGCGGGCGAACGCGGGGTCGCGTTCACTGTGGCCGCAGGAGTGGACGCTCGAGAACTTCACGTTCGTGATCGGTGAGGGCGGCTTCGGCCGGTATCTCATGAACTCGCTGCTCGTGGGGCTCGGCACCGTGCTCGCCGGCGCCCTGCTCGCGCTGCTGGCGGCCGTTGCCGTCTCCCGGTTCCGCTTCCGGTTCCGCACATCGGTGCTGGTGATGATCCTGATCATCCAGATGGTGCCGGTGGAGGCGCTGGTCATCCCGCTCTTCATCCAGGCACGGAGCCTCGGGGCGCTCGACACGCTGCTCGGGCTCGTCGTCGTCTACCTCGCGTTCTCCCTGCCGTTCGCGATCTGGACGCTGCGCGGGTTCGTCGCCGCGGTGCCCGTGGAGCTGGAGGAAGCGGCCTACCTCGACGGGGCGTCGTGGGGCCGGATGTTCTGGTCCGTTCTGCTGCCGCTGGTGGCCCCGGGCCTCGTGGCCACCAGCGTGTTCTCCTTCATCACGGCGTGGAACGAGTTCATCTTCGCCCTGACGTTCATGGCCAACCAGGACAACTACACCGTCGCCGTCGGGCTGCGCCGCTTCTTCGGGCAGTACGGCACCGACTGGGGCGCGGTGATGGCGGCCTCCACGCTGATCACGGTTCCGGTCATGGTGTTCTTCGTGATCGCACAGAAGCGGCTGACCGACGGGCTCGTGGCCGGGGCGGTGAAGGGGTGACCCCCGACGCGGCCGGCGCGGACGGGCGGCTGGTCGACGCCGTGCTGCTGCCCGGATTCAGCGGCGAGACGGTGCCCGACTGGCTCGCGCGAGCCGTCGACGGCGGGCTCGCGGGTGTGTGCGTCTTCGCCTCGAACGTCGGACCGGCGTTCACCGAGCTCACCGCCGCTCTGCACGACCGGCGCGCCGGGATGCTCATCGCGTCCGACGAGGAGGGCGGGGCCGTCACCCGGCTCGAGCACCTCGGCGGTTCGTCCTGGCCGGGCGCCGTCGCGCTGGGCCGCCTCGACGACGTCGGCGTGACGGAGGCGGTCGCCGCGGCGATGGGGCGTCAGTGCCGGGCGGCGGGCGTGGACATCGCACTCGCGCCGGTGGTCGACGTCAACGCCGAGCCGGAGAACCCGGTGATCGGCATCCGGTCCTTCGGAGCCACCCCGGACCTCGTGGCACGGCACACCGGGGCGTTCGTGCGGGGGCTGCAGGGCGCCGGCACGGCGGCCACGGCGAAGCACTTTCCCGGCCACGGCTCCACAACCGTCGACTCGCACCGGGCGCTCCCCGTGGTCGACGCCGACCTGGCGACGCTGCGGTCGCGCGACCTGCCCCCGTTCGCAGCGGCCGTCGAGGCCGGGGTGCGCTGCGTGCTCACTGCACATGTGCTCTTCCCGGCCCTGGACGACCGACCGGCCACGATGAGCGCGGCATTGCTCGGGCTGCTGCGCCGCGAACTCGGTTTCGACGGCGTGGTGATCAGCGACGCCGTCGACATGGAGGCGATCGCCGGCACCGTCGGACGCGGGCCGGGTGCGGTCGCCGCGGTGGCGGCGGGCGTCGACCTCGTGTGCATCGGCAACCCCGCCAACGGCTACGACGACGAAGCCGTCTACCTCGAGGTACGCCACGCCCTGCTCACCGCGCTGGCCGACGGCACGCTCACCCGCCACCGCCTCGCCGATGCCGGGCGGCGGGTGGCGCAGCTGGCGGAGTGGGTGCGCGGGGCGGCGGTCTCGGCGGACGGACCCGCCGACGGCCTCGGCAGGCAGATCGTCCGGCGCGTCGTGGAGGTGCGCGGGGACGTGCGGGTCGGGGCGGCCCCGTATCTGCTCGATCTCACGGGTCCGGCGAACGTGGCGGCCGGGCGGCGCCGGGAGCCGTGGCTGGCTGCGGCTTTGCGCCGACACGACCCGGGGACCACCGCGGGCGGGCGGGACCTTCCCGAAGCCGGGAGGCCACTCGTCGCCGTCGTCGCCGGCCCGTCGGCGACGCTGGACGCCGTGCGCGACGCCCGGCCCGACGCGGTGGTCGTCCATGTCGGGATGCCGGACCGCTGGCGACCCCCGGCCCCATCCGTGACGGTGTGGGGCGACGGGCGCGCGCAGGCCGATGTCGCTGCAGAACTGCTGATGGGAAGGTGAGGAGAGCAGGGGTGACCGGCAGGATTTTCGTGCGGTTTCCCAGACACTCCTCAGGCAGTTCCCAGGTTCCGGGCGCATCGTCGTTCTCATGAGCGACGAGCAGAGGGAGCAGGGCCGGGACGCGAGCGCCTCGACCGATGGCCCCCGCACCGACCAGCACCCCGCGCAGTCGTACGCGCCCGGTCCGGAGAACACCGTACCTGCCATGGGCCCGAGCCCCGCGGGAGCGAGCGGAATGGGATCGAACTACGCGGGCGCGGGGCAGCCGGCGGGCAACCCGTATCAGCACTCCACGGCCGCATACCCGCCGCCGACCGGTGGCTTCCCGTACGGACCGCCGCCGCCCACGCCGGGACACCAGCCGCGCAAGCCGCGCGCGATGGTCGGCATCGTCGCGGCCGCGCTGATCGCCGGACTCGTCGGTGGCGGGGCCGCCTTCGGCGGGGCCTACGCCCTGACGGGCAACCAGCCGGTCAACACCGTCCTCACCTCCTCCCCCGCCAGCCCCGCGTCCACCAACGCCACACCGGGCACGGTGGCGGCGGCCGCCCAGAAGGCCATGCCCAGCACGGTCGACATCCGCGTCGAGCTTCCTCAGGGTTCGGCCGAGGGCAGCGGCGTGATCCTCACCGCCGACGGCGACGTGCTCACGAACAACCACGTCGTGGCGGGCTCCACCGGGCAGATCGTCGTGACGCTCGCCGACGGCAGCCAGCACAACGCCACGGTGGTCGGCACCGCGCCGAGCTACGACCTCGCCGTGATCAAGCTGCAGGGCGTCTCCGGTCTCACGCCGGCCACGCTGGGCCAGAGTTCGAGCCTGCAGGTGGGCCAGCAGGTCGTCGCGATCGGGTCGCCGCAGGGCCTGACCGGCACCGTCACCACCGGCATCGTCAGCGCCTTCAACCGCACCGTCCAGGTTCAGGGCGAGAACGGCACCGGCGTCGTCTACAACGGCCTACAGACCGACGCCCCGATCAACCCGGGCAACTCCGGCGGCCCGCTCGTGAACCTCGACGGCCAGGTCATCGGCATCAACTCCGCCATCGCGACCGGCGGCGGGCAGAGCGAGGGCAGCGTCGGCCTGGGCTTCGCGATCCCGGTCGACCAGGCCAAGCGCGTGGCGCAGGAGCTCATCAACACCGGCACGGCGACCAAGCCGGTGCTCGGCGTGCAGGGCAACGCGTCGGCCACGGCGTCGGACGCCAGCGGGGGCGCACCGATCGCCGCCGTGCAGGCCGACTCACCGGCCGCACAGGCAGGGCTCGCCGCCGGCGACGTCGTCACCAAGGTCGGCAACGCCCAGGTCCAGGACTTCGCCGACCTCATCGCCCGGATCGGCTCCTACGCCCCCGGCCAGCAGGTGCCCCTCACGATCTCCAACGGCAGCGGCAACACCCGCACCGTCAACGTGACTCTGGGCAGCCAGCCCGACAAGAGCCCCACCACCGCCGGCGGGCAGAACGAGGGCGGCAACCAGAACCCCTTCGGCGGCCAGAACCCCTTCGGCGGCCAGAACCCCTTCGGCGGCAACCCCTTCGGCGGCAACGGCGGCGGGAACGGCAACGGCGGCGGCGGCAACGGCGGGGGTAACGACAACCCCTTCGGCAACTGACCGGCGCACCCCACACACGGCGACGCCACCTTCACGCAGCTGCGTGGAGGTGGCGTCGCCGTGTGTGGGGTGTCAGGAGTCGCCGAGCAGCCAGTCGCGGATCTCGGCCCCGTGTTCGCCGAGCGCGGGTGGCGGCAGGCGGTAGGACGGTGGGGTGGCGGAGTACGTCACCGGGTTGCGGACGCTCGGCACGCCTCCGGGTGCGACCACGGGGTCGAGTCCGAGCCGCTCGGCAAGCGCCAGCCCGTCGTCGATGGTGTTGATCGGGCCACACGGCACCCCGGCAGGCGCGAGGATGTCGAACCACTCCTGCGCCGACTTGGTGGCGAGGCGGGCCAGCAGCAACGGACGTAGCTCGTCGCGGTGGGCGTTGCGCTCCCCCATCGACCCGAAGCGGGGGTCCTCGAGCAGCTCGGGTGCACCGATCGCGATCGCGAGCCTGCGGAACTGACCGTCGTTCGCCGCGATGACGATCAGCTCCCCGTCGCCGGTGGGAAGCGGCTCGTAGGGGAACAGGCTCAGGTGGGCGTTGCCGAGCCGTCCGGGCACGACGTCGCCGGTCAGCACGGCCGACGTCTGGTTGACCAGCCCCGACAGCGCGGCGGAGAGCAGGTTCGTCTCCAGCTTCTGCCCCTCGCCGGTGCGCTCGCGGTGTTGCAGCGCGGCGAGGATCGCGACGGCTGCGTGCAGCCCTGTGATCACGTCGAACACGGCCACGCCGGCGCGGTAGGGCGGACCGTCGGCAGCTCCCGTGAGACTCATCAGCCCGGACGTGGCCTGCACGAGCAGGTCGTAGCCCGGCAGCGCGGCCCCGGCAGCGGTGCCGAAGCCGGAGATCGAGCAGTAGATGATCCGCGGGTTCCCCGCCGCCACGGTCTCGTGGTCGAGCCCGAACCGCGCCAGACCGCCCGGTTTGAAGTTCTCGATCATCACGTCGGCGCGCGCGGCGAGCCGCTGTGCCACGTCGATGTCGGCAGGGTCGGCGAGGTCGAGCACGATGGAGCGCTTGCCCCGGTTGATCGCCAGGTAGTAGGTGGCCGTGCCGTCCGCCGACCTGGGTGGCACCCACGTCCGCGTGTCGTCGCCCGTGCCGGGGCCCTCCACCTTGATCACCGTGGCACCGAGGTCGGCGAGCAGCATCGTGGCGTAGGGCCCGGCGAGAATGCGGGAGAAGTCGGCGACGACCACGCCGGCCAGGGGTCCGGTTGCCGGGTGGTCCTCATCGAGCACGCACCGACCCTATGCCAGCCACGCGGCGTGCCCTCGCCGTCACACCGAGAAGCCGGTGACCTTGCGCGGTGTCACGCGGACGATCAGCCGGCGCACGGTGTCGGGCTCGGCAGGCGGGTCCTCACCGAGGTACTTCTGCGAGAGCCTGCGTGGCAGCGCCTTCCCCGGATCCTCGACGAGCTCCGCTGTGCCTGCGATGTCGATGGACCGGTAGGGGTTCGCGGTGTCGAAGACGGTGAGGCTGATCCGCGGGTCGCGGGCGAGGTTGCGTGCCTTCCGGCGCGCCGCCGTGACGGAGAACAGCACGGTGTCGCCGTCCCTCATGATCCAGACCACCGACGTGTGCGGATCGCCGTCCGCGTTCAGCGTCGCGACCGTGGCGAAGTTCCGGCCGTCCAGCAATGCGCGCGTCTCGTCGTCGAACGTCATGGGAACGACCTCACTTCCTGTTCAGCACGGTCAGTGCGATCAGCGCGGAGACGGCCACGGAGGCCGCGGCGGCCGCGAAGGCCAAGTGGTAGCCGGCCGCGAGAGCCTCCTGCAGCGGCGCACCGGCGGCCGTCGCCCCGTCGGTACGGGCGGTGGCGAGCGCGGCCAGCGCCGCGATGCCGAGCGCACCGCCCACCTGCTGGCTGGTGTTGGCGAGCCCCGAGGCCAGCCCGGCGTCGGCGGGCGTGGCGTCGGACATCATCACGGTCGTCACGGCCGGGAGGCTGAGCCCGGCGCCGACACCGAGCACCAGCATCGACGGCAGCACGTCCGTCACGTAGCTGCCGACCGGATCACGGGTCAGCAGCAGCAGGCCCGCGACGAGAAGCACCTCGCCGGTGAGCAGCACCGTGCGCGGCCCGAACCGCCCGATCAGCCGTCCCGACCAGGCGAGCGAGACCACCGCGATCGTCACCGGGATCGGCAGGATCGCCATGCCGGTCTGCGCCGGTGGGTAGCCGAGGGCGCGCTGCAGGTACAGCGTCGCCGTGAACTGGAAGCCGAGCATGCCGGCGACCATGAGCATCTGGACGAGGTTGCCGCCGGACACCGCGCGCGAACCGAAGATGCCGAGCCGCACGAGTGGCTCCGCGGCCACCCGCTGGCGGACGACGAACCCGGCGAGCAGGGCCGCTGCCAGCACGCCGAGCCCGAGCCGCATCCCGGACCCCGACTCGTCGACGATCGCGAACACCGCGAGCATCAGCCCGGCCGTGACGAGCGCACCCCCGAGCACGTCGGGCCGCGCGGCACCGCCGAGTGGGCGGTCCCGCTCGATGAGGCGCATCGACAGCAGCGCGGCGACCACCCCGATCGGGACGTTGACCAGGAAGATCCAGCGCCAGCCGACCGTCTCGGTGAGCACGCCACCGAGCAGCGTGCCGATCGACGCCCCGGCCGCGCCCACGAACGCGTACACGCCCATCGCCTTCGCCCGCTCCGCCGGCTCGGGAAAGAGCCCGACGATCATGCCGAGCACCACGGCCGACGCCATCGCCGCGGCCACCCCTTGCAGGAACCGGGCCGCGACGAGCATCCCGGCGCCGGTGGCGAGCCCGCAGAGCAGCGAGGCGAGGACGAAGAGCACGAGGCCGGAGACGAGCATCCGGCGCCTGCCCAGGAGGTCGCCGAGCTTGCCGGCGAGCAGGAGCAGCCCGCCCAGGGGAACGAGGTAGGCGTTGACGGTCCAGGCCAGGCCGGAGGCGGTGAAGCCCAGGTCGGCCTGGACCGCCGGAAGCGCCACGCTGACGATGGTGCCGTCGAGAATGATCATGAGCATGCCCGCGCACAGGACCGTGAGGGCGGCCCAGCGGGAGCGGGTCGTGCGTTCGGCGCGTTGCGTGCCGAGTGACGTCATGTCGGGAACCTCCTGGATCGTGAACCAGGAGGGACCGTAACAGATAGTTTTTTTCTAGACTATCTAGATCGGCATCATGCGCTTCGGGATGAACGCTGGGACCGCCGCCGGGGCGCGTTCGGGGTGGGCTCCACGGCGGACAGGGGGCCGCCGGCCCCGACCAGCGCGACCAAGGCGTCCAGGAAGGCGGCGCGCTGCTTCTCGGGCAGGACGGCGAGCACGTCCTCGTAGACCCCGTCGATCACCGTGCGAGCCTTGTCGACGACCTCCCGGCCCTCGTCGGTGGTCTGCACGATCCGCGCCCTGCGGTCCTCGGGGGAGGGCGTGCGCCGGGCCAGGCCGGCACCCTCGAGGTTGTCCATCGTGACGACCATGGTCGTCTTGTCGAGCAGCGCGATCTCGGCCAACTCGCCCTGGGTCAGCTCGCCCGGCGCCGCCTTGGTGAGCACGCAGTAGTCCCGCGGCGTGATGTCGAGACCGGCGAGCGCAGTGGTCATGCGAGCGGCGAGCGCCTGGCTCGCCTTGTCGAAGAGGTAGCTGAGGTCGCCACGGATCTCGTCGTTGCTGCGCTGGACCATGCGGTCATGGTATCGACGTTCTGTGGCGGGATCATCCCGCAGCGGAACGATCCAGAACCGAAGCAGTGGTCAGCGGAGCAGCTCGGCCGCCGTCGCCTCCGGGGCCATGATCATGGCGTCGTGCCCGGTGGCGAGCTCCCGCCACTCCCAGCCCGCCCGGCGCACGATCGCGTGGCCCGAGCGCAGCGCGAGATAGGGCGGGTCGGTGCAGCAGATGTAGGTGACCGGCACGCCGTTGCCCAGCGGGTCGCGGAGCCCGAACGACTCGGTGTAGGACCGCAGCGGGTGCGGGGTGAGCCGCCGGTCCACCCACGCCAGGTCGTCCGGATCGGACAGACCGAACACGGTGGCGGACGACGGCCCGAACGCCAACCCGGTCGGGGACGCCTTCGCCGACGCGACGCGCTCCTCGATCACGTCGGGAGGCACACCGTCGAACCCGGACGCGCCCGGTTCCACCACCAGCCCGTCGAGCAGGACGATCCGGCGCAGCCGATGCGGCACCCGGTCGGCGACGCCCAGCGCAACCAGCGCGCCGAAGCTGTGCCCGACCAGCACGACGTCGCGCAGTTCCTCGTTCTCCAGCACCGCGACGACGTCCTGCACCATCGTGGCCGGGCCGACGTCCTCGGTCAGGAGGTGGGCCCGCTCGCCCAGGCCCGTGAGCGTCGGCGTGAAGACCTCGTGGCCCGCCGCGCGGAGCAGGCGCGCGACCCGCACCCAGCACCATCCGCCGTGGCCTGCGCCGTGCACCAGCACGAAGGGATCGCGATGTGCAGCCTGATCGCCCGCGGCCTCGCTCATGACCGACAGTCTGTCAGGGAACCTGCGAGCCACGTGTGACGTCGTTCACGGGCACGCCGCGCGTCGCCGGCACGCCGACCGCGGGCTCCGGATGCCCGAGGTGGGTCAGCCAGCCGCGCAGCACCCGGTGCAGCGCCTCCGCGCCCACGATCTCCCCGGGCGCCGGGAGGTCCGCTGGATGGATCAGGAAACCCCTCGACTGCGGGCCGCCCATCCCCCCGTGCGAGCCGACGTGCGGTTCGAACGGTGAGGCGTCGCCCGTGACGGGGTCGTAGCGACTGTTGATCATGATGTCGGGGCAGTGGTCGAACTCGTCCACGCGCCGGACGAGGTCGGCGGCGTGCGGCCCGTAGCCATCGAGCGGGTCCTCGCCGATCACCCGTCCTGTGGCCAGCCGGTGCAGTCCGTCGCGGCCGAGCACCACCGGCCCGAACTCCGCGCTGCGCACCAGCAGGAAGCCGACCCCCGGGTGGTCGACGAGGGACGGCAGCAGGTCGGGGAACTCACGCTCGATCGTCTCCAGCCCGACCCGGCCCTCGTGCTCGGTGAACGACACCATCGCCACGTGGCCCGACGCGACCACGACCACGCCGGGCGCGACGCGGGTGACCGCACCGGGCGCACCGCTCACGGTCCGCGGCCGGTCGGCCTCCGAGCCCGTCTGTTCCACGCGCGCCCGGAGCCTCCGTGCGATCGGCCCGCTGCCCGTGGACGCCGCGGCCAGGGCGGCCCCCACCTGCCAGCCCTCCGCAGGCCTGCGGGCATCCGAGTTCACGCCGCGGCGCGGCTCCGGCTGGGGAGCCCCGCACAGGCGCCCGACCAGCGCCTCGACCGACTCCCCGAACCGGTGCGTGAACGCCCAGCCCTGCGTCTGGCCGTGGTCCGACAGCGCCACGATGTGATACCGCCGCGGTGCGAGCTGGGTGGCCCGGAACAGCCTGCCGATCTGCTGGTCGATCGCGCGAAGCACCGCGAGCGCGTCGAACCGCTCCACACCCGAGTGGTGGGCCACCTCGTCGTACCCGAGGAAGTCGGCGTAGACCACGGCCCGGCCGGCGAGCATGTCCTCGATGATCGCCGAGACGACCACATCGCGGACGATCACCGTGGTGGCGCTGCGCGCGAACGGATAGAAACCACCCCGGTTCACGCGCGGCAACACGCCCGCGCGCCGCTGCCGGGTGGACGCGGAGATCTCGCGGACGACGTCGACCAGCGCACCGGCGAGCGTCCGGAGCGTGTTGGCCGGGTTGGCGAAGTAGGTGTAGTAACCGGCCCCCACCCCGTCCGACCCGCGGTGCCGGCGGGCGGCCCCGGCCAGGAGCGGCAGCGCGCTCATCGTCAGGCTCACGTGCTCGGCGTCGCCGGTGAAGAGGTTGCCGTGGCCCGCGCCGTCGACACTGAGCAGCCCACCGCCGTCGGAGTGACGCCGCTCGATCTCGGCGGCGTCCTCGGGATGCGAGCACGCCATGACATGGTCGCGGTCCTTCTCGTACCAGCGGAACCCGAGGATGTCGGAGTTGTCGCCGTGCAGGATGCCGCAGACGCTCGCGCCGGTCTGGGAGCTCCAATCCGTGTGCCAGTCGGTGAGCCGGTGGCTCCCGTCGGCCAGCCAGCGCGCGAAGGTCGGCATGTCCCCGTCACGCACCGCGCGGCGAACCGTGTCCATGCCCAGCCCGTCGACCTGCAGGAACAGCACACCGGGCGGCATCTCGGCGTCCCCGCCCGTACCCCGGCGCGCCCTGCGCCGCGCGGCCCGGCGGAAGAACAGCTCGTCCTCGTCGAGTGCCAGCAGGCTCGACCCGAGCGCTCCGAGCGCGGACACCGCGACCGCGACGACCACCGCCGTCTCGAAGTCGGCGATCACCACACCCGGCACGGCGAAGGAGATCGCCAGCACCCCGGCGCCGAGCAGCAGGAACGACCCGATCCCGAGCGTGAACACCGCGATCGGCAGCGCGACCCGCAGGATCAGCGGCCACACCACCCCGCTGAGCACCCCGAACAGCAGCGCGCACACCGTCGGCTGCCACCAGTCCGCCATCGAGAAGCCCGACAGCCACACGTCGAGCAGCCGCAACGCCGCCGCCGCCAGCACCCAGACGAGAAGCACCCGCGCGGCGACACGCCCGCCCCGCAGCAGCCGTCCGGCACCGTTCCGCGGCCCGGTCCGTGCTCCCCCGCTCATCGCTCGCCCTCGCTGCGCTCGGTCGGCGCTGCGCGAAGGCGCTCTATCGATGATTCACTCGCAAGCTCGCTCATCGGTCCGCCTCATGGCGCCGGCGCCGTACGTACGTGGCCACCAGCGAGCTGAGGCCGCCGACCACCAGCACGAGCAGCGCGGCCAGGAGCGTCGCGATCAACGGGTTGTCGAACAGCCCGCCGCTGACGATCCCCAGCGCGGCGTACGCAATGGCCCACAGCAGGCACGCCGCCACCGCGGCCGGCACCAGCCGGCGCCACGGGTAGCCCAGCGTGCCCGCGGCGAGCAGCACCGGGATCCGGCCTGCCGGCACGAGCCTGCCCACCACGACGAGCTGCCAGCCCCGTGTGGCGAACCGCGTGCGGGCGGCGGCGAGCCGCTCCGGCGGCTGGCCCCGTGCCACCCAACGCAGCGCAGCGTCGCTGCCGACCCTGGCCACGCCGAACGTCGTCAGATCACCGAGCAACGCCCCCACCGTGGCCAGCAGCACGACGATCGGAAGCGACAGGTGATCCGTGGTCGTCGCGATCGCGGCCGCGGCTCCGACCACCGCGCCGGTCGGCACGACGGGCACCAGCGAGCCGAGCAGAACGCCGCCGAAGACGGCGGGATAGCCGATCGTGGAAGGGTCCGTGAAACTGCCCGCCAGTGCGATCACCGCGCATCCGGTGCCGGCGGCGTGCCGGACAGCGACGACGGGTGCGGAAGGGCGACCGTGGCGCCCGGCTCGGTGATCGCCACGCAGGTTGCCTCGCCCGTGGCCGTCACCGCGGCGGCGAACGTCCTCGGCGGCTCCACGAGCAGCCTGCGCATCCGCGCACCGGCGCGCCCGGGGGCACCCACCAGCCCGGCGATCGCAAGGGTGCCCCAGTGCACCGGCACCGCCACGCGAGGACGCAGCAACTGCACCGCCGCGGCGGCACGAGCCGGGTCGAGGTGGCCGGGACCGAGCGTCGGCCCCCATCCCCACACCGGCAGCAGCGCGACGTCCAACGTGGGCCCGGCGAGCTCGGCCATGCCGGGGAACAGATCCGTGTCGCCCGCCGCGTAGACCCGCACGTCCCGGCTCGTCAGCAGATGGCCCATGGCCAGGGCCTGCGGACCACGCGTGGAACGGGGCCCCCAGCGGTGCCCGCTGTGCACGGCCGGCACGCCGGTCACCCGCAGGTCGCCGTCCTCGAGGTCCTCGCCGGGAGCGAGCTCCTCGACCCGGGCGATCCCGCGCCCGCGCAGCCAGTCGCCGGCACCCCGCGGGACCACCACCCGCGCGCTGCGCGGCAACCGGCGAAGCGACGGCAGGTGCAGGTGGTCGCCGTGCAGGTGGGAGATCAGGACGAGGTCGACGTCGTCCTGGTCGCCCGGTGCCGGGGTCGGCCCTCCGACCCGGCGCAGCGGCCCGATCCCCGACGTCAGGACGGGGTCGGTGAGCACCACCCGGCCGGCCAGCTCCATCCTCACCGTGGAGTGACCGAGGAACCGCATAGCCAGGCCGCGCACCGGATCAGTATCGCGGGCGAGCCGCCGGCTCCGCCTCGCGAGGTGAAGATCGTCGCGAGATCAGGGTTTGCGCCCCCGCCGACGCGGGGGCCGATCCCCGGATCTCGCGGCGATCATGACGCTCAGCCGAAGCGGACGGGTTGCCCCGTGGACTCCAGCACCGCCATCCACAGGTCGCCGTGGGGGTCGACCTGGTTGCGCCGGCTCACCGCCACCCCCATCGGGATGTGGACGAACCGGCGCCGGTAGCGGCCCACCACCATCGCCGTGCGCCCCGACATCGCCGCGTGCACGGCCGCCTGGGAGAGGCGCACGCAGTAGACGGAGTCGTAGGGATTGGCCGGCACGCTGCGGATGGCGTAGCTCGGGTCGATGTAGCGGATGGAGGTCTCCACCCCGGCGTCGGCGAAGTGGTCGCCGATCCGCCGCCGCAGGTAGGGCCCGATGTCCTGCAGGCGGGCGTTGCCGGAGGCGTCGCTCCCCGCGCCCGCGTCCGGGAGCAGTTCCTGCCCCGCCCCCTCGGCCACCACCACGACGGCGTGCCCCCGCTCCGCGACGCGGCGGCGCAGGTGCGCGAGCAGTCCCTCCTCGCCGTCGAGCGCGAAGGGCACCTCGGGGATCAGGACGGCGTCGGCACCGCTTCTGGCGAGCGCGGCGTAGCAGGCGATGAAGCCGGAGTGCCGGCCCATGAGCTTGACCAGCCCGATCCCGTTGGCCGTGGACTTCGCCTCCACCTGAGCGGCGCGGATCGCGTCGCTCGCGAGGCTGAAGGCGGTCTGGAAGCCGAAGCTCTGGTCGATGTAGGGGATGTCGTTGTCGATGGTCTTCGGGATGCCCACCACGGCGATCAGCAGGCCGCGCTCGGCCACGGTGCGCGCGATCTCCATCGCCCCGCGCATCGAGCCGTCCCCGCCCACGACGAACAGCACGTTGATGTGCAGCCGCTCCAGGCAGTCGACGATCTCCTCGGGGTCCTGCGGCCCGCGGGACGTGCCGAGCACCGTGCCGCCGTCGGTGGCGATGTCCCGCACGGACTCCGGGGTCAGCTCGACGACGTCGTGCCCGTAGCCGGCGACGAAGCCCTGGTAGCCGTTGCGGATGCCCACCACGCGGCGCACGCGGTAGTGGTAGGTCAGCGTGCGGACGAGCCCGGCGATCACGTCGTTCAGGCCGGGACACAGGCCCCCGCACGTGACGATCGCGGCCCGGGTCTTCGACGGGTCGAAGAAGATCTTCCGCCGTGGCCCGCAGGGCTCCATCCCGGGCAGCTCAGTGGCAGGCACCCCGCGGGAGCTGATGCCCGCGAGGGTGTCGTCGAGCAGCACGCGGTCCAGTTCGTCGACGTAGTGCTCGGTGGTCTGGCGGGCGTCCAGCAGCGGCGCCATCGGCGAGGTGATCCGGCACGCGCCGAGGCTCGTGATGGACAGGTCGGGTGTGGGACGGATGCGCGACAGCTCGACGACGGTGCCCTGCTGGTCGCCGGAGGAGGAGAAGGCAGTGCTCACGAGCGCTCCCCTGATCGACGGGACGACCACGCCGCGGCACCGGGGACGCTGGTCTTCTTGACCGTTCCAGGATGCCGGGTCCTCCCGGGCGGTGGCTAGTCGGTACCGGTGCTACCGGCACTTCGGCGGGGACGATCCGGACTGTCCTGCATCGACGTGATGTTCCTCCCGGATCGGGGCAAAAAGCTTGCTTATGGCAACGATCGCGTGCTCATGTGGAGAGGTGGTCACACCGTCAGCCCGCCCGGCACTCGTGATCGGCGTTCTCGCTTCGTGTGGGCTGGCGGTCTCGGTGATGCAGACCCTCGTGGTGCCGCTCCTGCCGCAGTTCCCGCGGCTGCTCTCGGCCTCCCCCGCGACGGTGGGATGGCTCGTCACGGCCACGCTGGTCGCAGGCGCGGTCTGCGCGCCCGTGCTCGGCAGGCTCGGGGACATGTACGGGAAGCGGCGCCTGATGCTCGTGGCGCTCGCGATGGTGACCGCCGGATCGACGCTCGGCGCACTCGCCCCGAACATCGGCGTGCTGATCGCGGCCCGCGCGCTGCAAGGTGCGGCGATGGGCGTGATCGCGCTGGGGATCAGCATCATGCGCGACCTGCTGCCCCCCGACCGCGTCGGAAGCGGGATCGCCCTGATGAGCTCCTCGCTCGGCATCGGAGGGGCGATCAGCCTCCCGATCACCGGCCTCGTCGCGCAGCAGGCGAGCTGGCGGTGGCTCTTCGGGGCGGCAGCGGTGCTGAGCGCGCTGCAGTTCTTCCTGGTCCGAGCGGTGGTACGGGAGTCGCCGCAGCGCTCCGGCGGCCGCTTCGACCTCCCGGGAGCCGTCGGGCTCGGCCTCGCGCTGGTCTGTGTGCTGCTCGCGATCTCGAAGGGCGCCGAATGGGGCTGGAGCAGCCCGCGCGTGCTCGGCCTGCTGGCCGCGGCCGTGGTGCTGTTCGCGGCCTGGGGCCGGCTCGAGCTGCGGGTGCGATCGCCGCTGGTGGACCTGCGCGTCTCGGCCAGGCCCACGGTCCTGTGGACGAACATCGCATCGGTCCTCATCGGCTTCGGGATGTTCGCGGGCTTCCTCCTGACCACCCAGGTGCTGCAGGCCCCCACGGCGAGCGGCTACGGGTTCGGGCTCTCCCTCGTCGCCGCCGGTGTGGTGCTGCTCCCGATCGGCGGGGCCATGACGATCTTCTCGCCGGTCTCGGCACGTGTGTCGCGCCGCCGGGGCGCCCGCACCACGCTGGTGCTCGGCACCTCCGTGCTCGCCATCGGGAACGTCGCGATGGCGACGCTGCCCGGATCGATCCCGCTGGTGATGGCGGCGTCCACCGTCACGGCCATCGGGGCCGCGCTCGCCTACTCGGCGCTGCCGCTGCTCATCATGGATGCGGTACCCGCGTCCGAGACCGCGGCGGCCAACAGCCTCAACACGCTGATGCGCATGCTCGGCACCTCCTCCTGCAGCGCGGTCGTCGCCGCTGTCACCACCAGCCTGACCATGGCGGTCGACGGGCAGGTGCTGCCCTCGGCAGCCGCCTACACGGTGGTGTTCCTCGCTGCGGCGGTCGCGGCGGTGGGCGGGGCCGTGATCGCCGCCGTCACGCCGGCGAGGCAGGCCGGCACGGTGGCACCGGAGCCGGTGGCGGCGGCAGCACGGGCCTGACGAGGTCGCCGAGTGCCCGGGCTACTGCTGGTGGCGGGAGTCCCTGCGGATCGGGTGATCGGCCGGAACCTGCACCAGCACGATCCGGGTGCCGTCGGGGTCGGTGATCCACATCTCGTGCAGGCCCCACGGCTCCTGGCGCGGTTCGCGGACCACGTGGGCGGCGAGCTTCCGGTGCGCGGCGGCCAGGTCGCGCACCTGGAGCCAGAGCGCGATCGCCTCGCCCGCCGGTGCCTGCGCGCTCCCGGAGAGCTCCAGAAAGCCGCCTCCGAGGAAGAACACGGTGCCACCGGGGAACTCGCGGAAGATGGCGAGCCCGAGCACGTCCCGGTAGAAGTGCAGGCTTCGTTCCAGGTCGACCGGGTGCAGGAGCACCCGGGAGGCGAGGACCTCCATCAGCACCACCGGTCGCAGGCCATGGCGGACGACCCTAACGCACGTCAGCCCGGATGCTCCCGGAACTGCTCGAGAAGGAGCTCGGCGAGCTGATCGGGCGCTTCCTCCAGGATCCAGTGGCTCACGCCCCGCATCTCGACGTAGCGGAAGGGCCCGGCGACCTCGGTGTGCGTCAGCTCCGTGGACTGTCGGGTGATGGCCGTGTCGCCGTCGCTCCAGACGAACAGGGTGGGCACCTGCACGGGCGGGGTGCGGTCGGAGAAGGGGCCGGTCAGCAAGGCTCGGTACCAGTTGATCGCGGCGGTCAGCGCCCCCGGGTCGGCGAGTGCCGCCGCGTCCCGCTCCGCGGCGGGCCGGGACTGGCCGGAGCGCCGCAGGGCGGCCACGAGCCGCGGGGAGAACGGACGCCCGCCCGCGCCGAGGAAACGCTCCGGCAGGAACGGAAGCTGCAGCGCGTAGATGTACCAGGACGCGAGCGCCTGCCTGGTGGTGAACAGAGAGCGGACGTACACGGTGGGCGGCGGCACCGAGATGGCGGTGAGCGAACGGACGCGGCCGGGGTGGCGCGCGGCCAGTGACCAGGCGACCGCGGCGCCCCAGTCGTGCCCGACGAGGTGCACGCGGCCCGCCGGGCCGACCAGGGAGTCGACGACGGCCAGCGCGTCGAGGACGAGACCGGACATCCGGTAAGCACGCCTGCCCCGCGGGCGGGCGCACGGCGAATAGCCGCGCTGGTCGGGCGCGAGCGTCCGGAAGCCTGCCGAGGCGAGCCGGTCCGCGACGGCGTCCCATGCCGTGCCACGCTGTGGGAATCCGTGCAGCAGCAGAACCGGGACACCATCGGCCGAACCGTGCTCGTGGACGTCGAAGGTCAGGTCACCGTGGGTCACCGTCAGCACCCGAGCATCATGCAATGCCGCTCACTCGGGGGGTTACCCGCTCGTCGGTTGTGCGACAGCGGGAGGTCGAGTTGGGTGGGCCCGGGCCGGGAGTTCCAGGCGCTACGGTCCCCGCCGGTACTGCCGCGGGAGGGGCCGTGGCACCAGTGACGAGAGTGAGCAGATGTGACGGATCAGTCGTTCCACCGGGTCGTCATCGTCAACCGCGGGGAACCGGCAATGCGGTTGATCAATGCGGTACGGGAGTGGAACGCAGAGGTCTCATCACCCGGATCTCCCGAATCCCTAGGCGACCGGCGGGCGCTGCGCACGATCGCGCTGTACACGGCGGTGGACCGGCACGCGATGTTCGTCCGCGAGGCCGATGAGGCGGTGCTGATCGGGCCGGACGATCCGGACCAGGCCTTCGCCGCGAGCCCGTACCTCGACCACGCGGAGCTGGAGCGTGCGCTGCGGGAGGCGCGGGCCGACGCGGTGTGGCCGGGCTGGGGCTTCGTGTCGGAGAAGGCCGACTTCGCACGCCTGTGCCGCGAGCTGGGCATCGTGTTCATCGGCCCGTCGCCCGAGGTGATGGAGCGGCTCGGCGACAAGATCGCCGCGAAGAAGCTGGCCGAGGAGGTCGGCGTGCCGCTGGCCGCGTGGAGCGGCGGCGCGGTGGCCGACGTCGCCGCCGCGCGGGAGCACGCGGAGCGGATCGGCTACCCGCTGATGGTCAAGGCCACCGCCGGAGGTGGTGGCCGCGGCATCCGCCGCGTCGACTCGCCCGAGCAGCTCGAGGAGGCCTTCGAGCGGGCGAGCTCCGAGGCGTCGAAGACGGCAGGAGATGCCACGGTCTTCCTGGAGCGCGCGATCCGCGGCGGGCGGCACGTCGAGGTGCAGGTGATCGCCGACGCCGACGGGGACGTGTGGACGCTCGGGGTCCGCGACTGTTCGGTGCAGCGGCGCAACCAGAAGGTGATCGAGGAGTCCGCCTCCACCGCGCTCGACGCGGAGCAGGAGGCGATCCTGCGCGCGTCCGCGGCCGAGCTCGTCCGGGCGGCGGGCTACGTGAACGCCGGCACCGTCGAGTTCCTCTACGAGCCCGGGGAGCGGCTGCTGTCGTTCCTCGAGGTCAACACGCGGCTGCAGGTAGAGCACCCGGTCACCGAGGCCACCACGGGCATGGACATCGTCAAGCTGCAGCTGCACGTCGCCGCGGGCGGCAGGCTCGCCGACATCGCGCCGGAGGCCCCACCCGCCCGTGGGCACGCGATCGAGGCGCGGCTGACGGCGGAGGACCCGGAGCAGGGCTTCGCACCGGCGCCGGGGCGCATCGAGCACCTGGCCCTGCCCAGCGGGCCCGGGATCCGGGTGGACACCGGCGTCTGCTCCGGCGACCTGATCCCGCCGCAGTTCGACTCGATGATCGCCAAGGTGATCGCGTGGGGCCGCGACCGGGGCGAGGCGCGGGCCCGGCTGTCGCGGGCGCTGCGCCAGACCGCCGCC
Organism: Pseudonocardia alaniniphila; assembly: GCF_022524485.1. GTDB lineage: Bacteria > Actinomycetota > Actinomycetes > Mycobacteriales > Pseudonocardiaceae > Pseudonocardia > Pseudonocardia alaniniphila. The sequence goes on from NZ_JAKXMK010000003.1 coordinate 88,821, forward strand.
GTGATCGACGGCGGCACCACCAACAAGGCGTTCCTGCTCGACCTGCTGGACCGCCCCGAGATCCTCTCCGGCGACACCGACACCACCTGGCTCGACGCCATGATGGCGAACGGCTACTCCCCGCCTCGGCGGCTCGATGTCGCACTGCTCGCCACGGCCGTGGAGGCGCAGGACGCGCACGTGGCACGCCAGCGCGACCGGCTCTTCGCCTCCGCCGAGCGCGGCCGCCCCGAGGTGGGGCACGAGACCTGGCACCAGGTGGACGTGCGCGCCGCGGGCCAGTCCTACCGGCTGCGCGTGGCCCAGGCCCGGGGCAACCGCTATCGCGTGGAGCTCGACGGCCATGTCGTGGACGTCGACGCGGACCGCACCGGACGCTTCGAGCGCAAGCTCACGGTCGCCGGGCAGACGTTCGCGGTGCTGTCGGTGCCGCAGGGCTCCGACTACCTCGTCGAGGTCGACGGCGCGGTGCACCGCATCTCCGGCGGCGAGGCCGGACTGGTCCGCGCGCCCGCGCCTGCGATGGTGGTGTCGATCCCGATCAAGCCCGGCGACGTCGTCGAGGCGGGTGACGTCGTGGCGGTCGTGGAGAGCATGAAGCTCGAGACGGCCCTGCGCGCGCCCGTGGCCGGACGGGTCTGCGAGATCCTCGTCGCCCCGAACACGCAGGTGGAGGGCGGCACGAAGCTCGTCCGCCTGGAGCCCGACGCCGACGCGGCGGGCGCGGGCGACGGTGAGCGCGCCGACCTCTCCGGGCTGGCCGGGCCGCCCGCGGTCGGGGCCGACGCCGCCGCTGTGGCCGCGGACGCGCTGATGTCGCTGCGGTTCCTCGTGCTCGGCTTCGACATCGACGAGCGCGATGCCCGCCCGCTGCTGGCGGCCCTCTCCTCGGCCCGGAACGCGCTCCCCCCGGACGACGCCCGCGTGCTCGCAGGCGAGACGGCCGTGCTGCGCATCTTCGCCGACCTGTGCGCGCTGTCGCGCAACCGCCGGGGCCCCGAGGACGAGACGCAGCAGATCGACCCCGCGGGCGAGGAGGCCCGCAACCCGCAGGAGTTCCTGCACGCCTACCTGCGCTCGCGCGACGCCGACGCCGAGGGCCTGCCGGAGTCGTTCCGGGAGAAGCTGCGCCGCGCGCTCGCGCACTACGGCGTGCCGGACCTGACGCCGGCCGCCCCGGTCTCCGCCGACGCCCTGAACAGCGCGCTGTACCGGATGTTCCTCGCCCACCGCCGGGCCACCGCCCACGTCCCGGTGGTGCTGGAGCTGCTGCAGTGGCGGCTGCTGCACCCGGGCTCGCTGCCGGAGTCGACGCGTGAGGAGTACCAGCACACCCTCGACCGCCTGGTCCGCGCCACCCAGCTGCGGCACCCCGTCGTCGGCGGGTTCGCCCGCCGCGTCCGCTACACCTGCTTCGACGAGCCGGTGATCGCCGCCGAGCGCGCGGCGGGCCAGGCGAAAGTGCGCGCCGAGCTCGACCGGCTGTCCGACGACCCCGCCGTGCGCGCGGGGCAGATCGACACGATCGTCGCGGCAGCAGAACCGATCCTCGGTGTGTTCGGCGAACAGCACCACGCGGCGATGCTCGAGGTGATGACGCGGCGGTACTACCGCGGGCGGACGCTGACCGACGTGCGGCTCGAGGACCGCGGCGGACGGCCGCTGCTCACCGCCACCTACTCGCTCAAGGACGGCGCGCGACCCCTCGACCGGGTGGACGACCTCGGCCCCGACCAGGCCGCGCATCTCGAGCAGATGGTGCTCGCCACCACGGTGCACACCGCGCCGGACGCACCACCCGCGGGCGATCCGATGGCCGTGCAGGGCGACCTGCGGCGGATCATCTCGCAGCTGCCCGACAGCTGCACCGTGCTGCTCGACCTCTACGTCATCGCAGGCGAGGCGCCCGACGCCGACCCCGAGCGGTCCGCGGAGAAGATCAGCGCGATGCTGGGCAGGCTGCCCAACCGGCTCGCGCGCGTGGCCGTCGCGGTGCGCAGGCCCGGTGGCGACGAGCGCTCGGCGTGGTTCACGTTCCGGCCCGACCCCACCGACCGCCGTCCCGTCGAGGACCGCACACTGCGCGGGCTGCACCCGATGGTCGCCGAGCGGCTCGGCCTCTGGAGGCTCTCCGGGTTCGAGCTGACCAGGCTGCCCTCGCCGATCGACGTGCACCTCTTCCGCGCGGTCGGCAAGGACGTGCCCGGTGACCGCAGGCTGATCGCGCTGTCCGACGTCCGCGAGCTGACGGTGCTGCGCGACGAGCGGGGCCGCATTCGCGCGCTGCCGCAGCTGGAACACGTGCTCGACGCCTGCCTGGACGCCATGCGCTCGGCGCGGGCCACCGATCCCGGCGACGCCAGGGTGGACTGGAACCGGGTGCTGCTCTACGTCTGGCCCGTGGTCGAGGTGCCCGTCGACGAGGTGGACTCGGTGATCCGGGTGCTGGCCCCGCGCACCGAGGGGCTCGGCCTGGAGCAGGTGCTGGTGCAGTTCCGCCACTCCGGCGGGGACGGCGACAGCGAGCCGCGCGACCTCCTGCTGCGGATGTCCCGCCCACCGGGCGCCGGCCTCACCGTCCAGGTCACCGAGCCGCCGACCGCTCCGCTGCGGGAGCTGGACGCCTACGCACAGAAGGTGATCCGGGCCCGGCGCCGCGGGGCGGTCTACCCATACGAGCTGGTCCCGATGCTGCTGCGTGATCCCGACCGCCGCGGTGCCGACGCACGAGCGGCCGAAGCCGTGCGGGGGGTGTTCACCGAGTACGACCTCGATCCCGACGGTGCCCCGGTCGTGGTCGACCGCGCTCCCGGCGGCAACACCGCCAACATCGTGCTCGGCACCGTCACCACCCCGTCGCAGCGCTACCCCGAGGGCATGACCAGGGTGGTCCTGATCGGCGACCCGACCAAGGCGCTCGGTGCGCTCGCCGAACCGGAGTGCCGGCGCGTGCTCGCCGCGATCGAGCTGGCCCGTCGTTTCGACGCGCCCATCGAGTGGTTCGCGGTGTCGGCCGGGGCCAAGATCGCGATGGACTCCGGCACGGAGAACATGGACTGGATCTCCCGGGTGCTGCGCGGGATCATCGAGTTCACGCAGGACGGCGGCGAGATCAACGTCGTCGTCACGGGCATCAACGTGGGCGCCCAGCCGTACTGGAACGCCGAGGCCACGATGCTCATGCACACCAAGGGCATCCTCGTGATGACGCCGGACAGCGCGATGGTGCTCACCGGCAAGCAGTCCCTCGACTACTCGGGCGGCGTGAGCGCCGAGGACAACTTCGGGATCGGCGGCTACGACCGGATCATGGGCCCGAACGGGCAGGCGCAGTACTGGGCGCCCGACCTGTCCGGCGCGGTGGACGTGCTGCTCACGCACTACGCCCACACCTACCGGGCGCCCGGCGAGCGGTTCCCCCGCCCCGCACTCACGGCCGACCCGGTGGACCGCGACATCAGCGACTCTCCGCACTCCGGTCCCGGCTGCGACTTCACCAGCGTGGGCGAGGTGTTCACGGCCAACCCGGGGCGCAAGAAGCCGTTCGACATCCGCTCGCTGCTCTACGCGGTGGCCGACTCCGACCACCCGACGCTGGAGCGCTGGGTCGACATGATCGACGCCGAGGGCGTGGTGGTGCTCGACGCGCACCTGGGCGGGCAGCCGATCGCGCTGCTCGGCATCGAGTCGCGTCCACTCCCCCGCCGCGGGCGCCCGCCGGTGGACGGGCCCACGACGTTCACAGCCGGCACGCTGTTCCCGAAGTCGTCGAAGAAGACCGCCAGGGCGATCAACGCGGCCAGCGGGAACCGGCCGCTGGTGATCCTGGCCAACCTCTCCGGCTTCGACGGGTCACCGGAGTCGTTGCGCCAGCTGCAGCTGGAGTACGGCGCCGAGATCGGCCGGGCCGTGGTCAACTTCGACGGCCCGATCGTGTTCTGCGTGGTCTCCCGCTACCACGGCGGTGCCTTCGTCGTGTTCTCCGGAACGCTGAACGACAGCATGGAGATCGCCGCCGTCGAGGGGTCCTACGCATCGGTGCTCGGCGGGGCGCCCGCCGCAGCCGTCGTGTTCGCGGGCGAGGTGAACAAGCGGACCGCCGCCGACCGGCGCATCTCCGATCTCGAGGGGCGCATCGCGGAGGCCCGGCAGGCCGGCGCCGAGTCCGAGGCCGCCCGGCTCACCTCGGAGCTCGCGGCCCTGCGTCCCGGCGTGCGGTCGGAGATGCTCGGGCAGGTGGCCGACGAGTTCGACACCGCGCACAGCGTGGAGCGGGCGCAGCGGGTCGGGTCGGTGCACTCGATCATCGACCCCACGCGCCTGCGCCCCTACCTCGCCGACGCCGTGCAGCGCGGTATGGCGAAGACGGGATCGCACCGCTAGCGAGCAGCCGGCGACTCGGCCCGTCGTGCGACGGGCCGAGTCGTACGGGGCGCTCCGATCAGGAGCAGACCTGCTTGGCCTTCAGCACCCGCGTCACCGCGGCATCGTTCGCCGCGGGGTCGATGCGGCCCGCCTGCAGGTCCTGTTCCAGCCGGTCCAGCACCGGGGTGACGCGCCCGCCGCTCGACCACAACGCCATGTCGGCGCCCGCGGTCAGGGCTCGTTCGACGGCCGTGGGCAGGTCGAAGGTGTCGGTGATGGCCTTCATGGCGCCCAGGTCGTCGGTGAGCACGAGACCGTCGAACCCGTAGTCGGTGCGCAGGAGGTGGTAGGCCGCGGGCGTGAGCGTGGCGGGCAGGTCGGTGGTGAGCCCCGGCACGTCCAGGTGCCCGACGAGCACGCCCGTGCGGCCGTCGGCGAGCGGTCCCCCGGGGCCCAGGAGGGTGGCGTAGGGGCGCAGGTCGTCGGTCCGCAGCTGGTCGAGCGGCGGGGTGGTGGCCTTGCCCTTGTGCGAGTCTCCGACGGCACGGCCGTGGCCGGGGAAGTGCTTGAGCACGGTGAACACACCCGCCTCGCGCTCGCCCTCGGCGAAGGCGGCCGCGTACGTCGCGACCGTGTCGGGGTCGGTGCTGAAGGAGCGGTCCCCGATCACCGCGTTCGCCGGCTGGTTACCCATGTCGACGACCGGGGCGAGATCCATCGTGATCCCGCGGGCGAGCTGCTCACGACCCCGCTCGAGGCCCTGTTCCTTCACCTGCGCCGGCGTCATCTGCGCGGCCATCACCCGGGCGCTGGGCATGTTGCCGTCCAGGGCGTCGATGCGCTGCACGCGCCCGCCCTCGTCGTCCACGGAGACGGCGAGCGGGATCCGGGCCATCGCCTGCACCCCGCGCAGAGCCTGGTTGGTGAGCAGCTGGGTGGGGTTGTCGCCGACGAAGATGCCGCCCACCTGTGTGGCGCGCACGGTCTCGGCGGTGGTGGCCGGGTCGGAGGCGTCGACGCCCACCATGAGCCGCTGCGCGAGCTTGTCGCGCGGGCTCATCGCGTCGACGACGGCAGCGCAGCGTGGCAGCCGGTCTGCGCCCAGGTTCGCGCCGGTGAGCGGCGGCGCCGGGGCGGGCGGTGCTGCGGCGGCGGGCAGCGCGGTGACTGCGGCCATCGTGGCGGCCAGCAGTGCGGCGAGGGAACAGGCCCGGGCGCGCCCGGGCCTCGCGGGCAGGAGGAAGCGTGATCGGCTCGGCATCGCACGCCATCCTTCCCCCGCGAGCCGCCGCGCGGGGGGCGGGGGACAGCGAGGCCAATCACAGGCCCACCACGAATGGTAGATTCCTACCATGCGCACTACCATCGACGGAGCCGGCCGCGTGGTGATCCCGAAGCAGCTGCGCCAGGCAGCCGCACTCGAGCCCGGTCAGGAACTGGAGATCGTCGAGCGCGACGGGCGGATCGTGATCGAACCGGTCTCCGCGCCGATGGAGCTCGTCGAGCGCGACGGTTTCCTGGCGGCCGAGGTTCCGGGGGACGATGCCCCGTCCCTGACGCCCGACGAGGTGCGCCACGTCCTCGAACGCACCCGTCGGTGATCACGTGTGACACCTCGGTCCTGGTCGCCGCATTCGCCAGGTGGCACACCGAGCATCCGCTCGCCGTGGCAGCGATCGGCCGAGTCGACGCCGTGGTCGAGCATGTGCTGATCGAGACCTTCTCGGTCCTGACGAGGCTGCCGCCGCCGCGGCGGGTTCCCGCGCGGCTCGTCACGTCGTTTCTCGACGGGCACTTTCCCCCGTCGACGTCACGGCTCGCCGGCGCTCGTTCCGCCGATGTCCTGCAGGTGGCGGAGAACACCGCCGTGCTCGGCGGCGCCGTCTACGACCTCGTGGTCGCTCTGTCCGCCGCGCGGGCCGGCGCCGTGTTGCTGACCCTCGATCGGCGCGCCGCCACCACCTACGACGCCGCGGGCGTCGATTACGAGTTGCTCAGCTGATCGCAGGCACCCGCTCGCCCTCCGGCGGCGGACCGGGCGGGGTGCCGTCGCCGAACGGGCGGCCGCCGAGCGCTTCGCGCCCGTGCGGGGTGAGCCAGTTCCGGACGTCCGGGCCGAGGGGCACCACCCGGGTCGGGTTGATGTCCGTGTGCACGCCGTAGTAGTGCTGCTTGATCTGCTCGAAGTCGATCGTGTCGCCGAAGCCCGGCGTCTGGAACAGGTCGCGCGCGTAGGCCCACAGCACCGGCATCTCGGTGAGCTTCTGCCGGTTGCACTTGAAATGGCCGTGGTAGACGGCGTCGAAACGCACGAGCGTGACCCAGAGCCGGATGTCGGCCTCGGTGATCGTGTCGCCGACGAGGAAGCGACGCGCCTCGAGCCGCTCCGACAGGACGTCGAGCCGGGCGAACAACGCCCGGTAGGCCTGCGCGTAGGCGTCCTGGCTGTTCGTGAAGCCGCACTTGTAGACGCCGATGTTGACGTCCTCGTACACCGCCTGGTTGATCTCGTCGATCTCGGCCCGGTGCTCCACGGGGTAGAGATCCGGCGCGCCGTCGCGGTGGAAGGCGGTCCACTGGGTGGAGAAGTCGAGGGTGAGCTGCTGGAACCCGTTGGTCACCACCTTCCCGGTGGCGATCTCCACCACGGCGGGGACGGTGATGCCGGCGTCGAAGCCGGGGTCGGCCTTGCGGTAGGCCTCACCGAGGTACTCGATGCCCAGCACCGGGTCCCGGTTGTCCGGGTCGAGGTGGAACCGCCAACTGCGCTCGTCGTGCAATGGACCTGCCAGACCGATCGACAGCACGGGCTCCAGCCCCAGCAACCGGCGGACGATCACGCTGCGGTTCGCCCACGGGCATGCCCGAGCGACGACCAGGCGGTAACGACCGGCCTCCACCGGCCATCGGGACGAGCCGTCGGACGTGATCCGCTCGTCCAGTGCCACGGGCTTGTACTCGAATGCCTCGCCGCTGGTCTGTGTGGCAGTCATACCTGCAATCTAGGCCGCGCCGCCGTTCACGCAGAGGACCTTTGACGGACCGTGTGTGACGAGGGAGGGCGACGCCGTGAACGCCGCCACCCCTCGTCCGCCCGCGGCGTCCCTCGGGACCGGTCCCCTCGCCCCTCCCGTCCGCAAGCACGCCGAGTCTCGACCGGGAGTGCGCCGCTCGCGCCCGGGGTGACCACGGGCTCGACCACTGCGCAGGCCCGTGGGGCACGACCCGGGGCCGCTTCCCACGGCCCGATTCTCAGGACCGGACGAGCTCCGCTGCACGTTCGGCGATCGCGTACACAGTGGCGTTGGTGTTGGCGTTGACCGGTGTGGGCATCACCGAGGCGTCCGCCACCCGCAGCCCCTCGACGCCGCGCACTCGCAACTCCGGGTCGACCACGGCGTCGTCGTCGGTGCCCATGCGGCACGTTCCGGCGTAGTGGTAGTAGCTGTGCAGGCTTCGGCGCAGGTAGGCACGCAGCTCGGCGTCGCCCTGTACGTCGGTGCCCGGCTGGGCCTCCTCACCCCGCCAGGACGCGAAGGCGGGGGCGTTGCCGAGCTCACGGGCGGCGCGCAGTCCCTCCACCGCGGCGTCGAGGTCGCGGCTGTCGGTGTAGTAGCCCGGATCGATCACCGGGGCGCTGCCCGGCACGGCCCCGGCCAGCCGCACCGAACCGCGGCTGAACGGCGCCATCAGCGAGACGGTGATCGTGTAGCCCGCTCCCCGCTCCGGGCCCGGCACCTTGTCGTTCAACAGGGGCGCGATCGCGCAGAAGAGCTGCAGGTCGGGCCAGGGAGCTGCGGCGGCACTGCGCATCGTGCCCTTGGCCTCGCCCCCGCCGTTGCTCGTCGAGGCGACGACCGGCTGGACGGAGCGGTAGACGATGCCGCTCATGGGGTGGTCGTGGAAGTTGGCGCCCACCCCGGGGAGGTCGGCGAGCACGTCGATCCCGAACTCACGCAGGTGGGCCTGCGGACCGATGCCGGAGAGCATCAGCAGTTGCGGCGTGCCGATCGCGCCGGCCGTCAGGACGACCTCGCCCCCGCTCTGCACGGTCACGGTGTCGCCGCCCACGCTGTACTCGACCCCGGTACAGCGCTCGGCGCTGAACAGCAGCCGGTGCACCAGCGCGTCGGTGACCACGTCGAGGTTGGGGCGATCGAGCGCCGGCCGCAGATAGGCGTCGGCGGCGCTCTCCCGCCTGCCGTCGACGATGGTGTACTCGGCCCAGCCGAACCCCTCCTCCAGGCCGCTGTCGATGTCGTCCGCGATCGGATGCCCGACCTGGCGAGCTGCCTCCAGTGCGGCCTCGGTGAGCGGGTGCGGCGAGGTCGGTGACCACAGCCTCAACGGCCCGTTCCGGCCGCGCACCGCAGGATCGCGGCCCGCGGCGTGCTCGCTGCGCATGAAGTAGGGCAGCAGGTCGGTGAACCCCCAGCCGTTCGCCCCGGCCGTGACCCACGCGTCGTAGCTCGCCCGGTGGCCGCGGATGAAGGACAGCGCGTTGATGGCCGAGGAGCCGCCGAGGGCACGGCCTCGCGTCAGCGCCACCCGTCCGATGCCGGGCGCGTCCACCGACTCGTTCCCCCAGTCCATGGAGGTACCCGCGAGGCTGGGCCACGCCCGGGGGTCGGCCGCGGCGGCCAACGGCTCCCGGCCGCCTGCCTCGAGAAGGAGAACCCGGGCATCGGCGTCCTCGGACAGCCGGGAGGCGAGCACGCAGCCCGCAGTACCGGCACCGACGACGATGACGTCATAACGGCGTACAGGAGCCCCCACAACCAGCCCTTCTTCCGAATGCATCGGCACACGTCCCGCTCGAACGCTGCCACGCGCGGCAAGCCGATCACCCTGTGATTCCCACCGGTGCGGCTGGGAACCGGCAGTCGGCCGGGACGAGCGACGGTGCACCGACGTCCGGGAAAGCTGCCGTGGATGACCGGCGGGACCGTCAGCCCAGCTGTTCGGATCCGCGCTCCGCCCGGTGCGACGCCGCGGAGCCTTCCGATCGCGAATCGTCGCGGGCCTCCGGTTCGAACACCCAGTACCGCAGCACGAGGAACCGGCCCAGACCACCGAGAACGCTGGCCACGGCCACCGCCACGGTCTGTTCCCAGGCTGTCGGGGAGTCGATCGTGGCCGCGAGCAGCATCAGCACCGCGGAGCTGTAGAAAACGTAGAACAACACCGTGCCGCCGCTCTGCACGTGGGAGCGCAGCCAGTGGACCCGGGCGCCCTCGAAGGTGAACCGGCGGTTCGCCTCGGTGCTCACCACGGTGCTCAGGACGAGGGCCACCAGGTTGGCCGGGATGGTGTCCCACCACGTCCGCAACAGCAGGAAGATCACAGCGTTCACGAGCGTGCCCAGGCCGCCGATCACCGCGTACCGGGCCAGCTGCACGAGCAGCGGATGGCGCTGCTCGTGCCCCGACGGCCCTCGCCCGGACGGCATGCCGCCCAGCGGAGCGCCCACCGGGAGCGCTGCGCCCGCCACTTCGACCACGTCCCCCCACAGCTGCGCGAACCTCGTGGTCCCCGTTATCGCAGGGGCGTCGATGACCACGCTGTTCGTCACCTGTGGCAACGATGTGGACGATCTCCGATTCCCGAGATACCTACATCGTGCAGTGATCGTCGCCACCTGGCGCAACCGGGGGTCGCGGACGTCGTCAGACGGAGAGGAAGACGGTCTCCCCGGCGCCCTGTAGGCGGATGTCGAAGCGCAGCTCGTCCGGGCCCGCATCCCGAGCCACCAGCGTGCCCGCCCGCTCCGGCGGGAGCGAGGCGAGCAGTGGGTCAGCGGCGTTGGCCGCGGCCTCGTCCGGGAAGTAGATCCTCGTCACTACCCGGTCGAGCAGGCCGCGCGCGAGCACGGTGACGTCGATGTGGGGCGCCTGGCCGTCACCGATCGCGCCGGGCTTGACGGTGAGGATCTCGAAGCGGCCCTCCCCGTCCGTCGCGCAGCGCCCGAAGCCGCGGAACCCGGAGCCCGTCGCGCCCCGCGGGTCGTCCGGGTGGTCGAAGCGACCGTCGGCGTCGGCCTGCCACGTCTCGACGAGCCCGTCCACGACCGGTGCGCCTGCTCCGTCGGTGAGAACCCCGGAGATCCGGATCGCCCCGGGCGTGCCCTGCGGCACGACGAGGTGCCCCTCCAGCCAGGTGAGCCCGAGGCTCAGGAACGGACCGACGGTCTGCGACGGGGTCAGCAGCTCACTCATGGGGCTCCTCGAAGGGGGTCTGCTCGCGGCCGCGGAGGACGATGTCGAATCGGTACGCCAGCGCCCATTCCGGGCGCGTGGCCGACAGGTCGAACGTCGAGACCATCCGCTGGCGGGCAGCGGGGTCGGGCACGGAGTTGAAGATCGGGTCCTGGTCGAACAGCGGGTCGTCCGGGAAGTACATCTGCGTCACCAACCGCTGGGTGAACGACCGGCCGAACAGCGAGAAGTGGATGTGCGCAGGGCGCCAGGCGTTGTGGTGGTTGCCCCACGGGTAGGCGCCGGGCCTGATCGTGGTGAACGAGTAGTTGCCCTGGGCGTCGGTCACGACGCGACCGCCGCCGGTGAAGTTGGGGTCCAGCGGTGCGGGCCAGTTGTCCACGACGTGGGCGTAGCGGCCGGCCGCGTTGGCCTGCCACACCTCGACGAGTGTGTTCGGCACCGCACGGCCGTCGCTGTCGAGCACCCGGCCGAAGACGACGATCCGCTGCCCGATCGCCTCACCGGCGTGCTGCGTGGTCAGGTCGTTGTCGTTCGGGCCGATGTCGCCGGTGAGCAGCGGTCCGGTCACCTCGGTGAGCCGGTGGCGCAGCACCACGGGCGCCTGGGACGGCGCCCGCAGACCGGTGCTCCGGTAGCCCCCGAACGACAGTGACGGGTGGTTCCCCTCCGCGGCCGGGCGGTAGCCGGCGGGATGCGGGGTCGACGTGGTGGGTTGGGATTTCGCGAGTTCGGTCAACGGTTCTCTCCATGGGGCAGGCCGACGTAGTTCTCGGCGAGGGAGGTGGCCGCCGCGCGGGAGGTCACCGTGTAGTGCAGCTGAGACAGCTGCAGGCGGCGGGCGAACGGGTCGGTGTCCGGGGAGACGTGCAGCATCGAGGTCATCCACCAGGAGAAGTGCTCGGCCCGCCACACCCGGCGCAGGCAGGTGTCGGAGTAGGCGTCCACCCCGGACTCGTCGCCGCGGCGGAGGTAGTCGGTCAGGGCCTCGGCGAGCACGCGCACGTCGGCGATGGCGAGGTTCATCCCCTTCGCGCCTGTGGGCGGCACGATGTGTGCGGCATCGCCCGCCAGGAAGAGCCGGCCGTGGCGCATCGGCTCCGCCACGACGCTGCGCATGCCGGTGACGCTCTTCTCGATGAGCGGCCCCTCGTTGAGGGTGAAGCCGTCGGCGGCGAGCCGGACGCCCAGCTCGTCCCAGATCCGCGCGTCCGACCAGGCACCCGCGTCCGTGTCCGGCGGCACCTGCAGGTAGAGCCGGGTGATCTCGGGGCTGCGCATCGAATACAGCGCGAACCCGCGCGGGTGGTTGGCGTAGGCGAGCTCGTGCTGCGTCGGAGCGGCCTTCGCGAGGATCCCCAGCCAGGCGTACGGGTACTCGCGGTCGAACATCTGCGGCTCGAACGTGCCGCGACTGATGCCGTGGAAGCCGTCGCAGCCGGCCACGGCGTCGCACCGCAGTTCCTGCCGCTGTCCGTCGGCATCGGTGAAGCCGATCACGGGTGCGTCGGCGAGCCCGTCGAGCGTCACGTCCGACACCTCGAACCGGAGGTCCCCGCCGTCGCGTAGCCGGGCGGCGATGAGGTCCTTCACGACCTCCTGCTGGCCGTAGACGGTGATGCCGCGCCCGACCAGGTCGGCGAAGTCGATGCGGTGGTCACCGCCGTCGAAGCGCAGGGAGATGCCGTCGTGAGGCATCCCCTCCCGGTCGAGGCGCTCGGCGAGCCCGACCTCGCGCAACAGCTCCACCGTGGGGTGCTCCAGCACGCCCGCCCGCACCCGGCGCTCGACGTAGTCGCGGCTGCGCGCCTCCAGCACCACCGAGTCGATCCCGGCCCGGGCCAGGAGGTGGGACAGCAGTAGCCCTGCCGGTCCGGCTCCGATGATCCCGACCTGCGTTCGCATACGGGCAAGACTGGCCTACCGACCTGCAGGCGCTCGACTCCGCTTCCGCTCACCGGAAGCCCGAGGCAGACTGGCACGCGATGGCACAGTCGGTCACCGCCCGTGTTCTCCAGGTGCTCGCCGCGTTCAGCGCCGAGCGCCCCGAGCTCACGCTCACCGAGATCAGCAGACGCACGGCGCTCCCGCTGACCACCACGCACCGCATCGTCGGCGAGCTCGCCGAGTGGGGTGCTCTGGAACGCGCCACCGATGGCCGCTACCGCGTCGGGCTGCGGCTCTGGGAGGTGGGCGCGCTCGCCCCCCGCGGACTGGGGCTGCGCGAGACGGCCATGCCGTTCCTGGAGGACCTCTACGAGGTGACCAGGCAGAACGTGCAGCTCGCGGTGCTCGACGGCGACGAGGCGGTGTTCCTGGAACGGCTGTCGGGGCGCGGCGCCGTGCGCGTCCTCACGCGCGTCGGAGGCCGGCTTCCGCTGCACGCCACGGGCGTCGGGCAGGTCCTGCTCGCCTTCGGCGGGGCCGAACTGCAGGAGAGGGTGCTCGCCGGTGCCCTCAAGCGCTACACGGATCGCACGCTGTGCGACCCCGAGGACCTGCGCCGGGCGCTCGCCGAAGTCCGCCGCACGGGCGTGGCGGTCACCGCCGGCCACGTCGAGCTGGTCGCCACCTCGGTCGCGGCGCCGGTGCGAGGCCCGCGAGGCGACGTGGTGGCCGCCCTGTCGGTGGTGGTGCCCTCCGCCAACTCCGACACCATGGCGTTCGTCCCGGTCGTCCGAGCTGCCGCAATGGGGATCTCCCGGCGGCTCGGCGCCCCCGACTGATCCTCCCGGGCATATGGAGGACATTGCGCGCACACTCGTCGACCTCGGCGCCGCCCGTGGACAACGATGAGAACAGACGGCACGGGTGCGAGGAAGGTCCTGTTCGCCCGGTGCCGGCGCGGGGTGGTCCCGTCGGGTACCGAGGAGGTGGAATGGCGAGCGCCGGGTCGCGGCTGTGGACCGAGCTCGCGCGCCACGAGACGGACGGCCCGCTGCCGCTGCTCTTGCTGGTGCTCACCCTGACGACGGGCGTGCTGGACGCGGTCAGCCTGCTCGGCCTCGGCAGGATCTTCGTCGCCAACATGACCGGCAACGTGCTGATCGTGGGGTTCGCGATCGCGGGGGCGCCGGGGTTCTCGCTGGCTGCCTCCGTGGCGGCCCTGGTGGGGTTTCTCCTCGCGGTGTTCGTCGGACGGCGGCACGTCGAGCGGTGGTACGGCCACCGTGGCCGGCTGGTGCGCAATACCGCGGCGATCGAGTTCGGGCTGCTCCTGGCCGCCCTCGTCGTCGCAATCGTGCGTCCCGGCGCCCCCGACACGCCGAGCGCCGTGGTCGTCGCCGCGATCCTGGCCATCGCCATGGGCCTCCAGAACACGACCGTGCGCCGTCTCGGGGTCCCGGACCTGACCACCACCGTGATCACGATGACGATGGTCGGCATCGTGGCGGACCGCGGCACGACCGGCCGGGTCAGGGCCGCGCGCCGGATCCTCGCCGTCGCGATGCTGCTCGTCGGGGCGATCGCGGGGGCGCTACTGATGCTGTATGCCGGTATCGTCCCGGCGATCGCGGTCGCGACCGCGCTGCTCGGGATCGTGTTCCTGATCGCCGCTTTGCGCAGCCGCCGCCTCGCGACCTGGCAGCTCGGACAGAACTGAGACGTCACCGGTGAGGCCGGGGACGCCGCCGTTGCGTCTGCTTCCGGCCCAGCCGTGACGGTCGTGCCCTGCCGGCCGCTCCGTAACCTCCTGGGACTTGCGCGTCAGTAGTCGTTGACACGACGATCACCCCTCGTGGACGTCGTCGAGTTCCGCCCCGAGCCCGAGCAGTACGCATGGACATTCGGTGGGGTTGCACCCACCCACCGCATCACGCCCGGCACCGTGCTGCGGCTGTGGACGGAGGACGCCTTCTCCGGACGGCTGCAGCGCACCTCTGACAAGCCGTCGCAGGTGCTGGACATGACCCAGGTGAACCCGCAGACGGGGCCGTTTTACGTCGAGGGCGCGGAGCCGGGCGACACGCTCGCGCTACACATCGTCGACCTCACCCCGGCACGGGACTGGGGGGCGTCGACCACCATCCCGTTCTTCGGCGCGCTCACCGGCACCGACCGCACCGCCCTGCTGAACGAGCCGCTCCCCGAGCAGACCTGGATCTACCAGCTCGACCGCGCCCGGGGCACCGTGCTCTTCGAGGCCCAGCGCTCGCAGCTCGAGATCGAGCTGCCGCTCGCACCGATGCTCGGCACCGTCGGCGTGGCGCCGCCCGGGCGGGAGGTCCGCTCGAGCCTGGTGCCCGACACCTTCGGCGGCAACATGGACACCCCCGAGATGCGGGCAGGCACCACCTGCTTCCTCGGCGTGAACGTCGAAGGTGCCCTGTTCTCCGTCGGCGACGGCCACTACCGCCAGGGCGAGGGCGAGAGCTGCGGCACCGCGGTCGAGGGCGCCATGAACGTCACGCTGATCGTGGAGCTGATCAAGGGCGGGCAGCGCAGCGCCGGCGGAGCGCCCATCAACACCGCGCCGGCGTGGCCCCGGCTGGAGCACGACGACCACTACGCCGTCGTCGGCTCGTCCCGGCCGCTGGAGGACGCCTGGCGGGCCAGCCAGGTCGGCATGGTCGGTTGGCTCGGCGAGCTCTACGGGCTCGACCCGCTCGACGCCTACCAGCTGCTCACCCAGGTCAGCCGGTCACCGCTGGCGAACGTCTGCGACACCAACTACAGCGCGGTCACCAAGATCGAGAAGGCGCTGCTGCCCGGCGCAGAGGCGTACGGGGGCATGCACCGCCATCTGCGTGACCAGGCCCGCGGCCTTTAGTGCCGCGACACTGAGGAAGGACCTCCGATGGATCTACAGCTGACAGGCCGGATCGCACTGGTCACCGGCGGCACGAAGGGCATCGGCCGCGCCGTCGTCGAGGGCCTGGCCACCGAGGGCGCCAAGGTCGCCTTCTGCGCGCGCACCGAAGCCGATGTCGCCAAGGTCGAGGCGGAACTGCGCGGCGCGGGCCACGACGTCACCGGCACCGCACTCGACGTCGCCGACGCCGACGCCCTCACCGCATGGGTGGCCGCATCGGCGCAGCACTACGGCGGCATCGACATCGTCGTGGCCAACGTGAGCGCCCTCTCGATCGGCCCCGGCCCGGAGCACTGGAAGCCGAGCTTCGAGGTCGATCTCATGCACACCGTGCGCACGGTCGACGCGGCCCTCCCGCACCTCGAGGCGAGCGGCGTCGGCTCCATCGTCGCGGTGTCGAGCGTCTCCGGCCGGGAGGTCGACTTCGCGGCGGGCGCGTACGGCGTGATGAAGGCGGCGCTCGTGCACTACACGTCCGGGCTCGCGTTCCAGCTCGCCGGGAAGGTGCGCGCCAACGCCGTCTCGCCCGGCAACACGTACTTCGAGGGCGGCGTCTGGCACAGCCTCGACCAGAACGACCCGGAGTTCTTCGCCCAGGCGCTCGGGCTCAACCCCACCGGCCGGATGGCCACCCCGGAGGAGATCGCCTACGGCGTCATCATGCTGGCGAGCCCCCGGGCAAGTTTCATCACCGGTACGCATCTCGTCGTCGACGGCGCCCTCACCCGTGGGGTACAGCTCTAGGCATGCGCGAGTTCCGAGTCGAGGTCCCCGAGACCGAGCTGGACGACCTGCGGGAGCGGATAGCCCGCACCCGCTGGCCCGAACCGGCCACCTCGCCGGGCTGGACTCAGGGCGTGCCGCTGGACTACGCCCGCGAACTCTGTAGCTACTGGGCCCGCGAGTACGACTGGCGGCGCTGCGAGGCCGAGCTCAACGCGCTCCCGCAGTTTCGCACCGGACTCGACGGCGGCGGTGACGACACCGTCGAGGTGCACCTGATCCATGCTCGCTCCCCGCATCCCGGCGCGTTGCCGCTGCTGCTAACCCACGGCTGGCCCGGCTCGGTCGTCGAGTTCCTGGACGTGATCGAGGCCCTGACCAGCCCGCCCGACCCCCGCGACGCGTTCCACCTCGTCGTGCCGTCGCTGCCGGGCTACGGCTTCAGCGCCAAGCCCACGGTTCCCGGGTGGGGCATCGAGCGGATCGCCACGGCGTGGGCGCAGCTCATGGACCGGCTCGGCTACGACCGTTACGGCGCTCAGGGCGGCGACTGGGGCTCGCTGATCACCTCTGCCCTGGGCACGGGCGCCCCGGAGAGCCTCGTCGGCATCCACCTGACGATGCCGCTCGCGGAGCGCCCGCCGGACGCCGAGGCCCAGCCGCTCACGGTCGCGGAGAAAGAGGCCTTCGCCGCGCGCGAGAGCTTCCAGAAGCTCGGCACGGGCTACTCCAGCGAGCAGTCCACCCGGCCGCAGACGATCGGCTACGGCCTGCTCGACTCGCCGTCGGCGCAGTGCACCTGGATCGTGGAGAAGTTCTGGGACTGGACGGACTGCGCGGGCCATCCCGAGAACGTCATCTCACGCAACCGGCTGCTCGACAACGTCATGCTCTACTGGCTTCCCGGCAACGGCGCGTCCTCGGCGCGGCTGTACTGGGAGAGCTTCAAACGGCGGCGGTTGGACGAGGTGCCGGTGCCTACCGGCGTCACCCAGTTCCCGCAGGAGCTCGTGCGGCTGCCCCGGCACTGGATCGAGCGGCGCTACACCGACCTGCGGCACTGGAGCGAACCGAAGACGGGCGGCCACTTCGCCTCGCTGGAACAGCCCGAGGTCTTCGTGGACGAGCTGCGCACGTTCTTCCGCCCGCTGCGCTGACGCCCCGTGGGCTGATCCCTGCCTCAGGTCCGGTCGCCGCCGACGACGACGGCGGCCGGACCGACCCCCGACGGGCCGGGCTGCCAGAGCGATCACCACCGGGAAGTTGCAATGTAGGTGCGGAGAGACCGGTCGGCCACTCGGAGCGCGATCACTCCGCCCGGCGCGGGGCGGCCGCTCGCAGCAACAGGTGCATCCCGAGGTCCGTCGAGCGCTCCCGCACGTCGGAACGCCCGCCCGGAAGGCGCGGATCGCGCGCCAGCACGAGACCGTCGCCGGTGGTGACGCAGAAGCAGACATAGCCGACCGGCTTCGCCTCCGTGCCGCCGTCGGGGCCGGCGACACCGGTGATCCCGACGCCGACGTCGGCTCCGAACCGCTCCCGTGCGCCGTCGGCGAGAGCCCGCGCCACCTCGGGCGACACCGCTCCGTGCTCCTCGATCATCTCCGCCGGCACGCCGAGCAACTGCGTCTTCGCGGTGTTCGAGTAGGCCACGACACCGCCGGCGACGTACGCGGAGGAGCCGGGCCGGTCGACCAGCCGCGACGCGAGCATCCCGCCCGTGCACGACTCGCCCGTCGCGACGGTCCAGCCACGCTCCAGCAGCGCACGGGCGAGCAGCTCGTCGGTGGTGGAGCCGTCGTCGCTGACCAGGTGCTTCGCGTGCCGGGCCGCGAGAGCGCCGTGCAGCTCGGACGCGAAGACCGCGGCACCAGGCTTCGGCCGCAGGTCCACCTCCAACTCCCCGCGGCGCAGACAGGTGGTGACCTCCACCCCGGACAGATCCATCTCGGCGTCGAACTCGCGCAGCGTCGCCGCGATCTCGGACTCGGGGAGCCCGAAGAACCGCAACGACCGGGTCTCCGCCGCAGGCACGCCGGCGAGCAGCTCCCGGAACGGCGGCGCTTCGAGCGCGGTCGGCCACATCCCCTGCAGCTCGCGGGGCGGCCCGGGCAGCACCACCACGAGGGGCCCGCCCGGCCGGGGCACCACCAGCCCCGGCGCCGTGCCCACCGGGGGCAGCGCCAGGGCACCGCGCGGCACCATCGCCTGCTTGCGGTTGGCCTCCTCGATCGCCGTCGCGGAGAACTCGGTACGGGCCGCCCAGCCGCGTCGAAGGATGCCGGCGATGTGCTCGCGCATGTCGTCGTCCAGCACCAGGTCGACACCCGCGAAGGACGCCACCACCTCGGCGGTCAGGTCGTCGGCCGTGGGCCCGAGGCCCCCGCTCGTGACGACCAGCACGCAGCCCGAGTTGACGGCGAACCGCAGTGCGGCGTCGAGATCGTCGGGACGGTCGCCGACGAGCAGCACGTGCGCAACCTGGAAGCCGAGCTCGCCCAGCTCACGAGCGAGCCACGGGCCGTTGCGGTCGGTGATCGATCCCGTCAGAAGCTCGCTGCCCGTGACGATGACGGCCGCGCGCGGCCGCTCCCCTGACTCCATGCCACCGACGTTATCCGCCGGAAGCGGATCAGGCGGGGTCGAGGTCGCGCCTCTGTGCCGCGACCGACTCGATAGCCGCGACGACGGACTCGTCTCCGACCCGCACCGCCTCCCCCACCAGCGCCGGATCGACGCACAGGGAGCCCATGCCGACCGACCGGGAAGGCCCGATCGCCGCCAGGTGCCCGGGGCCACGGTCGGGATGGGCGGCATCGGTGACCAGCCGCAGGTCGGCGCCGTAGCGGCGGGATCCCTGCGCGACCGTGCCCAGCCCCGGCACCACCCTGTCGAGGGCACGGGCCCAGAGCGACAGCCCCGCGTCGGCGTCGGGGTGCAGGTCGTCGGTGCCGCGGCAGAGCACGACGAGCACGTGGGTGGCCCCGCCGCGCAGCGCCCGCGCCATCGCCAGCGGTTCGCCCACCGACCCGTCCACCCAGCGGCGCCCCCCGTAGGAGACCGGTGGGCCGCAGAGCAGCGGGATCGACGCGCTCGCCCGCAGCGCCAGCCGCCAGTCCGCGACCGTCTCCATCCCCTCCAGGGTGTGCGGGCTGAGGTCACCCGCGTCCGTCGCCACGATCCGCAGCGACGCCGGGGTCTTCCCCAGCTCGTGCCACGCCATCGGCTTGCGGTCGTCGAGCACCTCGTGGATCAGGTGGTCGAGCGCCACGACGGGACGCCTGCTGCCGAGCCTGCGCATGTTGATGAACACGTCGGTGCAGAGGTCCTCGGGGTAGCTGGCCGCGCAGGCCGCGGCGTCGCCCGTGAGGAAGGCCGCCGCGCTGAAGGCCCCCGACGACGCGCCGTACACCTCGTCGAACGCCGGGACCAGACCCGCGCGGTCCAGCGCCCGCAGCATGCCGGCGACGTAGGCGCCCCGCATCCCCCCGCCGCCGATGACCAGGGCGACCCGATGATCGTCCGAACGCTCTCCTGGCTCACTCCCCTCGGCTCTGCGATCCAGCAGGACGCTGATCACATCCCGGTCGCCATGGAGGAAGGGGACGAGAGCCGCCGATGCCACGGCAGAAGGGTACGTGCCGCCTGGCGCATTTCTGAGGGTGGCCACCGACGTTTGGCAGACCAATCCCGACCGATCGACGCGAAAAGGACACACCTCACCCATCGGACTGTCCGATTCGCCTTAGCGTTCCTGCCGCCCCCCATAGCCCAAACTTTGGAAGGCCCCGGTTGTCCCCCTGGAACGCTCCTCATTCGCCGACCTGGGTCGGCGAGCTGGACCGCCGTGCCGCCGTCTCCAATCTCGTGGTGGCCCCCCACTTCACCGCGGCCCGGCTGCTCATCACCTCGAGCGGCGCCCCCGTCGGCATCGCCGAACTTCCGCTCGTCGGCGGCATCGCCCGCGCCTCCGCCGTCCGTGCCGCCATCGACGTCCAGCTCGGCGAGGTACCCGACCCACCCCTCCCCCCGTGGTCCGACGAACCGCTCACCGTCGTGGTGGCAACAAGAGGACGCGCGAGCAGCCTCGAACGTTGCGTGCGCGCCGTGCTCGCGGGCGACCACCCCGACATCACCGTGCTCGTCGTGGACAACGACCCCACCGACGACCGCACGGCCGCCGCAGTGCGCGCTATCGGCGACCCCCGCGTCCGGTACGTGCTCGAGCCGCGCCGGGGTGCGTCCGTCGGCCGCAACCGCGGCCTGCAAGAGGCCGACACGGAGATCGTCGCCTTCACCGACGACGACACCGAGCCGGACCGCGGCTGGGCCGGACGCATTGCAGGCGCGTTCGCGGCCGACCCCGCGCTCGCCTGCGTGAGCGGCCCCGTGCTCGCCGCGAGCCTCACCTCCGCCGAGGAGGTGGCCGCCGACAGCGCGCTGGCCTGGAACAAGGGCTTCGAGCGACGGCACTACTCGCTCGACGAACCGCCTGCCGACTCCGCGATCTTCCCGTTCTCCCCCGGGCTGTTCGGAATCGGCGCCAACCTCGCGGTGCGCGCCGAGGCGGCGAGGGCCGTCGGCGGTTTCGACGAGGCACTCGGCCCGGGCTCCCTCACCTACGGCGGCGAGGACTGCGAGTTCATGGTGCGGCTCATCCTCGCAGGCCACGTCCTCGGCTACGAGCCTTCGGCCTGGGTCTGGCACCACCACCGCACCAGTCCGGCGGCCCTGCGCGCCCAGCTGGAGGGCTACGCGGTCGGGCTCGGCGGCTTCCTCACGAAGATCGCGCTGGACCGCCGGGCCCGTGCGGTCGCGGCCCGGCGGATCCCCGCTGCGCTCGCGCAGCTGCGCCGCATCTCCGAGCGGGAGAGCGAGGCGGGCCCCGCGATGCCTGCCGGCGCCACCGGCGTGCGCCTGCGCGGTCTCGTGACGGGTCCGGTCGCGTACCTCTGGGGCAGGCGGGTCGCCAGGCGCGCAGGCGGCCGGGTGCCACCCCTCGTGGCACCGCGCCGGCCCGCGCCGTCGGAGTCCCTCGACCTCACACCCACCGGGCTGCTCCTCTGACCCCTCGGCCACAGCGGCGCCGCAGCGGCGGGCTACCCCAGCCCGAGTCGCTCCGGCGCCGTGGCGATCTCCGCCAGTCGCGCCCAGGGCTCCGGCACCAGACGCCGGACGGCTGAGTCCAGCACACCCATGCGACAGGTGATCTCGGCCGCTACGGTCTCGGCGTCCGCGCCGTCGGTGCCCGTTGCGCCCTCCGCGGCGCGGCGGCGAATCGTGTGGGCCATCTCGAACGTCTTGCCCGTCCCGAACGTCATCCGGGAGTCGACATCAACAAGGTCACCGTGACGCAGCTCGCGGAGGAACCGCACGTGTGTCTCCAGGAGCACGATCCCCAGACCGTGCTCCTGGAGCCGGGCCATCGAGCAGCCCGCCGCGGTGAGGTGCTCTGTGCGCGCGTGCTCCCCGTACTGGTGGTAGACGGCGTGGTTGACGTGGCCGTTCGCGTCGATCTCGTAGCTGCGGACGTTCACGCGAACGGAGAACCGGTCAGACATCCCGGCAGCATCTCTCAGCCTGCACGGCCATGGCGCCCCGCCCCGACGAGATCACCTCGATCCCGCCGTGGCCGCGATCCGCTGCGGGGGGACGCAGCGGAGGGGGTGTTGTCGACGCCCGCGAGGGGCGCCCGTAAGGTTGAAGCGCGGTTGAGACAACAGCCCGCCCCACCAGTCCACGACGTCATTTCGAGGAGCCGGTGCGCATGAGCGGCGATTTCCCCGTCGAGTCCGGAGGCTCAGCAGCTTCCGACGACATCGGCGAGGTCGTCCGGTTCGACGTCGTCGGCCACGGTGACGGCGTCAGGGTGATGCACGTGGTCGGTGAGATCGACACCCTCACCGCTCCGGTGCTGCGCGACCGCGTCACAGAGCAGCTCGCCGAGGTCACGCTGCTGGTCCTCGACCTCACCGATGTCTCGTTCCTCGGTTCGGCCGGACTCGCCGTGCTCGTCGCGGCCAAGGACGAGGCCGAGCAGCGGAAGTGCCGTCTCCGGCTGGTACCGGGCTCGCGCATCGTCACCCGCGCGTTGGAGGCCACCGGCCTGCTCGGGCTGTTCGAGGTCGCCGACGGCGTCCCGCAGGCGCTCGAGGTCAATCGCTGACGTCGGATGTCCAGAGCAGGAACAGGCGCCGTCACCGCCGCAGCCGAGGCCCGATAGCCTGCCGCATGGAGGTGTAAGGGCGCCTGGTGGCCCCCGCGGTCTTCAAAACCGACGTGGCCGAGCATCTCGGTCAGGCGGGTTCGATTCCCGTCCGCCTCCGCCATTTCCTGCCTCGACCTGGAGCGACGAGCCGCCTCCCCGGCCCTGAACGGGACCCGCGCCAACACCTCGACCGAACGCCTCGGCGGGTCGTCCGCGGATAACCGCTGATCAGTGCGATTGTGGGGGGATGGCCCTCGACCTGACTGCGCTCACCGCGGCCGAGATCGTCGAGCGCGTGCACGACGGGCGGCTCAGCGCCGTCGAGGTCGCCCGAGCCCACCTCGCCCGGATCGCCGAACGCGAGCCCTGGGTAGGTGCGTTCCAGGAGCACGACCCCGAGCGTGTGCTCGCAGAGGCGGGGGCCGTCGACTCCCGGCCCGACCGCTTCGCCCTGCCGCTGGCGGGGGTTCCGGTGGCGGTGACGGACAACGTGGACGTCGCCGGTTACCCGACGCGGCACGGCTCGGCGGCCACCTCCGGCGAACCGGCCCGGCGCGACGACGAGCTGGTCAAGCGGCTGCGCGGCGCCGGGGCCGTGATGATCGGCAAGACCCGGATGTCCGAGCTCGGGATCTGGGGCTTCACGCACTCGGCGCTCGGTGTCACGCGCAACCCGCTGGACCTCGAACTGGATCCCGGCGGGTCGAGCGGCGGCAGCGCGGCGGCGGTGGCGGCAGGGATGGCGGTGATCGCGTTGGGCACCGACGGCGGCGGGTCCATCCGCATTCCGGCGGCGTACTGCGGGGTCGTGGGGCTCAAGCCGGGCACCGGCGTCGTGCCACTGCCCGGGGGCGCGCCGGAGCACTGGTGCGGACTCACCGCCGCCGGGCCGATCGCCCGCACGGCCGCGGACGCCGCTCTGATGCTCGGCGTGCTGAGCGGGCGCGGTGATGCCGGGCAGCGGGACATCGACTCGGGTGACCTCTGGCCGGCGCGCATCGCCCTGTCGTTGCGCGATCCGTCGCCCTCACCGATCGGGCGCCTGCATGCCGACAACCGGGCCGCCGCGGTGGGGGCCGCGGCTCGGCTGCGCGCGGAACCGGGCGGCGCGACCGTCGCCGTGGCGGACCCGCCCTACCCGCGGAACCTGGCTTCGCTCTGGACGCGGCGGTGGCAGGCGGGGGTGGCCGCTGATCTCGCCGACCTCGGCCTCGACGACACGGACGTGGAGCACCGCACCGCCACGCTGGCACGCAAGGGCCGCCGGGTGCTGCGGTTCCGGCCGCCGTACCCGGAGGCCGCCGCCGTCTGGCGCGAGCGGTTCCTCGACTGGCTCGACGCGGGCGGCCACGACATGCTGCTGACCCCCGCGGTGGCAGGCCCATCGCTGCGCGCCGGCGCCCTGCTCGGCCGCCGGTACCTACCGACGCTGCTGGTCTCGGCCGTCCGCGCCCCGTACACGCAGGCGTGGAACCTGGCCGGGCTGCCCGCGGTGGTCGCCCCGGTGACGGTTCGGGGCGCGCCGGTGGGTGTGCAGCTCGTGGGCCGGCCGGGCGACGAGCCGAAGCTGCTCGCCGCCGCGGCACGGCTGGAGTGGCGCGCGGTGCCTGCGCTGGCCGCCTCCGCCAGGGGCCGGTGATCGGGGGACCCGGCCCCTGGCTCTGAGCGCGGCTGGTTAGTTCTGCTTCTTCCAGGGACCGGTGATCGCGAACATGATCCCCGGGGTCTGGATGTTGCCGAACAGAACCTTCTTGTCGTTCGAGTAGACCGGGCCGGTGAACTCGCTGCCGTTGCCGAGCTCGTTGCGGGCCATCGGGAACGACTCGCCCTTCTCAGAGATGCCGAGGAGGTGCTGCACACCCTCGCCGTCCTCGGCCACGATCAGGCCGCCCCACGGGGAGACGGCGATGTTGTCCGGGCCGTCGAACGCGCCGTCCTGATCCGGGTTCGGGTTGACACCGAAGCGCACCTTCAGGGTGAACGTCTCGCGCTTGGGGTCGTAGAACCACACCTGGCCGTCGTGCTCAGCCGGGCTGTCCTCGCTGCGCGCGAAGCTCGTGGCGATGTACGCGCCGTTGTCGCCCCACCAGGCACCCTCGAGCTTGTGCCCGCGGGTCACCTGGTCGCCGGTGAACTGCTTGCGCGTGGAGGTGGTGCGGGCGTCACGGTCGGGCACCTCGGTCCAGGTGACGCTGTAGGTGGTGCCGATCTCGGTGGCGCGGGACAGGTCGTCGACGAAGGCGCCGCCCTTGTCCGTGCAGCGCATGGCGGCGAGCACACCGTCGGTCGGGCCGAGCTCCTTCAGGCCGCCCTTCTTCGGCTTGAAGCCCTTCGGCGCCTCCCAGCGGTAGAGCAGGCCGTTCGGGCCACCCGCGTCCTCGGTGAGCAGGATGTTGCCCGACTTCGGGTCCACGACCGCGGCCTCGTGGGCGAACCGGCCGAGAGCCTTGATCGGCTGCGGGTTCTTGTTGGCCTCCTGGTCGAACGGGTCGACCTCGAAGACGTAGCCGTGGTCCTTGGTGCGGCCGCCGGAGCCGGCGAGCCCCTCGGTCTCCTCGCAGGTCAGCCAGGTGTCCCACGGCGTGATGCCACCGGCGCAGTTGGTGGCGGTGCCCGCGATCCCGACGAACTCGCGGACCCGGTTGCCGTCCTTGTCGGTCTCGATGATCGTGCAGCCGCCCGCGCTGCCCTCGTCGTAGGTGAGGTCCTTGAGGTGCGGCACCGGCAGCTTCGTCTTGTCGAAGGGGTCGCCCAGCTCGTGGTTGTTGACCAGAACCGTGCCGCCGCCCTTCGCCTTGAAGGCGCCGGTCCCGTCGTGGTTGCTCGGCGTGAACTCGCCGGACTCCAGCTTCGTCACACCGGCCTCGGTGACGACCGTGTACTTGAAGCCCTCCGGGAGGGCGAGGCGCTTCGCGGGGTCGGCCACCAGCGGGCCGTACCCCACGCCCGCCGGCGCCGGAGCGGCGGCCGCGTTGGGCGCGGTGAGCAGGACCTCGCTCGCACCCAGCAGCACGACACCGGCACCGGCAGCGGCAGTCCCGCGCAGGAACCCGCGGCGGGACATTCCGTTCGTCATCGATGTTCTCCCTGTCACGTACGTGGCCGATCGAGTTCACCCGACCGGGTGGTGGCCGGGCGTCACGTTCGCCGATCTACACGGCCGGGAGATGAACGGGGAGCGACGCTCACAGGACGCACACAGGACGGTCATCAGCGTCGTGGCGTGTCACAACGGACGAAGCTGGTGTGGGCAGCGGGAACGGCCCGGAAGGCGCGGACGGGTCAAGAACGTGGCGGTGCCCACACCCCCGTCGCAAGGAACCGCTCGATCGCGGCCGTGTACGGCGCGAGATCCATCCCCTGAGCAGCCACCCAGCCGTCGTCGTAGTAGCTGTGCCGGTAGCGCTCACCGCCGTCACAGATCAGCGTGACGATGCTGCCGCGCACCCCGGCGTCGAGCATCCGGGCCACCAGCTGCCACACCCCCCAGAGGTTGGTGCCCGTGGAGCCGCCACCCCACCGTCCGGTGACGGCATGCAGGTGCCGCACCGCGGCGACGCTGGCCGCGTCCGGCACCGGGATCATCAGGTCGATCAGGGAAGGGATGAAGCTCGGCTCCATCCGCGGCCTGCCGATGCCCTCGATCCGGGAGGGCATGCCGGTGGCGTAGTCCGGGGCGCCCGTGGTCCAGCCGGGAAAGAACGCCGAGTTCTCGGGATCGACCACGGCGAGACGCGTCGTGTGGCGCCGGTAGCGGAGGTAGCGGCCGAGGGTCGCGGACGTCCCGCCGGTGCCGGCTCCCATCACGATCCATTCCGGTACCGGATAACGCTCCAGCGCGAGCTGACTGAAGATCGACTCGGCGATGTTGTTGTTGCCCCGCCAGTCGGTGGCGCGCTCGGCGTAGGTGAACTGGTCGATGTAGTGCCCGTCGCACTCCGCGGCGAGCCGCTGCGCCTCCGCGTACATGTCCGGCGCGCGGTCCACGTAGTGGCAGCGCCCGCCGTACCGTTCGATCAGCGCGATCTTCTCCGGGCTCGTCGACCTCGGCATCACCGCGACGAACGGCACCCCGATCAGCCGGGCGAAGTAGGCCTCCGAGACGGCGGTGGACCCCGAACTCGCCTCGACGACGGTGGTGCCCTCGACGATCCATCCGTTCACCAGCGCGTAGAGGAAGAGCGAACGGGCGAGCCGATGCTTGAGACTGCCCGTCGGGTGCACCGACTCGTCCTTGAGGTAGACGTCCACACCCCATTCCGCCGGCAGCGGGAACGGGTGCAGGTGCGTGTCGGCCGACCGGTTCGCATCGGCCTCGACGAGCCGGATCGCCTCGGTCACCCAGGCACGGGTGCGGTCACAGGATCGGTCGACAGGCTCGGTCACGAGCGCCAGTGAAGCGCACCGGGACCGGACCGGCCCCGCTGAGGCCGCGGCAACCAGTGCAATCCCGCGTGCCGGACGACACCGGCACGGTCCGAACAGGAGATCGCTGACCTGCGAAAACCCGTTGTGTTCGGCGTCTAGCCGACCGTAGCCGCAGGCAGGGCCGTTCGCGTGAGCCGGTGGGGGCGAATGGCTCATCTCGCCCGGTACGGGGCGTCTCGGTATTGACCGGGCACCGCGGACGCCCGTACTACAGGCGCGGGACTGGGCGTCCCGGCGGGGAACGACGACCGGGTTGGCCGGTCCCGGGCGCCCGCGGTCCCGAGGGGACCTCCCATGGCAGCAGCCACGCGGCACGACACCGGCAGCACCCCGGTCATCGCCAGGCCCGGGCTGTTCCACGCCCGGATGGCCGGCATCTCCGGCGTGGTGTTCGCGGTGTTGTTCACCGTCGGGCTGGTACTGCTCCAGCAAGCGCCGGACCTGGAGGCCTCGGACGCCGAGTACGTCGCGTTCTACAGCTCGGGATCCGGCAACGTACTGGTCGCACTCGGCCTGTACGTCGTCCCGTTCGCCGGCATCGCCTGCCTCTGGCACATGATCGCGACGCGCACCCTGCTGCAGGTGCTCCGCCCGGCGTCGTGGTCGCAGATCCCGCACTGGCTGCATCTGGCCGCGGGAGTGCTGTTCGTCGCGATGCTCTACAGCGGCGCGGCCGCGGTCGGCGCGGTGGCCCTGCTGTCCCAGTTCTCGAACGTGCCGGCGCCCGCACCCGACGTCGCCCGCGCCCTCTCGTCGGTGGGCTACTCGATGGTCTTCGTCTACGGCGTCCGGGCCGCCGGCGTGTACATGATCACCACCACCGGGCTCGCCAGGCTGGCCGGCGTCCTACCGCGCTGGCTCGCCGCAGCGAGCTACGTCATCGCCGCGTTCCTGCTGGTCAGCGTGACCTTTCATCCCGCGATCCTGCTGGTGTTCCCGGCCTGGGTGCTCATGATGAGCATCCTGCTGCTCGCGCACCGGCCGATTGGAGAAACACCATGAGTGAGCCGATCGGACTCGACGAGATACCCGGTCCCCGAGGGCTCCCGCTGCTGGGCAACATCTTCGACCTCGACGCCCACAACCCGATCGACGCACTGGTGCGAATGGCCGGTGAATACGGGCCGCTGTTCAAGCTCAACGTCCCCGGTGGCATGCGCCTGTTCGTATCCGGCCCCGAACTGGTGAACGAGATCTGTGACGAGCAGCGCTTCGACAAGCAGGTCGGCGGGGGCCTGTCCAACCTGCGCCGCGGCGGCATGTCGAACGGGCTCTTCACCTCCCGCACCGACGACCCGTTGTGGCACCGCGCGCACAACATCCTGATGCCGCCCTTCAGCCAGCAGTCGATGCGCGACTACATGCCGAAGATGCTCGACATCGCCGATCAATTGATGGAGAAATGGGGGCGGCTCAATCCGGGCGAGGACGTCGACGTGCCCGCGGACATGACCAGGCTGACCCTCGACACCATCGCGTTGTGCGGGTTCGGCTACCGGTTCAACTCGTTCTACCGCGACACCCCGCACCCGTTCGTCGAGGCGATGGTGCGTTCCCTGACCGAGGCGCAGACCAGGGTCCGGCAGACGAAGCTGCAGACGCGTCTGCGGGTCCGCGCCCAGCGTCAGGCGGAGGAGGACCAGGCGTTCATGAACGACCTGGTCGACCGGCTGATCACCGAACGCCGCGCGGAGGGGGACGCGGCCGACACCACCGACCTGCTCGGACGGATGCTCGTGGGCGTCGACAAGCAGAGCGGTGAGCGGCTGCCCGACGTCAACATCCGCGCGCAGTGCATCACGTTCCTCATCGCGGGCCACGAGACGACCTCGGGCCTGCTCTCCTTCGCGATCTACTACCTGCTCAAGAACCCGGACATGATGGAACGGGCGCGCGCCGAGGCCGACGACGTGCTCGGCACCTGGGCGTGGCCGACCTTCGAGCAGGTGCAGCGGCTCACCTACATCAGGCAGGTGCTCGACGAGGCCCTGCGGCTCTGGCCCACGGCCCCGGCGTTCAGCCGCTATCCCTACGAGGACACCGTGATCGGCAGCCGGTACGCGATCCCCGCCGGCACCACCCTCAGCGTCGTGATTCCGGCGCTGCACCGCCAGACATCGGTGTGGGGCCCGGACGCGGAGGAGTTCAACCCGGACCACATGGGCCCCGAGCGGCTGGCCGGCCTTCCCCCCAACGCCTACAAGCCCTTCGGCACGGGGCAGCGCGCGTGCATCGGGCGGCAGTTCGCGCTGCAGGAGGCCACGCTCGTACTCGGCATGCTGCTGCAGCGGTTCGAACTCGTCGACCACCTGGGCTACGAGCTGAAGACCAAGACGACGCTGACCGTCAAGCCGGACGAGTTCCGGATCCAGGTCCGGCCCCGCAGCGACGTCCACATCGAACGGGGCGCCGTCCCACCGGTGGCGACCGAGAGCCCCGCACGCACCGAGTCCATCGGCACCGCTGCCGCCGCTGCGGTCGCCCCGGCGGTGGCGCGCCACGGCACCCCGCTGTCGGTGCTGTTCGGATCGAACCTCGGCACGGCCGAGGGCATCGCCACCCGGCTGGCGCAGGAGGGCACGGAACGCGGCTTCGACGTGACGCTGGGCGCGCTCGACGACCACGTCGACGACATGCCCGCGAGCGGGGCCACAGTGATCGTGTCCTCGTCCTACAACGGCACGCCGCCGGACAACGCCGACGCGTTCTGCCGATGGATCACCGGAGCGGGCGACGGGGCCGCCGAGGGCGTCGCGTACACCGTCTTCGGCTGCGGCAACACCGAATGGGCAGCCACCTACCAGGCCGTGCCCACGCTGCTGGACGAGCAGCTGGAGGCCCACGGCGGCCGCCGCGTGCACCGCAGGGGCGAGGGCAACGCGGCCGGTGACTTCGACGCCCAGTACCGCGACTGGCACAGCGACCTCTGGTCCGACCTCGCCACCGCGCTCGACCTGCCAGCCGAGGTCGGCGCCGCCGTCGACGGCGGGCCGCGGCTGTCGCTCACGTTGACCAACCGGCAGCTCACCAACCCGGTGATCGTGTCCTACCGGGCCCGTCCGGGGCGGGTCACCGTCAACCGGGAGCTACTGATCGGCAACGGCAAGCCGGTCGACCGCTCCACCCGGCACGTCGAGATCGCGTTGCCGCCGGAGATGCCCTATCGCGCCGGTGACCACCTCGGCGTGCTCCCGCGCAACAGCGTCGACCTGATCCGGCGGGTGATGGCGCGCTTCGGACTGGACGCCGGTCAGTACGTCACGATCATCCCGCGCAGCGGCACCCACACCCACCTGCCGATCGAGGAGCCCGCACCGTTGCTCGGCGTGCTCGGCAGCTGCGTCGAGCTGCAGGACGTGGCCACGCGCGACGACATCCAGACCCTCGCCCGCTACACGACCGACCCGGACCAGAAAGCGCAGCTCGAGTCCTTCGCCGGCGACGACGAGGAGGCCCACGCCCGCTACACCGAGCACGTGTTCACGCCGAACCGGTCGATGCTCGACCTGCTCGAGGCGTTCCCGGCATGTGAGGTGCCGTTCGAGGTCTTCCTCGACATGCTGCCTCCGCTGCGCCCGCGGTACTACTCGATCTCCTCGTCACCGATGGCGGATCCGGAGGTCTGCAGCATCACGGCAGGGGTGCTCCGCGGGCCTGCCCGGTCCGGGGTGGGGACCTTCACCGGGATCTGCTCGGGGCACCTGTCGATCGTCCCGGAGAACGGCACGGCCTTCGTGTTCGTCCGGCAGCCCTCGATCCCGTTCCGGCCACCGGAGAACCCGCACGTGCCGATGATCATGATCGGCGCCGGCACGGGGCTCGCACCCTTCCGCGGGTTCCTGCAGGAACGGGCGGTCCTGCAGCAGCAGGGAGTGCCGATCGCGCGGTCGCTGCTCTTCTTCGGCTGCCGCCGCCCGGACACCGACATGCTCTACGCGGACGAGCTGAGCACGTACGAGGGGCGGGGCGTGGTGCGCGTGGAGAACGCGTTCTCCCGGGCCGACGCACGCTGCCGGTACGTCCAGGACGCGATGCTCGACTGCTCCGACGAGGTGTGGAGCCTGTTGCAGCAGGACGCCGTGGTGCTCGTGTGCGGCAACGCCGGGACGATGGCACCGGGCGTCCGCGCCGCCCTGCAGAAGATCTTCCGAGCCCACACCGGCGCAGGCGAGTCCGACGCCGAGGCCTGGCTCGCCGGCCTACGCAGCGCCGACCGCTACCTGGAGGACATCTGGGGCGGCTGAGCGCAGCCCCACCGCAACGAGCTCCGAGCTCAGCGAAGGGTTATGCGGCCCGTGCCCGTGCGGGCGCGACCGATCACCGCTGCGGGGGCACCCAGCCGCGCCACCGCCTCGGCCGCCCGGTCGGGCGCGGCGCCGAACAGGAGGCCACCGGAGGTCTGGGCGTCGGCGAGCAGCAGGACTTCCAGCTCCGCGAACCCGGCGGGGTCCACCGACGGGGCCACCCAGTCGCGGTTGCGGCGAGTGCCCCCGGGGATCGTCCCCGCCTCGGCCAGCGCGCGCGTGCCGGGCAGGAACGGCACGGCGGCCACGTCCAGGTCCACGTCGACGCCGGAGGCTGCCGTCATCTTCGACAGGTGCCCCAGCAGCCCGAACCCGGTGACGTCGGTGCAGCCGGTGGCGCCGGCGTCCACGGCGGCCGCCGCCGCTGCGGAGTTGCTCGCCGTCATCGACGCGACAGCGGCCTCCTGCACCTCGGGGGAGGCGGTGCCCGCCTTGATCGCGGTGGTCGCGATGCCGACCCCGAGGGCCTTGGTGAGCACCAGCACGTCCCCGTCCCGGAGCCCGGCGTTGGTGAGGATCCGGTCCGGGTGCACCTCCCCGACCACGGCGAGGCCGTACTTGGGCTCCGGGTCGTCCACGCTGTGGCCGCCGACCACGGCGAAGCCGCTCTCCGCGCCGATCTCGGCCCCGCCCGCCAGCACCTCGGCGAGCATCGACGTCGGGAGCTCCGACGACGGCCAGGCCACGAGGTTCAGCGCGAACAACGGGCGTCCGCCCATCGCGTAGACGTCGGACACCGCGTTCTGTGCGGCGATCCGGCCCCAGGTCCGGGGGTCGTCGACCAGCGGGGTGAAGAAGTCGGTGGTGGCGACCAAGGCACGGTCGGCGTCGAGCCGCCACACCGCGGCGTCGTCGCCGGTCTCGGTGCCGACCAGCAGGTCGGGGTGGGACTGCGGGGTCAAGGTGCGCAGCACGGTGGCGAGCTCGCCGGGAGCGAGCTTGCATGCGCAGCCCGCGCCGTGGCTGAACTGCGTAAGGCGGCGGGAGAGGGTGGATTCCGACACACCCCGAGCGTAGGAGTTCCCGGCGGCGATGGCAGTCAGGACGAACCAGACCAAACCGGCTACCGCACGAAATCACCCGCCTGTCGATCTCGGGTTCAGTTTCGCTCGTTCGGGGGAACAAACTACGCGCCGTGACGATCAGCGGCCAGAACCCTGCTCACGGAGTCCCGAACGTGCAGAGCGCAGGAACCGGCGGCCCGTCATCAGGGGGAGCGTCCTTCGACGTGGTCAGGCGCGGGTACGACCGCGATCAGGTCGACTCTCAGATGCGGGAGCTGCGCGACCGGCTGGCCTCCGCGGAAGCGGCCCGCCAGGGCGCAGAGCAGCACGCCCGGGCCACCGAGAAGGAGATGCGGGCCCGCGCCGCGGCTCAGGCGGACGCACCGATGTCGCAGGACAGCTTCGGGTTCCGCGCCGAGAAGATCCTCCGGCTGGCCGAGCGTGAGGCGGCCGACGTCCGCAACCGCGCGGCCAACGAGGCCACGGCGCTCCTCGAGCAGGCCCGCGCCGACGCGGAACGGCACCGCCACGAGGTGGAGCAGGCGCTGATCGCCCGGTCGGCCGAGCTGGACCAGGAGGCCACCCAGCGCAACGTTGCTCTGCAGGAGCGCGAGCAGCAGGCCGCCGCCACTCTCGCCGCGGCCCGCGACGACGCCGCCCGCATCACCGACGACGCGCGGCACGCCGCCGACGCCCTCGTCAGCGAGGCGCAGGCCCGCGCCGAGGAGGTGCGCCACCGCAGCGAGCAGGACCTCAAGCGCCGTCGCGAGGCCGCCGAGCAGGAGCTGCGCCGCGTCGAGGGGCTGCACGAGAACGTGCGCAGCGAGATGGGCAGGCTCCACAAGCTGCTCGGTGCCGAGCTGACCACGGGCCCGGAGAGCGCGCCGTTCGGCGGCGACGGCGCCGACGCCCCCGCAGCCCGGCCTGTTCAGCGCGAGCGTTCGACCGTCGGCTGAACCGGCCGCCCGATCGGCGGCGGCGCAGCTCCCCGCGCCGCCGCCGAAGGCCCTGGCTGCGAAACGTCGACGTGTTGCCTGGTCGTAGGGTGGTCTCGTGACCACGGTGGATCCGCGGCGACGCGTGCCGCGAACCGACGCGGTCCTGGCCGAGCCACGGATCGCGGCCGCGGCCGAGCGGCTCGGCCGCGCGCTCGTCAAGTCGGCGGTCACGGCCGCGCAGGACCGCGCCCGGCGAGGTGAGCTGCCCGTCGAGCAGGAAGCGGTCGTGAGCGCCGTTCTCGACTCGTTGCCGACCACCGCCACGGGCCTGCGACCGGTGCTGAACGCCACCGGGGTGCTGCTGCACACCAACCTCGGACGAGCCCCGCTCTCCGCGGCCGCCCGGGCCGCTCTGGACCTGGCCGCCGGTACCTGCGACGTCGAGCTCGATCTCGCCACCGGCGGGCGCGGTCCCCGCGGCGCCGCGGCCATCGACGCCCTCCTCGCCGCCGTGCCGGGTGCAGCGGCCGCCCATCTGGTCAACAACGGTGCCGCCGCGCTCGCGCTGGTGGCCGTCACGCTCGCCACCGGCGGTCCCGACGGGCGCCGCGAGATCGTCATCGCGCGCGGCGAGCTCGTCGAGATCGGCGACGGGTTCCGCATCCCCGAACTGCTCACGGCCACCGGCGCGCGCCTGCGCGAGGTCGGCACCACCAACCGCGTGAGCCGCGCCGACTACGCGGCCTCGGTCGGTCCCGAAACCGCGCTGATCCTCAAGGTGCACCCGTCTAACTTCGTGATCAGCGGCTTCACGCGATCCGTCGAGATCGAGGAGCTCACCGACCTGGGTGTGCCGGTCGTCGCGGACATCGGCTCCGGTTTGCTGGCGCCGCACCCGCTGCTCCCCGACGAGCCCGACGCCGCGAGCTCGCTCGCACGCGGGGCCACCCTCGTCACGGCCTCAGGCGACAAGCTGCTCGGTGGTCCGCAGGCCGGGCTGCTGCTCGGAGCGCCCGGCGAGGGAGCCCAGCTCGTGCAACGGATCCGGCGCCACCCGCTGGCCAGGGCGATGCGGGTGGACAAGCTCACCCTGGCCGCGTTCGAGGCCACCCTCCGCGGCCCGGCGCCGCCCACCAGAGCCGCGCTCGACGCCGACCCGGCAGCCCTGCGCGGTCGCGCCGCGCGGGTGGCAGGCTCGCTCGCCGAGGCGGGCGTGGACGCGGTCGCGGTGGACTCCGCGGCCACCGTCGGCGGTGGGGGCGCGCCCGGCGTCACACTGCCGAGCGCCGCGATCTCGCTGCCCGAGCGGTATGCCGACGCACTGCGCGCCGGTGAGCCTGCCGTGCTCGGACACGTCGAGCACGGGCGCTGCCTGCTCGACCTGCGTGCCCTGCCGCCTGACGCCGACGCCGCCCTCACCGCTGCGGTGCTCGCCGTGGGAGCAGGTCGTGAGCGGTAACGAGGGGCGGTCCGCCCGTGCCGTGGTGGCCACCGCGGGGCACGTGGACCACGGCAAGTCCACGCTGGTCCGCGCGCTCACCGGGATGGAGCCCGACCGGTGGGCCGAGGAGCGCCGCCGCGGCATGACGATCGACCTGGGCTTCGCGTGGACCACGCTCGCGTCGGGCACCACCGTGGCGTTCGTCGACGTTCCCGGCCACGAGCGGTTCGTCACCGCCATGCTGGCCGGAGTCGGGCCCGTGCCCGCCGTGCTGCTGGTCGTGGCCGCCGACGAAGGCTGGATGCCGCAGTCCGCAGAGCACGTCGACGCGCTCTGCGCCCTCGGTGTGCGCCACGGGCTCCTGGTGATCACCCGGAGCGACCTCATGGAGCCGGAGCTCGCCCGCGACGAGGCACTCGAGCACCTGGCCGGTACACCGCTCGCCGGCCTGCGGACCGTCTGCGTGTCGGCGGCGACCGGCTCCGGGCTCGACGAGCTGCGCGACGCACTGGACGACCTGATCGCCGGCCTGCCCGCGCCGGACACCACGGCGGACGTGCGTCTCTGGGTGGACCGTGCCTTCACCATCCGGGGGGCCGGC
The DNA here is from genome assembly GCF_022524485.1 of Pseudonocardia alaniniphila. Classification (GTDB taxonomy): domain Bacteria; phylum Actinomycetota; class Actinomycetes; order Mycobacteriales; family Pseudonocardiaceae; genus Pseudonocardia; species Pseudonocardia alaniniphila. Next base: position 123,861 of record NZ_JAKXMK010000003.1, read on the forward strand.
ACGGTGGTCACCGGCACGCTCGGGGCCGGCCGTATCCGTGTGCACGACGAGCTGGAGCTGCTCACGGCCGAGGGCGCTCGCACGGTGAGCGTGCGCGGTCTGCAGAGCCTCGGCGCCGACGCCACCGAGGCCGCCGGTGTGTCCCGGGTGGCGGTGAACCTGCGCGGAGTGCCCCGCGAGGCCGTGACCCGCGGCGACGTGCTGCTCACCCCCGGAGCCTGGCTCGCCACCGACCTGCTCGACGCCCGCCTGCACGGGATCCGCGACGGCATTCCCGTCGACGTCGACGACCTGCCCGCCGAGCTGAGCCTGCACATCGGCGCGGCGGCCGTCACAGCCCGGGTACGGCCGCTCGGCGCCGACACCGTGCGGCTGCGGCTGCGCCATCCGCTCCCGCTGCGCGTCGGAGATCGGGCCGTGCTGCGCGATCCCGGGCGTCGGGTGGTCGCGGCCGGGCTGACCGTGCTCGACGTCCGTCCCCCGGAGCTGCGCCGCCGTGGATCTGCCACCAGGCGCGCGGCCCAGCTCGCGACGATGACCGGCGTCGCGTCCGCGGCCGCGGAGCTGGCCCGCCGCGGCATCGCGCGCCGCAGCGAGCTGATCGCCATGGGCGTCACCCGCCCCGATGTGGACGCCGTGGCGCGCGTGGCGCCAGGAGCGGCCGGGTGGCTGGTGGATCCCGGGCGGGCCACCGGGATCGCGGCCGAGCTGGCGGCTGCGGTGGCCGCGCACGACACCGACGACCCGCTCGACCCCGGCCTGCCCACCGAGGCGGCGCGGCGGGCCGTCGGCCTGCCGGAGCCGCGGCTGGTGGAGGCAGTACTGCGCCATGCCGAGCGGGCAGGAAGCGATACCGGCCTCGTGCTGCGGGACGGGCGGGTCGCGCGATCGGCGGCACGCTCGCTGCCGCCCGCGGTTCGCGCCGCGATGGACGCGCTGCGCGCCGACCTGGAGCGCACCCCCTTCGCAGCGCCGGAGGCGGCGCGCCTTTCGGAACTCGGGTTGGGGCCGCGACAGGTCGCCTCGCTCGTCAAGACGGGCGAGCTGATGCGGATCGCCGACGGCGTCGTGCTGCTCCCGGGCGCCGACAAGCGTGCCCTGGAGGTGCTCGCCGACCTCGGCCCCGAGTTCACGCTCAGCGCGGCACGCCAAGCACTCGGTACCAGCAGGCGGGTCGCCGTGCCGCTGCTCGAGCTCCTGGCCAGCGCCGGACACACCGTCCGGACCCCCGACGGGGGTCACCGGCTCGCCTGAGAACCAGGACGAGTGTCTGGAGTGGCACAGCAGCCACGTGGCCCCTACCGTGAGCCTCGATGTCCGAGACCCGTGAGAACCTGCCCGCCGATCCGCCGTCCGTCAGGCGGGGCGGCGACGTCGACGACCAGATCACCCTGGGCCGGCGGAGCCCTGCACCCGGGCAGGTCGTGATCGAGGTCGGAGGTGAGGTCGACATGCTCACCTCGCCTCAGCTGCGCTCCGCCGTGATCGACCAGTTCGGCACGGAAGCGGGCGTGGAGCTCGTGGTGCTGGCCCTCGACGGCGTGTCGTTCCTCGGCACGAGCGGCTTGGCCGTCCTCATCGAGGTGCGCGAGGCGGCCCACGCGGCGGGTGTGGAGCTTCGGCTGGCGTGCACTGCGCGTCGCGTTCTCCGCCCGTTGACGATCGCCGGGCTCGTGCCGTTGTTCGACATTCATGACACGGTCGAGCAGGCCTTGGCGGCCACCTAGCCCGAGTGAGTGACCCGTGACAGTGGTGAGCTGTATCACACCGGATCGGGCGAAGAGCGGCGTCGCCCGAGAGCGTGGAGGCGCCCACGCCGCGTAGGCGGCGCTCTGAGCTGCTCGAACGGCCGAGCAGACGTCCCACGGGCGGCCGCGGAACCGAGCGTTCGGCCAGCGCCGAACGCCGGCAGCTCCCTCATGTCCGATTGGGGGGTGTTTGGCCCCTCAACCAGCCGGGAACGACGTCGTGGATTCGCCGAGTGCCGTCGGGCACGAACGACAAGAGGTGACGATGAGCGACGTCAGCCGGCTTCCCGGCCCGATGGACCATGCGTGGCAGTGGCAGCGGTTGGGTTCCTGCCGGGGGATGGACAGCGCCGTGTTCTTCCACCCGGACGGTGAACGTAACCCGTCCAGGGCGCGCCGGACCGCACAGGCCAAAGCCGTCTGCCACCGATGCCCGGTGATCGAGCAGTGCCGGGAGTTCGCTCTACAGACCCGCGAGCCGTTCGGGGTGTGGGGCGGCTTGGCGGAGTCGGAGCGTCGCGTGATCCTGGAGCAGCGCGGCGTGCCGCTGGCGAGCTGAGCGGCCAGAACGGAGCGAGGGGTGGTCCGGGCTCGGGCCACCCCTCAGCGTGTCAGGCGCCTTCCTCGCCGACGACCGACAGCTCGAGGCAGAGGTAGCGCAGCAAAGGAATGCCGTACACCTGCGCGATGCGCCGAGCGGCCCGGTTGACGACGGCGCGTGCGGCGTCGGCGGGTGCAGGGACGGGTGCCAGGCAGTAGACGCCCGGCTCCGGATCGAAACCGACCAGTTCGCTGATCGCCGCCACGACGTCGTGCTCGGCCCATGGGCCCAGCGGCTGTCGGAGCCCCAGGCGGTGCAGGTGCAGGCCGGGGACGCCGAGTTGGTCCACATCGGCGCGGAGCTCGTCGTAGCCGTCGTCGACGCCGTCGCCGTACCCGTCGAGCGCCTCGACCACGGACACCGGCTCGTCGTCGGCGATGATCAGAACGTCGATGTGCGGGAATGCGGCGACCGCTCGCGCCAGATCCGACTCGGGCCGTAGTAGCTCCATCGCAGTGACGGCAACTGCAACGGCCCGTCGCCTCTGCAGAGAAACAGGCGATCGTTCGATGACAGATGTTGCCATCGGTGCGGAGATCGGAATCTCCGGTACCGCGACCATGTAGTACGTCCCCCTAGACGCGTGCCGACCCCTCGCCCCCCGAGGCGCCTCCCTTTCTGTTGAGGATTGAACCGGCAGGCAGCTACGGGTTGCTCGTTTCCCGCGACCTCGAACGACAAGCGGCGCGCCGGGATCCGCAAACGGCCCTACTACCAGCCGGTAACTCATTCCGGTGCTGATACGCCGTTCAGCGCTCGGCTGTAACGAGTCGATCATCGATGCGGACGGCGAGCAGCGCGACATCGTCGCGGAGGCGGTGCGGACTGCAGGCCGCCAGCACCTGTTCGACGACGGCTTCCGGTTCCGATCGGGGCTCCATCGCGGCGAGGGTGCGCTCCAGCAGCTCCGTGCGCTCGTCGGCGTCCTCCCCCGCGATGTCGGTGAGCCCGTCGGTGTAGAGCAGCAGGATCGAGCCGGGCGAACAGCGCAGCACGGCCTCCGTGCGCCCCGGGTCGGCCGCCCGGCCGAAACTCCGTACGGCCCCGATCATCGGGGAGGTGTGCTCGTCGAGCCGCCGGAGCGTGCCGTCCGGACCGAGCAACAACGGCGCGGGGTGCCCGGCGTTGGCGTAGCGCAGGAGCCGATCGTCGCTGCCCTCGATCGGTTCGATCCGCGCGTACACCGCCGTTGCCATGGCCGCCATCTCCAGGCCCTGCACCAACTGGTCGCAGCGGTCCAGCACCGACCCGGGAAGGCCCCCGTCCCAGGCGTAGGACCGGACGACGCCGCGCAGCTGCCCCATCGCCGCCGCGGCTCGCAGGTCGTGCCCCACCACGTCACCGACCGCCAGCCCGACGGATCCGTCGGGGAGCTTGAGCACGTCATACCAGTCCCCGCCCACCTGGTTGCCGTCGACGCCCACCAGGTAGCGCGCCGCCACCTGCAGGCCCTCGACCTCCAGCACGGCAGGCAGCAGGCTGCGTTGCAGGGTGACCGCCGCCGCGTGCTCCACCTCGTACAGGCGGGCGTTGTCGACGGTGAGGCCGGCGCGGCCGGCGATGTCGGTGGCCAGATGCAGATCCCGCGAGCCGTACCGGCGTCCATAGGGGTGCTGTGTGACGAGGGTGAGCGCCCCGAGCACCCGGCCACGCGCCCGTACCGGCACGACCATGACCGACCGCATCCTCAGCGTGTCGTACACGGCGGCGGCAGCAGGGTCCTCGGGGTAGCGGTCGTCGCCGTGCTCGGGCAGCTCCGGCACGAGGACGGGACGGTCCCCCACGAGCACGCTCCCGGTGTCGCTGCCGCTGCTCGGCCGGTTGCTGCGCAGCCTGCCCAGCTCCTGCATGCGCGCCTCGTCGGCGAGCTCCCTGGCCGCCACGGCGATACGCAGCGGCACGCCCGTGCCCGGCCGATCCAGCAGGTCGACGGCACACACGTCGGCGAGCTCCGGCACGAGGCTGCGCGCAAGCCGCTCGCACGCGTCGGTGACGCCGAGGGCACCGGTCATCTGCGTGGTCGCCTCGGCGAGCAGCCGCAGTTGGCTGCGGGCCTCCTCGGCCTCGGCGAGCGCGGACCTGCGCTCCTGCTCGACGATCACCCGCTCGGTGACGTCGGTCTGCACGCCCACGAAGTTGATCAGATCGCCCTGGCCGTCGTACACAGGGGAGATCGAGACCTGGTTCCAGAACGCCGTGCGGTCGCGTCGGTAGTTGAGCAGCAACTCGGTGATCGGCTTGCGGCGCTGGAGCGCCTCGTGAATGCGCTGCACTGCCGCCCGATCGGTGTTGGGTCCCTGCAGGAACCGGCAGTCCCGCCCGACGATCTCGTCGTAGGAGTAACCGGTGAGCTTGCAGAACGAGGGGTTGACCCAGATCAGCGGGTTCTCGCCGTCCCGCGCGACGGTGATGGTGAATGACATGTCCGTGGCGATGACGGCTCGATCGCGCAGCATCTCGAGCCGCCGCCGGTCGCCGTGCTCGGTGTCGGAGAGCTGGAGGAACACCACCAGCGCGCGGGCGTCAGTGCCGTCGCCGAAGCCGGAGGGCACCATCCCGGCGGGCGCGTGGGAGAGGCTGAAGCCGGTGACCCAGAGCAGCCTGCCCTCGCTGGCGTCGCGCTGGGCGGTGGTGACGCGCCCGCCCCGTCGCGCCGCGTCGCTCACCGCCACCGGTTCCCCCGCCACCGGCACGCCGCTCGCCACGAGCGACAGCGGTGAGCGGGTCTCGCTCATCCGCCTGCCCCCGAGGTCGGTGAGCCCCGCCGCGTCGCTCCAATCGTCGATGTCGACGGGCAGCTGCACGCGGTGACCCGTGAGCTCGATGGCAGCCTCGTTCGCGTAGACGACCTGCTGTCGTTCGAGGTCGATCACCAGGACTGCGGCGGGAGCGCCGTTCAGCACCTGCGGAAGGTCTGCAACGGGGTGCGCCGTGCGGGCACCGAGGTCTCTGCCGTCCTCCACCCGCCCCAGGGTAGGGCGGCACGCCGTTTGCCGCGGCCCGATGTCCGGAGCGACTAGCCGATCCCGAGGCCGAACACCTCGAGCAGTGTGTAGAGGCCGAGCAGCCCGATGGCGACGCTGCTGACGACGAGCAGGGTGTTGAACGCCGAGCCGCCACGCAGCCGCGGATCGAGCTCGGTGCTGCGGAGGTACCAGACCGCCACCACCGTGGCCACGAGGAAGATGCCCGTCATCACGCCGCCGATCTGCACCATCACCACCGGCGACTGGATGGTGAGGTAGGTCACTGCCCACAGCAGCGGCAAGGCGACGGTGAAGATGCGGATCCAGCGCAGCCGCGCAACGGGGTCCTGCCAGTCGAGCACGCCCATCGTCGCGAGCAGGTTGACATACATCCGCGACCAGCTGGGCACGGCCGCCCACATCGTCGAACCCAGCACGGCGATGGCACCGATCAGGAAGGCGATGCTCGCCCACTCGCCGAGCACGTCGGTGTAGATGCGCGAGAGCGTGGTGATCATCCCGTTGCCCTCGGGCACGAGGCCCTGAGGGTTCAGCACCGCAGCGCCCATGAGATAGAAGGCGAGCGTGCCGAAGGTGTAGACGAGCCACGAGACGAACGCGTCCTTGTACATCACGCGGATCCACCCGTTGGCCCGGCGCACCCATGCCTCGCTGCCGTCGTTCGGGCCCGTCCACCGGGCGTAGCCCTTCTCGATGCACCAGTACGTGTAGAACGTGATCTCGTCCGCCCCGACGCCGGTGATGCCGAACATCGCGATCGCGGCGCCGATCGCGCCCGCGGGAATGAGGAACGTCAGCCCGCTCGCCACGTCACCGGCGCCGTAGGCGAACGGCGTGAAAGGCAGGCCGATGGCGATGCCGACCGTGACGAACGTGAAGATCACCACGAGGAGCACCGCTCCCCGCTCGATGAGCCGGTACGAGTTCGTCCAGAGCAGCGCGATGCTGCCCAGGGCGAGCATCGACGTCCAGATCACGAGCGACTGGAAGGCGAGAGGGTCGGGCCCGAACGGCAGCAGGATGCTGAACGCCACGGCCGTGCCGCCGATGATGCCGCCGAGCTGCAGCAGCTTGGTGAGGGCCAGCACCATCCACAGGACGTTGACCCAGCCCATCCGGCCGATCCTGGGCGGCACCCTGTTGTAGCCGGTGAGCGCGGGCTGCCCGGTCGCGATGGTCCAGCGCGCCAGCTCGACCTGGACGGCGACCTTCACGAACGTGCTGAAGATGACCAGCCAGAGCAGCGCGAAGCCGACCTCCGCGCCCAGAGTGGTGGTAGCGATGAGCTCGCCCGATCCCACGATCGACGCACTGAGGATCAGCCCTGGGCCGAGGTAGCGGAAGCTGGCCCTCCACCCGACCGGCGGATCCTTGATCCCCTCCGGGGTCAGGGTGTACGGGTCGGTGCTGGCGGTCTCGGGTGTTGCAGACATACGGCCCCCGTCGGCGTTGACAGCGAGTACTCGATGATGGACAGATACCCCCGATCGGGTCAATGCGACATATGCACCGCAGCGTCGCGAGGTCACACGAGCTCGGGTGGTGCCTCCGCCTCGGCGCCGATCACTCGTTGCATGAAGGCCACGTCGTGCCACCTGCCGTGCTTCCAGCCGATGCGGCGGAAGGTCCCGATCTCCTCGAACCCCATGGCGCGGTGCAGGCCGACACTCGCGTCGTTGGGCAGCGTCATGCCCGCCACGACGGTGCGGAACCCGCGCTCGGCCAGCCGGGCGAGCAGCGCCTCGTAGAGCACGCGCCCGCCGCCGGTGCGCTGCCTGCCATGCCCGAGATAGACGCTGACCTCGCACGACCAGTCGTACGCCCGCCGCGCACGGAACGGGCCGCCGTACGCGTAGCCGATCACCCGGCCCTGGTCCTCCAGCACGAGCCAGGCGTGCGTGCGCAGGGCGTCGGCGATGCGCCGGGCCATGACTCCGGGCTGGGGCGGCTCGCTCTCGAACGAGATCGCCGTGTCGGTGACGTAGGGGGCGTAGATCTCCGCGCAAGCCCCGGCGTCGGCGTCGCAGGCGTCCCGGATCCGGGCGGACACAGCAGTCATGGCAACGATAGTAAGCAAATCGGATCCTATAGTGGCAGCTATGTCCGACCCGCTCTCCGCTTCGCTCGCCGCGACGCTCTCCGCCGCCCGTCGGTCCCGTGCCCTGTCGGCCAGCGCTCTCGCGGAGCGCTCCGGTGTCTCGCGAGCGATGATCGGCAAGATCGAACGCGGCGAGGCGCAGCCCACCGCGGTCCTCCTCGGCCGTCTGTCGGCCGCGCTGGGTATGACGCTGTCCGAACTGGTGGCCCGCGCCGAGGGCGGAGACCGGCGCCTCGCGCGGGCCGCGGACCAGCCGACATGGACCGATCCGGAGACCGGTTACCGGCGCCGTGCCGTGTCACCGATCAGCGGCGGGCCGCTGCAGCTCGTCGAGGTCGAGCTGCCGGCGGGCGCGGAGGTCTCCTACGCGGCCGACACCTACGCCTTCAGACACCAGCAGATCTGGATCCTGGAGGGCCGGCTGCTCTTCCGCGAGGGCGGCACCGACCACGAACTCGACGCCGGAGACTGCCTTCAGCTCGGCCCACCGGCCCCGTGCACGTACGCGAACACGACCCGCGAGCCGGTCCGCTACCTGGTGGCGCTGACGAAACGCGCCACCTGACCCGACGACCGGGACCCCGCCGCGGCGGACGTCCCGGTCGTCGGTGGCGCGTCAGTGGTTGTCGCGGGGTATGCCCATCGTCTGGGCCACACGCTGGTAGGCCACCGCGGGCTTGAGGACCATGCCGTCGCTGAGCTGGTCGACCATCGAGCGCTGGATCTCCTGCCACGGCGTCTGCGACGGGGGCATCGGATAACCGCCCGCCTCCTCCAGCTGCCGCCGGCGCTGCGCGAGCTCCCCGGGATCGACGAGGACGTCGGCGGCGCCCGTGTTCAGGTCGATGCGCACCGTGTCGCCGGTGCGCAGCAGTGCCAGCCCGCCACCGGCCGCAGCCTCCGGGGAGGCGTTGAGGATCGACGGCGAGCCGGACGTGCCGGACTGGCGGCCGTCACCGATGCACGGCAGTGAGTGCACCCCGCGCTTGATCATCGCGGCCGGTGGCTGCATGTTGACCACCTCGGCCGAGCCCGGATGACCCAACGGGCCGCCACCGCGGATGACCAGCACGGAGTCCTCGTCGACAGCGAGCTCGGGGTCGTCGATCCGGGCGTGGTAGTCCTCCGAGCCGTCGAAGACGACGGCCCGGCCCTGCAGGACGTTCGGATGGTCCGGGTCGCTCAGGTACCGCTCGCGGAACTCCGGGGAGATCACGCTCGTCTTCATGATCGCGCAGTCGAAGAGGTTGCCGCGCAGCACGAGGAACCCCGCGTCGCCGACCAGCGCGTCGTCGAAGGTGCTGATCACGTCGCGGTCAGTGGCCACCGTGGCGCGGCAGTTCTCCCCGATCGACGCCCCGTTCACCGTGCGGGCGTCCTCGTGGATGAGACCGTGCGCCATCAGCTCGTTGATCACCGCGGGCACGCCGCCTGCGCGGTGGAACTCCTCGCCGAGGTACTTGCCTGCCGGCTGCATGTTGACGATCAGCGGAACGGTGAGCCCGAGGCGCTGCCACTCGTCCATCTCCAGCGGCACGCCGATGTGCCGCGCGATCGCGGTGATGTGGATCGGCGCGTTCGTCGACCCGCCGATGGCGGAGTTCACGACAATCGCGTTCTCGAACGCCTCGCGGGTGAGGATGTCGGAGGGCTTGAGGTCCTCGTGCACCATCTCCACGATCCGCCTGCCCGTCGCGTGGGCGATGCGTGCGCGGTCGCGGTGCGGAGCCGGGATCGCCGCGCAGCCGGGAAGGCTCATCCCGAGCGACTCGGCGAGGGCGTTCATCGTGGACGCGGTGCCCATCGTGTTGCAGTGCCCCGGCGACGGCGCCGACGACGCCACCAGCTCCACGAACTCGGCCTCGTCGATCTCACCGGCGGCCAGCATCTCCCTGGCCTTCCACACGATGGTGCCCGAGCCGGTGCGCTCGCCGTTGTACCAGCCGTTGAGCATCGGGCCACCGGACAGCACGATCGCCGGGATGTTCACCGTGGCCGCCGCCATCAGGCAGGCGGGCGTGGTCTTGTCACACCCGGTGGTGAGCACGACCCCGTCGAGCGGGTAGCCGTAGAGCACCTCGACCAGGCCGAGGTAGGCCAGGTTGCGGTCCAGCGCCGCGGTGGGGCGCTTGCCGGTCTCCTGGATGGGGTGCACCGGGAACTCGAACGCGATGCCCCCCATCTCCCTGATGCCCTCGCGCACACGGTCGGCGAGCTGCAGGTGGTGGCGGTTGCACGGCGAGAGGTCCGATCCGGTCTGCGCGATACCGATGATCGGCCTGCCCGACTGCAGCTCCTCCCGGGTGAGGCCCCAGTTCATGTACCGCTCGATGTAGAGCGCCGTCATCCCGGGGTTGTCCGGGTTGTCGAACCACGCCTGGCTGCGTAGGCGTCGCTGCCCGTCGGCGTTCATCCGTGCTCCGATCTCGGTCAGGGGGTGAGCTGGCCGCCGTTGATCTCGATCACCTGTCCGGTGATGTAGCCGCTCATCGCCGGCGATGCGAGGAACAGCACAGCGCCGGCACACTCGTCGGGCCGCCCGGCACGGCCCATCGGGATACCGCCGAGCATCGTCTTCATCTGTGCGTCGGCCGTGTGGCGCTCGTGGAACGGGGTGGTGATGACTCCCGGCGCGATCGCGTTGACCCGGATCCCCTCGGGCGCGAGCTCCTTGGCCAGCCCGCGGGTGAAGGTGCTGACCGCGGCCTTCGCCGTGGCGTACACGACCGAGCCCCCGGCACCGCCGGTGCGGGCGGCCACCGAGGTGACGTTGACGATCGATCCCGATCCCTGCCGGCGCATCACCGGAACGGCCTGCCGGCTCGCGGCGAAGACCGACGTCATGTTGACGTCCATCACGCGCGCGTAGTCGACGTCGGACGTCTCCGCCACCGGGCCGCGGCGCAGGAGGTCACCGGCGTTGTTCACGAGAACGTCCAGCCGCCCGAGCCGGGCGACGACGTCGTCGACGACCGCGGCGGCCCCGTCGGGTGGGGCGAGGTCGCCCGAGACCTCCACGGCCGTCCCCCCGGCCGCCTGGATCGCGGCGACGACCTTCTCGGCCCCCTCGCGGTTGCGGTGGTAGTGCACCGCAACGCGAGCACCGTGGCGGGCGAAGCCTTCGGCGACAGCCGCGCCGATCCCGCTGCTCGCGCCCGTGACGAGCACGACCTGGTCACTGAAATCGAGCATCCTGTCCGTCCCTCATCACATGACTGCCCCGAGTTGCCAGGGCACGAACTCCTCTTGACCGAAGCCCAGCTCCTCGCTCAAGGTCCGGCGGCCGGACGCCGTCTCGAGGATCAGCTCGAAGAGCTCCCGGCCGACGTCCTGCACCGATGCGGCACCGTCGGCGATGACCCCGCAGTTGAGGTCCATGTCCTCGGTCATCCGCGTGTACATCTCGGTGTTGGTGGCGAGCTTCAGGCTGGGGGTGGGCTTGCAGCCCAGCACCGAGCCGCGCCCGGTGGTGAAGCACATGACCGTGGCTCCGCCCGCCACGATGCCGGTGACCGAGACCGGGTCGTAGCCCGGCGTGTCCATGAACGTGAATCCCTTGTCGGTGACCTTCTCGGCGTAGCGGTAGACCGCCGTCAGGTTCGTCGTGCCGCCCTTCGCGACGGCGCCGAGCGACTTCTCCAGGATCGTCGTCAGGCCGCCGGCCTTGTTGCCCGGCGACGGGTTGTTGTCCATCGACCCGTGGTTGTCGGCGGTGTAGCGCTCCCACCAGCGGATCCGCTCGACGAGCCGGTCGGCCACCTCGCGGCTCACCGCCCGGCGCGTCAGCAGGTGCTCGGCGCCGTAGATCTCCGGGGTCTCGCCGAGCACCGCGGTGCCCCCGTGGCGCACGAGCAGGTCGACGGCGGCGCCCAGCGCAGGGTTCGCCGTGATGCCGGAGTAGGCGTCCGAACCGCCGCAGTTGAGCCCGAGCACGAGCTCACTCGCGGGCACCGTCGTGCGGCTCACGTCGTTCGCCGCCGGGAGCATCGCCTGCAGCGCCGCGACGCCCGCCCGCATCGTGGCGGCCGTACCGCCCTGTTCCTGGATCGTCATCGTCCGCACGGGCGTGCTGGGGTCGATGTTCCACTCGTCGGAGACGCCGGAGATCTGGTTGACCTCGCAGCCGAGCCCGAGCAGCAGGAAACCTGCGAAGTTCGGGTGCTCGGCGTAGCCGGTGAGCGTGCGCTGGAGGACGGCGAGGCCCTCGCCGTCGGCGGCCATCCCGCACCCCGTGCCGTGGGTCAGGGCCACCACGCCGTCGACGTTCGGGAAGGCGTCGAGCAGGCCGGGGCGGCGGAACTGGTCGGCGATCAGCTTGGCCGTGGTGGCCGAGCAGTTCACCGACGTGAGGATGCCGAGGTAGTTGCGGGTGGCCACGCGACCGTCGGCACGGACGATGCCCTGGAAGGTGGCGCGCTCGGCCTCGGGCACCATCTCGGTGGCCGTGACATCGGAGCCGGGGGCGTAGTCACGCTCGAACGCCTTGAACTCGACGTTGTGCGTGTGCACGTGGTCGCCGGGCTCGATGGCCGCCGTGGCGAAGCCGATGATCTGGTTGTACTTGCGCACGGGCTCGCCCACCGCGATGGCTGCCGTGGCGACCTTGTGCCCCCGCGGCACGGCCCGGCTCAGCGTGAGCCCGCCCTCGGTGGTGCCCTCGTCCAGATCGCGGAAGGCGACCACGACGTTGTCGGCCTCGTGCAGCCGCACACCGATCTCGTCGACATCCACCGACGATGCCCTGCTCATCAGCCCTCCAGCTGCCCTTCGTCGTCGAAGACCATCGGAACGGCCTCACCCGTGACCTCCAGGCCCGGGTGGGCCAGCACCTGTTCGCGCAGCGACTCCGACACCCACAGGTGCTCCAGGTCGAGGGTGTTGCGCATGCGGACGAGCGTGACCCCTTCGAGATCCGGCCGTCCGCAGGTGAGGATCGCGGCGGCGATCGCGCTCCGGTCGGTGGCCATCGCCATCGGTATCTGCGCGCGCTGCGGGCCGCCGAGACCGGAGGTCATCGCGTTGATGTAGACGGCCTCCAGATCGATCCGCTCCAGCAGCCGGAACGGCACGAAGTCGGCGAGGCCGAGGCCCACCGCGTTGCCGTGGGAGGCGTCGCTGACGTCCAGCACCGCGATGTTGGTGATGCGCGGGCGCTCGAACTCCGCGCTGCCGCGGATCATCATCCGGCCGATCACGTTGGTGTCCATGCCCGCGCCGGAGTAGTTCTTGCCGAGGAGATCGATCACGGCCACGTCGATGTCGTCGAAGGGCAGGGTGGCCATCCTGCGCTTGGCGTCCAGGAGCAACTCCGCCTCGACGGGGCCACCGATGTCCTGGGCCGCGACCAGCTCGATCCGGGCCGCCCGGTCGCCCGCGTTCTCGATGATCGCGAGGCCGCCGAGCACCTTGCCCGTCTCGACGATCCGGCGGGCCACCTGCGGGATCCACACGCCGAGGTTCGCGGGCCCGTACCGGTGGATGCCCTCGGCGCCGCGCCGCTTCCCCAGCCCGATGGCGACGATCTTGGCGAGCCCGCTCTCCACCTCGTCCGAGAAGTCGGTGTGGGCCTTGATGCGGTTGACCGCGAGGATGGCGTCGGCCTTGGCCGCGTTGGCGTCGAGGTGCACCGCCGGGCCGCCTGGCACCCGTTCCAGCTCGACCGTCTCCATCGTGGCGTGGATCGGCATGCCGAGCGACTCCTCGGTCATCCCGAGCTCGGCGAGCAGCTGCACCTGCCCCTCGGCGGTGGCGCCGCCGTGCGAGCCCATCGCCGGCACGACGAACGGCTCGGCGCCGAGCGATCGCAGCCACTCCCCTGCCGCGCGCACCACCGCGCACTTGTCGTGGATGCCGCGGCTGCCGGCCGTGATCGCCACGGTCATTCCGGGGGTGATCCGGGAGCGCAGCGGCTCCATGGCCGCCGCCGTGGCCGCCGCGACGTCCTGGATGCGCGTGTCGTCGAGGAGCTGGCGGACGGGCAGCAGGTGTGGGAAGGGCGCGTCGAACTCCAGGCCGCGAACGGCCTCGAACGGGCCGAGGTGGTGGGTCACTGCTTTTCCCTCATGACGGCCTCTCCCCTCATGCGCGGGCGGCGGCGCGGGCCTGCGCCATCGCCGCCCCGACGGTGATGGCCTCGACGAGGCTGTCGGCGCCGGCCTTGCCGGTGCCCGCGATGTCGAAGGCCGTGCCGTGGTCGACGCTCGTGCGCACGATCGGCAGCCCGATCGTCGCGTTGACCCCGGTCTCGAAGCCGAGCACCTTCACCGCGATGTGGCCCTGGTCGTGGTACATCGCGATGGCCACGTCGAAGTCACCCGCGACGGCCCGCCCGAACAGCGTGTCGGCGGGCCACGGTCCGCTCGCCGCGATCCCCTCGGCCTTGGCCTGCTCGATCGCGGGCGTGATGACCTGCGCCTCCTCGTCGCCGAAGAGGCCGCCCTCGCCGGCGTGCGGGTTGAGCCCGGCGACACCGACGGTCGGCTTGTCGATGCCCATGTCGCGCAGCGCGGCGTGGGCGAGCCGGATCGTGGTCAGGACGCGCTCGGTGGTGACGCGCTCCAGCATCGTGCGGATCCCGACGTGGGTGGTGACGTGCACGACGCGGAGCTTCAGCGCGGTGAGCATCATCGCGAAGTCGGTGGTGCCGGTGAGATCGGCCAGGATCTCGGTGTGGCCGGGGTAGGGGTGGCCGGCGAGCGCGATGGCCTCCTTGTTGAGGGGCGCGGTGACGATGCCGTCGATCTCACCCGCGAGCGCGAGCGACACCGCGAGCTCCACACCCTCGAAGGCGATCTGCCCCGCCTCGGCGGAGAGCTGTCCGACGGGCACGGCGACGTCCGAGGGCACGGGGAGCACGTCGAGCGTGCCCGGCTCGAAACGCGCCTCGCCGGGAGAGGACACCGCACGCAGGGCAGGCGCGTCGGGCACCACCGCCGCGGCGGCGCGCAGGGCCTCGAGGCTGCCGATCGCGAGGAGCCGCGCTACCGCGACCCGCGGATCACCCGCCGCCTTCACTGTGACCTCCGGTCCGATGCCGGCAGGGTCACCGACGGTCAGCCCGAGCAACGGCGTCATGGGCGCACCTCCAAAGCCTCCGCGGCGCGGCACAGTGCGTCCTTCGCACCGAACCCGCCCGACTTGGTGACCACCGGGATAGAGCGGTCCCTCATCACCATCTCACCCCGTGGCAGGCCCGGCGTCACTTCCGAGAGCAGGCACACCTCGTGAGCTCCGAGGACGGTCGCCACCGCGAGGGCGGTGGCACCGCCGGTGAGAACGAGCCCGGCGGACGGCGCCGCGTCCAGCACGGTGGTCACGACCCGCGCGAGCTCCGCGGTCAGCGCCACCGCCTGCGGGCTGTCCGGTTCGACCTCGCCGGTGACCTCGCAGGTCAGCACGATCCGGCGGCCGGCACGCAGGGCAGCCGCCACGGTCTCGGCCGGGGACGTACCCCCGGGACGGATCACCACGAGCTCCGCCCCGCAGCCGATGGCGTGCTCCACCTGCGCCGTCGTGGCCGCATGCGCGGTGCCGACGACGAGCAGCACACCGGTCGCGGCCGCTCGGGTTCCGCCCCGGCGGGGCCGGGGTTCGCGCAGAGCGGCGAGAGCGCGGGAGAGCCCACCCGAGCCGACCGCGACGGACCCGTCCGCGACGATCTCGCGGGCGATCTGCGCCAGGTCGTCGTCGGTCTCGGCGTCGGCCACCCGCACACCGGGCGGGAAGTGGTCCGCCACCCGTTCCACGGTCGTCTCACCGTGGACGACGAGCGCGCCGTGCCGGACCGTGCGGCCCTGGCCGGGAAAGGCAGGTGTGGCGACGGCGTCACCGCCGCCCCAGGCGTCCAGCGCGACCGCGACGTCGGCGCGCACCCGCCCGCGCAGCGTCGAGTCGATCTTGACGAACAGCATCTCGGGACCCCAGTCCCGGATGCGGGAGACCGCGGCCCGCATCCGCCGCGCGGCTTCGGCTTCCAGCCGCCAGCGGTTGTCGGTGAGCAGGGCGAGCACCTCGGCGTCCGCGGGTAGCACCTCGGAGGAGGGCAGGACGACGGAGACATTCAGCCCGCGGGCGGCGAAAGGAGCTGCGGCGTCGGCGGCGCCCGTCAGGTCGTCGGCGACGATGGCAAGGTGACGGACGGTGCCGGGAGCCACTCGTGCGATGACCTCCGTCGGGAGGGAAACGGCCGCTTCCGAGGCTATGTGGATGCGCTTTCCAAAGTCAACGCGCATCCTCTGACCCGGCGCTGCGGGCCCGGCGCGTGACCTCCCGCAGCGGCAGGCCGAGCGCCGCTGCCGCGGCGGCCACGTCGTCGTGCTCGGGCTTGGAGCCCCAGGGACCGTGCTTGACCCGGACCGCGTGCCCGTCGACGTCCACGGTCACGGTGCTGCGGGGCAGCGCCAGCCGGTCGACGGTGGTGCGCCGCAGCCCGAGGCTTCCGGTCTCGGCGAGCACGATCCGTTCGCAGTCGCCTGCCCGCTCCGGCGCGGCGAGCACGTGCACGGTGTGCGCCGGGCGCCCCTTCTTCATGACGATCGGCGAGAGCCACGCGTCCGCGGCACCCGCGTCGAGCAGCAGCCCGACCAGGTGGCCCAGCACCTCGCCCGTGACGTCGTCGACGTTCGTCTCCAGCAGCACCATCGCCGCCCCGGCTCCCGATGCGGCTCCCGCGGCCTCGCCGATCAGGGCCTGCAGCACGTTCGGACGGTCGGCGGGGTCGCGGCTCCCCGCGCCGTAGCCCACGGACTGCAGCGCCATGGTGGGCACCGGCCCGAACCGTGCCTCCGCGGCGACGAGCAGCGCGGCCCCGGTGGGCGTGACGGTCTCCCCGCTACCGGTCCCCGTCACCTGTGCGCCCGCCGACGCGAGCAGCGCCGCGGTGGCCGGCGCGGGCAGGGGCAGGATGCCGTGCCTGGTCGAGACGGTGCCGGTGCCAAGGGCGAGCGGCCCGCAGTGCACCTCCGTGACGTCGAGCAGTTCCAGGGCCGCGGCGACGCCCACGGTGTCGACCACCGTGTCCAGGCCGCCGATCTCGTGCAGATGGACGACACCCGGATCGGTGCCGTGGATGCGCGCCTCGACCTCCGCGATCGCCCGGACGGCGCGGGCGGCCAGTGGCAGCTCCGCCCGCTCGACGTGCGCGAGCAGGGCAGCTGCCCGGCGCTCGGTCGCCGTGTCCTCCACGGTGACGATCGCCCTGGTCGCCGACATCCCCCCGCGCGTGACGCGCGCGGCGTCGAGGCTCCAGCCTGCGAGGCCGGTGCGCGCCACGGCCTCGCGTACGCCGTCGAGCGGGGCACCCAGGTCCAGCAGGGCGCCGAGCAGCATGTCCCCGGAGATTCCGCTCACCGGGTTGAGCCAGAGGATCATCGCCTGACCGCCATCCGGTGCGCCGCCACCGCTGCACCGAACCCGGAGTCGATGTTCACCACCACGAGCCCGGGGGCGCACGAGCTGAGCATCGCGAGCAGCGGGGTGACCCCCTCCAGGGTCGCGCCGTAGCCCACCGACGTGGGCACAGCGATCACCGGACAGCCGACGAGCCCGCCCACGACGCTCGGGAGCGCACCCTCCATCCCGGCGATGCAGATCACGGCGTCGGCTCCGGCGAGAACCTCGACCTCACCGAGCAGCCGGTGGATACCGGCCACGCCCACGTCCCGCAGCTCGATGACGTCCAGGCCGATCGCGCGAGCCACCGCCGCGGCCTCGGCCGCCACCGGTGCGTCGGACGTGCCTGCGGAGACGACGACCACCCGGAACGCCCGTGGCGACGCGGGCCGCCACACGAGCAGGCGCGCGGCCGGGTCGTACTCCCCACCGGGCACGGCCGCTGCGACGACCGCCGCGGTGGCCTCCTCGAGCCGTGTGACGAGCACCGGCCCCTCGTTGGCGGCGAGCAGCGCTCCCACCACGCCGATGATCTGTTCCGCCGTCTTGCCCGGGCCGTAGACCACCTCCGGCAGGCCGAGCCGCCGCTCCCGGCCGGTGTCGGCCCGCGCGTACCCGAGGTCTTCGAAGCCGTCCGTCACGGCGCGCTGCGAGCGGGCATGCCGAGCAGGACGTTCATCCGACCGCTGGCGAAGCCCTGCAGGTCCAGGGCGCAGAAGTCGAAGCCTGCCGAGCGGACCACCGCGTCCAGCTCCCCGCGCAGCTGCGCAGCGCGGGGCACCTCGTCGGCGGGAACCTCGATCCGCGCGACCGCGCCACCCGCGTGGACCCGCACCCGGCAGACGGGGAACCCGAGCTCGCGCACCCCCACCTCGGCGAGCTCGACGCGGTGCAGCACCTCCGGCGTCACCGGGTCGCCGTACGCCACCCGGGAGGCGAGACACGCCGCGGCCGGCTTCTCGGCGGTGTCGAGGCCGAGGGCCACGCTCACCTGGCGCACCTCGGCCTTGCCGAAGCCGACGTCGAGGAGCGGGGCGATCGCGCCCCGCTGGCTCGCGGCCCGCTGGCCCGGCCGATGGTCGCCCAGGTCGTCCATGTTGGTGCCGAGGGCGATGCGGGCACCGGACAGGGTGGCCAGCGGCCCGAGCGCGTCGAACAGTGCCGTCTTGCAGTGGAAGCAGCGGTCGGCGCCGTTGGCGACGTACTCGGGCCGGTCGAGCTCGTCGGTGTCCACCTCCACGTGGGCGATACCGCGGCCACGGGCGAACTCCTTGGCGGCGATGCGCTCCGCCCGCGGCAGGCTGGCCGACACCGCGGTGACCGCCACGGCACGCTCACCGAGCTGCTCGGCCGCCACGGCGGCCACGAGGGCCGAGTCGACCCCTCCCGAGAACGCCACGAGCAGTCGCTGCTCGCTGCGCAGCCGACCTCGCAGAGCGGCGAGGAGGGCATCCACCGGTAGTTGCGTGCGCACCAGGTCACTGTATGTGTGCCGTGCGGGGACCCACCACCGGACAGCGGTGCTGCGTGCCGATGCACGTCGGCGCAAGGGTAGGGTTTCGCCTGACGCGCCCGAGACCCCATCGTTTCGACCGAGGTACTTGCGGAGCTCCGGTTGGTGCTTCCTCGATCCGGCCGGGCCAGCGTCTGACAGGCGCCGGAGGTGGAGACCATGCCCGACCCCGCACAGCCCGGGTCGAATGCGCCCGCTGCCGATCCGGTCGGCGAGTTCCTCGGCACCGTCATCACACGGTCCCGGCCCGGCACCGTCGTCCTCGAGGTGCAGGGCGAAGTGGACACCCTCACCGCACCCCAGTTCTCGGCCGCCGTCGACGAGCTGATGAACGATCGCGCGAGCAGGCTCGTCGTCGACCTGACCGGTGTGACGTTCCTGGCCTCGAGCGGTCTGGCCGTCCTCATCCAGGCGGCGCACCGGGCCGACGAGCGCGGTGCGAGACTTCGGCTGGTCGTGAGCACCCGGGCCGTCCGGCGTCCGCTGGAGGTCACCGGCACCGACCAGCTCTTCGACATGTACGCCGACACGCGCCACGCGACCGGCGACGATGATTGATCCCTCACACAGCGGGTAGCAAGATGACCGATCACGTTCCCAGCACGACCGGAAGGAGACCCGGCAGCGTGTCCGACCTGGACGGCCTCTCGCCCGCCGAGACGCTCGACGGGGCCTCGACCGTCGAGGTCCGGACGTCGGCGAGCGCCGCGCTGATCCCCACGATCCGCGCCGTCGCCTCGGACCTGGCCGCGCGAGCGGACTTCGACCTCGACGCCATCTCCGATCTTCGGATGGCCGTCGACGAGGCCTGCGCCACCCTGGTCGACGTCGCCGCACCGTCCTCGATGCTGCTGTGCACCTTCATGGTGCGTTCGGAGCGCATCGAGGTCCACGCCGAGGTACAGGCCCGGCACCCCGATGCCGCGGTGTCCACCGACACGTTCGGATGGCGCGTACTCCAGACCCTCGCCGACGACGTCGCCGTGCACCACGAGCCCGGTGTCGGCGGAGCGGGGCCCACCGTCGGCATCCGCCTGGACAAGCGCTCCGGCGATCTACCACGGTGACCAGGGCCGATCCCGAGTACGGCCACCTCGCTCCCCTGCTCGAGCGGTATGCGGCGCTGGAGCCGGACGACCCTGACCGCGAGAGGCTGCGCGAGGAGCTCGTTCGCGGCTTCCTGCCGGTGGCCCAGCACATCGCGCGCCGGTTCTCCAACCGGGGCGAGCCGCTCGACGACCTCGTGCAGGTGGCGACCGTCGGTCTCATCAACGCCATCGACCGGTACTCCCCGGAACGCGGCAGCGACTTCTTCTCCTTCGCCGTGCCCACGATCAGCGGCGAGGTACGCAGGCACTTCCGTGACCTCGGCTGGTCGATGCGGGTGCCGCGACGGCTCAAGGACCTGCACGTGTCCATCAACGGTGCGGTCTCGGAGCTGTCGCAGAACCTGGGCCGGGCACCGAAACCCACCGAGATCGCCGAGCTGCTCGGCGTGCCGGTGTCGGACGTGCTCGAAGGGCTCGAGGCCTCGGAGGCCTACCGCAGCTCGTCGCTGGACGAGATGCTCTCGTCCGAGCAGGGCAGCGCCACCGTGGGAGAGCTGGTCGGCGCGGCCGACGCGGAGCTGGATCGCGTCGACTTCCGCCAGGCACTGCGCCCCGTGCTCGCCGAGCTCGCCGAACGCGAGCGCA
Source organism: Pseudonocardia alaniniphila (assembly GCF_022524485.1). Classification (GTDB taxonomy): domain Bacteria; phylum Actinomycetota; class Actinomycetes; order Mycobacteriales; family Pseudonocardiaceae; genus Pseudonocardia; species Pseudonocardia alaniniphila. The sequence goes on from NZ_JAKXMK010000003.1 coordinate 143,892, forward strand.
CCATCGTCCTGCTGAGGTTCTTCGGCAACATGACGCAGACACAGATCGCTGATCGCGTCGGGATCTCGCAGATGCACGTCTCCCGCCTGCTGGCCCAGACCCTCGACCGGCTTCGCTCGCGGCTGGACCCAGAGACCCGCGTCAGCTGACCTTCGGCTCGTTCCTGCGGAGGGAGACTCATGACTGGCCAACCCGAACACGTGATGATCATCGGAGCGGGCCTCGGCGGCCTGCGCACCGTCGAGCAGCTGCGCTCGGCGGGATACCAGGGACGGATCAGCCTCGTGGGCGCGGAGCAGCACGCTCCGTACGACCGGCCGCCGCTGTCCAAGCAGATCCTCACCGGCGACTGGGAGCCCGAGCGCACCGCGCTGACCGGGCTCGACGAGCTCGAGGACCTGGGCGTCCGCGTCCACCTCGGGATGGCGGCCGTGGCGCTGCGGCCCGGCGGTGGCGGCACCGGCTGGAGCCCGGGGGCCACCTCCGGCCACGAGCTCGAGCTCTCCGACGGCGCCACGCTGCACGGTGACGCCGTGGTGATCGCCACCGGCCTGGTGGCCCGCACGCTGCCCGGGCAGCCCGACTCCGTCCACACGTTGCGCACACTGGACGACGCACTCGCCCTGCGCGCCACCCTGACCCAGATCGAGTCGCTGCTCGTCGTGGGCGGCGGTTTCATCGGCGCGGAGGTGGCGAGCGCGGCCCGGCAGCTCGGGGTCGCCGTCACCGTCCTGGAGGGCCTACCCGTGGTCCTCGCCCGCGCCCTCGGGCCCGACGTCGGGGCGATCGCAGGCCGGCTGCTCGTGGAGGGCGGCGTCGACCTGCGCACCGGTGTGAAGATCACCGGGTTCACCGACTCCACCGGCCCCGGCGTGGGCGTCGAGCTGGCCGACGGCTCGAGCGTCTCGGCCGACGCCGCGGTGGTCGGCATCGGCGGCGTTCCACGGCTGGACTGGCTGGCGAGCTGCGGGCTCGACCTCGGCAACGGTCTGCCCTGCGGTCCCACCGGCCGGATCCACGGGCTGGACGCCGGGTGGGCCGTGGGCGACGTGGCTGCCTGGGACGACCCGGTGCACGGTGAGCGCTACCGCGACGAGCACTGGACGAGCGCCTCCGACCAGGCTGCGGTGGTGGCTCGCGACATCCTCGGCGCCGCTCCCCCGCCCGCGACCGTGCCCTACTTCTGGTCCGACCAGTTCGGTCTCAAGATCCAGCTCCTCGGCCGCCCGGAGCTGGCCGACTCGGTGGTGCCCCTCCACGGTGAGGGCTTCGACGGAGGTCCCGTCCGCGGCACCGTGGCCGGGTACCTCGACGGCGACCGGCTGATGGCCGTGGTCGGCTTCGGCGCGGCCCGGACCGTCACCCGCTACCGCATGCAGGTGGCCGAAGGCGCAACCCTGTAGGGCCCGGGGTCAGCGGAAGATGCGGCGGATGAACGCGATGGCGAGCAACGCCCCCACGGCCATGAGGCCGTAGCGGATCCTCGGGTCGTCGAGCTGCTCGTGCACGCTCTCCTTTCCGGCGTCCACCAGGCGCTTCGGGCTGGCCCGCTCGCCCAGCGCGTCCAGGCTCTCGGCGAGCGCGTCCCTGGCCTGCTCGATCTCACGCTGGATGGTGTCCGGGTCGCGCGCCACGATGCCTCCTGCAGTTCGCACGGTCGAGGAGATGCCACCGTAGATCACGCGCGCCGCAGCGCTCGGCACGGCTGGGGCGGGTCGGCGCGCCACCCCCCGGCCGTGGTGCGAGTATCGCCGGCATGAGTACTCGACTGGCGGTGGGCGACGCGGCCCCGGACTTCACCCTCTCCGACGCCGACGGCAAGCCGGTGTCGCTCTCGGACTATCGCGGTCGCCGGGTCATCGTCTACTTCTACCCCGCGGCCAGCACTCCGGGGTGCACAAAGGAGGCGTGCGACTTCCGCGACAGCCTCGCCGACCTCGGCGACGCCGGGCTCGACGTCATCGGCATCTCGCCGGACAAGCCGGCCAAGATCGCGAAGTTCCGAGACGCCGAAGGCCTGAACTTCCCGCTCCTCTCCGACCCCGACAAGGAGGTCCTCACCGCGTGGGGCGCCTTCGGGGAGAAGAAGATGTACGGCAAGACCGTCACGGGCGTGATCCGCTCCACGTTCGTGGTCGACGGCGACGGCAAGATCGAGGAAGCCCAGTACAACGTGCGCGCCACCGGGCACGTGGCGAAGCTGCGCCGGGACCTCAAGATCTGAGCCGCCCGGGGCCCAGCACCGCGGCCACCCCGGGCAGCGCCGCCCGGTAGGCGGCCACGAGCTCGCGCGCGACGGAGACAGAGCCGACGAGGGGATGCTGGGCGAAGGCACGCACCGCAAGCGTCACGGAGCCCGTGAACGCAGCCTCGATCGTGTCCTGCTCCACCGCCTTGACCTGCTGCAGCAGCCCGAGCATCGAGCCCGGCAGCGGATCGGTGGCCAACGGTGTGACGCCGTGCGGACCGACCATGCAGGGCACCTCGACCACCGCGGCTGCCGGCAGGCCCGGCACCGCCGAACCGTTGCGCACGTTGAGGATCAGCATGCGCGGCGAGCCGCCGGCCAGGGCCGTCATCAGCTCGAGTGCCACCTGCTGATAGCCCCCCGCCGCGACGTCGGCCGCCTCACGCGCACCCGCGCCGCTCGCGCGGCGGCTCTCCGCCATGTAGGTGGCATCGCGCTCGTCCCGTGTCCGCGACCAGCGGCGCAGGGCGTCCTCCGGGTCGGCGGTGGCCGCCGCGTCGTAGAAACGAGCCTGCTGCTCGGCGAGGAACTCGCCCCGGGTGATCGGCTCGGACCGGATCGCCGCCACCGCCTCCGGCGTCCGATAGAAGTAGTAGAGGTACTCGTTGGGCAGCGCCCCGACGGTGCGCACCCAGTCGGCGCCCATCAGCCGCACCTCCTCGATGGTGCGCAGCGCGGAGTCGTCGGCGAGCAGGTCGGGCAAGCGGTCCACACCGTTCACGCGCAGCGTGCGCAGCCAGCCCAGGTGGTTGAGCCCCACGTAGCCGACACCGAGACCGCCCCCCTCCCCGCCGGCCGGGGCGTCGCGCAGGCCCATGCCCTCGACCGCCCGGAGCGCCCGCTGCGCCAGGCCGACCGGGGAGTCGCAGATGCCGACCACCCGCTCGCCGAGCACGCGCTGCATCGCCTCGGTGATCATGCCGGCCGGGTTGGTGAAGTTGATCACCCACGCGCGCGGCGCGACCTCGGCCACACGCTGCGCCACCCGCACCGCCACCGGGACCGTGCGCAGCCCGTACGCGATGCCTCCCGCGCCGACGGTCTCCTGGCCCAGCAACCCGTGCGCCAGCGCGACGCGCTCGTCCACGGTCCGCCCGGCCAGCCCGTCAACCCGGATCGCCGAGAACACGAACCGCGCACCCCTCAGCGCCTCGTTGAGATCGGTGGTGGTGTGCACGGCCGGGGCGCCCGGCCGCTCCATCCGGGCCAGCACGGCGCGGATCGCGGCCAGGCGCGACGGCACCACGTCGTGCAGGACGACCTCGGTGACCGGCGAGCCGCCCGCCAGCGCGGCGTAGACCAGGGGGACCCGGAAGCCCCCGCCGCCAAGGACGGTGAGTCTCACGCGAGCGCCTGCACGAAGTGAGCCACCCGCCGACGGTAACGCAGGCGCCACCCGCCTCCCGCGGGCCACGGGGTGTGGCCCGGCGTTCGCGTTGCCACACGCGCGGACAAGGCGGCAGTATCCGAAGAGCACCACCGGAGGGGGATGAGTTCGCCGTGACCAGCGCAGCGTGGAGGGCTGTTCCCGATCCGGAGGCACTGCCGGTGGGGCCGCTGACCTTGCCGCACGAGACGGTGTGGTGGGACCCCCTCGTCGACGTGCGTGACGCCGACTGGCCCGCGATCGACGTGTTCATGTCCGGCACGGTCTTCCTCGACATCGTGTTCACCGGCCTGCCCACCCTCCCCGCCGCGGGCACGGAGGTGTGGGCCGGGGGGATGGCCTCCTGCCCCGGAGGCATCGCCAACCTGGCGATTGCCTCGGCCCGGCTCGGGCTGCGCACGAGCCTCGCGGCAGGCTTCGGCGACGACGTCTACGCCGACTTCTGCTGGCGCACCCTCGCCGGGCAGGAACGGGTGGACCTATCGCGCTCGCGGCAGTTCGCGGGATGGCACTCACCCGTCACGGTGTCGATGGCCGTGGATCGCGACCGCAGCATGGTCACCCACGCCCACCACCTACCGATCAGCGCCGACACCCTGATCGGCACGCCCCCACCCTCACGGGCCGTGATCACCAGCATCGGCGCCGGGGCCGCCGAACCGGTGCTCCCCGACTGGGTCGTCCAGGCCAGGGCGAACGGCTCGATGATCTTCGCCGACGCCGGCTGGGACCCCACCGGGGCCTGGGACCCCACCTTGTTCACCACGCTCGACGGGTGCGACGCGTTCATGCCCAACGCCGTGGAGGCCATGAGCTACACGCGCACCGACAGCCCTCGCGAGGCGCTGCACCGGCTCGCCCGCCACGTCCCGCTCGCCGTCGTCACCTGCGGCGGCGACGGGGCAATGGCTGTGGACGCCGTCACGGGCGAGGAGGCGTCGGTCCCCGCGCTACCGGTCGATGCGCTCGACCCCACCGGCGCAGGCGACGTGTTCGGAGCCGGCCTCGTGCTGGGCACGATCGCGGGCTGGCCGCTCGAACACCGGCTGCTGTTCGCCGGGGTCTCCGCGGCGCTCGCCGTGCACGAGTTCGGCGGTTCGCTCGCCGCTCCGGGGTGGGGCGACATCGGGGACTGGTGGCGGCAGGTCGAGGAACAGGCCGCCGCGGGTCACCAGGGAGCCGACGAACTGCGCCGCCGCTACGGCTTCCTCGACGCCCTGGTGCCCCGCACCCACGTCTGCGGTGTCCGGCGCGCAGCCGCCACCATCGCCCGCCAGTCGGACCTGACCCGCCCGGTCTGAGCGTATCGACCGACCCGGACCTAGTTTCGAACATGTGTTCGATATGATCCGCTCATGCCCCGCGCCCGAAGCTGGACCGACGAGCAGCTCGCCGTGGCGGTGGCCGCGAGCAGCACGTTGAGCGAGGTCTGCCGGCGGCTGGGACTGCAGCCCGGCAAGTACGACGTGCTCAGCCGCCACATCCAGCGTCTCGGGCTGGACGCCTCACACCTGCCCCGCGCGGGCGCGGCGTCGCCACGCAGCTCGCGACGCTTCAGCGACAAGGACCTCATCGAGGCGGTACGCGTCGAGACGTCGGTGCACGGTGTCCTGCGACGCCTGGGCTACGAGACCAACGGCGGGATGTTCCGCTACATCGTCGCCCACATCCGCCGACTCGGCCTCGACACCAGTCACTTCCGCGGGCAGGGCTGGGCACGAGGATTGAAGCGGCCGTCCACCGGCCTCACCCCCCTCGATAAACTTCTGGTCAAGGGCTCCACAACAGGATCGAGCTCTCTTCGACTGCGGCTCGTCGCCGCAGGGCTGCTGCCCGACCGCTGTCAGGAGTGCGGACTGAACGAATGGCGAGGTCAGCCGCTTCCTCTCGCCCTGGACCACATCAACGGCGACCACACTGACAATCGTCTTGAGAACCTCCGTATCCTCTGTCCCAACTGTCACGCCATGACCGACACGTGGTGTGGAAGGAAGAACGCCGGCGTAGCCCAACGGCAGAGGCGCGGGTCCTAGGAACCCGACAGTGTGGGTTCGAATCCCACCGCCGGCACCCGTACACCCCTGTCCGAGAGGCGCTCACCGAGAGTGCTACCCGGCCTGAGCCTCCCCCGATACCCCCTGTGTCGCAGGGGGTATCGGCTCGTCGATCGGACGGCGGCGCGCCACCAGCAGCGCGCCGGTCAGACCCAGCAGCCCCGACACGACCGACACGGCGAACATGGCCGGGTGCGGGCTGCCGCCCACCGCCGCGTCGCCCAGCACCACGATGGCGACCGTGCCGGGCAGCACCCCGAGCACCGTGCCCAGCAGGTACGGCAGGAAGCGCACCCCTGACAGCGCCGAGGCGTAGTTCATCACCGCGAACGGCACGGCCGGGATGAGACGCAGGGACACCATGGCGAGCAGCCCGCTCTGGTCGAGCCGACCGCGCACCCAGGCCACTCCACGGCGGTGGGCGTGCCGCTCCGCCATCCGGCCGCCGATCAGCCGGACCAGCCAGAAAGCCAGCACCGCGGCCAGTGTGGTGCCGGCGACGGTGAGCAGCAGCCCCAGCACCGAGCCGAACAGGACGCCCGCGGCCACGGTGAAGACCGTGCGCGGCACCGGAGTGATCGTGATCGCACCCTGGAGCAGCACGAACAGCACCGGCGCCCAGAGCCCGGCGCTCTGCACCGTCTGGCGTACATCGGGGACACCGTCGCGCAGAAGGAAGACGGCGATGCCGGCCACCACCAGCACAGCGGCGCCTGCGGCCACCCTCCTCCAGGTCATACTTCGACCGTACCGACGGAGGCGTCGACAGCACGTCGACGGGTGCAGTACGCCACCATCAGGCCACCGCCCCGCCACCGCGCGCTCACCGAACGACCCGCGCCGCAGCGGCGGCTACGGTGGACCATCGTGACCACCGAGCAGCCGCAATCTCCCGCTCTCGATCTCGATCTCGACCCCGACGGGCTCGCCGTGCGCCGCGAGGTGCTCGGGCCCGACCACGTCGACGCGGCACTCGCCCGTGCCGACGACGTCACGGCCGAGTTCCAGGAGATGATCACCCGATACGCGTGGGGTCACATCTGGACCCGCCCCGGCCTGGACCGGCGGATGCGCAGCGCGATCACGATCACCGCCCTCGTCGCGCACGGGCACTACGCCGAGCTGGAGCTGCACCTGCGCGCCGCGCTGCGCAACGGCCTCACGCGGGCGGAGATCGTCGAGGTGCTGCTGCAGAGCGCGATCTACTGTGGAGTGCCCGCCGCCAACTCCGCGTTCGGCGTGGCCCGCCGCATCCTGAACGAGGACGCGTCCTGAGCCGTCGTCGCAGAGCCGACGAGTTCCGCGCAGGGGCCGCGGGCCCTGCGAGGACGACAGCGCCTCTGCGATGACGGGCTTACCGCAGGTCGCGTAGGTGTGGGAGGAGGGCGCGCATCGCCCGGCCCCGGTGCGAGGCCGCGTCCTTCTCCTCCGGGCTGAGCTCGGCGCTGGTGCGCTGCTCCCCGTCCGGCACGAAGATCGGGTCGTAGCCGAACCCGCCCGAGCCGCGGGGCCCGCGGACGATCCGGCCGGTCCACTCGCCGTGCACCACGGTCTCCAGGCCGCCCGGCACCACGAGCGCCGCGGCGCAGACGAACGCCGCTCCCCTGCGCTCGTCGGGCACGTCGGTGAGCTGACCCAGCAGCAGTTCCAGGTTGGCCACGTCGTCCCCGTGCCGGCCCGACCAGCGGGCGGAGAGCACGCCGGGCATGCCGTTGAGGGCGTCGACGGCGAGCCCCGAGTCGTCGGCCACGGACGGCAGCCCGGTGGCGTTCGCCGCGTCGCGTGCCTTCGCCAGCGCGTTCTCCGCGAACGTGGCTCCGGTCTCGGGCGCGTCCGGGAACTCCGGGACGTCGGCGAGCCCGACGATCTCGACGGGGCCGTCCGCGAGCATCCGCCGCAGCTCGGCGAGCTTGCCGGCGTTGCGGGTGGCGAGCAGCACCTTCACGGCTGTGTCGGCAGCGTGCCGGGGTAGGGCTCGGCGAGCGCGGCGGCCTGCAGGTCGGACAGCTGCCGGATGCCGGCGAGCGCCGTGTCGAGCATGGCGTCGAGCGTGCTGCGGGTGAACGTGGCGCCCTCACCGGTGCCCTGGACCTCGATGAGCGTGCCGGTGTCGGTGGCGACGACGTTGGTGTCCACCTCGGCGCGCGAGTCCTCCTCGTAGGGCAGGTCCAGCCGGACCCGCCCGTCGACGACCCCCACGCTGACGGCCGCCACGCGGCACGAGAGCGGCTTCGGGTCGGCGAGGCGGCCGTGCGCCCCCAGCCAGGTGACGGCGTCGGCGAGCGCAACGTAGGCACCGGTGATCGCCGCGGTGCGGGTGCCGCCGTCGGCCTGCAGCACGTCGCAGTCCAGGGCGATGGTGTTCTCGCCGAGGGCGGCGAGGTCGATGCAGGCACGCAACGAGCGGCCGATCAACCGGCTGATCTCGTGGGTGCGGCCGCCGATGCGCCCCTTCACGGACTCGCGGTCGCTGCGGGTGTTGGTGGCCGAGGGCAGCATCGCGTACTCCGCGGTGAGCCAGCCCAGGCCGGAGCCCTTGCGCCAGCGCGGCACGCCTTCCGCGACGCTCGCGGCGCACAGCACCTTGGTGTCGCCGAACTCGACGAGCACCGAACCCGCCGGGTGCTTCTGGAAGCCGCGGGTGATCGTCACCGGTCGTAGCTGGTCGTCGGCTCGGCCATCCACCCTGGCCACGTCGCGGGCACTGCCATCCGTTCGTGTCACGCGCGCCAGCTTAGGTCTCCGGGCCGGGAGCCTCCGTCCGGCGGGAGGGACGAGGTCAGATCGTGTACGCGCCGTCCGGGGCGACCAGCTCGACGGGTCCGGCGAACGCGGCCTTGGCCTCGGCGAGCAGCTGATCGCCGTCGAACCAGGCCGGGACGTGGGTCACCAGCAGCCGCCCGACGCCGGCGGCCTCGGCGTGCTCGCCCGCCTGCCTGCCCGAGAGGTGCACACCACGGGGCGGCTCCGACCAGGACTCGGTGACGTGCGGCCAGGTGGCCTCGCAGAGCAGCACGTCGGCGCCGCGCGCCAGCTCCACCAGCCCGTCGCAGGGCCCGGTGTCTCCGCTGTAGACGAGGCTGCGCCCGCCGTGCTCGAGCCGGACGGCGTACGCGTCGCAGGGGTGATCGACGGTCCGGGCGCGCAGTGTCACACCGGCGACGGTGCCGGCTGCGCCGTCGGAGAGCGGGTGGAAGGTGAAGACGTCGGTGAGATCGGTGACCGCCCGCTCGGCTGCCGAGGCCGCGAAGGCGGCGGCGAACCGGTCCGGCGCCTCGACCGGAGCATGCACGGGCAGCGGCCGCGTGGTGGGGTCGAACGGCGGCCGCGGGTGGAAGCGACGGTGCACCGCGAGCGACGCGAAGTCGGCGCAGTGGTCGGGGTGCAGGTGGCTGAACACCACCCCGTCGAGCTCCCACGGGTCGAGGTGGCGCTGCAGCGCGCCTAGCGTGCCGTTGCCCAGATCCAGCACCAGGCGCGCGTCGCCCGCCTCCACGAGGTAGCCGGACGCCGGCGAGGCCGGACCGGGGCCGCTGCCGGAGCAACCGAGAACGATCAGCCTCATGGGCCGCACGCTAACGCGCGCGTGTGTGCCGCAACCACCACAAGCCGATGAACGGAAGGACCAGCGGCACGAAGCCGTAACCTCGCCCGTACACCGACCACACTGTGTCGTCGGGGAAGTCGGCGGCGTCGAACACGGTGAGCGTGCCGACGACCAGCACTCCGACCAGCTCGAACCCGACGGCGGCCCAGGCCAGTTTGCGGGCGCCGGGCCCACGCCCGTTCAGCCCGATCGTGGCCAGGATGTAGACGACACCGGCCAGCGCCGAGAGCAGGTACGCCAGCGGCGCCTCGTCGAACTTCGTGGCGATCTGCACGAGGGCACGCGCGGTGGCCGACAGGGCGAAGACGCCGTACACCGCGATGAGCACCCGGCCGGGGCCGGACGACGTGGCACGGGCCGGCTCAGGCACCTGCGTCCCACAGACCCTGCAACCGCCACACGGCCACCGCGGTGGCGATCGCCCCGACGGCCACGACCATGCCGCCCCAGCGAGTGGGTTCGGCGGTGGCGAACTGCGTGGCGATCGGGAGCACGCACACCGACACGACGAGATAGATGAGGAACGTCGTGGTCTCCGGCAGCGTGACGCCGCCGAAGATCCGGACGGCCGCGATCGCGGCCTGCACGAGCAGGAGCGCCTCCACGACGCCTACCGCGCGCTTCGTCCAGACGTCCGGAGGCCGGTTCAGTGCTGTCATGACCACGCCGTAGACGGCCAGCGCGGCAAGTGCCACGAGAACCACGATCTCCAGCGCCCCGATCACGCTGGGACGGTACCTGAGCGGCCACGACCGGCCCGCTCGGCCTGGCGGCGAGGGAACGTCAGCGGGCGAGCGGCGTCTGTTCCGTGGCCGGACCGAGAGCGGCGACCTGCCTGATCTCCGGGCCCAGGAAGCGACGGCCGAGCCTGCGGAACGGTTCCGGGTCGCCCGTGGCGAGGAACTCGTGCGGGCCCGGCGCCGGGGCTTCGGGGTCGCGGGCGAGGTCGGCCTCCATGAGCAGGCGCACGAGGTCCTTCGCGGTCTCGTCGGCGCTGGACACCAGCGTGACCTCCGGGCCCAGGACGATCTGCAGCACGGCGGCCAGCAGCGGGTAGTGGGTGCAGCCGAGAACGAGCGTGTCGACGCGGGCGCGCTGCAGCGGTTCGAGGTAGCTCTGGGCGAGGCCGAGGATCTGGCGCCCACTCGTCATGCCGCGCTCGACGAAGTCGACGAAGCGCGGGCACGCCACCGCCGTGACCTGCACGTCGGGGGCCGCCTGGAACGCGTCGGTGTACGCCCCTGACGCGATCGTGGCCCGGGTGCCGATCACCCCGATCCGCCCGGTGCGGGTGGCTGCGACAGCACGGCGGACCGCCGGGCGCAGAACCTCCACGACCGGCATCGGGTAGCGCTCCCTGATGTCCGGGAGGCAGGCCGCCGTGGCCGTGTTGCAGGCGACGACCAGGGCCTTGACCCCACGCTCCTGCAGCGCGTCACCGACGGCGAGCGCATGCCGGCGCACATCGGCGATCCGCAGCGGGCCGTACGGGCCGTTCCCGGTGTCGCCGACGTAGATGACCCGCTCGGCGGGCAGGAGGTCGATGACCGCCCTCGCGACCGTGAGGCCGCCGACGCCCGAGTCGAAGATCCCGATCGGGGCGTCGATGTCTGAGGGCACGGGCAGGAGTCTAGGCGCCGAGGATCGGGGCAGGGCGGGATCGTCGGTCGGCCCGCGCCACGAGCCGCGCGGCCAGCAGCCCGGCCACCGCGCCGAACAGGTGCGCCTGCCAGGAGATGCCTGCCTGACCGGGGAGGATGCCGAACAGGATGCCGCCCCAGATCACGAACAGCACCACCGCCAGGAGGATCTGGCGGCCGCTGCGGGCGAAGAACCCGCGGGCGAGCAGGAACACCAGCCAGCCGAAGATCAGCCCCGACGCACCGACGGTGGACGTGTTCTCCGGGCCGATGAGCCAGACACCGAGCCCGCCGAGCAGCCAGATCATGGCGGTCACGACGACGAACTGCCGGAACCCGCCCGCCATGGCGAGGAACCCGAAGACGAGGAACGGCACGGTGTTGGCCAGCAGGTGCGGCCATCCGGCGTGCAGCAGCGGGGCCCAGATGATGCCGTCCAGCCCGTCGAACGTGCGCGGCACGATGCCATCGTCGTCGAGGCGCAGCGCTGTGAGCTGGTCGACGAACTCAGCGATGTACAGCACGCCGGTGAACAGCAGCATGAAGAACAACGAACGCACCGGCGCGGGCGGGAGCACCCGCGCGATCGACCGACGGGACGCAGGCGCGGGGACGACCATACGATCGAGGCTACCCGCGCCAGGCGGTCGTTCTGCGGCTCTTCAGCGTTCCTTCAGCGAGTTCGGCCGTGCTCCTCAGTTTTCACGGCCGGTGCCCGGGTCCGGTACCGGCCCCGGACGAGCGGCACGCCGGTCCGGCAGGTCCGGACGAGCACGCCGCTCGTGCGCGGAAGGCGGCTAGGCCCAGAGCTGGCCCTCGATGCCGTGGACCGCGGCGTCGAGCTCACCTGCGTACGCGCCCGTGGACAGGTACTTCCAGCCCGCGTCGGCCACGATGATGGCGATGTCGGCGGACTCGCCCGCTCCCGCCGCTTTCTCCGCCACGGCCAGCGCGGCGTGCAGGATGCCGCCGGTGGAGATGCCGGCGAAGATGCCCTCCTGCTCGACGAGCTGCCGGGTGCGGCGCAACGCGTCGCGCGATCCGACGCTGTAGCGCGCCGTGAGCACCTCGGGGTCGTACAGCTCGGGGACGAAACCCTCGTCGAGGTTGCGCAGCCCGTACACCAGCTCGCCGTAACGCGGCTCCGCCGCCACGATCTGGATGTCGGGCTTGTGTTCCCGCAGGTAGCGGCCGGTGCCGACGAGCGTGCCCGTGGTGCCGAGACCCGCGACGAAATGCGTGATCTCCGGGAGGTCACGCAGGATCTCGGGGCCCGTGGTGCGGTAGTGGGCGTCGGCGTTGGCCGGGTTGCCGTACTGGTAGAGCATCACCCAGTCGGGATGCTCCGCCGCGAGATCCTTGGCCAGGGCCACCGCCTGGTTGGAGCCGCCTGCGGCAGGCGAGGAGATGATCTGCGCGCCGTACATCTCGAGCAGCTGCCTGCGCTCGACGGAGGTGTTCTCCGGCATCACGCAGATCAGCTCGTAGCCCTTGAGCTTGCACGCCATCGCGAGCGAGATGCCGGTGTTGCCGGACGTGGGCTCCAGCACGGTGCAGCCCGGCTTCAGCAGGCCGTCCGCCTCCGCTTTCTCGATCATGGCGAGAGCGGGACGGTCCTTGATCGAGCCCGTGGGGTTACGGTCCTCGAGCTTCGCCCAGAGCCGCACGTCCGGCGAGGGCGACAGGTTCGGCAGGCCGACGAGCGGGGTGTTTCCCACCGCGGCGAGCAGCGAGTCGTAGCGGGCCATCCCTGGCCTTCCTTCCCGTCGCCTGGTCTCTCAGCCGCCGGCGACGGCAGGCAGGATCGTGACGGTGGAGTTCTCGCCGACCGGCGCCTCGAGGCCGCCGGCGAACCGGACGTCCTCGTCGTCGACATAGATGTTGACGAAGCGGTGCAGCGACCCGTTGTTGACCAGGCGCGCCGCGATGCCGCTGTGACGCGACTCGAGGTCGTCGATCACCTCGCCGACGGTGCTGCCCTTCGCTTCGACGGACTTCTCACCGCCGGTGTGGGTGCGGAGGATGGTGGGGATGAATACGGACACGGCCATGGCGATGCTCCAGGTCGGGTGGTTCTGAACGGTCGTGGCAGGTGGGCGTCAGACCGACGCGTCCCTGTCGGGGACGTCGTCCGCGCCGGTGTGCGCGAACATGTAAGACTCCACGACCTCAACCTGTTCCTCGTTGACCACACCGTCCACGATGCGGAACGACCGGAGCTCGTGCCCGGTGTGGTTCGGCTCGGCCTGCTCCCGGGTGGATACGAGCACGTAGTGCGCGTCGGGCTCGGAGGCGAGCGAGATATCGGTGCGCGACGGGTGGGCCTCTGTGGCGGTGTGCGAGTGGTAGATCACCACGGGCACCTCGTCGCGGGCGTCCATGTCGCGGTAGAGGCGCAGCAGGTCACCGGAGTCGAACTCGTAGAACGTGGGCGACCGGGCCGCATTCAGCATCGGGATGAACCGCTCCGGCCGATCGGACCCCTCGGGCCCGGCGATGACACCGCACGCCTCGTCGGGATGGTCCCGGCGGGCGTGGGCGACGATCTCCGCAACGAGATCGGCTCGGATCACCAACACCCCGACAGCCTACGTCGCGAGGGCGCTTCATCCCACTCCAGCGGGACGGCTCACACCTCGTGATGGCTCAGCGCACCTGCATCCGGCTCTGGACCAGCGCGTCCTGAACGAACGTGAGCCAGTGGTAGACGCCGATGTGCGTGGCGCGAGGGTCGTCCGGCGGCAGCTGCTCGGGCATGTCCTCGCTCACGTCGAGAGCGGTGCCGAGGGCGAGCCGCACGTCGTTGAGTGAGGCGAGCCAGGCATCGGCCTGTTCGGGTGTGAGCTCCACCCGGCCGCCCGACTCGGGCAGCGTCTCCAGCAGCACGGCAGCCGCGGAGTCCTTGGCCTCGATCAGCTCTGGTTCGTGCAGGGAACGCAGGCCTGCGGCGAGGTCGGCGTCCTCGGTGGTGAAGTCGGGAAGCAGGCGGGCGAGGACGCGGTCGGTGGGACGGGTCGACGGGCCGGTGCGCATGCCGGTGAGGGCCGCCAGCTCGTCGGAGGGATTGTCGTCGGCTCTCCCGGCGAGGATCTGCCGGACCTCGCCGACGAGGCCGCGCAGCACAGCGGCCTCCTGCGGCTCGAGCGAGGCCACGAGCCGAGCCCGGCCTCCGCGGCCGGAGCGCTTCCAGCCGTTCACGCGCGTTGCATGGTGGCCCACAGGCCGGCGGCGTGCAGCTTCGCGACGTCGGCCTCGATCTTGTCCTTGTCCCCTGCCGACACCGCCGCCTTGCCCTTGTGGTGAACGTCGAGCATCAGCGCGGTGGCCTTCGGCTCCGGGTAGCCGAAGAGCTTCTGCAGCACGTAGGTGACGTAGGACATGAGGTTGACTGGGTCGTTCCACACGATCGCCTGCCAGGGCGTGTCCAGCACCGTGTCCTCGGCGAGGTCCGGATCCACCTGGCGCGTGGGTGTGGGTAGCGGCGCGGCCATGCGGTCCATGGTGACACCTCGGCCATCGACGCCGCGAGGCAACATAGGCTCCACCGCATGACTGAGCGGGCAAGGGCGATGAGCGGCAGTCCGTCGTCGGCCGGGGTCAGTACGGCGCTGCTCACCGACCGCTACGAGCTGACGATGGTGGCCGCCGCGCTCGCCGACGGCACCGCCAAGCGCCATTGCGTGTTCGAGGTGTTCGCCCGCAGGCTCCCGGATGGCCGCCGTTACGGAGTCGTGGCCGGCACGGGCCGGCTGCTGGAGTCGATCGAGCGGTTCCGGTTCGGCGACCAGGAGCTGCGGACGCTCGCCGACGTCGTCGATCGCGAGACGCTCGACTGGCTGGCGGACTACCGCTTCTCCGGTGACGTGGACGGCTATCCGGAAGGCGAGCTGTACTTCCCCGGCTCGCCCATCCTCACGGTGAGCGGCACGTTCGCCGACACGGTGCTGCTGGAGACGCTGGCCCTGTCGGTGCTCAACTACGACAGCGCGGTCGCCTCGGCCGCCTCCCGGATGGTCACGGCCGCGGCGGGCCGGCCGATCATCGAGATGGGCTCGCGGCGCACGCACGAGGCTGCGGCGGTCGCCGCCGCCCGCGCCACCTACCTCGCCGGGTTCGCCGCCACGTCGAACCTGGAGGCCGAGCGCCGCCACGGCATCCCCACCGCGGGCACCGCCGCCCACGCCTTCGTGCTCCTGCACGACGACGAGCTGGGCGCGTTCAAGAGCCAGGTGGCGACCCTCGGGGCGGACACCACCCTGCTCGTCGACACCTATGACATCCGCCGGGGCATCGAGCGGGCGATCGAGGCGGCGGGCCCCGGGCTCGGCGCCGTGCGCATCGACTCCGGCGACCTCGGCGAGCTGGCCCGGCAGGCCCGCGACCAGCTCGACGCCCTCGGCGCGAAAGAGACCAGGATCGTGCTGTCCGGCGATCTCGACGAGTACGCGATCGCCTCTCTGCGCGCCGAGCCCGTCGACTCCTACGGCGTCGGCACGTCGGTGGTCACCGGGTCCGGCGCACCCACCGCGGGCCTGGTCTACAAGCTGGTGGAGGTCGACGACAAGCCGGTCGCCAAGCGCAGCGCGGCCAAGGAGTCCCGCGGCGGGCGGAAGTCGACACTGCGGCGCTACAAGCCGACCGGCACGGCCATCGAGGAGGTCGTGCACCCCGCGGCCAGCCCACCGGAGATGGGGCCGCACGACCGCGTGGTGCCGATCCCGCTGATGCGCGGTGGCGAGCAGGTCGCGGGCCTGCCCACGCTCGAGGAGTCGCGCGAGCACCTGCGTGCCGCGCTCGTGTCCGTACCGTGGGAGGGGCTCAAGCTCTCTCGCGGCGAGCCCGCGATCGCCACCGTGTTCGAGGACGGCAACCGTTGACTCGTGCTCTGATCGTCGTCGACGTCCAGAACGACTTCTGCGAGGGCGGCTCGCTCGGCGTCGACGGCGGCGCAGCGGTTGCGGCCGCGATCTCGGCCGCCCTGCAGACCGCGGAGCAAGGGCGCCGTTGGGATCACGTAGTGGCCAGCCGTGACCACCACTCCGACCCGGGCGCCCATTTCTCCGACGCCCCCGACTTCGTCGACACGTGGCCGCCGCACTGCCGGACCGGCACTCCGGGGGCGTCCTTCCACCCGGAGCTCGACGTCGCGCGGATCGAGGCGGTGTTCGACAAGGGCCTGCACGAGGCCGCGTACTCCGGATTCGAGGGCGTCGAGCCGGGTGGCGCGAGCCTGGGCGCCTGGCTGCGCGCCCACGACGTCGACACGGTGGACGTGGTGGGCATCGCCACCGACCACTGTGTGCGCGCCACCGCGCTGGACGCCGCCGCGGCGGGCTTCACCACCACGGTGCTGCTGAACCTGTGCGCAGGAGTGGCCCCGGAAACGACAGCGAAAGCACTGGAGCAAATGCGAACAGCAGGGATAAAGCTAGTGCACTAGGGCCGAAGGTGTCGTGGAGCCGTAGTGCTGTCGGTGGTGGCTGATGGACAGCACTACGGCTCCGGAATCGGGTCTCAGACCGAACGCATGCGGAACGGTTCCAGGCGTGCGGCCAGGTCGCCCGGGTCTCCGGCCTCCTCCGGGAGGTGGTGGGCGCCCACCGCCTCCGCCAGCCCGATGCACTGCGGCCCGTCGAACAGGCCGCAGGCGTAGCGCACCGAGGCGTCGTCGAGATCGAGCACGCCGACGCGGAGCTGGTAGATGCCCGGGTAGCGCACCTCGTCGAGGTAGTCCACGCGCAGCGAGCTCGGCGAGAGCCCGTCGAGCGGGCCGCCGGTGGGGTAGCCGAGCACGTCGAGGTGCAGCTCGGCGAGGCCGTCGAGATACCAGCCCGCCAGCGCCACATTGTTGACGTGCCGGTTCGGGTCGAGGTCGCCGAAGCGGGTGCGGACGTCGAGCCGGAACGGGTACGCCTCGCGCACGACGCGGGCCGGACCGCGCTGCAGGCGGGTGGGTTCGGGGGCGTCCATGCGCAGTGTCTTCAGCGCCTCGCGAACCGGCTCGGGCAGCGGCGCCGGTCCCCCGGTCGTCGCGTGCACGCTGACCGACTCGCCCGTGGCCACGCACTCGTCACCGGCGTAGACGCCGTAGGTGTAGGCGAAGGAGGAGGTGCCGATGTGGCTGACTCCGATGCCGATGCGGTACTGCCCGGCCTCGATTCGCGCCCCGACGGCACTGCGGGCAGCCACCTGGAGGGGGGCCAGCACGTCGACCCGGACCGAAGCCAGCAGCAGCCGCATCCGCCCGACCAGGGCGGCACCGAAGACATCCCGTTCGACGGCGATGCGCGCGTCTTCGAACCACCGCACGAGCGCGTCGCGCCCGATGCGCCGGCTCGGGTCCAGATCGCTGTACCGGGCGGCGTGCTCGATCAGCACCGGGTAGTCCGACGGGCGGAGCATGAGCTGGGTGTGCGTCACTCTGCTCATGATGGCGGCACCCGGCCGCGGCTCGTGGGCGACCCCGCCCGGGATCACGTGTGAGCCTCGCAACGCAGGTCGCGGCCGGGATCGGCGGTTCTGCCCCGGGTCGGGAGGGGCGGGGGGTAGCCTCCCGGAGTGCCCACCACGACCGAGCTGCCCGGCGTGGCGGAGCTTCTGGAGGCGGCTGTCACAGCGGTCGGCGGCCGGCGCCGCGAGGGCCAGGACGCCATGGCCCAGGCAGTGCGCAGAGCGATCGCCACCGGCGAGCACGTGGCCGTGCAGGCCGGCACCGGCACGGGCAAGTCGCTGGCCTACCTGGTGCCCGCCATCCACCACGCCATCGCGAAGGGCTCCACGGTCGTGGTGTCCACCGCCACCATCGCGTTGCAGCGCCAGCTGGTCGATCGCGACCTCCCGCGTGTCGCCAAGGCCCTCAAGCCGCTCCTCGGCCGCGCGCCCACGTTCGCGATCCTCAAGGGCCGTCGCAACTACCTGTGCCTCAACAAGCTCCACGGCGGTGACGAGCAGGACCCCGCCGACGAGCTGTTCGACCCCTTCGCGATCTCGGCGATGGGCCGCCAGATCAAGCGCCTGCACGAGTGGGCCGACACCACCGACAAGGGCGACCGCGACGAGCTGGTGCCCGGCGTGCCCGACTCCACGTGGCGGCAGGTCTCGGTCACCGCACGCGAGTGCATCGGGGCGGCGAAGTGCCCCGTCGGCGACGACTGCTTCGCCGAGCGGGCCCGCGCCGAGGCCGGCCACGCCGACATCGTCGTCACCAACCATGCGCTGCTGGCGATCGACGCGCTGGAGGGCCGCCCGGTGCTGCCCGAGCACGACGTCGTGGTGGTCGACGAGGCGCACGAGCTGGTCGACCGGGTCACCGGGGTGGCCACGGCAGAGCTGGCCTCGGGCGTGGTCGGCATCGCGGCCCGCCGGGTGGGCAAGCTGGTCGACCAGGCGGTCGCCGACCGGCTCGCCGAGGCAGGCGAGGGCCTCGCGATGGTGCTGGAGGACCTCCCGCCCGCACGGTGGGACAGCCTGCCGCAGGCCGCCGTGGGTGCCCTGTCGGCGGTCCGCGACGCGGCCGCGGCGTGCAAGCAGTCACTCGGGTCCGAACGGCGTGAGGACCCCGAGGCCGCCACCGGACGCAAGGTCGCGCAGGCTGCGCTCGACGAGCTGGCCGACACCGCTGTCCGGCTGCTCACCGCGTTCGAGGAGCCCGATCCGGCGAAGCGGCGCGACGTCGTCTGGCTCGGTGAGCAGGGGCCCGACGGCGCCCGGCACAAGGTGCTGCGCATCGCGCCGCTGTGGGTGGGCGGGCTGCTGCGGGAGCGGCTGTTCGGGCGGTCCACGGTGGTGCTGACGTCGGCCACGCTGGCGCTGGGCGGCAACTTCGACGCCCTCGCCCGCCAGTGGGGCCTGCCACCGGAGAAGGCGGCCGACACCGGCGGAGAGAGCGACCCGATCCCCGATCCCGACGCGCCGAAGTGGTCGGGCCTCGACGTCGGCTCGCCCTTCGCCCACGGCCGCAGCGGCATCCTCTACGTCGCGAAGCGGCTACCGCCACCGGGCCGCGACGGACTGCCGCCTGCCTACCTCGACGAGATCGCCGGTCTGGTGGAGGCGGCCGGTGGGCGCACCCTGGGGCTGTTCTCGTCGATGCGCGCGGCCAAGCAGGCCACCGAGGCGCTGCGCGGCAGGCTCGACACACCGCTGCTGTGCCAGGGCGACGACTCCACGATGCAGCTGGTGAAGAAGTTCGCCGAGGACGAGCCCACCTCGCTCTTCGGCACGCTCTCGCTCTGGCAGGGCGTCGACGTGCCGGGGCCGTCGCTCTCGTGCGTGATCATCGACCGCATCCCCTTCCCGCGCCCTGACGACCCGCTGGTCGCGGCGAGGCAGCGCGCCACCGACGCCCGCGGGGGCAACGGCTTCCTCACGGTGTCCGCCACCCACGCGGCTCTTCTGCTCGCCCAGGGCGCCGGACGGCTGCTGCGCGGCATGGACGATCGCGGCGTCGTCGCGATCCTCGATCCTCGTCTGGCCACGGCCCGCTACGGCGGGTTCCTGCGTGCGTCGCTGCCGCCGTTCTGGCCCACCGACGACCGGGAGAAGGTGCACGGCGCGCTGCGGCGGCTGCGCGGGGCGTGACGACGAGCCGGGCTCAGCTCGGTGGCGTGGCGATGCAGGTGATCGTGCCCGGCGCCACCTCGGTGAAGCCGGCGTCCCGCACGGCCACACCCGCGCCGCCCTTCACGCCGTCGCACAGCCGCGCCCAGCGATCGCCGCGGGCCTCGCGCACAGCGAACGACGGCACGGCCGTGAGGCCCCGGGCGGCGGCGTAGAGCATCGAGGCGTGCCCGACCTGCGCGGCCGCCTTGCCCACGGTCATCTCCAGGTCGGCGTTCACCCAGATCACCGGCACTCCGGGCGGGGGCGGACCTGGCTCGTCGGACGGCAGCTCGGTGCCGCCGATCTGCAGCCGGGACACCACCTTGGGCACCTCGTCGACCGGCCCGGGCAGCAGCGCCCGCGCCTCGGCCGGCCCGTCGGGCGAGTCGACCACGCACGTGACGCCGGGAAGCTCCTGCACCGCGGCCCAGTGCGCGCCGCGGGCCCGCCGGGCGATCTTGCGGATGCGGCCGGCCACCCACGTGGCGACGGCGTCGTGCCACTCCCCTCCTGGCTCGGCACGCGGGTCGAGACAGACGGCGAGCGCCGCGCCGGCCGCGGCCTCCAGCACCGGGGTGCGCGGGGCGGGAGGCCGGTCCAGCCGCAGGACGACCGGCATCGCCCGCACCACGCCGTCCGGCTCCGGTGGGATGTCGGTGTCGCGCCGCACGTACCGCGCGGCGAGCGGCTCCAGCACGCTGGTCATGTCGTGAGGGGCGGGGCTGGTCACGCGATCGGCACGCGACGCAGCACGCCCTCGGCGGCGTCCGCGTGCTCCACCTCGTCGCGGGTGATGCCGAGGACGAACAGCACCACGTCCAGGTAGGGGTGCGAGAGGGCGGCGTCCGCCACCTCGCGCAGCGCGGGCTTGGCGTTGAACGCGATGCCGAGCCCCGCGGTGGACAGCATGTCGATGTCGTTGGCGCCGTCACCGACGGCGACGCACTGCTCCAGCGGGATGCCGAACGTCTCGGCGAACCGGCGCAGGGCCACCGCCTTGGCCGGCCGGTCGACGATCTCGCCGAGCACACGCCCGGTCAGCTTGCCGTCGACGATCTCCAGCTCGTTGGCGGCGCAGAAGTCGAGCCCGAGCTCGTCCACCAGGCCGCTGATCACGCGGGTGAAGCCGCCCGACACGACACCGCAGCGGAACCCGAGACGCTTGAGCGTGCGGATCGTGGTGCGCGCGCCGGGTGTGAGCTCCAGCTTCGCGGCGACCTCGGCGAGCACCGACTCCGGCAGCCCTTCGAGCACCGCAACGCGCCGCTGGAGCGACTCGGCGAAGTCCAGCTCACCGCGCATGGCCGCCTCGGTGACGGCTCGGACCTCCTGCTCGGCGCCCGCCCGGGCCGCGAGCATCTCGATCACCTCGCCCTGCACGAGCGTGGAGTCGACGTCGAACACGATCAGCCGCTTGCTGCGGCGGCTGAACCCGGCCCGCTCGACGGCGACGTCGACGCCTGCGGTGCGGGCCACCTCCACGAGCCGCGCGCGCAGCGTTCCGGGCGGATGGGCCTCGCTGCCGCCGGCCGGATCCGGGGAGACCATCAGCTCGAGCCCGGTGACGGGGTAGTCGGCCACCCGGCGGATGGAGTCGATGTTCGCTCCCACGCCGGCGAGCGCCTGCGCGATCGCCCCGAACGCGCGTGCCGTGATCGGGCTCCCGATCACCAGCACGACGTGTGTGGCGCGCTGCCGCACCGACCGGTCGTCGGGCACCTCGAGCGAGGTCTGCACGTTCATCGAGATGCTCGCCATGGCCTGCTCGACGGCCTCCTGGAGGCCCTCAGGGTCGTGGTGGGCGGCCACCAGCGCGCCCAGCGTGAGCTGACCGCGGATCACCACCTGCTCGACATCGAGCAGGTCCACCCCGTGGCGGATGAGCGCGGCGAACAGCACCGAGCTCACGCCGGGCCGGTCCGGGCCGGTGACCGTGATGAGGACGGTGGTGTCTGTCATTCCGTGAAGCGTAGGAGATCGGTCACCGTGACCGCGGATCGCCGTTGGGTTGCGACTCCGGCGCGGTGTGCTGGGCCGCCACCTCGTACGGCGACGGCCTGCCCCCGGAGTGCGCCTCCTCTCGGAAGCGCTCCACCAGGTGCGGGTAGTGCAGCTCGAACGCCGGACGCTCCGAACGGATCCGGGGCAGCTCCGTGAAGTTGTGCCGCGGCGGCGGGCAGCTGGTGGCCCACTCCAGCGAGTTGGCGAAGCCCCACGGGTCGTCCACCGTGACGATCCGCCCGTAGCGGTAGCTGCGGAAGACGTTCCAGATGAACGGAAGCGTCGAGGCACCCAGCACGAACGCACCGATCGAGGAGACCATGTTGAGCGTGGTGAACCCGTCGGTGGGCAGGTAGTCGGCGTAGCGACGGGGCATGCCCTCGGCGCCCAGCCAGTGCTGCACCAGGAAGGTCAGGTGGAACCCGATGAACGTGAGCCAGAAGTGCACCTTGCCGAGGGTGTCGTCCATCATCCGGCCGGTCATCTTCGGGAACCAGAAGTAGATGCCGGCGTAGGTGGCGAACACGATCGTGCCGAACAGCACGTAGTGGAAGTGCGCCACCACGAAGTAGGTGTCCGAGACGTTGAAGTCCAGCGGCGGGGACGCCAGCAGGATGCCGGTGAGACCACCGAACAGGAACGTGACCAGGAAGCCGAGCGCGAACAGCATCGGCGTCTCGAAGGTCAGGTGGCCCTTCCAGAGCGTGCCGATCCAGTTCACGAACTTGATCCCGGTGGGGATCGCGATCAGGAAGGTGGTGAAGGAGAAGAAGGCGAGCAGCACGGCCCCGGTGGCGTACATGTGGTGCGCCCACACGGCGCCGGACAGCGCACCGATGGAGATCGTCGCGTAGATCAGGCCCTTGTAGCCGAAGACCGGCTTGCGCGCGAACACCGGGAAGATCTCGGACACGATGCCGAAGAACGGCAGCGCCACGATGTAGACCTCGGGGTGGCCGAAGAACCAGAACAGGTGCTGCCAGAGGATCGCGCCGCCGTTGGCGGGGTCGAACACGTGCGCCCCGAGCTGCCGGTCGGCCAGCAGGCCGAGCAGCGCCGCGGTCAGCACCGGGAACGCGATGAGGATCAGGATCGCGGTGACGAAGATGTTCCAGGTGAAGATCGGCATCCGGAACATCGTCATGCCGGGTGCGCGCATGCAGATGATCGTGGTGATGAAGTTGACGCCACCGAGGATCGTGCCCAGACCGGACAGTGCCAGTCCCACGATCCACAGGTCCGCACCCGCTCCGGGCGTGTGCACCGCGTCGGACAGCGGCGTGTACGCGAACCAGCCGAAGTCGGCGGCGCCGCCGGGAGTGAGGAAACCGGACAGGACGGTCAGCCCACCGAAAAGGAACAACCAGTACGAGAAAGCATTGAGCCGCGGAAATGCGACGTCGGGCGCACCGATCTGCAGCGGCACGATGTAGTTGGCGAAGCCGAACAGGATCGGCGTCGCGTACAACAACAGCATGATCGTGCCGTGCATGGTGAACAGCTGGTTGTACTGCTCGTTCGACAGGAACTGCAGTCCCGGTTCGGCCAGCTCCGCACGCATCAGCAGCGCCATCGCGCCGCCGGCCAGGAAGAACCCGAACGACGTCACCAGATAGAGGATGGCGATGTCCTTGGGATCCGTGGTGTGGAGCATCTTGACCAGCGCTGATCCCTTGGCCGACCGCCGGGCCGGATAGGGGCGCGCGGTGATCGGCTTGGGGGCGACGGCTGTCACTGAGCCTCCTGAAACTGCCTTGCCGATTGCATTTGGCCTTGTCGAACTGATGGGTGATCGGTGCTACGAGCCCAGCGTGGATCGTAGCTCTACCCGTCGTCGAAGGCTTGCCCCGGCCCCGGTATCCCGGCGTGACACACATCGCCCGAGAAACGGGCGTAAAGCGACATAACTATCGCAAAGGGCTGAAAAGTTCCTCGAACAAGTCGGGGGTGGCCGCCTGGCTCGGCAACGGGTCGACGACGTAGAACTCGACACCCATCCCCATGGCGAACAGCGGGTCCGGCATCGCGAGGAGGAAGTGGTCGGGAGCGATCTGGCTCGCGTGGGCCCGCATCGAGGCCTTCTTCTGCTCCACGAAGTCCACGGCGTCGACGCGGTGGGTGATCTCGCTCTCGGGCTTTCCGAACGTCGGCTCGTCGAGCGCGGGGAGAACCCAGTCCTCGGGCAGCTGCCCGGACTTCGCCATCCCGCGGATGCCCCGCGTCATCCAGTCGCGGTTGACGGTGCTCTGCGCCACCACGGGCACGGCCGACAGCTCGGCGGCGCGGCGGCCCACGCGGTGCACCTGGATGTGGTCGGGGTGCCCGTAGCCGCCGTTGTCGTCGTAGATCGTGAGGACGTCGGGCTCCTCCTCGTCGAGGATCACGGAGAGGAGCCGGGCGGCGTGGTCGACGTCGGCCCGCCAGAAGCAGAAGGGGGCGTCGTTGCTCGGCTCGCCCATCATCCCGGAGTCGGTGTAGGGGAGGAACTCCACGCGCTTCGCCCCGATCACGGCGGCCGAGTCGTAGCACTCGGCCGAGCGGCGCACGGCGAGCTGCTCGCCGTCGGCGAGGACGCCGGGCACGGGTTCGCCCAGCTCACCACGGGTCGCGAAGACGAGAACAACGCGGTGACCTGCGGCAGCAGCGCGGGCGAGAGTGCCCGCCGAGCCGATCGACTCGTCGTCGGGATGTGCGTGAAAGGAGACAATTGTGCCCACCGCGCGAGACTATCTCCGCCGCGAGATCCGGCTCCCGGCCCTGCGCAGGGCGAACAGCCGGATCTCGTGACGATCAGGTGCGGATCCGCGTCAGCGCCGGGCCGACGTCCGCGAGCCGGCGCACGGTCTGTGCCCGCCCGCCCGCTCGCGCGGCCAGTGCGGACGCCGCGGCCTCGGCCTCCGCGCCGCCCAGCGGCACCAGCACGTGCAGCCGGTCGATCCCGGCGAGTGCCTCCGCGGGCTCGTCGCCCGCGGTGTGCCGGCAGTCCGAGAGCAGCACGACCAGCCGCTCGTCGGCCACCGCTCCGGCGAGCTGGCGCGACGCCTCCCGCAGCCCGGCCGCCAGGTCGGTGAGGCCGTGGCCGCGCAGGGCGACGATGTCGGAGAGCAGCTCCTCGGGCGGACGGCGCACCCCCTGCGCCTGCAACACCCGCACGCCGGCACCGAACGCGATCACCGCGGGTTCCAGCTTCCCGTCGGCCGCGAGGACGACTCCCGCAGCAGCCACCGCCGCCAGCGCGACGGCACGACCCTGCATGGATCCGGAGATGTCGACGACCAGGCACACGGCCCGGCGGTGTGCGGTCCAGGTGCGGGTGACGATGTCGTCGGTCTCCGGCCGCCGTGACGGACCGGGCGACCAGCGCTCGAGCGTGCGATCGAGGTCGAGGTCGCCGTCCATGCCTCGCGCGGGCCCGAGCCGTCGCGTGCCCCGGGCGCGGGCGGGTCCGACCCTGCCGAGCTGGATGAACACGCGGCCGGCCAGCCGCCGCGCCGCGGCACGCAACTGCGCGTCGGTGGCCACGGCGAGATCGGCCAGCAGTGCGGCGGCGGCCTCGGGTGCCTCGGCGAGCGCCCGGTCGAACGCCTCGGCGTCCAGGGAACCGAGCTCGGGAGAGACCTCGGCGAACTGCTCGTGACGCGCGCCGAGCTCGCCGCGTCCGACGGTGCGCTCCCCCCGGTTGCGGTGCGGGCGCTCACGGGATCGGCCCGCCCCTCCCGGCGGCGGGCCGTCAGCTTTTCCCGGGCTGCCGGCTTCCGGCTCGTCACCGGGCTGCGGCGGTGCTGCGGAGTCCTCCGGCCAGAGCCGGTCGAGCAGCTCGTCGATCACCGATTCCGCGGTGCGGTCGACGCCGTCGGCCACCCGGATCCGCCCCGACAGCGCGGCGTAAGCGGCGTCGCGGGCGGTCTCCCTGGCCGGCGTGGCCTCGCCGCGAAGCTCCGTCAGTCCGGTGAGCACGAGCGCGAGGTCGATCGCCCCGCGCACCGACGAACCCATCCGCACGTCCCGGTGGGTACGGGTGGCCCGGGTGAGCGACACGGCGAAGTCGGTGACCCAACCGGTCACTCCGCTGACCGAGGCGGTGATGGCCTGCTCGCCGGCCTCGTCCTGGTAGCCGAGCACCACCCGGCACATCCGGTCGGCGATCGCCTGGCTGACGCGCGCGGTGCCGACCGCGTCGAACGGGTTCATCGCGGCGATGAGCCGGAACCGCGCACCGGCGCGCACGGTGCCCAGCCGCGGCACCGCGATCTCGCCCTCGGTGAGCACGGTGATGAGGACGTTGAGCGTCTCCTCGGGAACCCGGTTGAGCTCCTCGAGATAGAGCAGCGCTCCCCCACGCATCGCGGTGAGCAGCGGCCCGTCGACGAAGCTCGCGGGCAGGTACCCCTCGGCCAGCACCTGCGACGGGTCGAACGCGCCGATCAGCCGGGCCGGGGTGAGCTCCGCGTTCCCCTCGACGAAGACGACCTGCTGCACCGCCTCGCGGGCGATCGAACGCAGCAGTGTCGACTTCCCGGTGCCGGGCGGCCCTTCGATGACGACGTGCCGGCCGGTGGCGAGCGCGACCGTCAGCACCTCCCGCTCCCGGCGCAGCCCGACGACGGGGACGGGCGAGGAGGTCTGTGACGGTGGAGCGGTCACGGGCGTCACGGGTGGCACCACCTTCGGAAGCGGCCGCGCCGGGCCCGCTGAGGACGGGCCCGGCGCGTCACGGGTATGGCGGACTGTGTCCTCCGGTGCGGTCAGTAGACGATCACGCCCCGGACGTTGACGCCGTTGACCAGGTCGTCGTAGCCCTTGTTGACGTCATCGAGGGTGTAGGTGTTGGTGATCAGCTCGTCGAGCTTGATCTGCCCGGCCTGGTACATGTCCACCAGCCGCGGGATGTCCGTGAACGGGTCGCCCGAGCCGAACAGCGAGCCCTGGATCCGCTTCTCGAACAAGGTGAGCAGCGCGCCCGGGATCTCGATGGTGTTCTTCGTCGGGTCGGCCAGGCCGGTGACGACGACCGTGCCGCCCTTGCGGATGGCGTGGAAGGCGTTGGTGGTGACCTCGGTGTCGACCACCCCGACCGTGACGATCGCCTTGTCGGCGCCGACGCCGCGGGTGAGCTCCTGGATCAGTGCGTGGGCCTCCGCGGCGCTGCCACAGGAGTGCGTTGCTCCGAGCCGCTCGGCCATCTCGCGCTTGTTGGCCAGCGGGTCGATGGCCACGACGTTGGTGGCGCCGGCGAGCGCCGCACCCTGCACGGCGTTGATGCCGATACCGCCGACGCCGTAGATCGCGATGGTGTCGCCGGGCTGGGTCTGCGCGGCGTGCACGGCCGAGCCGAAGCCGGTGGGGACACCGCAGCCGATCAGCACGGCCTTGTCGAGCGGGACGTCGTCGGCGACCTTGACGCAGGAACCCTGCGAGATCACGGCACGCTCGGAGAACGTGCCGAGCATGCACATGCCGCCGACGTCCTCACCGGAGTCGGAGTGGAAGCGGTAGGTGCCGTCCGGCAGGTTCCCGTTGAGGATCGAGGCGCCCATGTCGCAGAGGTTGGTCATCCCGGCCGCACAGAACCGGCACGCGCCGCACACGGGCAGGAACGAGCAGATGACGTGGTCACCGGGCTTGAGCCGGGTGACACCCTCCCCGACCTCCTCGATGATCCCGGCCCCCTCGTGGCCTCCGACGATCGGGAAGCGCGGCACGATGTCGCCGTGGCGGAGGTGCTCGTCGGAGTGGCATAGCCCGGCGGCGACGTACTTGATCAGCACCTCGCCTGCCTTGGGCGGGTCGAGGGTCAGCTCCTCGATCTCGAACGGTCGGCCCACCCCGCGCAGCACCGCGGCCTTGGTCTTCATCGCCCCTCCAGACATCAGCCCTCGTTGGCTGATCGTGTGACGTGAGTGTTTCCGACAGGACCCCCGGACGCCGGCACCTGCCCCATCGCCCGGGTGTGCCTCGTCACCATTCGTATCAGCACGGGCATGCCAGCGGAAGGCCGTGGGACCCGAAGGTCAGGACCGTTCGGTCGACGCGGCGGGGGGATTTGATCTGCTACTGATCTGTGGCGGCGATGGATCAAGCTGTAGTGTCTGGCCACCCGATCCGGCATGGGAGTGAGCGCCGTCATGACCGAACTCTTGAACGCCGCCGAGTACCTCACGCAGCGCCGTGTCGCCGCCGGAGACGGTGACCGTGTGGCGATCATCCACCCGGGCGGGAGCCTCACCTACGGGGAACTCGTCGGCGAGGTCCGCCGCGTCGCCGCCGGGCTCGTCGCGATCGGCGTGCGCCCCGAGGAGCGGGTGCTGATGTGCATGGCGGACGACGTCGAGCTCGCCACGGCGATCCTCGCCACGATGTACATCGGGGCGGTGGCCGTGCCGTCCTCGACCATGCTCACCGGTGGCGAGCTGCACAAGCTGGTCACCGACTCGCGTGCCCGCGTGCTGCTCGGCGACGCGCGGTTCGCCGACGCCGTGACCATCGCCGCGACGGACGCCCCCGACCTGCGCCACGTCGTGCTCACCGGGGACGCCGAGCCGCAGGTCAGCGGCGCGGCCACGCTCACGTGGCAGGCCCTTCTCGACAGCGGTCGCGACGTCGAGGTCGGCGAGGCCTACCGCACGTGGGACGAGTCGCCCGCGCTGTGGCTCTACACCTCGGGCACCACGGGCACCCCCAAGGGCGCGATGCACCGGCACACCGACATCCGCTACGTCTGCGAGACCTACGCGGATCAGGTGCTCGCCGTTGGACCGGACGATGTCTGCCTGTCGGTGGCCAAGCTCTTCTTCGCCTATGGCATCGGCAATTCGCTGTTCTTCCCACTGGCAGTGGGCGCCACCACCGTGCTGGAGCCGTCGCGGCCGAACCCGGCGCTGTACGCCGACCGCGTGGCCGAGCACGGGGTCACGCTGTTCTTCGGCGGTCCGAGCTTCTGGGGCCCGTTGATGGCCGCCGACCTCCCGCGGGAGAAGTTCGCGACCGTCCGCAACGGAGTCTCGGCGGGCGAGACGCTTCCCGCCCGGATGTTCCACGGCGTCCGCGATCAGTACGGCTTCGAGATCCTCGACGGCATCGGCTCCACCGAGGCGCTGCACATCTTCATCTCCAACGTCGCCGGCAAGGTCGTTCCCGGCAGCTCCGGATTCCCCGTCCCCGGGTACCGGGTGGAGCTGCGCCGCACCGACGGCAGCGTGATCGAGGGGGCAGGCGAGTCCGGGATGCTCTACATCGCGGGCGACTCGATCTGCACGGGCTACTGGTGTCGCACCGAGGTGAACCGGGCGGTGTTCCAGGGCGAGTGGATGCGCACGGGCGACCAGTACGTGCGCGGCGAGGACGGGAGCTACACCTGCCTCGGCCGGGCCGACGACGTGCTCAAGGTCGGCGGGATCTGGGTGAGCCCCACCGAGGTGGAGACCAGGCTGCTGGAGCATCCGGCGCTGGCCGAGGCCGTGGTCGTCGGCGTGCCGGATGCGGACGGGCTCGACAAGCCGGTCGCCTACGTCGTGCCGCGGCCGGGCATGGCGGTGGACCAGGACGAGATCATCGAGTTCTGCCGGGCCGGGCTCGCGTCGTTCAAGCGGCCCCGGCTCGTCGTCGAGGTGGACGAGCTGCCCAGGACGGCCACGGGCAAGATCCAGCGTTTCCGCCTGCGGGCCCTCGCCACCGCCACCGAGGCACCGGTGCCCATCACGGCGGCGGACGTCGCGGAGGTGCAGTCATGACGGAGGTGCGGCCGTGAGGTGGGTCCGGGAGACGCCCGCGCACTGGGACACCGACAAGAAGCGCGTGCTCGGCGACCTGGCCCCGGAGCTGTTCGGCTTCGGCAGTCCCGGCGTCGGCGACGTCCTCGCCGACGAGTGGTGGCGCGTGGAGGACGGCGACCAGATCATCGGCTACGGCCGGCTCGACGACACCTGGGGTGACGCGGAGATCCTCGTGCTCGTGGATCCGCGGCGGCGCCGGTCCGGCGTCGGCGCGTTCATCCTCGCGCGGCTGGAGGAGGAGGCCGCTGCCCGTCATCTGAACTACATCTACAACGTCGTGCCGGACCGTCATCCGGATCCCGAGAAGGTCACCGGCTTCCTCGCCGCGCACGGCTTCACCCCCAACTCCGTGGGCGAGCTGCGCAAGAAGGTGCCGGCAGAAGGGGCCTGACACCCCGGCTCCTCCCATCGGACGCGAGGGCCGTTCAACCGGATCTATCGGACGAGGGTGCCGATCGTCCGGACGCCGGGACTGCAAATTCCTGCAAGGGATTGTGCCCCCGGATGCAGCCTGCCTATCTTCGGGCCCCAGCAGGCGGGTCCGCGGCTGCGATCAGACAAGGAGGTCTGACGATGTCCGGTCGAAGGTTCCTGGCGTTGGCGGGTGTGCTCGGGGTGGCGGTGACCATCGCGGCGTGCGGGGGCGGGTCGAGCAGCGGCGGCGGTGACCACGCCGGTCAGACGCTGCAGGTCTACCTCAGCAGGCAGGCGTCCTATCCCGACCAGCAGCAGCAGTGGATGCAGCGCATCAAGGACGAGTTCCAGAAGAAGACCGGCGCGACCGTCGAGTTCGAGACCTACAGCTCGGCCACCGAGGAACAGCAGAAGATCCAGACCTCCGTGGTCTCGGGTCAGGGCCCGGACATCTACGAGATCGGCACGACGTTCACCCCCACCGCCTACTCCAGCGGCGCGTTCCTGAAGTTCGGCGACGAGCAGTGGGACGCCGTCGGGGGCCGGGACCGGTTCGTGCCCTCCACGCTGGCGATGTCCGGCCCCGACGAGGCGGACCAGATCGCGGTGCCGTTCTCGTCGATCCCGTTCGTGCTCGTCTACAACACCCAGATGTTCGCCGCCGCGGGCATCGACGGGCCACCGTCCACGTGGGACGAGCTGGTGGCGGACGCGAAGAAGCTGACCCAGGGCGACACGTACGGCCTCGCGATGGACTACAAGGACAACTTCTCGCCCTGGAAGTACGTCTGGATGTTCGCCCAGCAGTACGGCAACCCGCTGGTGGAGGGCACGACCGCCCGGCTCGACGACCCCACGGTCGCACGGGCGTACGACGCCTACTTCGGGTTCCTGACGAAGGACAAGATCGTGAACCCGGACGCGGTCAACTGGTCCTCGCCGGACGCCACGGCGAGCTTCGCGTCCGGGAAGTCCGCGATGTTCGCCATGACCAGCACGAGCGTCATCCCGACGCTCGCGAAGTCGCCCGTGGCGAACTCGTACGCGTTCGCGCCGATGCCGACCGTCCCGCCGGGCGAGAGCGCACTGCCCGCAGGCGGCGTGCCCGCAGCCAGCATCGTGTCCGGCCAGAACCTCGTGGTCGCGTCCTACTCGCCGCAGCAGGACCTGGCCCTGCAGTACGTGGAGCTCGTCACCTCGGAGGCCGAGCAGAAGCACTTCTCCGACGTGTTCGGGGTGCTGCCGGTCAACGCGGCGGCCGCCGACTCGGTGGCCAGCGGGAAGGATCAGTACGGGCCGGTGCTGGAGGCGGGCAAGCAGGCCAAGCCCACTCCGTTCACCGGAGCGTGGTCGGAGATCCAGCTGGGGCTGACGAACATCACGGTGCAGTCGCTCGCCGGGCTGAGCGCGGGCTCGGTGCCGCCCGACCAGGTGCAGCGACAGCTCGCCGACCTCCAGAAGACCGCGCAGGCTGCCGTCGACAAGGCGGCGGCCGCCCGGTGAGCCTCACCAGCCCGGCGGGCCGGCCACCCATGGCGACCCGCCCGGTCGCCGCGACGGCCGGGCCGCAGCGCACCGGCCCGGCCAGGACGGCCCGGCGACGGCAGGGGCCGCTGTGGCTGATGACGCCGGGCGGCCTGCTGCTGCTCGTGGTGGTCGTCGTGCCGTTCGTACTGGCGCTGTGGATGTCGGTCACCGACCTCGACCAGTACACGCTGCGGCAGTGGGCGGGGGCGCCGTTCCTCGGTCTCGGCAACTACGTCGAGGCCGTCGCATCAGGGCCGCTGCTGCACAGCGTGTGGCTGAGCGTCGCGTTCAGCGTGCTGACCACGGTGCTGACGCTGCCGCTCGGGCTCGCCGCGGCGTTCGCCGCGCACGACAGCTTCCGGGGCCGCGGCCTCGTGCGCTCGATCTTCCTCATCCCCTACGTGCTGCCGACCTTCGTGGTCGGCACCGTCTGGCGCATCGCGCTCGGGCCCGACGGCGCGGTCAACACCGTGCTCGGCAGCGTCGGGATCGACGGGGGCAACTGGCTGATCGGGGGCCGCACCTTCTGGACGCTCGTGCTGGTCGACACCTGGGCGGCGTGGCCGTTCGTCTATCTGCTCTGCCTGGCCGGACTGCAGTCCATCGGCCGCGAGGTGCACGAGGCCGTGGCCGTGGACGGGGCGTCGTGGTGGCAGAAGACGGTGTACATCGTGCTGCCGAGCCTGCGCGGTCCCCTCCTGCTGGCGGTGATCATCGCGACCCTGCACCACCTCAACAACTTCACGCTGCCGTTCGTGCTGTTCGGCTCCCCCGCCCCCGACGAGGTGAACGTCCTGCCGATCGCGATCTACTCGGCCTCGTTCCAGACGTTCCGCTTCGGCCTCGCCGCGGCCATGTCGGTGGCCTCGCTGGTGCTGGTGCTGATCCCGCTGCTGTTCTACCTGCGGGCCGTGCGGCTCGACACCGGGCTGGAGAAGGGGGCCCCCAGATGACGACCGGCGTGAGAGCCACCGGCCGCAGGCGTTCCGGTGTGGACGCCACCGCGATCCTTCCGCCGGGCCTTCGCCGTGGCGTGATCGCCGTGCTGGTGCTGCTCGTACTGGCACCGTGCGCCTACATCCTCGCGGCTTCCGCGATGCCCGACATCGAGGTGGCCTCGGGCTCGGTCGTTCCCAGCAGCGTCACGCTCGAGAACTGGATCGCGATCTGGACCACGGTGCCGCTGGCGCAGGGCCTCGCCACCAGCGTGCTGGTCTGCGGTGTCGTCGCCGTGGTCTCGGCGCTGCTCGCGGTGGCCACCGCCTACGTGCTCGTCCGGTTCACGTTCCTCGGGCGCATCACGTTCCTGCGGGCGCTGGTGGGCCTGCAGAGCGTGCCCGGCACGTTGCTGCTGCTCCCGCTGTTCGTCGTCTACGCCTCGGCGCCCACCTACCTCGGCATCACGGTGGTGGGTACGACCTGGGGCCTGATGATCACCTACCTGACGTTCGCGCTGCCGTTTGCGACCTGGGTGATGGTCACCTACCTCCGCGGGATGCCCGTGGAACTCGAAGAGGCCGGGCTCCTGGACGGCCTGAGCCGCATCGGGGTGCTGCGCCGCATCGTGCTCCCGCTGAGCGCCCCCGGACTCATCGTCGCCGCGATCTTCTCCTTCCTGCTGGGCTGGAACGACGTGCTGTTCGCGAGCGTGCTCACCCAGCCCCGGACCCGTACGGCAGCTGTCGTGCTGCAGGCGTTCGGGGCTTCCCAGGAGGGTGGGGCGCTCCCGCTGTACGGGCAGGTCATGTCGTCCGCCGTGGTGTGTGCCGTGCCCGTCGTCGTCCTGTATCTGATCTTCCAGCGCTACCTCGTGGGTGGCCTGACCGGAGGCCTGAAGTGAACGATTCGGCAGTGAACGATTCCGTGCCGCACGCACCCGTACGGTTCGCCGTCGTCGGTTGCGGGGTGATCGGACGCCTGCACGCGGAGGTCCTCGCCGCCGGGGAGGACACAGCGCTCAGCGTGCTCGTGGACACCGATCCGGCTGCGGCGGACGCCGTGGCCGACCACGTGGCTGGGCTGTTCGGTGACCGGCCCGCCGTCACCACGTCCCTGGCCGAGGCGCTGGCCCGCGACGATGTCGACGCCGTCGCCGTCTGCGTGCCCAGCGGCGCGCACGCCGCGGTCGGGGTGCCGGTTCTCGAGTCCGGGCGCCATCTGGTGGTGGAGAAGCCGCTCGACGTCAGCGTGACAGCGGGCCGGGCCGTCGCCGAGGCCGCGGCCCGCCGCCCCGGCCTCGTCGCCGCCGTGATCAGCCAGCACCGTTTCGACCCGGCGAGCGTGGCCGTCCACGAGGCCGTGACGCGCGGGGAACTCGGCAGGGTCACCTCGGCCGTCGCGACGGTGTCGTGGTGGCGCAGCCAGGGCTACTACGACTCCGGCGACTGGCGCGGCACCTGGGATCTCGACGGGGGCGGCGCGCTGATGAACCAGGGTGTGCACACCGTCGACCTGCTGTTGTGGTTCCTCGGCCGGCCGATCGACGTGGTGGCCCACACGGCGCTGCTCGCCCATGAGCGGGTGGAGGTGGAGGACACCGTGGCCGCCGTGGTCCGCTTCGAGTCCGGCGCGCTCGCGACGCTGCACGCCACCACGGCGGCCTACCCCGGCCTCACCGTCCGGCTGCAGGTGATGGGCGACGCGGGCTCGGCGGTGGTGGACAACGATCGGCTGTACTACTTCCACAGCGCCCGCCGCTCCAGCGTGGAGGCGGCCGGGGACGCGGGCGTCGGGCCGAACCGTGGGATCGGCGGCGACGGCAACCAGGCGGCGCAGCTCGTCGGTCCCGAGGAGAGCGGGCAGCAGGTCGGAGGGGGCCCGGGCACCAGCGCCATGTTCGCCGGCCACGAGCGTCAGTACCGCGACGTCCTCGACGCGATCCGGACGGGCCGCGCACCGGGCGTGACCGTGGCCGACGCCCTGCTCGCCCTGGCCACCGTGCAGGCCGTCTACGAGTCCGCCCGGACCGGCGCGACGGTCGCGATCGCCGATGTGCTGGACGGCCGGATCGTGCCCACGCCCGAACCACCTCGGCGACCCGCCGCCGTCAGCTGAGACCCCTTCCGACCCGACCCGAGGAGCAGCCCGTGTGGACCCTGTCCGGCTTCGCCGACGAGATCTCCCCCGACCTGGACGAGCAGGTGCGCGTGCTCAGGGAGCTGGGGATGACCCAGCTGGAGCTGCGCGGTGCCTGGGACACGAACGTCTCCGACTTCGACGAGGAGCAGGTGGAGCGCATCGCCCGCACCCTCGACGGGGCAGGCATCACGGTGTCCTCGATCGGCTCGCCCATCGGCAAGGTGCCGGTGACCGCTGACCTCGACGAGCACGTTGCCCGCTTCCGCCGCTGCGCGCAGGTCGGACGCCGGCTCGGCGCACCCTACGTGCGGGTCTTCTCCTTCTACCCGAGGGACGCCAAGGATCCCGCCGCCGACCGCGACACCGTCCTGCGCGGCATGTCGGCGCTGGCAGCGGCGGCCGAACAGCACGGGGTCGTGATGCTGCACGAGAACGAGAAGGCGATCTACGGGGACGTCCCCGACCGCTGCCTCGACATCGTCGAGTCCGTGGGTTCTCAGGCGCTGCGCCTCACCTGGGACCCCGCCAACTTCGTGCAGTGCGGTGTCCGGCCGTTCAGCGAGGGCTACGAGATGCTGCGCCCGTACGTGGAGTACATCCAGATCAAGGACGCGATCGCCGCGACCGGCGAAGTGGTGCCGGCCGGGAAGGGCGACGGCGAGGTGGCACAGACCCTGGCGGCCCTGCGCGCCGACGGTTTCGACGGCTGTTTCTCACTGGAGCCGCATCTCGCGCAGGCGAGCGCGCGCGGCGGGTTCAGCGGACCGGAGCTGTTCGCCGTGGCGCACGCGGCGTTCACGGGACTGCTGCGCGAGCAGGACATCCCGTTCCGGTAGAGCACACGTCGCCCGGCCGGGCCCGGCGATCACTCGCCGGCCAGGCGGGCGGCCCGAGCTGTGCGGCGGACCGCGATCCGGTCAGGCCGGCATCGAGGGCGGCGGTGGCGGCGAGCAGCCGGTCGACGTCGGCGTGCTCGTCGCACCAGGGCTCTTCCCTGGATGTCAGTGACGGGGTCTTCTCCTGGCGGGGACGGGTCCGGTCGAACCGCGGATCGTCAGCACGGCCGGCACGGTGTGCACACGCGGCGGGGGCGCCACCGACCGCAGCTGCTCCAGCAGCATGTCCGTGGCCAGGCGCCCGACCTGCTCGATCGACGCGGTGATGGTGGTCAACGGCGGGTGGCAGAAGTCGGCGCCGAAGGTGTCGTCGCACCCGACCACGCTCATGTCGTCCGGCACCGCCACCCCGCGAGCGAACAGCCGCTGCAACACGCCCAGCGCGATCAGGTCGTTGAAGGCCATCACAGCCGTCACACCGGCGTGCACGGCGGCGTCGGCCGCTGCCGCACCCGCCGCGCGGGTGGGCGGGAACGGCCCGAGGCGCCGGACCGACAACCCGGCCTGGCGCGCGCCCAGCTGCACGGCCCGCCAGCGCCGTCCGTTGGACCACGACGAGCGCGGGCCGGACAGGTAGGCGACATCGCGGTGGCCGAGCGAGGCCAGGTGGTGCACGGCCTGGATCATGCCCGACGGGGTGTCGATCACCACCGAGGTGACTCCGGGCGTGCTGCGGTTGACGGCGGTGAGCGGCACCGAGCGGGCCGCCTCGCGCAGCGCGTCGTCGCCCAGCCGTGACGCCCCCAGCACCAGGCCGTCGGCGCCCTTCGCCGCGGTCGCGATGTGCTGGTGCTCCAGCTCCACGGACTCGTTGGTGTCGATCAGGATCTGGCTGTAGCCCGCCGCGGCAGCCTGGGCCTGAGTGCCCCGGACGAGGTCGAAGAAGAACGGGTTGGTGATGTCGGGGACGAGCAGCGCGAGCGTCATCGACCGGCCCGACATGAGCGAGCGGGCGGCGGTGCTCGGCTGGTAGTCCAGCTCGGCGACGGCGGCCAGCACCCGCTCGCGAGTGGCGGCGTTGACGAGGTCGGGCCGGGAGATGGCCCGCGACACCGTGGAGATGGAGACCCCGCAGGCGCTGGCCACGTCGTGGATCGTCGCCATGGCCCCCCTTGCTCGCACCGTTGCGATGCGGCGGTCGGGACCCGCCGCGGATTGCACGCTACTGCAAGCGCTTGCGCCGGGTAAGGCTCTCAAAGTTCTACACACATGGCCCGTCGAGCGTTGATGTTGTAGAGTGTTGTGCGACCCACGGAGGAGCCGATGACGACCACCGCAGATCCCGACCAGGCCGCGATCCCGGCGGTCTCGTTCGACACCAAGCCTGCGTCGTACCGGCACTGGAGCCTCGACATCGACGGGGAGATCGCCTACCTCCGCCTCGACATCGACGAGGCGGGCGGCATCGTCCCGGGCTACGAGCTGAAGATGAACAGCTACGACCTCGGCGTGGACATCGAGCTCTACGACGCCACGCAGCGGTTGCGCTTCGAGCACCCGCAGGTCCGGTCCGTGGTCGTCACCAGCGCGAAGGACCGCAACTTCTGCGCAGGCGCCAACATCCGGATGCTCGCCCAGAGCTCGCACCCGTGGAAGGTGAACTTCTGCAAGTTCACCAACGAGACCCGCAACGGCATGGAGGACGCCACGGCCAACTCCGGCCAGACGTACCTCGCGGCCGTCAACGGCACCGCCGCGGGTGGGGGCTACGAGCTCGCTCTGGCGTGCGAGCAGATCCTGCTGATCGACGACAACTCGTCTGCAGTGTCGCTGCCGGAGGTACCGCTGCTCGGCGTGCTGCCCGGCACCGGTGGGCTCACCCGGGTCACCGACAAGCGCCGGGTCCGCAAGGACCGCGCCGACGTCTTCGCGACACGCCCCGAAGGGGTGCGCGGCAAGCAGGCGGTCGAGTGGAAGCTCGTCGACGAGGTGGTGCCGAAGCGGGTGTGGGACGAAACCGTGCGCGAGCGGGCCGCCGCTGCGGCCGCCCGCTCCACCCGTCCCGTTGACGTGCAGGGCATCTCCCTCACCCCGCTGGAGCGCGAGGAGACCGCCGACGGCATCCGCTACCAGCACGTCGAGGCCCGCTTCGACCGGTCGCAGGGCCTGGTGGAGATCACCGTGCACGGCCCGGAGGGGGACGTCCCCGACACCGTCGCGCGTGTGCACGAGCTCGGCGCCGACTTCTGGCCGCTCGCGATGACCCGCGAGCTCGACGACCTCATCCTGCGGCTGCGCACCAACGAGCTGGAGCTCGGCACCTGGATCATCCGCACGAAGGGGGCCGTCGAACACGCGCTCGCGTTCGAACGGGTCATCGCTGAGCACTCCCGCGACGACTGGCTGGTGGGCGAGATCCGCCACTACTTCAAGCGCGTGCTCAAGCGCCTCGACGTCACGTCGCGCTCGCTGATCGCGCTGATCGAACCCGGCTCGTGCTTCGCCGGCGCGCTGCTGGAGCTGGCGCTCGCGTGCGACCGGCAGTACATGCTGGAGGGCTTCCTCGAGGAAGACGCCCAGGAGGGCGAGCCCGCGCAGATCGTGCTCTCCGAATCGAACTTCGGCGCGTTCCCGATGTCGAACGGCCTCTCGCGGCTGGCCTCACGCTTCTACGGCGACGACGACCACGTCGCCAAGCTGCGCCAGGAGACCGGCCGCC
Source organism: Pseudonocardia alaniniphila (assembly GCF_022524485.1). GTDB lineage: Bacteria > Actinomycetota > Actinomycetes > Mycobacteriales > Pseudonocardiaceae > Pseudonocardia > Pseudonocardia alaniniphila. The sequence continues at coordinate 181,776 of NZ_JAKXMK010000003.1, forward strand.
GGATCGAGGCCGTCGAGGCCATGGAACTGGGCCTCGTCACCGACGCCCCGGACGACATCGACTGGGCGGACGAGATCCGGATCATGCTGGAGGAGCGCGCCTCCCTCTCCCCCGACGCGCTCACCGGCATGGAGGCCAACCACCGGTTCGTCGGGCCGGAGACCATGGAGTCGCGCATCTTCTCGCGGCTCACCGCGTGGCAGAACTGGATCTTCGTTCGACCCAACGCCTCCGGCCCCGACGGCGCGTTGCGCAGATACGGCACGGGACGCAAGGCCGACTTCGACCGCAAGCGAGTCTGAGAGCAGAGCGAATCATGCCGATCGACTACTCCGAGAAGATCCCGAACAACGTGGATCTGGCCGGCGACCGCAAGCTCCAGCGCGCGCTGGAGAGCTGGCAGCCCAACTTCCTCAACTGGTGGAAGACGATGGGCCCGGCCGTTCCGACCGAAGACGTGTACCTCCGTACGGCGGTCGCCGTGGGCCGTGAGGGGTGGGCCCACTTCGACCACGTCGCCATGGAGGAGTACCGGTGGGGGGTCTTCCTCGCCGAGCGCAACGCCGACCGGCGGATCGCGTTCGGCGAGCAGAAGGGCGAGCCGGTCTGGCAGCAGGTCCCCGGCGAGTACCGCGCCGACCTGCAGCGGCTGATCGTCATCCAGGGCGACACCGAGCCCGCCTCGGTGGAGCAGCAGCGACGGCTCGGCGAAACCGCGCCGTCGCTCTACGACCTGCGAAACCTCTTCCAGGTCAACGTGGAGGAAGGCCGCCACCTTTGGGCGATGGTCTACCTGCTGCACGCCTTCTTCGGTCGGAACGGTCGCGAGGAGGCCGAGGCGCTGCTGCAGCGCAACTCGGGCGACCTCGACAGCCCGCGCATCCTCGGCGCGTTCAACGAGGAGACGCCCGACTGGCTGTCGTTCTACATGTTCACCTACTTCACCGACCGGGACGGGAAGTACCAGCTCGGCACGCTGAAGGAGTCGGCGTTCGACCCGCTGTCGCGCACCTGCGAGTTCATGCTCAAGGAGGAGGCGCACCACATGTTCGTCGGCACCACGGGTGTCGACCGCGTCGTGGCCCGCAGCGCCGAGCTGATGCGCGAGCACGACACCGAGGACATCGCCCCACACGGCGGCATCCCGCTCGACGTGATCCAGAAGTACATCAACTTCCACTACTCGGTCTCGCTCGACCTCTTCGGCTCCGAGCAGTCCACCAACGCCGCCAACTACTTCACCGCGGGCCTCAAGGGACGCTGGCAGGAGGAGCGGCGCAAGGACGACCACGTGCTCACCGAGGACTCGGCCCACATCCAGCTCGTCCGCGACGGCGAGCTCACCTCCGACGAGGTCCCGGCGCTGCTGGCGCTCAACAACGACCTGCGCACCGAGTACATCTCCGACTGTCAAAGCGGGCTCAAGCGCTGGAACCGCGTGCTCGAGCAGGGTGGCGTCGACCAGCGGCTGACACTGCCGCACGTCGGGTTCAACCGCGACGTCGGCCTGTTCTCCGAGCACCACATCACGCCCAAGGGCGACCTCGTGGGTGCAGACGCCTGGGAGGCCAACCGCGACAGGTGGCTGCCGACCGAGGCCGACAAGACCCACGTCCGATCCCTGATGCGCCCGGTCTACGAGCCCGGCAAGATCGCGGGCTGGATCGCCCCGCCGTCGCACGGCATCAACGACAAGCCGTTCGAGTACGAGTACGTCCACTTCCCCTGAGCCCGTGAGACGCGCCCCGGCCCACTGTCCGTCGTAGGCCGGGGTGCGATCCCTCCACCGTCCCGATCATGATCACCGGCTGGGGACGCTGAGCCGCGCCCGGCACAGCTACTGGGCCCCGAACGACGATCACCGCGCAGCGCCGAGCCGCAGCGGCACCATGATCACCGGTTCGGGACGCGCAGCCGTCCCACGCACGGCTACCGCTCCCCAAACGACGATCACCGCACAGCGCCGGCCCGCAGCGACACCATGATCACCAGCTCGGGACGCACAGCCGCGCCCAGCACGGCTACCGCTCCCCGAACAACGATCACGAGCCCCGCCGGGGAATCCAGGCGATCATTCGGTCGGCTTCATGCGGGCCAGCCCGCCGCAGCACCGCGCGCCCACACCCGCCCACCACAGCCGCTCCATCATGATCACCAGCCGGGGACGTGCGGCCGCGGCAGACGCAACTGCCAGTCCCCAAACGATGATCACCACGCGGCGCCGAGTGGGAGCGGCACCATGGTCATCGTTTCGGGAGGCGCAGCCGCGCCCAGCACGGCTACCGCTCCCCGAACAATGATCACCGCACAGCGCCGGCCCACAGCGGCACCATGATCACCAGTTCGGGACGCGGAGCCGTCCCCAGCACGGCTACCGCTCCCGAAACAATGATCACGCCGCCGCGGAGCCCGCTGGCGGGGCCGAGGTGACCAGCGGTTGGCACCGACCGGCCAGCCTGCCGCACCACCGCCCTACTACGCCCGCACCGGCCGCCCCCACCATGATCACCACTTGGGGACGTACACACGGGCCCCACGCAGCTACCGCGCCCGAAACAACGATCACCACCGGGCCTCGGCGCCAGGCCGGCACGTGATCACGAGTTCGGGACGCGCAGCCGCGCCCAACACACCAACCGCTCCCCAAGCGACGATCACCGCGCAGCGCCGAGCCGCAGCGGCACCATGATCATCGTTTCGGGACGCGCAGCCGTCCCACGCACGGCTACCGCCCCCAAACGATGATCACGCCACCCCGCACCTGCCAGCGGGCTCGAGCGCATCGCTGGTCGACACCATCGAGGCCAGCCCGCCGCAGCCACCGCCCCCACTCGCCCACCCCGGCCGCCCCACCATGATCACCACTTGGGACGCACACACGGGCCCCACGCAGCTACCGCGCCCGAAACAACGATCACCACGGGGCACCGGCCCGCAGCACGCACCATGATCACCAGTTCGGGACGCTCAGCCACGCCCAACACACCCACCGCTCCCCAAACGATGATCACCACCTAGGGCCGAGCCGGAGCGGCACCATGATCATCGTTTTGGGACGCGCAGCCGCGCCAACACAGCTCCCGCTCCCCAAACGACGATCACCACGCAGCGCCGAGCCGGAGCGGCACCATGATCACCAGTTCGGGACGCACAGCCGTCCCCAGCACGGCTTCCGCTCCCCAAACAGTGATCACGCCACCGGGCAACCGTCCGCGGGATCGCGGTGATCACCGGTCGGCACCCGGAGCGACCCAGGGATCGAGCGGCGGCGGGCCGGCTCGCTCACCGCCGCCTGCGGGTGTCCGACCCTCAACGGACCGGACACCCGCAGGTGCGCTGGACGGTTATGAGACCGCCAGTGCGGTCGGGGTCGGCTGCGGGAGCGGGGAGCACTGAGCGTCCGAGGTGTCGCCGGACTTGCGCTCGGGCAGCGTGCCGTTGGCGAGGTAGTCGGCGACGTGGTCGTTCACGCAGTCGTTGCCGCTCGAGAGCGACGCCGCGTGCGTGGTGCCGCCCGTGCCTTCCACCAGCGCGGAGTTGGGGAACTCGCGGCGGGCCTGGAGGGCGCCTTCGTAGGGCGTGGCACCGTCGAGCGTCTCGCTGACCAGCAGCAGGTTCTTCAGCTTGCTGCCGTCGATCTTCACCGGCTTGTCGGCTCCCGGTTTGACCGGCCAGAAGGCGCAGGGCGCGTTGTACCAGGCGTTGGCCCAGGTCTCGAACGGCGCCTTGGCCGCCACCCTCGTGTTGTCGTCCTGCCAGGTGCTCCAGTCGGCGGGCCAGGGCGCGTCGGTGCACTGCACCGCGAGGTAGATGGCGTAGTTGTTGTCGTCGGTTGGCGAGCCCGAACTGTCGTAGACCGCCTTCAGCGCCCCGGCGTCGCCGTTGTGCACCCAGCGTGAGAAGGCGCTCGCGACGGCCTCGTAGTTGCGGACGTCGTAGCCCGCCCCGAGGAAGAGGTCGGTGAACTCGTCCGGCCCGATCTGGCCGCCGGCCGGATTCTGGCGCAGCTTGTCCTTCTCCGAGTAGAAGAGCTTCTCGATGTCATCGCCGCTGTTGCCGAGCTTGTAGATGTTGTCGTTCTTGGCGATCCAGTCGAAGAAGATCTTCTCGTTGCGGTCAAACGCGACGTCCTGGCTGAGGTTCGCCTCGTACCAGACGTTCCGCTCGTCGACCACGCCGTCGAGCACCATCCGGCGCACCCGGTCCGGGAACATCGTGGCGTACACCTGGCCGATGTAGGTGCCGTAGGAGAAGCCGTAGTAGTTGATCTGGTCGGCGCCGAGCGCCTTCCGGATGCTCTCCATGTCGTTGATGGTGTCGACGGTGGTGAGATGGCGCAGGAGAGCGCCGCCCTTGGCCTTGCAGGACTGGGCGTAGGACTGCGCGCGCTTCAGCCAGGCGGCCTCGGTGCCTGCGTCGGGGTCGTAGTCGGGGCGGTTGTAGCCGCCGTAGTCGGGGATGCAGCTCAACCTGGGCTCGCTCGACCCCACACCGCGCGGGTCGAAGCCGATCCAGTCGTAGCTCGAACCGACGTTGCGCGGCACCGCGCCGCCGAGGAGCGAGAGCCCGAGGCCGGAACCGCCCGGCCCGCCCGGGTTGACGAGCATGACGCCCTGGTACTGGTTGTCGGGCACGGTGTGCTTCACCATCGACACCGCGAGCTTGATCTTCGTCTTCTGGGGTGCGGAGTAGTCGAGCGGCACCTCGACGGTCCCGCACTGCGCCGACGCGGCCTTCAGTGGTTCGACGGCGCATGGCGCCCATGCCACCGGTGGTGGCGTGTAGTCAGGCGTGGCCGCGCCGGTCTGCACGGCGGCGTGCGCCTCCGCCGTCGCGAGCGCCGGATGGCCCGCCGGCGCGACAGCGGCCCCCACCGCCACAAGCCCAGCTGCCGCAACAATTGTCACAATTCTGCGCACGCATGCCCTCCGACTTCTGCCCCGATGCGAGCGACAGATCCCCCTACGAGCGACACGTCACTCTGCGCTATCGCCGCCCAAACCTCAATCCGAGGCACGGCCTGCCGAGGGCAGATGCTCACATGCGGAACTGCTCGGCGGTTTCCCGCTGTGTCCCGCCGCCCTCCACACCGGACAGACGGGTCCATAAAGGCCCCAGGCAGCCCCGCGAGGGCAAAACTGTGATCTGCGTCTCAGTAAGGGCGGCGGTGCGCACCCCGCCGGTCGCGCTCCTCCGTGCAGATGCCGCTAGTAGAACTCGACGGTGTTCACCACGTTACGTAGCGGGCGTCCGTCGAGGAGCCGGCCGGCGTTCTCCGCGAAGAGCTCGGCGATCCGCCGGTCCTCCGCCGCGGTGATGGTGGCGGTGTGCGGGCTGATCAGCACGTTCGGCAGCTCCCACAGCGGGCTGGCCGCATCAAGCGGCTCCACCGCGAACACGTCGAGCGCCGCGAAGCCGATACGCCCGTCGCGCAGGCCGTCGATCAGGGCGTCCTCGTCGATGACCGTGCCACGGCCGACGTTGACGATCGTCACGCCGGGCCGGACGGCGGCGAGCACGTCGGCGCTCACCAGCTTCTCGGTGGCGTCCGTGCCGGGAAGAGTGACGACGATGCCGTCGACCCGCCCGACCACTGCGGCGAGCTCGTCGGGATGCACCAGCTCGGCCACACCGTCCACGGGCTCGCCGCGCCTGCTCGTGCCGATCACCCGCGTACCGAGCGCCGCGAGCACCCTGGCGACCTCGCTGCCGATCCCGCCGAGCCCGACCACCAGCACCGTCTGTTCCCGCAACTGGGCCACCGGCCAGCGGCCCCAGCGATGCGCGGCCTTCTCGACGAGCAGCTTCGGCAGGTTCTTCGCCCCCGCCAGCAGCCCGAGCAGCGCGAACTCCGTGAGCGGGGCGGCGTGGACACCCGCCGACGTCGTGAAGGTGACGCGGTCGAGCTGCTCCTGGGTGAGGCCGGCCGCCTTCACATGGGCGCCTCCCCCGGCGGCCATCGTGTGCACCCAGCGCAGGCCAGGGTTGGCCTCGACGGCGCGGCGCAGCTCGGCGGGGCGGTCGTCCGGGATCCCGTAGAGCGCCTCCGCCGCGTCGAGCATCTTCTGGAAGCGCTCCCGCTGCTCCGGGGTACGGACGAACGACGGATCGCCGGCGTGGTCGGCCGGGTAGCGCACCGGCGGTAGCAGTTCCTGGTCGCGCACCAGGTCGATGCGCGGCTCCAGACGCTCGATCAGCCCGCACAGCTCCTCGCTCAGGGGCGTCGCCACCGCGACCCGGAGCCGATCCTCCACCCGCCACCTCCTGCTCCGACCGCCGCTGCTGTCCGCGGCTTCGGTGACACACCCTGTCACGACGACGAGCCGGCCCCGCTGCGGACCTTGCCCGGCAGACCGACACCCGAGAGCATCCGCGCATGACCCTGTCACCGACGGCGCTGCTCCCCGGCGTACGTTCCGCGACCGTCGACACCGACCGCATCCGCATGCACTACCTCGACTCGGGCCCGGCCGACGGCACCCCGATCATCATGGTGCACGGAAACCTCTCGACCAGCCGTTTCTTCGAGCACCTGATGCCCGAGCTCCCGCAGTACAGGGTGATCGCGCCGGACATGCGCTGCTTCGGCGACTCCGAGCCCGCTCCCGTCGACGCGACCCGTGGCCTCGCGGACTGGGCGGACGACGTGTTCGCGCTGGTCCGCGCCCTCGGAATCGACGAGCCGCCCCATCTCGTCGGCTGGTCGACCGCAGGTGCGGCGATCGCCCGGTACGCGATGGACCGGCCCGTCGCGTCGCTGACCCTCCTCGATCCGGTTTCGCCCTACGGCTACGGCGGCGTGCGCGCCGACGGCACACCCTGCTTCCCCGACTTCGCGGGTTCCGGCGCCGGCACCGTCAACCCCGAACTCGTGCGGCGCATCACCGCGGGCGACGACTCGGACGAGAGCCCCCTCTCCGTCCGCAACGTCTTCAACGCCTTCTACGTCGCACCGGGCCATCGCGAGTCGCCCGAGCGCGAGGACCTGCTCGTCTCCGAGATCCTCAAGACGGTGACGGGCGAGGCCAACTACCCGGGTGACCTCGCGACCTCGCCGAACTGGCCCGGGATGGCCCCCGGAACGTCGGGCCTGCTCAACGCGCTGTCCCCCAAGTACTGCAACTGGGCGGGCATCGTCGACCTGGATCCCAAGCCTCCCGTCCTCTGGACGCACGGCAGCGCCGACCTCGTGGTCGCCGACGGCTCGTCGCTGGAGCTGGGCACGCTCGGCGCATCAGGGACCGTCCCGAACTGGCCGGGGCCGGACGTGTTCCCGCCGCAGCCGATGGTGAGCCAGATCAGGGAGGTGCTGGAGCGCTACGCGCAGGCGGGCGGGACGGTCCGCACCGAGTTCTTCGACGGGTCCGGGCACGCCCCGCATCTGGACGCCCGAGAGAAGTGGCTCGCGGTGTTCACGGAGTTCCTGACGTCCACCTGACGCCGCGAGTCGCCCGTTCCGGCCGGCGAGTCACCCCGGCTCGCTGGTCGGATCGGGTGAACCACCGTCGGAGAGCGCTCCCGCGCGCCGATGAAGAGGTGTGCACAGCGGCGAGAGGGTCCGGCCGGACGCCGGTGCCGTGCTGCTCGACCTCTACGACGTGGCGCTCCCTCAGGTCTACGGCTACCTGCTGGCGCGCTGCGGCTGGCAGGCACTCGCGGAGGAGTTGACGGCGGAGACCTTCCTCGCCGCCGTCGCCGCGTGCCGGCGTGAGCCGCCCCCGGCACCCACCACGGCGTGGCTCATCGGCATCGCCCGCCACAAGCTGATCGACCACTGGCGCGCCGCCGAGCGTGAACATCGCGGGCGGATCACCGTCGCTCTGGCCGAGCCGGACCCGGTGCAGGACCCGTGGGAGGAGCGGCTCGACGCGATGCTCGCCCACGAGGTGCTCGACGCGCAGACCAGCACCCACCGGGCCGCGCTCACCCTGCGCTATCTCGACGGGCTGCCGGTGCCCGACGTCGCGCAGGTCCTGGGCCGCACCGTGCACGCCACGGAGGCGCTGCTGGTTCGCGCGCGGAGCGCGTTTCGCCACAGCTACGCGGCAGTCGAGAAGGAAGGCCCGCGATGACCGACGCCTTCGACGCCCTCCGCATCCCCGACGCTCCCGCCGCGCCCGACCTGGAGTTCGCCAGTGGCCTGCGCGCCCGCGTCGAGCAGGCCCTGTTCGCCCCACGGGAGGCCCGCATGTCTGCCGTGGAGGCGACGGCCACGAACGTGGCCGCGCCTTCGCAGCCGCCCACTCAGCACACCATCACGCCGTACCTCGCGGCCGCCGACGCCCGCGCCGCCGTCGACTTCTATGTCGACGCGTTCGGCGCGGCGGAGCGGGGCGAACCGATCGTGATGCCGGACGGCCGCATCGGGCACGTCGAGATCGAGGTCGGCGACAGCGTGCTGATGCTCGCCGACGAGTACCCCGAGATGGACCTTCTGGCCCCTGTCACACGCGGCGGCCCCAGCCAGTCGCTGCGCATCGAGGTCGCCGACCCGGACGCGGTGGTGCAGCGCGCGGTCGCCGCGGGCGCCGAACTGGAGCGTCCCGTGGCCGACTCCCCCCATGGCCGCGGCGGCGTGGTGCGGGATCCCTCCGGGCACCGGTGGATGGTGTCGCGTGAGGCCCCGTCGGCTGCGGCGCCACGGCCGGGAGACGTCGTCTACACCTCGATCTGGACGGACGACGTCGAACGGGCCGAGCGGTTCTACGGGGCCGTGCTGGGCTGGGTCACGGCTCGGGGGCACGGACCGCAGGACCGTCACGTGACGAATGCGGGCGCCCGGCTGGGGCTCTCCGGTGGGCACGCCCGGCCCACCGCCATGCTCTGCTACGCCGTGCCGGACGTGGACGCGGCCGCCGCCGTGGTGCTGGCCGCCGGTGGCACGGCGGGCGAGCCCACCGACGAGCCGCACGGCCGCGTCGCCGACTGCGTGGACGACATGGGCGTGCCCTTCGCGCTGTGGACGGGTGGGTCCGCCCCGGCCCCGTCGTCCGAGCCCCGCAACGGGATCGCCCACCTCGTGTTGCGGACGCCGGACGCGCGCCGCGCGCGGGCCTTCTACGGCACTGTTCTCGGCTGGGGTTTCGCCCCCGCCCGTGTCCCGGACGGGTGGAACGTCCGAACGGCGGGGTACGAGCCGCGGCCGCGCACCTCGATCTGGGGCGGCCACTCCGAGGACGCCGCAGTGGTGCCGGCATTCACCGTTCCCGACCTCGCCGCCGCGGTGGATTCCGTCCGCGGAGCGGGAGGCAGCAGCACCGGGCCCGAGCAGCGCCGCTTCGGGACGGTGGCCGAGTGCCGCGACGATCAGGGCGGCCACTTCCAGCTCGTCGAGCGCTGAACCGGGCCCGAGCACGGGCCGCTCACCAGGGCAGCGGGCCGGAGCGGTCGAAGAACCGGCCGGTCGGGCCGTCCGGCGCCACGGTCGCGAGGGCGACGACGGCGTCGCTGCCCTCGTCCACGGTCTGGACGCCGGAGTTGCCGTTGAGGTCCGTGGCCGTGTAGCCGGGGTCGGCGGCGTTGATCCGGAACTCCGGCAGCGCCCGCGCGTACTGGCTCATGACCATGTTGAGAGCCGCCTTGGACGACGGGTACGTGAGCGCCACGATCTGCGACTCCGGCCGCTCCGGGTCGCCGGTGATGGTCATCGAGCCCATCCCGCTCGACACCATCACGATCCGCGGCGCGGCCGAGCGCCGCAGCAGAGGCACGAACGCCCTCGTCACGCGGACCGGCCCGAACACGTTCGTCGCGTAGCAGGCGAGCATCTCCTCGGCGCCGGTGTCCAGCGCCGACACCAGCGGCCCGAGGATCCCGGCGTTGTTCACCAGCACGTCGAGCCGCCCGTAGCGGCTCACGACCTCCTTCGCTGCGCTCGCCACGGACTCGTCGCTGGTCACGTCCAGCGGGAGCACCGTCACGTCACCGTCGAGGCCCGCGGCTGCGGCCGCCCCGCGCCGGGCGTCGCGCGCCCCCAGCAGCACCGTCCAGCCGCGCTCTGCCAACCGGCGCACGGTCGCCAGGCCGATGCCCTTGTTCGCGCCGGTCACCAGCGCGATCGTCGCTCCGCCCACGGGCGTCATCCCGAATGTCCCCGTCGATTCCGTCATGCCTCGACGGTGCGGCCGGGCGGGGCCGCCTACCAGGGCCGACTCAGGCCGGGACTGCTTGTACCAGGCTGCCAGAGCGCTGCGTGCGCCATGCTCATCCTGTGGACCGCACCGAGTTCGGCAGCACGCTACGCACCTGGCGCGAGCGGCTCCGCCCGTCCGACGTGGGAGTGCCAGCGGGGCTGCGCCGACGCACGCCGGGGCTGCGGCGTGAGGAGGTCGCCGCTCTCGCGGGAGTGTCGGTCGACTACCTGACGCGGCTCGAACAGGGCCGCGGTCCGCACCCGTCCGACGGGGTGTTGTCCGCGCTGGCCAGAGCGCTGCGGGTCACGGATGCCGAGCGGGACCACCTCTTCCACCTGGCCGGCAGCACCCCGCCCTTGCCGGGCCGGATCCGCAGCGCCGTCCGGCCGAGTGTGCTGCGGTTGATGGACCGTTTCACCGATCTCCCCGCCCTCCTACTCGACGCGAAGAGCGACGTTCTGGCCTGGAACCCGATGGCGGTCGCACTGCTCGGGGACCTGTCGTCGATCCCGCCCGCCCAGCGCAACATCGCGAGGCAGGCGTTCACCGGGACGCACCGGGTCGAGTTCCACGCGGAGGAACGCGAGCGACTCGATCGAGCCCTGGTCTCCGAACTGCGCCGATGCGCCGCCCGCTACCCGGCCGACCCGGATCTGCAGCGCCTGGTGTCGGACCTACGAGCGGCGAGTGCCGACTTCGAACGACTATGGACCCTGCGCGAGCTCGACGAGCGTCACGGCGACACGAAGCGGATCCACCACCCGGAGCTCGGGGTGCTGGAACTGGACTGCAACGCGCTCGTGGTGCATGGCGACGACCAAGTGCTGCTGGTCTACTCCGCCGCACCCGGCACACCGGCCGCCGAAGCGCTGCAGCTGCTCCGCGTGATCGGTCTGCAAGACGTAGGTCACATCTCGACGGGCTACGCTCAAGCGCCTATACAAGGTCAGGACATCACTCAGGGGGGCCGGTAGTGAGCGAGCCTGCGAGCGGATCAATGTGCAGCGAGGGCGGGCGATGAGCAGGAGGGACGACCGAGGTGGTTGCTGACGAGGCGTTCGACGCCCTCGCGGATCCGGTTCGCCGCGAGATCCTCACGCTGCTCTCCCAGCGCGACGAGTGCAGCGCGGGTGAGCTGTCCGAGCAGATCAGCCGGGTCGGCCGCACGGCCGTCTCCAGCCACCTGCGTGTACTGCGCACCGCGGGGCTCATCGCCGAACGCCGTACCGGACGCTTCCGCTACTACTCGGTGGACCCCACCGGGCCTGCGCAGGAAGTGATCCAGCTGCTGATCGAGCTGTTCCAGGGATCGCTCGACGCCGCGAAGGCCGCTGCCGAGAACACCGCCGCGAGCACCGACCGGGTGAGCATCGCTCGTTCCGGCACGGCGACCGCGCCCGCGGCCCGGCCGGTCGCCGGCGCAGCCCACCCCGACGGGTCCGTCCGCAGAGCCATGTGATGGGGCGGCTCGCGCTCACCGCCGAAGAGCACGTCGACGCGCCGCCAGAAGCGGTATTCGCGCTGTTCGGCGCGGGCGCGGGCGCAGGTTGGGTCTTCGACGCGGTGTGCGACCGGGTCGCCGTCGGCGCGGTCGTCACGTTGCAGGCGCCGATGTTCGGCGTGGCCGCAGGCCCGGTGGAGATCCTCGGCCGGATCTCCGCGGTCCGCGCGCCGTCGCGCATCGAGATCCGGCACGACCAGCCGTGGCGTGGGCGACTACGGGTGCACGTCGACCCCGACGGTGCCGGCACCCGGGTCCGCCTGATCGCCGACCTCGACGATGCCGGCCTCCACTGGCTGATGCGCCGCCGCGGGTTCAGCGTGCCCGACGGCGCCCCCGAGGGCACCCATCCCGTGGGCCTGTTGACGAGCAAGTCCGGGCCGGCCAGCGTGTTCGCGTCGGGCACCGAGAACCTCGCGGCGATGGCCGTCGACGAGATCAACGCCGAGGGCGGCGTCGACGGCAGGCCGATGCGGCTGGTGGTCGGGGACGACGCCACCGACCCGCGGCTCGGCACGATCGAGGCGTGGCGGCTCGTGCACGCCGGCTGCCGGGTGATCATGGCGAGCACGACGTCGGCCACGTTCTCCCGCGCCGCCGACGAACTGCGCGACTCGGGCGTGCTGATGGTCCAGCCCGTCATGAACGAGGGCGGCAGCGGCGGCGCGCTGCGCGTTCAGCTCGGGGAACGCCCCGAGAACCAGTTGCGGGCTGCGGCGCGTCCGATCATGCAGGTGGCGGGCGGGCGCCGGTGGTTCCTCGCGGGCAACGACTACGTGTGGCCCCAGATGGTGCACAGCACGGCCCGGCGGGTGCTCGCCGAGGACGGCGGCACCGTGGTGGGGGAGACCTTCGCCCCGCTGGGCACGCGCGACTTCGCCCCCCTCATCGAGGACGTCCTGAACTCCGGCGCCGACGTCATCCTGTCGTCCTTCGTGGGAGCCGACCTGGTGCACTTCGAGCGGCAATGCCACGCGATGGGCGTCCGCGATCGGTGCCGCTCCCTCGCGCTCGCCCTCGACGAGCCCACCCGCGAGCGCATCGGCGACGACGCCGCGGCCGGCATGTGGGGGGTCTCGGGGTACTTCGAGGAACTTCCCGGCGACGTCAACGAGGCGTTCCTGCAGCGGTACCGATCGGCGTTCGGACCGTTCGCACCGCCGGTCTCGAGCATCACGGAGTCGGTGTACGAGGCGATCCATCTCTACGCCAAGGCAGTCCGGCGCGCGGGTGTCGACGATCTGGAAGACATCGCTCGCGAGCTGCGCGGCAGCCGCGACGACTTCCCCCGCGGTGAGGTCGCGGTCGTCGGGCCGGAGACGCTGCGCCAGCGCATGTTCCTGGCCGAGGCGACGCGAGGCGGGTTCCGCGTAGGCCTCCCGGGTTGACGTTCGATCACAACTTCGCCGTCGCGCCAATGATCGTTGACGCGTCCCGTATCGCCTAGTTACGGTGCGTTGTCTGCCGACTGCGAGGAGATTCCCGGATGCCCGTTCAGCCGCCTGATCCGTCGATCCTCACCAAGGTCGCCGAGAGCTACGGCCTGGGTCTGACCGACACCGACGTCGCGTCCTTCGCCCCGCTGGTGAACGGCGTGCTTCAGTCGTGGGACGTTGTCGAGCGGTTGCACGCCGAGGTCGAGCCGGCGGTTCCGCAGCGGGCCTGGACGCGTCCGGAGGCGGCCGAGAACCCGCTGGGCGCCTGGTACGTGACCTGCGAGGTGACCGGAAGCGGTGAGGGTCCGCTCGCCGGGCGCACGGTGGCGGTCAAGGACAACACCGCCGTGGCCGGAGTGCCGATGATGAACGGCTCCGCCACGGTGGAGGGCTTCGTCCCGCGCCGGGACGCCACGATCGTCTCCCGGATGCTCGATGCCGGCGCCACGATCGCGGGCAAGTCGGTGTGCGAGGACCTCTGCTTCTCCGGCGGTTCGCACACGTCACGCTCGGGACCGGTGCGCAACCCGTGGGACCCGACCCGGTCCTCCGGGGGGTCCTCCAGCGGCAGCGCGGCGCTGGTCGCATCCGGCGCGGTCGACTTCGCAACGGGCGGCGACCAAGGTGGGTCGATCCGCATGCCCGCATCTTTCAGCGGGATCGTCGGGCACAAGCCCACCCATGGCCTCGTGCCGTACACGGGCGCGTTCCCGATCGAGCAGACGATCGACCACGTGGGCCCTATGACGCGCACGGTGGCGGACGCCGCACTGGTGCTGAGCGTCATCGCCGGGGTGGATGGGTACGACCCGCGGCAGCCGGCCGACCTCGTTGTCGACGACTACGTGGGTGCTCTCGAGCGCTCGGCGGAGGGACTGCGCGTCGGCGTGGTCAGCGAGGGCTTCGGGCACCCGAACTCCGACCCGGACGTCGACGACGCCGTCCGCGAGGCCATCGAGACCCTGCGCGGGGCCGGGCTCACGGCCGAGGACGTCTCGATCCCCTGGCACGCACATGGGCTGAAACTCTGGGACGTCATCTCCATCGAAGGCGCCACGGCGCAGATGGTCGACGCCAACGGCTACGGGCTGAACTGGCAGGGCCTCTACGACCCCGAGCTGATGGAGTTCTACGGCAACAAGTGGCGTGAGGACGGCAGCCAGTTCTCCGAGACCGTCAAGCTCGTGCTGCTCTCGGGCCGGTACTCGCTCGATCGCTATCGGGGCAAGCACTACGCGATGGCCCGCAACCTGACATCGCACCTTCAGGCGGCCTACGACGAGGCGCTGTCGCGTTTCGACGTGCTGGTCATGCCGACCACGCCGATCCAGGCCTCGGTCATCCCGGCCGAGGACGCCCCCCGCGAGGAAGTGATCGCCCGCGGCCTGGAGATGGTGGCCAACACCGCTCCCACGGACGTGTCCGGTCACCCCGCGTGCAACGTGCCGGCCGGGATGGCGAACGGTCTCCCGACCGGGATGATGATCATCGGGAAGCGGTTCGACGACGCCACCGTGCTGCGCGTGGCCCACACGTTCGAGCAGGCGGTCGGGGGCTTCCCGGCCCCGACGACCGTTGCAGTGGCGGGCGCCTAGCACCGTCTCTGAGCCTGCGGCGGACCCACCGGTCCCCCTCCCGGTGGGTCCGCCGCCTCGTCAAGGCGTCGGCTGCTGCGCGCCGCCGCCTATGCACGCACCGCTGTCGCCGCCACCCGGCCACCGCACCGCGGGCATACCCTGTCTCGGTCGGGTCCTCACCTGGATCCCCACGCGGACAGGCGAGCATCTTGTCGCAGCACAGTTCGCGATCTCCCACGCGAGTGAGTCGAGGAGGCGATGTGGATTCCGACGAGCTGCGGTCGGAAATCGACCTTACAATGTGGCGGTTCATCGCCGACGTCGTGCTACGCACCCAGGCCGTTGCCCAGCAGGTGGGCCTCGGGGGAAGCGACTGCCAGTTCGTGGCCCTGCTGGGCGTGCACGGTCCGCTCACCGCGGGCCGTCTTGCCGAGCTGAGCGGGCTGACCACCGGCACCGTCACAGGGGTGCTCGACCGGCTGGAGAAGGCCGGGTACGCGCGACGCGTGCGGGACGCCACCGACCGGCGGAAGGTGCTGGTGACCCCGGTGCCCGAAGCGATGGAGACCCTCGCGGAGCACCACCGGGCCCACAGCGAGCATCTCGACGCGGTGCTGCACCGCCGGGACGCGGCTCAGCTGCAGGTGATCGCAGACTTCCTCGCGGAGCTGTGCGCGCCGGGCTCCTCGTCAGGCTCGCGGGAACGCGGGAACGGCACCACGGTGAGCAGCGGAAGCTGACCGTCCTCGGCCCGGTTGGGGCGCCGGACGTGGGCGACCACCCATCCGGTGCTCCGAGCGTGACCCTGCACGAACGACACCCTCATCACCTCCGCCTCCAGTGGAGCACGGGGCACCGACAGGCCGGCGCGCGACCGGCTAGTGGATCGTGCGGGACATGCAGAGGCTCAGCGGCGAGTCGGCGTACTCCCCGAATCGCTCGATCTCGACGTATCCGGCGCGGTGGTAGAGCTCGACGGCCTCGATCTGGCGAGCTCCGGTCTCGAGCACCACGCGGTCGGCGAAGAGTGCCTCCGCCTCGGCCTCCAGCGCGCCCAGGAGCGCTCTGCCGATCCCACGACCGCGAGCCTGCGGCCGGACGTACATTCGCTTGATCTCGGCGACCCCCGGTTCGCGCAGCCGCACGGCTCCGCAGCCGAGCAGGTCGCCCGTCGTCTCGTCGACGGCGGCGAGCAGCACCCCGCGGCCTGCGCTCACCTCAGCCGCGTCGAGCCGGTCGTGGACCGCTCCCGCCTCCGGATACAGGTCGTGCAGCTCGGCGTCCAGCTCCCCGATCAGCTCGCGCACGGCGGGCTCGTCGATGGTCACGGACTCGATCCGTACGGACGACATCGGCGCAGGATATCGACGCGCGGATGATCACGACGTTTCCTAGGATCCAGCCGGTGTCCGACATCGCCACCGCCTCCGCCGCCGCCTTCGACGCCGCCGCCGACACCTACGACGAGGACCGCCACCACGTCGAGATCGCCGAAGAGCTGGTCCGCGGGCTGCAGCCGACCTCCCCACCGGCACTGGTCGTCGACGTCGCCACCGGCACCGGTTTCGCCGCGTTCGCCGCGCTGCGCCGGCTCGCAGCACGGCGAGTGGTGGGCATCGACATCTCACAGGGCATGCTCGACAGGGCACGGGCGAAGGCCGCGGACGAGGACCCCGGCGGCCGGATCGAGTGGCGCCACGCGCCCGCGATGCCGCTCGACCTCGTGACGGGCTCCGCCGACGTGGTGCTCTGCGCATCGGCACTGCACCTCCTCGGCCGCGAAGCTCTGCGCGAGTGGCTGCGCGTGCTGCGTCCGGGTGGACAGGTGGTGTTCAGCGTGCCGATGGCCGAGGACTTCCATCCGTCGCCCGAGTTCCGTCGCATGGTCGAGAGCCACCTGTCCGTTCCGCGGGACGCCACGGAAGCCGCCGGACTCGCCCACGAAGCGGGATTCGCCGAAGCGCGCGCCGAGGTCCTTCTCCCGGCTTCCGAACGTCCACGCCGCGTGTTCATCGTCCGGGCGCAGGCACCGCTGTAGCGTGGATCGAGTGGCCAGGGTGGTGTCGTTGCTGCACTATCCGATCAAGGGATGCGCCGGCACGCCGGTGTCCGGGTCGGTCGTGACCGCCGCCGGGCTCGCCCACGACCGGTCGTTCATGGTCGTCGGCCACGACTACGTCTTCCGGACGCAGCGGCGGGACCCCCGGCTCGCGGTGATCCGTCCGGAGGTCGGTGCCGACGGTGACCTGCTGACGCTGCACGCGCCGGGCATGGCCGAACTGTCCGTGAAGGTGGATCGCGACGGCGCCCGCCACGGCGTCGACCTCTTCGGCAACCGCTTCACCGGGATCGACCAGGGCGAACCGGTGTCCCGTTGGCTGACCGAGGTACTGGACGCGCCGAGCCGCCTCGTCCGGGTGCCGCCGGAGCACGACCGCGCCACCGACGGCGAGACGCCGGGCACCGCGGGCTACGCCGACAGCGCGGCCGTGCTCCTCGTCGGCCGGCCGTCGCTCGACCTGCTGCATGCGCGGCTCGTCGAGCAGGGTGGCGAGCCGCTGCCGATGAACAGGTTCCGGCCCAACATCGTCGTCGACGGGTGGGACGAGCCGCACATCGAGGACAGCGTCCGAAGAGTCACGATCGGGAACGTGCGGCTCGGCTTCACGAAGCTCGCCATCCGCTGCCCCGTCACCCTGGTCGACCAGGAGACGGGTGTCCGGGCGGGTCCGGAGCCGCTGCGCACGCTCGCCTCCTACCGGCGCTCGCCGGAGGGCGGGGTGACCTTCGGGACGAAGCTGGCCGTCCTCCAGGCAGGCGAACTATCAGTAGGCGATGAGGTAGAGGTCGATAACTGGGCCTAGGCGACGGCACACAAGGCGACGGCACACATCACGGGGCGACGGCACACATGTCCGGCCGTGTGCACGGCGGCCACACGGTGTGTCCGGTCAACGCTTGCTGTG
This sequence comes from Pseudonocardia alaniniphila, assembly GCF_022524485.1. Classification (GTDB taxonomy): domain Bacteria; phylum Actinomycetota; class Actinomycetes; order Mycobacteriales; family Pseudonocardiaceae; genus Pseudonocardia; species Pseudonocardia alaniniphila. The sequence goes on from NZ_JAKXMK010000003.1 coordinate 199,389, forward strand.
GGGGAAGGCTCCCGGCGCTCTCCCGGGGCCTGGTTCGCCCGCGAAGGCCTGCGCGATCGAGATCCACTCGGTGGCTACCGGCCCGACGACCTCCAGGTCCGTGTCGGCAACGTTGCGGCGCTGGGTGACGACGAGGCAGAAGTCCAGCGCGTCGCCGCTCACGCGGTCGGCTGCGTCGGCGTCGCCCCAGGTCCAGACGTCCCCGGACGGTCCGGCGAGCTCCACCCGCACGGGGACGGACGGGGCGGCACGGCCGCGGAGCGCGAAGCTGAAACCGGTGGTGCGCACGCCCAGATGGGCCACGTGCCGCAGCCGGTCGGTGGGCTCCCGGCGGACGCCGAGCGCGTCGGCGATGTCCTGGCCGTGGGCCCAGGTCTCCAGGAGCCGCGCCGTGACCGACGTCGCCGCGCTCATGTCCGGCCCGTACCAGGGCAGCCGGGCCGAGGGGTCGAGCGTCCGGAACGTGTCGATGAACTCCTGCCGGGCCTGCAAGAACCACGACCGCACCTCAGCGGCGCTCATGTGGGCGTGCTCGGCCGCCACCCGGTCGGGATGGTCGGTGCCGGCCTCGGCCTCCGCGACGCGCCGGAACCCGGCGGGATCCACCGCGGCCTGCCGGGCCAGCTCGTCGAAGAAGGCGAGGTGGGTGAGCTGGTCGCGGATGTCCCAGCCCAGGGACGGGGTGGGGGTGCTGATCGAGTCGTCGTCGAGACGGGCCACCAGCGCGCCCACCGCGTCGGTCTCGGCCTGCAGGTCATCCAGCAGCGCCGCCATCGACACGGCCATCGTCAACGTTCCTCCACCTTCTCGACGATAACCGCGAGCGGTGCGCCGGCGTCTACGGTCTGCCCCACACCCACGAACCCCTCACCGACGGCTCCCTCGGCCGAGACTTCAGCGGATGCTCCATCTTCATCGCCTCGACCGCACCCTGCAGGCGGGCCACGCGGAGGATGCCGTGAGTTCACCCGGAATCGCTTGCCCGCGCTCGCCACGCCGACCGAGGATCTCCGGTCGTGACCCCCGAGCACACCCTGATCCAGCTCACCGACCTCCATCTCGTCGCCGAGCCCGGGGAGCTGCGCCACGGCGTCGACACGGCCGACGCACTGGCACGCGCGCTCACCTCGGTGGAGGAGTCAGGAGTGCGGCCCGCCGCTCTGCTGTTCACCGGCGACCTGGCCGACGCGGGCGAGCCCGGTGCGTACGAGCGGCTTCGCGAGATCGTCGAACCGGTCGCCAGGCGTCTCGGTGCTCCCGCGCTCTACGCCATGGGAAACCACGACGACCGCGCCGCATTGCGCCGGCACCTCCTGGGAGTGCGCCTGTGCGGCGAACCGGGCGACACCGCCCCGCTCGACCACGTCACGTGGGTCGGCGGCCTGCGGATCGTCGTGCTCGACAGCACCGTGCCCGGGCACGTCCACGGCGAGCTCTCCCCTGCCCAGCTCGCCTGGCTGGAGGCCGAACTGGCCGAACCGGCACCTGCCGGCACGGTCCTCGCGCTGCACCATCCGCCGCTGCCGACGTCCTCCCGGCTCTCCGCGGACATCCAGCTGCAGAACCGGTCGACGTTCGCCGCGATCCTCGCCGGGACCGACGTGCGCGTCGTACTCGCCGGGCACACCCATGTGGTGAGCGCTGGTGCGGTGGCCGGGATCCCGGTCTGGATCGGTGGAGCCACCTCCTACATCAGCGACGCCCTCGTCCCGGCGGGTGGGGAGCGCACGCTCAACGCACCGTCGGTGAGCCGGATCGACCTGTTCGCCGACGCCGTGGTGACCGCGGCCGTGCCCGTGGGCGCGGAGCACGGGACCGCCCTGTCCGCAGTGCAGGTGACGCAGCGGATCGCCGAGTTCGGCGTGGCCTGACCAGGAACGGCGATCAGCCCGCCGGGCGTCTGAACGCCCCGTGCCACTGCGAGACGGCGAGCTCGCGGGCGATCAGCGTGTCGCGGGCGGGGTCGCCGACGGCGACGTGGCGGGCGATGACCGCCGCGCCGCCGACGGCCAGCGTCCAGCCCGCAAGGGCTGGATCGACGTCGGGGGCGAGGCGTCCTGCCTTCTGCTCCGCCGTCAGGCGCACCACCGCGCGCTCGGCGAACCGGCCGATCTCCTCCGTCCAGTACTCACGGACCTCCGGGTCGTAGCCGGCCGTCTCGGTGATCGCCGCCAGCACCGCCCCGTGGTCGCGGTAATAGCGGATCATGCGCTCGTACAGCGTGGTGAGCCCGTCGGGCCCGCCGCCCGGACCGGTCGGACGCCAGTCCTCGCCGAGGTCGAACAGCTCGTCCTTCAGCGAACCGGCGAGCCGGACCAGCAGCTCGGTCTTGTCCCGGAAGTGCAGATAGAACGTGGAGCGCGCGATCCCCGCCTCGGCGGCGATGCGCTGCACCCCCAGCTCGGTGAACGGCACGCCCCCCACGAGCAGTCGCTCGGTCGCGGCCAGCACCTGGGCGACCGCCGCCGCACGGCGGTCGGGGCCCTGGGGCCGGGGGCGCGTGATCGAGGGCATCGTCGGATCCTATTTCGCCCGAACCCTGTGCCACCGTGCACACCACGGCGCCACCGTGCACACGTCCTGACGTGTGCACGGTGGCCATCGGGTGGGTGCGGTCAGCGGGCCTTCGTCAGAAGGTCTCCTCCGCGCGCAGCACCGACCGGACCACGGGCCAGGGGTCACCCGCCTGCAGCAGGACGAGGTCGGCGCGCAGCCCGGCGGCGAGCCGGCCGCGGTCGGTGAGCCCCGCGGCCTCCGCCGCACCCCCCGTGATCAGCGCGATCGCCGCGGGCAAGGACATCACAGCCCGTGTTGCGAGCAGGAACGCGGCGGCGGTGAGCCCGGACGGGAGGTAGTCCGACGCCAGCGCGGTCAGCAGCCCGCGGGCCGCGAGGTCACTGCCGGAGACGTTGCCGGCGTGCGACCCGCCACGCAGGACGTTGGGCGCTCCGGCGATCACCGGCAGCCCCCGCTCACGTGCCGCCTCGGCCGCCTCCAGGGTGGTCGGGAACTCGGCGACCGAGCCGCCCCTGGCCACGAGCTCGTCGATCTCCACCGCGCTCGCGGGGTCGTGGCCGAGCAGCCGGATCGCCTTGGACCGCGCCAGCCCGCCCAGCCAGCCGAGGGCCTCCTCGCGAACGGTGAGCCGGCCCTCGCGCTCGACGATCAGCTGGTCGACGTGGTCCTTGGCCTCGCCGTCGCTCAGGCCCCGGGTGCCCGCCACGTACCGCTCGTAGTGGCGGCGGTCGGCGTACTGACCCTGCCCCGGGGTGTGGTCCTCGTGGGACACCAGCAGAGGCATGTCGTCCGGATCCGGCAACGTGTCGAACCGTTCCCGCAATGCGGCGATCCCCTCCGGGGAGCGGACGTCGAGCCGGTGGAGCAGGCGATGGTCGACGGGCGCCGTCCCGCGCGCCGTGACCGTGGCGATCAGCTCGCGTGTCCGGGCGATCGAGCGCTGCGTGGAGGGAGAGGTGCCCTCCTCGAAGGAGGCCCCGTGGAACACCGTGGTGACACCCGCGGCGCGCAGCTTGCCCTCGAAGGACAGGATCGCGAACTCCCACGGTAGGCGCGCCGACGGTCGGGGCAAGATCTCCCGCTCCAGGCCGTCGGAGTGCACGTCCACCACGCCCGGCAGGCACAGCAGCCCGGCACCGTCCACATCGGCTTCCGACCCGGCCGGCTGCGGCGCCACCTCGGCGATCCGCCCGTCGCGGACGGCGATCCACGCGTCGTCGACGACCCGGTCGGGCAGCACCGCCCGGACGTGGCCCAGCACGTAGTCGACCGGCGGCAGCCCGAGCGTCCATCGCGTCGACGTGCCGCTCGCCTGCTCGGTGAGTTCACTCATGCCGCGCTCCCCAGCAGCTCGGTCGGAGCGCCGTGGCGCTGCACCCGTCCGGACCCCAGTTCGACGACGCGGTCGGCCAGCCTGCGCATCGCGTCGGCGTCGTGGAAGACCGCGAGCACCGCCACGCCGTGTGCCGTCAGGGAGGCGACGAGGTCGAGCGCACGTTCCCGGTTCGCCGGGTCCAGCGCCGACACCGGCTCGTCCAGCAACAGCAGCCGAGGCGGCCGCACGGTGCCTGCCGCCAGGTTGATCCGCTGCCGCTCACCGCCGGACAGCACCCCGCAGTCGACGTCCCACAGCGCCTCCTCGATCCCGAGGGTGCGCAGCGCAACGGCCGCCGCATCGAGCGCCTCCGCACGGTCGAGTCCTCGCCTGCGTGCGGCAGCCGCCACGACCTGCAGCGGACCGGTCCGCGGGGGCGCGGTCAGGAACTGGGCGACGTAGCCGAGCTCGCGGCCGCGCAGCCGGGCCATGGCGCGGTCCGGGAGTGTCGTCAGCTCGATGTCACCCAGGAGCACGCTCCCGGCGTCGGGGAGATAGCTGCGATACACACAGCGCAGCACGCTCGACTTCCCCGCACCGCTCGGACCGGCCAGCGCCACGTGCTCACCGGCTGCCACGTCCAGATCCACGCCGTCGAGGGAGACGACGGTGCGCCCGTCGACGGTGTGCAGGGTGAAGGTCTTGCACAGTCCCCGGACTCGCAGGACCGGTTCCTGCGCCGGGCCGTCCGTACTCACGGCGGTCACCTCCGTGCCGCGGCCACGAGCCGCTGGGTGTAGGGGTGGTGGGGGTCGGAGAAGAGCTGGTCGGTGAGCCCATGCTCGACCACCCGGCCGAGCTGCATCACCACCGCCCGGTCGGTGAGCGCCTCGATCACCGCGAAGTCGTGGCTCACCACCACCGCGGCGACGTCCCGCTCGGCGAGCAGTCCGCGCAGCAGATCCAGCACACCGGCGGCGACGGAGGCGTCGAGCCCGGTGGTCGGCTCGTCGAGCAGCAGCACGGCCGGGTCGGTCGCGAGCGCCTTCGCGATCTGGACGCGCTGGCGCATGCCGCCGGAGAACGTGCGCACCGGGTCGTCCATGCGGGAGAGCGGGACCTCGACGCGGTCGAGCAGCTGCGCGGCGCGCCTGCGGATCGCGTGGTAGCTACGCCACCCCGCGGCCGTCAGGCGCTCGGCGATGTTGCCGCCCGCCGAGACGCTGAGCGCGAGCCCGGCCGACGGGTCCTGCTGCACGTAGCCGAGCACGTCGACACGCAGCTTGCGCCGCGCCGCCGCGTCCAACGCCAGAAGCTCGGTGGCGCCGCCGTCGAGGGCGGCCAGCCGGACGCTTCCCGTGGTGGCCTCCTCCTCCCCGATGACACAGCGCAGCACCGTCGACTTGCCGGAGCCGGACTCGCCGATCAGGCCGACCGCCTCGCCGGGAGCCACGTCGAACCCGACGTCCCAGGCAGCGACGATCGCCCCGGTGCCGGGGCTGACCGCGGTGCCGTGCTCCGGGCCCGTGCCCGCGATGGCCGCGGCGCCGCCCGGGCCGTGCACCTTGCCCAGGCCTGCCACTCGCAGCGTCCACTCCTCGCCCGCGGCCGCGAGTCGCGGGGTGGTCGTCGCGGGTGCCGGGCCGACCGGCGCGACCGGACCCGACCGGACCCGTCGCGAGGGATCGGGCAGCAGGCGCAGCGGCGCCACTGCGGCGTGGGCGGCCAGGTCGGCGTCGCCCGCGGCCACCCGGGCGCACCACTCCGTGTCGCTGCAGATCGTGCGACCGCCACCGCCCTCGACGAGGAACGTGTCGGCCGAACCGCAGAGCGCGCAGCGCTGCTGCGGGCCGCCCTCCACCTCGAACGGCACGTCGTCGAACGTCAGCGGCTCCACGTCCGTGCCCGGCGGCACCGCGTAGATCCGCTTCTCCCGGCCCGCGCCGAACAGGCTCAGGTGCGGAGCCTGGTGCAGCCGCGGGACGTCCCAGCGCGGGATCGGCGTGGTCGCCATGACATAGCGCCCGCCGACGAGCACCGGGTAGCCGGTGGACTTGGTGATCACGCCGTTGCGCACCAGGTCCTCGTAGAGGCTCACCCAGATCGAGGCGTAGTCGCCCTCGGCGTGCATCCGGTCGCACTCGGCGGTGGAGCGTTCCACTCCACGCAGCGGTTCGGGCACCGGCACCTGCAGCACGAGCACGTGCTCGTCGGTCAGCGGTTGCTCGGGGATGCGGTGCCGGGACTGCACGATGCTCGCCTCCCGGCTGTCCGTCGTCTCCTCGCAGCCCTCGGTGGCGGCGATCATCCGTCGGAGGTTGGTGGCGTTGACGCCGGCGTCGTCGCCCTGGTCGATCACCTTGACGGTGTCGTCGGCGCCGATCACGGCCAGGGTGACCTGCAGCCCGCCCGACCCCCACCCGCGTGCCACCGGCATCTCCCGCGAGCCGAAGGGCACCTGGTGGCCCGGCACGCACACCGCGGTCAGCGCGGCCCGGCGGATCTCCCGCCGCGCGCCCTCGTCGAGCAGCCCCTGCCCCTCCTCGCCGGAGTCGATCTCGGCGAGCAGGTCCACGACGGCGGTCATTCGCAGTCCTTCCCGATCGGGTCCGTCGCGCGCGGCCGCTCCCCGGTCCCGCGCACGGCGAGCTTCCGGTCGACCATCGAGCGGAAGGTCACGTAGTGCGGCAGCTTGAGGTGCTCGAGGAAGCCGCCGGAGTCGAGCCCGTCGACGGTGAGCAGCAGCAGCTGCTCCAGCGGGGTGTCGCGGCCGAAGCGGCGGCACGCGATGTCGAGGTTCGCCATGGCGATGGCCTTGCGCTCGTTGTGCCCGAAGCACAGGCCGTACCCGAGGTCGAAACGGCCGCGGTCCTCGTCGGCCCCGTCGAGGTCCTCGATCGCCTCGGTCTCGGTGGCCCGAAAGTGCCCGACGGTCACCGGCGCGCCGGTATGCGGGTGCTTCACCCGCAGCGGCAGCCTGCCGTGGCGGACCTCGCCGAGCGTGACCTCGTGGACGTTCCCGTCCGGGCCGAGGATCGAGCGGTACCACAACCCGACGAGCGCACCGGTCTCCGCGCGGGCCATGCTGGCGAGCACCGCCGAGCGCGGTGCCGGCGGGCGGGCCGGGCGGCGGGTCACGTCGAAGGGCTCGGGGCGGGGAGCCGTGGGGTCGGCGGGCCGGTGGTCGACCAGCAGATCCATCTCGCGCAGCAGCTCCGAGAACCGCCGCGGCCTGCGCTGCGAGTCGCCCGTTCCCAACCCCCGAGTCGCCCCGTTCCCGTCCGCGAGTCGCCCGTTGCCGTTCTGCGACTCGCCCGTTTCGAGCCCGTGAGCCGCCCCGTCGCCGTTCCCGTTCGTGGCTGCGGGCGGCCCGTCGAGACGCTCGAGCAACCGCCCCGTGTAGTCCGACGTGCGACCGAGCAGCTGCGGCCCCTCGGGCGTGCGGTGGGCCGGGACGATCCGGCGCAGCACCACCATCTCGTCGGGGTTCACCGGCTCGCTGCGCGCCAGCCGGGGCAGCGCCGAGCGATGGGCGCGCACGAGGTGCGCTGCCTCCAGCGTGTCGCCCTCGGCCTGCCGGAATGCGTGAGCGGCCGTCTGCTCGTCGTAGAGCCCGGCCTCCCCCATCACACGGTCCACGGCCAGCCGGAACCGCGCCGTGATCTGGCCGGTCTCGGCCCAGGGCGCAGGCGCGTGGTCGCGCGAGCGGCGCACCAGGTCCTCCGCGGCCAGAATGGCCTCCAGGCCGCCGCGGGCTCCTGAGTACCCCATGGTCAGCTCCCTTCGTTCGTACGCGTGCTGCGCGGCAGGCCGACGCAAGCGCCGTCGGAGTCCACGAGCAGCAGGTCGGCGCCCGCGGGGTAGGTCACCGCGGCGCGGACGTCGAGCCAGCCCACCGGCAGCCCGGCGGGGGTGATCACGGCACCGGGCGCCACCCCGGGGCCCTCCAGCCGCACGACCGGGCCCCCGGTCAGTGCGGACACGGCGAACGCGACCAGCGCGGCCTCTTCCGGGTCGGCCGGGCTCCCCACCCGAACGGCCCGCAGCTCGTCCACGGTGATCGGCCGCAACGCCGCCACCAGCCGCGCCTCCCCGAGGACGGAACCGGGCGCCGACGTGGCGGTCATGACGGCCCGCAGCCACTGCTCACTGTCGGCCGTCGTGGCGTCGAGCACGCACACGGGTGTGTCGAGGTCGGCGAGGGCGAGGAGCGGCACCAGCGCCGCCGGCACCCCGGCAGGCGCAGGCAGGTGCGTCGTCGTCCCCGGCCGGGCCAGGGCGTCGAGCACCGCGCGGAAGATGCGTTGAGCGTCCCGATGCCCGGGCCGGACCAGGACGGGTGCCGCCTCGGTGCTGGTCATGCGAGCTCCTCGAACGCGACGACGGTGGGGGCGAGCACAGCCCATTCCGCAGCCTCGGCAGCGGCCTGACGTGCAGCGACACGGCGGCACAGCGCGGCCACCTCGCCCGCCATCGGCCTGTCGGCCTCCGCCTCGGCGTCGCACACGGCTGCGGCGAGCACCGCCACCCGGTCGTCGCCGAGACGCATCGCCCATCCCCTTGTGCCGGCCAGATCGACCTCCGCACGGCAGGCGAGCACGTCGCCGAGCAGGAACCGCTCGTGGCCCACCGGCTCCAGCACCTCGGTCGCCACGCAGCCGACCTCGGGTGGGACGAGGACCGTCAGCTGGGCACTGTCGGCGAGGCAGCCGTCGGCCAGCGCCACGAGCTCTGCGGTCCCGGCCAGCGCCAGCAGCCCCGCGCGTTCCTCCCGTCGGCCCGCTCGATGCCCGGTCGTTCGCTCCGATGTGGTCATTCCGCTCCTCTTCGTCCTTCCCCGAGCTCCACCACCACGCGGAGCGCATCCGCGCGCATCCATGAACTGCTGCACATCACCGGGCTCCCCGCATCGCCGTCCCGGCTGAGGCTCTCGACCAGCCAGACCGGTGCCGTCGACTCCATCTGCAGGCCCGCGACCACGTCCGGCGGTGGCACGTCGAGACTCACCCGGCTCCACGAGCGCACGGGACAGACCCGACCGACCTGGCGCAGCACGAGGTCGACGGACTCCGCGGCGTGCAGCGCCGCGCCCAGCTCGGGCACGATCGCGACCGGGATCCATTCGTGCGTCGCGGCGGCGAGCAGGTCGTCGATGTAGGACTGGCGGCGCAGCCGATGCGCGGGCGTACCCGGCGGCAGGTCGAGCAGCTCGGCAGGCTCCGGCGGCAGCGCCACCACATCGACCCCGCGCACCACGGTGCGGGGCTGGGCGCCCGCCGCGGACACCGTCTCGTGCCAGGACGGCCGCCGGTTGTGGGAGATGACGTAGTCGATGCGCCGGTTGACGAAGGTGCCGGCGCCCTGGATCCGGCGCACCAGCAGGCGGCGCTCCAGCTCCTGGAGGGCTGCCCGGGCCGCCGCCCGCCCGACGCCGAACCTCAGGGTGATGTCGTGCTCCCCGGCGACCCGCGCCCCCGGTGGTAGCCCGGCCAGCTCGCTCGCCAGTTGCTCGGCGATGTCCAGGTACCGCCTGCCCCGGGTGGTGACGGTGGTGGCCGCGTCCATGGGCGAAACGCTGCCCCTCGAACTTGTCCGGACAACTCCACGAACGCGAACGCCAGGCGGTCCGCCGGTGAACCCCATGAGCGGTTGTCGCGGCCGAGGCGGGCAATTGGGATCAACGCCGGCTTGACCGGGCATCGGAGGGGAACCGTTGCCCTGCGTTCAGCCACTCGCAACCCGGGGGACCGCACCCCAGCATCGCCGGCTCGGACCCTCGGCGCTGATGTCGGACGGCCGGATGGTCCGACGCTTCCTACTGACAGGGAGACACCACCTCAGATGAAACGCACTCTCCGCCGCGTGCTCCCCGCCGTGGCCGCAGCTGTGCTGTTCGCCGCTCTCGCCGCGTGTGGCGAGAGCGCCTCCACCGCCGGCCAGGGTGGAGGCGGGGGCGCTGACCCGGACACCCTGGTGTTCGCCGCGGTGCCGAGCGAGCAGACGACGACCCTCCAGCAGAACTTCCAGCCCGTGCTCGACATGCTCGGCAAGGTCACAGGGAAGAAGATCGAGTTCCGGCAGGCGACGAACTACGCCGCGGTGATCGAGGCCCAGCTCTCCGGGCAGGTCCAGATCGCTCAGTACGGCCCGCTCTCGTACGTGATCGCCAAGTCCAAGGGCGCCCCGATCTCCGCCGTCGGCGCGCAGATCACCGCGAAGGGTGCCGCGCCCGGCTACAAGTCCTACGCCATCACGAAGGCGGGTTCCCCGATCAAGTCGCTGAAGGACTTCGCGGGGAAGAACATCTGCTTCGTCGACCCCGACTCGACCTCCGGTTATCTCTACCCCTCCGCCGAGCTGCTCCAGAACGGGATCAACCCGACCACCGGCGTGCACCCGATCTTCGCCGGCGGGCATGACGCCTCCGTGCTGGAGGTGGCCTCGGGTCGCTGCGACGCCGGGTTCGCCGAGGACTCGATGGTCGACACGACGCTGATCCAGTCGGGCCAGCTGAAGCCCGGACAGATCACCACGCTGCTGAAGTCCGAGGAGATCCCCGGGTCGCCCGTGGCGATCAGCACCACGCTGTCCCCCCAGCTTCAGAAGACCCTCGCCGACGCCTTCCAGAACATGGCGAACGTCGACTACCTGACGGCCAACGGCTTCTGCAAGGGGGCCTGCACGATCGGCGACGGCGGTGGGTGGGGTTACGCCCCGGTGGACGACGCGTTCTACAACACGATCCGCCAGGTGTGCGACGTCACCAAGAACAAGAGCTGTACGCAGGCATGACCGGCGACGGAAGAGTCAACGGCACGGCGCGACATGCCGGCGGGGCGCCGGTCGTGGAGTTCGCCGGCGTCACGAAGCGTTTCGGCCCGCAGGTGGTCGGTCTCGACGACGTCAGCCTGACCGTGCACGCGGGCGAGGTGGTCGCTCTGGTCGGCCTGTCCGGCTCGGGGAAGTCCACCCTGCTGCGGCACGTCGACGGCCTGCACCTGCCCACGGCAGGCAGGGTGCAGGTACTCGGCGTCGACGTCGGCTCGGTTCGCGGGAGCGCCCTGCGGACGCTGCGGCGCCGGATCGGCTTCGTCTTCCAGCAGTTCGAGCTGGTGGGGAGTCGGACGGTGCTGGAGAACGTGTGCACCGGTGCACTCGGCCGGCTCCGTGGACCTCGCCTCGGTCTGCCGACCTACCCGAAGGCGGTGCGCCGGGAAGGACTGGAGCACCTCGACCGGGTGGGGCTCGCCGACCGGGCGTTCCAGCGGGCGGATACCCTGTCCGGCGGGCAGCAGCAGCGGGTCGCGGTGGCCCGCGCGCTGATGCAGCGACCCGAGGTACTGCTGGCGGACGAGCCGGTGGCCTCCCTGGACCCCGAGTCCTCCGAACAGGTCATGGCCCTGCTGAAGACGATCAGCCGGGAGAACTCGCTCACGGTGCTGTGCAGCCTCCATCAGGTGGATCTGGCGCTCGGCTGGGGCGACCGGATCGTCGGGCTGCGCGGCGGGCGCACGGTGCTCGACCTGCCCACCGCCGGGCTGGACCGTGAGCAGGTGATGGCGGTGTACTCGCGTGTCGGTGCTGCCGCGAGTGCCCTGTTGACGACCGCACGCTGATGTCGGTCCCCTCCCCGTTGCGGGAGACCCCGGTGCCGGCTGCTCGTCCGCCGGCACCGGGGCGCCTCACGAACCGCCCGTCGGCCGGGACGGTCTCGGCCGTGCTCGTTCTGCTCGTGCTCCTGGCCGCCTCGCTGTGGTCGGTGGCCGAGCTGCGGATCAATGTCGCGACCTTCGTCGACGGCGCTCACCAGGCCGTGGCGTTCACCCGGCGGACGCTGCCGCTGGACTTCCCGCCGGTCGTGGAGATCCTCCGGCTCTGCGGGCAGACACTCGGCATCGTCATCCTCGCCACCCTGCTCTCGACGATCCTGTCGGTGCCGCTGGCCCTGCTCGCCGCCTCGAACACGACGCCGAACAACCCGAGCAGGCTCGGTGCCCGCAGCCTGATCGTCGTCGCTCGCGCGGTCCCCGACGTCGTGCTGGCGATCGCCTTCGTCCGGATCTTCGGCATCGGCGCGCTCACCGGCGTGCTGGCGATGGGCCTGCACTCCATCGGGATGATCGGCAAGATGTACGCCGACGCGATCGAGCACGTCGACGCCGGACCGCCCACAGCACTGCGCGCCTCCGGCGCCACGCGGCTGCAGCAGATCGCAGGCGGCGTGCTCCCCGCGGTGCTGCCGGCGTTCGTCGCGGTCGGGCTCCACCGGCTCGACATCAACCTGCGCGTCTCCGTCGTGCTCGGCTTCGTGGGTGTGCAGGGCATCGGCTTCGCCATCGCGGAGTCGATGGCGGTGCTCGACTTCCAGCGCGGCATCGCACTGTCGCTGGTCGTGCTCCTGCTGTGCGTCGTCGTCGAGCTGATCTCCGGGTCCATCCGCACCGCCCTGCTGGGCCGTGCCGCGGCCGGGCCGTCGCGAGGTATCGCTGCCGGCGTCACCCGGCTCGCCACCCGCCGCTCCGCGTCCGGCAAGGTCGACGACGAGCGCCTCGACCTCGACGTCGATCTCGTCCGTGATCCACGCCTGCGCTCAGCGGCCGCGCTCGTCTCCGGACGGACCACCCCGCCATGGACAGCCCGGCGGATCACATCGGCCACCTACACGGCGATCACGGTCGCGGTGATCGTCCTGTCGTTCATCGGTTCGGGCATCTCGCCTCTGGAGTTCCTCGAGTCACTTCCCCAGACGATCCACAGCATCGGGCTGTTCTTCCCGCCCCAGACCGGCGGCCTCTTCGGAACGCTCCTCGAGCAGTTGCTCGTGACCGTGCAGATCGCGCTCGCGGCGACGCTGTTCGGCGTGGTGCTGTCCCTCCCGATCGGGGCGCTCGCGGCCCGCAACGTCGCGCCCACACCCGGCGTCGCGAACGTGTTCCGGCTGGTCATCCTGCTCATCCGCGGCATACCGGAGCTGATCCTCGGCATCGTGTTCGTGGTGATCACCGGCCTCGGTGAGGTGGCGGGCGCGGTGGCGCTCGGGATCGGCGCGGTCGGCCTCCTCGGCAAGCTGGTGGCGGACTCGCTGGAGGAGGTGGACGCAGGGCCGGAGCACGCTCTGCAGGCCACCGGCGGGTCACGGTGGCAGGTCTTCTTCGCCGCGACGCTCCCCGCGGGCTCCCGTGCACTCGTGGCGCACGTGCTCTATCTGCTCGACACGAACATCCGCTCGGCGACGCTGCTCGGCATCGTCGGTGCGGGTGGGATCGGCTTCTATCTGCTCAGCGCCTCGCAGGTGCTGCAGTTCGGTGTCGTCACGACCATTCTGATCATGATCTTCGTGACGGTGATGCTCGTCGAGCTGCTGGCGCTCTGGCTGCGTGAGCGGTTCTGAACAACCTGACCTGAGGAGAGGACGTCTGCCATGAAGCTCCGCGAGACCGTCCGCGACACCATGCGCACCGACCTGCTGGCGATGGCCGAGCTGCCCTACGGCGGGGAGGACGTGGACCAGCTCGCCCACGCGCTCCAGGCGGGCACCCTCGCCGTCGCGGCAGGGAGCCGGCCCGCGCTGGTGGCTGCCGCCCTGCTGCACGACGTCGGCAGGGTGCCGCGCGTGATGGATGCCTTCCCGGAGACCCCGCACGAGGAGGCCGGAGCGGCGTACGTCAGCGACCTGGTCGGTGCCGAGGCGGGCTGGCTGGTGGGGTCACACGTGCTGGCCAAGCGTGCGCTCGTGGCCACCGACCCGGACTACTTCGCGCTGCTGTCGCCCGCATCGGTGCGGAGCCTCGCCCGGCAGGGCGGCGCCGCGGACGCGGAGGAAGTGCAGCATTTCCTGCGCCACCCCCTCGCTGCCGATGCGATGCAGCTGCGGCGGTGGGACGACCAGGCCAAGGATCCGCAGGCCCGGCCGCTCCCGATGGACGAACTCCTGGACGCCGCCCTCAGTGGCTGATCAGGTCTACGGTCGAACCCGCACCACGACCTCGGTGTCGGTGACGCGCTCGACCCCGACGGTGAAGCCTTCGGCCTGCGTCTCCCCGCCCACCGGCGCCGTGATGCGCTGACCGGCGACCTCCAGTTCGGCCGTGCCTGCGTTCACCCCGACGAGCTTGGCCTCGATGCCCAGCACGGACACGGCGGCGGCGCCGTCGCGGGGGAAGGTGATCGTGCAGCCGTCTAGACCGCAGTCGGTGTTCGAACCTGCGCCTCCGCATCCGGCGATGAGGACGAGAGCGGTGAGTGTGGAGAGGACGAGCGCTGCGGGGCGACGGGTCATGATCGCCATGGTACGTGCCCACTGGTCCGTTTTGTCCGGGTGCCGTTGCCACCCGGCGAGATCCGTCACCTGTCCGCGAAGCGGCTGATGCAGTAGGCAAGGACTCATCCGCACACCCGACTTGGGGGGAACGATGAGCGAAGGGCCTGCTGCCGAGCGGCGTCGGGAGTTCGTGGCCGTCGCCGACCGGCTGGCCGGGCGCTTCGCCGAGCGCGCGGCGGCCCACGACGTGGAAGCCAGCTTCCCGCACGAGAACTATGCCGACCTCACCGACGCCGGGCTGCTGCGGCTGACCGTTCCCGAGGAGCTCGGCGGGCTCGGCGCGGGACTCGGCGACGTGCTGGCGGTGCTCGAACGGCTCGCGACGGGCGACGGGGCCACCGCGCTCGCCGTCACGATGCACATCTCCCCGCTCGGCCAGTGGGCCGCCGTCTGGCGGCGCACCGGGAACCCGCGACTGGCGCACCTGCTGCGGCAGGCAGCGGAAGGTTCGCTGGTGTGGGCGGCCGTGACCGGCGAGCCGGGCATCCGCAACGACATGACCGACGCCCGCACGGCCGCCGAGAAGGTCGACGGCGGGTTCGTCCTCACCGGCCGCAAGGTCTTCGCGACGAACACTGCGGTCGCCACGCACTTCTCCACCACCGCCCGCCACGAGGACGCCGACGGCGGGCCGCGGCTGCTGCTCTGCCAGGTGGCGATGGATCAGCCCGGTGTGCGGGTGCACCCCACCTGGAACGCGATGGGGATGCGTGCCACGCGCAGCGACGACCTCGAGCTCGACGGCGTCTTCGTGTCCGACGAGCAGGTGGTGCACTCGCTGCCGGTCGGCCACCTGGACGCGCGGGTGCTCGAAACCGTCTGGTCGTGGGCGATGCCGTCGTTCGGAGCGGTCTACACCGGGATCGCGGCGGGAGCGCTGGACTGGACCGTCCAGCGGATCCTGCGCTCGGGGCGGGCGGACGACCCGGTTGTCCAGGACGTGATCGGCGGGTGCCGGATCCTCCTCGACACCTCGCGGGCGATGCTGGCGAGCCACGTCGACAAGGTGGAGAACGGCCGCCTCCTCGACCGGGGAGTACAGGGTGGGCTGGCCTGGTGTGCCACGGTCAAGTACGTGGCCGCCACCAACGCGGTCGAGGTGCTGCAGCGGCTCGTCGACGTCGTGGGCGGGCCCGCCTACACCAGGAACCAGCCGTTCGAGCGCATGTGGCGCGACGTCCAGGCCGGTCCGATCATGCCGATGAGCAACCTCGCCGCCCGCCGTCTGATCGGCGCCGACACGCTCGGCGTGACCGTCGCGCCGGTCAGCTGACCGGCTGGGTCACGAGCCGGTGAACGACCCGTGCCTGCCCGCGCCGCCCGCGAACCGCGCGGCGCCGGCGATCGCGTCGGCCGCCAGCGACACCTGGCCGTGTGCGAACTCCGCGTCCAGCGCGTCGGCCTCGGAGAGCCCTTCCTGATCGAGCACGGAGAGCCGGTCGCGGCGCATGCAGGTCTGCGGGAACGCCGCCAGCTGCGTGGCGAGCTCGTGGGCTGCGGCGAGCGCGTCCCCTGCCGGTACCACCCGGTTGGCCAGGCCGATCGCCAGCGCCTCCGCGGCGTCGACCGGCCGCCCGGTGAGGATCATGTCCATCGCACGGCTCGTGCCGATCAGGCGCGGCAGCCGCACGGTGCCACCGTCGATCAGCGGGACGCCCCACCGCCGGCAGAAGACGCCGAACACGGCGCTCTCGTCGGCCACCCGCAGGTCGCACCACAGCGCCAGCTCCAGCCCACCGGCCACGGCGTATCCCGAGACCGCGGCGATCACCGGTTTCGACAACCGCATCCGGGTCGGCCCCATCGGGCCGTCACCCTCGGGGTCGACGCGGTTGCCGCGCTCGGTACCGACCGCTGTGAGGTCGGCGCCCGCGCAGAAGACGCCGCCCTCGCCGTGCAGCACGGCGACCGCAGCGTTCTCATCGGCGTCGAACGCGCGGAACGCGTCGGCCAACTGCGCGGCGGTGGCTCCGTCGACGGCGTTGCGGCGCTCGGGGCGATGCAGGAACACCGTGGTGACGGGTCCGTCGCGCTCCACGCGGACCGCGGTCACGACCGGCCCCACAGCGGGTCACGCAGCGCCCGGCGCAATACCTTGCCCACCGGCGACAGCGGGAGCGCATCGACCACGTGTACCTCCTTCGGGACCTTGTAGCCGGCCAGCCGGGCACGGACCGCACCCCGCAGCTCCTCGGCGGCCGGCGGCTGCACGCCCGGCCGGAGCGTGACGAATGCGGTGACCGCCTCCACCCACGTCTCGTCCGGCGCCCCGACGACGGCGGCCGCGGCGACGGCGGGGTGCGTGAGCAGCGCCTCCTCGACCTCACGGGGGTAGACGTTGTACCCGCCGGTGATGATCATGTCGCTCGTGCGGTCGACCAGGGTGAGGTAGCCGCGCTCGTCGACCCGGGCGAGGTCACGCGTGCGTACCCACCCGTCGGTCGTGATCGTCTCGGCGGTCAGCTCCGGCGCCGCGTAGTAGCCCGCCATCGCGAACGGGGCGCGCAGCTGTAGCTCACCCACGTCGCCCACGCCCAGCGGCCTGCCCTCCTCGTCGGCCACCCGCACCTCGGCGTCCACGGACGGGTGCCCGCAGCTGCCCCACAGGCCCGGGTCGGCATGGTCGCCCTTGTCGAGCACGGTGATCGCGAGCGGGGCCTCGGTCTGGCCGTAGTATTGCACGAACCGCGGCCCCCACAGGTCGAGCACCTGCTCCAGCAGCGGGCCGGGCATCGGGCTCGCCCCGTAGAAGGCCGTGCGGAGATGGGAGACGTCGCAACGTTCGGCTGCGCCGGACGCGACGAGCATCCCCAGCATCGTCGGCACCAGGTTGATCTCGGTGGCCCGGTGTGCGGCAACCGCGTCGAGGTAGGTGGCGGGGTCGAACCCGGGCAGCACGGCGGAGACGCCGCCGCGGACCCAGTACGGGAGCACGAAGGTGCCGCTCGCGTGGATCAGCGAAGCCGCGTGCAGCATCACCGAGTCCGGCCCCGGAGAGACGAGGTTGGCCAGGACGTTCGCCGTGATCGCGGCCCAGCTCGCCTGGGTGTGCACCACGGCCTTCAGAGCACCCGAGGTACCCGAGGTGTAGGCGACGACGACGGGGTCGTCCGGCTGCGCGGGGAGCATCGGGTCGCGCCCCGACGCGGCTGACATCTCCGTGATCAGGTCGGGGGCGTCCACCACGTCGGTCGGGCCCAGGCACGCCGGCCGCAGCCCGTCGAGCCGCGCCACCAGCTCGCTCGCCCGCTCCGCGAGCGCGGGGCTGTGCACCAGCAGGCGCACACCGGTGGCCTCGATCATTCTGGTCTGCTCGTCCAGCGACAGCCGGGGGTTGAGCGGGACGCGTGCCACGCCGGCCTTGAGGCACGCGAAGTCGATCGGTACGGACCACAGCCCGTTGTCGACCAGCAGCCCGACCCGCGCACCCCGCTCCATTCCGAGCCCGCCGAGCACGTGGGCCAACCGGTTGGCCGCGCCGTCGACCTCGGCGAAGGTCATCGACTCGGCTCCGGCGACCACGGCCGTACGCCTACCGTGCCGGGCTGCACCCCGGCGCACCAGTTCGACTGCGAGCATCAGCGTCTCCCCCCTGATCGCGCCCGAACCTACCTGCCCCCGGCAAGGCCCGGAGGGGAACGCGGAAAGGTCGGGACAGAGCCCCATCCGGGTGAATGTGAGAATCCCGGAGACCCGTCCGAAACGCCTCGTGCGACGCCGTGCGCCGATCACGCCGGTGCAACGGACCGTGTTCCCATCGGAGCACACGGGACGTCGCCGGCATCCGGCCGACGATCATCAGATCGAAGAAACCCCAGGTCATGTCATGGATGAGGGCCGTCGTGGCCGTCGCGACCGATCGACTGCCTTACGCGCGACAACCAGCCGTCGGCCGGACGTGGACGCGCTCGTCCGGGTCGGCGGCCATAACCGTGACGTGACAACTGGCCGGATTTCAGAAAAGGGCCGGTTAACAGTTCTCCGGCCTCCTGCGAGCCCTGAGAGAACCGCTCGGCGCCAATCCCCCCGGGAGTCGAGCGGCCAGTCACGGTCCCGCTGGACTTCACGGTCCAGCGGGACCGTGGCGCCCTTCCGAACCGGCCACGGCGCAGGCCGGTACCGCAGAGCGTGATCTCCGGTGCGTCGATCAGCCGGTCGCGGAGCAGCCCGACTGCCTCGAACAGGACGGGCGCGAGGCTCCCGAGCAGACCTGGGCCGACACCCCGAATCCCGTACGGACCGATCGGTCAACGGCGGTCCGAACCGCGATGATCGTCCTAGACTCGGCGCGCTGTCGACCATGTCGGTTTCGAGACCGAGGAGTGAGAACCACGATGTCGAGTGCCGCACCTCCGTACGTCGACACGACGAAGGCCAGCGTCGCGAGGGTCTACGACGCCTTCCTGAACGGCACCGACAACTACGAGATCGACCGCGAGGTTCTGCGCCGCATCCAGCAGGTGGCTCCCGAGGCCACCTTCCTCGGCCGGGACAACCGCGAGTTCCTGAACCGGGCCAGCCGGTTCATCGCCGGACAGACCGAGATCACCCAGTACCTGGACTGCGGTTCGGGTCTGCCCACCGCGGAGAACACCCATCAGGTCGTGCAGCGCATCCATCCCGAGGCGCGCGTGGTGTACGTCGACAACGACCCCGACGTGCTCAGCCACGGCAGGGCGCTACTGGAGGAGAACGACCGCACCCACCTGATCGGAGCCGACATCTTCGAGCCCAGCCAGGTGCTGGACAACGAGGTGGTGCGCAAGCAGCTCGACTTCTCCGAGCCCATCGCGCTGTACCAGTGCGGCACCCTGCACCACTACACGGGCGAGCGGAGCGCCGAGATCATGGGCGAGTACATCGACGCCCTGCCGTCGGGCTCGTACCTGGCGCTGAGCCACTTCTTCGACCCCGAGACCACCGAGGACAGCGCGCTCGCCCGGAAGATGGAGGACATCTTCCTGCACAGCCCGATGGGCAGCGGCATGTTCCGTACTCGCGCCGAGATCGAGAGCATGTTCGCCGGGCTCGAGCTGGTCGATCCCGGCCTGGTGTTGTGCGCGGACTGGTGGCCGGACGGTCCTCGCGTCAAGCCGCTGGTGCCGGTGCAGCGCTGCATCGTCGGGGCGGTCGGCCGCAAGCCCTGACCACGGACCGAGATCAGGAGCCCGCCACGGAGCCGATCGCCGGCGGGGTCGGTGCGCTGCCGCTCACGACCGTGCCGAGGGTCGCCTTCCACAGCTTCGCCCAGCTGCCGGTGACATAGATCTTCTGGAGCCACTCGTCGACGAAGGCCTTGGCCGTCGGGTCGCCGAGAGGGAGCCCGATGCCGTAGGACTCCTGGGTGAACGGCTCACCGACGACCTTCACCCCTGGGTCGGTGCTCGCGTCGGAGACGAGGATCACCTGGTCGATCACGTACGCGTCGGCGCGGCCCTGCTGCACCGCGGCCACGCACTCGGAGTCGTGCTCGAACGTCACCAGGTGGGCCGCGGGGGCCGCTCTCTGCAGCGCGAGCACCGCGGTGGAGTTCGCCTGGGTCGCGACCGTCTTGCCGTTGAGGTCACTGACTCCGTGGATCGCCCCGTCGCCCGCCCTGACCATGATCGCGTCGCCCGAGGAGTAGTACGGGCCGGCGAAGGCGACCTTCGTCGCACGCTCCGGAGTGATCGAGTAGGTGGCGACCACCGCGTCCACCGTGCCGTTCTGCAGCAACGGCTCGCGAGTGTCCACGTGGGCCGGGGTGATCGCGACGGCGTTCATGGGCTTGCCGGTGATGTAGTGCGCGAGCATCTCCGCCAGCCCGGCGTCGAACCCGGTGACCCTGCCGGTGGTCGGGTCCCTGAGGGCGAAGAACGGCGTGGTGTCGCCACTTCCGACCTTCAGGGTGCCCCGCTGCCTGATCTTGTCCGCCCATGAGCCCGGGGTGATCGACGCAGGGTCGGCGACCGGTGAGTTCGCGATGATCGCGTCATACCGCTCCGTATCGGTCGTCCCCGGAAGCACGTGGGCTGTGCCGGAGTCGGCACACCCCCCGAGCGCGACGACGCAGGACACCACGGTTACGAGCACCCCCAATGCCCGAACGATCACAATACGCATCGTCATCGCCCCCAAGACGCCGCGATATTGCACGCAGCGTAACCAGACGGGGAATGACAGGGATGGCAGTCAAAGCACCCGCGCCCGGCTCTGTGACCCGTCGTACTGTCGAGATCCGGTACCGACGAGGAGGACACCCCCGTGGCGAACACCGGCATCGACTCGGTTCTGCGCGATCGCGTGGCTCTGATCACCGGGGCCTCCGGTGGTATCGGCCAGCAGATCGCCCGGAGGCTCGCCGAGAGCGGCACCGATCTCATGCTCACCTACGGCAGCCATGCCGACGAGGCCGAGCACGTCGCTGACCAGGCCCGCAAGCTCGGCCGCCGTGCCGAGGTCATGCAGGCCGACTTCGCGGACCCCGACAGCCCGGCCCGGGTCGTCGCCGCGGCCCGCGAACGGCTGGGTGACGTCGACGTGCTGGTCGCCGCGGCGGGGGTGGCCGAGCAGAGGTCATGGCCGGACGTCGACGGGGCGCTGTGGGACGAGAGCATGACCGTGAACGTCCGCGCCCCGTTCTTCCTCACCCAGCGGATGCTGCCCCGGATGATCGAGCGCGGGTTCGGCCGGATCCTGCTGTTCTCCTCGGTGGCCGCGTTCACCGGCGGGGTCATCGGACCGCACTACGCGGCGGCCAAGGCGGCACTGCACGGCCTGACGCACCACCTCGCGGCACGCGTCGCCGACACCGGTGTGACCGTCAACGCGATCGCTCCTGCCCTCATCGCGGGCACCAGGATGCTCCCGGTCGATCCGGACGGCCCGGCGCCCCCGATGATCCCCGTCGGCCGCCTGGGCACCACCGAAGAGGTGGCCGATCTCGCGCTCGCCATGCTCCGCAACGGGTACCTGACCAACAAGATCATCGCGCTCGACGGCGGTGCGTACCCCGACTGAGGCGCTCTCGTCCGGTCAGGACACGGTGATCCGGTCGGTGGCCGGGGGTGCGACCGGGCCCACCTCGGTCAGGTACGCGGCGAGACCGTCGATGTCGAGGCCGCCCACCACCCGGTTCGCGCCCTGGGTCAGCACGGAGAAGCCGTCGCCGCCGTCGGCAAGGAAGCTGTTGACGGTGATCCGGTAGGTGGCCGCGGGGTCGACGGGCGTGCCGGCGATGCTGAGTGCGCCGACGCGGGTGCCCGAGCAGGGATCGGCGGCCGTGCCCGACACCCCGCCGGGATCGACCGTGTAGGCCACCGACGCCGACGGCTGCAGCGTGCGTTCGGCCACGAACTGCTGTTCCAGCAGGCAGTCGAGCTGCGCGCCGGTGAGGTCCACCGTGGTCAGGTAGTTGTTGAAGGGCTGGACGGTGAAGGCTTCCTCGTAGGTGACGGGGCCGGCGTCCAGGTCGGCGCGCACGCCACCGGGGTTCATGAACGCGGCCACCGCGCCCTGCTCCTGGTCGGTGGCGGCGAGCTGGGCGTCGGCGATGAGGTTGCCCAGCGACGACTCGCCCACCAGGGTGCCGAACAGCGGCTCCTGGGCGCGGGTGAGAGCGCCCGTGGTCTCGCCCACCTGACGGGAGGCGATCGGCCCGAGCAGCGTGCGGTACCGCGCGACGAGCTCGGTCTCCGCCGGATCGGCCGGGACGTCGCGTCCCACGACCACGTTGGTGGCCGTGGCCATCAGCACGTTGCCGGTGGCGGGGTCGATCTGCAGGTCGATGTCGGTGATCAGGCGCCCGAACGAGCTCGCGCTGGTGACGACCTTGCCCGCGATCACGCAGTTGTAGGCCTGGTGGGTGTGGCCGCTGACCACCACGTCGATCGCCGGGGAGAACCCTTCGGCGATGGGGACGATCGGCCCCTGCAGCCCGGTGCAGTCGTTGATGCCCGCATTCGGGGCCTGCGTGCCGCCCTCGTGCAGGAGCACCACGATCGCCTCGACGCCCTGCTTCTGCAGCTCCTCCGCGTACCGGTTGCCGGTCTCGATCTCGTCGCGGAACTCCAGCCCGGCCACGCCGGACCGCGTGACGATGCCCGGCGTCCCCTCCAGGGTCATTCCGATGAACCCGATGCGGACGCCGCCGACCTCCTTGATCGCGTACGGCGCCAGCAGCGGTTCGCCGGTATCTGTGACGAAAGCGTTGGCCGAGAGGTACTGGAACTCCGCGCCCTTGTACGGCCGTTCCTGGTCGGCGCAGCCGTCGGCGGGGTGGCAGCCTCCGTTCTGGATGCGCAGCAACTCGTCGGCGCCTTCGTCGAACTCGTGGTTGCCCACGCTCGCCAGGTCGAGCCCGGCGAGTCCGAGTGCCTCGATCGACGGTTCGTCGTGGAACGCGGCCGACAGCAGCGGCGAGGCCCCGATGAGGTCACCGGCGGCCACGGTGATCGTGTTCTCCTGCTGTACCTGACCGGCGAGCTGCGCGAGCTGGGTGGCGAGGTACTCCACACCACCGGCCGGGGCGCCGGCGATCGTGCCGCTGGATCCTGTCGGCGGTTCGAGGTTGCCGTGGAAGTCGTTGAGTGCGAGCAGCTGCACCGCGACCGGCTCGGGGCCGGTGTCCCCGCCGTCTCCGTCGCCCCCGCCGCTGGTGGCGGCGGTCAGCGCCCCAGCGAGCAGCACACTCGCGGCCACCAGCACAGCGCGCCGGACCGGACGTGACGATCGAGGCATACGAGGCCCTCCACTGGCTACTGCCGCAGAACTGTGCCACAGCGGACACCACGAACCGGATCATGCTCGCATGATCGGATGAACAGGGCATTGCTGACGCTCGGCCGTCGAGCACCGGACGCGGAGCCCGACCACGTCACGGCCTGGTCACCGCGAGGTCCGCGGATCCGTCCTCACGGGGCCCTCACCTCGATCTCGGACGGGAGCGGGCGACTCGTGGGGCGGGTGCGCGACCCCGGCTTTGCGCTTCTGCCTCCGCGCCGGTATCCCTGTCCGGTGCTCCTGCGCCAGCTGGAATATCTCAGCGCCCTCGCGCGGGAACGTCATTTCGCCCGAGCGGCGGCCGCGTGCCACGTCTCGCAGCCGGCGCTGTCTGCGGCGATCCGCAGGCTGGAGGCCGATCTCGGGGTGCAGATCGTGCGGCGGGAGCGGCGCTTCGGCGGCTTCACACCGGAGGGCGAGCGGGTGGTGCTGTGGGCACACCGCATGCTCGCCGACCGCGACGCGCTGCGGCAGGACCTGGACCGGATGGCAGGTGGTCTCACCGGCCGGCTCCGCATCGGCGCCATCCCGACGGCGCTCACCGCCGCTCCCCTGCTCACCGGCCCGTTCAGCGAGCTGCACGGGCGGGTGCGGATCTCCTTCGAGTCGTTGTCCTCCCGCGAGATCGTGCGCAGGCTGGCCGAGTACGAGCTCGACGTCGGTATGACCTATGTCGACGGTGAACCGCTCGGCGGCGCGGTGCGCACCGTCCCGCTCTACCCGGAGCGCTACCTGCTGCTGACGCCCGACGACTCGCCGCTCGCCGAGCGGACCACCGCCGCGTGGGACGACGCTGCGACGCTGCCGCTCTGTCTGCTGTCGCCGGACATGGAGAACCGGCGGATCATCGACCGCGCCTTCACCGACGCAGGAGTCGCGGTGGAACCGATGCTGGAGGCCGACGCGGTGTCGGTGCTCTACGCGCATGTCGCCACCCACCGGTGGTCGACGATCATCGCGCACGCATGGTTGCATCTGTTCGGCGTCCCTGATGGGATGCGCATCGTTCCCATGATCCCGCCGGCCTCGAGCCATCGCATCGGCCTGGTCCTTCCCGACCGCGTTCCTGAGCCGATGCTCGCGCGTGCATTGCTCGACGTCGCGGGGTCGGTCGACATGCGTGCCGCCCTCGACCAGCTGCTGCGTCGCCACGTCCGCCGTTCATAGCTCCCGCTTATCACGGGATAGGCAAGATTGCTTTGAACTGTGGCACCTCAGAGCGGGACACTCGCGACCATGACGACGGACGTCACGGATCTCGCGGCAGTACGCGCTGAGCACGTGCGCAATATCGCGACAACGCTGCGGGACGTGCGCGGCCCGCTTTTGCCGATACTCCACGCGATACAGGAAGACCTGGAGTACATCGATCCGGCGGACGTACCGGTGATCGCCGACGTACTCAACCTCGCGGTCGCCGAGGTTCACGGCGTCGTCACCTTCTACCGCGACTTCCGGCGCGCCGCCGGCGGCCGCACCACGGTGCGGGTGTGCCAGGCGGAGGCCTGCCAGGCGGTCGGCGCCGAGGCGCTCGGCGAGCACGCGAAGCGACGCACCGGCGTCGGTTTCGGTGAGACCACCTCCGACGGCGCTGTCACGCTCGACGAGGTCTTCTGCCTCGGCAACTGCGCTCTCGGTCCGGCGGTGCAGGTGGGCGACCGGCTGCACGGCCGGGTCACCCCCGCCCGCCTCGACGCACTGCTGGGAGAAGCCCGATGACTGATCGTGTGCGGGTGTTCGTGCCGCGGGACTCCGCCGCGCTGTCGGTCGGTGCCGACGAGGTTGCCGAGCGGATCGCCGCTGCCGCCGGCACCGCAGGCCGTGACGTCGAGGTGGTCCGCACCGGTTCGCGCGGAATGCTCTGGCTGGAGCCGCTGGTCGAGATCGAGACGGCGCAGGGCCGCGTCGGGTACGGGCCGGTCGCGCCGGAGGAGGTCGACGGCCTGGTCGCCGCGGGCCTGCTGGACGCCGCACCGGAAGGCCTCGGACTCGTCGAGGACCTGCCGTGGATGCAGCGTCAGCAGCGGGTGACGTTCGCCCGCGTCGGGATCGTGGACCCACGCTCTGTCGACGACTACGAGGCCCACGGCGGCTACGCCGGGCTCCGGGCCGCGCTCGCGAAGACCCCGGCCGAGGTCGTCGAGGAGGTCGTGGACTCCGGCCTGCGCGGCCGCGGCGGCGCGGGCTTCCCCACGGGCATCAAATGGCGCACGGTGCTCGGCGCCGAATCGGACGTCAAGTTCGTCTGCTGCAACGCCGACGAGGGCGACTCGGGCACGTTCGCCGACCGCATGCTGATGGAGGGCGACCCGTTCACCCTCATCGAGGGCATGACGATCGCCGCCTACGCCGTCGGCGCCACCGAGGGCTACATCTACGTGCGCTCGGAGTACCCGGAGGCCGTCGAGGCGCTGAACGCGGCCATCGAGTCCGCCCGGCAGCGCGGCCTGCTCGGCGAGCGGGTGCTCGGCTCCGACCTGACGTTCGACATGTTCGTGCGGGTCGGCGCGGGCGCCTACATCTGCGGTGAAGAGACCTCGATGCTGGAGAGCCTCGAGGGCAAGCGAGGCACGGTGCGCGCGAAGCCGCCGATCCCCGCCCTCGAGGGCCTCTTCGGCCGCCCCACCGTCGTCAACAACGTGCTGTCGCTCGGCTCGGTGCCTGCGATCCTCGCCCACGGCGCCGCCGCGTACGCGGAGCTGGGCACCGGCCGCTCGCGCGGCACCAGCGTCTTCCAGCTCGGCGGCAACATCGCCCACGGCGGCATCTTCGAGACGCCCTTCGGGATCACGCTCGGCGAGCTCGTGCAGGACCTCGGCGGCGGCACGGCCTCCGGCCGGCCGGTGCGTGCGATGCAGGTCGGCGGACCGCTCGGGGCGTACGTCCCGGCGGAGCAGTTCCACCTGCCGATGGACTACGAGTCGTTCGCCGCGGCGGGCGCCATGCTCGGCCACGGCGGCGTGGTCGTGTTCGACGACACGGTGGACATGGCCGCGATGGCACGGTTCGCCTTCTCCTTCTGCGCGGAGGAGTCGTGCGGTAAATGCACACCCTGCCGCGTCGGCGCCGTCCGCGGTGTCGAGACGATCGACCGTATCCGCGCAGGTGAGGACCGCACGAAGAACCTCGTGCTGCTCGACGACCTGTGTGAGCTCATGACCGACGGATCCCTCTGCGCCATGGGTGGGCTCACCCCCATGCCGGTGTTGAGCGCGGTCCGCCACTTCGGCGAGGACTTCGGCGTCCCGGCGACCACCACCACAGGAACAACCGACGGGGGCACACCATGAGCGAGCTCGCGAGCGAGTCATCGACACAGCGACTCGTCGAAGCCACGACCGAGCGAAGCGAGGGAGCGCGATGACTCTGCTCAAGGAGCCCGACTTCGGAACGCCCGCCCGCGAGGGCGCGGCCACCGTCGAGGTAACCATCGACGGCGTGGCCGTGACCGTGCCACCGGGAACGTCGGTCATGCGCGCGGCCAAGGAGGCCGGGCTCGACATCCCCAAGCTCTGCGCCACCGACAGCCTCGAGGCCTTCGGCTCCTGCCGGCTGTGCGTCGTCGAGATCGACGGCGCCCGCGGCACGCCGGCGTCCTGCACCACGCCGGTCGCCCCCGGCATGGTGGTGCGCACGCAGACCGAGAAGCTCGGGAAGCTGCGCCGCGGGGTCATGGAGCTCTACATCTCCGACCACCCGCTCGACTGCCTCACCTGCTCGGCCAACGGCGACTGCGAGCTGCAGGACATGGCAGGCGTCACGGGGCTGCGCGAGGTCCGCTACGGATCCGGTGTCGATGCCGGCGCCAACCACATGGACGCCCCCAAGGACACGTCCAACCCCTACTTCGACTTCGACGCCTCGAAGTGCATCGCGTGCTCCCGTTGTGTCCGCGCCTGTGACGAGGTGCAGGGCACCCTGGCCCTCACGATCGAGGGCCGCGGCTTCGACTCGAAGGTCGCCGCGGGCGCCGGCGTCTCGTTCATGGAGTCCGACTGCGTCTCCTGCGGCGCGTGCGTGCAGGCCTGCCCCACGGCCACGCTGCAGGAGAAGTCGGTGGTCCAGCTGGGCATGCCCACCCGCTCCGTGGTCACCACCTGCGCGTACTGCGGCGTCGGTTGCTCGTTCAAGGCCGAGCTGCGCGGCGACGAGCTGGTCCGGATGGTGCCCTTCAAGGACGGTGGCGCCAACGAGGGCCACTCCTGCGTCAAGGGCCGGTTCGCGTTCGGCTACGCCAGCCACCCCGACCGCGTGATGTCCCCGATGCTGCGCGACTCGATCACCGACCCGTGGCGCGAGGTCTCCTGGGACGAGGCCATCCAGTTCACGGCGCGGCGGCTGCGGGAGATCCAGGCCGAGCACGGCTCGAGCTCGATCGGCGCGATCACCTCGTCCCGGACGACGAACGAAGAGGTCTACGTCGTCCAGAAGATGGTGCGCGCGGTCTTCGGCAACAACAACGTCGACACCTGCGCCCGCGTCTGCCACTCCCCCACCGGCTACGGGCTCAAGCAGACCTTCGGCACCTCGGCCGGCACGCAGGACTTCAAGTCCGTCGCCAAGGCCGACGTGATCATGGTGATCGGGGCCAACCCCACCGACGGCCACCCCGTGTTCGCCTCACGGATGAAGCGGCGGCTGCGTCAGGGCGCCAAGCTGATCGTCATCGACCCGCGGCGCATCGACCTCGTCCGCTCCCCTCACATCGAGGCCACCCACCACCTGCAGCTCGCGCCCGGCACCAACGTCGCGATCGTCAACGCGATCTCGCACGTCATCGTCACAGAGGGCCTCGTCGACCGGCAGTTCGTGCAGGAGCGCTGCGAGGACGTCGAGGCGTGGGAGAAGTTCATCGCGCAGCCGGAGCACAGCCCCGAGGCCGTCGAGGAGATCACCGGGGTTCCCGCCGCCGAGGTCCGCGCCGCGGCCCGGCTCTACGCCGAGGCCGGCAACGGCGCCATCTACTACGGCCTCGGTGTCACCGAGCACAGCCAGGGCTCGACCACGGTCATGGGCATGGCGAACCTCGCGATGGCCACCGGCAACATCGGCCGCGACGGCGTGGGGGTCAACCCGCTGCGCGGGCAGAACAACGTTCAGGGCTCCTGCGACATGGGCTCGTTCCCGCACGAGCTGCCGGGCTACCGCCACGTGTCCGACGACGGCGTCCGTGACGTCTACGAGCAGCTCTGGGGTGTGCCGCTGCTCGAGGAGCCGGGCCTGCGCATCCCCAACATGTTCGACTCGGCCATCGAGGGCTCGTTCCGGGCGCTGTTCGTGCAGGGCGAGGACATCGCCCAGTCCGACCCGAACACCAACCACGTGCACGCCGCGCTCGCCGCGCTGGACCTGCTCGTCGTCCAGGACCTCTTTGTGAACGAGACGGCGAAGTTCGCCCACGTGCTGCTGCCCGGCACGTCGTTCCTGGAGAAGGACGGCACGTTCACCAACGCCGAGCGGCGGATCAACCGGGTGCGCCCGGTGATGGCGCCGCAGACCGGCAAGCAGGAGTGGGAGATCGTCTGCGAGATCTCGCAGGCGATGGGCTACCCGATGCACTACGACAACTCGTCGCAGATCATGGACGAGATCGCGATGACCACGCCGACGTTCGCCGGTGTCTCCTTCGCCCACCTCGACAAGGTCGGCAGCGTGCAGTGGCCGTGCAACGACGCGGCCCCGAACGGCACGCCGATCATGCACGAGACCGGGTTCGTGCGCGGCAAGGGCCGTTTCGTCGAGACGGTCTACGTGCCCACCCGCGAGCGCAGCACGCGGAAGTTCCCGCTGATCCTCACCACCGGCCGGATCCTGTCGCAGTACAACGTCGGCGCGCAGACCCGCCGCACCGCCAACGTCGCGTGGCACCCCGAGGACATCCTCGAGCTGCACCCGCACGACGCGGAGGTGCGTGGGGTCAACGACGGCGACATGGTGTCGCTCTCCAGTCGTGTCGGACAGACCACCCTTCGGGCGGTACTGTCGGAACGAATGCCGGTCGGCGTGTGCTACACGACCTTCCACCACCCGGTCACGGGAGCCAACGTCATCACCACCGACAACTCCGACTGGGCCACCAACTGCCCCGAGTACAAGGTCACGGCCGTCCAGGTCGGCCTCACACCGGAGCAGGCCGCCGTGCGCGAGGATCTGGCGCAGCGACCGGTCGTCACGGCAGGAGACTGATCGATGTCCATCAGCACAGTCCCTCCGCACGTCCGGCTGGCCAACGAGGTCGCGGAGCAGTTCGGCCACAAGCCGCTCGAGGTGGCCGCCGCCGAGGTCGCCGCGCACCTGCGGGACTTCTGGGAGCCGCGCATGAAGAGGGCGCTCCGGGAGCACGTGGCGGAGGGCGGCGACGGGCTCGACCCGGTGGCGCTCCGCGCGGCCGAACTGCTCGGCCGGGCGAGCTCATGAGCACCGCGTTCGCGCCGCCGACTACGTCCCTCGCCTGGGACGCGGCCCGCGAGCGCGCTCACGCTGCCGGGCAGCCCCTGCCCGCCCGGTCGGTCCCCCTCGCCTCTGCCGTCGGCACGGTCCTCGCCGCCCCTGTGGTGGCGCCGGCGAACGTGCCGCCGGTGGACCGCTCGGCCATGGACGGCTACGCCGTGTGCGGTTCGGCCCCATGGACGATCGTGGGCCGGATCGACGTCGACGGCGTGCCGTCCGTGCACCTGCGCGACGGCGAGGCGTGCGCCGTGGTCACCGGCACCGCCGTCCCGTCGGGCACCACGGCGGTGCTGCCCGACGAGGACGCCGTCCTTGACGGGCACCTGCTCGCCGGCGCGCTCAGACCGGGCGCAAACGTGCGACGTGCGGGTGAGGAGTGCTCGGCCGGTGAGGAGCTGCTGCCGGCCGGCACGCTCGTACGCCCCGCTGTGCTCGGGCTCGTCGCCACGCTGGGCCTGGGCCGCTTGCCGGTCCGGCCGCGCCCACGAGTCGCGGCCATCATCACGGGCAACGAGCTGGTCACCGAGGGTGCACCGGGCCCCGGCCGCGTGCGCGACGCCATCGGCCCGATGCTGCCCGGTCTCCTGGCACGGGCCGGTGCCGACGCGATGCCCGACGTCCGGCTGCCCGACTCCCGCGCTCTGCTTCTCGAAGCGCTGGCCGGCACCGACGCCGACCTCGTGCTCATCTCGGGGTCGTCGTCGGCAGGTCCGGCCGACCACCTGCGTCCGGCGCTCGACGCGCTCGACGCGGAACTCCTCGTTGACGGCGTGTCCTGCAGGCCCGGCCATCCACAGGCGCTCGCCCAGCTGCCCGACGGCCGGCTGGTCGTCGGGCTGCCCGGCAACCCGTTCGCCGCGCTCGTCGCGTTCCTCACCCTCGCGCTCCCGGCCATCACCGCGATGCGCGGGGAGCCGCTGCCTGCGCTGGTCGCGGCGCCCGTCCCGGGCGGTCTTCCCCGCCATGCGATGAGCACCCGGCTGGTCCCGGTGCTCGTCGGCCCGCAAGGCGCCGTTCCCGTCGGGCACGCCGGATCGGCGATGCTGCGCGGAGCCGCGGTCGCCGACGCGCTCGCCGTGATCGACCCTGGTCCGGCCGCGGCAATCGCCGCGCGCCTCCTTCCTCTCGACCCGGGAGCCCGCCCATGGGGCGTCTGATCGCTCGTCGTCCGGTACTCCGCGTGACGGCGAAAGGGGCCGTGCGACGGCCCGACTCCATCGCCGTCGAGGAGCCACTGGAGCTGCGGGTCGGTGGCCGCGCTCTGGCGGTCACGATGCGCACGCCGGGCCACGACGTCGAGCTCGCCCACGGCTTCCTGCTCACGGAGGGCGTGATCGGGAGCGCCGCCGACATCCGCGACGCGCGCTACTGCGACTCCGTCGACGACGAGGGCCGCAACACCTACAACGTCCTCGACGTCGGCCTCGCGCCGGGCGTGCCCACCCCGGACCCCGGCGTGGAGCGCAACTTCTACACCACGTCCTCGTGCGGTGTGTGCGGCAAGGCGTCGCTCGACGCCGTGCGCCTGCGCTCCCGGTACTCCCCGATCGCCGACGAGACGCGAGTGGCCGCCGAGGTGCTCGCCGACCTGCCCGACGAGCTGCGCCGGCGCCAGCAGGTGTTCGACCGCACAGGCGGGCTGCACGCTGCGGGGCTGTTCAGCGCGACGGGTGAGCTCCTCGTCGTGCGCGAGGACGTCGGTCGGCACAACGCCGTGGACAAGGTGCTCGGGTGGGCGCTGCTGCAGGGCCGGGTGCCGGCGAGCGGCCTCGTGCTCACCGTCTCCGGACGCACGTCGTTCGAGCTGGCCCAGAAGGCCGTCATGGCGGGCGTGCCGGTCATCGCGGCCGTGTCGGCGCCCTCGTCCCTCGCCATCGAGCTGGCTGAGGAGTGCGGCCTGACGATGGTCGGCTTCATCCGCAACGGCTCGATGAACATCTACACACACAGCGACCGGGTCCTACTGCCCGAGAGCGCCCCGGAGCCCGCGCGCAACCCGGTCCTCAGCACGTCCTAGCCGACCCCGCCGATCGACGACATCGCCAGGGCCCGCCGGGGAAGCACTCGATGTCACCGCCAGGGACCCACAACCCTCCGGACACGCGGGCCCCAGGGCCCTGGCTACCTCGGTAGGCCGTACATGGCGGCGACCGCCACCTCGACGGCTTCCATCTGTTCCGGGGTCGCCGTGCCGACGTGCTCGACGAGCCGCCGGCGCATCACCGCCTCGGAGGACATCGCTGACGCCCACCCGTGTGGGTCGATCCGGGCGGACAGCAGCCCGCCGGGATCGGTGGCGTTGATGTGGAGCCCGCGGACGGTCGGTGTGGTCTCGTCACGGTTGATCCCGTCCGCGGAGACGATCAGGCGGAGCGTGGACTGGCCAGGACGTTCGAGGACGGGCCGATAGACCCAGATTTCGCCGCGCAGCACGGCGGCGATCGTGTCAGGCCGACAGGGAAGCGATCCGCTCGGCCTCGGCGTCCTCGATGTACGTGGGGTGCTCGGCGTACCAGGCGGCGTGCTGGCGCACGGAGTCGGCAAGCGCCAGCTCGTGCAGCTGGCGGGCCGCAGCCTCGGCCATGGAGCCCCCGCGCGTGCGGGCGCAGGTGCGCAGCCAGCGCGCGGTGGCCGCGTCGACCTCGACCTCGATGCGCTCCACTTCGTGTGCCATGAGCGCGAGGATACGGCACTCGGCGCTTCAGGCAGATCGCTCACGAGGCGTTCGGAGCAGGAACCGACCGACGCCGCACCGTGACGCGAGCGACCGGCTACCTCGACTGGACGGCCACGCCCTGGGCGACCGGCACGTCCTGGGGGAACTCCTCGTCGAACACCTGCGCCTTGCGCATCCCCCACTTGCCCGTGGTCACGACGCCGATCACGAACATCGCCACACCCGCTCCGGCCATGATCAGCCAGCCCAGATGGGCGGCGGCGACGAAGCCGGTCGACAGCGGTCCGACGATCCGCGCGGTCACCACCGAACCGAGCACCGCCACGCCGAGCGTGGCCCCCACCTGCCGGCTCGTTGATGCCACCGCCGCCGCGACCCCCGCCTGCGAGGCGGGCATCCCCGAGACGGCCGCGTTGGAGACCGGCGGGTTGATGAAGCCGAACCCGATGCCGAACACGGTGTAGGCGAGGACGACCTCCACCACCGACGACTGTGCCGTGAGCACCGAGAGCAGCAGCGAGCCCGCTGTGATCGCCACGGCTCCGGCCGCCAGCGGGATCCGTGGACCGTGGGTTCCGACGAGCCGGCCCGACAGCGGCGCGAGCACCCCGGTCATCACCGCCATCGGCAACGTGAGCAGTCCTGCGTGCAGCGGCGAGTACCCACGCACTTCCTGCAGGTACAGGGCGTTGAGGAAGAGGAACCCGGACATCACGGCGAACGATCCGATCGCGATGAGCGTGGCGCCCGTGAACGGCGGGCTCGCGAAGAAACGCATGTTCAGCAGCGGCTCGTCCACTCGCCTCTCGTAGCCGACGAACGCGATGGCGGACGCGACCGCCACCAGGAAGCTCGCGATGATCCACGGCGACTCGATGCCCTGGCCGGGCGCCTCGATGATCCCGTACGTCAGGGTGGCCAGCAGCACGATCAGCAGCAGCTGTCCGACCGGGTCGATCGGCCGGGGCCGGGCCGAGCGGGACTCCGGGACGAACCGGGCGACGAGCAGCACGGCGGCCAGGCCGATCGGAACGTTGATCCAGAAGACCGACCGCCAGCCGATGCTGTCCACCAGGAGGCCGCCGAGCACCGGCCCGAGCGCCCAGCTCAGACCGACGACCGCACCCCAGACACCGATGGCCTTGGCGCGCTCACGACGGTCCATGAAGACGTTCGTGATGATCGACAATGCGACCGGGTTCAGCATCGACCCGCCCACCGCCTGCAGCATCCGGAACACGATCAGCAGTCCGATTCCGGGGGCGATGCTGCACAGCAGTGATCCGAGGCTGAAGAGCACCAGGCCCGTCTGGAAGACCCGCTTCCTGCCGATCCGGTCGCCCGTCGAGCCGGCCAGCATGAGGAAGCTCGCGAGCACCACCGTGTAGGCGTCGATCACCCATTGCAAGCTCGACACGGAGGCCTGCAGCTCGTTGCCGATCGAGGGCAGGGCCAGGTTGACGATGGTGTTGTCCAGCCCGACGATGAACAGCCCCATGCAGCAGATCGCCAAGACCGCCATCTTGCGGCGCTGGTCAAGTTCGGGCATGCCCACCCCAAAAAATCGCGGATAGTTAGCACGCTACAACGACTTTCCCAGCGCAGACCGTCTCAAGCTGGGATGTCCGTCACCCCGCGACGCGGTTGCGCAAGATCCGTTTTTTGCCCTGCCCGCGCCGTCAGCGGGACGAATCACCCGTGCTCCGGCCTGCCTGTTCGACCGGTACGGACGGCGCACCGTTCGCGCGCGCGGCCCCACGGCCGAGCTCGACGAGCATCTCGGGGGCGTCGGAGGGATCCAGAACCGCTTCGATGAGCACCAGCCGGTCCGTGCACTCCCGGGCCTCGACGAGCGCCTCGGCGAGCTCCGCTCGGGTACGGACCGTACTGGTGAGCGAGGGCACGCCAGGTGCGAGCACGGACGGCAGGGCCGACCAGTCCCACGGGGTGATGTCCTGGTACACCGCTTTGGGGCTCTGGATCGCGCGTTCGATCGTGTACCCGGCGTTGTTGATGAGCACGATGATCGGGGTGTGGCCGCGGTGCAGGATCGTGGCCAGCTCCTGCACCGTCAGCTGGGCGGCACCGTCGCCGATGAACAGCAGGCTGCGGCTCTCCGGCCTGGCCAGGCAGATCCCGAGGGTCGCCGGCAGGGTGTAGCCGATCGAGGACCAGATCGGCTGCGCGAGCAGGTCGCTGTCGTGCGACATCTGCAAGCCCAGCGCGCCGTACAGGGCGGTGCCCGCGTCGGCGATCGCGGTCACCCCGTCCGGCATCCACTGCTGGATCTCCGCCCAGAGCTGAGCCTGCGTCAGCGCGTCCGACGCCGGTCCCTCCGCGACCTCCGGCCTGGTCAGCGGCGGAAGCGGAGGCAACGGAGCGAAGTCCCGCTCGGCGGCCGTCTCGTGCAGGATCCGGACGGCGTCCTCCATCCGCACGCCGTGGAAGAGGGAGGCGCCGATCCGGGCGGTCTCGAAACCGAGCTCGACGGCGTCCTCGGGCGTGAACCGGTGGGTGAAGAGCCCCGTGAGGACGTCGCTCAGCGTCGTGCCGGCCAGCACCAGCAGCGGCGCGAAGTCGACGGCGTCCCTGGTGATCTCCGACCTGGTCATGCCTCCCATGTAGGTGCCGAGGCTCGCGGGATGCGCCTCGTCGAGCATCGCCTTCGCGCCGGCCTGCGTCGCGATGCGCACGCCGGGAAGGTCGGCCAGGGCGGCGAGCTCACCCTCCAGCCGCCGCCGGTGCACCCGCGGACCGGCGAGGACCGTCAGTGAGGGGTGCTGGGCGAGCAGCGCCGTCAGTGCGTCGCGGAACTGCTGCACGGAGGTCGGGTCGCTGGGCGAGCGGCGCAGCGGGAGGGCCAGGTTCGCAGCCGGGACGCGCGCCACCGCGACGTCGGCCGGAATGCCGAGGTAGACGGGCTTGCACTCGTTGATCGCGGTCAGCAGCATCCGGTCGATCTCGGCCACCGCTGTTGCGGCACGCAGGACGGCGCCCGCCGCGGTCACCTCCCTGTAGGCGCGGACGAAGTGGTCGTGGTCGCCGTCCACCAGGGTGTGGTGCAGCAGGAGCCCGTCGGCCCGTGCGCGACTCGGCGGCATCCCCGACACGAGCACCACCGGCACGTCCTCGGCGTAGCTTCCGGCCACGCCGTTCATCGCCGACAGCTCGCCGACGCCGTAGGTGGTGAGCACCGCAGCGACGCCACGGCGGGCCCTGGCGTAGGCGTCGGCGGCGTACGCCGCGTTGAGCTCGTTGGTGCAGCCGACCCACTCGACGCCTGGGACCGTGAGCATCTCGTCGAGCATGCTGAGACTGAAGTCTCCGGGGAGACCGAAGACGTGATGGCCGTCGAGCTGGCACAGGCGGGTGGCCAGGTACGCGCTCACGGTGACCGTTTCACCCT
Organism: Pseudonocardia alaniniphila; assembly: GCF_022524485.1. Classification (GTDB taxonomy): domain Bacteria; phylum Actinomycetota; class Actinomycetes; order Mycobacteriales; family Pseudonocardiaceae; genus Pseudonocardia; species Pseudonocardia alaniniphila. The sequence goes on from NZ_JAKXMK010000003.1 coordinate 234,835, forward strand.
GGTTCGGAACTGCGGCCACGGTGGTGTCGGGCATGGTTCCCCTCGGCTCTGTCATTACCGCGGGATTCCGCGTACAGACGAGCCTGGCCGATCGGAGAGCTCCTGTCGTCCGACCGTGACGACGGTCGCCCCGTACAGCCGCCCGAGCCGGGGGCGGTTGATCACGACAAATACCTGCCCATATGATCAGTCGATCAACTGTCGCGCAGGGTGCGGTTGCGGGAGCGGGAGGCATACCAGGTGACGGGCGTACGCGTTCGGGGCCGCCTGAGGACGCCCGCCGTGCTTGCCGTGCTCACCGTCCTGCTCGTCGTGGCGGCGATCCTCTCCGCCGGTGTAGGGGCCGAGACCCTGCCGCCCGGTGCGGTGCTGGATGTCCTGCACTCCCGGTTCACCGGCGGCGTGCCGCGGGATCTCGCCGAGGACACGATCGTCTGGGACCTGCGGGCACCGCGCTCGCTGCTGGCGATCATCGTCGGGGCCGGGCTCGCGATCGCGGGCGCGGGGATCCAGACGCTGGTCCGCAACCCGCTCGCCGACCCCTACGTGCTCGGGGTGTCCTCGGGCGCCGCTGTCGGCGCCACGGCGGTCATCACGTCAGGAGCGCTGGCGGCGGCCGGCACCTGGTCGCTCTCGGCCGGTGCGCTGCTCGGAGCGCTGGCCGCGGCGCTGCTCGTGTACGCCGTCGCACTGGCGCAGGGCGGGTTGACGCCGCTGCGGCTCGTCCTCACCGGCACCGTTCTGGGCTCCGCGTTCTCGGCGGTGGCGAGCTTCCTGGTGTTTCGCAGCGCCGACCGCGCCGCCGCCGAATCGGTGCTGTTCTGGCTGCTCGGGAGCCTGTCGGGGGCCGCGTGGGACGAGCTGTGGCTGCCCCTCGCCACGGTGGTGGTGCTCGGTGGGCTGCTGCTCGCAGGCAGCGGATGGCTCGACGCCCTCGCCGCGGGCTCGGACACGGCGGCCGCGTTGGGTGTTCCGGTCCGGGCGGTCCGCAACGTGCTGTTCGTGCTGCTCGCCGCGCTCGTCGGCGTGCTCGTGGCCGTCTCCGGCGGCATCGGCTTCGTCGGGCTCGTCCTGCCGCACGTCGCGCGGCTCCTGGTCGGCGCGCGCCACCGCGCGATGCTGCCCGTGGCCGCCCTCGCCGGAGCCGTCTTCCTCCTGCTGGTGGACATCGCGGCCCGGGTGCTGGTGCGCCCCGTCGAGGTCCCGCTGAGCGTCGTGACCGGCCTGATCGGTGCTCCGGTCTTCCTCGTGCTGATGGGGCGGCGCCGCTACCGCTTCGGCTCGACGTCATGACGCCCCACCTGAGCGCGAGCGCCGTGTCGTGTGCGATCGGGCGCCGTACGGTCCTCCGCGACGTCGATCTCGACGTCGCCCCCGGCGAGACGATCGGCATCGTCGGCCCGAACGGCAGCGGGAAGTCCACCCTGCTGCGCGTCCTCGCCGGCATCCGGCCCGCCACGGCCGGTGAGGTCCGGCTCGACGGCACGCCCGTGCACCGGCTGACGGCCCGGGCCCGGGCGCGCTCGATCGCCTTCGTCGGCCAGGAGGAGGAGCTTCCCGCCGATCTCCTCGTCGGGGAGTTCGTGGCCCTCGGCCGGGTGCCCCACCGCTCACCGTGGGCGGGTGGCGACACCGCCGAGCGCGAGGCAGTCGGCCGGGCGTTGCGTGCGGTCGAGATGGCCGACGCCGTGGAGCGACCCGTCGAGCAGCTCTCCGGCGGGGAGCGCAGACGGGTCGTGCTGGCCCGCGGTCTCGCCCAGGACGCCGCCCTCCTGCTGCTCGACGAGCCGACCAACCACCTCGACGTGCGCCATCAGTTCGCCCTGCTGCACCTCGTGCGACGGCTCGGCCGGACCGTCGTGCTGGCCATGCACGACCTGAACCTGGCTGCCGACCACTGCGACCGCATCCTCGTGCTCCACAACGGCAGAGCCTGCCCGGCAGCCGCGCCGCACGACGCCCTCACCCCCGAAACCGTGCGGACGGTGTTCGGGGTCGACGCGACCCGCGTCACCCACCCCGTCACCGGCGCCACCCATCTGCTGCTGCAGCCCCACACCTGGAGGAACGATGCCTCGACGACCCCGCCTCCGGACGGTGCTGGTGTCGGTCTGCTCGATGGTCGCGCTGGCGGCGTGCGGAAGCGGTGAGACCACCGCGCCCGCCGGCGCTCCCCCGGACGGCACCGTGACCGTCACGAACTGCGGGGCGCCCGCGGAGTTCCCCGCACCGGCGTCGCGGATGTTCGTCAACGACGGCAACCTGATCTCGATGGTGCTCGCGATCGGGGCGCAGGACCGCGTCGCTGCGGTCTCGAGCATCCAGCGCGACGCCGACACGCTGCGCCGTCACTACGGCGCGCCGGCGGTCGACGGGCTGCACGACGTCTCGCCGCAGTCGTACCCGGGGCGTGAGACGGTGCTGGCCCAGCGCCCGGACGTGATGGTGGCCGGCTGGAACTACGGCTACGCCGAGGACGACGGCCTCACCCCGAACTGGCTGCGGGCCCAGGGCATCGCCCCGTACGTCCTCACCGAGAGCTGCCGCTCCGGGGACACCGGGGCCCGCGGAATCGTCGACCCGTGGACGGCGCTGCGCGACGATCTCACGAACCTGGGCACGATCACCGGCCGGGAAGCCGAGGCACGAAAGGTCGTGGACGACATCAGTGCCCGCCTCGCCGCCCTGCGGCAGGCCCCGCAGGCCGGCACCCCGCCGACGATCTTCCTGTTCGACAGCGGCACCGACACCGTCTACTCCAGCGGTCGCTTCGGCGCGCCCCAGGGGATCATCACGGCCGCGGGCGGCCGCAACGCACTCGACGACGTCGCCGACACCTGGACCTCGGTGTCCTGGGAGCGCATCGCGGCGAGCCGGCCCGACGCGTTCCTCTTCGTGGACTACCCCCCGCAGTCCTACAGCGAGAAGGTCGCCGTGCTCCGCGCCCGTGACGGGATCAAGGACCTGCCCGCGGTGCAGCAGAACCGGTTCCTCAACCTGCCCTACGGCCTCTGGACGTCGGGCCCCTTGAACATCGACGCCGCCGAGCAGGTACGCAAGGCGCTCGAAGGATGGGGCCTGGTGCCGCCATCGGCGCTGCAACCGGCATTCGACGACACCGCTCCCTGAGGCCCCGGCCGCCCGGACCTCAGTTCACGCTGACGGCCGCCCTGGGCTTCGCGACGAGGGACAGGGCGGAGTGCAGCGGATGACCGACCACCGCGGCGAGCAGATCGCGGGCCTCCGCCAGCTTCACCGGGTCGATCCCGGTGTGCACACCCTCGCGGTGGAAGAAGTGCACGAGGTCGTCGGTGGCGATGTTGCCCGACGCGCCGGGAGCGAAGGGGCATCCGCCGATTCCGCCGAGCGCCGCGTCGAAACGCCTGATCCCGAGCCCGAAAGCGGCCCACGCGTTCGCCGAGGCCATGCCGTAGGTGTTGTGGAGATGCAGGCCGAGTGGCACCTCGGGCACCGCATCGCGGGCGGCCATGACGCCGCGGGTGATCGCGCCCGGGTGTGCCGCACCGATGGTGTCGGCGAGATGCACGACCTCGGCACCGAGCTGGACCAGCCGCTTCGCCGTGCTCGCGACCTGCGCCGGCGGCGTGTCGCCGTCGAACGGGCACACGAACGCGGTCGCGATGGACGCCTCGATCCTCACGCCTGCGTCCTGCAGCACCTCGGCGGCCGGAGCGAGACGGTCGAGCGCGACGTCGGTGGTGACCCCGGCGTTCGCCCGGCTGTGGCCGTCGGTCGCCGAGACCACGAACCGGACGGAACGGGCCCCGGCCTCGACCGCCTGCTGGGCGCCGAACTCCGTGAACACCAGGGTGTGCAGCGCAGCCGCGGCATCCCGTGCGAGGACTTGCAGCACCGCGTCGGTTCCGGTCATCTGCGGAACCTTGCGCGTGCTCACGAATGCGCCGATCTCCAGGGAGCCGAGACCGGCGGCGAGCAACAAGCGGCCGAGCCGAACGCGGTCCTCGGCAGCCACTATGGTCGGTTCGTCCTGCAATCCGTCACGGAGCACGACGTCGGTGATCAGCACGTCACGGTCGGGTTCCATGTCAGATCACCCCCTCTGCGCGCAGCCGCTCGCGCTCCGCGGCATCGATCCCGATGGCGCCGAGCACCTCGTCGGTGTCGGCACCGAGCTCAGGACCGAGCCATCGAGTCTGGCCAGGACGGTGTTCGAGACGCGGTACGACACCGGGGAACACGACGTCCCGCTCGTCGTCGGCGGCGATACGCACATGGTGGCGCTCGTGCATCCCGCGCTCGGTGAAGTGCGGGTCCTTGGCGATCTCCTCCGCCGTGAGAATGGGACCGTTCGGCACGTCGGCCGCGACGAGCACCGAGGCGACCTCGTCCTGGCTGTGGGCCGCGGTCCACGTGCCGATCGCCGCGTCGAGCTCGTCGGAGTGGGCAACCCGGCCTGCGTTGTCGGCCAGCCGCGGGTCGGTGGCGAGATCGGGCCGCCCGATGGCGTGCATGAGCCTGACGAAGATGCCGTCGCCGTTGCCGCTGATGACGATGTAGCGGCCGTCGGAGCAGCGGTAGGTGTTCGACGGTGCGATGCCGGGAAGTCCGGAACCCGCCTGCTCGCGCACGACGCCGAATGCGTCGTAGTCGGGCACGAGTGACTCCATGAGGGAGTACACGGCCTCGTAGAGCGCGACGTCGACGACCTCGCCGCCCGCCCGCTCACGAGCCAGCAGGCCCATCAGCGCCCCGATCACCGCGTAGAGACCGGCCACGGAGTCGGCGAGGCTGATGCCGACCCGGGTGGGAGGCAGGCCGGGATTGCCGGTGAGGGCGCGCAGGCCGCCGATCGCCTCGGCGACCCCGCCGAACCCCGGCCGGTCCCGGTACGGCCCGGACTGCCCGTACCCGGAGACCCGCACGACCACCAGCTGCGGGTTCTGCTCGCGCAGCCGGTCGGGGCCAAGACCCCAGCGCTCGAGTGTGCCCGGCCGGAAGTTCTCGAGGACGACGTCCGATTGCGCGGCCAGCCGCAGGACGATGTCACGGCCTTCGCTGCTGCGCATGTCGACGGTCACCGATCGCTTGTTGCGCCCCAGCGTGCGGAACAGCAGGGATGTCTCCCCACCGTGCAGGCGCCATCGACGCAGCTCGTCGCCACTACCGGGACGCTCGATCTTCACGACTTCCGCGCCGAAGTCGCCGAGCAGCCGCCCGGCAGTCGGTGCGGCGATGAAGTTCCCGAGCTCGAGGACGCGGATTCCGGCCAGGGGGCCCGCGCTCGCAGTGCCGGTCGCGTCGAGCTTCGCCTCAGCGATCGTCATACGACCATCTCCCATCGCCCACTTCATGAAGGTTCGAACCAGAATGTGAGTCTACGGTCTGGTCGTCAAGCGACAGGTCGATACGATGCGGGAGGTCACACTCGGGACAGGAGGTGGAGGCATGGCGGAGGATGACAGCCGCGCGTCGGTGGTGCCCGTACTGGTGCTTCGCAAGATCACGCAGATTCTGCGGTCTTTCAGCGTCGACCAGCCGGAACTGACGCTGCAGCAGATCATCCGCACGACCGGCCTCCCCGCGAGCACCTGCCAGCGGCTCGTCCGCAACCTGGTGGTCGAGGGGTTCCTGGATCGCGAGGACGACCATTACCGCATCGGGCTGGACTTCGTGCAATGGGCGGCGCCCGGCACCTTCGGGCTCGACCTCGTCCGGCTCACCCGGCCCGCGCTGCAGGCCTTGCGTGACCGCACCGGGGAGACGGCCTGCCTCTACGTTCGCCACGGCCCGTTCCGCACCGTGGTCTCGCTCGCCGAGTCCCGCCACCCCGTGATCCGCCTGTTCGTGGTCGGGATGGTCATGCCGCTGCACGCAGGATCCGCAGGTAAAGTGCTCCTTGCCTGGGATCCGACCGCGCGCCAGGAAGCGGTTCGTCACGGTTTGGGCAGATTCACCGATCACACCGTGGTCGACATCGACGAACTCACCGACCAGCTCGCCGCCATCCGGCGGGCCGGCTTCTCGGCCAGCTTCGAGGAGCGCGACGCGGGCGCGGCGTCCATCAGCGCTCCGGTATTCGGACTCAACGGCGAACTCGTCGCCGCCCTCGGGATCGGGGCACCGCTGCAGCGGGTGAGCCCGGCCGACGTCGAACGGTTGGCGCCGATCGTCATGGAACTCGCCCGCGACGCCTCCCGCCGCATCGGCTTCCGCGCCGATGCCCCCTTCGCGGTCCGCTCCGCCACAGAGCTCTGACCGACGCCGCGCAGACCCGTCGCCGCGGCCGGCCCCGGGCGCGCACACCGATCCCGCGAAGCTTCTGCACCGGCTCGTCCCTTGTGTCCGGTGTGCTTTCCGCAATGCCGGGCAACGCCCTTGACGGTCGTGATCCCTCACCCGCAGCATGAAAGACAGCGTTCACATCGTGGTTCTAACAACCAGCGCTGTGTCCGACTGTCCGACCGTTCAAGGAGGATCGATGCCCGAGACACGTGGGACGCAGAGGCTGCCTGAGTCTCCGCTGCTGACGACCGGGGATGTCGCAGAGCGGATCGACCAGCTGCCCGTCACTCCCACACAGCGGCGCGCCACGATCGCCGTGGGTCTCGGCCTATTCTTCGAGTTCTACGAGGTCTTCCTCACCGGCGTGCTCACCAGCGTGCTCGTCGGCGAGTTCGGGCTCACCAAGGCGGAGCTCCCGCTGGTCCTCGCGTCCACGTTCATCGGGATGTTCATCGGCGCGCTCGTGCTGGGCCGGCTCGCCGACCGTCTGGGCCGGCGCGGAGCGTTCCTGCTCAACCTCGCGGTCTACTCGGTCTTCTCGCTGCTCGGGGCGTTCAGCATGAACGCGGCATGGCTCGTGGTCACCCGGTTCCTCGCCGGAGTCGGGCTCGGGGCCGAGCTGCCGCTCGCCGACACCTACCTCACCGACCTGCTGCCGGCGCGGCGACGCGGCAAGTACATCGCCTGCGCCTACACGATCGGATTCATCGGAGTGCCGGTCGTGGGTTTCGTCGCCCACTCCCTCACGGCGACGACCTGGATCGGCATCGAAGGCTGGCGCTGGATGTTCGTGATCGGCGGAGTGGGCGGCTTCATCGTGCTCCTCCTGCAGCGTGGACTGCCGGAGTCACCGCGGTGGCTCGAGTCGGTGGGACGCACCAAGGAGGCCGATCGGATCGTCTCCCGGCTCGAGGCGGAGGCGGGGGGCGCGGCCGAGCCGCCCCTGCCTGCCACGGAGACCGTGACCACCGAGGCGCCGCCGGCGCGAGTAGCCGCACCGCGGCGGACGGGAGCACGAGCGCTGCTGGTACCGCCCTACAACAAGCGCACGGCCATGATGCTCGTCTTCCACGTGTTCCAGACGATCGGCTACTACGGCTTCGGCACGATGGTGCCGCTGGTACTCGCGGCGAAGGGGTACCCGGTCTCGGAGTCGCTGCTCTTCACCGGGCTGACCTACCTCGGCTATCCGATCGGATCGGCGCTGTCGCTCCCCCTCGTGGAACGGTTCGAGCGCAAGTACCTGGTGGTGGCCGCCGGGCTCGCGATGGCGGTGTTCGGCGTCGCCTTCGGGTTCTCGAACACGATGGTGCTGATCCTCGTGTTCGGATTCCTCTACACAGCGGTCAGCAACGTGTTCTCGAACGCGTACCACATCTACCAGGCGGAGATCTTCCCGACGCATCTGCGCTCGACGGCATCGAGCGGGACGTACGCCCTGTCCCGCCTGGTGACGGCGGCCATGCCGTTCGTACTCGTCCCCGTGCTCGCCGGGGCGGGCGTCGGTGCGCTCTTCGCGATCGTGTGCGCGGCGATGGTCGTGGTCGCCGTGGACGTCACCGCGCTCGGGCCACGCACCACGGGCCTTCGCCTCGAAGCGGTCAACAACGAGTCTTTCGTGGGTCACTGAGCCCCCGACGGCGACGAGAGACCGGCCCGCACCCCTCCCGGCTGCCCTCCGGGAGGGGTGCATCTCACCCTCCCCACCGTCGTCAACGCTCCTAACGTGGCTGGCGAGGAATCGGTCAGCGTCGATCCCAGGTCCTCGGTTCGGTCTCGAGGAGAACAAACGACGTGAAACCTGTCGACGCGACCGCGGCCACGACAAAGGCCCCGACTGAACGGGATGGGGCGCCCGGCATGCGGCGGGCGCCCCTGTCCCGTGGCCTCGTGCTGCTGATGGCCCTCGCCAGCGGGGCGGCCGTCGGCAACCTGTACTACACCCAGCCGCTGCTGGACGTGATCGCCCGCGATCTGCACATCGGCCAGGGCACGGCGGGCCTGCTGGTGACCACGACCCAGGTCGGGTACGCCCTGGGGATCATGTTCATCGTCCCGCTCGGGGACATCCGCAACCGCCGGCGCCTGGCACCGGCGATGATGCTGCTCTCGGCGGTGTGCCTGGCCGCCTGCGCCGTGGCTCCGGGCATCGTGATCCTGCTCCTCGCTCTCGTCGCGGTGGGCGCCACGTCGGTGGCCGGGCAGATCTTCATCACGTTCGCCAGTGATCTGGCCGACAACGCCCGGCGCGGCGAGGTGGTCGGGATCGTGCTCAGCGGAGTCCTCACCGGCATCCTGGCCGCCCGTGTGGTCAGCGGGCTCATCGCGGGTGCGCTGGGCTGGCGGGCCGTGTTCGTCATCGCGGCGGTGCTCATGCTGGTGCTCGGCCTGGTGGTGGCCCGGCTGCTCCCGCACGACATCCCGCACGCCCACCAGCCCTACGGGGCGCTGCTGCGCTCGATCTTCGGGTTGGTCCGCCGCGACACGTCCCTGCAGATCGTGATGATCTACGGAGCGATCAGCTTCGGCTCGTTCTCGCTCTTCTGGACCGGCCTGACGTTCCTGCTCAGCGGTCCGCCCTACGGCTACTCGACGTTCGTCATCGGGCTCTTCGGCCTCGCCGGGCTCCTCGGCGCACTCGCCGCGCAGGGTTCCGGGCGACTACACGACCGGGGCTGGTCCACCCGGGCGACGGGACTGTCCTGGCTGCTCGTGATCGTGTCCTGGGCGATCTGCGACCTCGGCAGGCTCTCCCTCCCGTGGCTGTTGATCGGGATCGTCCTGCTCGACGTCGCCACCCAGTCCCAGCGCATCCTCAACCAGGCCCAGATCTTCGCCGGGTCGCCGGAGGCCCGCAGCCGCGTCAACACTGCCTACGTCACCACCAACTTCGTCGGCGGTGCGATCGGGTCCGTCGTCGCCTCCGTGCTGTGGGCCTCCGGCGGGTGGAGCGCGGTCTGCCTCGTCGGCGGCGTGCTGTGTGCCGCCGCGTTCGTACTCTGGCTGGTGACCGTCCTCCGGTCCCGGGCGGTGGCGGCCCGCGTCTGACCCCTACGTCCCACGCACGACCTGCTCGCCACATCTCAGAAAGGTGCACTGCGATGAGGAACGCCTCCATCGGCGACCTGTCCGTCTCGGCCCTCGGCCTCGGCTGCATGGGGATGTCCGGCATCTATACCGGGGCCGGAACGGATGACAACGAGTCGATCCGCACGATCCACCGGGCCATCGACCTCGGCATCACCCTGATCGACACCGCCGACGTCTACGGCCCCCACATCAACGAGGAGCTCGTCGGCCGCGCCCTCGCCGGCCGCCGTGACGAGGTCGTACTCGCCACCAAGTTCGGCCAGCTCTCCTACCGCGAGGCGCCCGCCCGGGTACGCAGGTTCGACAGCAGCCCGGAGAACATCCGACTCGCCGTGGAAGGGTCGCTGCGGCGCCTCGGCACCGACCACATCGATCTTTACTACCAGCACCGGGTCGACCCCGAGACCCCGATCGAGGACACCGTGGGCGCGCTCGCGGAGCTCGTGACGGCGGGCAAGGTCCGCTACATCGGGCTCTCCGAGGCCGCCCCCGCCACGATCCAGCGCGCCCACGCCGTGCATCCGATCACCGCCCTGCAGTCGGAGTACTCGCTGTGGACGCGCGACCCGGAGGCCGAGGTCCTGCCGCTGGTGCGCGATCTCGGCATCGGGTTCGTGCCCTACTCCCCGCTCGGGCGCGGCTTCCTCACCGGGCAGATCCGCTCGATGGAGCAGATGGCCCAGGACGACTTCCGCCGGACCATGCCGCGGTTCGCCGAGGAGGCGTTCGCCCAGAACCTGCGGATCGTCGACGCGGTCGAAGCCGTGGCCAAGGAACTCGGGGCGACACCGGCCCAGGTGGCGCTCGCCTGGCTCCTGGCGCAGGGCGACGACATCGCCCCGATCCCCGGCACCAAGAGGGTGCAACGCCTCGAGGAGAACGCGAAGGCGGCGGACATCCGGCTCAGCGCCGAGCAGCGCGACCGCCTCGGATCCGTGCAGCCCCCTGTCGGTGCCCGCTACGCCGACATGACTCCCATCGGACGCTGATCGGCCACCCGTCACGACCAGGCGTTTTCGTGCCGCAGGCCGGCTGGGGCACGTACGTTGGCCTGATGGCAACGACAGCATCGGCCCCGGCCGCGGCGGCGGTGTCGGCCGCCCGCGAACTGCGCGCGGGATACCACCAGGACCTCGGGCCGGGCGAACGATCCACGTTGATCTCCTGGCTGGCCTTCACCGCCACGTTCACCGCCGTGCGGGTGATCACCTACAGCATCCGCGACGGGGTGGGGCCGTTCCGCAACGTGAGCCTCGGTGGGGCGCACATCCACCACTACATGTGGGGAATCGCGGGGCTCAGCGCCGTCGGCGCCGTGGCCGTGCGGGGTGATGACCGGCTGCGCCGCCACCCGCTGCTCGCGGGGACCTACGGCTCGGCGCTGGCCCTGATCGTGGACGAGCTCGCGCTGCTCCTGGACCTGCAGGACGTGTACTGGGCCAAGCAGGGGCGGCTGTCGGTGGACATCGGCGTCGGAGCGGTCGCGGTGGGCGGCGTCGGCTTCGCGGCTCTGCCGCTCCTGCGACGCGTCGCCCGCCGCTGCTTCGGTCGCTGAGGCGCGACCTCAGCTCCCGTTGAGCGCTGCCCGGAGGAATGCGACCGCCTCCGGCGGCGCCGTCCGCGGCGAGCCGCTGTCGAACGGCGGCTCGGGGTCGTACTCGATCGCGAGCTGGATCGTCCTGGCCGTCATCTCGCCGAACAGCGTGGCGGCCAGGGTGAGACCCATGTCGATGCCGGCGGACACACCGGCGGCGGTGATCACGTTGCCGTCCACCACGACGCGGTCGTTGCAGACGACGGCGCCATCGGCGGCCAGCGTGTCCACCACCGCCCAGTGGGAGGTGGCACGGCGCCCGGCGAGGATGCCCGCCTTCGCCAGCAGCGTCGACCCGCTGCAGACGGACGTGGTCCAGGTGGCGGTCTTGTGCACCGAGGCCAGCCACGCGATGAGCACCTCGTCGTCGAGCGCGCTGCGCCACTGCGAACTGCCGGGCACGACGATCAGATCAGGCGCGGGCACGTCGTCGAACGCGAAGTCGGCATGCAGAGTCAGGCCGTTGTCGCAGCGGACCTTTCCCGCCCGGGCCGCGACGAAATGCGGCGTCACCTCCGAGTGGCCTGCCAGCACTTCGTAGGGCCCGACGATGTCGAGCGCGGTCAGGTTGTCGTACAGCACGAACGCGGCGTTCACGACCGTCCTCGTTGCTCGCTCCGGCAGGACATGCACCCAGCATGGCCGCGCGCGGCGGCGGCAGCCATGACGCGCACCCCTCTGATCAGGACGCGCTCCATGCGTCGGGCTCGCCTGGCGGCGACACGGTCGACGCCAGGTCGCGCAGGTGGTCGCCGTCGAGGCGCAGGATCTCGATCTCGTCGAGGCTACGCGCGTGCAGGCGGCGGTAGAAGCGCAGGGCGTGCTCGTTGGTGCGCAGCACCCACCACTCCAGCCGGCCGCAGCCGCGCTGAACCGCGAGCTTCGCGAGATGGGCGAGCAGCGCCTGCCCGATGCCTGCACCCCGATGCTCGGGCGCGACGTAGAGATCTTCGAGGTGGATCCCGCGGCGGCCCAGGATGGTGCTGTAGGTCGGATAGAACAGCGCGAACCCGGCCGGCGCGCCGTCGATCGTCGCGACGACGGCCTCCGCCACGGGCCGGGCGCCGAACAGAGCCTCGGCAACGTCCTGCGGCCGGGCAGAGACCTGCCCGGGAAACTGCTCCACCTCGGCGAGCTCGACGATGAACCGGTGCAGGACGTCGACGTCCCCGGGCTCGGCCGCCCGGATGACGAGCGGCGCGGTCACCGATGCCGCCGTCGCAGCCGGACGCCACAGTGGATCACCGGATCAGGGTAGACGTTCTCCGCGTACCACCCGATCGTCGCGCGGGCGACTGCGGCGGTCTCCGCGCGATGGCACGATCGCCGGATGTCGAGCCGGATATCTCCGCTGCGGGGAGGCCGCAGCCACGGGGGAGCCCGGCGGTGGACCGGGGCACTCGCGGCGGCGCTCGTCGGGATCGCCGTGCTCGCCGGCTGCGGGTCGGCATCGACCGGAGAGCCCGTCGTGACCAGCAACCCGGCGGCCCCTGTGACTCCCGTCCCGTTGTCGCTCGGTCCGGACTGGCCGACCTATCACGGCAACGGCACCCGGGCCGGTTACGTACCTGAGGGGCCCGACCCCGCTTCCCCCACCGTCGCGTGGCGGGCGCCCCTCGATGGAGCGGTCTACGCCAGCCCGATCGTCGTGAACGGGCTGGTGGTCGCGGCGACCGAGGGTGGGTCGCTGTACGGGCTGGACGCGGCGACAGGGGCGGTGCGCTGGCGCACCCACCTGGCCGATCCGGTGCCGGGCTCGGCCCTGCCGTGCGGCGACATCGATCCGATCGGGATCACCGGCACCCCCGTCTACGACTCGGGCACCGGCGAGGTGTTCGCGGTGGCCACCGAACAGGGCATCGAACATGTCCTCTTCGGCGTGGACCTGCGGAGCGGGCAGGTCCGTGACCAGCGCAAGGTCGACGCCCCGGGCAGCGAGCCTGCCACCCACCTGCAGCGCGGGGCACTGTTGCTCGCCAACGGGATGGTCTACATCCCCTACGGCGGCAACTACGGCGACTGCGGCCAGTACCTGGGCCGCGTCGTGGGCGTCCCGGTCACGCGGAACGGGCCCGAGGTCGACTTCGCCGTCCCCACGACCCGGGAGGGTGGCATCTGGGCGCCCTCCGGTCCGGCCGTTCTGCCCGGCGGCGACGTTCTGGTGACAACCGGCAACGGTGAGGCCGTGGGAGGGGCATGGGACCACAGCGACTCGATCCTGCGGTTGTCGCCCCAGCTGCGGCTGCTCGACGGCTTCGCCCCGTCCGGCTGGGCACAGGAGAACTCCGTCGACGCGGATCTCGGCTCCACCGGCCCCGTGCTGCTGCCGGGCGGGCGCCGGGTGCTCGCTGCAGGCAAGGGCGGCGGGGTCTATCTGACGAACGTCGATGCGCTCGGAGGCGTGGACGGGCAGCTGGACCGGCTGGAGCCGTGCCACTCCTACGGCGGCGCTGCCACGGCTCCGGGGCGAGACGGCGGCGCGGTCGTCTATCTCCCGTGCACCGAAGGGCTGCTGCAGGTGCGCGTCGGCACCGATAACCGGATGAGCCGCGGCTGGCAGGCCCCCGCCGTCACGGGATCACCGATCCTGGTGGGCACGACCGTGTGGTCGGTGCAGCAGAACGGCACCCTCGACGGCCTCGACTCCGCAACGGGGCAGGTTCGGGGCACCGTGCAGGTCGGTGCCGCCACCCGGTTCGCCACCCCCGCGACGAGCGGCACCGCGCTGTTCGTGCCCACCCGAGACGGCGTCACAGCGGTGGCGCTGCACCACTGACGGTCAGCGGGCCTCGCGGACGACGGCCAGGACCTCGGCCCGCCGTGGGCCCTCGGCCGCGTAGCTCGGCAGGGCCGGACCGATCGCCTCGAGCTTCTCCCGCACGCCGGGCGTCGCCAGGGCGTGCTCCGGCGTGTCGAGCAGGTACGCCACACGCAGGAAGGCCCGCAGCACGTCGGGATCCTGGGCCGCGACGTTCATGAAGCGGCGGTTGATCGCCCAGTCCGGATCGGACGTCTCATAGGGCGTGCCCACGATGTCGGCCTGCATCTCGGCCATCCGGTGCCGGGCGCCCCGGACCGAGATGTCGTACAGCGGCCCGACGACCTCGTCGGTCACCTCCGCGAAGCAGCGCACGAGCTTCTCCGGATCGCTCGTTCTCACGGCACGCAGCACGTCACGCAGAGCGGCGACGTGGAGCAGCCCGATCGTGGCCCCGCGTCCGAGCGTCGGACTCGTGCAGGCCCAGGCGTCGCCGACCGCCACGAGCCCGGTGACCACCGGCACGTCGTCGACGACCAGCTGTCTCTGTCTGTCCTCCAGGCAGGACAGCACCTGCACGTCGGTCAGCGCGATCCCGGCGGCGCGGCTCTCCGCGGTGCCGGGGAACAACGCGAGCACCCGATCCCAGACCGCCGGACTGCGCAACGCACGCAGCTCCTTGTCGTTCGCGGCGGTGACCAGCGACCAGCCCCAGGTGTCGTTGTCGCCCGGGACGGTCATCAACGACATGCCCTCGACGTGGGCTACCGCGTTCGGCAACGGAGCGGGCCGCCCGTCGGCCGTGCGGAACTGCCGGGAGTGGTAGGCGAACCCCTGCTCCTCCTGTTCCTCCCCGGGCCGACGGGCACCGATGGCGCAGAGCATGCGCTGAAGCGGTGAGCGCCTGCCCATCGCATCGACCACCAGATCGGCCCCGACCAGCTCCCCGCGCGCGGTCTCGACGCCGACCACGCAGGGAACGCCCGCGGTACACGAGCCGGTCACCAGTCCGGTGACCCTCGTGCCCCTGCGGACGACCAGCCCGCGCGTGCGGGCGGCGACGGCCGCCAACGCGGCCTCCAGCACCGGTCTTCGCGCGATCACGGCCCTGAGCTCGTCGTCCCCCTGCCGGGGACCGCCGCTCACGGCGGCGGGCAGCATCTCGATCGGGCTGCGGCATCGGCCACCCAGGCGCTCGAGCTCGTCGAAGAACTCGGGGATCTCCTGCTCCATCCGGCTGCGCCAGCGCCCGAGCATGAGATGGAGCTGCCGGAACTGGTTCACCCCGGGTCGCTCCCAGTGGTCCCACAGCTGACGCGCGTCGCCCTCCGGCTCGTCCGGATCACGTTCCAGGACGGTGACGTCGTGCCCGTCGCGGGCGAGCAGCACACCGGCGGCCAGACCGTTCAGTCCGGCCCCGATCACGAGAACAGCTGCCATCGACAATCTCCTCGGAGAGGGTCAGGGACGACTCGGCCCGGTGCTGTTCAGGACTTCCGGGACAAATGCCGAAACACCCCACCGCAGGTCCCGCCGCGCATTCGGACCAGCCGCCATCACAGTGACGCCCAGAACCGGGTGAGCACAGCCGCTCCGCGCTCCGCGTCGCGCGTCATCCACCAGTGGCCGAGTCCGTCGAGCACCTCCACCCGTGCGCCCGCACGGGCCGCGGAGCGTCGGCGCTGCTCGTCGGTGCCCGCGACACGGTCCTCACTCGCCAGGATCGCGAGCCCCGGCCGCGCGGCTGCCGCCTCCAACCCCGCGCCGAGCTCAGCCATCACCGGCTGTGCCGCCGACCGGTAGAGCCGCAGGATGCAAGAGCCCATCACGTCGTCCATGGCGGGAGCAATCCGTTCGGCGATGCTCCCGTCCATTCCGCGGTCCACGAAGAACGACACCTTCTCCTCCACCGGGGGCCGGACGAGCCGGGCGACCGCGGCCTCCCCGTCCTCGGGGCTCTGCCAGCCCTGGGCGAGCTCGTGCCACACGTAGTCCGGGTCGAAGAGGCCGATGACGTCGGAGCACCAGCTCCGCAGCAGGTCGGGGCGCGTCATCGCGACGTTCACGGCGTGGCCACCGCCCCAGTCGTGCCCCACCAGATGAACCGGCCGACCCAGCCCTTCGAGCTCGGCCACCAGCCAGTCGCGGTACTCACCGATGGTGGCGCCCCACCCCGTCGGCACGGGCGCGCCGAAGCCGGGAGGCGAGAGGCAGAGCGGCTTGTCATGACCCTGGGCGACGAGCTGCTCGACCAACAAGTCCCACACCGCTGTGGTCTCGGGGTTGCCGTGCACGAGCACCACCGGCGTCACCTGGTCTGTCGGCATCGTTGATCGCGACCTTTCGCTCGAGTGAGAAGAAAAGCGACAGGAAATCGGTCAATTCGAACGAACAGGCGCCCGCGGACAAGGCTCAACCATCAATGCAACGAAATCTGCACCGCACGTCACAGGATGGTCAACAGTTTTGTCGGTGGCGTCACCGAGCATTCGGCGATCCGTCGCCCGCTTTTCGTGTACGTATCGGTGTCACCAGGTCAGAGGGTCGAGGTCCAGGTAGAACCGCAGCCGCTCCCGGTCGACGGTCTCGATGTCATACGATCGGAAGAACTCGTCGTCGGCACAGCCGGCTTCGTCCTCGTCGCGCCACGTCTCCCGCGAGCTCGCCAGCAGCAGAGCGATGTCCGCATAGCGGTCGGCGGTACCGAGCCGTCCGAGGTCGATCAGTCCCGTGCACTCGGCGGTGCGCGGGTCCAGCATCAGATTCGGCAGGCACGCGTCACCGTGGCACACCACGCGATCGTGCGTCTCCTGGAGCAGGCGCCGCTCCAACTGCGGCCGGAGCTCCGCGAGCAGCTCGGACGGCGGTGTGTGCCGATGCTCGTGGGGGAGGAAATCGGCATTCACCGCGCCCCGCCCGACCACGTCCTCTGCCAGCCGGAACGTCCTGGCCAGACTGCGGTCGAACGGGCAGTCGGGAGCGGGGAGCGCGTGCAGCCTGCGGAGCATGTCCGTGATCGACGGCCACGCCCGCCGGAGCTCCACCGCGGACACCCGGCTCGCCGGCACTCCCGGCACCGCCGTCGTCACCAGACAGGCGCCACGGTCGGAGGCGGACCAGTGCCCGACGTCGGGCCCGGGGATGCCCGTGCCGCTGAGCCACTCGATCCGGCGGCACTCCGCGTCGAGCGCGTCGATGCCGCCCGGACCGATGCACTTCGCATAGGCCCAGCCGTCCTCGCGCCGGAACACCTCGGCGTTCGACTCCCCCGTGGTGACGGCTATCCACGCTCCGGATCCCCGCACCTCACGGGGGAGGAGATCGAGCAAGGACGACGGCTGCCTCATGGTTCCTCCACGGACGACGCTACGGCAGCGCGCCGCGATGGCCGGCGCCCGAGGGGGTGCGTCCATCGAAGGGATGACCGCGGGTCACCGCGGCGCGATCTGTCGCGTCCGGTTCCCGGTGATCTCCGGATCCGCTCGCTGGTGAGGCAGCCTCCGCTACTGTCGAGGTGAACCTCCGCCAGTGTGGCCGGGCGCCGACCAGGCCGATGCACGGATGCTCCCCGCGAACGCGCTGCGCCTGCATCCCCCTCGGCGACCGGGGCCGGCGAGCCCTTCGCCGCCGTGCCCGTGGGAGCGCTGCAGGAAGGAGAACGTCATGCTGGTGCTCAATGGCTGAGTCGACACCGTCACGCACGATCTCGGTGAACGGACGACGGCACGAGGTTCACACCGAGGACGACACCGCACTCCTGTACGTGCTGCGCAACCACCTCGGGCTGAAGGGCACCAGGTTCGGCTGCGGCCTGAGCCTTTGCGGCGCCTGTTTCGTGCTCGTCGACGGGAGCCCGGCCTACTCGTGTGACACACCGGTGTGGGCGGTGGAGCACAAGGAGGTCACCACGGTCGAAGGGCTGGGCACGCCGGAGGATCCGCATCCCGTGGCGCAGGCCATGATCGAGGGCCAGGCCGCTCAGTGCGGCTATTGCATGTCCGGGCTCGTGGTCTCCGCCGCCGCCCTCCTCGCCGAGAACGACGACCCGTCCGAGGACGAGGTGCGCGCCGCCCTCGACCGCAACCTGTGCCGGTGCGGCGCCCACAACCGCGTTGTCCGGGCCGTGCTCGCGGCGGCCACGCAGATGCGAGCGAACCGAGAGGCCGTCCGATGACCACAGCACCCGAGAGCGCACCGGTCCTGTCGCCCTCCCTCACGGCCAATCCCCTGCTCCTCGACTGGCTGCGCGTCCTGCCCGCCGGGGTGGTGGAGGTGCGTTCCGGGAAGGTCGAGCTCGGCCAGGGCGTGCTCACCGCGCTCGCCCAGGTGGCCGCCGAGGAACTGGACGTCGACGTCGCCCGCGTGCGGATGACCGCTGCCGCCACCGACACCAGTCCCGACGAGGGCTACACGGCGGGCAGCCTGTCCGTGCAGACCTCAGGTGCCGCGATCCGCACGGTCTGCGCGGAGGCGAGGGCCGTCTACCTGGCGGCGGCCGCCGACAAGCTGGCCGTTCCCGAGGAGGCGCTAACCGTCCGCGACGGCGACTTCGTCGCTCCCGACGGGCGATACACGAGCTACTGGGAGCTTGCGGACGACACGCTGCTCGACCGCGCCGCCACCGGCCGGGTGCCGGTCAAGTCACCGTCGTCCTACCGGGTGGTCGGCACCGACCTGCCGCGGACGGACCTGCGGGACAAGCTCACCGGACAGCCGCGGTTCGTCCACGACCTCGCACCGGAGGGCCTGCGCTACGGCCGCATCGTCCGGCCGCCGTCGCGTGGCGCCACACTGGCCGCGCTCGACACCGCACCGACCCTGGCGATGCCCGGCGTCGTGACGGTCGTGCGTGACGGCGACTTCGTCGGGGTCGTGGCGGAGCGGGAGGAGGTGGCGTTGCGTGCCGCCGACCGCCTCCGTGCGGACGCCACCTGGCACGAGCGGCCCACACTGCCGGACGAGGACGACCTCCCGGCCTTCCTGACCTCCGCGCCTGCCGAGACCGCGGTGCTCGCCGAGAAGGACGAGCGGCTCCCTGACACAGCGGTCGCGAGGTCGATGGAGGCCTCCTACCACCGGCCCTACATCTCGCACGGCTCCATCGGTCCCTCCAGCGCCACCGCCCTCGTCACCGACCGGGACGGCGTGCGGCTCGAGGTGTGGACCCACAGCCAGGGCATCTTCGTGCTGCGCCGCGTGCTGGCGCGCGCACTCGATCTGGGCGAGGACCAGGTCACCGTCCGGCACACCGAAGGGGCCGGCTGCTACGGCCACAACGGGGCCGACGACGCCGCCATGGACGCGGCCCTGCTCGCCCTGGCGGTTCCGAACAACCCGGTGCAGGTGGTTTGGTCGCGGCAGGACGAGCTCACCTGGGCCCCCTTCGGCCCGGGCGCGGTGGTCCGCATGGCGGCGGACGTCGACGCCGACGGCGGGGTGCTCTCGTGGCGTCACGAGATCTGGGGCAACGGCCACATCTCCCGGCCCGGCTTCACCGACACCATTGCGCTGCTCGCGGCGAGCCACCGCAGCGGCGGTGGCGAGATCAGGACCGCACCGGAGCCACCGTGGCAGCGGGGCGGGGCCGCCGGGCGCAATGCGGTGCCGGGCTACGACTTCCCGGCCTATCAGGTGGTCAACAACCACCTGACGACCATGCCGCTGCGGACGTCCTCGCTGAGATCACTCGGTGCCTTCCTCAACGTGTTCGCCGCCGAGTCGTTCATGGACGAGCTCGCGGAGGCGGCGGGGCGCGATCCCGTCGAGTTCCGGCTCGCCCACCTGAGCGATCCGCGGGCACGTGCAGTGGTGGAGGCGGCAGCCCGGCGTGCGGGCTGGGGGCAGTGGGCGCCCTCCGAGACGATCGGGCACGGCATCGGCTACGCCCGCTACAAGGGCACCAGCGCCTACTGCGCCGTGGTCGCCGAGGTCGAGGCGATCAACGACGTGCGGGTGCGGCGGCTCACACTGGCGGTCGACGGCGGGCTCATCATCAACCCCGACGGTGCGGCCAACCAGATCGAGGGCGGCGCGATCCAGGCGACCAGCTGGACGCTCAAGGAACGCGTGCGCTTCGACCGTCTGACCGTCACGAGCGAGGACTGGGAGAGCTACCCGATCCTGCGGTTCTCCGAGGTGCCCGCGGTGGACGTCGAGCTGATGCCAGGAGACGGGAACCCGGCTCTGGGCGTGGGTGAGACCGCGCAGGGGCCCACCGCCGCGGCCATCGCCAATGCCGTCAACGACGTGCTCGGCGTGCGCGTGCGATCCCTGCCCCTCACCCAGGAGCAGATCGTCGCCGCCATGCCCGACTGACCACGAGCCACGCGCGAACCGCGCGGGGTCAGACCGGGAGCCGGATCCCCTTCGCCTCCAGCCGAGGCAGCACCTCCTGGGCGAAATAGCCGAGCTCGGAGATGTAGTCCACGAACGAGAGGGTCATCCCGCCGAAGCCCGCGCGGTGGAAGCGCTCGATCTCGTCGGCGACGTCGTCGGGTGTGCCGATGAGAGGGCAGCTGCCGTGGCCCGCGGCGAAGCGGGACCGGAAGGTCTGCAGCATCTCGGGCGTGAACGACTGCGCGTGCAGACCCTGCAGCGCCATGAGGTTGTCGACGGCGGCCCAGTCGGCCCGATCGCCCGCGTAGTCGTGCAGGAACTCCTCTGCCTCGGCGCGGGTCGGACGGCACACCACGTGCCCGAGCGTGAACACCCCGACGCTTCGGTCGTAGTGGTCGCGGGCGGACGCCTGCACCGTGCGGACGATCTCGGCGCCGTCCTCGGGCCCGCCGACGATCGTGAACGCGAAGTTCGCGTTGCGCGCGGCGAAGTCACGCCCCTGTGGCGACGATCCGGCGTTGAGCACCGGCACCTGGCCCTCGTACGGCTTCGGCATTCCCTCCACGTGACGGAGGTGGAAGAACTTGCCGTCGTGGTCGAACTGCCCGGGCGTGCTCCAGATCTTCCGGATGACGTCCCACCACTCCTGCGCGAGTGCGTACCGCTCGTCGTGGTCGTCGGGCAGCTCGATGCCGAAGGCGTCGTACTCGGGCTTGTTCCAGCCGGCGACGATGTTGATGCCTGCCCGGCCCTGGCCGATCTGGTCGACCGTCGCGAGCTGCTTCGCCACGACGATCGGGTGGTTGAACGCCGTGTGGACCGTGGCGAAGACGGCGATCCGCCGCGTGTGCGCGAGCAGACCCGCGGCCCACACCGTGGGGTCCAGCACCCCCTCATGGAAGTTCGTCTCGCCGCCGTAGCCGATCCAGCGCGCGATGGGGAGCAGGAAGTCGATCCCGACATCGTCGGCGAGCCGCGCGAGCCGCAGGTTGTCCTCCCAGCTTCCCGACCACCGGTCCGGCACGGTGGTGACGGCCATCCCTGAGGAACAGTTCGCGGAGAACAGACCTAGCTTCAACGACTTGCCGTCCAGGATCGCTTTGCTCATGGGGTGCCTCCTCGGGCCGAACGGGGGGTGCGGTGCTGGTAGCGCTCGACCGCCTCGGCGGTCGCGGGATCATCGAACAGATCGCCGAACACGTCGACGCTGCTACTGACGCTGGTGGTGATCCCGTTGTTCAGCCACGTCTCGAACAGAGATTTCTGTGCGGCGATCACCTGCGGGGTGTGCCCGGTCAGCTTCTCGAGCATCGCGAGGGTCGCCGCCCGCAGCCGCTCGGGCTCGGCCACCCGGTTGGCGAACCCGGGACCGAAGGCCTCGAGGTCGTACAGGTCGCCGGTGAGGATCATCTCGCGCGCCCTGGACAGACCGACGAACGCAGGCAGCAGTGCGGCGTCGGCCACCGACGGAATCCCGAGCTTCACCTCCGGAAGCCCGAGCCGGACGGCCGGGTGCGCGATCCGGATGTCACAGGCCAGCGCGAGTTCGAGCGCGGCACCGAGACATGTCCCGTTGAGCATCGCCACCGTCGGCACCGGGCTCCGCCGCACGGCGCGCAGGAAGTCGGCCACTCTCGCGATCAGCCGCCGCGCGGTGATCGGCGTGAGGTCGCGGAACGCGTCGAGGTGCATCCCGGCGGAGAACGTGCGCTCGCCCGCGCCCGTGAACACGATCGCCCGGATCTCCCCACCGAGATCGCGCACGGCGTCGGCGACGTGATCCAGGTCCTCGACGCGTAGGGCGTTGGCGGTCTCGGGCCGGTTGAAGGTGATCCAGCGGACCCGATCGAGGTCGGCAACGGTCGGCAAGCCCATGAGGTCCCTTCGTTCGAGAGCGTGGTGCCCGGGCCCGGACCAGTCCGATCCTGTCAGTGGACGGTGCTCGACGGAGCCGGTCAGTCCGGTTCGACCGGAGAGTCCCAGTCGATGTGGTGGTCACGGATCCAGTCGCCGTCGCCCTGGCTGCGCTTGCGCGGCTCCTGCTGGGGCTTGCGGCTGCTCAGTGCCGCTGCGGCTTCGACCAGCCGTTCCACACGGGGGCGGCGCAGCGCCTCGTAGGTGGCGAACGCGCGCGGCACGCCGGGCACATCGCGCAGGCATTTCGCGAGCACCACGGAGTCCTCGATCGCCATCGACGCGCCCTGACCCGCAGACGGCGAGGCCGCGTGGGCGGCGTCGCCCGCAATCGTCATCCGGCCGCGATGCCACAGGGGGACGGTGGCGATGTCGTGGTCGTTGTGCCCGACGATCCGGTCGGTGGCCGCGACGACCTCCACGGCCGGGCCGCCGTCATCGCCGAACACGCCGACGAGCCGGTCCTGCCACCACTGCGTCGTCATGTCGGCGAGCTCGGTCTTCGTCAGCTCCGGGGCGGGCACCCTGGCGAACCACCACAGCCCGCCCCGAGGCCCCCCGATGACGCCGAAGAACGCGCGACGGCCACGGACCATCCGGTACGTGTCGGCGGGCACCGCGACCGGCGCCACCGTGCTGAAGCCGTAGACGATGTGCTGGCCGGTGTAGCGCGGCGCCGGTGCGTCCGCGTCGAGGAGCCCACGGGTCACCGACCACACGCCGTCGGCGCCGACGAGCAGGTCACCGTGGGCGTGGCTGCCATCGGCGAACACGGCGTGCACCTGCCCGTCCGACGTGGTGGCGTCGACGAGCCTGCGCCCGCGTTCGACCCGCACCCCGCGCCGCTCGGCCTCGTCCAGCAGCACCCGGTAGAGCGCGGAGCGCAGGAACGTACGGGGCACCAGGTCGTGTGAGTCGGCGCCGGTCAGCGGGCCTTCACCGACCTTCGCGCCGTCGGCGTCATAGACCTCGATGCGGCGTGCCGGCTCCCCCGCTGCCGCGACCGCGCCGTCGAGCCCCACGGCCGCGAGTGCGTCCATGCCGTTGACACCCAGGGTGAGGAAGGCGCCGACGTCGTCGGCGAGGGTCGGGTACGCCTCGTAGACGGTGGAGCCGATGCCGGCCTTGTGCAGCGCCACCGCGGTGACCGCGCCGGCGATGCCCCCTCCGATGATCACAGCGTGCGTCATGATCCCCCCGGCCGTGACAGTAGCGCCGGTACTCGTCGACGGCGCTGAACGCCGTTTCCGTGGGTCGTGCGGGGCACGCGGTCCACCGGTACCACGCGCCGGGTCGGCCTGCCACCCGCCGAGCTGTCGCGACCGTAGCTGTCACGACGACGAGACGTCACTGCGCGCGCAGGCGAGCGTGGTCGAGCGCCTTCCATTGCGCGGTGGTGAGCCGGTCGGGCCTGGCGGTGACGGTGTAGGCCCCCGCCGGGGTGCGCCGGAGCGCGACGGGATCGGCGATCTCCGGGTGCTCTTCCGCGTCGCGCAGCGCGTCGGCGACACGGTCGAGAGGCCAGTCCAGCACGGCGGCGAGCTCGTACGGCGTGAGCGGCTCGGCCGAATGCACGAGAGCCGCGAGGACGGTCAGCGCGTCCCCGGCGTCGACCATCAGGTCGCCGCCGAGCATGCCGTAGTAGATGCGCTCGAAGAACTGGCCCAGCGCCTCGAGGCGGGAGCCGACGGGTGTGCCCGCACCGAAGACCTCGACGCCGCGCCGGGCGGTCTCCACCCACATCGCGTTCGCCCGGACGCTCGCCGACCACGACCGGGACCACACGTCGTCGTCGATGATGTACCGCTCACGCCGCTGCAGCGCATCGCGCTCGCGTCGGACCAGCTCCAGACCTTCGAGATAGCTGATGGCGGTGGAGATCGACGCCGGGCTGACCCGCAGCCGCGCCACCAGCTCGGCGGCGGTGAGGCTGGCCGAGTCGCTGATGTAGAGGCATGCGAGCACCCTCGCCGCCATCCTCGGGAGCCCCGTCTGGACCACCATCATCACGAACTGTTCCTCGAAGCCGCGTACCGTCTCGGCGTCATCCCCGTCGGCGCCTGAGACGGCCAGGGCACCGCCCGGCGGAACGGACGCCCGGCGGCGGGCGCGCCGGGTCGTCAACCGGGTCGCCTCATCGGCGCGATAGCCGTGGAGCCCACCGTTGCGGGCCACCTCGCGGCTGACGGTCGACGTCGGACGCGCCAGACGCCGGGCGATCTCGGCGTAGCCGAGCCCCTCGGCCAGACCATCCGCGATCAGCCGGCGGTCCTGGCTCGTCAGCCTGCCTCCCGGCATCCGCACTCCCCCGCTCGTCGATCGTCGCGCCCAGTGTGCGTTCACGATCAGCACATTGCAATTCGGACACCTCCAGCAGTTGCGTTCGTCGGCAAGTTCATTGCAACGATCTGCAAAGGAACACTGCTAGATGCGACGATCTAGCGTTGACGGTTCTTCAAACGCAACGTAGCCTTCGGCCTCGTCTGAAAGATCGACGACTGAGGGCCGAGATGACGAAACTCCTTTCACTCCCCACCACGCGGCCGGCAGGGCGCCCCTTCGACCCGCCGGAGGAGCTCGCCCGGATCCGCGAGCAGGAGCCACTGAGCCGGTTGGTCTTCCCGGACGGGCACGAGGGCTGGCTGGTGACCAGCCACGCCCTGGCGCGTGCCGTGGTGGGCGACCGCCGCTTCAGCGCGCGGCACGAGCTCCTCCACATCCCGCTGCCCGGGCCCAGTGCCACGCAACAGCCCCCGCCCGCGCCGCCGGGGCTGTTCATCGGGATGGACGCGCCAGAGCACACCCGCTACCGGCGCCTGCTCACAGGCAAGTTCACCGTGCGGCGGATGCGCCTGCTCGCGGATCGGGTCGAGGAGATCGCCGCCGAGCAGCTGGACGCGATGAACCGCAACGGCCCGCCGACAGACCTGGTGGAGGCCTACGCCCAGCCCATCCCCGCGTTGACGATCTGCGAGCTGCTCGGCGTCCCGTACACCGACCACGAGTTGTTCCAGCGGCATGCGGCCACGGTGAACAACCACGACGCCACGATGGAGGAGCAGTACGCGGCCATCATGGCGATTCAGGAGTATCTGCAGGGGCTGGTCTCGGCCAAGCGCACGGAGCCCACCGACGACCTGCTCAGCGACCTGACCACGAGCGATCTCACCGACGAGGAGCTCACCAACGTCGGCACCTTGCTGCTGGGCGCCGGCCTCGACACCACCGCCAACATGATCGCGCTGGGCACCTTCGCGCTGCTGACCCATCCCGACCAGCTCGCCGCCCTCCGCAGCGACCCCGGCCTCGTCGACCAGGCGATCGAGGAGCTGCTGCGTTACCTCTCGATCGCCCACACCGGGGCACGGTCAGCGCTGGAGGACGTCGAGCTCAACGGCCACGTGATCAAGGCGGGCGAGACGGTGGCCCTCTCGATGCAAGCCGCCAACCGCGACCCGGAGAAGTTCCCGGACCCCGACACGCTCGACATCCGCCGGCACGCGGGTGGTCACCTGTCGCTCGGCCACGGCATCCACCAGTGCCTCGGCCAGCAGCTCGCACGCGTCGAGATGCGGGCGGCCTTCCCGGCGCTTCTCGCCCGATTCCCCACCCTGCGTCTCGACGTCGCTGCTGAGGACGTGCCATTGCGTACCAATTCGGACATCTACGGCGTGGACCGGCTCCCGGTCGCGTGGGACGCCTAGAGCGCCGCTCGATTTTCCGGGCCGATGCGCCTAGCGTCGCGGGCTGAACGTGCACACGGGGGGCATCCATCGTCTCGGGGACCGGCATCGGTGCGCGCCGGTCGTGGCCCGCGGAGGAGTCGCCATGGCCTCACTGCTGTCGGTCAACGTCGGCATGCCGAAAGACGTGCCGTGGGAAGGCAGGACCGTCCACACCGGCATCTGGAAGTCACCGGTGCCCGGCCCGTGCATGGCGCGCCGCCTCAACCTCGACGGTGACGGCCAGGGCGACCTCGCCGGCCACGGCGGCGAGAACC
This sequence comes from Pseudonocardia alaniniphila, assembly GCF_022524485.1. GTDB lineage: Bacteria > Actinomycetota > Actinomycetes > Mycobacteriales > Pseudonocardiaceae > Pseudonocardia > Pseudonocardia alaniniphila. Next base: position 260,791 of record NZ_JAKXMK010000003.1, read on the forward strand.
GGGCCGTGCTCGTCTACCAGATGCAGTCCTACGACTACTGGCGCACCGAACTCGACCGCGACGACCTCGCCTTCGGAGAGTTCGGCGAGAACCTCACCGTCGACGGGCTGCCGGACAGCGAGGTCTGCATCGGCGACCGCTACCGCATCGGCCATGCCGAGTTCGAGGTCACCCAGCCACGAGTGACCTGCTACCGCGTCGGCATGCGCCTGGGCAGGCCGGACATGCCTGCGCTGCTCGTCGCCCACCACCGTCCCGGCTTCTACATGCGGGTGATCACCGAGGGCGTCGTCGAGGCGGGCGACGAGATCGTCAAGACGTCCTCCGGCAGGCACGGGATGAGCGTCGCCGACATCGACGCCCTGCTCTACCTGCCCGACCGCGACGTCGAGCAGATGCGGCTCGCGCTCGACATCCCCGCGCTCAGCCCGGGCTGGCAGGGCTCGTTCCGAGAGCTCGTCGCCGCCGCCGGCTCGCCGGCAGCCGCACGGGCTGCGGTACACGAGCCCGCGTGGCCCGGGTTCCGGACCTTGCGTGTCGCGGATGTCGTGCCGGAGAGCGGCACCGTCACGTCCATCTATCTCACCGCCGACGACGGAGCGCCGTTGCCGCCGGCGCTTCCCGGGCAGTACCTCACGGTGCGGGTCACCGGCGCCGGGACCCCCGCCCCCGTTCGCAGCTACTCGCTCTCCTCCGCCCCGGGGGCGCAGCAGTACCGGCTCAGCGTCAAGCGCGAGAACCACGGCGTCGTCAGCGGCTACCTGCACACGGCGCTGCGCCCCGGCGCAGTTCTCGACGTCGCTGCGCCGCGCGGCGACTTCGTCCTCACCGACCGCGACACCCCCGTGCTCCTGATCTCGGCGGGGATCGGCGTGACTCCGGTGGTGGCCATGCTGCACCGCCTCGCCGCGGAGCACAGCGATCGCGAGGTCTGGTGGCTCCACGGCTCTCGCGGACCCACCGAGGACGCCCTCGCCCGAGAAGCCCACGGCCTCCTCGAGACGCTCCCGCACGCGCACCGGCGCGTCTTCTACAGCGCCGCCGGCCCGGGCGATCTCGCGGCCGCTCACGCCACGAGTGGCCGCCTGACACCCCAGGCGCTCGCGGACCTGGACCTCCCCACGGACGCCTCCGCCTACATCTGCGGGCCCTCGGGGTTCATGGCGGACATGCAGGACGCGCTCAGATCGCTCGGGCTGTCCGCCGACGACATCCACGTCGAGCTGTTCAGCGCACTCGACGCGATCACCCCGGGCGTCACCGACCACCAGCGCGTCGCACCCCATCCGCCGCAGGGGCCGCCCGGCACGGGTCCATTGACCACCTTCGCCCGCAGCGGGATCTCCGTGCCCTTCGACACCGGGCAAACCAGCCTGCTCGAGTTCGCCGACGCCTGCGATGTCCCGACGAGGTGGTCGTGCCGCACAGGCGTCTGCCACACCTGCACCACTCCCCTCCTCTCCGGGGAGGTGGACTACTCGCCCGAGCCGCTCGAGCCGCCGCCGCCCGGCGAGATCCTCATCTGCTGTTCGCGCCCCACCACGGACGTGGTGCTGGACATGTAGCGGCTCGTCGCCGGATCACGAGCGGGCGCGCAGGGTCTCGACCCCGGCACCCGTGAGGTGGTCGCAGTACTCCACACGTCCGGTGGTCGCCATCGTGATCGCCAAGGTGGTTCCGGACACGAGCGGACCCACGCCTGTGGTGAACGGGCCGTCCGTCGCGACGAGGCGCAAGCCGGCCACCCGGCTCTTGCCGACGAGCATGAGGTCCGAGCTCGTGTAGAAGGTCGCCAGCTGCGTGACCAGCTCGATCGGGTAGTCGTGATCGATCCCCAGTGGGCGCCGGATGTCCTCGCCGTGGACGACGATCTCGCCGAGCATCGCGACCTTCGGCAACGGAGGCGCCGTCGTGCTGCGAACGACGCCACGGAAGCGGGCGAGGGTCTCGGCAGGCGTCGCACCCAACTGCTCGGCCAACCGCATCGCCACCTGCTTGTCGAAGTCGAACCGGCAACAGACCACGCCCGCGAACCACCGCAGGGGGTTCAGGCTCGCGCCCGCGGTGAGATGAGCGAGGACGTCGCGCACCGACAGGCCGGGGCACAGTGACGGCGTCGCCCACTGTTCGTCGGTCAACCCGGTGAGATCCGCGGCCAAGGCCGCCCGCTCGGCATGGACAGCCGCCCAGGTGGGCCGTCCGGTCGTGCCGGAAGGGACTGCGTTGTTGCGGTCTCGAAACAGTGCCATCAGAGTCCTCACGCCGGGAGCGGGTCGAGCACAACCGGAGACTGAGACTCCCGCCGCGGCGCGGAATCATCGCCGCGCCGAACCGGACTCGATGCCGGCTCGGACACACCGGCTCATACGGGTGAGCCAGGGAAGTGCCTATGTGTAGTCGGAGCGGTCCCAGCAGTTCACGAACTCCGTCTCACCGAGCCGGGTGTTCCACACCCTGCGAGCGCCGCCCGGGCGGAGCTGCCGCATGCGACGGGGCTGGGCTGGGTCGAACCAGGAGAACGTCTCGACCTTGGCGGACTGGAGAGCGATCGCTTCGTCGAGCGCGGGCTCGAGGTCGCTGTCATGGGACGCGAGGATGACGAGGTCGACGTCGGGGCGGCGTGCCTCACGAACCATCGCGAGCGCGCAGAGGACGTCAACGCCCTTCTCGCTCTTGCTTTCGACGACGCGCTTACCGTTGGCGTCGTACATGAGATTGCCGCCTGCGTCCCGCTGGTAGCGGTACTTCAACGGCCTGAGCTGCACGGTGACGCACTTCTCGCGTTCCCAGTGCGCCTTCTGTGCCTGGTTGCGGGCGTAGGCCTTGGGGTCGTGCTCGGGCGAGGGCTCACCCCGGTAGACGAGCACCGCGGACAGCTCGGCGAGATCCATCCCCGGCCGCTGGGCCCGGTTGCGGGCGCTGATCAGCTGACCGGCGAACATCCAGGGGTCTATGAGCGACTCGTGGCGCTGCAGGTGCCGGCTGGCCTGGAACAACTCGTGCCCGGTGAGGTGCACGTTCTGGTAGTCGACGACGACTGCCGCTCGCAGCGTTGCGATGCCATCCCCCACAAAAAACCCCACCAGTCCCAGAGGGACGGTGGGGAACTAGGCCACGGACACTACACCACCCTCACAGTGCCTAACTCCACGCGAGTGCGATTGGTTCCCGATCCGTGATCAGGCCGCGACCTGGGGTTACGCAAGGACACGCAGTCCGCTGTGGACGCTCACGTGTGTGGGGAGGTGTGCAGCCGGCCGCTGAAGATGGTTACCGCGTGGCCGGCAAGGCTCACCTGATCCCCGTCCAGCCGTACGCGCAGCATCCCGCCGCGTTCGGAGGCCTGCTCCGCGAGGAATTCGCCGACACCCAAGCGTGGGCACCACCAGCTCGCCAGCGTGCAGTGTGCCGACCCGGTCACGGGATCCTCCGGAATCCCCGCATTGGGAGCGAAGAACCGGCTGACCACGTCCGACCGGCCGTTGTCGCCGGGCGCGGTGACGACAACCCCACGAGCGCTGACCCGAGCGAGCATCGCCAGGTCGGGGCGCAACGATCGAACCTCGTCGGCCGAGCCCGCCTCGACCAGGACGTCATGACGACCGCGCCACGTCGAACGCACGGTGACCCCGGGCAGTCCGGCGAGGAGTTCCTCCGACGGCACCTCCGGGCGCGACGGGTCAGCCGGAAGCTCTGTCCTCACGGAGCCGTCAGGACCAGCGCTGCAGGTCAACGTCCCGCTGCGCGTCTCGAAGCTCTGATCGCCACCGAGCACATGTGCGCTCGCCAACGTTCCGTGCCCGCACAGCGCCAGCTCGGTGGTCGGGGAGAACCAGCGCAGGGGTTTCGGCGCGTCTTCAGCGCCCGACACGTCCACGAACGCCGTGGCGGTCTGGTTGAGCTCTCCGGCGACCGATTGCATCCAGCCCTCGTCGGCTGCTCCGGCCAGCAGCACCACACCCGCCGGATTGCCCCGAAATGCCGTTTCGGCAAAGACGTCCACCACGTATGCCCGCACGGCCAACCCTAACCAGTGGCTGCAACCGGATAGGTTAGCGACGGCATGTGGGAGCCGGCAGAGGCCGCGCGGCCGGGGCGCCTCGGGCCTCAGGGTTACAGCAGGGTGCCGCCCGCCCGCCACTCGAGCGCCCGCCCCACGAACTGACGGAGCTTGTCGGGGTCGGCCGACAGTCCGAAGTGGTCGTGGAGCCGTTGGGTCAGGTACCGGATGAGGTCGTCGGCACCGTCCCCCCGGTCCAGCCGCTCCACCAGCGGATCGATCAGGCAGTCGTACTCGTCGGGCGGCGCGGGGCCGGGGATCGAGAACACACCGATGGGGTCCCAGCCGCGCAGCAGAGCTCGCATCGCGGCGGCTCGCTCCGCATCGACACCAGAAGGCCGGCCGCACACGCGACCAGAGTAGGACGATCCTCCCCCGACGGCGGAGGCGTTCGCTGCGGCTCAGCGGGTGGGGGCGAGCTTGCGCAACCTGCGGACCCGCAACGTCTGGCCCGCCGCGGCCGGGCGCTCCACCACGCCACGTTTCTCGCGCAGTGCCGGCGACCGATCCATGGTCGCGGTGAGGTCCGCGCCGAGCGCATCCTCGAACGCCGACACCTCCCGCGCCCCGGCCCCGGAGCACACGATGTCGATCAGTCCGTTGATGAGGTCACGGTTGTCGATCAGCACGGCCGCGGCGTCGATCGTGGGGCTCAGCGCGCACACGATCGTGTTCTCCTGGTAGGAGTGATCGCCGATCTCCACCGCGCGCGTACGGATCACAGCGACGGTGCCGTTGAGCGCGTCGGCGGTCGGTGTGCGTGCCACGGCGCCAGTGGCCGAGTACGCGGCCTTCCCGTCCCTCCTCGACTGTGTGCGCAGGCCCGCCACGGCGTCGGCGGCAGCCTCCCGGAGGTCGGTGTTGGCCGGATCGCGGGCCAGCGCGGCGAGGGCCGCCGACACCGCGGAGTCCCCGAGGACCCTGCCGAAGTCGATGCCCGGGTTCTCGACGGTGTGGAGGAAGACGTTGCGCTGCTCACCGGCGGCGTGGCCGTGGCCTGCCGACGACCCGTCGACCTGGATCGCGACGATCCGGCCGGTCTCCTGCACCTGCTCGGGCGAGCCGACGTCGGACGCCCGGGCATCAGGAGGTTCCCACACGGTCCACCACCGTCCCGTGGTCGAGTCCTGCGACAGCACGACATGGTCGGGTGGGCGGCTACCGAGCGCACCGAGCCTGCGCTGCAACGACCAGACCTCTTCGCGCAGCGTCGAGTCGTCGACCACGCGGCACACCGTGAGCTCTCGGCGGATCACGTCGAGGTGTCTGTCCGGGTCCCAGCCGAGCCGGTTCACCGACTTGTAGGCGCCCGGCGCGGTGTTGCGCACCGCATCCGCGAGCCCCGCGTACGGGACGTGCGCGCGGACGGCCTTCTCGAACGTCTCGACCGCGGCTTGGATCAGCTCCGGCGTCAGCGGCTCCTCGACCAGGGGTTCCGGGAGCGAGGGCTCGCTGTCTCGCACCGGGCGCGGGGACTCTCCGGTCTCCGAGAGGACGCACGCGTGGATCCAGTGGGTGCCCGCCTCGAATCGTCCGATGCTGATCCGCGCCACCGCCGCTCCGCCGGGCGCGATCTCGTCCGACTGCCACTCGTCGAAGAATTGATCATCGATCGTGACCTGAACGCGCACGGGACGTGATTCGTCGCCGATATTGCGAACCTTGAACGAGATCAACACCCCGGAGTCGGTGTGCGGGACGCCGTGCCCGCCCGGGTTGTCACCGGGGTCCGGCATCACACTGATCCCACCGCTGGCGAACTCGAAGACCGCACCCATGTGCCATACACCTCCGCGCCTCTACCGGTTCACCGAAGGTGCTGATCAGTGCGTCGTTCGCGGCCGATGGCCCCGCCTGCCGAGAGACGACCCGGTGGTCGGACCGCCGTACCGGAGTCCAGGCGGCCCCTCGCCGCCGGCTGCACAATGACGTTACTGGCACCGTTGCGCGGACGCACCGTACGGCTGCGAGGCACTCGCCCTCCTGGTTCGACGGACAGGCAAAGATCGAACTACAAAATCACATTGTCATGACAGATCCGGGCGTCCAACTTTCAGGTGTTTCAGAGTAGGGCCCGATCACCAGGAGTGACAGACGGTCCGCAACTTCTCGAACGTCGTGCGTCGAAACCGCCGTTCGAGGGAAGCCATCTCGAAACACCGAGATATCGGCCGCGTCCTACGTGCCGTCTCCGGGCTGACCGGAGAGACCAGCGGGCATGTCGCCGTCGGGTGGGTCCTCCGGCAGCGCCGTCAAGGCGTCGCGCAGGGCAGCACGCGAGGTGATCCCGAGTATCGGATAGATCTGGTACAAGCGCGCGCCGACGGTGCGGTGGGACAGGAAGAGCCGCTCGCCGATCTGCTTGTTGGTCAGACCCGAACCCGCCAGCTCGGCGATCACGCGCTGCTGGGGGGTGAGGACGGGCGACGTCGTCGTGCACCCACGCGGCTTGCTGATCCCGGTGGCCCGCAGCTCGTTGCCCGCCCGCTCCAGCCATGGCTGTGCGCCGAGCCGTTCGAAGATCTCCGCTGCGGCGGACAGCTGGAGGCGGGCCCCCGCTGTGGCGCGTGCGCGGCGGAGCCGCTCGCCGTAGGCGAGGCGCACGCGAGCGAAGTCGAAGGGCCAGCGGGGGTTGCCGGGGAGCGCGAGCGCGGCGTCGAACGCATCCACGAACTGGTCGTCGTCGGCCACCATGGCACCGGCACCTGCGGTGAGCAGCGCCAACCGTGTCGAGAGTGCCGGCAGGTCGGCCTCGCGCATCGCAGCGGCATGGGCGCCGGCCTGCGCTGTCCGCTCGGTCTTGAAAGCCGCTTCGACCAGGTCGAAGCTGGTCCACATCGCGTGCGGGATGTGCGAGGCGATGGTGCCCGGCTCGTTGTGGACGATGGCCTCTCGGTACGCGGCCTCGTAGTCGCTCTGCCCGATGTAGTTGAGCGTGCGGGCATGGATGACGACCCACTCCACGCCGCGTGCACCGCGGGCCCCTGCCCAGCGCATGAGCTCGTCGGTGACCTCCTGGCTCGCCTCGTGGTCACCACGGACCGCGGCGTGCAGCCCGCGCGCGTGGCGGAAATACCAGATGAAGAACCGGTAGCCGTGCTCCTCGCACAACCGCGCACCCTCGTTGGTGAGCTCGGCCATGGTGTCCCACCGGCCGGTGTGGAACGTGTCGTGACACAGGTGCATGAGCGCAGCGACGTGACGGCGCACCGCGATGCGTCCCTCTCGACCCTCGCGCACGATCCACCAGTGCCCGTCCCGGGTCGCAGGCAGCCGGTCGAGATAGAACGACGCCGCGCCCAACCGCACGATCCTCGTCGGGTCGGTCTCGTCGCACACCACGTCCAGCAGCGCATCCAGGACAGGCGTCGCGGCCTGCGCCATGCGAGCAGGGTCGGAATACGTCCGGCTCAGGATCCACAGCGACTCCGGCACGTTCGGCGTCAACCGGTCGATAGCGGCGAAGGCCGGCTCCCACAGCTCGCGGCGACCGGCGAACCAGCACAGCAGCAGCAGCGTGTACAGCGCCTCGACCAGCGCCTTTTCGGGTGCGTCGGCACGCTTCGCGCTGGTCTCGATCGCCTCGGCCAACAACTTGTGCGCGGTCAGCACGTCACCGTCGCCGTCGATCAGCAGGATCGCGGTCGCGATAACCGCATGCAACGACGCGCCCCCGGCCGGGTTGGTACGGCGCGCCTCGTCCAGCAGGTGCGACGCACTCAGCAGCTCCCCCACCGAGTCGACACCCAGATAGGCGGCCTCGGCAAGCCGCGACGCACGGACGACCGAGTTCAGGCTGAGGTCCGCGGCGCGGGTGAGCGAGGCGATCGCGCCGACGGCGTCGCCGCGGGACTGCGCGAGGTGCGCCGCCTCCTCCAGGCGCTGCGCGACATGCTCGTCGGGACCGACCACGCCTTCGCCCAGGTGCCACGCCCGACGCTCCGGGTGCTCACCCATCACCTCCGCGAGGCGCCGATGGGCGCCCCGCCGCTCGACGGCGGTGGACACGTCGACCACTGCGGAGCGGATCAGAGGGTGTCGGAACTCGAAGCGCCCGGCTACCTCGTCGACGTGGACCAACTGGTCGTGCTCGGCAGGGGCAACGCTCTCCAGGCCGTAGCACGCCGCAGCAGCGCGCAGAGCATCGCGGCCGCCGCTGCGATCCAGCGCAGCCAGCAGCATGATGTTCCGGCAGGCTTCCGGCAGAGCCGAGATCCTGGACGCGAACAGGGCCTGCAGCCGCTGGGTCAGCGGCAGTACCGCCGGCAGCGATTCCACCGCCTGCTGCTGGGGACTCGTCAAGGCCTGCGGCAGCTCCAACAACGCCAGCGGGTTGCCGCGCGCCTCGCTCAGCAGCCGCTGCCGCACGCTCGGCGCCAGTGCGGGAAACCGCCGCGCCACGAGCTCGCTCGCCGCGGTGCCGTCCAACGGCCGCAGCTCGTGATCCGGCAGGTCGCCACCTTCGAAGGAGCTACCCGTGTGCGACCGCGCCGCGCCGAGGAAGCCCACCCTGCTCCCCGCCAACCGGCGGGCCACGAAGCCGAGCACCGTGGCGCTCGCCCGATCGAGCCACGGCAGGTCGTCCACCACCAGCAGCAGTGGACGCCGCACCGCGGCATTGCGCACGCACAGCAGCGCCGCGTTGGACATCAACAGCCGATTCGGTGGCCGGCCCCCACCGAACCCCAACGCCACCTCCAGAGCCTCGCGGTGCACGTCGCTGAGCTCGCCGAACGACTCACGGAGGGGGAACAGCAACTGGTTCAGACCCGAATAAGCGACCGAGGCCTCGAACTCCACACCCCCGGCCCGCAGCACCCGGATGCCCCGGGCAGCAGCCATGGCGATCGACTCGTCGAGCACCACCGTCTTTCCGACACCCGGCTCCCCCACCAACAACAGAGCCCTGCCATTGACCGAAGCCTCGTCGAGGAACGCGCCGATCAGGGCGAGGTCATCGTCGCGGCCGACAAGCTGCGCAGGACACTCGACACCGAAGTTCACATCTCCCCCGCCCTGGATATCCATGACCTGATCCAATGCTACGCATTACCTATCGGCACATCCATCGTTGTACAGATCTTGGCGAGCCAATGTTTTCAACGGAATTTCGAAATTCACGAATCGTCACATTCGTTCGGATCCCCGGTCAGAATCTATGTGAGCCTGACAAGTCGGGCATTCCGATCACAGCCCGGCGTAGCGGACCTCCCGACGTCGGCGCACATCGCGAGGCAGACCTCTTGCACGAACGGCAGGAACTCAGGCCCCTGCCACTCAGGGACCCGCCGCCCGGCCCGTCGGCCGCTGGTCCTGCGTGGGTTCGACCGATGAGTTCGGCGTCTCCAGCGGGTCCCAAGCCCTGACGGAGCTCGACACGGGCAGACACGGGAGACCTCATGAACACGCAGCAGAACCCCCCGGCCACGACCACCGGCACGGGGCGCGGGCAGGCGCCGGGGCGGCGCGTGCACTGGGCCCTGTGGGTGGCCCAGGTCCTGCTCGCGCTGGTCTTCCTCGCCGTCAGCTATCCGAAGGTGACACTGGATCCGGTAGCCGTCGGCGGCTTCGCGGCGATGGGCTTCAGTGCGGCAGGCACAATGATCATCGGCTGCCTGGAGATCGCCGGGGCGATCGGACTGCTGGTGCCGCGGCTGTCGGGGCTCGCCGCTCTCGGCCTGGTGGCTCTGATGATCGGAGCCACGGTGGCGACCGTCCTCACGGTGAGCGTGGCAGGGGCACTCATGCCGGTGGTGCTCGGCGTGGTGGCAGCCCTCGTCGCCTGGGGCCGCTGGTACCGGACGGTGGAGCTCACCCACTGGCTCCGCGGTCTCGCCGGGCGATGACCTCATCTCGCTCGCGGCCCTGACGAGGCCGCAGGATCACTGGGGCGACGGAAGCGATACCGAGGACGACATCCGCATCTCGCGTGCGGGGTTCCCGGCCCACCGCGCGCGTTCCGGGACGTCCTCACCCTTCATCAGGAACGCGTCCGCACCGAGCACGGAGCCATCGCCCATCGTCACGCCATAATGGACGAAGGCCCCGACCCCGAGCGTGCACCCGGCACCGATCGCGGTGCGGTCGGACTTGAAGGTGCCGTCCTCCTGCGAGTGACACTGGATCACGCTGCCCGCATTCAGCGTGCAACCGTCACCGATGGTGGTGAGAGTTTTCTCCGTCATGGCGCAGCCGTCGTCGAAGACCCGCTTGCCGATGCGGACGCCCAGCACACGCGAAAGGATGTTCTTGAACGGGGTGCCGGCGAGCATCTTGTCGATCCCCGGCAGCACGAGCTTCCAATAGCGTTCGTGCCACCAGAAGTACGGGTCGTAGATCGAGCAGATCCGAGGCTGCAGTCGCCGGAACCGCGCGATTCCACGCTCGACCAGCACGAAGTAGACCATGCTGAACAGCAGCATGATGATGAGCTGCACGGCGATCGCCTCGGCGCCGAACGCCTGATAGTTCCCCGCTGCGGCCATCGCCAGCAACACGACCGCGAAGATGTAGACCCAGCGCACCAGCATCACCACCGCGACGGTGCGCAGGTTGTAGCGGTTCTTGGCGCTGAGGTTGCGGCGTAGCTCCTCCCCTTTGGCCATGTGGTCGAACCGGCCGTCGCGTTCGACGGAACGCGGAATCTCGAAGCTCGGCGACCCCAGGAGTCCGACCCCTTCCCGGATCTTCCCGTCGATCGGGACCATGACCTTCGTCGCCAGCAGGCAGTTCGCGCCCGTGCGGCCCTGCGACGGATAGGCGATGTTGTTGCCGAGGAAGTTGTGCGGTCCGATCGATGTCGGCGAGGCGCGGAAGGATGTGCTCGAGTAGTCGGCATTGATGACCGACAAACCGTCGGCGACCATCGTCCCGCGCCCCACGGTGGTCAGATACGGGCTCTCGTGCACCACCGTCATGCCGAAGTTCGAGCCGGTCTGCTCCGCCCGGGACAGCTTGAATCCGAGCCCCTGCAGGTAGTGGACGATGTAGGAGCTGTCGCCGAAGAGGTACATGTAGAACTTGAGGTTGGTGATTCGCGCGATGGTCCGGTGGATCGAGTAGCGGATTCCGTAGAGCGGATAGACCGCGCCCGGCTTGATCCCGTACCGGAGGAGGCGCGGCACGGTGTAGACGAAGACGATCCCGAAGAGCGCGGCTCCGAAGTACAGCATCGTGGACAGGACCAGTACCTCGCGCCAGAACGCCCAGCCCGTGGGGTGCAACAGCTCCTGGCTGAAGTTCTCACCGAGCTTGGGGATACCGGTGAGGATGATGTTCACCCCGGCGAATCCCAGCGGCACCCACAGCACCAGGACGCTCACCAACTGCCATGTCGAGTAGCAGATTCTCCGCAAGAGACCGCAGCGGGCGGGCTCGACCACCTGGTAGTCGACATCTGCCGGCTGGGCCGGTGAGCCGTGCCAGTGCTCGCCGTCGGGCACGGCCTGGCCGGAATGCAGCGACGACGCGTGGCCGATCTGCGATTCGTCACCCAGCGAGCTTCCGATGTCGAGCACCGTCTTCTCGCCGACGAACGCGTTCTTCCCGATCGTGATCGGGCCCGTCTGGATCCGGCCGGCGTGGGCCCGGTAACCGGGGAAGACCGCCTCCTTCCGGATGACGGTGCCCTCGCCGATGGTGAGCAGGTCGGTGCAGACGGGCACGCTGCGCGAGAAGATCGCCACGCGCTTGCCCACCTTCGCGCCCAGCGCCCGCAGATAGAACACATAGAGCGGTGAACCGATGCACACGAGGACCAGCGGGTTCGCCCGGATCAGCGACTTGACGAACCAGAAGCGGACGTACGCGAGGCTCCAGACGCGGATCTCCTGCTGTTTCCAGCGACCGATGAGCACCCATTTCATGATGATCGGAAGGATGGCCGTGGTGAGGAAGAGCACCCCGCCGACCACGACCGAACGCAGGTACTCGCGCAGGATGCCGACGTCCGCGGACACCCAGTCGTACGACCTGGCAGTGATGAACGAGGTGAGGGACATGTACGCCACGAAGAGCAGGAACTGCAGAGTGCCGCAGAGGATGTAGGCGAACTTCCCGCAAGCACCCTGGGTGTCATCGGGCTCCGGCGGCGACGGCTCGGCCGGGCTCTGCTCGCTCTCACCGAGCGCGGCCGCCAGCTTGCGGATCGTCGGTGTCGCGTAGATGTCCTTCATCGACACCGATGGCAGATCGGACCGTTTCCTGACCCGGGCGCAGAAGCGTGCCATCACCATCGAGTCGGCGCCCAGGTCGTCGAAGAAATGGTCATCAACGGAAACACGATCAACGGACAAGATCTCGGCCAGAGCCTCGGCCAGGGCTTGCTCGACGCTGTTCTTCGAAGCGACTTGGAACGACTGCGAGATCGCGGACTGTGCCGTATCGGCGGCCGGCGCCTCGGCAGTTTTCTCCGTCGTCATCGAACCCCCCATCTCCTTCCGTTCGAGATCGGCCGGGCAGCAGCCCGCGAAGTGCGCTCCGACGATCTCGCGGTGCACGCACAAATTGCGACGTCTCCGTTTGAGGTGACGTCGCCGCCAGTTCGAATACATGACTCGGAAAGAGACGGGGTGACCGTTGCGGGTTCCGCTCGGAACCACCTGAACGGAGCGTGACGGGTCACCCGCCTGGCGAAGATTCAGGACTCTCCGCAACCGCGTTACTCCCGCACGACCAGGTATTACTCCGGGGTGGACAACCGGAGGAACCTTCGGCCACGGGTAGCGGTTTCCGAGGTACTGTCACACCCCTCGCGAATATGATCGGTTCACGCCCTCGCCCTGCGCGGTGGCATCGGGATGAACCCGCTGGTGCGGCGCACGTAGTCGGCGTAGCCGGGGCGGCGCTCGCCGATCGTCGACTCGAGCAGTTTCTTGCCGGTCCCCTTCACCAGCAGCCACGTCATCAGCGCGGTGCCCACGAGCCCGATGAGGCCGGCGTAGTGGTGCAGGGCCAGCACGGTCAGGCCCCACCAGACAGCCGCGTCGCCGAAGTAGTTCGGGTGGCGGGTGTAGCGCCACAGGCCACGGTCCATGACCTGGCCCCGGTTCGCGGGATCGGCACGGAAGGCGGCGAGTTGGGCGTCCCCCACCGTCTCGAACGTGAAGCCGGTGGCCCACAGCACCACCCCCAGCACCGTCACGACGACCGAGAGGGCGCCGGAGGCGAACCCGTACTGGCCGAGCTGGACCGGCAGCGACACGATCCACAGGATTACGGCCTGCAGCAGATAGACCTTGCGGACCATGTGCAGCGTGGGGTTGCCCCTGGCTGCGGAGATGATGTCGGCGTACCGGGGATCCTCGGGCCTGCCGTGGTTGCGACGACCGATGTGCCACGCCAGCCGCAGCCCCCACACGCAGGTCAGCACGGTGATGAGCCATCGGCGCCACGCATCGCCGTCACCGGCGGACAGCAGCAGCGTGGTGACCGCGACGATCGCGAAACCGCCGCCCCACACGACGTCGATCCCGTCGTGCCGCCCGCCCCGCACGACCACGGCGACGACGAGCGCCACGGCGAACACCACCGCGACGACGATCGCGGTGACCGCGAAGTTGGTGAGGGCCGCGCTCCACGGGTAGGCCGTCATGCGGGCCTCGCGACAGCGCGATGGCCGTTCACCGCGCCGTTGTCCGCCACCGGGGCAGCGGACTCCATGCCGAGCACGGCCTGCCTGCGCCGCGGGAGGCCGGTGCTGCCCCTGGTGCCGGGACGCACCATGAGGATCTGGTGCACACCCATCCGGTTCTCCTCGAATGCCAGAGCTGCCCCTGCGAGGTACAGCAGCCAGACCCGGTACTGCTCCTCACCGATCAGGGCGACCGCTTCGGCCTTGCGTTCCTGCAGGGTCGCGAGCCACGGTCGCACGGTCCAGACGTAGTGCTCGCGCAGCGAGTGGACGTCGACGACCTCGAGACCGGCTGCTTCGAGCATGTCCAGTGTGGAGCCGAGGGGGCGCATGTGCATGTCCGGGGCGACGTAGCGCTCCATGAACGGACCGCCGCCCGGCGCGCTGTTGCGGCCCGACGCCCCACGCGACATCTGCTGCACGAGCAGCCGGCCCTTGGGCCGCAGCAGCGTGTGCAGGGTGGCGGCGTAGACCGGGTAGTTGTCCTGCCCGACGTGCTCGCCCATCTCGATGGAGGCGATAGCGTCGAAGGGGTCCGAGCCGGATCCGGTGGAGATCGCGCGGTAGTCCTGCATGCGGATCTCGACCTGGTCGGTCAGCCCGAGGTCGCGCACGCGCGCGAGCCCGTAGGACTGCTGCTGCGCGGAGAGCGTGACGCCCACGGCGCGCACCCCGTAGTGCTGCGCGGCATGGATCAGCAGGGAGGCCCACCCGCACCCGACGTCGAGCAGGCGCGTCCCCGGCGCCAGGCCGAGCTTGCGGCAGATCAGGTCCAGCTTGTCGCGCTGGGCGTCGACCAGGCCGTAGGTCGGCGAGTCCTCCTGGGTCCAGTAGCCGCAGGAGTACGCCATCTGCGGGTCGAGCAGGAACTCGTAGAACTCGTTCGACAGGTCGTAGTGGTGCGCGATCGCGGCACGGTCGCGGCGGCGGGTGTGCAGACGGCCGGAGAGCCGGGCCTCGGACGCCGGGGGCTTCGGGCGCGGGCCGATCGCCCGGAGCCCGGCCGCGACGCCGACGGCGTCCACGATGTCGGCGCGGCTGAGCCGCATCCCGGCAAGGCCCTGGGTCTCCGCGAGCTTCCAGAACCGGGAGAGCCCCTCGGCGATGTCGCCGTCCACCTCGAGCTCACCCGCCACGAACGCCCGGGCCAGGCCCAGCTCGCCGGGGTTCCACAACAGCCGCCGCAACGCCCGGCGGTGCCGGACGACCGCGACGGGCGCGTCCGGGTCGTCGACGGGACCGGCTTCGGTGCCGTCCCAGGCGCGGAGGCGGATCGGCAACGGCCCGCCGATCAGGCGCTCGACGAGTCCGGCGAGCTGCGGGGCCACGGCACGGGGCATGGGTTTCTCCTGGAGTGGGGAGGACGGACGTCAGCGGCGCTGTAGCGAGAACTGGAATACGTCGAGGTAGCCGACGCGGAACCCGGCCTCGCAGTAGGCGAGGTAGAACTCCCACATCCGGCGGAAGGTCTCGTCGAACCCGAGCGCGGCCACGGACTCCCAGCGGGTCAGGAACGTGGTGCGCCAGTGCTCCAGCGTGCGGGCGTAGTCGGGGCCGAGGCTGCGGCGCTCGACGACCCGCAGGCCGGTGTGGTCGCGCAGGTTCTGCTCGATCGCCTCCACCGAGGGGATCAACCCGCCCGGGAAGACGTACTTGGAGATCCACGTGTAGTCGTTCTGCGTCACGAGCATGCGGTCGTGCGGCATGGTGATCGCCTGCAGCCCGACGCGCCCGCCCGGGCGCAGCAGCCGGTCCAGCGCCGCGAAGTAGGTGGGCCAGTACTGCGCGCCCACCGCCTCCACCATCTCGACGCTGACCACGGCGTCGTAGCTGCCCCGCGCCTCGCGGTAGTCGCGCAGCAGCACCTGCACCCGGTCGGCCGTGCCCGCGGCGTCGATCCGTTCCTCGGCCAGGCGCGCCTGCTCGGCGGAGATCGTCATGGTGGTGACCCGGGCCCCGCGCTGTGCCGCGCGGATGGCGAGCCCACCCCAGCCGGTGCCGATCTCCAGGACGTGCATCCCGGACCTCACCCCGGCCAGGTCGAGCACTGCGTCGATCTTGCGGCGCTGGGCGTCGGCGAGGTCGTCGCTGCCGTCGGCGAACCAGGCCGCCGAGTAGGACATCGTCTCGTCGAGGAAGACGCCGAACAGCTCGTTGGACAGGTCGTAGTGGCGGTGGATGTTCTCCCGGGCACCGTCGACCGTGTTCATCTCGGCGCGCGGGCGCCTGGCCTCGGCGATGCGACGCCCGATGCGCTGCAGGGCCGGGGGGATCAATGTGGACAGCTGCGCGGCGAACGGCGTCAACAGGTCGGCCGGGCGGGTGCAGGTCCAGTCCCCGACCATGTACGACTCCCCGAACCCGATCTTCGATCCGGCGCCGAGCCGATGGAAGAACGCCTCGGGCCGCACGATCCGCATCACCGGGGAGTCGCTCCCGCCCGCCCCGATCCGTTTCCCGCCCGGGAAGACCACGCGGACCGGCACGGACCGCACCGCGCGCCTGAAGAGCATCTCCGCCACCAGCGCCCTCATCGGCGCGTGTGGTGGGGTCGCGAGACCGGGCCACACGCCCTCGTTCGGCCTCGGCACGTTCCTGGTCCGGCGGATGGCGGTATCGGGTGCGCGGTGCGCCCGGGACCTGCTCATGGGATCAACGATCACTGGACGCCCTCCTGAGGATCGTGCTCGGGTCGGGAGACCACGGGCAGCCTGCGCAGCCACAGGGCGATCCCGTGGCGGCGGATCAGCGCCGTGATCCGGTGCGTGACGAGAGGCCTGCGCAGCAGCATCCGAACCAGCGACGCCGAGGTGGCCGGCCTGCGGACACCGGTCAGGGTGGCGGCGAGGGCAGTGCTGCCCTGCTGACGCAGCGACACCGACACCGCCAGCCGCTCGCCGGGCACCGGCAGGGACATCGAGTAGTGCCCGTCGACCGACAGGAACGGCGAGACGTAGAAGTCCTTGACGGTGCTCGCCCGGCCCGCGGCGTCGGGTCGAAGCAGATAGCAGTGCCGCTGCCCGTAGGTGTTGTGCACCTCGGCCACCACGCACTCGAGCGCGCCGTCGGGCTGGTGGCACCAGTAGACGGAGATCGGGTTGAACACGTAACCGAGCACCCTGGCGTTCGTCAGCATCAGCACCTGCCCGCCGCGCAGGTCGACATCGTGCAGGGCCAGGAAGGCATCCAGGTTCTGCCGGATCGAACGCCGAGGGTCTCCGAGGTGATCTCGGGCGCTGAAGCGAGCGAACGGCCGCAGCCAGAGCGGCAGTTCGGGCAGCGCGTCGACGTCGATCAGCCACAGATAGATGCCGTGCCGGAAGGAGCGTTCCATCCGCTGCCTGCGGACGTGGCGCACGCTCGCCTCGTAGAGCGCAGGCACCAGGCAGGTCGCCGGCGTGCCGGCGGCTGCCGGTCGGGTCGCGCTGTTCACCACTCCACACCCAGCGCCGCGGCCGCGCGCACGCCCGCAGCGCACCCGTCCTCGTGGAAACCCCAGCCGTGGTAGGCGCCGGCGAAGGCGAGACGACCGTCGTCGAGCTGCGGCAGCCGGCGTTGCGCGGCCAGTGACTCCGGCGTGTAGACCGGGTGCTCGTAGGTCATCCGTGCGATCACGCGGTCCGGGTCGATCCTGTCGGCGCCGTTGAGGGTGACGACGTAGTCATCGGGCTCGGTGAGACGCTGCAGCCGGTTCATGTCGTAGCTGACCAGCACCGGCGCGCCAGTGGAGGAGCACTCGGGCTTCAGGTAGTTCCACGAGGCCCGCGCACCGCGCCGCCGGGGCAGCACCGAGGTGTCGGAGTGCAGCCACGTCTGGTTGCACGAGTAGGTGAACGCCCCGAGAACGGCCCGCTCGGCCGTGGTCGGTTCGGCCAGCAGCGCGAGGGCCTGGTCGGGGTGGGTTGCGACGACAACCCGGTCCGGCCGGTGGACGACGTCGGCATGGTCTCGGATCTCGACCCCGTCGCCGGCACGCACGAGCGCCCGGATCGGCGTCGCGACCCGGACCGCGCCGAGGTTCTTCGCCACCTGCTCCACGTAGCTGCGCGAACCCCCGACGACCGTGCGCCACTGCGGCGACCCGCCCACCGACAGCAGCCCGTGGTGGTCGAGGAACGTGAAGAGGTAGCGCGCCGGGTAGGCGAGCGAGACCTGCTCACCCGCCGACCACACCGCGCTGACCACGGGAAGGAGGAAGTGCTCGGTGAAGTAGCGCGAGTAGCCGCCGACCGCGAGGAACGCACCGAGCGGCACGTCACCCGCCCGCTCGTCCGCCAGCAGGCGCCGCGCGTGCCGATGGAACCGCAGAACCTCGGCGAGCATCCGGCCGTAGGCGGGCCGGGTGAAGTTGGCGGCCTGCGGGAAGAGCCCGCCCAGCCCACGAGCACCCGCGTACTCCAGGCCGCAGCCCTGACAACGCACGCTCATCGACATGTCCGAGGCCTGGGTCGCCACCCCGAGCTCGCCGAACAACCGGATCAGGTTCGGGTAGGTGCGTTCGTTGTGGACGATGAATCCGGAGTCGACGAACGCCGTGGCGCCGTCGGAGCTGACCACCTCGTGGGTGTGCGCGTGCCCGCCCAGGCGCCCGTCGGCCTCGAAGAGCGTGACCTCGTATCGGCGCTGCAGCAGGTAGGCAGCGGTCAACCCGGCGATGCCGGAGCCGATCACCGCGGCGGTGGGCCGGCTCATCGTCCGTCTCCGGTGGAGCGAGGACGGGTGTCGGAAGCGAGGATCATGATCGACTCCAGGTCATCGCGGGGAGACGGGAACCACGGTGCGGAGGCCGCCGGGAGCGGGTTGTCGCAGAGCGTTCGTGATCACGGGGTCCTCCGGTTCGATGCCGAGTGACCCGAGCACGAACCGGCGCACCAGCGACTGCCACGCGCGGGCGCGGAGGAGCATGTAGTGACCGGCGCCCGGCAGTTCGAAGCGCGCCGTCCGGCCGGTCACGTGCTTGGCACGCACCGCGTAGGCGTAGGACTCGGCGGGGTCGGTGTAGCGCTCCCGGTCGCCGTGCGCGATCAGCACCGTCCGCCCGGCGAGCTGCTCGACCGGGTCGGAGTCGTCGAGCCACGGCGCAAGGGCACACACCGCCACCACATTCGGCGCGCCCCCAGCCGTCAGCGCCGCGCGCCCTCCCATCGAGTGCCCGACCAGCACCACCGGGACGCCGGCATGCCGCCTTGCGATCTCGCCCAACGCCCAGTCGGCGTCGAGCGCGGGGTCCTTGAACGGTGCGTTCCAGCCCCGGTAGCGGTAGCGAAGCAGGTACACCGTGGGACCCGCCGCCGCGAGCGTCCACGCGAACGGCAGCATCCGCGCATACGTCAACCTCTTGCGCTCGCCGCTCTCGCGACTCCTCGACCGGCCGCCGTGCAGCACCAAGACCACCCCGGGCGGGGCGGCGACGGGACGGCCGACGACGTCCAGACGGGGTAACTCCTGATTCTCGGGCACGCAGGGTCCTCAGCAGCGATGGAACGGTTCGCATGGAGTTTCGGATGAACGGCCTCGACGGATCACCGTTGCGATCGACGTCACAAGCGAGCCACGGCCGTTCCCATCTCTTTTCGGATACGAAAACCTCTTCGTGTCCGTTTGTCCATGGGCCGGCCACCGACCCGACACCGGGCCGCCGTTCACGACCGAGCACCGACGTCGGCGACCCGCGGACCGGTGCAGCCGGCCCCGACACCTTCGAGAACCGAAAAAATTCAGGCATGGAATGAGCCGAAGCCGACCCGATCGGGCGCCATATGCCGGGTAGCGGTCGAGTTCGCCGCACATGAGCCTGCGGCGTACCGTTTCCACTGCTCGGCCGACCGCACCTCCGGCGGCTCGCTGTCACCATTACTCATAGCAGTTTCCATGCTCGAATCGTTTCAGCACATTGGTGTAATGAATAGAGACTTCCCTGTCACCGATCCCCAGCACTTCGACAACGAGACTGCGCGCTTCACAATCGACATGACTACTTCGCTCCAGTATGGTTGTCGACCATCGGCCAGCGCTGTCAGCCGAGCACGGAACACCCTTGAACGGTCGTCGGCCACCTAACAAATCCGGTTCTCCCCGGTCGTCGCAGCACACTCGCGGACAACGACATCCGACGTCAGGCCGGTGATCCATCGTGCCCCCACATCATGAGTCCCGTCGGGAAGGTCGCAATGAGCAGCACAGCCGTCATCCACAGACTCGTGGAGCTCGCCCGCAATGCGCGGCGCGGCCCCCGGCCAGGAGGACGATCAGCGTCGCGGCGAACGGGATCACAGCCGCGAAGACCTTGTTCCCCGACGCCCACACCGAATGCACCCGGCGTATCCGGAGTAAGAGCCTGGTGGATCCGCCCGTGGCCGTTCGACGAGGATCTCGACATGCCGGCGCCGAGTGCGCTCGTGCAGTCGAGCCACAACGAGATGCGCTGGATCAAAGTGCGCGGGTGTTGGCTGCTGAGGGGCTCGTTCCTCCCTCCCGACGTACCCAGCGACGAGCACCTCGACTGCCGCTGACACTCGTGGCCGGTGCGGTGACGGCCACCGGATGAGTTGAGGAACTTCTCGCCAGGAGAAGAACTCTTTCCCGATCGTCGGACCGGGCGTCGCATCGGGTGTGACGACAGCGGCTCCGCCACCCGCCGACTCGAGCGACGAGCCGGCGGCCGCGGTCCCGAATATCTCGATTGTCCGCGGCCAGATCATGCACTGCTAGGCGATTCCGGCGATCACCTGGCACTACCGACGTCCGCCTGTGCGGGCGAGGTCGGCCGAGCGTGCACCTCTGACTCTGATTCCGGACGTCCCGCCTGCCCGTCCGGTCACCGAGGTCGGACCGAGCGGCGCCCGAATCAGCAGCGACGTGCCACGTGCACCCGCGGTATGACTGCGGCGGGCGCGAAGCCGCCCCCACGGCAGCGCGTGACTCCGCACCAGCCATGTGACGCCGTCGGCGCCGCTCCCGGCCCGGCTCACCGATCTCAGCGGCGATCGTTCCGCAGTCCCGGTTTGCGAGCCGCGGTAGGCGCCTGCGTCCGAATGCCGGTCACGGGTACGGGGTCACTGGCTGGTGCCCGAGCACGCGAGAAGGAGAGCCAGGTGGCGACGATCACCGGTCCGGATTCCCCGGCGGCCCAGCCGCGAAAGCGCTTTCGCGCCTGGCTCCTCGAAGGCCTCGTCGAGCGCCCGAGCCAGCAGATGGGACCGCACGCCCGGCCGAGCCCCGAACACGTTCGCCACCCGTGGTGGAAGGTCATGTGCCTCACCGGGCTGGACTACTTCTCGACGCTGGGCTACCAGCCGGGCATCGCCGCGCTGGCCGCGGGGTTGCTGTCGCCGGTGGCGACGGTGGTGCTGGTCCTCGTGACCCTCGCCGGAGCGCTCCCGGTCTATCGGCGGGTCGCGGCGGAGAGCCCGCACGGGGCAGGGTCGGTCGCGATGCTCGAGCGGTTGCTCACGTTCTGGCAGGGCAAGCTGTTCGTCCTGGTGCTGCTCGGCTTTGCGGCCACCGACTTCCTGATCACGGTCACGCTGTCCACGGCGGATGCCACCGAGCATCTCGTCGAGAACCCTCACGTGCCGAGCGCGCTACAGGGACACGAGGTCGTGATCACGCTCGTGCTCATCGCTCTGCTGGGTGCCGTGTTCCTCAAGGGTTTCACCGAGGCGATGGGGGTCGCGGTCGTCCTCGTCGTGGCCTATCTCGCGCTCAACGCCGTCGTCGTGGCGGTCGCGATCTGGCACGTGGTCAGCGCGCCCGCCGTCGTCGGGGAGTGGACCGCGGCACTGACGACCCAGCACAGCAACCCGCTGCTCGTGGTGGGCCTGGCGCTGCTCGTGTTCCCGAAGCTCGCTCTGGGACTGTCCGGGTTCGAGACGGGCGTGGCCGTCATGCCGCACATCCAGGGCGACCCGACCGACACCGAGGAGCGCCCGCGCGGCCGCATCCGGGGCGCCACGAAGCTGATGACCACCGCGGCCATCATCATGAGCGTCTTCCTGGTCACCAGCAGCGTCGTCACCACGCTGCTCATCCCGCACGCCGAGTTCGAGCCGGGCGGTCAGGCCTACGGACGCGCCCTCGCCTACCTCGCCCACGCGTATCTGGGCGACGGGTTCGGCACCCTTTACGACCTGTCCACCATCGCCATCCTGTGGTTCGCCGGGGCCTCGGCGATGGCAGGCCTGCTCAACCTCTTCCCCCGCTACCTTCCTCGCTACGGGATGGCTCCGCACTGGGCTCGTGCGGTGCGCCCGATGGTGCTGGTGTTCACCGCCGTGGCCTTCCTCGTCACGTGGCTCTTCGACGCCGACGTGAACGCGCAGGGCGGCGCCTACGCCACCGGTGTGCTGGTCCTGATCACCTCGGCCGCGGTGGCGGTCACCATCGCCGCCCGCCGGGCCCGCCAGCGCGGCTGGACGATCGCCTTCGGCGTCATCTCCGCGATCTTCGTCTACACGACGCTGGCCAACGTCATCGAGCGCCCGGATGGCGTCAAGATCGGGGCCTGCTTCATCGCCGCGATCCTGCTCATCTCGATCCTCTCCAGGCTCCTGCGCGCTTTCGAGCTGCGCGTCACGGCGGTGAGCCTCGACGAGGTGGCAGCCGGCTTCCTCGACAACGGCACCGGCGGGACGCTGCGGCTCATCGCCAACGAGCCGAACAGCCGGGACGTGGCCGAGTACGAGGAGAAGCTGGAGGAGATCCGGCAGGACCATGACATCCCGGCGAGCGCCGACGTGCTCTTCGTCGAGATCACGCTGCGGGACCCGTCGGAGTTCGAGACGGAGCTCGACGTCCGCGGCGAGCTCATGCACGGCTGCTACCGCGTGCTCGCGCTCGAGAGCGCCGCGGTCCCGAATGCGCTCGCGGCGCTACTGCTGCACCTGCGAGACCGCACGGGGCGGCGCCCGCACATCTACTTCGAGTGGACCGAGGGAAACCCGATCACACACTTCGCCCGATTCCTGATGTTCGGTCAGGGCGAGGTGGCCCCGATCACCCGCGAGGTGCTGCGGGAGGCCGAACCCGACAGGTCGCACCGCCCGCACGTCCACGTCGGCTGACGCGGCCTGGTCAGTCCGGCGGAGCCTGTCCGTTTCCGCCGGGGGTACCGGTGAACGCGGGCAGGGTCCGCACCAGATCGGGCGGCAGCCCGATGCCGTCCTCGCTCGTGGGGTTGACCGCCAGCCAGATGTCGTCCGACGGCCAGTTCGCGGCGAGCTGCGCGATGGGGATGCGAATCGCGGTGCCTACCTCCGCCCCCGCCGACTGCAGCGCCTCCACCGAGGTGAAGACGGGGACGTAGCGCCTGCCGTCATGCTCGATGACGGGCAGCGAGATCGCGCCCTCTGGCGGCTCCTCGCCGTCGGGCGACGGCGCTTGTGGCAGCAGCCCGATGGTCGTCGCAAGGCCGCGCAGAATCTCTGTGGTATCCGCGGCCCGGCCGGCGGCCGTGTCGTTCGTTGCGGCATCATCCGGGGTCGACGTCATCGTCTCGTCCTTTCCTGGGAAGGCGCTTCACGCCGTGTGCAGATTGGACGTGTACTCGCGGGTCGGCCTCGCGACCCAGAGACGATTGGTGCGGTCACGTACGCGGAAAGAGTACCGCCGACGATAGCGGGCACTCCTGCAGGCGGAATGCGCGTTGGCCGGGCTTCTTTACGCCGGACGGCCCAGGGCCGTGTCGACGGGCTCCCGCCCGACAGCGGCGCGGGAGCCCGTCGAGCGGTCGCCGGGGCCGCACGGGACCCGGGCGGCCGCTGGGACAACAGGGCTAATGGCTCACACCGCGGCGGCTGTACGCCCCCACCGCGATCGCCACGCCGACCGCCGCCACGACGACCTGCAGAATGATCTGTATCCACGGGATGCCGCCGTTGGCGTTGCTGTAGCCGAAGGCCGCGGCGATGAAGCCACCGATGAAGGCGGCGATGATGCCGATGACGATCGTCAGCCAGATGGGAATCGGCTGACGGCCGGGCACGACCAGGCGCCCGAGGGCGCCGATGATGAGCCCGACAATGATGGCAGAGATGATGCCGGTGATCGCCATTTCCACTCCTGTCGTCGGAACAGTCGGGATACCCGATCCGCTGATTCCTACTCACGTTCGTCGGCCGGCACCGGCATTTCCGGGGACGAACGGCGCAAATGTGCACGAGGCGGACGGCGGTGGGGTCACCAGCTGCTCTCCGCCGGCCTGCGGGGTGGCGCCCAGGGCTTCGGGCTCAGCTCCCGAGGAGCTTCGCCTTCGCGGCCGCGAACTCCGCGTCGTCGAGCACCCCGGCCGTCTTCATGTCGGCCAGGCGCTGCAGCTGCGACATGAGGTCGTCCCCGCCTCCTGCGGGAGCGGGCGTGGGAGGCGCCGCGGGCGTACTCGCGAGCTCGGCCTGAGCGGAGGCCTGGTCGGCCTGGGTCGCCTGCTGGTCCTGTTGGGCCTGCGCCCTGGCGTCGGCCCGGCGGCGCACCCCTCCCGACACCGCCGTGGCGGTGCCGGCGATGACGGCCGTCCTGGCCATGGTCCCCAGCAGCCCGGGGCGGCCGATCCGTCCACGCATGATCTCTCCTGAGATGTAGTCGCCGTCAGGGCTGGTCCGGGACCGTTGCGAGAACCTCGTCGACGACGGCGCCCGGGATCCGGAGGCTCGCGGCGAGCACACCCCCCGACGCGACCACGGCCTGGCGCAGCGGCAGGGCCCAGGTGTGCTCGAACACCAGGATCGCGGCGGAGTCCCCAGGGGGCAGGGATTCGGTCAGCTCCGCGATGTCCTCGTCGGAGACCAGGCCCTCGGCGTGGTCCAGGATCTCCAGCAGCGGTGCGGCGTCGTGTGCTTCACCGAGCTCGGAGAACTCGGCGAAGGAGGCCTTGCCCTTGTCGTCCTTGCGCACCAGCAGGCCGTCGATGACCGTGATGGTGCGTGACTCCACGAGTCTGCGCAGCTCGGGCATCATCCCGCCGGTGAACTTGCTTCCGGGGAACTCGATCACGAGCAGTTCGATGGGGCCCATGCCCGCGAGCCTGCTGCCGACCCGGCCCCGCCACATCCCTCGCCGCGGGTGACTGCGCCTCGTCAGCGGGGGCCGCGTGGCGAGGCAGCACCGCACTCGGGTGATCAGCTCGATGGGTCCGGATGGGGCGATCAAGGCGACCGGAGGTCGGCAGGGATCACGAAGCGGAACAGCCGTGTCGAGCCGCCGTACTGCCGTTCCGGGCGCAACAAGAGGCTCAGCTCGGGCGACGCGGTGCCGCTCAGCACCTTGGTGGCCTGCCAGCGGACCCCCGCCAGCTGCGGGGAGTCGGTGTGCCGGCCCCAGGTGACGTTGCGGACCGCCAGGTAGACGAGCTCGGGGTCCGTGGGCCAGACCCCGGCCCGCTCGGTGAGGACCCGCAGAGAACGCAGATCGACCTCGATCTCCCACCGGTGCGGACCGCCTGCTTCGCGTTCGGCCTTCCGAAGGGCCTGGGACAGCGAGCGACGCTGTCTCCAGGTCAGGCTCTTGTCCCCGGCGACCAGCTGCCGCAGCCCGGCCAGCGCACCGTCGTACTCCGAGCGCAGGTCGACCTCGGAAAGCGTGGGAACCCGCGCTTCCTCGATGGCGGCCGCGTGGAACTCCGCGGCGTAGCGCAGTGCCAGCTCGCGCCACTCCGGCAGCTGCGCGAACCGACTGCTGATCTCGGCGCGGACCTGCTCGTAGGTCCACACCAGCAACACCCGCGCCGGCGGGTTGCGCACCGCCAGCTCGCTCAACTCGGCCTCGGCGCGGGCGGTCAGCCAGCCGGGCCGGGCCCTCCACCGCTCGCCCCGACGATCCGGACCGTCCACGAGCCGCTCGGCCAGCACCGCGAGCACGTGCGCCTGTGCCGGCCGGAAGCCGGCGGCCGGGGCGAGCGCGGCCTTGACGACCTCGTGCAGCAGCCCGACCTCGTCACGCGCGAAGACCTCACGCACCCCGTCACGCTCGGCGTGCCCGGCGTCGGCGGCCGAGCCGAGAATCGTGTCGACCAGCCTGCCGGAAGGCATGTCGGCCAACGAGTACAGCCGCGTCGGTGCGACCTCGCGCCAGCGCTCACCCATCGGCTCTCGGCGCAACAAGCGCAGGGTCGCCTGCACCATCTCGCGCAGCAGTCCGGCCTGCTCCGCAGCCGACGCCGGTGGCCTGGTCCGGTTCAGCCGCTGTTCCAACCGATCGGCCAGCTCCCGGCGGGCGACCATGGTCATCTCGTCGCCGGTCAACAGCGAACCGGTGAACCACGCGTCGATCTCGCTACCGTGTGGCTTGCGCAACCCTGCCGACGGACGCCGAGCCGTGACCGGCCGGACGAACCATTCGCCGGCGATCGGGGCGGCGTCCGCGTCGTGCCGCGGCCCGGTGTGTTCGGGGTGCTCACCGAGGTGGAACTCGACCTCGTGGGTAAGCAGCCGATCCCACCACCGCTGCACACCGTCCGGGTCCACCGCGTACCGCGCCGCGATCTGCGTGGCCGTCGACCGGGTGATCACCACGGCACCGCGCTCGGCCCAGCCGAACGCGACCACATCCGGTGCCGGGAACTCGCCGTCCCGGACCAGAACCGACACTCCTGGCGGAGCCCGAGGCATGGCCGGGGTCAGCTCCTCCAGGGGCGTCATCCGTTCGTCGGACGCCCGCAACGCCTCGACCACCTGCTCGCGCTGGGAGTCGGTCAGTGGGTGACGCGCCACCGCCCCGCCGCCCTGGCCGGCATCAGGAACGCCGGCTGCCCGGAGGAACGCCTCGATCACGACGGCGCCCACCGCGGCCTGGATCGGTGTCCGGATCCGCTTGTGGCGGATTCGAGCGTGGTAGAGGCCGGCCACCCGTTCGACGAGTGCACCCTCGTCGTCCCGTGTGCGGGTGATCAGGGGGCCACCCGAGTTGCCGGGGCCCGCCCACGGCCCGACGAAGAACAGATCGAACTTGCGGGCGGGTCCCATCGGCACGGCAGGCGGCCTGGCCGTCAGACCTGCACCGATCACCAGGTGCTGAGCCTCGGTGCGGAGGTTGTCGACACCACCCGCGGACGAGCGGGCGGGAAGCTGCCGCCTCGGGAAGCCGATCAACGTCACCCGGGGGTCCCTGCCGTCACGGTCGAGATCCGGTGCCGCGAGCCGGCGGGACCCGGCAATGTGGACGATCGCCAGGTCCAGCACGTCGGCCGCCTGCACCAACTCCGCGTCGGTCAGGGCGCCTGCCGCACCGCTGGCCCGCAGCTCGGCGGCGATCGCGTCGGCTGCCGGCCGACGGCCCACGCTGCCGGGTACGGACCGCACTCCGGCGGGTGTGGAGAGCTCGACCCGCAGCTGCTCCGCGTCGGCGACGACATGCCGGTTGGTGAGCACGACTCCGGTGCGGCCGTCGGAGGACCAGAGCACCCCCGAGCCGACGTGCTCGTACCCGTCCGAGGCGTGGATCACGATCCGGACGACCCGCGACAGGATGCCCGGCGCCACCCCGAGTTCCGGCGCCAGCCACGCCGGCCGCCCGTACGCGTCGACTACCGGCCGGAAGGCCGGCACCGGGAAGCCGGCGGGGTCGCGGTACAGGTCGCTCAAGGGCGTCAGGTCCGGCAGCGGCGCGGCGTCCTGGATCACCGACTCCGCCAGGCCGGGCTCCGAAAGGTGCAGCAGCTCGTGGTCGAACAGGGCGCGCCGGGCGTCGAGGTCGAGCACGTCGGCCCGCAGGGCGGCCAGTACCCGGGCGTCGGTGTAGAGCCAGCCGTCACGGGAGGCCCAGACCACCAGACCGCCACGGATACCCACGGCCTGGGTGGCCTCGATCAGCCCGTCCAGCGCGCGCAGGCCGTTCGCGGGGTTCCGCAGGAAGATCTGGCCGGTGAACCCGCTGATCCGCACGAGATCCGGATCTCCTGCCGCGAGCTCCTCGACCACCGGCAGACCGTCGATGCGGTGTTCGATCGTCACGTGGTCGTCGGCGCCGAGGCTGCCGTGCGAGATCAGTGAGGGCCCGCCGGTCATCGTGCGGATCGGGCGGCGCGCTGCGTCGTACTCGGCGGCGAGCGCGGCGGCGTGGGTGTCGTGGCGCTGCCCGGTGTGTTCATCGCCGTCGATGTGGAAGTCCAGCTCGTGGCGCAGCAGCCGAGCCCACCAGTCGCCGAACGCCGGATCGGCCGCGATCAACCGCTCCGCGACGCGCGCAACCCGCGCCGGGACGGCGATCACGCCGTCAGGGGCGTGCTCGGCGTCGCGCCGGCCGAACGCGATCAGCGACCCGCCGTCGCCCAGGTCGTCCTCGACGATCCGCACCAGCGCCACGCCCTCTGGCGGGCCCCGCGCCAGATGCGGGAACTCCTCACCGGACAGCGGACGCCCACCCCGCAGCGCGACCGGCAACCGCGCGATCACCTCACCGCGGGCCCGGCTGTCCATCCCACCGGCCGCCACCGGGCCGCCGCCGCTCTGACGGCCGGGAGCGGCACCGATGCCGTAGAGCGCGAAGGCGTGGTGCAGCGCCTCGACGATCCCCTCGTTCTGGGCGTCGGTGTTGCCGGCGTTGTAGTGACCGCTGTGGGCCGTGACCCGCTCGACGACGACTCGGCCCTGATCCAGTGCCAGCCACGCGGTGAAGGCCAGCTGCACATCGTGCCCGGCAGCCGCCACGGCATGGCTGAACTCCGGGTCCTGCCCGCCGGGGTCGGGCAGGGTGGCCGGGACGATCCATATCCTGCCGCCGAGGTCGACCACGCCCTTGACCTCCGGTTGAACCCGGACGATGGCAGCGGCACCGACGCTGTCGAGCCGCGTGCGGACGACGTCGTACTCACCGGCCAGCCGTACCTCGACCGGATAGTTCTCCGGCCGCAGGTTCGGCCGGGGGGTAGTGATCCCGATCAGTCGACCGGCTGTGTGTCCCGTAGCGGGGCCGCTCAGCGGCACCGCGCCCGCTCGGGCAGCGGCGGCGACAGCGGGGTCGTCCGCCCACGCCGCGGCCAGCACGCGCCACTCCGAATGGTCGGCGAACAGGTCGTTCAGCCGTCGCCGGGTCGCCTCGTCAACCGGCAGCGTCATCCGATCGCCGGACACCGCGCGCCGGGCCAGTGCCGCGATCACACGTGCCTGGGCGGGGCTGAAGCCCCACCAAGGAGCGAAGACCTCCTCGACCAGCGCCGGGAGCACCTGCACCGGGTCCGAGGCGACGATGTGCAGCGCGTCGCCCACCCACTGGTGACCGCCGGGCGCGCCCCGGTGGACGGCCACCGGGGGAGGACGCGGCCAGGCCGGGTCCCAGTCGCCGCGAAGGATCCTCGCCGCGTCGATCAGCCAGACGTCCATCAGCAGCGCCTGGCGGTCGAACCCGTCCGGCAGCTCGGCCAGCACCGCCTCCAGCCGGTCGGCCCACTGTGTCCGTTCGTGCTGCGACAGCTCCGCCGGGGGCGTCGAGGCCTGCACACCGGCCGGCACACCGAGCGACGCGGACGGCGGAGTGGACGTCGTGCCGACCGCAGGCGGCACGTTCGGCATCGCGGCGACGGTGAGGTCGTCGAGGCCGCCGGCGAGGCGGGCGGCGTCGGAGAGGTATGTCACGGCCTCGGTGGCGTCCGTGTACGCGTTGGTGTCGAGCTTGGCGGCAAGGTCACCCGGCGTGGGCAGGTAGCGCCAGAGGCCGTCGGTGGCCAGCACGAGCAGGCCCGCGACGCTGGGCCGGAATGTGGTGACGGTCGGCCCCGGCCGGCGGTCGCCGGCCACCCAGCCGGTCATGGTCCCGCCGCTCGTGACAGGTCCGGGCCGGCTGTCGTCGCTGGTCAGCTGTGCACCGGACAGCGCGGTGGCCTCCGGGAGGTAGTACGCCCGGGAGGTGCCGACGTGGATGATCGTGATCGTGCCGTCCGTGCCGTGGTAGGCGGCCACGTACGCCACGGCTCCGTGTCCCGTCTCGGGTGTGAACGCCTCGACCAGTGCCGCTGCGCCGGCGTCGTGGGCGGCACGCAGCGTCTCCTCAGGGCTGCGGCCTGCACGGTCGGGCCGAACGATCTCGTCGTGGAACGCGATCGCGAACCGGTTGGCGGCGGTCGTCGAGTCGGGGTAGCTGAAGACGCCGTCGACCACCGCTGCGACGCGGTCGCCGTTCGGCAGGGTCACGATCGTGGCCGCGTCCTGGTTGGTGCGGTTGCCCCGGCCGCGGAGGGTGGCCGCGGCCACGCCGATGCCGCCGCGGATCTCGTCCCCGTAGGGGTGCTCGGCGAAGTCGCGATCCGGGATCACCGGCGAGTGGCCCACCGCCGGCGCGGGCTTCTCCCGGAAGAGGTCCGGGTGCTCGGTGCGCAGGCGCTTGGCCGCCTTCCGGGCGCTGTCCATCACCGACCAGCCGCCGGCCGTCCGGAAGAGCCTGGTCTCCCAGGCGTAGTCCTCGTCGATCTCGTAGCGCGCCAGCGACAGCCGTGCCTCGTCCAGCACCCTCTCGCGCGCCGGGCCGGAGTGGAGGCCGTTCAGCCTCTTGCGGAACGCGTCGAGCTCCTTGGTGATCTCGCGCAACCAGTGCTCGGCGGCGGGCGGGAGCGGGTCGGCGCCAGGAGCGAGCGCCCGGTGTGCCTCGGCGGCACGCAGCGTCCGGTCGATCTGGTGCGGGTAGGACCCCACGGCGTCGAGCCGGGCGGCGGCGTCCTTGCGGGCCTCGGCGAGCGCGGTGTGGGTCACGACCTGGGTGCCACGGGCGGCGTGCAGCAACATGATCGCCTCGTTCGGTAGCGATCCGTCCCGCTGGTCGGCGAGCAGCCAGCTCGCACGCAGTACGCGGAAGTACAGGCGGTCGGTGGGGTCCGTCGCCCGCAACAACGCCTGCAGCCGGTGGCGTTGCCTGCCGGGAACCACCGCATGACGCCAGCGCGCCTCGAGCACGTCGCCGATGCGGGTGACGAACCGGACGGGGGCGGCGGGGTGGTCGGCCGGGAGCGGCCAGTCGCGCCGGCCCGCGGAGTGCCGGAGCAGGTAGATCATCCCGGTCAGGCGACGCCGCCAGATGCCGACGTCGTCGATCCATCCGTCGCGCGAGCGGCGGAACGCCAGGTCACCGTTGTGCAGGATCTCGCGCAGTGCGCTGTAGGCGTCCTTCTCGGCCTGTGTGAGCCCAGCCGGCCCGAGCAGTTCCCCGGTGAGCGGGGCGAGCTCGGCGCCCCCCGGCAGTACCAGCGGGTTGGCACGCACCGCGTGGCGCAGCCGGGGGCCGGCGTCCTTCCACAGCGTGGCCAGCGCCGGATCGGCGCGGTATCCACGCGCCGGATCACCCTGCAGCGCGTTCAGCTCGGTCAGCGCGGCCAGAGCTTCGTCCCAGCCGGTACCGCCGTACTGCGCGACGAGCCGGGCAGCGGTGACCGGACCACGGCGGCCGGCGATCATCAGGAGTCGCTCCAGCAGGGTCGCGGGCGCCGCGTTCGGGGCGGTGCTGGCCGTGGCGGTGGCCATCGCGTCCCTCCAGCGCCGCTTGTTCCACTTCCGGTGCGTGGTGCTCAGCTCGACCTCGACACCCACCAAGGCCGCCGAGCGCAGCAGCCGCATGGCGGCGGCCAGCTCGCGCTGTTCGCGCAGCCGCTGCACGGTCGCGCCGGCCTCCCGAGCGGCAAGCGCCCGCTGCTCGGTGTCGGCGGTCTCGGCGGCGCTACGGCTGCGCTGGTCAGCCAGCTGGGCGACTGCTTCCAGCGGCTCCCTTCGGGGCGTGGACAAGCCCTGCAGCTCGAACCTCAGCGCGCGCAGGGCCGCCCGCGCGCGCCGGAGGTTGCGATGCTTCGGCTGCCCGTCGTTCAGGTAGTACTGCTTGATCACCTCCAGCAACGCCCGACGTGGCCCGGCGAGGTACTCCGCCCGCAGCCGGCTCCGCTCCGTGACCGCCTCGGCCAGAAGCTCGGTCCAGATTCGGCTCGCTGCAGGCGGTGTGGCCATGCCTGCCTCCGCCAGGAGCGCCTGGCTGAACATGCGCTGGAACGTGACGATCCGGGCGTCATCGGTACGGCCGTCCCGGCGCAGCTGATCGGCGACCCGGTCGAGCGCGGCGGGATCGGCAGCCAGCACCGGTGCCACCAGCTTGATCGTCTCGACGTGGTGCTCACGCCGCCGTGCGGCCGCACCCCGTTCCACGCCGAGGGCCCGGCGGATCTTCGTGGTCTCGGGCAGCGGCTCCCACTCGTCGAGCGGCAGGTGGATCTCCGCCGAGATCCGCTCCCACACCCGCTCCGCCAGTCGTTCTGCCAGGTCACGGTCCAGTGCCCCGTTCAGACCGAACCGCTCGAGCAGCGCGTCGAGATCCTTGCGGTAGTCGGCGGCCCGCTTGTGGAGCCGGTTGCGCCACGGCCACCACATCGGGCGGCTCGGGGAACGCAGCTCGCGCGAGCCGCGGTAGCCGTAATATCCGGCGCGGTACTCGTCGGGGTCCCGGATGAGCTTCCCGATCGCCCAGACGGTCACCGCCGCCACGGCGAAGCGGGTGAGCAGCGCAGCGAGCGAGTCGTGGGTGTCCACCCACGTCTTGCTCACCCAGGACAGGTTGATCGCGATCGCGGCCAGCCCCGCGAGCACCGGATCCATGGCCTTGCGGAACAGCAACCGGGTGTCCACCGGGGAGAAGTTCTTGTAGTCGAGCCAGCGGTAGAACAAGCGGCGCTGCCGGTCCCCGCTGCCCGTCGACTCGGCGGAGTTCTTCTGCTCCTGCTTCGCCTTGCGCTTCGCCTTCGGCGCCCTGAAGCGCCCGACCCAGTCGTTGACGTACTCCGCGATCACGGTGGGCGCCGCGTAGACGAGGATCGCCACCGCAACCGCGTTGACCAGGTCGGCCAGCGCCCCCGGCGCCACACCGCCCGCCAACCTGCTGACCACGAACGCCACGGCGGCCGACAGGGCACCGGTGACGACCGACTTGATCACCCTGGTACGGCCCAAGTCCTTCTGCTGCGCGATCGCGCCCGCGATCCCCGCCCCGATGGCCATCGCGACCGGGACCAGCCACCACGGCAGGGTGGTCGACGCGAACGCCTTCGTGAGGCCGAGCCCGGCGCTGGCCACGTACGCGAGCACCGCCGAGACGGAGGCCGCGCGCCGCGGGCGTGTCTGCATGCCCGAGCCCTGGTTGGCGTACTGCCGCCGCAGCACGTACCGGTAGACCAGGCCGGCCGAGACCAGCGGCACCAGCAGTGCCTTGATCCCGCTCAGTCCGGGCTGCTGCGAGAACACCGGCCACAGCACCGACCAGGCGTGCTCGACCAGGCCCCACACCGTGGGCCCGGCCATCCCTGCGGCCAACCCGCCGGCCAGCCACACCCCGATGCGCACGCCGTGGGTGCGCATCCCGCGGGTGAACGCCCGCCACGGCGGTCCTCGGGTCTGCCGCGGCGTCCATACCGCTCGGACGGCCGCGATGAGCCCTGCCGCGGCCACGACCAGCCCGATCGGGCCGGTCACGGCGCCGGCCCCGACGACCCCGAGCTGCACGTCGCCCCAGAGGCCCACGCCCGCTCCGATGCCGAGTCCGGCCACTCCGGCCAGTCGCGGCCGGTGCCGCTCGGCCACCGGAACGTCGAGGCCGAGCCCGGTCCGGAGCCGGTTCCGGTATCCGGCCCAGCCCCGGCCCCGCGCGGCACGGTCGAGCCGGCGATCGGCGCGCGCCCGCGTCACCCCGGCGTCGGCCACGATCCACCCGGCTCTGTCCCGAGCGCCGCTCAGCGCTCGCCCCGCCGCCTGGTGGGCGGCCCGGGCGCCCGCGAGGCCCGGGAAGGCCTCGGCGAAGGCAGCCCCGACCGCCGCAACGGCCTGCTCGAAGTGGACGCCCGAGGCAGGCTTCCCCGGCGGCGGGCCGACCTGGGTGGCGTCCAACCCGCGGGCTCGCGCCACCAGCCGCCGCGCGGTCTTCTCCGGCAGGCCGAGCGCCTTTCCGAGGCGCTGGACCAGCTGTGCGTCGGGCTGCCCGGCCGGGTTGACGTCCACCAGCCACCCGATCCAGCCGAGCTGCTCGGTGGTCAGCTTCCGCTCCGCCGCCCGCTGTTCGCGATGCAGCAACCGTGCGGTGCTGCCGGCCACGGCACGCAGCTGCGCCACCGCACGGACCTGCGAGCGCAGCACGCGCGCAGCGCGCCACCGGTCCACCCCTCGCTGCCCGACCCTGCGCGTAGCGCCGAGAACGGCGTCCCCGGCGACACCCATGGCGTGACGGGCGGCTCGCCAACCGGCGACGATCCGGGCGCGGACCGCTCTCGCCGCGTCCCGCAGCGTCGGCGGGTGGGCCTGCAGCTCCGTGACCTGTACGCGATTCAGGCCGGTCGCCCGGCGTACCGGACCGGCCCGGACTCCGGCGTTGCGGGCGGCGACGGCCGCGGCCCTGGTCTGCTCGTCGTACCGGATACGAGCGGTGGCCACCTGCCGGGCCGCCCCGTCCAGCGGAGCGAGCGCCTCGCTCAGCGCGCTGGAGCGCCGCGTCACCGCGTTCCGTGCCGCGTCGAACAGCTGCTCGGGCGACAGGCCCGTGTCGGCCACCGCCTGCTCCAGCGCAGGAGGCAGGGAGACCTGTTCGGCGAGTGCCGGGTCCGCCAGCCTCGCGCGCACCCGCACGGCGCCGGCGCCCAGGGCGTCGGCCAGGCCTTCGACGATCTCGTCGTCGGTGCGGCCCAGGCCACGCAGCCGCTCCGCGAGAACCGGCACCCAGCCCAGCCGCTCGCCGAGCTCCTGCTCGTGCCGGCGGACCACCTCCTGCAGGAGGGCCTCGGCCTGTTCGGCGCGCACCAGCGGTACACGCGCGTCGGCCACCTTCTCGCGCAGCTGCTTGGTGGCCTTGCGCTGACCCGGCCACCAGACCATCCCCGCCGCCAGCACGCCCGGCTCGACGACGCCGTAGCGGACGGCGGCCAGGGAGGCCACCAGCCCCCCGGTCAGGAGCACGACCGTCCACATGCGCCGACCCGGGAAGAACCCGTTCCGCCAGGGCGGGCCCCGCGAGCGCGGCTGCGGTCCGGCCTTGCGCGGCCCGGACGCCCGCGACTCGGCGACACCGTTCGAACCGGCAGGTGGGGCCGACCGCCGCTCAGGTCCACCGGCCAACGGGTTCGGGCCGCCGGTACCGGACCCCGGCCCGCCGCCGGAGGCCGACGGACCCGAACCGGGCCCTCGGTCGTCGCCCACGATCTCGCGGACGCGCTGAGCGCTCAGGCCGCTGATCGCAGCGATGCGGTCGGGGCGCAGCCCGTCTCCGGCCGCTGCGCGAACCGCCGCCTCCAGCGTCGCCAGCCGCTCGGCCTCCCGCTCGACCAGCGCGCGGCCGGCCTGATCGACCCGCCCGGCCGCGTCACGCAGCCGCGCCTCCGCCGTCGCCAGCTCGGCGGCCAGTCGCTCCTGACGCTCCTGGAACGTCCCAGCCGGCTCGCCCAGCCCGGTCGCACCGGACGGCGCGGTGGCGTCCACGGCGAACAGCCGCACCTCCGCCGGGTCGATCCCCGACATCCGGGCGACAGCCTCGTCCCGCGCCGCGGCCGACCACCGATCGGCGAGTGCCGATCCAGGACCGTCGTAGAGCCATCGCACTCCGCTCCGCTGCAGCCGTGCCAGGTCGGTGTCGGCCGAGGCCACTCCCGCCCGCGCCACGCCCAGCCCGGATCGGGCGTCCGCGACCGGGTCGTCCAGCCCCGACATGACCGAGCGCAAGGTGCGAGCGGCCGCCCACCGCCTGCGCGTCGCGGCGATCGTCTCCCGCCGCTCACGCACGACGTCCGTGACCCGACCACGCGCATCGCGCAGCCCACCCGGCACCTGGGCAGCCCATGCCCTGACCCGGCTCGACTCCCACAGGGCCGTCAGCGCGGCGTGCCACCCGCGGACCGCGGCGCCAACCGCCTGCCACCGCTCACGCGCGAAGCCCGTGATCCGGCCAGGCGCGTCACGCAGCCCGGCCGGCACCCGCGCAACCCACGCCCCGACCCGGCTGGAGTGCCAGCGACCCGTCAACGCCGCAGGCCGGCCGCGGATGGTGCTCCAGTGTCTCTGCACCGCCCGCACACCGAAGAACGCGGCGACCGCGCTGAGCACGATCAGCCCACCGATGCGCACCGTCGTCCACGGCAGGCCCGGGCCCGGCGGCGCCCGCGGCGTCCCGACCGTGGTCGGGGTCGCGCTGGGCGTCGGGCTCGTGCTCGGTGTCGGGGTCGCGCTGGGCGCGGGCGTGGGGGTACCGCTCGGCCTGCCGATGTCACCGGGCTTGCTCGCAGCCGATGAGCCGGGGGCGACGAACCGCTCGCCGACGTCGATGTGATCGCGGCCGGCGACAGTGGCGAATCGCGTGCCCTGCGCGTCCGCCAGCGCGTCCGGCCCGATACCCCACCGCGCGGCGATCACCGTGAGGTTCTCGCCCCGCTGCACCGTCCACGTCCCGTTCCAGACTGCGGGAATCCGCAGCCGCTCACCGGGCTCGATGTCGTCGCGGCTGGCAGCGGTCGGGAAGCGTCCGCTGTTCGCCGCGGCCAGCGTGTCCTCGGACACGCCGAGGCCGGCCGCCAGCCGGGACAGCACGTCGCGTCGCTGAACCGTCAGTGCCTGGGGCACGGTCAGCGACGCGACAGGGGTACCGACCGCGGTGGCCGTGTCGGCCGACGCGGCCGCGGCGACACCCGCGACCAGCGGGGCGGCGATGGCCACCACGACCGCTGCGTGCACCGCGACACGGACCAGACGACTCGTCAGGCCGGTGGTGCGCTCAACGGAGACCGAAGCCGTGATGCCTCGGGCCGCGAACAGCACCGCACCCGCCGTCGCACCGGCCATGACAGCCGGCGTCGTGGCACCGGCTCCGGCCAGGGCCGGGACGCCGGTGAGCAGCGCGGCCGACAGCCCCGCTGCCGCCGCGACCATCCGGGCCACCGCAGGCGGGCCCCGGATCCTCAGCGCCTGCGGGACGAGGTGCAGCACCGCCGCGCTGACCGCCGCCGCCCCGAGCCCGGCGGTCATCACCGCCGCCGCGCCGGACGTGCCGAGGATCGCGACGCCTCCGCCGAGCAGGCTGAGCACGGTCGCTCCCGCGCCCCACGCGAACACGGCGCGGTTGCGGTTCGCGGTGTCCTCCCAAGCCGCGTTGCGCGGCGGCTGCGTGGCCCGCCAGGCGGCCTTCATCGTCGTGGGCAACCCGGCCAGCAGCTCGGCTCGCGTGGCGCTGCCCCACGGCAGGCCGTGGCGGGCGGCGAAGCGGGCGAGGACCTTGTCGCCCAGCTCGCCGGCCAGCCCCGCTGTCATCATCGTCATGAGGGCAGCGCGGTCGCCCGCGGCGACGAACCGCTGCAGATCCCCGGCCACCGCGGCGGGCGCCCGGTGCAGGAGCCGGCGGCCCAACCGCTGCGCCCACACCGCATCTCGCACCTGCACGGACGTGTAGCCACGCTCCCGGTAGCGCTCCACCTGCGCGAGCTGCCTGCGCCCACCGCGGCTGCTCTCGGCGATCGTCCGGTGCATGTCACCGTAGCCACGAGCCACGGCCGCGAAGTCCTGCAGGCCAGGCGGCGCGCCGAACGTGGTCAGCCACGACGTCGTGTCACGTTCGGCGACCAGCTCGGCGCGCTGCCGCTCGAGATCCCCCCGCCGCGCCTGCACGGCTGCCCGCTCCTCGCGCATCTGCGCGAGCTCGGCCACCGCCTGCTCGGCCTGGTGCTGCCAACTCACCTCGGGCCGCCTGCCGCGATCGGCCGCGGTCCCCCGACCGGTGGGCAGGCCCGCCTTGGCCCGGATCACGGCGGTCTCGCGCTCGAACGTCCGGATCCTCCGGTCCAGGGACTGCTGCAGCCCGCCGAGATCGGCGATCGCACCGGAGAGCTCGCCGAGCTGCTGCTGATGACGCGCGGCGTCGGCCGCCGCGTACCACGCCTCTGCGCGCTGGGCGGGCGTGTACGTCGCCCACTCGGCCGCGCTGATCTCGCCAGGCCGGCGAGTCTCGGCGACCGAGAGGTTCTGCCCGAACAACCGGATGTGGGCCCTGCCGTCGACATCCTGCAGTCGCCGGTCCCACACCGGGACCGGTCCCGTGCTGACGGTCGGGGCGACGGGCGCGGACGGCAGTGGGACGGCCGGTGACGGCTGCGCGGATCCCGGGTCTCCTGGCGCCGCCGGCCGGTCCGGAGACGACTGCCGGTCGGCCGCCGGGCGCGCACCTACACCGTCGGGTCCGAGCTCCGTCGCGGCTCGGGCACCGGCCGCCACGGGATCCGCGCGCGGCACGTCGAGCACCGTGTCGGCGACCGGCCGGACGCCGGTCGTGCCGTCCGCGGCGGTCGTGGGGCGCGAAGCCCGGTCGAGCACGCCGGCAGTCGGGTTGCCGGTCTCCGTCGTACGCGGCGCCGGGGCTTCGGTCCGAGCGCGTGCCGGTCCGAGAGGCCCGTCGGACGCGGATCTGGCAGCGGTTGCGGCGTCGACCGCGACGTGCGGCGATCTCACCTGCGGCACGTGGGCCGCTGCTCCCTGCGTGTGCGGGATCAGCGAGTAGCCGACCACGGCACTCGTCATGACGACCTTGACGAAGAGCTCCTTCGCCACGGCCTTCACGTTGTGCCAGCGCACCTGTCGCACGCCCGCGGTCGGTGCTTCGGGCAGGCTTTCGCCCATCTCCGCCGGCGCCTTGCGCACCGGCGGGTCCACCCCAGCGCGGCCCGCGGCACCGAGCGGCAGGTCCAGGTCGATCAGCCCCGGCGTGTCGAGCGCGGCGCGCTCCCCCGCCAGCTGGTGTCGTAGCCCGTCCAGCTGTGTCTCGAGCGCCTCGATGCGTGCTCCGGCTGCGGCCGTCGCACTGCGGTCGCCCAACGCGGCCTGGATCTCCGACAGCCGGGCCTCGACCGCCGCCATGCGCTGCGCACGGCTCGCCTCTCGCTGGGGCGAGACCTCGACACGCCGCACGGTGACGCCGGGGGCGACCTCGACCGGCGGTCCGACCTCACGGTGGTGCAGGCCGGGAACGTCGGTCGCGCCCAACCCGCGGGCGTCCGTCGGTTGCCGCAGCCGGTCGAGCTCGGCCTGGAGCCGGACTCGCTCGGCGTTCAGCTGCCGGTTCGTCGCGACGTCCTGTCGGACGGCCTCCCCCTGCTCCGTGCGCGCATCCCGCAGCTGGGACTCCACGTCGGTGACGCGTCGCTGGAGCGCCTCGACGCGCGCGCTGCTCCGCTCGGGGCGCGCCACGATCTCGATCGTGACCCGCGAGCCACCCGGCGTCTCGAGGGTGTACCTGGTCCCCGGAGGGGGCAGGTTCAGCTCGCCCGCGGTGGGGTCGGGCATGGTCTGATGCCCGTCCCGGGTCGGAACGGGTGACGTCTCCTGCGGCTGCAGGCGCGGGCCGCCGCTCGTGCCCGGTTGCGCTGGGAGCGGATCCGGGCCGCCGCCGGAGCCTTGTGGTCGAGCTCCGCCGGCCCGCTCGCCGGTGGGTACCGCCGGCGACACCGGCTGGCTCTGGTTGGTCCCGGGCCCGCGCGGGGGCGGCTCCTGACCAGGCCGCTGGCTCTGGCTCCGCGAGGCTCCTGTGAGGTCGGCGGACCGGTCGGCACCGCCTCGGGAAACAGTGCCGTCGCGGGTCGGCGCAGCGCGGGGCCCGTGGGCGGCGCTCATCTCGCCGGTCTGCGCCGTCCGGGCACCGGCCCGGTAGGTGCCCGCCGGCAGCGTCCCGCTGGCACCCCGGTACGAGGCGGCGACGTCATCGGCCAGCGGGGAGAGGTCGGGCAGCGAGTACAGGTCCTCGTTCGCGCGTCCACGGGAGCTGAGCCCGTCGGTCTGGTGGCGAACCAGCTCGGCCAGCGCGTCAGGCGCCAGTCGCCCGTCCCGCAACGCACCCATGACCTGGGCGTCGACGTAGATGCGGCCGCCGCGGCCGAACATCACACCGTCCGGCGCCCCACCGTTCGCGGTGACGTCGCGGTTGAGGCCCTCGACCACGCACACGCCGCGGCAACCCGCCCGGCTGATCTCCCGGGCCGATACCCCGCTCAGCTCGGCGAGCTGCGCAGGCGTCAGCTCCGCGATCGGCGTGCTGCGTGCGAGGACCTGGTCGGTGGCGGCCCGTTGTGCGAGCGAGACGTCCGCCCCGGACAGGAGGGCCGGCCTGCCGCGACCCATCCCGCCGCGCAGGACCTGCTCCTTGAGGACGACGTCGTGCGCCTTGGCAATCCGGTTCTGCCGGATCCTGTCGGCCATCCCGCGGCCCACGACACGGTCGAGCGAGGTCGGGCGCCCGGCCGCGGTCGGCAGATCGATGCCACGCGCAGCGAGCGACGCGTTCTGACGGGCCACCTCCACGTCCCTCGGGCTTGCGACGCGACCGAACGGCAGGCCGAGGGTGCTGTGGGCACGCATGGTGCTCAGCAAGCCCGGGATGCGCACGGGATGGGCCGCGGTGACGCGCTCCCTGACGGAGCCGATGTGGACAGTGCGACCGAAGATCCCGCCCTGCTGGATCACACTGCCGGCGCGGGCCGAGGTCGAAAGCGCGCTCCCGACGCGTCCGAGCGTGCTCGCCCCGGCCATGTGGTAGATCCCGGCGGCGGGCCGCCCGTTCTCGACGGCCGCCACGCCGCGGGCCCGCAGGGCGGCGGAACCGGCGGCCGCAGCCCGTGCAGCCGGTGCGATCGCGCCCTTCGAGACCCCGCCGACAAGAGCCCGTCCGGCCGCGAAGTTCAGCTTGTAGGGGGCGAATGCGATGTTGCCCGTCGCGTTGGCAACCCGGAACGCCCTACTGGCGGCAAGGTCGAGGGTGGGCGCGGCACGTGCGGCCATGCCGCGCGCGGAGGTCACCGCACCACGCAGCCCGGTGGTCGCGGCCGTGGTGGCGGCGACCGCGCCGCCGGCCTTGGCCCCCATCGAGACGGCCTTGACGACCACACCGGCCCCGAGGGCGGCCAGCGACACGGTGCCGACGTCCTCCAGCGTCGTCGACACCGGGGCGAAGTAGTAGTCGTCCCCGAGCCTGTCCCAGTCACCGCCGTCGTCCAGCCAGCGGTCGTAGAAGTTGACCGCACCCTGGGCGATCCCGCCGGTGAACGGCCGGTGCTCCGCATACCCGCCGAGACCGTCACCCCATTCCTCCACGGTGACCCAGCTCTTCACCTCGGTCCCGACCGAGGTGACCAGCCCGGGCACCGCGTGCACGACGACCGAGCCGCCGTCACGGCCCAGGTTCTTGAAGAACCCTCCGACGGACTTCTTCGCATCCACATCCAGGACGCCGTACTTGCCGCCCAGCTCCTCGACCCACGCCTCGCCGCACGGCGATGCGTTCGAGCACTGCGTGCTCTCCTCCCGGCCCGGCGCCTTGGAGTGCAGGTTGAGGGTGCCGCCGTCCTCGACCTCGCCCCCGGACCGGGCCGTCTTCGGGGAAGCGAACCCGAAGCACAACCCGCTGTCGGAGGAGTGGCAGTCCGAGAGGGTGTCGCGGTTGGAGTCGACGTGCGTGCGGAACTCCCCGGAGCAGGTGCCGTTCGAGTCGGTGCAGAACCCGGACGCCACCGCCTGACCCTGCCGCTCCTGATCGCCACCCGCGGCGAACGCGCTCACGCTCAACGAGCAGGTACCGGCTTTCGTCGTCCCGCAGCTCTTGTCCGACGCGGCGTTGTTCTTGCCGGACTCGTGATCCGCCGATGCCTTCCCCGAGTACGAGCAGCTGACTCCCTCGGCGCCCTCACACGAAGAGATCACGTCGACCTTGTGCTGCTCGGCGTCCACCGTCACGCTCGCCACCGTCGAGCACTCACCGGAGCCGGCCGCACCGTCGGAGCAGGTGGCGCGGACCGTGCCGCTCAGCCCGCCGTCGTCACCCGGGGCCTCTCGCGTCCCGCCTGCCGAGGAGCTGTAGCTGCACGCCGCAGCGCCACCGTCCGCACCGCTGGCCTCGCACCCTGCGCCGGACGCCACCTGCTCCGGGACGGTCGTCGGGCGCGGCTGGAAACATCCACTCGGGCTGGTGCACTTCGGGGGGTACTTCGTGTACTCGGCCTGGTACTTGGCCACCGACACCGCGGAGCAGCTCCCGCCCCCGCCCGGCTGCACGCAGTCGGACTTGCCGGTCCCGGTCACCTTGCCGTCCGGCGACTGCGCCCACGCCTCGGTGTGGGTCTCCGAACGCGAGCACACCCCGCCGTCCGCAACAGAGCAGTCGGTGAACGCCTCGACCCGCCCGGTCTCGGCGTTGTAGGCCACCGACCCGGTCAGCGAGCACGTCCCACCGGCGCCGGCGCAGTCGGCGACGGCGCGGCCGGTGTGCTTCGCGTCCTCGCCCTGCTGCGTCACCTCGCCCGAGACGTGCGCCTCCTGGGTGCACCCCGCACCCTTCGGGTAGCAGCTGGTCTCCACGTTCACCCGCGCCGAGACGAGAACCTGCTTGCCGTCCTTGCCCTGCTCATACTTCGCAGGGACGTACTTGAACACGCCGGAGACCGAGCACACACCCGAGGTCTTCGCACAGTCGGCGCGGCCGTTGCCCGACACCTCGCCGGCCGTCGGACCGTTGGGCGTGGCCTGCCCCGGTCCGGACACCTGACCCGTGAAGTGCGACTCGGACTTCGTGCACGTGCTCGCGCCGCCCCCCGCGCAGTCGGCGTAGGCGTCGATCCGCCCTGTCTCCTGGTTGAACGCACCGCCGACGACCGTGGAGCACCAGCCGGTCGTGCCGGCGCACTGCGACGTCGCGGTGCCGGTGATCTTCCCGTCGGGAGAGGCGATCTTCGCGTCCGCTCGCGAGGTCTGCGTACACGACCCGCCGCCCTCGGTCTCGCAGCCCGTGCCGATCACCAGCGTCGGCGGGACCGGGTTGCCCTTCGCGTCCCTGCTCGCCGGCTCGTACTTCGCCACTCCCGCGATGCCACAGGAGCCGACCCCGCCCGAGCAGCGCACCTGGCCCTTCCCGGTCAGCTCCCCGTTCGGCGACGCCGCATCGATGTCGATGTTCGCGTAGCGGCTGCAGGAGCCGCCCTTGGTCGCGCAGTACGACGTCAGCTCGAGCTTGCCCGTCTTCGGGTCGTAGTGAGCCGTCGAACCGGTGCCACAGAACCCACCCGCCGCGCCCCCGCCGGAACAGTTCCCGCCCGAGTCACCGCTGATCCCCGGTCCCGACGCCGAGGACGCCGACCGCGTCGCATAGTGCGTGGAGCACGCCCCGGTACCCGAACACCCCGCCTGCGCCGTCGCGTGCTCGGCGTCGACCTCCACCGTGGCGTACGAGCCACAGGACCCACCCGAACCACCGCCCGAGCAGTTCGCCCACGCCTCGCCGTGCTGCCCACCCACCGTCTTCGACGCCTCGGCGTGGCTCGAGTAGGACACCGAACAGTTCGCCGCGCCCGAACAGCCCGCCGACGCGTTCGCGTAGCCCTTCCCCGCGCGGGCCTGCGCCCACACCGACAGCCCGCCGCCACCTGGGCCCGAACCGCCGCCCGAACCGCTCGCCGAGGCGTGCGCCCAGCTGCGGTGCGTGCCGTCGTCGTAGGACGCCGAGCCCGACGCACTGGCCGAGTACGAGTAGCGGCAGTTTGCCGCGCCCGAACAGGACGCGCCCGCCGACGCGTACCCCGGGCCTGCCGACGCCTGCGCCGACACCGCCACCCCACCGCCGCCCTGGCCCCCGCCGCCGGACCCCGACGCGCTCGCGTACGCACGGTTGCTTCCGTACGCCGCCGACGCCGACGCCGACGCACTGTAGGAATGACGGCAGTTCGCCGCGCCCGCACACGACGCGCTCGCCGACGCGTACCCCGGGCCCGCCGACGCCTGCGCCGACACCGCCACCCCACCGCCGCCCTGGCCGCCACCGCCCGAGCCGGACGCACTCGCGCTCGCCCGGTTGCCGCCGTACGCGGCCGACGCGGACGCCCGCGCGCCGTAGGAGTGGCTGCAGCTGACGCCGGCGCTGCCGGTGCAGGACGCCGAGGCCTGCGCGCTGCCGGGCCGCACCGACACCGCAGCGCTGGTCGCGACGTACCCGCCCCCGACCGTCCCCGAGCCCGACCCGGACGCACGCGCACGCGCACTCGCGCCGCCCGCGGCGCCGGAGGCAGAGCTGCTCGCCCGGTAGCTGTGGGTGCAGTTCGAGCCCGCGCTGCCCTGGCACGCCGCTGCGGCGATCGCCCCGCCGGCGTCGGTCTGCGCCGAGGCGCTGGTGGCGCACCATCCGCTGCCGGCCCCGCCCGTGCCGCCGCAGCGGGCGGCCGCCGCGGCCCGGTTCCCGGCGGTCCGGCTGCTCGCGCTGCTCGTCGAGGAGTAGCTCTGCCGGCAGGTCGAGCCATCGCCGCCCTGGCACGCGGCGGAGGCCTCCGACCCCTCAGCGGTGGCGCCCACCCCGCCGGCGCCCGTGCACCGACCGCCTGCCCCGGCCGTGCAGTCGGTTCGGGAGGTGGCCTTGGTGGTGCCGCCCGGCGCGGCCGCCTGGGCGCTGCCCTCGGTGTGGGTGCGGCACGCGATGCCGGTGCAGTCGGCGCTGACCTGGGCAGCGCGGTCTGCGGCGTTCCCGCTGGTGCCGGCCTGGCAGACGCCTGCCGCGGCGCAGGTCGCGGTCGACGATCCGCGCACTGCCGGGCCACCGACGGCCGTGGTCGCGCTCGACGCGCGGGTCGCACAG
This sequence comes from Pseudonocardia alaniniphila, assembly GCF_022524485.1. Lineage (GTDB taxonomy): Bacteria > Actinomycetota > Actinomycetes > Mycobacteriales > Pseudonocardiaceae > Pseudonocardia > Pseudonocardia alaniniphila. Next base: position 305,052 of record NZ_JAKXMK010000003.1, read on the forward strand.
CCGGTCGCGGTGCCGTCGTCGCAGGCCGCGGTGATCGAGGCGGACGTGACGGCGAACCGCTCGCCCGCCTTCGCGCCCGGCGCGGTGGTCGAGGTCTCGGTGGTTGCCAGGATCTGCGCCTGGCACGCGGTGCTGCCGTCGCAGCGGGTCTCGCCGATGGCGGTGCTACGGCTCTGCCGGCCGTTCGGACCGGCGACGGCCGTCGTGGTCCCGGACGCGAAACCGGTGCAGCCGGCCTCCGGGCAGACGATCTGCGAAGCGGCCTGACCGGCACCCGAGACGCCCGGGATCGGCTTCGCCTTGTTGCCCGTGCCGGTGGTCCGGCCGGAGTCGCGCTGAGCGGACGCGGTCGCGTCGCTCGCCACCGCACAGCCGCTCTCGGCGGCAGCGCAGCCCGCGGTCGTCTGCGTACGTCCCGGCGTGCCGTCCGTGCCGCCGGTCGTGACCGCGGCACATCCGATACCGGCGCACTGTGCGCTCGCGCCCGACTGCGACAGGGTCGCCGGCGCATCCGTGACCGGCCGTGCGGCCAGGTCGGCGGCCTCGGTGGCGGCCTGGCGTGCCTGCGTCGCTGCCTGGGCAGCGTCGGTGGCGGCCTTCTTCTGCTCGGCGGTGGCATTCGCTCGGCTCACGACACGCGCGGCGTCGGCGGCTGCCTGTTCCGCCTGCTCGGCCTCGGCGGCCAACTGCTCGGCGGTGGTGTTCTGCTTCTCCGCGACGATGTCGGCCACGACCTGGCCGGACCCCGCGGAGGAGTCGGTCTGGACATGGCAGCCGCTCTGGTCACTCGTGCAGCTGCTGCTGGAGCTGGTGGTGCCGGTCGCCGGAGGACCGCGCGCCCCGCCGGCCCCGTTCAGCGTGTTCGGGCCGTCGATACCCGACGCGGACGTCCGCGCGGTGCCGGTGCAGGTGCTCCCGCTGCCGGCGCAGTCCATGGTGGCCGATGCCATCGTCCAGCTCGACGCGCCCGGCACGGTCGGGCCGCCGGAGTTCGCGCTCGATCCCGGCGCCACCGGTGCCGGCAGCGTCGCCGGTTGGTCCTGCCCGTCCGGCCCGCCCTGCTGCCGGTCATCCTGCTGCTGGTCTGCAGACCGGCTCGACCCGTCGGACGGGCCGATGCTGCCCTCGCTGACCGTGGCGTTCGCGGTGGAGCGGGCATGCACCAGCGGCGCGATGATGTTGGCGTCCGGGCCGGAGGAAGCGCCCGAGTTCGTCACCGCCTGGCAGACGCCACCGGCGACGCCCTCGCAGGTGCCCTCGCTGTGCGAGCCGCGGGGGCCCGGCGACACCGCCGGATCGGTCGCGGTGGCCTTGCTGGTCACCTTCCCGTCGCAGCGGGTCTCACCCTCACAGGTCAGCGCCGCACCGGCGGCCGACGCCGCGGACGGTCCCGGGGTCAGTCTCGAGGTGTTGACGGGCTTCGGGTCGCCGTTCGCGTCCACCTGCGGTTGGTCACCGGCCAGCGCCAGCGCGGCACCGGCCCCGGTCGAGGCAGTCGACACCGACCGCACATCACAGCCGCCGGTGCCGCCGTCGCAGGTCGCGCTACCGGTCGAGACGCGCGGCGCTCCGCCGTTGACGGCACCGTCCCAGGCCTCGGTGCGGGTGTTCACCACACCCGAGCACCCCGCGTCCGCACACTGCAGGCTCGCGCTCGACGACGCAGTGGAGCTCGGGCCACTGGCCGGCTGTCCCGCGACCGGCTTCCCGGTCTCGGGGTCGACCACCACGAAGTCCGGGGCGGAGGACGCGGCCGACGTGGCCTCGCCGGCACAGCCGCCACCCGTCACGGTGCAGTCCGTGGTCGCGCGGGTGCCGCGGGCCTGCGGGGACACCGCCGTGTCGCGGGCGCTCGTCGAGCTCGACGCCGTGCCGCCGCAGGTGCCGTCCGCGCCGTCGCAGCGCACCTGCGCCGACGCGTGGGAGACGCTCACGGGGCCGGACGCCGCGGTCACACCCTCGGCGGCATCGGCCGGGTCGCGGTCGGCGACCGTCGTGTCCGTAGCAGTGGAGCAGTTCCCGCCCGCGCCGTGCACCGTGCAGTTGGTGGTGGCCGTGCTGTCCCGCACGCCGACCACGTCGCCCGAGGCGGCTCCGGTCGTCGTGCTGGTGGCGGCACCGCGGCACTCGGCGACGGCGCAGTCTGCCTGCGCCCCGGCCGTGCTGGACGCCGCCAGCTCCCGCCCGGGCGCGCCGTCCGCGGCGGCATGCACACCGTCGGTGCGTGCGACGGTGTCGGTGACCTCGGAGGCCGACTCGGCACCACAGATGCCGGCCGTGGTCTCGCACGTCGAGGAGCCGCTCGTGGTCCGCACTGCCGGCTTCGCGCCGGCAGCCGCCGCGCCGGTGACCTTGCCGTTGGTCGTCGTGGCGGCCTTGCCCGTGCAAGCCGTGGCATCGCCGCAGTCGACGTTCGCACTCGCCGTGCTGCTCGCGAAGCCGTCGCCGTCGGTCGTGACGCTCGGCGCGTCGCCGTCGAAAGAGGCCGGCCGGACGTCGCCCTGCCGGTCGGTGCTGCTGCCGACCCGTGTGCCGCTGTCGGCACGGCAGTCGCCGCCGGCCGCCTCACAGGTGGCCGCGCCGTTGCTCGCGCGCTCGGCGCCGGCCGTCAGTCCCTTCGCGCTGCCGGTGGTGGCGGCCCGCCCGTTCCCGCTACAGCCGGCGCCATCGCAGTCGACCTCGACGGCCGCAGTGCTCGCACCGCCCGCATCCCGCTTCCCGGCGGTGTCGCCGTGGCCCGAGCCGGACTCCGCCGAGCAGCCCCCGCCCGTCACGGTGCAGTTCGCGGTGCCGGTGGTGGTCGCCTCCGGCGCGGCAGGCTTGGTCGCGGCCGTCGCGGTGCCGGTCTCGGCGCGCTCGGTGTCGGCCCGGTCGGTCGCGCTGGTGGTGGAGGTCGCGCGGCCGGTGCAGCCGGTCGCCCCGTCGGCGCAGCGGGTCTCGGCGCGCGCCTGTGCACCGTCGTCCGACCGGCGGTCGCCGACGTTCACGGAGCTGGACGTCCCGCAGCCCGCGGCAGCCGCCTCGCAGTGCGCGGTGCTGCTCGCCCGGCGAGCGTCCTCGCCCTTCACCGTGTTGCCCTGTGCCGCCGTGTTGTCCTGAGCCTCCACTGTGGAGGCGAGCCGGGCGTCCGCCCGGTCGGTCGCCGCACCGGAACTGGAGGTGTCACACGCCCCGGCGCCGGTCGTGCACCCTGCCTCGGCCCCGCCGGAGTCGGCGTAGGTGTTCGTGTCGCACCGACCCGTGCACGAGGCCGCCGCCGCGGTCTTCTCCCGTTTCACCGTCGCCGGCGCGTCCACATCCTCGTGGGACGGCCCGCTGCTCTCCCCCTGGCAGGCCCCGGCGCCGGTCCGGCAGGCGGTCGCAGACCCCTCCGGCGTCGCGCGGCTGCTCTGCCCACACTCGGACACGTCACCCGTGCAGCGCGCGGAGGCGGTGTTGACAGTGCCGTCCTCGGCACGGCTCGACGTGCTGCTGCCGCAGCCCTGGTCGGCACCGGAGAGGGTGCAGGAGGCCGAGCCCTTGGACTCACCCGACGAGGTCGTCACCCCACAGCCGGACGACACCCCGGCCAACGCGACACACCGATCGGAGTCCTTGGCACCGTCGGCGCTCTTACTCACCGAGCCGCACTCGACGAACGCCCCACTCGATCCGCACCCCGCTGCCGAGCCCTCACCACGCACACGGCTCGGCGCCGAATCCGACACATCGTTATCGGTCGCAGCCATCAACTCGTCGGTGGCCTCGTACACCTCATCGCGCTGCGCCTCGACCTTCGCGACGTTCTGCGCATGCGCCTTCTTCGTCACCGTCCCCGCGGCGACCTTCTTCTCCTCCGCCGCCAACTGCTTCTCGGAAGCAGTCAGCGCACGATGCCCATCAACAACCTCATCAACCAGCTCAACCCGATCCGGCGAAAGCTCCGCGCGATCCGCAGCGACCTGCTTCACCAGATCCTGATGCTTCTTCTCATCCTTCGCGTACGCGGCCTTGGTCACCTCACCCGAAGCAACCTTCTTCTTCTCGGCCGCCAACCGCTCCTTGCTCTGATCCACCTTGATCCGGCCCTCGAGCACCCGCTCGGTCTGCTCCGCCGAATCGTCGTACTCCTGCCGCTCGCCGAGCCGGCCCGCCGAATACCGGTCGTCGGTCTCATCCGAAGGAGGAGCACGCGAACCCACCGCCGACGACACACCCGACCGCAACAACGCCGCCTCGGTGCAACCCCGAGCGCGCCCTGCCGCACACCCCGCGGGCGACGGCTCAGCACCCCGAACCACACCCGCGGCCTTCCCCGCCGCTGCCGTCTTCGCCGCCGCAGCCGTCTTGGCCGCCGCCGTCGTGGCCGCCGCCGCTGTCTTGGCCGCCGCCGCGGTCTTCGCCGCCGCGGTCTTCGCCACAACCGCTGTCTTTCCCGACGCGGCCGTCTTGCCCGCGGCGACCGGCTCACCGGTTGCGGCCGGCTTACCCGTCGCCGCGGTCTTAGCCGCCGCCGTCTTCGCCCCCGCGACCGTCTCAGCCACCGCGGCCGTCTTCGCTGCCGCCGCCGTCTTGGCCATAGCGGCTGTCTTCCCCACCGCCGCGGTCTTCGCCGCGGCCGCGGTCTTCCCCGCAGCCGGCTTACCCGTCGCCGCGGTCTTAGCCGCCGCCGTCTTCGCCCCCGCGACCATCTCAGCCACCGCAGCCGTCTTCGCCGCCGCCCCTGTCTTAGCCGCCGCCGTCTTACCCGCGGTTAGGGTCGCCGCCCCCACGCCCGTCTTCGCCCCCGCCCGCGGCGCCGCAGCACCGGCCGCGACACGATCCGCCGCCGCACTCTTGACGGTCGCCGCCGCGGCACCGGATCGGGTGAGCTCTGCGACTGCTCCCTTCACAGCCTTGGCCGCGGCCGGGCCATCGATCGCCTTACCCGCCGCAGCCCCGACACGCTTCGCCAGACCGTCCAGCTCTTGCCGCGCGGTGGCCGAACCCTTTTCGCCCGGCTTCACAGAGGCCTTTCCACTCTGCGTGGCCGAGGTCGTACCCACCGGCTTCCCGACGGTCGTCGTCTCCACCGCCTTCTTCGGCGTCACCTTCCCCGCCGCCGCGATTGTCGACGCTGTCTGCTTGGGCGCCGCCTTCTTCTCTACGGCGCCCACGTTCTCGACCCGCAGATTCGTCGCCCGGGGAGCATCGCTCGAACCCGAGGCACCATCCCGCCCACCCGGCTTCCGCTCCGACGCGGAGTTCTTCGGGGCCGGCTTCGAATCCGACTTCGACTTCGACGCAGCCTTGGGGGCCGACTTCGACTTGGGAGCCGCCTTCGGCTCAACCTTCTCGCCGCCGGACTTCTTCTCCGACTTCGACTCCACCTTCGGCGCCGACTTCGACTTCGGAGACGCTTTCGACTCCGACGCCGGGGTCACCTTCGCCGTCGGCGCCGGCTTCGTCTTGGGCGCCGGCTTCTCGCCGCCGGAATCCTTCTCCGACTTCGACTCCGCCGTCGGGGCCGGCTTCGAGTCCGACTTCGTCTTGGGCGCCGACTTCGAGTCGGACTTCGGCTCTGCCTTCGTCTTGGGAGCCGGCTTCGAATCGACCTTCCTGGAACTGGACTTCTCGGACGTCGACCCGGACTTCGAGCTCGACGACTTCGCACTCGACGACTTTGAACCGGATTGCTTCTCGGACTTGCTCTCCGACTTCCCCGTCGACTTCCCGGAACCAGAGGAGCCCGAAGAACCAGAACCACTACCACCCGCAGATTTGCTGTTACCTCCCTTCGCCACAACCTGCTGAGCAGCCACCGGAACCACCACCGCCGCGGACGCAGGCGACGCCATCAAGAACGCCGCCCCCACCCACAGCACCACCACCGCACCGGCCAGACCCACCAGCCAACGCAGCACCCACAACAACCGCTCCACCGGCGAGAGCCGCAACCGCACAGGCGCAGGGGCACGCACAGCGAGGCCCACGGCCCCACCATCGCGCACCGACACCACACCCATGACCAACGACTCCTGACGTCACCGACGAGACAGCCACACAGACACCCGCACCAGCGGGCACATGGCCGAGAAAGGGAAGACACACGAAAAACCCGCACCGAGGGGACCGCACGTCGCGCCCGAGGCAGCGACCCGCGAACAACCCCTCACCACCACTCCGACGCTGGGTCCGGCCCGTCGCGAGACGTCAGCAACCGGCAGGAACCCCGTGAAGTGATCGACAAGGACGATGTCGCCTCGAGGTGAACAGCAGGGGGCCGCCCGGCTGCCATCACGGTGACACGATGATGACCATCCGGTGCCGGATCCATCGGCCCGCCCTACCGACCAACCCATCGTCGGCGCCCCAGCCGGCCGGTGCGGCCGGCGAACGCAGCCATCCACGGCGTGCAGCTGCGCGATGGACAGGGAAGCCAGACGAGTACGAGATAACGAGCAGAGGCCGAGGCTTCGCGCTTCAACGGAACCACGGAGGGTTTCCACGGTTTGGCCCCGAGTGCCGGTCGAGCACTTCACACAGCGAGCGCGACGACGAAAGCGGCAAGCACCGCCGGCCGCGCATCACGACCATTCGAACAGCGGCTCGACAGCAGCCGCGAAATGGACCTCGCCGAAGCCGACTCGTCCCGCACCGACGCGAACCAGACACCGGAGCTCGACGGGATGACTCGATGTCGCCCGAGTCCTCGATCATCTCGCCGAGGTCCACGCCGGGGGCAACGCGCGATCATCTCCGAAAGGAAGCCCCGCGAGGGAGAGGTCGCCTGAGGCCCAGCCGTCGAGTCGCTGCTGCGGACCCGCGCGGCCCGGATCCGGACGTGGCCGAGCGTATCCGGTGGCGACTGCAGGCTCCGCTCGGTCGGCGGCCACGGCCGTGATCGGTCGGCGCTTCAGCCAGGACGTCGAACCACTATGACCGCCTGAGGCTGCGGCCGATAGAACGACTCGATCTCCGCCAATTCATCGTCCGTACAGTCCATGACGATTTTGAGCTCCGCATTGCGCTTGACCGGGTCGAACGTGCACAACACGGCCGTCACACCACGGTGACGGGCGGCCCCCCGCCAGATATCAATTCCCGACCCGTCGCCGCCGTCCGTGCCCTCCAGGTAGCCGTAGTCCAGCGGATAGACGTACTCAGGCATCCGCAACTCCCACTCGCGATACCCGAAACTGGCAAGGTCAGCTGTGCCGGGCCAGATAGTCGTCCTCAGCGGCGTAGTCGAAACGACCGCGGAAGGAAGCCGCATCCAGCCCAGGCGGCAGTTGGGCACCACCGTCCATGCGGGACTCCTCGACCAACCAACGCACCGAGTCGGCGACGGTGGTCGCGTAGTCCCCGACCGGCTGATAGCCCAGCGCGTATGCGGCGCCGATGTCCAGGACGATCGGCGGCAGTGTGTGCCAGGGGTGCTCGCCGAGGCCACGTGGCGCGGCCTCGTCGAGCAACACCTCTCTCCATTCGTGGCCGACCACGGCGGCGACCGCGCGGGAGATGGCGAGCCCATCGGGTGCGTCCGGGTCCGCGGCGTTGAGGATCCGTCGCCCGGGGCGCTCGGCCACCACCTGCACGAGCGCCGCGAGGTTCGACGCCGCCGAGGTGTGGTCCCTACCGGTGCCACCTGCTGCCAGCAACACGACGGGTCGCCGGTCCAGGGCGCGCTTGACGAAGTGCCACTCGCGCGGCAGGGGGCTCCCCTGGCCGTGGATCTTCGACGGCCGCAGCACGGTGACCGGCAACCCACTGTCGAGCAGCACATGCTCGGCAGCGACCTTGTTCGCGCCGTATCCCTCGCGGGAGTTGTAGTCCATGGTGCCCGGCGCCATGGTGGGCTGCTGCTCGGTCACGGGCCCGGCGAACCGGGGCGGGATGTCCGAATTGGTGTGACGGCCGGCGTCGTCGACGTACACCGCCTTGGTGGAGATCATCACCGTCGAGGTCGCCTGCCGCGCCAGCGGGAGGAGCAGCTCGGCCTGCGCGGCGGTGTAGCAGATGCAGTCCACGAGCAGGTCCGCTCCGACGCCTGCCGCCGCCGCGAGCGCTTCGGCGTCGTCACGGTTGGCCGCGACGAAACGCGCGCCCGCCGCGGCGACGTCGGAGGGGAGGTGGGCCGGATCGCGACCTGTGACGCTGACCGTCCACCCGTCGGCCAGCAACCGTCGCGCCACCGCCCGACCCACCAGGCCGGTCCCACCGATGATCAGAGCTTCCGGCATCCGATCAACCTATCCGGCCGGGGACGGCCCACTCCGCTCGTTATCCGAACTGGCCGGGCTGGTAGTCGCCCGCGGGCTGCTGGACGATGACGTTCAGCCGATTGAAGGCGTTGATGAGGGCGATGATGGACACCAGAGCGCCGAGCTGTTCCTCGTCGTAGTACTTGGCGGCATTCGCCCATGCCTCGTCGCTGACACCGCCCGCGGCGTCGGCGATGCGGGTGCCCTGCTCCGCCAGTTCGAGGGCAGCGCGCTCGGCTTCGGTGAACACCGTGGCCTCCCGCCAGGCCGCGACCAGGTTGAGGCGCACCGACGTCTCCCCGGCCTGTGCCGCATCCTTCGTGTGCATGTCGGTGCAGAAGCCGCACCCGTTGATCTGGCTGGCACGGATCTTCACCAGTTCCTGTGTGGCGGCCGGCAGCCCCGAGCTCTCGATCGCTTTGCTTGCCGAGGTGACGTGCCTCAGGACCTTTGCTGCGACCGGGTTGCCGAAGAGGTTCAACCGAGCGTCCATGGTGCACTCCTACGCCGTTGTTGCTGGTTACACCCCTATGACAGTGCGGCCCGGCGAGTTGTGACAGGAGCCGCGGTGACGTGCGTCTCCCCCGTGGCGGCTCTCAGAGGCTGCGCAACACCGAGACGATGACGCCCAGCACGACGGACTCGTCACCGTCGATGACGTCGTAAGCCGGGTTGCGCGGCTCGAGGTAGACGTGTCCGTTGCGTCGGCGGTACACCTTCACCGTGGCTTCGCCATCGATCATTGCAGCGACGATCTGGCCCGAATGGGCCTCGGCCTGCTGACGCACCACCACGGTATCGCCGTCGCAGATCGCGGCGTCGATCATCGAGTCACCGCGGACGCGCAGAGCGAAGACATTGCCGCGACCGGCGAGAGCGCGGGGCAGCGTCAGGTAGTCATCGACGTGCTCCTCGGCCACGATGGGAGTGCCCGCCGCGATATCGCCGACCACGGGCACCGGCACGGAATCGTCGCCGGTACTCCGCGCCTCGGGCCCCTGCAGGAAGATGCGCACGTCGATCGGTCGGCACAGCGCCGCGCCACGCCGGAGAAACCCCTTTTCCTCCAGGCTCGCCACGTGCTTCGACACCGACGACGACGAGCGCAGCCCGACGGCATCGCCGATCTCGCGCGTGCTCGGCGGGTACCCGTACCGAACCACCCAGTCCCGGATCGCGACCAGGATCCGCTGCTGACGCGGCGGCAGCCTCGAGGTGTCCAGGTGCTCGAACGCATCAAGATCATCGGAGACGGGCACCTGCGGATGGTAGAGGCGGGCGCTCGAAGCATCGGACACCAGGCGCGACGCGGGCTTCCGGACGGACGGGCCCGCCCGAGCGCGTCGTGCTCAGCCGCGGATCGCCTCGATGGCGCTGAGCACACCGAGGACGATCAGGACGGCTGCCGCCACCCTGGTCACCCAGCGCACCGGCACCACCCGCTGCAGGCGGTTGCCGCCGAATACCGCGAGCGCGGATACCGCCCACAACGCGAGGAGGGCGCCGATCCCGACGGCGAGCGGGTCGTCGTACCGCGCGGCGAGCGTGGCGATGATGATGTGCGACGGATCGCCCAGCTCCGAGAGCAGGGTGACCCCGAAGCTGGTGGCCACCACGCGCCAGCGCGTCCCCGGCGCCTCCCCGAGCATCGCGGCGTCGTCGTCATCGTCGTCCTCGCGGAGCAGGAGCACCGCGCCGACGAAGAAGGTCACGGCGACCGTGGCTTCGAGGATCCGCTCGGGCAGCAGCGCGACGAGACTCCCGGCTGCGACCGCGATCCCCACCTGCACGACAAAGGCCGCGCCGACGCCCAACATCACCAGTCGTGCCGGGTATCGGCTCGCGAGGACGAGCGTCACCAGACCGCTGGTGTCTGCCAGCTCGGCAAGGGCGACGATGCCGAAGGTGATGGCGATCACGAGCACGGGTATTCAGCTACTCCATGCTCGCGGGGACCACAACCGGGCTCGCCGCCGGGGCCCAGCCGGGATCCGGTGGTGACACACCTCCCCCGTGCACGTTCGCCACCGGCTAGCCGTCGTTGTCGGCCGGCGGGGCGACGGGGATGGCCGGGGCCGGTGCGTCGTCGTCCGGTGCGCCCGGAACCGCCGGTGCCTCGATACCCGCCTGCTGCGCGTCGTCGTCGGCACCCGGGGCGTCGTCGACGGGGACCAGCCCGAACACCGAGAAGCTGACAACCCAGTAGGCGATGTACCCCGCCAGCAGCACGACGCCGTGCCAGCGCCGCAGATGACCGGTGAACAGTGCGTAGGCCGCGAACCCGTTGATCGCCACGAGCGCGGGCAGGTGCCAGGTGAAGATGTCCGAGGTGATCACGAGCGCGCCGCCGGCCAGGGCGATGATGCCCACCTTCGCGGTCACCGAGAACACGACGCTGCCGATGACGTTGCCGACACCGATCGCGGGCGCGCCTCGCCGGGCCGGCTCCGCGGTCAGGAAGATGTCCTCCAGGGAGAGCACAAGCGTCGCGATAGTCGCGCCGAAGACAGTGCCGCTGATTGCGAAGTTCTCGAGGATGCCCTCGGTGCCTTCCGTCATGGCCCAGGCGCCGACGACGAGGCCGATCAGTGCGAGGAGCGCCAGCAGAAGCAGAAGCCACCCGGGCCGCTTGTTCGCCTTCGCCTCGCCGACCTGTCCGGTCTCGTAGAGGTCCCCGGCGCCATGGCCCCCGGTACCACCGCCACCCCCGGTCTTCCCGGCGGCGGCGCCGACGAGTTCGCGGCTGGGCGCCGCTTCGATCACTTCCGCGCTCCGGAACGTGGGCACCGCGCGCTGGCGCTCGCGGTAGGCGATGTAGGCGACGAACACCACGAACAGCAGGATCAGAACGATCGCGGTGGCGGTTCCCAGGCCGCCGAGTAGTGCCGGCCAGATCAGGATCAGCGGCGCGATCGCGAACAACGCGATGTAGTCCTTCGGGATCTCCACCCGGCTGGGCGCGACGAGGGCGGCGATCGCGAGTACCAGACCCGTCATCGAGATGACTGTTCCGAAGACGACGCCGAGCGCGACGTCTTCGAGGCCCTCCAAGTTGAGCACCACACCGAAGGCGAGGTCGTCGAACTCGATCCCGGTGAACAGGATGGCGAGCAGGAAGAGCGAGATCGCCAGGCCGCGCGCAGCGCCGACCAGGTAGGTGATCAGCTTCTCGGCGCTATAGATCAACAGCGCCGCGCCGGCGGCGAAGATGAGGATGGACGTCATCCGGTTGCTCCCCCTTGAGCGAACGGACAGGCCGGTCCCCCCGGGCCGGCCTGTAACGGTCAGTTGTCAAGCTCGTCACCGGACGTGAGCAATGGTCCGGTGCTACACCACCGATCGTCGCAAAGCATGATCGGCCGAGCGACCGCCATTCGAGGTGTCGGACCGGCCCGTTCGGCCCCGGTTGTGGACCTGCGTTCGCGGTACACCTGCGTTTCGCACGCCGCTTTGCAGCTCGTTTTACAGGGTCGAGCGCCATCCATCACACGGAGGGCAACGACTACGAATCCGGACCTTCGTTCAGATCGGCATCTCCGGGGGGAGGCCGAGCCGCATGCGCCCGACGTTCTCCCACGTACGGTCGAACTGGAGCATGACGTGGGTGCGGATCATGTTCAGGTCGCGGAAGTAGCGCTCGATCCTTTGGCCCTTCTTCGAGGCGCTCGATCCACTCGTGCGGAAGACCGTCTCGACCGCCTTGGACGCGAGCTCGACGATCTGCTGCTCGATCATGACGAGACGGCGGTCGTCCTCGTCACTCACGAGTTCGCCGGTCTCCATCGAGCACCGCGCCAACTCCGTCCACCTCTGTCCGACCTGGTGAAGCGTCGCCTCCGCGGTGTCGGCGTACGCGATCGCCTCTCCCAGCAGTCGCTGGAACACCGGCAGCTCGGAACGTTTCCGCGACATCGGACCCCACTGGTGCTTCGCCGTGATGTTCTCGACGTAATCGTCGATCGCCGCCTGTGCGACGCCGACGCAGACCGCGGTCAGCTCGGAAATGAGCAGGGACGCGAACGACCCGTAGAAAGCCGGGCTGGAGTGCAGGCCGCGTCCGGGAAACTCGACGATGGGGCGGACGGCAGTCGGCCGCGGCGCCGTGTGGTGCTCGGGGACGAAGAGGTCCTCGACGACGACCCGTCGCGAGCCCGTGCCGCGCATGCCGAGCGTGTCCCAGTTGTCGATGATCCGGAACTGGTCCCGGCGCATCGCGACGGAACGCGTGTCCACGACCGCGCCGCCCGGCTCCGTCACGACGGCCACGTACCCGTTGAAGTGGGTCGCCACGTCGCAGCCGGACGCGTAGTCCCACCAGCCGGTGATCCTGTACCCGCCGTCGACCTTCAGCGCTGAGATCGGGATCGCGGAGCCAGGGCAGCGGACGTCGCCGTCCCCGAACAACTCGATCTGACCCTGCTCCTCCAACAAGCCCATGAGGACGGTGTGCGCGGCCGTGAGTGCGTAGACCCAGCCGCTCGAAGGGCAGCCGCGCGACAGCTCGATCGCGACGCGCAGGAAGGTATCGAGATCGAACTCGTAGCCGCCGAATCGCCGCGGCTGCATCACGCGGTAGAAGCCGGCGTCGAGATAGTCCTGCAGCGTCGCGTCGGGAAGCCGGCCGAGTCGCTCGCACTCGTCCTGGCGTTCGCGCAGCTTCCCGCGCAGCGCCACCGCCCTGTCGATCAGCTCACCCGGCGTGAGGTTGGGCTCCGGTGGATCGATGGAACGACGATCGGCGTCCTGCAGCGTCATCAGCTTCTCCAAGGTCGGTCATCGCAGGCCAAATTCGCAACCGGGTAAGTCCGGCGCCGTTATGAGCGCGTGCCACCGAGGTGCGCGATGCGCCACGATGCACCGCGCCCGTGCCCGCCACGAGCGCCGACCGGCAGCTTCCTTTTCTGTGCGAGTACGAGAGTGGAGCAGATCGCCCGAATCCGTTTCCCTTCCCCACCTACACCGACATACTAGGCCGAGTTGCGCTCAGAGCTGCCCGCGATTTCGGGATGATGGGAATTTGCGATGAGGGCACGTCCTATTGGCCATCATGACCGTTTCGGCGAGGCCGGTGAGGTTATGCACATTCCTCCCCGTCCCCGCTGGGCCGATGCGCGGTCAGCGGAGATGACTTCCTCCACGAAGCACGACCCAGACCCCGTCCCCGCCGGCGACAGGAGACGGGCCTGGTTCGGTTGGTCCAACCTCGGAGCCCGTCCGCGCGACGGAGACCAGCAGGGGTTTCCGTCGGGCACCACTCCGGGCCCTCCACGCCACCCGTCCTGCTGAGATTTGCTTCAGCCTTCTCGGGAGAGGGCATCCCGTACGGCCTCTTCGGTGCGCGCGACGACGGCCGTACCGTCGTCCGCGGTGATGATCGGCCGCTGAATGAGCTTCGGATGCGCGGACAGAGCCTTCACCCACCGCTCCCGCGAACTCGCGTCCCGGGCCCATTCCCTGACCCCGAGCTCCTTCGCGACGGCCTCCTGGGTCCGGGTGATGTCCCACGGCTCGAGCCCCAGCCGGTCGAGCACTTCCCGGATCTCGTCCTCGCTGGGCACGTCCTCCAGATAACGGCGGACGGTGTAATCGGCCCCCTCGGCGTCGAGCACCGTGATGGCACTCCGGCACTTGGAACAGGCCGGATTGATCCAGATCTCCATGCGGCCCACGGTATCCGCGGTATCAGGGCCGTTCGTCGAGGAAGGTCACCACAGCGTCGAGGAACTCGGCAGGCCGTTCGACGTTTGCCATGTGCACCGTGGGCAGGACGGTGTACTGCGCGCCGGGGATGGTGGCGGCGAGTTCTTCCCCGTGGACGGCGGAGGTGACGGTGTCGTGCTCGCCCGCGATGACCAGCGTCGGGGTGCGGATGAGCGAAGCTGTGCGGCGGAGGTCGTAGTCGCGCACCGCAGCCCAGCTGCCTGCCACGCCCTCGCGCTGCGTGGCGAGAAGTGTGCGGCGGAAGCCTTCGACAACCCCGTTGCCGTCTTGCAGCATCCGCTCCGGGAACCAGTTGTGCAGGAACATGTCCGCGGTGGCCTCCATGTCGGGGGCCGCCAGCAGTCCGGCGATCGGCCGGTCCCACTGTTGCGGCGGGCCGAGGTACGCGGCGGTGTTGGAGAGCACGAGTCGGTCGACGCGCTCCGGCACATGGATCCCCAACCACTGCGCGACGATTCCCCCGAGGGACAGGCCCAGCACGTGCACCCGCTGCAGGTCCAGCGCGTCCAGCAGTTCCACCACGTCGCGGCCCAGCCGGTCCAGCGAGTACGGGCCGCTCGGGACGTCGGAAGCGCCGTGGCCGCGCGCGTCGTAGCGCAGCAGCCGGAAGTGTTCGGTGAGAGCCGGCACCTCGCCGTCCCACATGTGGAGGTCGGTACCGATGGAGTTCGAGAGCAGCAGCACCGGCTTGTCCTGCTGACCGTCGAAGCGGTAGGCGATGCGAACGCCATCACCCGTGGTGATGGAGGTGAGGGTCTGAGAGTCCATGTCAGCTCCAGGATCCAGCGACGATGATCTCAGCCTACGAACGTGGTTACAGATTGCTATTACAAAGATCAGAAGCGCTCTGTAGGCTTCTCCGACAATGTCCAGCTTCACGCTCCACGAGCTGCAATGCTTCGAGGCCGTCGTGAGCGATGGCGGCTTCCAGGCCGCCGCCGAGCGGCTGCACCGCTCCCATCCTTCGGTGTTCGCGGCGGTGGCCAAGCTCGAACGCCAGTTGGGCCTGAGCCTGCTGGACCGCTCGGGATATCGGGTGCACCTCACCGAGGCGGGGCAGGCCTTCCATCGCAAGGTGCGCTTCCTTCTGCACGAGGCCACGGAACTGCAGACGTACGCCGCGCAGCTGGCGATGGGCGAGGAGGCCGAGCTGCGCGTGGTGCTCGGGGACCTGTGCCCGTTGCCGCCGGTGCTGGCGCTGCTCAGCCGCTTCTTCGCGGAACACCCGCAGACGCGGCTGCACCTGCAGTTCGAGACGGTGACCGGCCCGTGGGAGCGGCTGCTGGAGGACGAGGCCGACCTCATCGTGCACCGCGTCCCCAAGAGCGACGTGCGGATGGAGTGGATCGATCTCGGCCGCGTCGCGATGGTGCCGGTCGTGGCGCCCGGATTCCTGCCCTTCCCCCCGGCCACCGACATCACTCCGCAACGGATGCAGGCCTTCACCCAGTGCGTGATCCGGGATTCGGCCCGGCACCCGTCCGAACACGGCCATTTCCTGGTCGAGGGCGCACCTCAGTGTTCGGTGCCGGACCACCTCATGAAGAAGGAACTGATCCTGCACGGCATGGCGTGGGGACACTTGCCCCGGTTCATGATCGAGGCGGAGTTACGCGACGGACGCCTGCTGTCCGTCGCCGGACGTCACTTCCCCGGCGTGGTCGAGGAACTCGCGGCGGCGCGCCGTCGCGACAGACCTCACGGGCCGGTCGCCGACCTGCTGTGGGAGTTCCTGGCCCGCCATGCGCCGGTGCTGCAACCGACACTGGGACGTGTGCCCAGGGCGAAGGGAACACGCGCCTAACCCACCTGAAAGCAGCGGGCTCATGGTTCTCGATCCGGATCGCCGATTCCCAGGTCCTCGCGCATGGACTTGCGCAGATCGAACACCTGCCCTTTCGCCTTCTGCAGCATGGTGGTCGCCCGCTCCAGCGACTCGTCGACCTCCGCATGCCCACGTTCGATTCGGCGCACCATCTCGTAAACCTTCCAGAGGATGTGGTTGACTTTCTCTGCCAACGGCAACAGGGCGTCCGGCAACACGAGCTGCGCTTCACCCCATTGCTCCCGCATAGCGTCACGGGCAGCCTCCATGGAGTCATTTGTCCGCTCCGTGTCGACGCCCGTACGGAGGGCGTCGATGTGGAGAAGCAGCGTGGAATGGAATTGCCAATCAGCCATATTCAGTGCGACGTAGCACGCGTGGCGTTTATCCAGAAGAGCCTGCCGTCTACCCCGGTCCTCTTCGGCCCGCCGGGTGCGGTGATCGTGCTCCAGCTCAGCCATCCGAGCACGCGCGTTCACGTGCTGGGTGAGCAGCGCAGAGCTCAGAGTTCCGATGACGCCGAGCGCAGCGATGAGTAATGCAGCGAGCGAACCTCCCACGCATCCTCCCTCGTTGACATCGGACCCGTGCTCCAGCCGCCGACCGGCACAACCGCACTCTCCGAGCCTGTCGTTCGGGGAGGCTAGCGTGTCCACCGGTAATCGAGGGAGGTCGATGCGGTCCTCGCCGATGGATTACGGGGCAGCCGTCACCATTCGTGTTCCTCGATCACGCGGCGGCGTTACTCACCGCCGCCGAGCGATTCGCCCAGCGCATCCTGGCTGATGAACGCGGTCGTGAACTCGATCTCACTCACGTGCCGGCGGCGCCGATTCCGATGCCGATCAGGGTCGCGAGCCCGACTGAACGGTCCTGATCCGTCTTTCCCGCTGTCGCGCGCCGCCATTGTGAAGGCGTTGACGAGGCCGAGGCAGAGGCCGTCACAGATCGGAGACCGCCCGACTGCTGATCATCGGTTCTGCGATCACGCATCGACAACCACGATCAGTGGAGCGGCTCCATCCGAGCGGGCGATGAGGCCGGCCGGTGCCGACGACCAAGGTGTACACGCTCCCTCGACACTGGACTTTCAGGAAGGGTCGATCGTGACTACGGCGACGCCGGACATCGTCTCTCTGAAGTTGGGACGAGTCTTCGACAGCTACAACTCCGACAACGACGAAACCTTGGACTGGGCGGACTTCGAGCGGCTGATCGACCGGTTCTGCACCACCTACAAGATCGACAGCCTCGACTGGCGTGCCCGATCTCTGCGGGCCATGTGCCAGATGTACTGGTCGGAGCTGCTGCGGCACGCGGACGTGCCCGAGGAGGAGCTCACAAAGGACCAATTCGTGGACGCCAGCCGCAGGCTCAGCCAGGACACGAGTCGCTTCAACATGATCGATGGCGTCCCGCACGCTCTGTTCGACTGCATCGACACCGACGAGGACGGCTCGATCTCCGATGGTGAGTTCACAAGAATGCTGAGCGATATCTGGGAGGTGCAGGGGCCCGAGGCAACGGGCGCGTTTGCACAGGTCGACACCGATGGAGACGGAACGATCGAGAGAGACGAGTTTCTTCGAGCGTTCCGTGAGTACGTCGTATCCGACGACGCGGGCGCCGCAGGCAGCCTGTTGTTCGGACGCATCTGACCTGAGCGACACCGACACGTCCGATCGACGCAGACCCACGCCGACGAGCGGGTGAGGTCGTAGACCTGCAACGAGACGGCGACGACGGTCAGCTGCGACCCGATCGCGGCCGGCCACAGCCGCCGTTAGGCCGGGGTCGCACGCGGGCGGGTGTCGGCCAACCCCGCGCAGAGCACCGGCCAGCCGCCGCGCCGCCGACGGCACGGAGCCGTCGGTGCTCGTAGGCACCGTCGCCGCGGGAACGTCGACAGTGGTGGTGTTCACCTTCTCCACGGACATGATCGGCACTCTCCTCGTCAGCGCGTCTCGGGTCGCCCGCGAACCCACCGATGAGTTCCGCGGCCCTGGCGGGTCGTAGCGACGTGCAGACCCACACACTGGAGACTCCCGATGTCGATCTCGTCTACGACGTCGTCGGCCCGTTGCCGACCGCTGACGGTCGGCTGCCGTTGATGATGATCGGTCAGCCGATGGACGCGAGCGGCTTCCGCGCGCTGCGCGGGTTCTTCCCGGACCGCACCGTGATCACCTACGACCCGCGCGGGGGCGGGCGCAGCGTTCGCAAGGACGGACAGGCCGTGCAGACCCCGCAGGACCAGGCCCGTGACGTGCACGCGGTGATCGAGGCGCTCGGGGGCGGGCCGGTCGAGATGTTCGCCAGCAGCGGTGGCGCGGTGGTCGCGCTCGCGCTGGTCGCCGCGTTCCCGGGTGATGTCCGGGTCCTGGTCGCGCACGAGCCGCCGATGAACCCGGTGCTGCCCGACGCCGAGGCGGCGCATCGGGCGCGCGCGCACTACCTGGAGACCTACCAGGCGAAGGGTTTCGGGGCGGGGATGGCCGCGTTCCAGGCGATGTACGCGTGGGAGGGCGAGTTCACCGAGGCGTATTTCGCGCAGCCGGACCCGGATCCGGCCCAGTTCGGGTTGCCGGTCGAGGACGACGGTTCGCGTGATCACCCGTTGTTGGCGGGGCGGGCGGTGGCGATCACCGACTACCACCCCGACGTCGCCGCGCTGTCCACCGGGCCGACCCGTGTGGTGATCGCGGTGGGCGAGGAGACCGGCAACGTGTACACGGCGCGTACTGCTCGTGCGGCGGCGCGGGTGCTGGGCGGGGAAGCGACGGTGTTCCCGAGTCATCATCTCGGGTTCGTCGATGGTGTTGGTCGGCCGGAGGAGTTCGCGGCACGTCTGCGCGAGGTACTCGACGCCGCGTAGCGCGACGCGGACGGGCATCTCGTGCTTATCCCGGGTGACGCTCGACCAGGGTGCGCCGGGACCGGGACGGACGCTCGCCCATGTCGGTTGAGCGTCAGTCGGACGACATGTCTGGCACTGACTGTGATCAGCATGGTTGCGATGCCCACGCAATGTCGGTGACCACGGCTATCGTGCCGCCGTGATTTCCCCTGTCCCTGCACCACCCAGCCCACTGCGGCCTTCCGGGTGCGCGCTTCTCGTACGCACCGACTTCAGCAACGAGCGATCATGGGAAGCCCTCTGCGAAGGCGTCCGAACTCCATCGGAGGACGATTTCCTGGCCACCGTCGACATCGTCGACGACGACGCATACCGGGATCTGACCGCAACCCAGCTGCGCAACCTCTACCCTGACCCGCACCCGGTCGGCCCCTACTTCTTCTTCGTCGCCGACGCCGATGCAGTGGCCTCGGCCGAGCACCCACTCCTCGTCGTGCCGGTGCCCTACCCCGAGCCGGAGTACGCCTACCTCAATGAACCCCCGCGAGCCACGTTCCGGGTAGTGGTCGCCAGGCTGTGGTCGGTGGAGAACAACCTGTCCCTGGCAAACATGGACTGGGCGGAGTTCGCCCACAGCGTGGACGAGGACGGGGTGTTCCGCGGCTTCTAGCGCCTGCGGTGCCAGGACCGAGCGACCTGAGGAGTCGATGTAGGGATGACAGCCGGGCGGCAGATGCCGGCACGGGACGACGTGCTCGGGTACTTCGACACACTGTCGAACTGGGGAAGGTGGGGCGACGACGACGAGCTCGGCACGCTGAACCTCATCACGGACGACGTTCGGCTGGCGGCGGCGCGGGCCGTGCGCCACGGCCGGAGCGTGTCATGCGCATGGGAGATTGCAGTGCCGGGCGAAATGGAGCGGTCGACGACGACGTGCCCGTGCGCTGCCGACATGCCCGGAGCCGAGAACATGCCGGTGCCCGCATTCCACGACGACCGACGCTGGGGCTTCTCGTCCGAGCAGCTCGGCATCACGTTCCACGGCAACACCGTCACCCACGTCGACTCGCCGTGCCACATCTTCTGGGACGGCACGATGTACAACGGGCGATCTCACTCGCTGGTCGACGCCACAACGGGATCGGCGTGGGCTGCCGTCACGGCGGCGGCGAACGGGATCATCACGCGTGGTGTCCTGCTGGACGTCGCGAGGGCTCGGGATGTGCCGTGGTTGGAATCGGGGCAGGGTGTGTTTCCCGACGACCTCGAGGAGGCCGAGCGCCGCCAGGGTGTTCGGGTGCGATCCGGCGATGCGGTCTTCCTGCGGACCGGCCGCGGCCGTGTCCGGCACGAGGCCGGTGTGACCCACGGGTTCACGCAGGCCGGCTGGCACGCGTCCTGCCTGCCGTGGCTGCACGAACGGGGGGTCGCGCTGATCGGCGCCGATACGCCTCAGGACGTTCAGCCATCGGGGTACGAGGGGGTGCTGATGCCGGTTCACGCTGTGGGCCTCGTTGCAATGGGTTTGTGGCTGATCGACAACTGCGACCTGGAGATGTGCGCGACGACGGCCGCGGAGCTCGGCCAGTGGGACTTCCACCTCGCAGTGGCGCCGATCCGCTTCGCCGGTACGTCCGGCAGCCCGGTCAACCCGATCGCGACATTCTGACGCGTCGCGAGCTCCTCAGTCGGCGAGTACGAGAGGCAGCGCGGTGGGAGGTGCACGTGTGGTCGACGAATCCCGCTACCGAGGTGACGACGTCTTGCAAATCGGAATGAAGTGCTCATCGAAAACATCTTCCTCGCCCACCCGCGGAATTCTGCGATTTTGTCAATACCACTCGGGGGCCATCCTCGCGATCCAGGCCCCGCAAGGCCAGTGGTCACGTCAAGACCGTGGCCAAGAACAAGCGACCTCACCGCAGATGATGTCGATCGCCGGCCAGTCGCGGAAGCGCGAACAGTCAGTACCCGGACGGTGCGACTCATGCACTGCTGTCCTCGCTCATCGGTGCCCGAACCGAAGAACCTCGGGCTCTGCGCCGGCGCAAAGTCGATCTCACCAGCAATCCGCATGCCATTCCAGCAGCCCTCGCCGCCCATCGCGGTCTAAGGCCGGGTTCGTGTCGACGGCGACACCAAGACCTTGAGGTCTCGCCACCCACCACGTTGAACACGCTCAAGGCCCACAACGTCCACCGCACCTTTGTCTGTCGTCGATGGTCTGCCGGGGTGCCGCCGCCGAATCGCGGCGGCGGCTCACTCGGCAATCCGGCTGGAAGACTGCGGCTCAGCCGGGAAATTCGGTGACGCCGAGGGCGAAGTCCCAGTTACCCACCCCGTGGCGGGCGAGGCCCATGGTGACCAAGCCCGCCCCCTCCAGCCAGTGCGCCATCTTCAGGTCGCCGACGTCCAGCGGGCGCAGCCCGAGACTCTCGATGAATGCCGCCACGCCCGCTTTGGCCTGCGCATCGTCGCCGGCGAGGAAGACGTTGGGCCGGCCCTTCTCCAGGACATGACGGAAGATGGTGTTGAACGCCTTCACCACGCTGGCGCCGGCCGGGGCTACCTTGGCGGCTTCCTGCGCGATCGAGGTTTCCTCGCTGTGGGTCAGTCCGTCGGCCGTGGCGTTGAAGGGGTTGCTGATGTCGACGATGACCTTGCCCGCGAGGGCGTCTCCGTATTCGGCGATGACCGGAACGACACCGTCGGCCAGCAGGGCTGTGATGACGATGTCACCGGCAGGGACAGCGCCCCACTTGCCCGCCGTCGCGCCGCCGAGAGCCCCGGCCAGGTCATCGGCCTTGGACTGATCGCGTCCCATGACCTCGACAGTGTTGCCGCCCGCCACCGCGAGCGTGCCGATGGCACGGGCCATGTTGCCCGTACCGATGAGGGTGATGTTGCTCATGAGGTGTGCTCGTTCCTGTTCTCGAGGTGTCGGTTGTCTCGTTCGTGCCGGGCCGACCTCAGCCCGTCGGCCGCGATATTCTTGGGCCAGCTGACGCGCCTTTCTCGGTCCCCCACCCGCCTTCCGCCGGTGATTCAGGATGCGCGAACCTGTCGCCATTCACAAAAGAGGACATCAGCTCAGAAAAATGGGGTAAAGGGCATCCCGAGATCGTTATTGTTTCCTTGGAGCGCAGTTCCCAGGGCTGCATGCTGACAGGGGCGCGAGATGGCCTTGCATCTCGACGGCGGTCGGCAGCGGACGCCACCAGATGGTCACTTCGGCGATCTTGCCGTCCGCGTCGAGCAGGAAATAGTCCACCCCGTCAACCGCCGTGTCTTCGATCTGCAGCCGGAAGAATGCGGCGTGATGAGTCTCGCCGCTGAGGACTTCCTTATAGGTGAGGTCCGCCGCCACTGTGGAGACGCACTGGATGGCTTCCGTGACGGCATCGCAGCCGGTGAGCGGCTCATCACTGAGTGGGCTGGTCAGCACCACGTTCTCGGCGAGGACACGAGCGAGAGCGTCTGTGTCGGCGCCGCGGTGCATGAAGTCGACGAAGGACTCGACGGTGGCGCGGTGCTCGGCGAACGTGGTCATGGCTACTCCTCGTCGTGTTGCCCGCGTGGCATTCCTGGTGTGGTTCAGATGGCGGTGGTGCCACCGTCGGTGACCAGTTCCAGGCCGTTGACGTAGCTGGAGTCGTCGGAGGCGAGGAACAGGGCGACGGTGGCGATTTCCTCGGGTCGGCCCATCTGTCCGCGGGGGATGAGGGACTCGAATTCGGCCTTGGTGGCCTCGTCGAACAGTTCTTCCTGTTTGGCGGTGGCGACCTGGCCGGGGGTCAAGACGTTGACCCGGATCTTGCGGTCGCGCAGTTCGTTGAGCCAGACGCGGGCCCAGGCCTGCTGGACGGCTTTGCTACCCGCGTAGAGGCTCCAGCCGGGGAAGGCGCCGAGGGAGGCGTTGGATCCGGTCATGAGGATCGAGCCGTTGTCGTTGATCAGCGGCAGTGCCTTCTGCACGGTGAACAGGGTGCCGCGCGCGTTGAGCCAGAAGGTGCGGTGGAACTGTTCCTCGGTGATCTCGCCGAGCGCGCCGGGTTCGCCCATCCCGGCGCTGGCCCACAGCACGTCGATCGAGCCCCTTTCCCGCTTGACGGTGTCGTACAGGCGGTCCAAGTCGTCCAGTTCAGCCGCGTCACCCTGGACCGCGGTGACATTGCGGCCGATCAGCCTGACGGCGTCATCCAGTGCTTCCTGTCGCCGGGCCTGGATGAAGACGTGCGCCCCTTCCTCGACGAACAGTCGGGCGCCGGCGAGTGCCATGCCGGTGGATCCTCCGGTGATCACCGCTACCTTGCCATGCAGCTTTCCCACAATCACTCCGTTTAATTGAGAGGTGCTCGAACCGGTCCGGTTCGAGCGTTGCGTACACCGACTTGTGTGCTTCTACCCGGTCATTTTCAGCAGCTCTTCCGTCGACGTCGAAGAATGAGCCGAGGAGCGTTCGATTCGCAACGTGCTCCTTCCGCGACCGGGGTCTGCTCTCGAGTCCCGATGTCTAATTCGTGTACCCGAATTGCTCTCCCTGATAGGTACCTTTTCAGGATGCCGCCGGCCCGAGTTGGCGTCCAAGACTTCTTTCCGCGATGGCGATACCCTGGAGGCATCGCCGGACCGGGAGGCTCGATGGATCTGGACCTGCGCAAGTTGCGCTACTTCGTCGCCGTCGCCGACAAGCTGCACTTCGGCCGTGCCGCCGACGAGCTGCACATCGCCCAACCTGTGCTCAGCCGGCAGATCCGCGCGCTGGAAAAGGATCTCGGCACCCCGCTGTTCACCCGGGACAGCCACGGCGTGACGCTGACCGACGCCGGTCGGCAGCTACTGACCGACGCCGGCCCACTGCTGGCCTCCACCCACGCGGTCCGCCGCAGGGTGGCCGTGGCCGCGCACGGCAGCCAGCGGCTCATGGTCGGCTTCCGGGCAGGCGTCGCGGTCACCCCGGCGGTACGCCAGTTCGCCACCCGACACCCCGACGTTGTCGTGGACATGCAGCGAATCGAATGGGACGACCAGGCCCGGATGCTGCTCGACGGCCGCATCGACGTCGGCTACGTACGGCCGCCCATCGACGAGACCGGCCTGCGCGTCGCCCCGCTCTACACCGAACCTCGGGTAGCAGTGCTGCCCGCCGGCCACCGACTGGCAGGCAAGGAACACATCACCGAGGCCGACCTGGCCGGCGAGCCACTGCTGTGGTCTGCCGACAGGGGTCCACAGCCCACCAAGCGCCCGCATCCCGACGCCGGCTACCTGGTGCGCGAGGTCGACGAGACACTCGAGCATGTCGCGGCCGGCCGGGGCATCTCGTTCCTCGCCCGTTCGGCAACCGTGTTCTACACACACCCGGAAGTCGCCTACGTGCCCATCCCGGATCTGGCACCCGACCAGGTGTGCCTCGCAGTGGCGGCGTCACGCACCTCGCCGATGCTCGACGACTTCCTCGCCGCCGCTCACGCGACGGCCGAGATCACCGCAGAATGTGGCAACTACGAGATGTGGCAGCTTGGAGGTGGCGCCGTTCCAAGCCCGGTTGAGCGGCTCGACTGACCACGGCAGCGCCAGCGACTACCTCTGGCCTGCACGCCGGCAACAGCCCAGCGTTCGGCACGAGACACGCTTCGTCGAACCTGACCGCCACCAGCTCCATGCGGTGCTCGACGAAGGCGCGACGGTCATGGACGAGCTGTTCCCGCTGAAGTGACCGAGCTAGATAGACACTCACTTAAGGCCGGTGACCGCCAATCTCGGCCGCGCAGCCACCACCATCCCTTCCCTAGTTGGTCTGGCATTCGCGGTACTCCCCGGCCAGATCTGCGAAGTTGCTCACGTTATCGATGTCGCGCGTGCAGGATGGCCGGCGAGTCCGATGGCAGCATCGACACCGTGACCGCGATGGATCGTCTCCTCGCCGTGGGCTTGAGCCTCGAACAGGCGGAAGACCATCTGCGATCTGGGCGGGTCGAGCGCAACGGCGACTGGTGATGGATCCGTATCGGGCGGCGCACCCGCCAGCGGCTGGGAAATCGCAGGGCTCGGGATCATCGCCGCAATCCTCATCGTCGGGATGGGACGAGGCCGGCGCCGCTGCACCGATTCGTCTGTGGCCCACCCCCTACTCCTCACGGCAACAGCCTCCAGGGGAGACGAAAAGCACTTCTAGTGCTCCTACGTGGGCGGATGGCCGGAGCTAACCTCAGGGCCGTGCAGATTCTTGAGTTCTCCGGTGAGGAGTTGGAACACCTCGCTCGTGAGTTCTACCTTCCGGTGATCGTCAAGACGGATCCCAGCTTCCGCGGACAGGCGGCGATTCAGGGGCTCGGCGATACCTTGACACTCTCCCGGTCGCATTCGGGGCAGATATCGGCGGTCCGAACCGACCGGATGGTAGCGAGAGCCACGGACGACAGCCTGATGCTCTTCAGCCTATACATGGAAGGTCGGGTCCGCGTCCGTCAGCACGACCGCTGCGCCGAGCTCGCGGCCGGTGCCGGAGTGCTCACCGAGGCGCGTAGCCGCTACGAGCGGACCTCGTCGACCGAGACCCAGCGCATGACCTTGCGTTTCTCCCGCGAGTTGCTCCCGCTCCGGACCACCGAGATCACCGAGGCGTGCGCGCGCAGCATGGAACCCGCAGCCCCGGCCATGCAAGTGTTGTCCTGCTACCTCGATCGGCTGTTCGAGGTTGCCGACGAGCTCGCCGCGGGAGAGCGGCTGGATGCTGGGCGCGCCGCGATCGACCTGCTCGCGATGACGCTGCGGGGCGTCGTCAGCTCAGTACCGGGCGGGGACGGATCCGCGGCGGTGTTGCTCGACATGATGCGGACGCACATTCGCAAACACCTGGCCGACCCGCAGCTGCGGGTCGAGGAACTGGCGCGCCGGCACCGTATATCGGTGCGCCAGGCGTACATCCTGTTCGAACGGATCGGGACCACACCCGGTGCGTACCTGCGCGAGCAGCGGCTGCTCGCTGCACGGACGATGCTGTCCAACCCGAGATACGACCGTCTCGCGATATCGAGCATCGCAGCTGCCGTCGGGTTCCGCGACCTCAATACGTTCGAACGGGCGTTTCGGCGGCAGTACGGCACGACGCCAACCGGTTGGCGGCGTGAACGCCTCCACCACTGTGGAACGCGCCTGTGACCGTGTTGCAGGAAATGCATGGTGTCCGAGAGAAATCCCTATGCACGATGAGGGCGCTGGGCTGGTCGACTGTCTGCACAGCCGACGAGGGGGTCAGGCAGACGCGAACCGGGCTGGGGGCTCGGTCACCGACCGCGTCAACGCTTGCCCCCTGGCCCGAGGGGGGTGGGGCCGGGCTGCATACGCCGCCCGGCCCCCGCTCGCCACGATGACGGTCCTTCTCCTGGGCGTAGGACTCGTCGAGGTACGCCAGGAGCACCGGATCATGCTGGCACGGCCGGTGACCCAGATGGTGTGAACGTCGGGTTCGCGCCTGGACTGCAGACGTACTGTGGGTGGGAGACACCGCGCTTCCCCCGCGGCGCCTATCGGGGTGACGTTGACGCGGGGGTGCTCGCATATGACGCAGGCAGGCCAGCCGTACAGCTCAGTCGAAGACGAGCAGGCGCGAGCCATGCGGGCCGCAGCCGACAGAGCCAGTCTGATCCCGGGGATCCCTTGGCCGATCTGGGCGGCGATCGGGCATGTGCTGTTCGCCGTGGCGACGGAGCTGGCTAACGGGCGGCGGCTTCCGATTGAGGTTCGGCGGGCCGCGCTGCACATGGTGCGGGCGATCGACGAGGCCGAGGCGCGGCGGTAGCTCGAGGGCTGGGTGGCGCGTTGGGTCGCGCCCCAGTTGACTCCGCCGAACCTTCAGCGAGGGCGGCCTTTTCTGCTCTGCTGCTCACGCCGCCAGCCGGCCGGTGTCGTCCCGTACTGCCGCCGGAACGCCCGTTCGAACGTGCTGAGGTCGAGGAACCCGACGGTAGCCGCGATGCTCGATATCGTGAGCCGGGCGTACCTCGCGTCGGACAGCATCGTCCGGGCTGCGAGAAGCCGCTGCTCGCGCAGGTACGCACCCGGTGTGGTCCCGATCCGTTCGAACAAGGTGTACGCCTGACGGACCGACACATGGTGCCGCCGCGCCAGTTCCTCGACCCGCAGCTCTGGGTCGGCCAGGTGGTTGCGAACGTGGGTCCGCATCATGTCGAGCAACACGCCCGCGGAGCCGTCCCCGCCCGGTACGCAGGGTGTGACGTCGCGCAGCGCCATCGAGAGCAGATCGATCGCGGCCCGCCCGGCGTCCAGCCGCTGGGGCGCGGTGAGCCCGTCGGCTACCTCGAACAGCCGATCGAGGTAGCTGGAGAGGACCTGCATGGCCGGGGAAGCGGGATCCATGCTGCGTGCACAGCAGTCGGTGATCTCGGCTGTGCGGAGCGGGAGCAGCTCGCGGGAGAAATGCAAGGACAGGCACCGGGCCCCGGTCGACATGACCCGCTCGTACCGGCTCCGCGTCTCGTTGAGCACTCCCGTACCGGGCGCCAGCTCGACGACGCGGTCGTGCTGGCGAATGCGGCCCTGTCCGGCCATGTATACGCAGAAGAGCATCAGGTCGTCCGCCGACGACTTCGCTGCCATTCGGTCGGTCCGGACCACCGACATCTGCCCCTGATGCCGCCACTGAGTCAGAGCCAGGGCCTCGTCCAGCTCCTGGAACGCCACTCGCCCGCGATAGTCGGGACGCGCCCGAGCGATCACCGGCATGAGGAAACCATCGGCGACGTCTTCCAACTCCTCACCGGAGTACTCAAGGATCTGCACGGCTCCGAGGCTAGTCCGGCCATCCGCCTGGATCGGAGCGCTACGGGTACTCCTAGTGCTACCTGGACGGCTGTTGTCGTGACGAGCAGTGGCCGGGCCACTGGCGAACGGCTGGCGGCGCCAGGTGCTGGTCAGACTCGTCCCATCCGCGTCCTGCCAGGCCCGCAGTCTCCGCCAGGCGGTGTGCCCGGAACCGCACCCGAGCTCCGGAGGAAGGTCGCGCCACCGGCAACCGGTACGCAGCACGAACAGGATGCCTTCCAGCGCCGCTCGATCATCGGTCCGCGGACGCCCACCTGGTCCTCAAGGTCGCGGCCGAGCCGGGAGCAGCGGCTGAATCAGCTCCCAGAGCCGATCGTCAACCAGCCGCTGCTGCCTGGGTGTCACAGCCGGAGCGGATCACCGACTCGGCCACCAAGATCACGTACCGATACGCCATTTTTGAGACCAGGTCTTAGTCACTCATACCGCTGTCAGACCTGTCATTTAATCGATGATCACGTGTCTGACCTGGGTGGAGCTGAGGGGATTCGAACCCCTGACCCCTTGACTGCCAGTCAAGTGCGCTACCAGCTGCGCCACAGCCCCTTGCCCGAATGAAGTTACACGACGCCCCTCCGGCCTCGTCACCGGGGGTCGCCGCTGGCGCTGTTGCTGATCTACGGTCAGGCAGTGAAACCCGCCGACATCGGACAACTCGTCTCAGCCGCCGATCCGAAGGTCTCCCCCGACGGGCGGTTGATCGCCTTCGTCGTCACCCGGGTCGACCTGGAGAAGAACCGCTACCGCAGCGCCGTCTGGCTCGCCACGGCCGACGGCTCCGCGCCGCCCTACCCGCTCACCACGGGCGAGCACAGCGACAGACAGCCGAGATGGTCGCCGGACGGCCGCAGGCTCGCGTTCACCAGCCGCCGTTCGGAGGAGGAAGGCGTCCACACGCTGCACGTGGCGCCGATCGGCATCCCGGGCGAGACGCTCACCATCTGCGAGCGCCCGGAGGCCATCGAGGAGCCGGTCTGGTCCCCGGACGGCACACGCATCGCGTTCGCGTCCCGGGAGCGCACCGGCCGCTACACGGACGGCGACGACGAGCGCGGGCGGCCGCCGCGACGAATCGACCGGCTGTTCTCCCGCCTCGACGGCACCGGCTGGATCATCGACCGGCCACGTAGCGTGTTCGTGGTGCCTGCGGACGGGGCGACCGCGCCGCTCCTGGTCGCAGGCGGCCCGTACGAGCACGGCGGGCCCGCGTGGTCGCCGGACGGCACGCGGCTCGCGGTGGCCACCACGCGGGCCAAGGACTGGGACCTCGACGACATCAGCGACATCCACCTGTTCGACGTCGCCGCGCCCGGCGGTGACGGTCGGGTGCTCACCGATCGCAGCCTGTCCCACAGCCTGCCCTCGTTCAGCCCGGACGGCGGCGAGATCGCCACGCTCGCCCAGGACACCCGCATCGTGCCGTCACACTCGCAGGTCCTCGTCACCGACGTGGAGACCGGCAAGCAGCGCGTGCTCAGCGCGCAGCTCGACCGCCAGTGCGCCCCCCACCCCGGGTCCCGCAACCCGCTCTGGCACGACGGGCACCTGCTGTTCTCGATCGAGGACCACGGCTCGGTGCACGTGTACCGCGTGCCCGCCGACGGTTCCGGGGAGCCGCAGTTGCTGGCCGGAGGCACGCGGCAGATCAGCGGGTTCGACCTTGCCGGCGGCACGTTCGCGTTCGTCGCCTCCACCCCCACCGCGCTGCCGGAGCTCTTCGTCCGCACGTCGGACGGGGAGGAGCGGCAGCTCACCTCGCTCGGCGCGGCCTTCCACGCGGCGGTCCCCGTCGCCCCGCCCGAGCACTTCACCGTCCCCTCCCCCGCCGGCGACGGCGACATCGACGCTTGGGTGGTGCGGCCGACGGGTGTACCCGCCGACGCGCGGGTGCCCGTGTTGCTGTCCATCCACGGCGGTCCGATGTCGCAGTACGCGAACACGTGGTTCGACGAGTTCCAGCTGTGGGCCGGGGCCGGGTACGCGGTCGTCTACTGCAACCCGCACGGCTCCACGGGTCACACCGACGCATGGTGCCGATCCATCCGCCCGCCGGAGGCCCCGGAAGCGCCCGGCACGGGCTGGGGCGGCATCGACGCCGACGACGTGCTCGCCGTGCTGGACGCCGCGCTGGAACGTGACCCGTCGCTCGACGCGGGCCGTGTGGGCGTGCTGGGCGGCTCCTACGGCGGCTACCTCACGAGCTGGCTGATCGGGCACACCGACCGCTTCGTCGCCGCGTGCAGCGAGCGCGCCGTCAACAACGTGCAGTCGCTGGAGACGAGCTCCGACGTGGCGGGCTTCTTCCGCTACGAGTTCGGCGCGAGCCACCTCGACGCACCGGAGCTCTACGAGCGGCTGTCGCCGATCAGCTACGTCCGGGACATCACGACGCCGGTGCTCATCCTCCACTCGGAGGACGACCTGCGCTGCCACATCGAGCAGGCCGACCAGCTCTTCGTCGCGCTCCGACTCCTCGGCAAGCCGGTGGAGTACTGGCGCTTCCCACAGGAAGGTCACGAGCTCTCGCGCAGCGGCTCGCCCCGCCACCGCGTGCAGCGGGCGGAGATCATCCTCGACTGGTTCGGCCGGCACCTCGGCGGCGAGCGCCCGCAGATCTCGTGGGACCACCCGTCGCGCGACGCGTAGCAGAGGGGGCGAGCCACACGTTCGTCCATGTGGCTCGCCCCGTCGGTCGGTGGGCGCTCAGTGTCCGGCGGCGATGGCGTCCTTGAGCCAGTTGGTGTTGTTCAGGTCGATCTTGGCGCCCTTGACGGCGACGGTGGGCGTGCCGAACTGGCCGTTGGTCTGCAGCGCGGGATCGGCGGCGGCGGTGTTGGTCTCCGTGGTGACGGCCGCGGAGTTCGTGCCGTTGTTCACGCACGCAGCGAAGTCGCCCGTGGCCCCGAGCTGGGTGCCGAAGTCGATGAGCTGCTGGTTGGTCAGGCCCGAGCTCCCCTCTCGCGGCTGCTCGGCGAACAGCTTCTCCCGGTAGGCCGGGTAGATCCCCGCCGGCACCGCGCACAGGGCCGCGTTGGCCGCGCGGGTGGAGTAGCCGGGCGGGGTGGTCGAGGGGTCGAGGATCGCGATCGTGTGGAACCGCACGGTGATCTGCCCGTTGTTCAGAGCGGTGACGATGTCGTTGCCGTAGCGCTCCTCGAACCGCTCGCACTGCGGGCAGAGGAAGTCCTCGTAGGTGTCGATCGTGACCGGGCCGTTTCCCGCGGTGACGACGGCGCCGGACGCCGTGGCGGTGTAGGTGGGCGTGACAGAGGTCGAACTCCGGTTGTTGAGCAGCACCGTCACGCCGATGATCACGGCGACCACCAGGACGACCGCCACCACGATCAGCGGAGTGCGGTTGCGCTTCGGAGGGACGCTGATGCCGGCAGCGGCGAGGCGGCGGGCGGCCTCCGCCTGCCGGCGCTTCTTGTCGCCACGCTGCGCTCCGCCCATGTCAGGTCGTCCTTCCCGTGTTCTCGAATTGCGAGTCGAGCGACAGCAGCGTCCGCGGTCGCACGACCAACCAGGCTGCCAGCACGATGAAGCCCGCATCCCTCAGTAGTTCCTGAAGGTAGGCCGTCTGGCCGGCTGCCACGGCGCCGCCGCCGCCGAAACAGCCGCAGTCGATCAGCAGTCCGCGTGCCCACGCCTGGGAGACGCCTGCGATGAACACCAGGAGCAGCACGATCGACACCGTGGCCACCGCACGGAGACCGATCCCGGCGAGTACGAGGAGGCCGAGCGCGATCTCGAACCACGGCAGGATCGCCGCGACCACCTCGACGGCGGCGGGAGGCAGCACGTCGTACGCGCGAACAGCGACGTAGGTCTGGTCGGGATCGATGGCCTTGAGCACGCCCGACGTCAGCCAGACGGCGGCCAGCCCGAGCCGCGCGACCGTACCGATGACGTCGAGCAGCCGTCCCCGAGTCACACGATCAGCCTAGCCGCACCGACCCCAAGGGATCGGGCAGCGGCACGCGGACCTGCTTACGGACGGGTGACATCGCCGGCCGGCGCCGGGCGGACAACAAGTGGGGCGAGCTCGACCGAGGACAGCCTCACCATGGTCCAACCTGGACGGTTGACGGAAGTTACGCTGGACAAATGACGCAGCACCCGGGCTCGGCAGAGCTGGCCGAGCACGCGCAGGACCACCACCACGCCGACATCTCCGGTGGCTGGTTGCGGGCCGCCGTGTTCGGCGCGATGGACGGCCTCGTCACGAACATCGCGCTCATCTCCGGTG
This sequence comes from Pseudonocardia alaniniphila, assembly GCF_022524485.1. Classification (GTDB taxonomy): domain Bacteria; phylum Actinomycetota; class Actinomycetes; order Mycobacteriales; family Pseudonocardiaceae; genus Pseudonocardia; species Pseudonocardia alaniniphila. Next base: position 336,776 of record NZ_JAKXMK010000003.1, read on the forward strand.
TCGGCGGCGGCGGCGCCGACCGCCACGTGATCATCCTGACCGGAATGGCCGGACTCGTGGCCGGAGCGTTCTCGATGGCGCTGGGCGAGTTCGCCTCGGTCGGCACGCAGAACGAGGCCGTCGCCAACGAGGTGGCGGTGGAGCGGGAGGAGATCCGCAGGCACCCACTCGCGGAGGAAGCCGAACTCGTCGAGATGTACCAGGAGATGGGGCTCAGCCAGAAGACGGCGGAGGCGATGGCGCGCGAGGTGCACGCCAACCCCGAGCTCGCGGTCAAGGTCCACGTCGCGCAGGAGCTCGGCGTCGACGTCGACGAGCAGCCGTCTCCGTGGACGGCGGCGATCTCGTCGTTCCTCTGCTTCGCCGTCGGCGGGGTCATCCCACTGCTCCCGTTCCTGCTCGGCTCCTCCTCGCTGGGCATCGGGCTGCTCGTCGGGGCGGTGGGGCTGTTCGTCGCGGGCGCGCTGACGTCCCGATTCACCACGCGTGGCTGGCTCTTCAGCGGGCTGCGGCAGCTGGCGTTCGGCGCCATCGCCGCGGGCGCCACGTATCTGGTGGGTATGGCGATCGGCGTGAGCGCGATGTAGCGACGCGGTCCCCGCTCGGAACGGGTCAACCGGAACGTCGGGGGATGGACCGGTCTCGGCCACGCACTCGCCGACGTGATGCTGCTCCTCTTCGGGCTGACCACGCCACGGTGGCTGGGGAAGGGTGAGGAGATGGAGATGCCAACCCCGCCCGGCACCCACGAGCCCACCACCGAGGGGGCGCCCGCATGACGGATCAGCAGGTCGCGCTCGACCGGCCGGAGGTCGTCGCGGAGGTCCGAGCGGCCTTCGACCGGTACGAGAAGGCCCTCGCCGAGGGCGACGTGCCCGTGATGAACGAGCTCTTCTGGAGCGACCCGCGGTGCGTCCGCTTCGGAGTGGCGGACCGGCAGCAGGGCGGGGCAGAGATCGAGGCCTGGCGTCGCGAACACCCGTCGGTGCCGCCGGGCCGGATGCTTCGTGACACCCGTGTGCTGGCCGTCGACGAGCGGACGGCGGTGGTCACCACGCTGATCGGCTATCCCGACCGCGCGATCGAGGGCCGGCAGAGCCAGACGTGGGTGCGCTTCCCCGAGGGATGGCGCGTCGTTCATGCACATGTCTCCGAGCTCCCGCTGGACCGGCCCGGATCGCCGTGAGGCCGGTGTTCTCGCCGCGCGGGCGGCCGCCCGGGGGCTCCCGGTCGTTCCTCGTGGCGACGTCCTCCGGGGGGTGGGAGTCAGTCCTCGCGGGTACGCCCTCGTCATGGCTGAGTTCGAGGCGGAGCGCGCGATGCCCGCCGACGCGCAGACGGTGTTCGGGGTGGTGTCCGACCTGGACCGGCTACCCGAGTGGATGCCCGACCCCGTCGACGTCCGGTCGACAGGCGAGGGTGAGGTCCGCGCGGACGTGTCCCCGCGCGGCGTCCACGAGCAGGGGCTCGTCGACGTGAGCCCGGACCAGCTGCGTGTGGAGTGGGGTCACGCACCCGAGTACGCAGGTTGGCTCCAGGTGGAGCACGCCAACCCCGGTCGTTCGTCAGTGGTGATCCACCTGTCGTTCCTCGGCCACCAGCCCGAGACGCACAAGGGCAAGGCGGCGGCCGAGGTCCGCCAATGGCTCGACGACGCCTTGGAGCGCTTGGAGCGCCTGGTCGTCGCGCAGCGCTGAGGGCGCCACCGACACGACAGAGCCCCGCCGGCCGGATGGCCGACGGGGCTCTGTCAGGGGTGGAGGTGCCGGGAATCGAACCCGGGTCCTCCGTCGCTTCACAAGGGCTTCTCCGTGTGCAGTCCGCGTTGCCTCTACTCGGATCCACCGGTCGTGCGGACCAGCCGGTGTGACGATCCCAGTCGCTGTTTGGTGTCCCTGTCCGCCCCGCGACCGGGCGGACAGGTAAGTCCCCTAGCTGATGCCGGGGTCCGGGTCGGGGAACGCACCCGGTCCGACAGACTCACACTCGCTCAGGCGGCGAGGGCGAAGTCGCGCTGATTGGAATCGGCGCTTATAAGGTTGCGACACGTGGTTAACGAGATCATTGTCGCCTTTCTCGACACGCTTCCCCTTGATCGACGTCCGAAGTCGAAACCGTTCACCCCCTTCGACGCCCACTCTCGGGCGTCCGTACAGAGTAACGCCTGACGCGTCCGGCTTCATCCCGGTTCCGCCGTGACACGCTCGTCAGCGGCCCCGGCCGAGGAGGCGGTCCGCGATCGCTCGCACCGGGCTGCGATCGGCGTCCTTGGCCTGGTCGTGCGCCGGGTCGGGCTGCCCACCGGAGGGCGGGATCGTGCACTGCCCTGCGGGGTCGAGGTCCGCCAACGGTTGATCGTGCTCCCCGCTGCGCCGGCTCGGAAGCGACGTGCCTGTCGGCTCCGCTGTGCCGGGCTCAGCACCAGGCCGATCGGCCTTCTGGGTGCCCGCAGGGACGTCCGCCCGGCCGGGCTCGGTGCCGCCGACGACGCTACGACTCACGGGCGGTGCCGCAGGCTCCGAGGCCTCGCGGCCGGTTCCCTCATGCGCAACGCCGGAGCCCGCGGCCTGCCCCTCGGCGACGTTCATCCGGTCCGTGCGGGAGGCCGGGTCCGCGTTGTGCTGTGAGCGCTCGTCGAGGGTGATGCGGTCGGTCCGGCCGGCGGGATCCGGCGCAGCCTGTGCCCCACCCCCGTTGCCGAGATTGATCCGGTCCGTCCGGACGGCAGGGTCCCCGTCCCGAGTGGAGTCCGCTGCGTCCTCGCCACGGTTGTCGTCAGGGCCGCGCGGCACGTCGGGGTCGATCCGATCGGCCGCGCTCCGCCGCTCCTCGGCCACGTCCCGGTCCTGCTGGGCGCGCGCGGCCTGCTCACGGGCCTGCGCCTCCTCGTGCCGAGCCCGCGCCGCCCGTTCGGAGGCCTCGGCCTCGCGCCGCTCCGCGCTCGCACTGCGGATCTCGGCTTCGTGGCGGTGTTCGGCGGCCTCCAGGCGGTTCTCCTCTTCCTTGCGCCTGCGCACCCGTGCCGCGGCGAAGCCTGCGAAGGCCAGCACCGCGAAGATCAGCACGATGACGACGACAGCCACCCCGATTTCCATGCCGTCTGTTACCCCGTGTCGATGAGCAACAACCGGGCAATCGTCAGAGAGCGAGCAGCCGCCGCGGGGTGTCGTGCAGTACCGATCGCAGGAAGGCGGGCCCGAGCCGAACGTCCTCGGCGGCCCAGCCCGCGACGGCCTGCACCTGCTCCACGTACGCGTACGGGATGTTGGGGAAGTCGGAGCCGAAGACGACCCGGTCGGTGACCTCCGAGAGGCGTGCCGTCCAGTCGGACGGGAGCGGCGCCGTCCGCAGGGTGAACGCGGTGCCGACCATCGTGGTGTCGATGTGCACCCGTTCGTAGCGGTGCACGAGGTCCAGGGCGTCGACGAAATCGGGCATGCCGGCATGGGCCAGCACCACCGGCAGCCGCGGATGCTCGGCCAGTACCTCGCCGAACACGTCCAGCCCGGTGTGCACGCCGGGGCGCGGGCCATTCCCGCAGTGGACGACAGCGGGCACGCCCGCGTCGGCGAGCAGCCCCCATGCGGGCCGCAGCAGTGGGTCGCGCGGGTCGAACGCACCGACCTGGACGTGCACCTTCACCGCCCGCGCACCGGCCTCGACAGCCGCGCCCAGGTAGTCGGCCACGTCCGGCTCCGGGTAGAGCGTGGCGGTGGGCACGGCGTCGGGGGTGGCCGCGGCGAACTCCGTGACCCACTCGGTGAGCCAGCGGGCCATGCCCGGCTTGTGCGGATACACCAGCGGCGCGAACGCGCGTACGCCGAGCTTCTGCAGCGTGGCTACGCGCTCCGCCTCGGGCGTGCGGTAGTGGACCGGCCACTCCATCCCGTAGTGGACCTTCGCCTGGTCGAAGTAGGCCCAGACCTTGCGGAGCACCGACTCGGGGAGGAAGTGGACGTGCACGTCGACGATCCCCGGCAGGCCGAGCTCGGCAAGGAACCGCGGTACGTCGTCGTCGGACACGGGCGGAGCCGGAACACCATCAGCGGCGGGCACCGCCTCCGTCATCGCAGCTCCCGTGCCCGTCCCTTGGCCGCGCGGCCGTAGGCCCGCTGGATCTCGCGGTCGGCGTCACGCTTGGCGAGGTCGGTGCGCTTGTCGTAGGCCTTCTTACCGCGGGCGAGCGCGATCTCGCACTTCACCTTGCCGTCCTTGAAGTACAGCGACAGCGGCACAAGCGTGAGACCGCCCTCGCGGATCTTGCCGATCAACCGCTCGATCTCGCCGCGGTGCAGCAGCAGCTTGCGGGTGCGGCGAGGCTCGTGGTTGGTCCAGCTGCCCTGGGAGTACTCGGGGATGTGCAGCCCGCGCAGCCACACCTCACCGTCATCGACGGTGGCGAATGCGTCGACCAGCGACGCGCGACCGAGACGCAGGCTCTTCACCTCGGTGCCGAGGAGCGCGACGCCAGCCTCGTACGTGTCGATGACCGCGTAGTCGTGCCGTGCCTTCCGGTTCTGCGCGATCATCGAGCGGCCTTTCTCCTTCACCTGTCCAGAGTACGCGGACGGGCCACCCGATTGCCGCATTCCGAGGGATGGCGGCGTGGACGGGGAGGGTGCTGACCAACTCCGCCCGTAGCGAGCGGTGATCCAGGTGCAGCGTCCTTGCGGGACACCCACACCCGGGCGATCGCAAGGCGGAGGAGGGGCCGATACCGCTGTTGTATCGGGCCCGACGACAACGCCGCGAGGGTGCCGCCTGGGCGCCGCGCAGTAGGGCCGAGTTGGTCAGCGCGCTCCCTTACAACCGGACGTACAGGCGCAGCGTGACGTAGCCGGTGACCGCGGCGATCCCGGCGCCGATCATCACGAGGATCGGCGAGACCCAGACGATGTCGGCCACCTCGATCGGCGGCACCACACCGTTGGAGACGATCCCGCTGAGCAGCTCGTCGATGAAGAGGAACTTCCCCACCAGCAGCCCGCCCGCCGCGATGAACGCGCCGACCACACCGGTGACCACGGCCTCGATGAGGAACGGCAGCTGGGTGTACCAGCGCGTTGCGCCGACGAGCCGCATGACCCCCACCTCCGTGCGCCGGGTGAACGCCGACACCTGCACGGTGTTGGAGATGAGCAGCAGCGCCGCGACGGCCTGCACGATCGCCAGCGCGAAGGTGACATCGCGGACGCCGCCGAGGAAGTCGAAGAGCTTCGCGACCACGTCCCGCTGGTCGATCACGTTGCGGACGCCGACCTGGCCCGTCATCGCCTGGCGGACGGCGTCGGCGCCTGCCTCCTGGTCGGCCAGCCGCACACGCAGCGTGGACGGCAGCGACTGGGGGCGCACGAGGTCGGCGAGCGACTGGCCTGCGAACAGCTGCTTGTAGCGCTCGTAGGCCTGCTCCTGGCTCTCGTAGCGCACGGACTCCACGAGCGGTGAGTTCTCGAGGGTCGACTTGAGCCCGGAGCAGATCGGCTGACTGCAGTCCTGGTCGTTGGCCGAGACGTCGGAGGTGAGGGCGACCTGCACCTCGACCCGGTCGCTGTAGAGCTGCTCGGTGCGGTCGATCGTGCGAACGGCCAGGAGCCCCGTGCCCACGAGGCCGAGAGAGATCGCGGTGGTCAGCACCATCGCGATCGTCATCGTGACGTTGCGCCGCAGGCCGGTGATGACCTCGCGGAAGACGAAGTCGGTGCGCACCTCTACCGCCCTACGCCGTAGACGCCGCGCGACTCGTCACGCACGACCTGCCCGAGGTCCAGCTCGACGACCCGCCGACGCATCGAGTCGACGATGGAGTGGTCGTGGGTGGCCATCACGACCGTGGTGCCCGTGCGGTTGATCCGCTCCAGCAGCAGCATGATGTCCTGGCTCGTGTCGGGGTCGAGGTTCCCGGTGGGCTCGTCGGCCAGCAGCACCAGCGGCCGGTTCACGAACGCCCGGGCGATCGCCACGCGCTGCTGCTCACCGCCGGACAGCTCGTGCGGCATCCGGTCGGCCTTGCCCGAGAGCCCGACGAGATCCAGCACCTCGGGCACGACCTTCTTGACCGTCGAGGGCGGCTTGCCGATCACCTCGAGCGCGAACGCGACGTTGCCCCCGACCGTCTTGTTGGGCAGCAGCCGGAAGTCCTGGAACACGCAGCCGATCCGCTGGCGCAACCGTGGGACCCGCCGCCGTGGCAGCTTTGCGACGTTGAGGTCGGAGACGAAGATGTCGCCCCGCGTCGGGACGTCCTCGCGCAGCAGCAATCGCAGAAAGGTGGACTTCCCCGAGCCCGACGGGCCGATGAGGAAGACGAACTCACCCTTGTCGACGGCCACCGACACGCGGTCCAGAGCGGGCCGCGTCGAGGTCTTGTAGAGCTTGGTGACACGTTCCAGGCGGATCACGGGAGCGGAGGTTACCGGCGGGTGGGAGTGGGGCCGATACCCGACCCATCCCCTTGGCGCCGGGGACCGACCGCTCGGCACATCGTGCCCGTTCGCGCGAATCAGCCCCGCGGCAGCAGCACTCCGCGCGACAGGCCTACACGCCTGTCGCGCTCGTCCGGACGGACGGGCAGGCCCTGCTCAGGCGTCGACGGTGTGGCTGCGCCGCCAGCGGATGCCGGCCTCGATGAAGCCGTCGATCTCGCCGTCGAGCACAGCCGTGGGGTTGCCCACCTCGTAGTCGGTGCGCAGGTCCTTGACCATCTGGTACGGGTGCAGCACGTAGGAGCGCATCTGGTTGCCCCACGACGAGCCGGTGTCCTTGAGGGCGTCCATCCTGGCCCGCTCCTCCTGGCGCTGGCGCTCCAGCAGCTTGGCCTGCAGCACCATCATCGCCGTGGCCTTGTTCTGGATCTGCGAGCGCTCGTTCTGGCAGCTCACGACGATGCCGGTGGGGATGTGGGTGATCCGCACGGCGGAGTCGGTGGTGTTGACACCCTGGCCGCCCGGGCCGGACGACCGGTAGACGTCGACGCGCAGGTCCTTCTCGTCGATGTCGACGTGGTCGCTGGACTCGACGACCGGGGTGACCTCCACGCCGGCGAAGGACGTCTGGCGGCGGCCCTGGTTGTCGAACGGCGAGATCCGGACGAGCCGGTGGGTGCCCTGCTCGACCGAGAGGGTGCCGTAGGCGAACGGGGCGTGCACCTGGAACGTGGCCGACTTGATGCCGGCCTCCTCCGCGTAGGACGTGTCGTACACGTCGGTGCCGTAGCCGTGGCGCTCCGCCCAGCGCATGTACATGCGCATGAGCATCTCGGCGAAGTCGGCCGCGTCGACACCGCCTGCCTCGGCCCGGATGGTCACGAGGGCCTCGCGCTCGTCGTACTCGCCCGAGAGCAGGGTGCGCACCTCGAGCGAGGAGATGTCGTCGCGCAGCTTGGCGCGCTCGGCGTCGGCATCGGCGATGGCGGCCGCGTCGGACTCGTCCTCCGCGAGCTCGTAGAGCACCGGCAGGTCCTCGAGCCTGCGGCGGAGCTCCTCGAGGCGCCGGAGATCGCCCTGAGCGTGCGCGAGCCGGCTCGTGACCTTCTGGGCTGCTTCGGCGTCGTTCCAGAGGTCCGGCTGGCCTGCCTGGTCGGAGAGGTCGGCGATCTCGGCGCGCAGCGCAGGCAGGTCGGTGACCGCCTCGATGCTCTCCAGGGTGGTGGAGAGGTCCTTGAGGTCGGCTGCGGCGTCGGGGTTCACAACGCTCCAGGTTACGCGTCGCGGCTCATTCCGCCGGGATGGCATCCAGGAGCTTGAGCATGGATCGCGTATGGGCGACCGCGAAGTCGGCCACCGCCTTGCGATAGGGGTCGGTCTCGCTCCGGGCGACTGCGCGGGCGGCGTCCAGGCGGGCGGAGTAGGCCTCGCGGCTGCTGCGCACCAACTCGGCACGCTGCCTCGCCGTCAGCGACCCCGCGTACAGCAGACGCAGCACGAGGGGGCTCCGCAGCGGGTCGGCACCGCCGCCCCCGGCGAGCCAGGCCTTGAACGACCGCCGCCCGGCCGCGGTGATCGCGTACTGCTGCGATGCACGGGGACCTTGCTTCCCGAGTCTCAGCAGTCCCGCCTCCGCGAGCACCGGCAACTCCCGGTAGACCTGGCTGCGGGTGACGGAGAAGAAGGAGCCGAACCGCTGCCCCGCGGCCGCGACGAGCTGGCCCCCTGTCATCGGTCCATCGTGCAGAAGTCCGAGCAGCGCGGCGGCAGTGGCGTTGACGGCGGTCGCTCTCGCGGGCGGCATCTTCACACCGTGCCACCCCGCGGCCCGGGGCGCACCCTCCACAATGGTCCGCGTTCGGAAATTGGCATCTCCATCGGTCGGAGAGCAGCACGGTCGGTGACAAGATCGTCACTCCGCACGGTGTGACGCAAAGGGTGACATTCATCTTTCATCTTCCGTTTCCGAGCCATCGGGACGAATGTGGAGATCGGTTCGGAGCGGATATCCGGACGCGTGGCAGGGCCTGCGGAACCGTCGAACGGTGTTGGATGGGGATCATGGACACCCGGGTCATGGTGGTGGACGCAGGCACGAGCGCGGTCAAGGCGGCCGTGCTGCACGACGCGCAGGTGGTGGCGTCGTCCGAGGTCGCGCTGGCCATCGACCGGCCCGCACCGGGCCACGCCGAGCAGTCGCCCGACGCGTGGTGGGAAGCGTTCGTCGCGGCCGTCCGGAAATGTGTCACGGAGGGCCCGGCGCCGGAGGTCATTGCGATCACGGGCCAGATGCAGGATCTCGTCCTCCTCGACGGCCGCGGCCGCTCGATTCGACCGGCGCTGTTGTACGCCGACCACCGTGCCACCGCAGAACTGTCCACATTGTTTGCCGAGATCGGTCCGACGTGGCACCAGGCCACCGGAAATGTCGCCGATCCGTCGAGCTCGGCCGCGCAGTTGCGGTGGATGTCCGAACACGAGCCCAGCGCGCTGGAACGCACGCGCGAGATCGTGCTGGGCTCGCCGGGCCTTCTCGTGCGACGTGCCACGGGCGAGCACGTCTGCGACCTCACCACCGCTTCCACCACCGGCCTGCTCGACATCGGGGCGAGCACGTGGTGGTCGCCGGTCCTCGCGGCTCTCGGTGTCGACGAGGGGCGCCTGCCGCGGCTGGTCGACGGGGCCACCGTCACCGGGCGGCTCGATGCCGGACCCGCGGCGGAGCTCGGCCTGCCCAGCGGGTTACCGCTGGTTCACGCGGCGGGTGACGTCGGTGCGGCCACCGCCGGGCTGGTCGGTGACCAGCGGGACACGCCGAACGTCTCGCTGGGCACGAGCGGTGGGCTCGCCACCATCACCGACTCGACTCCCGGGCCGAACGGCGCACTGCACCGCATGGTGGGCCCACGGGGCGAGGGCTCCATCCTGATCGGCTCCCTGCTCTCAGCAGGCGCCACTCTCGACTGGGCGCGCCGGACGTACCTTCCCGGCTGCGACCACACGCGGGCCGACGAGCTCGCGGCGGCGGCCGGACCGACCGACCTCCTCATGCTTCCCTCGCTCGCGGGCGAGCGTTCCCCCGTCCGCGACGCCACAGCACGTGGCGCCGTGATCGGCCTGCGTCCCACCACGACACCCGCCGAGCTCTACCGGGCTGCCCTGGAAGCAATCGCGTACTCCCTGCGTGAGATCGCGGCGCTCATGCCATCCGCGGCCGGAGTGGACGAGCGACCGATACCGCTCTCCGGTGGCGCCGGCCGCTCCCTCCTGTTGCGCCAGATCATCGCGGACGTCCTCGGCAGACCGGTGCTTCCGGTGGCCGCGCACCACGCGAGCCTGATCGGCGCTCAGCGAGCTGCGGCGCTCGCGCTCGGTGAGCCGGTGCCGGCATCGGCCATGGAGACGGTCGACCGCAGCGCGGTGCTGCAACCCGGGCCGCAGCGCCACCACTACGACGCGCTCGCATCCGCCCACGCACAGCTCTGGCAGGCCTTGTCGCCGTCGTTCACCGCCATCGCGAGCCTGCGCAGCGCCCCACCACGGTCGTGAGCCCGTCCGGTCCGCCGATCGGACGGGGCATGTAACGAACCGGGTCGCCGAGCCGAGCGGTATCGGCCTGGATGTCTCGAATCAGGACACGAATACGCATCTGGACGTTACGTGTGCTTGTCCGAGCCGGAAAACTCACACCGAACACACACAGTGGCCTCCAAGGTACCCGCCAGTAGTTCGGCGGGCCCACCCGTTTTCGCGCCGAGCGGACACACACCGGTGAGACCCATCCGGCGTCAGCAAGGAGATCGATGGCTCGCTTCCTCGTGCGCCGCCTGTTCAACTACGTCGCGCTCTGCCTCGTCGCCACGTTCCTCGCCTTCACGCTCGCGGCGCTGACCTTCAACCCCGTCGGCAGGCTGATGGAGCGCAACCCTCCGCCGCCTCAGTCCGTGATCGACGCCAAGCGCGCGGAACTGCTCCTCGACGAGCCGATCCCGACGAGGTTCGTGGTCTGGCTGGGTGGAGCGGTGCGCGGTGACTTCGGCCGGACGACGGTGAACACGTCGGTCAGCGAGGAGCTACCCCGCCGTATCGGGGTGAGCCTGCGGCTCTTCCTGATCGGCACGGTCGTCGGCATCGCGCTCGGCGTCATCGTCGGCGTTGCGGGTGCGATCCGGCAGTACAAGTTCAGCGACTACTTCGCCACCCTGTTCTCGTTCGTCATCCTCAGCACTCCCGTGTTCCTGCTGGGCCTGCTCCTCAAGTACGGGGCGCTGTCGGTGAACACCGCGGCGGGAGCCCAGCTGATCGTGTTCACCGGCGAGACCACCCCCGGCTTCCAGGGGAGTTTCGGGGCGGCGCTGCTGGATCGGATCCAGCACCTCATCCTCCCCACGATCACGATCGCGCTGGGGCAGATCGCGTACTACAGCCGGTACCAGCGCAGTGCGATGCTCGACGTCCTCGGCAGCGACTTCCTGCGCACCGCGCAGGCCAAGGGGCTCACCCGGCGGAGGGCGCTGTTCAAGCACGGGCTGCGCACCGCGCTGGTGCCGATGGCCACCCTGTTCGCGTTCGGGGTCGGGCTGCTCATCACGGGCGGTGTGTTCACCGAGCGGATCTTCGGCTGGTTCGGGATGGGCGACTGGCTCGTCTACGGCATCCAGCAGGACGACATCAACATCACCGCGACCGTGACCCTCTTCGTCGCCGTGCTGGTGCTCGTCTCCGGATGGCTGTCGGATGTGTTCTACGCCCTGCTGGACCCGCGGGTCCGGCTGCGCTGACGACGAACGGGAAACGATGACCACCACCGACGTCAGCGACGGCGCGACACACGTCCCCGCCTCGGGCGGCGCCCCCGTCGACCTACCGGTCGGCGAGCCCGAGGGTGTCACCCGCGGCAGGCTCGTCATCCGCCGCTTCCTGCGCAACCGGCTCGCGCTCGGTGGGCTGCTGGCCCTGGCACTGCTGTACGCGGTGTCGCTGTCGAGCCCGCTGTTCGCACCGTGGCACTACGACCAGTACGACTACACCGCCTTCCTGCAGCCGCCGTCACCCAGCCACTGGTTCGGCACCACGCAGATCGGCGAGGACGTGTTCGCGCAGACGATGCGCGGACTGCAACGGTCGTTGACGATCGGGCTGCTCACGGCGGCGATCTCGATCATCATCGCCTCACTCGTGGGGGCCTCTGCCGGCTACTTCGGCGGCTGGGTCGACCGGGGGCTCATGTGGATCGTCGACCTGCTTCTCGTACTGCCGTCGTTCCTCATCATCGCCGTCATCTCGCCCGCCCTGCGCGGCAGCAGCTGGATCCTCTTCGTGCTGCTGCTGGCCGTCTTCGCCTGGATGATCACCGCCCGCATCCTGCGCGGGATGACGATGACCCTGCGCGAGCGCGAGTTCGTGAAGGCCGCACGGTTCATGGGCGCGCCATCGGGAAGGATCATCCGGCGGCACATCCTGCCCAACATGGCGTCCTTGATCATCATCGACGTCACCATCACCGTCGGAGCGACGATCCTTCTCGAGACCGGGTTGTCCTTCTTCGGGTTCGGCGTGCAACCCCCGGATGTCTCCCTCGGCACGCTCATCCGCGACGGCAGCACCTCCTCGCTGACGACACCCTGGCTGTTCATGTTCTCCGGCGGCCTGCTCGTTGTCTCCGTGCTGGCCGTCAACTTCATCGGTGACGGCCTGCGCGACGCCCTCGACCCGCAGTCACGCGGGGGCCGCCGCAGGCGCGCGAAGACGAAGAAGGCGACCGTCTGATGACCGCGTTCGACACGACCGACGTGCTGGCCGACCCCGACGGAAGGCGCTCTCCAGCCGAGCGGGACCCCCTGCTCGAGGTGACCGACCTCGAGGTCTCCTTCCCGAGCGAGGACGGCCGGGTCAGCGCGGTCCGCGGAATCAGCTACCGCGTGTCGCCCGGCGAGGTGCTCGGCATCGTCGGCGAGTCCGGGTCGGGCAAGTCCGTGTCGTCGCTGGCCGTGATGGGGCTCCTGCCGCCGTCGGCGAAGATCAGCGGCTCGATCCGGCTGCGCGGCCAGGAGCTGCTCGGCCTGTCCGACACCGAGCTGTCGCGCATCCGCGGCCGGAAGATCGCCATGGTGTTCCAGGACCCGCTCTCGGCCCTGACCCCCGTCTACACGGTGGGCGACCAGATCGCCGAGGCCTTGCTGGTGCACGGCGGCCGCTCGATGACGGCGAAGGCCGCGGCGAAGCGCTCCGTGGAGCTGCTCGACCTCGTCGGCATCCCGAACGCCTCCGAGCGGATGAAGTCGTTCCCACACGAGTTCTCCGGGGGGATGCGCCAGCGTGCCGTGATCGCGATGGCGATCGCCAACGACCCCGACCTGATCATCGCCGACGAGCCGACCACCGCCCTGGACGTCACGGTGCAGGCCCAGGTGCTGGAAGTGCTCAAGACAGCACAGGAGGTGACCGGCGCAGGGATCGTGTTGATCACGCACGACCTGGGCGTGGTCGCGGGCACGGCCGACCGCGTGGTGGTCATGTACGCGGGCAAGGCCGTGGAGACCGGCACCGTCGACGAGATCTTCGCGGCGCCCCGCATGCCGTACACGCTCGGGCTACTGGGCTCCATCCCCCGTCTCGACGTCGGGCGGGGCCAGCCGCTGGTACCCATCGAGGGCCAGCCGCCGTCGCTCGTGGTGCTGCCGCCGGGCTGCCCCTTCGGCCCCCGCTGCCCCCTGCACGTCGACGCATGCGACCAGGCCGAGCCGGAACTGCTCGTCGCGCCCGGAGCGACCGGGGACCACCGCGCCGCCTGCATCCGCACGGCCGAGCTCGCCGAGGCGGACGCCGAGGGCGGCGAGCTCGCCGCCGAGGTGTTCGACGCCCACGTGGTGGACAGCTCGGTGGCCGACGCCGTGCCACGGGCCGACCGCGACGTGGTGCTGGGCGTACATGAGCTGGTCAAGCACTATCCGGTCCGTACCGGCGGGATCTTCCGGCGCACCGTGGGCACCGTGCGCGCCGTCGACGGGGTGACGTTCGACGTGCGCGCCGGCGAGACTCTCGGCCTGGTCGGCGAGTCCGGGTGCGGCAAGTCCACAACGATCCTGGAGATCATGGGGCTCGAACCCCCGATGGCCGGATCGGTGGAGGTGCTGGGCTCCGACGTCGCGCACCTGTCCAAGGCCGACCGCAGCCGCATTCGGCGCGACCTGCAGATCGTCTTCCAGGACCCCATGGCCTCCCTCGACCCCCGCCTCCCGGTGCGCGACCTCATCGCCGAGCCGATGGAGGTGCAGGGGTACTCGAAGGAGCGCATCGCCGAACGCGTGCCGGAGCTGATGAAGCTCGTCGGGCTGCGGGCCGAGCAGATCAACCGGTATCCGGCGGAGTTCTCCGGCGGGCAACGGCAGCGCATCTGCATCGCCCGCGCGCTCGCGCTGGAGCCGAAGGTGCTGGTGCTCGACGAGCCCGTCTCGGCGCTCGACGTGTCGATCCAGGCCGGCGTACTCAACCTCCTGGACGAGCTGAAGGCACGTCTCGGACTGGCATACCTGTTCGTGGCGCACGATCTGTCGGTGGTGCGCCACGTCGCCGACCGCGTCGCCGTGATGTACCTGGGCAAGATCGTCGAGATCGGCGAGGTGGACGAGGTGTTCGCCGCCCCGCAGCACCCGTACACGCAAGCGCTGATGTCGGCCATTCCCGTGCCCGACCCGCAGATCGAGCGACACCGCGAGCGGGTGCTGCTCAAGGGCGACCTGCCCAGCCCGGCGGACCCACCGTCGGGTTGCCGCTTCCGGACCCGCTGTCCCCTGTTCCTCACCCTGGACGCCGACCGGCAGTCGCGGTGCATCGGCGAGACGCCGCCACTCCACGCGGCAGCACCGGCGGAAGGCGCTGCCGGTGAGACGGCACGCGACCACGAGGTGGCGTGCCACTGGGCTCGGATCAAGACCCTGCTCTAGCACTCGCCCGAGAAGACCCCCGTCACACCCCGAGTGACGGAATGATCTCCACCCGTCACCGGATCGCCCGGCGGGGCGCGGCACACCAGGAGGAACGATGAGATCGGCACGACGAGGAGCGGGGCTGGTCGCGCTCGCCGCGATCACCGCGCTCGTTCTCACCGCATGCGGTGGGGGTGGGGGTGGCAGCGGTGCCGCCGTCGGCGACGCCACGGGCGGCGCGGCAAAGGCGGGCAACGACATCAACCCGGTCGATCCTGCCCAGCTGCGCCAGGGCGGCGACTTCCTCTGGTCGCTCGCGAGCCTCCCGCCGCAGTTCAACCGCAACCAGGTCGACGGCACCGAGGCCGACAACGCCGACATCATGAACGCGGTGATGCCCATCATCTTCAAGGGCGACGCGCAGGGTGTGCTGAACCCCGACCCGGACTACCTCGAGTCGGCCGAGGTCACCGGCACGAACCCGCAGGTGGTGACCTACCGCCTCAACCCGAAGTTCGCGTGGAACAACGGCCGTGCCGCCGACTGGACCGACTTCGAGGCCCAGTGGAAGGCCCGCAACGCCACCAACCCCGCTTTCCTCGTCGCCGGCACCACCGGATACACCGACATCGCGGGTGTCGCGCAGGGCGCCACGCCGCAGGAGGTCGTGGTCACCTACGCCCACAACTTCGCCGACTGGCGTTCGACCTTCGTGCCGCTCTACCCGCGTGAGACGAACGCCGACCCGCAGGTATTCAACGAAGGCTGGCTCAACCAGCCCATCGTGGACCAGGGCGCCGGACCCTTCATGTTCGACAGCATCGACCGGACCGCGCAGCGGCTCACTCTCGTGCGCAACCCGAAGTGGTGGGGCCGCACCCCCGTGCTCGACCGCATCATCTATGTCGGCCTGGACTACAACGCCCAGCCCGAGGCGTTCGCCAACGGGTCGCTCAGCTTCCTGGAGATCGGCCCGAGCGTCCCGTTCTTCCAGCGCGCGCAGCAGGTGCCCGGCGCCGTGATCCGCAAGTCGAACGGGCCGAACTACCGGCACATCACGTTCAACGGGGCACCCGGCTCGATCCTCGAGGACCCGGCGGTGCGCAAGGCGATCATGAAGGGGATCGACCGGCAGATCATCACACAGTCACAGATCGGCCCGATCGTCCCGGACGCCCGTCCGCTCGGCAACCACCTCTACGTCGAGGGGCTGGCCGGGTACCAGGACAACTCCGGTGTCGTCGCCTTCAACCCCGACGCCGCGCGGCAGGAGCTCGACGCCGCGGGCTGGACGCTGCAGGGCGACGTCCGCGTGAAGGACGGCAAGCAGCTGACGATCCGCGACGTCATCCCCACCGGCACCCCGGTGAGCGAGGCCGAGGCCCGGATCGTCCAGCAGCAGCTCGGCCAGATCGGTGTGCAGGTCACCATCGATCCCGTTCCGCTGGACAACTTCTTCGAGCAGTACGTGTACACCGGCAACTTCGACATCACCCACTTCGCCTGGCTGAGCACCCAGACGCCCGTCAGCTCCTCGTCAGGGATCTATCGGGTTGCCAACGAGCTCGGGCAGAACTACGGGCGGATCGGCAACGACACGATCAACCAGCTGCTCGACCAGGCCAACCAGGAGCTCGACCCGGCGAAGCAGCGCGACATCGTCGACCAGCTCGACCAGGAGATCTGGAACGCCGGCCACTCGCTCCTGCTCTACCAGCGCCCGGATGCGATCGCCGTGCAGAGCAACGTCGCCAACTTCGGCGCGTTCGGCTTCGCGGACGAGGACTACACCGCGATCGGCTTCACCCAGTGAGGCCCTGACCAGAAGAGCCACTGACCGGAAAGAAGCTCTGACCAGGTGACCGGCAGCACCGCAGCGGGCGGGGGGCGTCGTCGTGCGCTCCGCCCGTTGAGGCACGCGCTGCTCACCACCGGAATCGTCCTCGCCGTGTGCGGGGTGCTGGCCGGCGTCGCGGCGACCACGTTCGCCGCGACGTCGGCGTTCATCGGGGCGGCGACCGGCCGGGCCGAGGGCGTGGTCGACGCCGTGCACGACTCCGCGGTGCAGCTCCGCTGGACCCCACCCGGGCTGGCCGAGCGCGTCGACCTCGTCGAGGTGAGCGGCACCCCACCGGCACCCGGCGCCCACACCGAGGTCGCGTTCGACCCCGCCCATCCCGTCGAGCCCCTGATCCCGGGCGCCCAGGTCCTCGTGGACGCCGATCGGGCGCTCACGACGATCTCCTTCACCGTGGTGGTCGCCGGGCTCGTGCTGGCCGTGCTCGCCTGGCAGGTGGTCACGCGCAGGCGTGCCTTCGCACAGCCGGGACGCTCGGTTCCCGTGCGCCGCGTGCGCTGGCAGGCCGGTCTTGCCACCCGCAGCTATCTCGAGACCGACACCCGTCCGCAGCGGTGGATACCTGTGCACTTCGACCCCGTGCTCGTCGGACTCCCCTCCCCCACGGTCGTCCGGCTGCACGGCGATCCGCTGCGCGAGCGCTTGGTTGCCGCCACCGTCGTCGGCCCCGACGGGGACCACCCACTCGTCCCGTCAGGAGCGGTGCGGGCGGACGAACCGCGTGGGCACCGCACCGACAACCCGTCGAGGCCGGATGCCACCGTCGCCGTACGCGCCGCGGCGCTGGCCCGGATGGCCCGGCAGCTGCGGGCCGACCTCCCGCTGGTCGTCCCGGCTCCGTTCATCGGCCTGCTGTGGACCTACGTCGACCGCGGTGGGCTGCTGACGTGGGTGGCGGTTACCGCGCTGGCGGCATCGCTGGGCCTGTGGCTTGCCGCGATGCGCGGCTCCGATCCGAGCTGACGTTCCTCAGTCGCTCTCGTCGAGCACGTCGATCCAACCGCCCGAGCGCCAGTACTCGCCGGCGTCCCGGGCCAGCAGCTGGTGGTCCACGAGATAGCGGCGCAGCGTGGCATGGTCGGCGGCACCGCCGTCGGTCCACGCTCGCAGCACGGCGTCGACCTCCCGCTCCGGGTAGCGGACGCCGGGCTCGAAACTCTGCGCCACATGCTCCAGCACCATCCGGCGCTTGGCGCCCTGCGCGGGGAACGAGAGCAGCCGACCGTCGCGCACGAACCGGGCGACGACCTGCTCGACACCGGGATCGGCGTAGCCGAGGTCCTCGACGGGCACGACGGGCGCCGCGGACCGCGCGGCCTCCTTGAACAGCTCTGCCCGCACCTCGAGCTTGTCGTCGACGAGCCCAGCCGCCTGCAGCTTCTGCAGCGCCCGCCCGACCTCACGCGGGGCGAGGCCGGTGGTGGCTCCGACGTCGGCGGGCGTGCGTGCGCCCAGCACGAGTGCGGCGACGACACGCAGGCGGTCGGGCTCGGCCAGCAACCCGACGATCTCGGCAGGAGTCACGGCAAGCGAGGTTACCGGGGACGCGAGGGACGGATGCGCACGAGTTCCGCATATCGAGCGAAGGGCCGCGCCCGGCGCAGAGAGAACACGGCAAGTCAGGGTTACGACGGCAATCCACAATTCTCAGCACGGACAAAAGGAACAATGCCGCTCAACCCCTCCGGCCGACACCCGCGATCCGACCACGCAGGTACCATTGACCATTGATCGATACCGACCTTCATGGGAGAGAGCGAGTACCAGCCGCGTGCTGAGATACCTCCTCAAGAAGACTCTCGGTTGGCTACTCATGATCGTGGTGGCCACCAACCTGACCTACTTTCTCGCCAACCTGTTTCTGGATCCGAGAGCCAACTACCTGCAGCTGAGGCCTCCTCGCACCCCCGAGGAGATCGACCGCTCACTCGCCCAGTACAACCTGAGCCCGGCCACTCCACTGCTCGACCGCTGGTGGCACTGGATCACCGATATCGTCCTGCACTGGAATTGGGGCTACTCCCCGATCGGCGACAGCGTCAACACCCAGATCGCCTTCCGAATCGGCGTCAGCGCACAGCTCGTACTGTTGTCGACCATTCTTGCCACGATCATCGGCATCGCCCTCGGTGTCTACACGGGATCGCGCCAGTACCGCTTCGCCGACCGGTTCCACCAAGGCTTGTCCATCATCACGATCAACGTCCCCACGGCCGTCGCGTCACTCGTGGTGGTGCTCCTCGCGATCATGCTCAACCAGTCGCTCGGCAGCACTCTGCTCTTCGTCGCGGGGGCACAGTCGCCGACGGTCAGCGGGTTCTGGCCGCTGGTGCTGGACCGGATCCAGCATCTCGTCCTGCCCACCATCTCGCTGACGCTCACCAGCTACGCCGGCTACCACCTGCTGCAGCGCTCGCTGCTCCTCGACAACATCAACTCCGACTACGTGCGCACCGCGCGGGCCAAGGGCCTGACCCGCCAGGAGGCCATCCGGCGCCACGGCCTGCGCACGTCGCTGATCCCGGTGGCCACCTCCGTCGCGTTCGCGATACCTGCGCTGTTCACCGGCGCGGTGATCACGGAGACGATCTTCGGCTGGCAGGGCATGGGCCAGTACTTCACGTCGACGATCAGCAAGAACGACGTCAACGGGGTGGTCGCCGTCGCCGCGTTCGGCGCGCTGATGACCGCGATCGGCGCGATCCTCGCCGACATCGCCGTGGTGGTCCTCGACCCGAGAGTGCGGGTGACCGGCTCGTGACCACGAACCTCCCCGGCCGGGTCCCGTCGGTCGACCTCGACCGGCAACCGCCCACCACCGGGAGGAGCCATCAGCACCGTGGCGGCCGGCTGAGCAGGCGCCGCCTCTATCTGCGCCGGTTCCTCCGCAGCAAGGGCGCGGTGGCCGGGCTGGTGATCCTGGCCCTTCTCGTGCTGTTCGCGCTGCTCGGCGGCCTGTTCACGCCGTACTCGTACAGCGACGTCGACTTCGCGGCCCTGACGGTCCCGCCCTCGCCCGACCACATCTTCGGCACCAACAACGCCGGCAACGACACGTTCGCCCAGGCCGTGCACGGTCTGCAGCGGTCGTTGGTCATCGCGGTCTCGGTGTCGCTGCTCACCACGATCATCTCCGCGTTCGTCGGTGCCGTCGCCGCCTACTTCGGCGGCAGAACGGAGCGCGTCGTCCTCGGGATCGTGCACTTCCTGCTGGTGGTGCCCTCATTCCTGATCCTCGCCCTCGTCTCGCAGAAGGCGGGCGGCGACTGGAGGGTGCTCATCGTCGTCCTGACGGTGTTCGGCTGGATGTACAACGCACGCGTGGTGTGGGCTCTCGCCACCTCGCTGCGCGAGCGGGAGTACGTGCTGGCGGCACGGTTCATGGGCGTCAGCCGGATCCGGATCGTCCTGCGCCACCTGATCCCCAACATCGGGTCGTTGCTGGTGGTGACGTTCACGATCGGCGTGGTCGCCACAGTGCAGGGCGAGACGGCCCTGTCGTTCATCGGGTTCGGGGTGCAACCGCCGGACGTCTCACTGGGCACCATGCTCAACGACGGCGCCGACACCGTGTCGAGCGCGCCGTGGCTGTTCTACGTCCCGGCAGTCCTCGTCACGCTGCTGACCGTCTCGATGGCGCTGATCGGAGACGGGCTGCGCGACGCGCTGGATCCGACGTCCCGATCCGGGGGCGGGGCGTGACCACCGTTCCGGACACCGATCCCGTGCTCTCGGTCCGCAACCTCGAGGTCTCGTTCCCCTCGGAGGCCGGGCGCGTGGCGGCCGTCCGGGGCGTCGACTTCGACCTGCACCCCGGCCGCACGCTGGGAATCGTCGGCGAGTCGGGCTCAGGCAAGTCGGTCACGTCGATGGCGGTGATGGGCCTGCTCCCGGACTACGCCGCGGTGTCCGGCTCCGTGACCTTCGGCGGCAAGGAGTTGCTCGGCCTCGACGACCGGCAGATGTCGGCGATCCGCGGCCGGGAACTCGCGATGATCTTCCAGGACCCTCTCGCGTCGCTGACGCCGATCTTCACCGTGGGGCGTCAGATCGTCGAGGCGTTGCAGATCCACCAGAAACTCGACCGGACCGCGGCCTCGAAACGGGCGGTCGAGCTGCTCGACCTGGTCGGCATCCCGAACGCTGCCGCCCGGGCACGCTCGTTCCCGCACGAGTTCTCGGGCGGGATGCGCCAGCGCGTGGTGATCGCGATGGCGATCGCCAACGACCCACGGGTGCTCGTCGCCGACGAGCCGACCACAGCCCTGGACGTCACGGTGCAGGCGCAGATCCTCGACGTCCTCGCGCTCGCCAAGGCCGAGACGGGAGCGGCTCTCATCCTGATCACCCACGATCTCGGCGTCGTGGCCGGCACCGCCGACGACGTGCTGGTGATGTACGCGGGCCGTCCGGTGGAGAAGGCGCCGGTCGGTGCGCTGTTCGCCCGGCCCCGCATGCCCTACACGATCGGGCTGCTGGGGGCCGTCCCGCGGGTGGATCGCACCGAGCGACGTCCGCTGCTGCCGATCACCGGCAACCCCCCGCTCCTGGTCGACCTGCCCGAGGGCTGCCCGTTCCGGCCGCGCTGCCCGATACCGGTGGCGGAGTGCTCCGCCGAGGAACCCGTGCTGGCGCCGGTGCCGCTCGACGGAGAGCACGCCGCTGCGTGCATCCGCTCCGCCCACATCGACGACGGCCGGGTCGACGGCGTGGCGATCTACCCCGTGCCGCCCGTGCCGGTGCCCCCATCGGCGGCGATCGCCCGCGAACGGCGCCCCGCCGTGCTCGAGCTCGACGGGCTCAGCAAGACCTTTCCCCTGCTGAAGGGCAAGTTGCTGAAGCGGCGCATCGGGTCGGTGTACGCGGTCTCTGATGTCGACCTCGACATCCGGCAGGGCGAGACGCTCGGGCTGGTCGGCGAGTCGGGCTGCGGGAAGACCACCACGCTGCTGGAGATCATGAACCTCCGTGTCCCGGAACGGGGCAGCATCCGCATCACCGGCGTCGACGTGGCGAGCCTGAAGGGCCGCAGCCAGGAACGGGCGCTACGGCGGAAGCTCCAGATGGTGTTCCAGGACCCGATGGGAGCACTCGACCCGCGGCTGACGGTCTTCGACATCCTGGCCGAACCGCTGCGGGCCGTGGGCGAGGCGAACCGGGAGGCGACCGAACAGCGGATCGACGAGTTGATGGCGCTGGTCGGACTCGACCCCGAACACAGCGACCGCTTCCCCACCGCCTTCTCCGGGGGACAGCGCCAGCGCATCGGCATCGCCCGTGCACTGGCCACCAATCCGTCGCTGGTCGTGCTGGACGAGCCGGTCTCGGCCCTGGACGTCTCCATCCAGGCCGGCGTGATCAACCTCCTGAACGTCCTCAAGGCCGAGCTCGGGCTCTCCTACCTCTTCGTCGCGCACGACCTGTCCGTGGTGCGCCACATCTCGGACCGCGTCGCGGTGATGTACCTGGGGCGCATCGTGGAGATCGGTGCCGTCGACGTCGTGTTCGACGACCCGCGGCATCCGTACACACAGGCGCTGCTCTCGGCGATCCCGGTTCCCGACCCGCTGGTCGAGCGCACCAGGGAACGGGTGGTGCTGCGCGGCGACCTGCCCAGCCCCACCGACTCCTCGCCCGGTTGCCGGTTCGTCAGCCGATGCCCTCTGCACCCGACCCTCGACGACGGGCAACGCGCACGGTGCGCGCAAGAGACGCCCGAGCTCACGGGGAGGGACGACGTCGACCACCTGAACGCCTGCCACTTCCGCTGACGCCCCGGCACCCCCTCATCCAGGAGGAACCCGACCATGCACGTCCTGAAGCGAACCGCTGCCCTCGCGGCCACCGCGGTGCTGTCGGTGACGCTGGCGGCCTGCGGCACCGCCGGGTCGACCGGTGGCGAGGTCAACGCCCAGTCCCTGGCCGGCCAGGTTGCCTACAACCCGCAGCCCTACGACAACATCAGGGACGGTGGCACGCTCACCACCTCGTTGCCGGAGATCACTCCGCAGTTCAACACCTGGCAGAGCGACGGCGCCACCGCCTACGGCGCGGAGGTCTGGAGCTGGTACAACCCGAACCTGATCACGTTCACCGCCGACGGACAGGCCGTCTTCGACCCGGACTACCTCACCGACGTGAAGCAGGAGACCGTCGACGGGAACACCCGGGTCACCTACACGATCAACCCGAAGGCCGCATACAACGACGGCACGCCCATCGACTGGACGTCCTTCGACGCGGTGTGGAAGGCCTCCCGGGGCACCGATCCTGCCTACATCGTGGGCTCCACCGACGGCTACGACCGCATCCGGTCGTTGACGCCCGGCGCGAACTCGCGCCAGGTGGTGGTCACGTTCAACGGCATCAACCTGTGGTGGCAGGCCTTGTTCGGTTCCCTGCTCAACCCGGCGGCCCTGTCGCCCGCCGTGTTCAACCAGGGGTACATCAACAACCCGCACCCGGAATGGGGCGCCGGACCGTACACGGTGAGCAAGTTCGATCAGCAGAACGGCACGATCACCTTCGAGCGCAACCCGAAATGGTGGGGCAGAAGGGGAAAGCTCGACTCGAGGATCTTCATCGCCATGGAGGACTCGGCGGCCATCAACGCCTTCAAGAACGGTCAGATCGACGCTGTGTCGGCTGACTCGAAGGACCGGCTGGCACAGGTCGCGGGACAACCGGGCACGGAGATCCGCAAGAGCGCTTCCCTGCAGATCGACTTCTTCACGCTCAACGGCACCACCCCCGTCCTCTCCGACATCCGGGTGCGAAAGGCGGTCTTCGAGGCCATCGACCGCGCGGAGATCGTCAAGGTCCAGCTCCAGGGCCTCGGCTACACGGCGGACCCTGTCGGTTCGATGAACCTGCTGCCGTTCCAGGAGGGTTACCACGACGATTTCGGCCAGGTCGTCAGGTTCGACCCCGAGCAGGCGAAGAAGGACCTCGACGCGGCTGGATGGACCGTGGGACCGGACGGCGTCCGGGTCAAGGACGGCCGGCCGCTCGAGTTCAGCTACGTCAGTACCGGCGACGACCCCATCGGGAAGGCGATCGCCGGCGCCACCGCGGCGATGATGAAGAACGTCGGCATCAAGCTGGACATCCGCCAGGTCCCGTCGAGCGACTTCTCCAAGATCATCGCCGGGAAGCAGTTCGACATGTTCTACGCCGGCGAGCAGGCGGGCAGCCCGTACGGGATCGCTTTCATCTGCCAGCTGTACTGCTCGGACACCCAGTTCATCAAGTCCGGCGTCAACGACCCCAAGAACGACGCACTGGTCCGGTCGGTGAACACCCTGCCGACGGCCCAGGAGCAGTTCGCGCGGGCCTCGGAAGCGGAGGTCGCGGCGTTCAGGACGTTCGGCGTGATGCCCGCGGTCAACCTGCCGGACATCCAAGCGGTCAAGACGGGCCTGGCCAACTACGGCCCGGGGCGCTACTTCAGCACCACCCCGGAGAACATCGGCTGGCAGAATTGACGTCCTCCCCGCGCTGAAGGGCGGGGATTCCGGTCTGCGGGGCTCATGCCGCGCTCCCGGTGGGTTCCTGGTTCACGGCCGGTTGCGGGACCGGGGTCCCGTCTGACACCAGCTCCACAGGCGTTGGTCTGTCGGCCCGTCCGGCCGCCAGGATGTTGATTGCTGCGTTGATGTCCCGGTCGTGCACAGCACCGCAGGGGCAGACCCATTCACGCACGTGCAGGGGCTTGGCCTCGCCGATGGTCCCGCACGTCGAGCATGCACGGGTGGAGGGCAACCAGCGGTCGACCTTGGCGAACGTTCGCCCGTGACGTGCCGCCTTGTACGCCAGCATGCCGACGAACGTGGACCACCCGGCGTCGTTCACCGAGCGAGCGAGCCGTGTGCGGGCAAGGCCGGACACGGCGAGGTCTTCCACATAGACCGCTTGGTTTTCGCGGACGATCGTGGTCGACAGCTTGTGGAGCCAGTCCCTACGGGTATCCCCGACCCGGGCATGGCAGCGCGCGACCTTGCGTACCGACTTGCCGCGGTTGGCCGAACCCTTCTGACGGCGGGACAGTTCGTGCTGTGCCCGTCGCAGCTTGCGGGCCGCTTTGCGAGCGACCCGCGGGTTGTCGACCTTCCGGCCGTCGGACAGCACCGCGAAATGGGTCAACCCGAGGTCGATCCCCACTTCCCGCCCGGTCGGCGGGAGTAGCTGGTCGTCGACCTCTACCACGAACGAGGCGTGGTACCGGCCCGTGGCGTCCACGGTCACGGTCACGCTCGAGGCGTCGGCAGGCAGCTCGCGGGACCAGCGGACGGGGACGTCGCCGACGCCGGCGAGTCTTAGACAACCGGCGGGGGTCACTCGGAACCGGGCGGCCTTGCTGAACCGGATCGACTGTGCCCTGTCTCGTTTCGACCTGAACCGGGGTGTACCCAGCTTGCGTCCCTTCCGTTTCCCGGTGAGGGAGGCGAAGAAGTTCCGGTAGGCGGTGTTCGCATCGGCCAACGCCTGCTGCAGCACCACTGCGGACACCTCGGCAAGCCATGCCCGCTCGGGGGTTTTCTTCGCCGCGGTCAACGCCTTCGACAGGCTCGCGTCGGACGGGTACGGATCCCCCGCCAGATGCGCAGCTCGGCGTGTCGCGACGGCGTCGTTGAACACCACTCGTGCGCACCCGAATGCCTTCGCGAGGGCGATCCGCTGACCCGGTGTGGGGTCAAGGCGGTAGGCGTACCGGAGCCGCACCCGATCACCGTACCGTGTTGGTTTGTGGGCGACACGGACGACATCCGCACTGGCAGACACTGCGCTTTCGAGCTGCACGCGCACTTGGTTTTCATCACGAAGTACCGGCACCGGGTGTTCGCTGACCAGCACCTCAAGCGGATGGAAGAGATCATGCGAGCGGTGTGCGACGACTTCGAGGTCGAGCTCGTCGAGTTCACCGGCGAGGCCAACCACGTGCACCTGCTGGTCAACTTCCCGCCCAAGGTCGCCATCTCAAAGCTGGTCAACAGCCTCAAAGGCGTCTCCTCGCGCCGGCTACGGCAAGAGTTCCCCGACCTCATTCAGCACTACTGGCGCGCCCAACGACTGTGGTCCGGGTCGTACTTCGCCGGATCTGTCGGCGGCCCCCCGTTGAGCATCATGCAGCACTACATCGAGCAGCAGCACCGTCCGGTCTAGGGCACACTCGCCCGCTGCACGGACACCCGCGCCCGCCCTCACCACCACCCTGAAGGGCGATGCACTAGCGGACATCTCGGTAGCGCCCCTGTGTGGATACGAGCGCGCGAGCACTCGTATCCACACAGAGGAACGTCAGCCGGACATCGTCAGATCGGCGATCCGCGCGCGATGGGAGTCGGCGTCGCCGTACTGGCCAGCCAGCCGCTTGGCGCGCTTGTAGAAGAAGTGCGACTCGTGCTCCCACGTGTACCCGATACCGCCGTGGTACTGGATCATCGCTGCCGTCGATCCGATGGCGACGTCGCTCGCCTTGGCCTTCGCCACGGAGACGGCGAGCGGGGCGTCGGCCAGCCCGGTGTCCACGGCGTGGGCGGCGTACAGCACGGCGTGCTCGGCCATGGTCACGCCGATGTGCAGGTCGGCCAGCGCGTGCTTGATCGCCTGGAACGACCCGACGGGCACACCGAACTGCTCTCGTTCACGGTCGTAGGCGACCGTGCGGGAGAGTGCCTCGCGCGCGATCCCGGCCAGGTCGGCGGCCACGAGCACGGTGGCCCGCGCCGCGAGCTCGTCGAGCACCTGCGCGCTCGCCCCCGGCAACGCCTCGCCCGCGTCGGCCTCGACCGAGGCCAGCCGCACAGTGCCGTCGTAGGACCCCTGCCGAGTGGCGGATCCACCGTGGACGAGTGTGAGCCCGTCGCCGGAGCGCGCGACGACGACATCCGCGATCTCGCCGTACTCCACGGTGCGGAGCACGCCCGGCGCGGTGCCGCGCAGGGTCAGGGCTCCGACGGCGTCGCCGACGGCGAGCCGTGGCAGCCAGGCGGCTCGCTGCTCGTCCGACCCGGCCAGCCGGATCGCCTCCGCGGCGAGCACGGTGCCCCGCCACGGCCCGGGCGCCACGCCCGCGCCGAGCGCACGGGCGATCACCTGCGCCTCCACCAGCCCGAGCCCGAGGCCTTCGTGCTCCTCGGGCACGAGCACCGCCAGCCAGCCCTGCTCGGCCGCGGCCTTCCACAGTGACGCCGGGTGCCCGTCGCCGTCGGTGTCCTCGACGACGGCCCGGACGGCCTCGAGGTCGAACCGGTCGGCGAGGTAGCCGCGCACGGCGTCGCCGAACTCACGCTGGTCGTCGGTCGGTGCGAAGAACATGACCAGCTCCTATCGCGGCAGGCCGAGCACGCGCTCGGCGGTGATGTTGCGCTGCACCTGCGAGGACCCGCCCCAGATCGTGACCGATCGCGACCACATCGACTGGCCGTGGAAGGGGCGCAGGTCGAGGTCGTCGACCGAGTCGAGGGTGGCGTCCTCGCCGACGATGTCGTCGAAGACCTCCCAGAGGTCCTGAAACGTCTCGGACCACTGCAGCTTCGTCATCGACGCCTCGAACCCGAGGTCACGGCCCTGCTCCACCTGCGTCAGCACGTGCATGGCGTGCAGCCGCAGGCATTCCAGATCGACGAGGACACGGGCGAGCTTGTCGCGCACCACCGGGTCGCGGTCCCGGCCCAGCTTCTTCGCGACCTCGACGATCTCGTCGTACTGGCGGCGGAACTCCGTGTACTGGCCGATGCCGGACGCGCCGCGTTCGAAGGAGAGCAGGAGCATCGCGGTGCGCCAGCCGTCCCCGATCTCCCCGAGGCAGTCGGTGGCGGGCACACGCGCATCGGTGAAGAACACCTCGCCGAACTCGCTGGCCCCGCTCATCTGCTTCAACGGCCGGGCCTCGACGCCGGGCTGGTGCATGTCGATCAGCAGCATCGAGATGCCGCGGTGCTTGGCGGAGCCTGCCTCCGTGCGCACCATCGTGAAGATCTTGTCGCCGTGCACGGCGTTGGTGGTCCACACCTTCTGGCCGTTGACCACGAAGTCGTCGCCGTCGCGCACGCCCTTCGTGGACAGGGCGGCGAGGTCGGATCCCGCGCCCGGCTCGGAGAAGCCCTGGCACCAGATCACCTCGTTGCGCAGCAGCGGACCGATGATCTCCTTCTTCTGCGCGTCGGTGCCGATCGCCATCACGGTGGGGGCGAGGAACGACAGGCCGAGCGGGTTGACGGTGCGCGGGGCACGCGCCAGCACCATCTCCTCGTCGTAGATCGCCCTCATGCCGGGGGTTCCCCCGCGGCCGCCGAACTCGGTGGGCCACTCGATGCCCGCGAAACCGGCGAGCGCCTTGTCGCGCTCCCAGTCGCGACGCAGTCGGAAGCTCTCGTCGCCGTCGAGCTTGTCCCAGAACCCCGGGCGCTGCCACTCCTCCGGGATGCTCGCCCGCAGCCAGGACCGCAGCTCGCTGCGGAACGCCTCCTCCGCTGCGGTGTAGGTCAGGTCCATGCGCGCTCTCCTCGTCGCCGGATCAGGCT
Source organism: Pseudonocardia alaniniphila (assembly GCF_022524485.1). GTDB lineage: Bacteria > Actinomycetota > Actinomycetes > Mycobacteriales > Pseudonocardiaceae > Pseudonocardia > Pseudonocardia alaniniphila. The sequence continues at coordinate 364,509 of NZ_JAKXMK010000003.1, forward strand.
GGAACCACCTTGGCATACCGACGAGTAACCGGCGTAGCCGTCATCCCCCGCGACCCGCGGAGTCATCGGATCTTCACCTTCCGATTGCGGACAGGAAGTGGCCGCTGTGGCGGAGACGCTCTGCCGGACGGCAGAGCAGCGGTCCGCGTGATCGATCACGGCAAGGAGACGCACATGGCGACGACGACCATCCCCGGCGGCAAGGCGACGGTCACCCCGTACGTGGCAGCCAAGGGGGCAGCGGCGTTCCTCGACTTCGTCGAGCAGACCTTCGGCACCGCCACCGCCCTGCGCGTCCTGAACCAGGACGGCACGATCGGCCACGCGGAAGTGACGATCGGCGACTCGGTCCTCATGGTGTTCGACGCGCGGCCCGAATGGCCCGACATCCCGAGCCTCCTCAGCGTCTACGTCGACGACGTCGACGAGGTGGTGGCCCGAGCCCTCGACGCAGGAGCGGTCGTCGTCACCGAGGTGGCGACGTCGCGGATCATCGGCGACCGCGGCGGGCGCATCAAGGATCCGGTCGGGAACATCTGGTGGATCCAGACGCACCTGGAAGACGTCGACGAGGCGACCATGCGCGAGCTGTTCGCCGATCCCCGGGAGGCCGCCACCATGCGGCACGCCCAGGAGTCGTTCGCCGCGGAGATGCGACGTCGGCTCTGAGCGCCGCCCGGGTTGACGGTGGGTGAGCACAAAAGGAACGGCGGGTACGCTCCGCACATGCGCACTGAGCGTGTCACAGTGAGCCTTCCGGCCGAACTGGTCACGGAGGCCCGCAACGCCGTGCAGCGCGGAGCAGCCAGGAGCATCTCGGCCTACATCGCCGAAGCCGTCTCCGCCCGCCAGCTCCGCGACCGGTCCCTCGCCGCACTCGCCGATCTCTACGGTGGCCCACCCCCACCCGCCGAGCTGGCCGAGGCGCGGCGGACGCTGCGCCTGGTGCCGCCGGCAGCTGCTGTCTGATGGGCGCTCCACATCGGAGTGGCGCCCTGGCAGGCGCCGCATGATCGGCGGACGCGTGCTCGACACCACCGCACTGGCCGCCTTCGCCATCGGACGACCCGTCTACGTCCGGGCGCTCGTGTGGGCCGCTGTCGAGGAGAACATCGTGCTCGCGGTGCCGAGCGCCGCACTCGGGCGGGCCTGGGCGCTGCTCGAACCCGAGCACCACCCGGCCCTGCAGGTGCTGCTGGACCTGCCCAACACGGTGATCGACGAGCTCGGCCCAGCCTCCGCCCTGGAGTCCGGGTTGCTGCTGGCCGCATCCGGGCACGACGACATCGTCGCCGGGCAGGTGGCGGCCAGCGCCCGCCGCCGGGGCTGGCCCGCCGTCACCGGCGAACCCGCCACACTCCGCAAGCTCGACACGTCGGTGACGATCGAAGAGCTCCCCTGAGCGTGCGAGTCGGCGAGTCGGTGCCCCGCTAGTCCGCCGTGAGGCGGGTTCCGAGGCGCTTCAGGGACTCGTCGTCCAGGCCGTTGGCCTTCAGCCACCCGGCCGCGCCGCCCGCCCCGTTCGTGCCGAAGTCCGCGTCGAGCCGGGCGAGCACGGTGGCCATCGCGTCGGCCCGCGGGAGGTGCCGCGTGATGTCCGCCGGCATCGGCTCGCCCGACGCCGTGGTCCACCGGCGGAAGAGCGCCTCCACCTGCTCGGCGGAGAGCGCGTAGTCGGCCACCACCGCATCGCGCTCGACGCCGATCGCGTCCAGCACCAACGCCACGAGCACCCCGGTGCGGTCCTTCCCCGCCGCGCAGTGCACCAGCGCGGGCCCGGCGTCCGGGTCGGCGAGCAACCGCACCGCGGCCACGACGTTCTCACCGCGGTCGGACAGGTAGCCGAGGTAGTTGCGCACCAACGGGTCGGTGTCGTCGTCGGTCTCGGGGAGGGTGCGACCCTGCTCGGGAAGGAAGTTGAGCGCCACCGTCTCGACGCCTGCGCGGGCGACGGCGGTGGGCCCGTCCTCCTCGATCTCCCGGGGCGTGCGCAGGTCCAGCACGAGCTTCAACCCGACGACGTCGACGAGGTGACCGACGTCGGCCGGGGTGCAGTAGTGCAGCGACGCGCTGCGCAACAGCTTCCCCGGCCGTGTGGTGCGGCCGTCGCGCAGCGGCAACCCGCCGATGTCGCGAACGTTGTCGAGTCCCTCGAAGGTGAGCCAGCGCTCCGTTGATGCAGACACATGGTCACCCTCGCTCATCGGGCCGCTTCGCCGCATCCCCGTGCACGTGACCGCAAGGGGAAGTTCCGCGCAAGGGCCCGATGTGCCGGGCGGGTCTCCTAGAGGGCGGACTCGAACGCGGCCTGGCTGAGCACCCGCCGGTTGATCACCGCGACGATCGGGCCGTCGGCCTCGCTGGCGCTGCGCGCCTCCCGCCAGTCCGGGTCGGCCTGCATCGCCGCCCACTTGGTGACCATGTCGTCGTAGGAGTCGAACCGCAGCACGTACACGAGCTCGTTGTTGGAGTTGCTGCCGAGCTCGGTGAGCGTGATGAAGACGACCTCCATCCCGTGCTTACGGAAGAAGCCCAGTGTGTGGTCCTTGAACCTCTTCACGAGGGCAGGCATGCGACCCGAAACGGTGGTGTATTCGCGGATCTCATAGATCATCATACGATCATATGGACAGCTGACGGATCGGACTGTAAGCATGTCCCATTGGTCGGCGACCGCGTCATAAGGGCCGTTCGGCGACCGCCCCGGCAGTCTCGACCACGCCACGGCCTAGGCTTCGTTCCACGAGTGACCGCGCCCCAGCTCAGCTCCCGCACCAGCAGCTCTCCGCAACTCGAGTGATGGTCACAAGAGTTGCGCCGCCGAACCCGAGGAACTCGATGACGGACCCCCGCACCAGCCTGATCCGCCAGCAGCTCGCCGATCTCGGCAGGCGGCACGCCGCCGAGGAGAGCCGGGGTGCCACCACTCCACGGGCCACCCGCGTGCTGATCATCGGGAACTTCGGCAACGGCAACACCGGCGACGAGGCGATGCTCGCCCGCACGCTGCAGGAGCTTCCCGAGGGCACCGAGGTGCGCGTGGTGTCGCGCAACCCCCGCATGGTCGAAGCCCTGCACCGGGTGCCCGCCGTCGCCATGGAGGGCATCCCGTTCACGAAGGCGCTCAAGTGGTGCGACGGCATCGCGGTCGTCGGCGGGGGCCTGTTCGGCACCGGTTCGTCGTCCTTGGTCAACGCGCTGCCGGCGATCGTCTGGGCCGCCACGGCCCGCGGTCGTGACATCGCCTACGTGGCGGTCGGCGTCTACCCCGGCACGCCCGAGCGGGTGCTCGACCTGCTGCGTCGCTCCGTGCGCAAGCCCGGCCGGATCACCGTGCGCGACGAGGTCTCGGCGGCCACGCTCGGCCCCGCGATCGTGGCGCCGGTGGTGGGCGACCTCGCGATGGGGCTCACCCCCGCACCGGCGGCCGACGCCCGGCGTGCGCTCGCCGCGGCCGGCGTCGACCCCGCGGTGCCGCTGCTGCTCGTCGCCCCCAAGGCGCTGCCCAACCCCATCCTCGTCGACTGCCTGCAGGACGCAGCCGAGACGCTCGCCCGGCGCTGGATCGAGCGCGGTGGAGCGGTCGCGGGTCTCGCCATCAGCACCCACGCCGACTACGGGCTCGGGCTCGCCCGGCGTGACGAGGTGCTGGTCGAGGAGCTCGGAGAGCGGCTGGGACGCACGGTTCCCGTGCTCGGCCCGCAGTTGCCGCCCGCGCTGGCCAAGGCCGTGGTCGGCGAGGCCGACGCGCTCTTCGGCCTGCGCATCCACGCGCTGGTCTTCGCCGTGTCCACCGGCGTGCCCTGCCTGGGCGTCGGCTGGGAGGAGCGCACCACCGCGTTCCTCGCCGAGCACGAGCAGTCGGCGATCAGCACCCGGCCGCCCGCCGAGGAGCTTCACGCCTGGGTGGACCGGTCGCTGCCGGCTCGCTGGTCGGCGCGCCCGCGGCTGCTCTCCTCGTAACCGACGGGCTCCTCACACACCCTCCGCCGGGCTGCGCCGCAGCATCGGCGGCAACAACCGCGCCCCGGGACCGAGCTCACCCACTCGGTCCTCGGGGTTGTAGAGCCGGCAGCGCTGCAGTGAGAGGCAGCCGCAACCGATGCACGAGTCGAGCCCGTCGCGCAGGGCGACCAGGGCTTGGATCTGCTCGTCGAGCCGCCCGCGCCACGAGCGCGACAGCCGTGTCCAGTCGGCCTTGGTCGGCGTCCGGCCGTCGGGGAGCTTGTCCAGGCCTTCGCGCACCTCGTCCAGGCCCACGCCGATCGTGCGTGCGGCCCGGATGAAGGCCAGCCTGCGCAGCACGGATCGCTCGTAGCGACGCTGCCCGCCGGAGGTCCGTGTGGTGTGCAGCAGCCCTTCCCGCTCGTAGTACCGCAGGGCGGACGGCGGGTAACCGCTGCGCTGTGCCACCTCACCGATCGTGAGCAGGTCGGTCGTCTCCATGCGATCTCCCCTTGACCTGAAGCTGACTTCAAGTCGCACCGTAGTCGCATGACCGATATGACCGCCATCGTCACCGGTGCGGGACAGGGTTTCGGCCTCGCCCTCACCGAGTCGCTCGCCGCGCGCGGCGCCACCGTGATCGCCTGTGCACGCGACTCCGCCAGGCTCCATGCCGCCACGGCAGGCCTGCCCGGTGTGATCGCCCTCCCCGGCGACGTCAACGACCCGGAGTTCCGCGCGGAACTGCTGCGCGCGGCGGGACGACTCGACCTGCTCGTACACAACGCCGGTGAGCTCGGCCCCTCCCCGCTGCCCACACTCGAGCGCTATCCGCTCGACGCGCTGCGCGGCGTGTTCGAGACGGGCGTGCTCGCCCCGCTCGCGCTCACCCAGCTCGCGTTGCCGCTGCTGCGCGCATCCCGAGCGGGCACCGTGATCACCCTGAGCTCGGACGCGGCCGTCGAGGCCTATCCCGGGTGGGGCGGTTACGGCGCCGCGAAAGCCGCACTCGACCAGCTCGCGGCCGTGCTCGCCGTGGAGGAACCGGCTCTGCGGGTGTACGCCTTCGACCCCGGCGACATGCGCACCGCCATGCACCAGCGTGCCTTCCCCGGCGAGGACATCTCCGACCGTCCCGAGCCGGCGACGGTCGTCCCGGCCCTGCTGCGGCTGCTCGACCGCAGACCGGAGAGCGGTCGCTACCGCGCCGCGGACCTGTCCGACGCCGACCGCCCCGCCACCACCGAGACGACGGCCGGGAGCCCGGCGTGAGCGCCGCGACGACCTTCACCGTGCCGCCTGAGCTCTCGGCCACCGAGCCGCCGGAGGCGCGCGGGGTGGCTCGCGACGGTGTGCGCCTGCTGGTGGCCCGCGACCGTGGACCGCTGCAGCACACGACGTTCCGCGGTCTCCCGCGCGCGTTGCGCCGGGGCGATCTCCTCGTGGTCAACACCTCCGACACCGAGCCCGCCGCCGTCGACGGACACCGTGGCGACGACTCGCCCGTCACGCTCCACATCTCCGGCCCGGCACCCGACAACCTGTTCGTCGTCGAGCTCCGGACCCCGGACGGGCGGCGGGTCACCGACGCACGGGCCGGCGAGTCGGTACGGCTCCCCCGGGGTGTGGTGGCCTCGCTGCTGACCGCTCACCCCGACCCTCGGGTCATCGAGGGAAGCCGGCTCTGGCGCGCACGGATCCCCGTGGCGGGCGGCCTGCGGCCGTGGCTGACGGACGTGGGCCGCCCGATCCGGTACTCCTACCTGCGCGGTGACTGGCCCATCGACACGTACCGCACGGTCTTCGCGAAGCCCGGGCCGGAGTTCGCCAGCGCCGAGATGCCCAGCGCAGGTCGCCCGTTCACCCCGGCCGTGCTGGCGGACCTGCACAGCCGTGGGATCGGGGTCGCCGAGATCGTGTTGCACACCGGTGTCTCGTCGCTCGAAGCCGGTGAGGTGCCATTGCCCGAGCGTTACCAGGTGCCCACCGACACGGCCGACGCCGTCAACGCGACCAAGGAAGCGGGCGGACGTGTGGTCGCGGTCGGCACCACCGTCACGCGCGCGCTGGAGACGGTGGCCGACCCCGCGGGCCACGTCCGTGCCGGTGCCGGATGGACCCACCTCGTGCTGGGACCCGACCGCTCAGCGCGCACCGTGGACGGCCTCGTCACGGGCTGGCACGAGCCGACGGCCTCTCACCTGCTGCTCCTCGAGGCCGTCGCCGGCCCGCGCCTCGTCGGCCGGGCATATTCGGCGGCGGTCGACCGGGGCTATCTGTGGCACGAGTTCGGCGACTCATGTCTCCTTCTCACCTCGAGGACCGCTTATCGCCCCGTGTGAGTGAAAAACGATCAACGCATTTATTCGCGCGTGTCGTCCCTGCGAGCCGAACGGCAGTCGGGCTGCGGTGGCCGGGCGTTCGTGGCCTTGCCCACGATGAGGAGCCGCCAATACAGTCACGCCAGCGTTACGATCCGATCATGAGCGCACAGAGCCGGGACTCCCCACCCGGCTCACCGGACCCCCGACCGGGCTGCTCGTCGTGAGGGTCGCTCCCCCGCGCTGAAAGGGCAGTCGTTGGCAGGACACCGCTCCCCCCGTGGTCGTCGCGCGCTCTGGTCAGTGGATCCCGTATCCGCCCGCCACAAGGCCGCATCCGCACCAGCACCAACGGGCCCGGTAATCCGCACCACCGTCCTCGCCACGGCCGCCGCGGTCGGCGCGGTCACCACCGGCACCCTCACCGCACTCATCCCCAGCCCCGGTGACACCGCCACCACCGCTGCAGCCGACGAGTTCACCACCACGTCGCTCGCGTCGGACAGCTCGCCGCTCAAGTCCAACCGCGTCGCCGCCCTGATCCCCGTGAGCTTCGCGGTCGACACCTCCGACGACGCCTCCGACGACTCTGCCGACGAGCACCTGGCCATGCTCGACAAGGCCACCACGCTGGCCGCGCAGCTCGCAGAGCTGCACGCCAAGCAGGCCCGCGAGCAGGCCGAGAACGACCGGATCTCGGCCCTGATCGAGCGCGGCGGCCTCGACGGCTGGATCGCCGAGGCCCTGAAGATCATGGATATGCCGCAGTCCTACGCCCCCAGCCTCAAGAAGATCATCATGGCCGAGTCCGGCGGCAACCCGCGCGCGATCAACACCTGGGACAGCAACGCTCGCCGGGGCACCCCGTCGCAGGGCCTGATGCAGACCATCCCGTCCACGTTCCGGGCGTACGTGCACCCCTCGCTGCGCGGCAGGTCCATCACCGACCCGGTCGCCAACATCACGGCGGGCGTGCGGTACATGATCGCGCAGTACGGCATCTCCACCCTCAAGGCCGGTGGACGCAGCAACAGCTCCGGCGACTACGTCGGCTACTGACCACACGATCACCGCGTCGGCGCGCCCTTCTTCGCCCGGAGCATGCGCCGCACCGCGGCCGTGACGCGGTCGATGCCCGACTCCTGCAGCACGAGCTGCTGATCGAGCCGCTCGTCGTCGCGAATCCCGACCACGATGGCGCTGCGGTCGCCGCTCGACACCACGATCTCGAACTCGCGCGTCATCGTGCGGTGCAGCGGCACCGCGATCGACGAGCTGTACACGAGCTCCAGTCCCAGCTCGGCCCGCTCCCGCGTCCTCGTCAAGACGCCCACGACGTCGGTGTAGTGGAACTCGTAGGTCTCCTCGTCCTTGCGACTCCCACTGGCGAAGTCGAGCACGCACTTGTAGATCCCGAGGTGGTGCCCGGTCGGGCAGATGACCATGACGTCGTAGAGGGTGAACCTCCAGACGCGGTCCGCCCCGCTGCGACCGCGCGCCCGGTTGGACGGCCCGAACACCACGAGCGGCCCACGACCCTGGTCGGCGAGCCGGGGCCGCCTGCGAGCCTCGGCGGGCGGATCGACCTCGTCGCTGTGCAGCTCCAGATCGTTCCTCGTCAGACCCAGGCGGCGCATGGCCCGTTCGGCGGCCGCATGGAGGTCCTCCTTGAGAGTGTCGTCCATCTCCTGGTCCGACGGCTTCGGCTCGGCCGCGGCGAGACGGCGCCGGTAGTCCGCCATCCCGCTGAGCCCCTGCAACGCCAGCACCAGCGCCAGCATCGCCACCAGGATCGCGAGTACCTGGATCCCCACCAGCAGCAGTGAGCCCGCGACCACGACGGACACCACGGCGGCCTGCTGCTGGTGCCGTGCGCGGGTCCGATCGTGCTCATCGGGCGTGATCTGGAAGTACCTCTTGACGGCCTTCTTGCGCTCGTCGCTGCCCGGCCTGCGTCCCACGGGTGCGGTCATCGTCCCGCCCCCTCGTCCGCGATCCCGGCCTGAGCCTCGACGTCACGAACAGCGTGATGCTGCACGGCTCCTCCCCCCTTAGTGGCGCCTTTGCCCTTCAGGTGCGGGGGTAGCTCGCCGGAGGTAGCGCAGTCGTTGCCGGTCACCCCGGCGTGGTGCGCATATGCACACCTTCGGATGAACTACACGGCCGTATGGCACAGCGCATCGTCACCGTGATCACCCGAACGGCGGAGCGTTCACTCGGCCAAGGGAAGGAGAACCGGAGCAATCCGCTCTACGGACGGACGCGGCCGGCCGACAGGGCAGACAGCCTCACGCAGACGCCACCCGCGCCCGCTGCTCGCCGACCGCGACGACGTCCCCGGCCCGCAGCTGCGCTCCTCGCCGGGTCTCGACCCGCCCGTTGACCTGTACCTCCTCGGCCTCGAGCAGCGCCTTGGCATGGACGCCGTGCTCGGCGAGGCCGGCGAGCTTCAGGAACTGACCCAGCCGGATGGGGTCCTCCGCGATCGGGACGTCGAGGATCGGTGGTCTCGGCACGCGCCCATCATCGCGCGGAGGCTCGCTCCACGCGTTCGGGCCTCAGCGCCAGTGGCGCACCCGTCGAACCCGGAGCCGGAACCACGCCCTGACCGTGGTGCCGCCGGCCGTGCTGCTGATCCGGACGAGATCCGCGAGCTGGTTCACGACATACAGGCCCCGCCCGCGGTACTGCAGGAGGCCGGGTCTGCGCCTGCCGGCAAGGGGGTCGAGCAGCTGACCCGAATCCTGGACCTCGACGAGGAAATGCCCGTTCTCGGTCCAGGTGCGCAGCAGGCCCGTGCCACCACCGTGCTCGATGCTGTTGGTGAGCAGCTCGTTGGCCACCATCTCGACGTCGGCGACCCGTTCCTCGTCGAGCCCCGCGCTTCGCGCCTCCGCCATCGCGATCTGCCGGCCCCCGCCAAGCAGGTGCGCGTTGACCAGCAGCGGCCGGTCCTGCGGCGGTTGCGGCAGCGGGCGGTTGACGTCGGCGAGCACCCGCTCGATCGAATAGCCGGTGCTCGCCCGGAGCGCACCGCCGTCGACCACCACCGGGTGCGTGGCTTCGACATCGGCCAGCACCTCCGGGGTGCGGCCCGCGGTGTCGTACAGGCACAGGATCGTGGCCGGGCTATCGGCGAAGGCGAGGTTGATCAGGGCCTCGTGCTGCAAGCAGGCGGGGTACTCCTCCGCACTGCGGCCGGACCAGATCGGCTCGCTGACGATCCGGACACGGGTGGCGCCGACGTGCTCGTCGGCGAAGGCGAGCAGCACGTCCGGAAGGATGCGGGCCGGGTTCCGCCCGACCTCGGCCATGTTCACGAACCGCACGCGTTGGGCGGCCGCCCCGAGCTCGACGCGCAGGGGCTCCAACCGGGACGCGGGCACGGCCACCGCCACCGGCTCGTCGAGGGCCAGACCATCGTGGACGAACGGAACCGTGCCGGCCAGGAACTCGTCCAACCCGCTGTAGTACAGCGCGGGGTGCTCGAACTGCTCATCCTGCGACGGCACCGGTTCGATCGCGTAAGTCGCACTCACGGTGCCCGCCCTCCAGATGTCCGCCCTTTTCGGGTGCCTCCCGACCGCGGGCACCCGAAGGACCCGTCAGCCCCATGCATCGGGTCCCGGACATTCTTACAACGGGTCGACCTTCAGGCCGAGCGGGATCGTTCGACATACCCATACGCGTCGCTCAGGGAAAGACGCCGCTGTACGCGTTGATCGCGGGCTGACCGCCGAGATGGGCATACAGGACCGTGGAATCGGCCGGAATAGTGCCGGTGCGGACGAGGTCGATGAGCCCGGCCATCGACTTCCCCTCGTACACCGGATCGATGATCATCCCTTCGAGGCCGCCGGTGAGGCGGATCGCGTCGACCGTGGACTGCACAGGGATTCCGTACTCGTCGCCGGCCCAGCCTTCGAGCACGATGATCTCGTCGTCGCCGAGCTCTCGGCGCAGGCCGATGAGATCGGCGGTGGCGCGAGCGATCTTCTCCACCTGGGCACGGGTCTCCGCGAGCTTCGCCGACGCGTCGATTCCGAGGACGCGGCGGGGCCGGTCCTGTCCCGCGAACCCGGCGATCATGCCCGCCTGGGTGCTACCGGTCACGCTGCAGACGACGATCGTGTCGAAGAAGATCCCGAGCTCGCGCTCCTGCTCCTGCACCTCACGGGCCCAGTTGGCGAAGCCGAGGCCCCCCAGCGGGTGGTCGGATGCTCCGGCGGGGATCGCGTAGGGCGTGCCGCCTGCCGCCCGGACGTCGTCGAGAGCCTCGTGCCAGCTGTCCTTGAAGCCGATGCCGAACCCGGCACGGACGAGGCGCACGTCGGCACCCATGATGCGCGACAGCAGGATGTTGCCGACCTTGTCGTTCACCGCGTCGGGCCAGTCCACCCAGCTCTCCTGGACGAGCACGGCCTTCAGCCCGAGCTTGGCGGCGACCGCAGCCACCTGCCGGGTGTGGTTGCTCTGCACCCCGCCGATGCTCACCAGGGTGTCCGCGCCCTGGGCGAGGGCATCGGGCACGAGGTACTCCAGCTTCCGGGTCTTGTTGCCGCCGTAGGCCAGGCCGCTGTTGCAGTCCTCCCGCTTGGCCCAGATGCGGGCGCCCCCGAGATGGTCGCTGAGCCGTTCGAGCGGGTGGACAGGGCTCGGGCCGAACAGCAGGGGGTGACGCTCGAAGTCGTCGATGGACATAGCTGGCTCCTTAGCTGGGTGCTCGGGTTACGGCGAGGACGAGCCGTCGAGAGGCGGGGTGTCGAGCAGGGGCGCGAGCGTCTGCCAGTTGGCCCGGGTGGCGGCCGCCGCCGCGTCGACGTCGCCCGCTTCGCAGAGCGCGATGATCCGCTCGTGCTGCGCGACGGAACCCCGGCCGCTCAACGAGGAGAAGCGCAGGCGTTCCACCCGGCGCAGCACCGGCGTGAACTGCTCGAGCACGCTCCGGACCGCGTCATTGGCGCACGCGGTGACGGGGACGTCGTGGAATTCGTCGTCGGCCGCGACCGCTGCCTCGACATCGCCCTGTCGCAACGCGTCGGCGAAGCGGGCGTTCGCCGCGCGCATGGCGTCCAGCTCGGCGGCGGACAGGTTCGGTAGCGCCTCACGGACGGCGAGCTCGTGCATGGCCGCCGTCACCGACTGGGCGTTGCGGACTGCACGCACGTCCAGCGGGCTGACGATCGTGTAGCGCCCCGGCTTCGTGCGCACCAGACCGGCGTGCTCCAGCCGGGCCAGCGCTTCGCGCACGGGCGTGCGGCTCACGCCCAGCCACTCCACCAGGTCGGCGTCATTGAGCCGCTCGCCCGGGGCGAGAGTGCCGTCGACGATGGCGTCGCGGATCGCCCGGTACGCATCCTCACGCAGGAGTGATCGAGGGACGAGACCACGATGCGACGGAACCGGCATGCAAAATATTGCATGCTGCTCGTCGCGCTGTGTCAAGTCCGCCCGACGAACGCCGCCGGACGGCTCAGGCCAGCTGGTCGTCGAAGTGCTCCACCAACGGATCCTGCACGAAATACGGCATGAGCCGCGCGGCGAACGCCATGTAGCGCACCGTATCCACGAAATTCTTCACGCTCGACTCGACGGAATCCCATTCAACGATGGCCACGAAACGCGAAGGGTCCTCGACACCACGGACCAATTTCACCGACCGGCAGCCGACCGACACGAGGAGCAGACCACACACTTCACCGAAAGCGGAGGAAAACGCCTCTTCGGCTCCCAGCCGGACGTCCATCGTGACGATCTCGGTGATCATGTTCCCCCCGTCGTCGGCTTCAGGGAATCGTGGCTCCGCCGGCCCGGCGCTCCACCCGCCGTCGACGAGCACGATCCGGTCACAGCGGACGACGGCGGCCCCGCCGGAAGGCGATCTCGTCAAGCCGACAATAACGAATCATCGCTGCGCAGCCGGTCCCCGGCGACCGAACTCACTGCGATTTGCGGATAAAGATCGCCGCGAGATCGGGTTATGCGCCCTCGCGGGGGCGGAAATCCGGATCTCGGGGCGATCATCGGGGATGCGCCGGATCAGGCTGCCGTGCGTAGCCGCCTCGCGATGCTGATCGCGTGGTCGCTTGCGGCAGCGTGAGCGTCGGCAATCCGTTGGCGGGCGAGACCTCTCAGGTGCGTCATTGCGGGGTTCGCGTCGGCGACGGTGAGCTCCGCCGCCGTGATCGCGAGGTCGAGGCCCCAGACGTCGGCGAGGATGTGCGAAAGGTACGGGGTGACGTGATCCCACCCCTCGCGATCGCTCCCCGGGCCGTAACCACCCCCCCGGGCCTCCACCAGCACGGCCGGACGGCCCGGCAGGAGCGGGCGGTTGACATCGTCGGCCCGCGGGTCGGTGATGATCAGGTCGATCCAGTGCTTGACCTGCTGCGGAACGCCGAAGTTGTACATGGGCACCGCGAAGATGTAGGCGTCCGACTCGAGGAGTTCGTCGACGAGCCGCGCGGCGAGCGCGCCGGCCGAGCGTTGTTCGTCCGTGCGGGCGTCCTCGGGCGTTATGCGGCCCGCCACCGCCGCGGGCCAGACCGACGGCAGCGGATGACGCCCCAGGTCACGCCGGATGAACGCGGCGGCCGGGTAGGCCCGGCTCCACTCCTTCTGCACGACGTCGGCGAGCGCGCGGCTCACCGACCCGTCTACGTGCAGGCTGGAATCCAGTCTGAAGAATTTCATCGCCTCGTCCTTCGTGATGATCAGTGGAACGAGAACGAGAACGACCCGTCTGTAGACTCACGCATCGTCTCCTGTCCCGTTGCACTCCTCCTGGTCCGGTTCGTCACCTCCTTGACGGATGCCGAACGGGAAAGGTGACCGATGCACGTTCACGAGGGGTTGGCGGTGCAGTTCGAGGCCCAGCGCGATCACCTGCGCGCTGTCGCCTACCGGATGCTCGGCTCGCTGGACGAGGCGGACGACGCCGTACAACTCGCGTGGCTGCGGGCCGATCGAGCCGACCGCGGCGAGATCGAGAACCTGTCAGCCTGGCTGACCACGGTGGTGGCCCGGGTGTGCCTCGACATGTTGCGCAACCGCCGCACCCGTGCCGAGCAGCCCCTGACGAATGCGACCGACGCGCTCGTGGAGCAGCGGGGCGGCACGGAGCCCGAGCACGAGGCCGTGCTGGCCGAGTCGGTCGGCCTCGCCCTCCTGGTCGTCCTGCAGCGGCTCACGCCGGCCGAACGAGTCGCGTTCGTCCTCCATGACATGTTCGCCGTGCCCTTCGACGAGATCGCGACCGTGGTGGGGCGATCCACGGTGGCGAGCAAGAAGCTCGCCAGCCGTGCCCGCAGCCGGGTCCGCGGGGTGGCGGCGATCGACGAGGTCGATCTCGCCCGGCACCATGCCGTCGTCGAGGCGTTCCTCATCGCCTCCCGTGGCGGAGACCTGAACACGCTGGTCACGCTGCTGGCGCCGGATGTCGTCCGGCGAGCCGACCGCTTCGCTGTGCCGGCCGCCACCGCCACCGACGTCCACGGCGCCCGTGCCGTCTCCGAGGAGACCCGGATGTTCGCCCACCGGGCCCGGTCCGCTGAGGTGGCGCTCGTGAACGGGACGCCGGGGATCGTCGTCGCGCCGGGCGGGCGACTCGTCGTGGTGCTGCGCGTGACCATCGAGCACGACCGGATCACCGAGATCGAGGTGATCGGCGACCCCCGCCGTCTCGGCACGCTCGACCTGGGCACCGGACGGAACTGATCGTCGTCACGGCCGTAGGTTGCGGGCACCGCACTCGACAGTCCGTGCGATGCGGCGCTGCCTCGTCTCCGGTCGCTCGGCCCTGGCGATCCACTCCAGCACGGCCCGCTCGCAGCCACGCCCGCCACTGCGCGCGGTCCGGCGCGTGGAACGTGCGCACGGCGGTCACCCGGTGGTCCTGGCGGCGAGCACCTCGAGGTAGTGCGGGTTGTGCATGACGCCCAGGACGTTGCCGAACGGGTCGACCACCGAGGCGGTGACGAAGCCGGACCCGTCCCCGTGGTGGGTGATCGGCTGGTACTCGGTGGCGCCCATCGCGAGCAGCTTCTCGACGGTGCCCGCGAGGTCGTCGACGTGCCAGTGCATCACCGCGCCGCCCGGGGCGTTGCCTGCGCCGGCGGGGGCGTACCTGCGGTCGATGAAGCCGAGCTCGTCCGCGTCGTCGCCGATGCGGAACTCCAGGTAGGCCGGCGGGGCGGGCACGGCCGGGTAGGCGTAGTACGGCTCGACACCGAGCAGCTCGGTGTACCAGTCCCTCGCCGCGGCCAGGTCGTCCGCGTAGAAGCTGATGGTGGCGAATCCTCGGAACATCGGTGCTCCCTGGAGGTCGAGGTGGTGCCGGGTGGTGTCTCCACCGCGGTGAACGCCGTCATCATGCGGGGGTGAAGTGCTCATCTCATGAGCACTTTTCCTGAGACGATTGCGTCATGCGCGCGGACCGGCTGGTGGCCACCCTCCTGCTCATGCAGGCACGTGGCCGGGTGACCGCGGCCGAGGTGGCGTCGGAGCTCGAGGTGTCGGTCGCCACCGCGCGCCGCGACCTCGAGGCGCTGTCCGCAGCAGGCGTCCCCGTCTACCCGCAGCCCGGACGCGGCGGCGGGTGGTCGCTCGTCGGCGGCGCCCGCACCGACCTCACCGGCCTCACCTCCACCGAGGCGAGGGCCCTGTTCCTGCTCGCGGGCCCAGCGGCGTCCGTCGCGCCGCCGGTCCGGTCGGCGTTGCGCAAGCTCGTCCGGGCGCTGCCCGACACGTTCCGGGCAGACGCGGAGGCCGCGGCCGATGCCGTCGTGGTCGACTCGACGGGGTGGGGCGACCACACCGCGCACGCCCCGCGTTGGTCGACACGCTCCAGGACGCCGTCGTCCGCCGCCGCAAGATCTCCCTGGAGTACGAGAACCGCGCCCACCAGCGGACGCGCCGCGTCGTCGATCCGTGGGGCCTGGTCGACAAGGACGACGTCTGGTACCTCGTCGCCGGCACCGAGAAGGGACAGCGGACGTTCCGCGTCGACCGGATCGGCGAGATGACCGTGACCGACGTGGTCGCCGAGCGCCCCGCCCACTTCGATCTGTCGCGCGAGTGGGAACGGGTGGTCGACGAGGTCGAGCAGCGCCGTTCACTCCTCTCGGCGACTCTGCTCATCTCCGCACGCCTGGTGCCGGTCCTGCGCGACCGCTTCGGCCGGCACTGCGAGCCTCTGGAGACCCGCGACGACGGGCGCGTCCGTGTCCGCGTCGCGGCGCCGATGGCCGTGTCGATCGCACAGGAGCTCGCCGGGTGGGGCGCCATCGTCGAGGTCCTCGAACCCGACTCCGTCAAGGCCGAGCTCGCCCGCCTCGGCTCCGAACTCGTAGAGCGTTACGCGCAGCGGTGACGGCCAGGAGCGATCACCGCGGAGTTCGGCCGGAGATCGACAGCCCCTCGTCCGAGGTGCGCACGGCCACGTCGACGAATCCGTGCTCCCGCATGGTCGCCTCGATCGGATCGCACAGCCGCTCGGACGCTCGGGGGCCGCCGGAGCCGTAACAGAGGTGCAGGGCCCCGCCGGGGCGCAGCGCCGCCCGCAGGATCGCCAGCTCGCGGGTGGGCACCCTGGTCCAGAACAGGTTGACGTCGATCGAGAACGCCGAGTCCAGACCGGCGGCGGGTACGTCCAGCTCCTCCAGAGACAGCGTGCGGACGCGCAGCCGTCCGGCCTCGACGTGCGCGGCGTTGCGCTCGGCCGTGCGCCGCGTGGCGACGGCGGAGCGGTCGACGGCCAGCAGCGTGCCCGTCGTCAGCCGGTCGCACACCAGCCCCGCCGCGATCCCCGGTCCCGGCCCGATCTCGAGGATGTGTTCGGCGGGCCCCGGGTCGAGCACCTCCAGCGCCCAGCGCACCCGACCCGGCACGACCGCCTTCGACGGGCTCACTCGCGCGCCCTACTGCTGAGCCGTGTCCTGGACGATCTCCATGCCGTTGCCGTCCTGGTCGCGGAACGCGAACATCGGCGGGACGCCCGGCCAGTTCAGGAGTTCGTCGACGTCCACACCGGCGGCGGTCAGCTCCCTGTGCAGAGCGGCCGCATCCGGGGTGGTGAACCGGACGCCGCACTCGCCACCGCTGGGCAGTCCGTCGTGCGCCTGGACGAGTGCGATCGACACCGCCCCACCTGCCGGCGCGACCTCGATCCAACGGGAGCCGAGCGGCGGAAGCGGCATGTCCATGCGCTTCTCGAAGCCGAGGGTGCCGACGTAGAAACCGATGGCCTTGTCCTGGTCGGTGACCGGGACACCGATCGTGTGGATGCCGGTGATGCGGCCGGGCGGCTGCTCGCTCATGGGGGCTGTCCTGTTCGGTCGGGTCGCACTCGTGCAGGGTCAGCATGTAGACCACGGCTGCGGCCCGGAGTCATCGCTGCTCGCGAAGTTTCTCGGTTCGACGCCATTCCGCGATGTCGAGGCGCACGAATCCGGGCCCTGTGAAACGAATACATGTACCACCGCCGCCGCGTCCCGAGCAGCGCGAATGGTCGAAAAGTTCGATCAGTAGCCACACAGGAGACGCCGGGTCGTCCAGCCGGCCAAATCTCCCGATGCAATTCGAGTGGAACTCATCACGGTCCCCGGCCGATGCGTGCGCCGCCCGCGTAGGGTCGGTTTACCGGGAGGCCGGTGTGGGCGATGGGTTGAACTGGTCGACCGAATGGTCTACCAGCATCATGTGGATCGTCGGAGTCTTCGCGGCCACGGCAATCGGTTGCGCCGTGATCGCTGCAGTCGTCACCCGTATCACGGTGTGGGGCCGGCAGTTCCGGCGTCTTGCCTTTCCCTACTTCTCGCCGCGAGGCGAGGCCGGGTGGCGCCCACTGCTCAGCGTGCTTCTCCTGTTGCTGCTGACCATCACCTCGGTGCGTCTCAACGTTCTGCTCTCGTACCAGTCGAACGGCATGTACACGGCCCTGCAGCAACTCGACGCCGGGGCTTTCGCCCGGTTTCTGGGGATCTTCGCCATCCTCGCCACGATCTACGTCGTGCAGGTGCTGCTCAGCTACTTCATCCAACAACTGATCGTCATCCGCTGGCGGGTGTGGCTCAACGACCACATCATCGGCGACTGGCTCGGCGATCGGGCATATCACCGCGGCCGGTTCACCCGCTCCGCTGTGGACAACCCGGACCAGCGCATTCAGGAGGACGTCGCATCGTTCCCCGACGACTCCGCGACGCTCGCCGTCGGTGCGGTCGGGGCGCTGGTGTCGCTGGTGTCGTTCACGATCATCCTCTGGCAGCTCTCCGGGCCGTTGACGCTCTTCGGCACCGAGATCCCCCGGGCGATGACGTTCATCGCGTACGTCTACGTGATCATCGCCTCGGTGATCGCGTTCCGGGTCGGGCGCCCGCTGATCCGGCTGAGCTTCCTCAACGAGGGGTTCAACGCGTCGTTCCGCTACGCACTGGTGCGCGTTCGGGACAATTCGGAGAACGTCGCCTTCCACCGTGGCGAGGAGGTAGAGGGCAACACCCTGTCGTCACGCTTCCGCCCCGTGATCGACAACATGTGGGCGATCGTGCTGCGGACCGTGAAGTTCCAGGGCTTCAACCTGGCCATCAGCCAGGCGGCCGAGGTGGCCCCTGTGCTCATCCAGGCCCCGCGCTACTTCGCCGGACAGGTGACGCTCGGCGACGTCCAGCAGACCGCCACCGCATTCGGACAGGTGCACGACTCCCTGTCGTTCTTCCGCAACGCATACGACCAGTTCGCGAGCTACCGCGCCGTCCTCGACCGCCTGACCGGCCTGCTCGACGCCGACGCCGAGGCCCGTGCGCTGCCGTCGGTGTGGATCGAGGACGGCGACGGCCTGGAAGTGCACGACCTGACCGTGCGGCTGCCCGACGACCGGATCCTGGTCGACTCGCTCGATCTCACGTTGACCACGGGCGCCGCGCTGCTGGTCACCGGAGCGTCCGGCAGCGGGAAGACCACCCTGCTGCGCAGCATGGCCGACCTGTGGCCCTACGCCACCGGCGCCGTACGCCGCCCGCTCGGCGACGGCGCCCTGTTCCTGTCCCAGCAGCCGTACGTGCCACTCGGCGGGCTGCGCACCGCCATGGCCTACCCGCAGCCGGCGGATCGGATCGACGACGAGCAGGCAGTCCGGGTGCTACGTCAGGTGCAGCTCCCCCATCTCATCGAGCGGATCGACGACGAGGTCGACTGGGCCCGGGAGCTCTCTCCCGGCGAGCAGCAGCGACTCGGGTTCGCCCGCATCCTGATCATGCGCCCCCGCGTGGCGTTCCTCGACGAGGCCACGTCGGCCCTCGACGAGGGTCTCGAACACACCCTCTACACCCTGCTGCGCGACGAGCTGCCCGACTGCGTCCTCGTCAGCGTCGGGCACCGGAACACGCTCGGCAAGTTCCACAGCGAGCGCCTGGAGCTGCTCGGCGACGGCCGCTGGCAGGTCACCGCGCTGCACCCGTAGCGGCGCCGGTGCGTCTCCCGCGTTCAGACTCCCACCGGGTGGGTCTGCGGCATGCCCTGGAGGCGGGCCGCGTCGGCACCAGGGGGCGCGCCGAACATCCGGCGGTACTCCCGGCTGAACTGCGACGGGCTCCCGTAGCCCACGGCGTACCCGACACCGGCGACGTCGTGCGGCTCGGCGATCAGCCGTGCTCGTGCCTCCTGCAGCCTGATCTGCTTCTGGTACTGGATCGGCGTCATCGTGGTGACCGCGCGGAAATGGCGGTGGAACGACGTGACGCTCATCCCGGCGACGCGGGAGGCGTCCTCGACCCGGAACGGGTCGGCGTAGTTCTGCCGGATCCAGCGGATCGCCCGGCTGATCTGTGCCAGGCGGCTGTCCGCCAGACCGATCTGCCGGACCATCGCGCCTTGATCGCCGGTGATCAGCCGCCAGACGATCTCGCGCTCGATCGCAGCGCCCAGCACCGGAATGTCGGCCGGGCGGTCCAGCAGCCGGATCAGCCGGACGACAGGATCGAGCAGCTCCTCCGAGGCCGCGCTGACCGCGATGCCCGGCGTGTCGGCCGGGCCGCGATCACCGGCCGTCTCCAACAGCAGACCGGCGATCAGGGCCGGCTCCAGCCGCAGTCCGAGCGCCACGTACGGCGCTTCACTGACGTGGGCGGTCACCGGCAGCTCGACCGACACCACGAGGAATTCGCCCGCTTCGTAGTCGTAGACGGTGTCGCCGCAGATCGCCCGCTTCGCACCTTGCGCGATGAAGGCGAAGACCGGGTCGGTGACGGCAGGCATGGGCTCGGTCACCGTCTCCGACGCCTTCACCACCACCGACGGCAGCACCGTCTGGTCGACGTGCCGGTGCAGCAGCCGCTGCAGCTCGGGGAGAAGGCCCATGCGCCCGATGCTTCCAAGATTGGCAGGATCAGGCAAGAGATTGGAAGCATCGGCCTACCTCGTGCGGCCCGCGCGGACTGTACTTGGGTCATGCCTCTCGACTCTTATGTCTCCCTCGGCCGGTCCGGTCTGCGGGTCAGCCCGTTCACGCTCGGCGCCATGACGTTCGGGGAGGACAACGGCTGGGGCTGCACGCCCGAGGAAGCCGACTCGATGATGAGCGAGTACCTCGGCCGCGGCGGCAACTTCATCGACACCGCGAACATCTACACCAACGGCCACTCCGAGAAGATCGTCGGCGACTTCTTCGCCGCCCGGCCAGGGCAGCGCGACCGGGTGGTGATCGGCACCAAGTTCTTCGGCAACCTCTGGCCTGGCGACCCCAACGGCGGCGGCGCCGGCCGCAAGGCGATCGTCCAGCAGGCCGAGGAGTCGTTGCGGCGCCTGCGGATGGACTACATCGACATCTACTGGCTGCACAACTGGGACCGCACCGCGCCGATCGAGGAGACCATGCGCGCCCTCGACGACCTGGTCACCGCCGGGAAGATCCGCTACATCGGGCTCTCGGACCTGCCGGCGTGGAAGGTCACCGAGGCCCAGATGATCGCCGGCTTCCGCGGCTGGAACCCGGCGATCGCCCTGCAGGTCGAGTACTCGCTGCTCGCCCGAACCGTCGAGGGTGAGTACATCGCGATGGCGCAGCAGTTGGGCCTGGGCGTGATGCCGTGGAGCCCGCTGCGCAACGGCTTCCTCTCCGGAAAGTTCTCCCGCAGGCGCACCGGCGCCGTCGACGCCCTGCGCACCACCCTGGTCGGCGAACCGGTGGAAGCGGACTACGACGTCATCGACGTCCTGGAGACGGTCGCGGCCGAGGCCGGTGTCTCACCGGCCGCCGCGGCGCTGTCCTGGGTCCACAACCGACCCGGCGTCACGTCGACACTGATCGGTGCGCGCCGGATGGACCAGCTGACGGCCAACCTCGACGCCGTCGACGTACGCCTGACCGAAGCCCAGACCGAGGCCCTCGACAAGGTGTCGACGCCGAGGCTGAACTTCCCCGCAGACTACGCGAAGCTCGCGCTCGATCTCGCCTTCGCCGGAACGACGGTGGACGGTGTTGCCTCCGAGACGAGTCACCTGCTCAAGCAGAGCGCGGTCCGCTACTGAGCCGCCCGGGCTGCCTCCGGGCGTGGTGCCAGGATCCAGCGGTGACCACCTGGACATCTCCGGCCCCCTCGCCTGTCGACGGGCCACTGACGGGCGAGGACCGGCCCATCCTGGAGGGCTGCCTGGCCGAACAGCGCGCGACCTTGCTCAACGTGTGTGCCGGCCTGACCGCTCCGCAACTCGCCGCACGCCCGGTGCCGCCCTCGACCTTGTCGCTGCTGGGGCTGGTTCGCCACATGGCCAAGGTCGAACGGATCTGGCTCAGGCAGCGGGTGGCCGGCCAGGACGTACCGTCGCTGCACGGCGGCGCGGGTGACGACACGGACTTCCACCGGGCCGACCCGGCACGCGCCGAACAGGAAGTGCAGGCCCTGCGCGAGGAGTGGCGGCTGGCGGACGAGGCGGTCGCGGGGGTTCCGTTCACCCACGAGATCGACTTACGGGGCGACCCGATGTCCTTGCGGATGGTCTACGTGCACCTGATCAGCGAGTACTCGAGGCACAACGGTCATGCGGATCTTCTGCGCCAGGTGCTCGACGGGGTGACCGGCCGCTGAGTCCGACGCCCCGACCGCGGTGCGCACGGTGCTCGTCCGGGGAGCGTTCGCGCTGCTCGATCTCTACTCAGCGGGCAACGTCGTCGAACTGGCCGCCATGGCGGTCTCCGACCCGGTCGGAATCGCGATGCGTTTTCTGGCCTGTCTCGTCTTCTTCCTGGCCGGGGCGGCCGGATACGGTGCACTCGCCGTGTCCTACTCGCGCCGCACGCACGCCAGCCGCAGCCACGCGGTGCTCGGTGTCCTCGGCGCGCCGCTCCTGCTCGCCGCGCTGCTGATCGCCGCACCCGCGGCACTGGCGGCGATGGGCCTGCTCCCGAGCCCGTGAACGGCAACGCGTGGGCGTGCCGCTGCGCCGGATCGCCGTCGTGACCTGCAAAGATGCGTGCCCCACGCCTTCGGCACCCCCGGCGGCCACCCGGCGTTCCCTTCCCGGCCGAACACGAGGCCTCGAGCCGACACGCGCCCGATTCTTGAACTATTCCAGAAAATAGGCCAGACTCCGGGATGTGCCAACGACCTCGGACTTCGAGCGCATGTTGCGCGGGGCTGCTCTGCGTGTGACGCGTCCTCGGGTAGCGGTGCTCTCCGCGGTGCACGACCATCCGCACGCCGACACCGCCTCGATCATCGGAATCGTCCGTGACGATCTCGGTGAGGTGTCCCATCAAGCCGTCTACGACGTGCTGGGCGCGCTGACCACTGCGGGCCTGGTGCGGCGCATCCAGCCACCGGGCTCCTTGGTGCGTTACGAGGCGCGGGTCGGGGACAACCACCACCACGTCGTGTGCCGGTCGTGCGGTGCCATCGAAGATGTCGATTGCGCCGTCGGCACCACGCCCTGCTTGACCGCGTCCGATGACCACGGCTTCGCGATCGACGAGGCCGAGGTCGTCTACCGGGGCCTGTGCCCCAACTGCTCCAGCGCAGCGCCCACCCTGTGATCCCGGAAGGAAGTCCCTTGTCTGACGAGCACGTCACTGTCGAGAGCAAGATGAACAAGGAGGAGGCGGAGGGCTGCCCGGTCCACGCCGGACGCCTTGGGCACCCGACCGAAGGCGCAGGCAACACCGACTGGTGGCCGAACCAGCTCAACCTGAAGATCCTCCGCAAGCACTCCGACGTCGCCAACCCGATGGACGCGGACTTCGACTACGCCGCGGAGTTCCAGACCCTTGACCTGAACGAGCTGGCCAAGGACGTCGACGAGATGCTCACGACGTCGCAGGACTGGTGGCCTGCCGACTTCGGCCACTACGGCGGGTTCATGATCCGGATGGCGTGGCACAGCGCGGGCACCTACCGCGTCGACGACGGCCGCGGTGGTGCGGGCGCCGGTATGCAGCGCTTCGCCCCGCTGAACAGCTGGCCGGACAACGGCAACCTCGACAAGGCGCGCCGTCTGCTGTGGCCGGTCAAGAAGAAGTACGGCCGCAAGATCTCCTGGGCCGACCTGCTGATCTTCACGGGCAACCGCGCCCTGGAGACCATGGGCTTCACGACCTTCGGCTTCGCCGGCGGCCGCGCCGACGTCTGGGAGCCGGACGAGGACGTCTACTGGGGACCGGAGCGCACGTGGCTCGGCGACGAGCGCTACACCGGTGACCGGGAGCTCGAGAAGCCGCTCGGCGCCGTCCAGATGGGCCTCATCTACGTCAACCCGGAGGGCCCGAACGGCAACCCGGACCCGCTGGCCTCGGCCCGCGACATCCGCGAGACGTTCGGCCGGATGGCGATGAACGACGAGGAGACCGTCGCCCTGATCGCCGGCGGCCACACC
Source organism: Pseudonocardia alaniniphila (assembly GCF_022524485.1). GTDB lineage: Bacteria > Actinomycetota > Actinomycetes > Mycobacteriales > Pseudonocardiaceae > Pseudonocardia > Pseudonocardia alaniniphila. Next base: position 387,638 of record NZ_JAKXMK010000003.1, read on the forward strand.
TTCGGCAAGACCCACGGCGCAGCCGACCCGGACAAGTACGTGGGCGCCGAGCCCGAGGGTGCTCCCCTCGAGGAGCAGGGCCTGGGCTGGAAGCAGAGCTTCGGCACCGGCAAGGGCCGGGACGTGATCACCAGCGGCCTCGAGGTCACCTGGACCTCTACGCCGACCAGGTGGAGCAACGGCTTCTTCGACAACCTGTTCGGCTACGAGTGGGAGCTGACCAAGAGCCCCGCCGGGGCCTACCAGTGGCAGCCGAAGGACGGCGCCGGAGCGAACACCATCCCGGACCCCGAGGACGGCACGCTCAACCGCACCCCGACGATGCTGACCTCGGACCTGGCGCTGCGGGTCGACCCGGTCTACGAGCAGATCTCGCGGCGGTTCCACGAGAACCCGGACCAGCTCGCTGACGCGTTCGCCCGGGCCTGGTACAAGCTGACGCACCGCGACATGGGCCCGATCCAGCGCTACCTCGGCCCGCTGGTCCCGCAGGAGGAGCTGCTCTGGCAGGACCCGGTCCCGGCCGTGGACCACGAGCTCGTCGACGCCTCCGACGTCGCTGCGCTCAAGCAGAAGATCCTCGACTCGGGTCTGTCGGTCTCGCAGCTCGTCTCCGCCGCATGGGCGTCGGCCTCGACGTTCCGCGGCAGCGACAAGCGCGGCGGGGCGAACGGCGGGCGCATCCGCCTCGAGCCCCAGCGCGAGTGGGAGGTCAACGACCCTGACCAGCTGGCGCAGGTGCTGCGCGCTCTGGAGAGCGTCCAGCAGGAGTTCAACTCCTCCGCGACCGGCGGTAAGAAGGTCTCCATCGCCGACCTCGTCGTGCTCGGTGGCGTCGCTGCGGTGGAGAAGGCCGCGAAGGACGCCGGCCACGACGTCCAGGTGCCGTTCACTCCGGGACGGACCGACGCGTCGCAGGAGAAGACCGATGTGGACTCCTTCTCCCACCTCGAGCCGACCGCCGACGGTTTCCGCAACTACCGCGGGAAGGGGCACCGCCTGCCGGGCGAGTACCTGCTCGTCGACCGGGCGAACCTGCTGAACCTGACCGCGCCGGAGCTGACCGTGCTGGTGGGCGGCCTGCGGGTGCTCGGCGCGAACACCGGCCAGTCCACGGTGGGCGTCCTCACCGACAAGCCCGGCACGCTGACCAACGACTTCTTCACGAACCTGCTCGACATGGGCACGGAGTGGAAGTCGGTGGCGGGCGACGAGGACACCTTCGAGGCCCGCGACCGTGCCACGGGCGAGGTCAAGTGGACCGGTAGCCGCGTCGACCTCGTCTTCGGCTCGAACTCCGAGCTGCGCGCGGTCGCCGAGGTCTACGCGAGCGACGACGCCAAGGAGAAGTTCGTGCGCGACTTCGTGGCTGCGTTCGACAAGGTCATGAACCTCGACCGTTTCGACGTCGCCTGATCTTCGAGTGATCTGCGAAGGGCCCTCGGGAGAGTGGGGTCTCCTGAGGGCCCTTCGCACTGCCGCTAGTGATGGGCTTGTGGGTCGAAACCCTCGGGAGCACGGTCGAGGAACGAGGTGACGGAACTGATCAGGCCGTCCGCATCGATCACCATCACGTCGGTTCCGGTGGCGAACGACTTCCCCTCGCCGGTGACGATCTCCCACTTCAGCCGAGCACGATCGTTGTGGGTCTGTGGGTTCTCCCGAGCGTGGAACGTCGCAGGGCCGACGTGGTCGATGAACTGCGTACGGAAGCCCGTCAGCGCCGCCGGTCCGCTCAGAACGCCGACCGGCGCGGTGTACTGCACGTCGTCGATGAAGGTCATCGACGCGAGCCGCTGCTGGTCCTCCGCCGTATCCGCATTCCAGAACGCGACGTAGCGCTCGACGGCCCGCTCGTTGCGAGTGCTGGATGCCACGGTCGTGTCGGTCATGTGATGTCTCCTCTGCCGAAGGTGCTCCTACGCGGCCGCAACCGCTCCAACGAGCGTGGGGCGACGATCGACGCCTGTCGATGACCTGCGAGATCATTGCCACGCGACGGCCCCGCGCGGCAGCCTGGCCACATGACCGCCACCACCGAACCGGTCGGGACGTTGGTTCGCCGCTGGCGGGAACGTCGCCGTCGTTCGCAGCTGGACCTGTCGCTCGCGGCGAACGTCTCGGCCAGGCATCTGAGCTGCATCGAGACGGGACGCGCGAGCCCGAGCCGCGAGATGATCGCGCGGCTCTGCGAGGAGCTCGAGGTTCCGCTGCGAGAACGCAACGCGTTCTATCTGGCCGCCGGCTTCGCCCCGGTGCACGCCGAACGCGCATTCGCCGATCTCGGCGAAGCACGTGCCGCGGTCGAGTACGTACTCGCCGGCCATGAACCCAACCCCGCGCTCGCCGTCAACGTGCACTGGGAGCTGCTGGCCGCCAACCGCGCCGCGTCCGCATTCCTCGGCGATGTGGCGCCGGAGCTCACCACGCCGCCGATCAACGTCCTGAGAGCGACATTGCACCCCGGCGGGCTCTCCACGCGTATCCGCAATCTCGCACAGTGGCGGGCACATGTTCTGCGTCGAGTCCGCCGGCAACTGGAGCGAACGGCATCGCCCGGCCTCGCCGAGCTGTTGGCCGAGCTGGAGAGCTACCCCGTGCCGAACGGCGTGGCTGCCTCGGACGCAGGTAGGGGCCGGGCGGGTGACCTCGTGATGCCGATGCAGATCTCGTCCGAATACGGCGACCTCGCGCTGCTGTACACGATGACGGTGTTCGGTTCACCGCGAGACGTGACCCTCGACGAGATCGCGATCGAGACGTTCTTCCCGGCCGACGCCGCCACCGCGGCCGCACTCCGGGCCATGGCCACGGCACGCGGATGACACGCGGAAAACGGAGTTGGACATCCTCGGTTCGAGACGTCAGGTCTGGAGCTGCGTGCGAGAGCTGATACCCAGCTTCCGGAACACCTTTTTCAGATGCCACTCGACGGTTCGAGCGCTGATGAAGAGCCGAGCGGCGATCTCGGGATTCGTGAGGCCCTGACGCACGAGGCGGGCGATCTGGGCTTCCTGCGCGGTGAGCTCGCTGCTGATCTCGAGATTCCGCTTGCGGACCTGCTCGCCCGTGGCGAGGAGTTCGCGTTCTGCGCGCGCGGCGAACGCCTCGGCACCCATCGTCGTGAACATCGCGTGGGCGGTGCGCAGCTGCTCGCGCGCATCCACCCGGCGGTGCCCGCGGCGCAGCCATTCGCCGTAGAGGAGGTGGGCACGGGCGAGCTCGCTGCGGATGCGGGTACGGCCCAGCCGGTCGATCGCCTCGCGGTAGTCGCTCTCGGCAGCCGCGCCGTCGAGCACCAGCGCCTGTGTGCGGGCCGCGAGCCCCAGCGCCCAGTCCGCGCCGCACGCGCGACTCAGGTCGCTGAGCCGTCGCAGAGCAGCGGTGGCGCGCTCGGCCTGCCCGCAGCGGACCGCTCCCTCGACGAGCTCGGCCAGCGTTCCGCGGATCAGCAACCCGTTCTCCCACGGACACCCCTCCGTGGCCTCCGCGGCCAGTGCCAGCGCCTCCTCGGACCGGCCCATGCTGTTGTGCAGCACGGCCTGCCCCCAGGTCATGAAGGTCAGCCCGACTCCATCGCCCCGGCGAAGCATTCCCGCACGGACCATGTCGGCCAGGTCGGCCACCTCGGCCTCGCGCCCCTGCCATGCGGCCAGCACCACGGCACCATGGGGAAAGAGCGGGCTCCCGGTCGCGTCACTGACCGCCGCGAGCTCCGCGAGCAGCGACGCAGCCGCGGACAGCTCGCCCATGAGCACGTGCAAGAGGATGCGTGAGGTCAGCGCGATGGGAAGCTCGCTGAGCGCCCCGGCCTCCCGGGCGAGCCGAACGTGACGGGCGGCAAGCACCTCCCAGGTCTCATCGTCCCCCAGCTCGGCAGCGGTCCATTGGGCGTGCACGAACCAGCGCAGCCCGTCCTCCTCGGTCATGCCCGGGCGGCGGAATGCGAGCAGCAACCGCTTCAGCTCCGAGACCCCGGCGGCGGGCCCCTCGGCGTACCGCTTCGCCATTCCGTCGAGCAGAAGATCGGCCGGTCGAGGAGGCCGCGCCGCGGGAGGCGCCGACCGTGCCGCCTCGGCCACCTCACACACACTGACGCCGGCCGACGGGCCGGCGAACTTGGCGGCCCACAGCGCATCGAGGTAGGTGTCGCGCGCCAGCCGCACATCGAGCGGCTCGAGCTGCTTGGCGGCCTCGAGCAGCAGGAGGGGTGCTTTGCTGTCGCGGTTCGTCGTGAAGGTGATCTGGGCGCACAGCACGTCGGCGTGGGCGCGCTGCAGCCGGTCGAGCGGCCCCGTCATCGCGACGGACAGCAGCTCCAGGGCGACGTCAGAGGCACCAGCCTGATGTGTGGCCTGCGCCGCGGCCAGCGCCCGGGCGGCCCGGCGGGGAGGCTCACTCGTCAGCTGGACAGCGCGTTCCAGGAAAGCGGCCGCAGCGGACAGACCACCCCTCGCCCGCGCCCTCCCGGCGGACCGCTCGAGATCCGCGGCGACATCCTCGTCGGGCCCGGACGCCGCCTGGGCACGGTGCCAGGCACGGCGATCCGGGTCGGCGTCGAGATCGATCGCCTCGGCCAGCGCCCGGTGCGCGACGCGCCGCTCCTCGACAGAGGCCGTTCGGTAGATCGTCGAGCGCAGCAGCGGGTGCCGGAAGCGGGCGCGCGTGCCGATCTCGAAGAGTCCGGCCGCCGACGCCGGTCCCGCGGCCTCAGGATTGATGCCGAGCAGCTCGGTGGCCCGCCACACCAGCAACGGGTCGTCGAGCGGCTCTGCCGCCGCGACCAGCAACAGCATGCGGGTTTCCGCCGGGAGCGGTGTCAGCTGCCTGTGGAAGCTCTCCTCGATCCGCCTCGGCAGCGGGGCGGCCGACCCGAACCCGCAGGTCAGCTCCGCGAGAGTCAGCCCGCGTGGTAGCTCGAGCAGAGCCAGTGGGTTGCCTCGGGTCTCGGCGATGATCCGGTCACGCACCCGCCGGTCCACGAGCCCTGGTAACGCGGAGCGCAGCAACTCCCGCGCGTCGGCGTCGGACAATCCCGAAACCACCAGCTCCGGCAGGGTGGACGACGGCTCATCGTCCGGCGCCCCCCGTGACCCGAACACCAACGCCACCGACTCCGCGACGAGCCGCCGTGCAACGAACGCGAACACCTGTGCAGAGGCACGGTCGAGCCACTGCGCGTCATCGACCACACAGACCAGTGGCTGCTCCCTGGCGACCTCGGCGAGCAGCCCGAGCACCGCCAGACCGACGAGCAACCGGTCCGGCGCTCGCCCGGCCACCAGCCCGAACGTGATGCCGAGTGCCTCACGCTGCGGATCGGGCAACCGCCCGAGCCGATGCAGCATCGGTGCGCACAGCTGATGCAGCCCGGCGAAGGCCACCTCCATCTCCGACTGGACGCCCGCGGCGCGCTCCACCCGGCAGTCCACCGCCTGGGCGACCACGTAGTCCAGCAAAGCCGTCTTGCCCACGCCCGGCTCGCCACGCACCACCAACGCCCGGCTCTGACCTGCCCGAACGGCTATCAACAGCCGGTCGAGCACCTCACACTCGGCATGCCGGTTCCGCAGCATCGGACAGGACCTCGACTGTGCAGCTCGTCATCGCACCACCTCGACAGCGGCGGCCGCCGATCGGGCCGCCACAACCGAGCGTAAAGAGAATTCGCGCTGCAAGGCGCCGGTAATGCCAGGTGTATACCGACCTGCCGATTTGTCACCGACAATCGGGCGCTCGCGAGCGATGAATCCACGGCCCGTCGACGGTCAGTACTCCAGAGCATGTCCGCTGTCCCAGGAGGAGTCCATGATCGACCTGACGCCGGCCTGTCGCCGGATGATCGACCTGCTGGCAGGGGTTGCCGATGACCAGCTCGGTCTTCCCACCCCGTGCACCGAGTACACCGTTGGCAACCTCATCGAGCATGTCGACCAGGTGTCTCACGGCTTCAGCACGCTCGGGCATCAGGGCACAGGCTCCGAGGCGGCGGTCACGCAGTTCGGCCCCGGTTGGCGGGATACCGTCGCCCAGCACGTGCAGGAGCTCGGCAAGGCGTGGGACGACCCGATGGCCTGGCAGGGCAGCACCAACCTGTCGGGCCTGGAGCTGACCAACGAGCTGTGGGGCAAGATCGCTCTCACCGAACTGGTCGTGCACGGCTGGGACATCGCCAAGGCGACCGGGCAGCCCTTCGACCTGCCGGAACCCACGCTTCGAGCATGCCTCGACCATGTGGCCGTATTCGTCCCGAAAGCGCCGATCCCGGCCCTGTGGGATTCGCCGGTGGACGTCGAACCCGGCGCCACGCTGATCGAACGTATCGTGGCGATCACCGGCCGAACCCCGTAGCCCGCCACCGGCCACTCGCCCAGGGGTGCTCCCGCGCATTCCTGGAGCCCCTCTGGCCGGTCGCCGCTGCGCGGTTGTAGCAGCTTCGGTACTACCGCCTACACGACCTTGGCTTTCGATCCGCCGAATCGGATGGTGGGTGGCACGGAAACCCCCGACGAGGCCACCTGCGGCCCGACGATCAAGAGTCTGGCGGCGGCACTCGTGCGGATTCAGCCTGGCGAGGGTGGCTGTGTCGACGGGGTCCAGACCGCGAACACGCTTACCCCACCAACGTAGGAAGACATTTTGACCATATCCCGAACCGTTGTCGATGACGAACTTCTCGTCTTCCCGGTGCAGGATTCCTGGGCCACGATTCCCGCAGATCTCCGCCACGAGTTCCTCACTCGCCGAACCGAATCGACCCGTCCCCACCGAGGTCAGAGGACCGGCGGCATACGCTGGGAGCCTCTCCGTCCGCTGATCATCGAAGAACGGGCCTACCGGCATCTCGAGACGCTGGCGGCCCGGCTGCTGCACCTGGCGGTGGACGCCTGTTGTCGCCGTGCCTCGACAGCGGGCGAGTTGTACGAGCTTCTCCGCTTCCCCCATGACCTCCCGCTGCTGGACCCTGATCGACCACTGGTAGCCGCCGAACTCACCCGGTACGCGCGTCCCGACCTGCTGATCGAGCAGGGACGCCCCCAGTTCCTCGAGCTCAACAACAGCAATCGGCTCGGCGGCATGGCTTTTTCGTCCCGACTCGCCGAGGCCTACGCCCAGCTGTGCCCGAAGAGTGGCCTGTACTCGCCGCCCTCCGCGGTGACGGCGCGTTTCGCGGCAATGGCCCGAAGACCGCGCACCGACAACGGTCGGGACACATCGGCACGAGCGCTCATTCCGTCGTACCGGGCAACCGACCGAAGCCGCACCGTCCGGCTTCACAGAGCAAAACGGGCCACCCTCGACGCTGTGCGGCGGACGGGCCTCGACGCGGTGGAGGCCGACCTAGCCGACCTGCGCGTCGGCGCCACCGGCCGGCTACTCGCTGCCGGCGTCCCGATCGACGTGGTGCTGCTCGAGTGGGGCGGCAATCGCATCAGGCACGACGACGGCGGGCTCGCCGCTCTGCGCGCCGCCGACCGCGCCGGGACGGTCGCCCTCTTCCCGCGCACCGAGTCGGCTCTCATCTCCTCGAAGGCGGTGCTCGCCTGGCTCCACGAGGACTGTGAAGCGGGCCTGCTCAGCCCGGCCGACGAGCACCTCGTCCGCGCCCACGTTCCGTGGACCGTCTGCCTGGGCCTGAACGGGGACTCGTCAGTGCCGCCGAACGTGCTGTGCAAAGCCGCCGCCGAGCGCGAGCAGTTGATCGTCAAGCCTGCGGTCGACAGGGCCGGCAAGAACGTGTTCTTCGGCCGCCGAGCGTCGAACGATGACTGGCTGCCTGCTCTCGTCCGCGCCGCTCACAAATCCCCGTTGGTACTGCAGCGCCGGGTCGAACCCGATCTCGTGCCGATGCCGTTCCTCGACCCGGACTCCAGGCAGCAGGTCACCGCACAGGTGCCGTACGTGCTCAGCCCGTTCGTCATCGACGGTGCTGCGGCGAGTGTCCTCGTGCGCCACACGACTCCGGGCGCCCCGATACGGGACGTGGTGATCGACACGCGTCTCGGTGCCCGCGCCAACACGGTCCTGCTCGCCCCGTAGCTCCGCGCGTGGATCCTCGATCGCCACAATGAAGCATTTGTTCGCGATGTTCCGATAGTCGAGGTCGCCGGCCTTGCTGGACGCCGGAAAATGATAAGTAAGCTGCCACTGTGAGCGCCCTCTCTGACTCCCAAAAAATTGACGAAAAGGGACGAACCACGCGCCCGTTCCGATTCGGCGTCGGCATACTGAAGCCCGGATCGCGGTCGGACTTCCAGAGCACGGCACGGCGGGCCGAGGAGCTCGGCTACGACATCCTGCAGATGCCCGACCACCTCGGAATGCCTGCGCCGTTCCCGGCCCTGGTGTCCGCTGCCGAGGTCACATCGATCCGCCTGGGCACCTTCGTGCTCAACACCAGCTTCTACCGCCCCGCCTTGCTCGCACGGGACATCGCCGACACCGACCAGCTCACCGACGGGCGACTGGAACTCGGACTCGGCACCGGCTACCAGCAAGCCGAGTTCGATGCGGCCGAAATGCCGTTCCCGAGCGGCCGAAAGCGCATCGACCACCTGGAACACACCATCCGGGAGCTTCGCCGCCTGTTCGCCTCGGCCGACCACGTGCCCGCGGTCCGTCAGAAGCCGATTCCGCCACTACTGATCGCCGCCAACGGCGACCGCATGCTTCGCCTCGCGGCACGGGAAGCCGACATCGTCGGGTTTCCTCTCACCGCCGGTATCAAGCCGGGCACCGAGCCGGAGAAGGCCCTCGCCGAAAGGGTCGAGTTCCTCCGCGATGCCGCGGGTGAACGCGCCGACGACCTGGAGCTCAACCTGTTCATCGCCACTGTCACAGTGGCGCCTGACAAACCCGACCTCTCGCTGTTGCAGAAGGTTCTTCCCAGCTTCAGCGACGAGCAGATCCTGCAGCTGCCCAGCGTTCTCGTCGGCTCGGAACAGCAAATCGCGGAAAAGCTGCAGCACTATCGTGAGACCTACGGAATCAGCTATTTCGCGACCGTGGACGACAGCATGGAAGCGTTCGCCAAGGTGATCCCCCACGTGCGCTGACGACCGCCGAGGCGCCTCCGAGCGTCTCACGGTGGCCCCTCGCCGCGTCGATGCAAAGAAGAGCCTGATCTCCACCCGCTCAACGGCCCGGCGATGAACCCGGCCACGCGACGTCGTCGATCCCGAGCCACGGAGCAGCTGCCACGGCCGTGGGCGTCAGCCCGGCGAACTCCTTGACCTCGCGGTGGAGGTGGGACTGGTCGACGTAGCCGCTCTCGGCGGCGACGTCGGCGGCGGCGTGACCCGCCGCAAGAAGGTGGGCGGCGTGGTCGAACCGCACCAGCCGGGCGGCGCGCTTGGGCGTGATGCCGAGCTGGGACCGGAATCGGGACCACAGGCGTTTGCGGCTCCAGCCGACCGCGTCCGCCAGGCCGTCGACGCGCACCCGCCCCCGGCTCGTGAGCGTCCGGCGCCATGTGTGGGCGACCTCTGGATCGACCACCGCGCGGTTGCCCAGGCGTCGGGCGAGGATTTCCGTCGTGATCGTGAACCGCTCGTCCCACGACGCGGCCGCGCACAGCCTCTCCTCTGCACGCCCGGCGTCGCGGCCCCAGACATCTTCGAGGGATACCACCGTGCTGCTGAGCTCGGAGGTTGCGCCGAGCACCGTGGCCGCTACGGCCGGCTCCAGCCGGATCTGGAGGAGGTCGACCCTCGCCCGGCCGCCTACCCGAAGATCGCCGGGGAGGAGCCCGACGACGACGCTGCCACGCTGCCGCCGGCCGTTGATGTCATAGACGGGACCTTCTCCCTCGCTCAGATCGATGAGAAGGGTGACGGACGGGTGCGCCACCATGGCGATGTTCCCGAACGCGGGGACCCGTTGTCGGAACCCTGCCATGCTGATCCCCGGCAGCCGAGTTGACGGGCGCGGCACTGCGACGTCCACGTCCGACCACGACCAGCTGGGTGGCGTCATGCTCGACAGCACATGGCCAGGTTAAGCCTCGCCGATCACGGGCAGGTGTCAGCGCCCGTTGCCGTGAAGCCCAGCAGCAGTTTGCTGGTGGTCTCGGGTTCTTCGAAGATGGGCACGTGCCCGATGCCGGGCAGCAGTTCGACCCGCGCACCCCGCACCGCGTCGTACTGGTGCGCCGACGCCGGATCCCAGCGCGGGTCGGCCATGCCGAAGAGCACCAGCACGGGGACGTCGAGGGCGGCGAGACGCGACGGCACGCTCCGCTCGGCGATGTACGCGTGGTTCCCCCGCAACACCGACCGCATCGCGCGGTACGTGGTGCCCCGCAGCTCGGCGACCACGTCGTCCGGGATGTCCACCGGGCGGGCGCACGTCGCGTTGATTCCTCTACGCGTCGTCGCGTCCGAACGCCTCGACCACAGGAACGGACCGAGCGGCGGGGCCATCAGGGCCCGGAGGATGAGCGGTTGCGGAAGGATCGCATCGATGCTCGGGCCGGTGCTGATCAGCGCCAGCGACGTCACCAGGTCGGGGCGCTGTTCGGCGAGAGCGGTGGCGACGTAGCCGCCGCTGGAATGCCCGACCACGGTGACGGGACGCAGACCGAGGCCGTCGAGAAGCGCCGCCACCCTGGCCGCCTGCGCCGGCACGTCATACGACGGCGGGGGCGGCGACTGGCCGCAGCCCGGGAGGTCGACCCGAATGACGTGATGGTGCGCGGCGAGTGCCGGGACCACTGGCTTCCAGGAGCCGCTCGACGCCCCCGATCCGTGGATGAGCAACAGCGGCGGCGCCTGCCGCGAGCCGTCGTGGACCACGTGCATCGCGTACGAGTGCTCAACGTCGTGCTCAGCCATGCCCGAGAGGTTGCATGGGCCGGCGGCTATCGGTCTTGGACAAATGTCGTCGCGCGGGTTCCGCCATTCTGCTCAGTCCAGCAGCCGCAGTAAGCCGTGAGCACGTTGGCGGGCGTCGGGGAGTTGGTCGGGGCACTCGGTGGCGGCGGCAAGAGCAGCGAGGACGCGGTGGACCACGCAGGCCACGAAAGGCTCATGGCCTGCGGAGCTGATCGCGTGGTCCTTGAGCCGTTGGGCGATGGCCGGGTTGCCGTGAACGGGATGTGCGGGGGTCTGCAGCAGCGCGACGAGGTCGATGACGCGGGTTCCTCTGCCGAAGCCTTCCAGGTCGATCACCGCCGAGAGTCTGTCTCGGCGGAACAACATGTTCCGGAGGGTGAGGTCGCCGTGCACGAAGTCGCCGGTGGGTAGGGCCGGCACCGGACGGGTGATCAATCCGAGAGCCTGACGCGCGAGAGGTAGCACGGTCGGGTGGAATGCGAACTCGGCGATGCCACCGTTGAGGAACGCGGTGATCATGGTCGACCAGTCGCGTACCGGCGCCGGATGCACCCGGGCGTGGAGGTCGACGGCGTCCAACACGTGCTGGAGGGTGCCGAAGTCGAGCGTTGCGCGAGGACGACCGGCGCGGAACTCGGTGAGCAGATAGCTCCGGTCCCGGTCGAGGTGTCCGGTGGCCAGGATCGCGGGGGTGGGGTAACCCATGGCGCGGAGGCGCTCGACGACCTCGATCATCCGGGTCAGCTGGTCTGCCCACCACGCACCGCCCTTGATCTTGAGTACGGCCCGCTTCCCGGTTCGGCCGAGCAGATGCACCGGATCTCCGCCGCCGCCGGCCAGGTGGCCCAGTACGGTCCACTGTCCGCCGGTGTCACGGCCAACGACGCCGAGGTCGGCGGCGTCCACACGAGGTGGCCGTCGGCCGTGAGCCGTTGGTGCGTGCACCTGAAGCAAGCGGTAGCCCTGCTTGGCCGCGGCCCGCCGGGTCGGGTAGCCCGTGGCGTCGAGCCAGGTGTGCAACGAGTCGGCGCCCATGGCCTGTTTGACCACCAGCCAGCCGGCACCACCCGGGACCAGACGGGCCAGCCAGTCCAGCAGGAACCGATGCAGCGCCTCCTTACCGACCTTGATGGGAGGGTTGCTGAACAAGCCATCGAAACGCAGGGCGGCCGGCACCTGTTCCGGCGCCGCCGCGATCACGTTCGACACCCCGAGGGTGGCGGCGTTGAGGCGAACCAATCCCAACGCCCGCTCGTTGACGTCGACCGCCCAGACCCCGGCCCGGGGTTGCCGGCGACCCAACGTCACGGCGATCGGCCCGTACCCTGCCCCCAGATCCACCACCGACGTGTGCACCGCCGGGCGTGGTGTGTGCCGCAGCAGCACGAGGGTTCCCGGATCGACCCGCTGAGCGCCGAAGACCCCGGACGCGGTCGCCAGCTCGGCCGTGATGTCCGGCAACCGAAGGTGCACCACACCTCGCCGCATCGGCGACGACGGCTGCCGCTCCCAGTACGCCCCACCCACGATGTGCTATTTCCCGGGATGAACGGCGTTCCTGCAACCCGATATCCGCGTCCCCGTCGGCACAGGGGCTAGTCGGCAGCGGATCCCCGCACTCGTTTCACGTCGCCTCACGCCGAAACCGGATCGGCAACGTCACAGGACCGGCGATGCCCATCGCGGGCCGCCACGTCGGGTCCCCGTCCAGCTCGATCGGCCCGAGCCTGCGGGCCAGCAGCGGCAGCGCCTCGGCCATCTCGATGCGAGTGAGGTAGGCCCCCAGGCAGTAGTGGATTCCACCACCGAACGTCAGCAGTGGCCGACGGCTGGCGGTGATGTCGAACCGGTCCGCGTCGGCACCGAACGCGTCCGGGTCAGTGTTAGCGGCGGCCAGGAACAGCGCCAGATGGCTGTCGGCCGGAAACGTGACGCCGTCGACCTCGAGATCCTCCGTCGCGATCCGGCTGGTCATCGGGCTGGTCGGAGCGATCCGGATCACCTCGTCGACGGCCTGCGCGGCCAGCTCCGGCTGCTGGGCGAGCATGGTCCATTGCTCGGGGTGGCGCAGGAACATCGCGATCGCGTTGCCGATCTGGTGGCTGGTGGTGTCCTGGCCTGCGAAGAGCAGCGCAGTCACCATCAATCGCAGTTCCTCGGTGCTGAGGCGGCTGCCGTCGGCCTCGGCCGCGATCAGCGCGGACAGCAGGTCGTCCGCCGGCCGCGCGCGCCGCTCGGCGAGCAGCACGTCGGTGGCCGCGTGCAGGCCCGCGAGCGCCGCCTCGATCCGCTCCAGGTTGGCCGCGGCGGTGAAGCTGAATGCCAGACCGAGATCGTTGGACCAGCCGCGGAACGCGTCGTGCTGCTCGCGCGGAACGCCGAGCAGCTCACAGATGACCCGGGCCGGGTACCGGTCGGCGAACGCCTCCATGAAGTCCACGCGCCCGGCGCCGTAGAAGCGGTCGACGAGCTCGTTGGCGATCTCGCTCATCCGGGGCCGCAGCTCAGCGATCGCGCGAGGTGTGAACGCTCGGCTCACGAGGCGGCGCAGCCGGGTGTGATCGTCGCCCTCGACGCTCAGGATGACCGAGTTCAACCACTCCACCAGTGGGCCCTCGGTGATCCCCTGGGCGGCGAGTATCTGGTAGGAGCCCTGACGCAGCCGGCGGTCGGCGAGCAGCTCCGTGACCTTGTCGTACCGCAGCGCGGCAAAGCCCATCGGCGTTCGTGAGCACCAGTGCGTGGCGCGGGCCGCCCTGACCTCCTCGCTGTCCGAACGGAACTCCGGATCCATGATGTCGAGATAGGGCAACGCGGGCGAAACGGCGGGGATCGTCAAAGTCGTATCTCCTCACGCGATCATGATCTTTCCGACCGCCTGCACGCCCGTCCCCTCGGCGACGAAACGCACGCAGCAACCACTGCCCTCGAGCGACGAGAAAACGGCAGTGACCGGAGCGGCTTGCGGCGGTGCAATGCCCGATTTCTCGCACAAATCGAGGACTGATCCCGATTTGTTCCATCTCGCTGCGAGGAGTGGCGACGCTGCCATTGGTGGGACGACACCGGACGTCACGCGGTCTGCGCCTTCTGCGCCGAATGGTGCGGAGAGCGTGACCAGTACGCCACCCCGATCGTACCCCGCCTCACGGAAACTCTCGACCAGATGATCTGGGTGGCTACGCATCATTGACCACCCGTCCTGGCACTACCGCAAGGCTGTCCACGTGGTCCTGTCGCCGGCGGGCGACAATGCGCCGAGCCTCTTGCTGCGCTATGGCAAACCGCATGGTCGTTTTGCGGCCGGGAGACCCGGATCAGGACTTCGCTCGCTCAGATGCACCACCCGTCCGCCATCGAGATGACCTGTCCGACCATGAAGTGGCTATGACCCTCGGGAGACATCTCATTCAATCCGCCGGCCACGGCGACACGACTCGTCCTCCGAGGCAGACGAATGAGCACGAACGACAGGTAGCCTGTCCGTAATGCCAATCCCTAGTACCGCTCCCCCACGCTGACCCGCGCTCGGAGCTGCAGCAGGATTCATCAATTGACCGGCGCCAGTCGTCATTTCCGCGGGTTGTTCTCGACGCGGGCCTGCCAGAGGTCGTCCTGGACACCGGCTTTCTCCCAGAGACGCGCGACTCCGTCCGGCCCGAGGTCATCGAGCGGGATCAAGAGCCGCTCGGAGAGCACGTCGGCGAACTCCTCGACGCTGCTGACCGTCCAGGACTGCCTGCTGTTTGCGCCGAGCCGTCGCACCGTGCGTGACAGCAGCAGCAGCGTGGCGTCGGCGACGGGACGAGCGGCGATCAGCGTGGTGACATAGGCAGAGTCGGGCGATGTCGACAACTCGTGCGAGCGACCACTGAACTCGGCGAGTTCGCGCGGGCGGAGCCTGAAGTCGTAGGACGCGACCGTGCCGCCCGGATGGTGGTGGAATCGCCAGGTGTCCGGGTCCAGTCGCTCCAGCCGATAGGTGAACGCTCCCTGGGTGTGCGAGCCTTCGCGCAGTCGCAACGGTTCCAGGAAGCCGTCTCCGATGCCGGCATCGGCCACCCACCGCTCGCCGTCGAGATCGACGAGCAGCACGTTGTGATTCCCCCACATGGCATCCCCGCGCGTCTCTCGCAAGACGCCACCCTCGACCATCGTCACCTCGAACCCGGCCGATTCGAGGAGGAGCGCGAGCCCGCCGTTCAGCTCATAGCAGTAGCCGCCTCGTCGGCGTCGTACGAGCTTGTCGAGGAGCGCTCCGGGCTCGAGGTTGATCGGCCGTCCGAGCTGGATGTCGAGGTTTTCATAGGGCACCTGGGTTCGCCAGGCGCGATGCAGCCGTCGGAGGGTCTCCGGGTCCGCATGGATGGGTCGGTCGTAGCCGATCCGGTGGAGCAGGCCATCGATCACAAAAGTTAGGCTACATCGAAAATTAGAGGTAGTCTAACTTCGTGACGGAGCCCCGGCCTGGACTCAGAGAGCGCAAGAAGCAACGCACCCGACGTGTGTTGATCGAGACGGCCTACCGACTGTTCGAGCAGGACGGGTACGAACGCACGACCGTGGCCCGGATCGCCGAAGCAGCCGACATCTCCATCGCGACCTTCTTCAACTACTTCCCGAGCAAGGAGGAGCTGCTCTTCCCTGAGGGGACGGACATCCTCAACGCTGGACTCGAGGTGATCGCAGGGCGTTCACCAGAGGACGACCCGGTAGACCTGCTGACCCTCGCAGTCCACGCGATGATCTCCTCTACGAGGACCGGAACCCGCGATCCCGCCTCGGAGCTGGAGACCCGGCGGCTACGACTGGTGATGTCGGTGCCCACGCTTCGCGCGACGATGCTGGAGCGCGCGTTCTCCGCGCTCCAGGGACTCGCCGGCGCCTTACGCAGTGCCTACCCGACGGAGTTCGACGAGGTGGACGCGAACGCGATTGTCGGCGCGGTCTTCGGCGCCGGGCTCGCGGCGGCCTCAGTCAGCATCCAGCAGGGCCAACCGTCAGATGCCGCGCTGACCCGCTCCATCGAACTCATCACACAGGCACTGCAAGCGCTACGGCGCTCGTCCAGCTAGCCAGGGGCACGCTGATCGCAGGGATGCACAACAGCCGTCCCCTGTGGACCTGTGTCGCGAACACGGCTTCGATGTCCTGGATGTCGGCGGACCGGCCGCGCGGCGAGCCACTGTCATTCGAACGTCGATTCACACGGCGGGCCGTGGGGCCGAATGGCCGATGACTACGCGCCGGCTTACGCCTACCGTGGCTCTCTCACCGAGAGCCCCTGTACGACACCAGGGGGTAGCCATGCTGTTCATTCTGTTCGTCATCGGCCTGGTAGTCGCCGCCATCCACCTGTTCCGCGATACCCGTCCACGGACGTCGAGCCGCATCGCCGAGATCGTTCTGCTCTGGCTCCTGGTCATCCTCGTCGGTGTAGGCGGCGTGCTCACCTTTGTCGCACACACCGTTTATGCCGACACCACCGCAGCATCAATCGGCTGGCCCGCCGGCAACCCCTTCCAGACCGAGGTGGCGGTGGCCAACCTCGCCATCGGTGTGCTGGGCATTCTCTGCTACTGGTTCCGTGAGCAGTTCTGGCTTGCCACCGTGATCGGTAACGCCGTATGGCTGCTCGGCGACGCCGTCGTCCACGTCCATCAGATCATCGTGGCCGGCAACTGGGCCCCCAATAACGCCGGACCGGCGCTGTACACCGACATCGCCGTCCCACTCATCCTCATCACGTTGCTGGTGATCGCACGGCGACACGCTCGAAGCCAGGCAAGCGCCAGAGTCGGGTAGGAGCCGCCCACAGAGCTCCTGTCCGACATGCCACAGTGCGCCGGCGCCCGGATCGCGACGCTCAGGGCGGTGTCACGAACCGGCCATGCGCTGTCCGGCCGGGGCGGTTCATCAGCAAATACACCCCGAACCCCACGATGAGGCCGGCCACCCAGCTGTAGTCGTAAACCGGCTTGAGGATCGGGATCAGCCCGCCGGAGGGGAACGGCCCACTGCCGGCCGCCGAGTAGGCCCCGCCGACCGCGACCACCGCGCCGATCACGGTGGCGACCACCGCGCGCAGGTCCCAACCCGAGGTGAACCAGTAGCGTCCATTCTCGGAGTACAGCTCGGCGAGTTCGAGCCGGCCGCGGTTGACCACCCAGTACCCCGCGATCAGCACCCCCGCGACCGACGCCAGCACACCGCCGTAGAAACCCAGCCAGGTAAAGATGTAGGTCTTCGGGTCCGACACCAGGTGCCACGGCTGAATCACGATGCCGACCACCCCGGTGAGCAGGCCCGCGGTGCGGAAGTTCAGCAGCCGAGGCAGCGCATTGGAGAAGTCATAGGACGGGCTCACCACGTTCGCCGCGACGTTCGCCGAGATCGTCGCCAACACCGCCATGACCAGACCGATGATCACCGCGACCGGGCTGGTCAACCTGCTGGCCACCTCCACCGGATCCCAGATCGCCTGGCCGTAGAGCACGATCGTCCCGGACGTGATCACGATAGAGACGATCGAGATGAACGCCATCGTGGTGGGCAGGCCATAGAGCTGGCCAAGAGCCTGGGTGCGCTGACTGCCGCCGAAACGGGTGAAGTCGGGCATGTTCAGCGACAACGTGGCCCAGAACGCGATCATGCCCATGAGCGAGGGCGCGAAGACCCTCCAGAAGTCCGGACCCCAGCCGAGCCTGGACGGTTCGGCGAAGATCGGACCGAATCCACCGGCCTTCACCACGACCCAGATCATCAACCCGAGGAAACCCACCGACACCAGCGGTGCAGCCCAGTTCTCGAAGCGACGCAAGGCATCGATACCCCGCCAGATCAAGGCCATCTGCACAACCCAGAACACAGCGAAGGACAACCACATCGTCCACGGCTGACCACCGAACCCCGCGGCGTGCAACCAGGAATCCCCGGCCAGCGCGCCGACGATCACGAAGATCGCCTGACCGCCCACCCAGGTCTGGATCCCGAACCAGCCACAGGCGATGAACGCCCGCAACAGGGCCGGCAGGTTCGCGCCCCGCACCCCATAGAACGCCCGGGCGAACACCGGGAACGGGATGCCGTACTTCGTGCCCGCGTGACTGTTCAGCAACATCGGGACCAACACGATGAGATTGGCCAACGTGATCGTTCCGAACGCCTGCAACCAGTCCATCCCCAACGCGACCAGCCCGGAGGCCAGCAGATAGCTGGGGATGTTGTGCGCCATACCCATCCACAGCGCGGCGTAGTTGTAGGTCGTCCAGGTCCGCTTGGACAACTCGGTAGGCAGGAGCTCGGAGTTCGCATAACGGCCCCCGGCCAGCGCACTCCGGTCGACAAGATCAACCCGCCCATCCCGCTTGAAGGCCTGCGATCCGAACACATCGGTCATAACAATGGGACTCCTCGTCTCGCAGGGCTCGCCAACCTGCTACTTCCGCAGACCACGCCGAAGCCCCTTCCACACAGCGTTGCCATTCCGGTGGCAGCACGCCATAGCCCGCGGGAAGGATCCGACACCGGAGGATACGTTCACCCAGCTCAAGCCAGTTGACGTCCCACGGCGGTGGCAGTATCGGCGCACAACACTCTCGCCAGGAATTTACGCGCCCACCACACCTCTCAACTAGTTACCGAGGTGGGCTTGGTCTCCGTGGCCGGATTATGGTGTTTCGGCGCGCCGCCCAAATCGTCGCCGACGAGTCGCATACTCGGGTAGGTCAAGAATCACGGGCCGAGCCGGCGTTATCGCATTGAGCTCGGCCCCGACCCGCTGCCGGACAGGCGGCGCCTTGAGCTGGACACGATCCGGCTCGACCTAGACTACGTGCACCTCGGGCAGCAAGGGCGGCGGCAAGCCCATCGGGACGGAGACGGAAACCGACAGGGCCGTGACCACGAACGTGACCATCGGGGCTGAGACACCATTGGCCTCACACCCACTCCCCTGCTTGCCAATGCCGGCCTGGTGGCCTGATGCAGCCCGACGGGGGCCCGCTCCGGTTCGCTCCGGCCCCAGCCATCCGCCATTCCAGTAGCCAGTCAACGTGGTCGGCTTCGTTGCCGAGGCTCCGACACGCGCGAGCCCGCTGCCTCGGGCTCCCCAGGCGGTAACGACCGTGATCGCGGTGCGAAACTTTCTACACTGACCCGATGTGCGACGGCTACATCCTCCTGGCAACCAGCTTCCCAATGGGCCTGAGCAACGCACTGATCGCAGATGCCGAACAGCACATCTTCACCCCGCCGCATCCTCGGGCGGGCGGCGCCTTCGCCATGGCCTCACTCAACGACCAACACGCCGCTCCGCATCGCGCGGCCGCCTGGCTCGCCGAGGCTGCGCAGCGCGAGGGCATACATGACTTCGTCCCGAATGAGGCCAGTTACCAGCGCTACCTCCCCGATGGCAACGGTCTGCCGCCTCATCGCGACCAGCGCTACTACGCCTCCTGCATCGCCATCGTGACCCTGCAAGGCGTCGCAACCTTCGCCATTCACGCCAGCCGAGCGTATGAAGACGTCGTCACGCAGTGGACAACACAGCCCGGCCAGGTGATCCTCCTGCGCGGCTGGCAGGCCGACAACAGCAGGGACCCACGCCCCTACCACCGCATCGACCCACCATTCGGCGAACCCCGTCTGATGTTCCAAGTCCGGCACAACCTCGCCGCGGCCACACCGCCGTCGCCGCTACTCGACACACTCACAAAAACTGAGGTCGACCAGGCAATCCATCTCGCAGCCAGGCCCGCCGCTCCGCGAAGAGAGAATGATCCGCGCTTCTAACGGTGCACCACGCCGCTGGTCGCCCGCGAGCTCGGGATGACCAAGAGGACGCTGCACCGCCACCTTGAGGCACAGGCGGTCAGCTTCGCCGACCGAGCGCTACCTCACCGTCGGCCGTCACACCGTCACCGACGTGTCCGAGCTGTTGGGATTCACCGCGCCGAGTGCATTCTCCCGCTGGTTCCGGAGACCGTTCGGCGTCAGCCCCACCGCGTGGCGCGAGGCCGCCACGAATGTCGCGGCGAACTGACGCCTCACGAGGCCGCCGGCCGGATGCCGTCGCGGAACTCCCCGCGAACAGCGCGCACGAGGGCATCACGGTCCAGATCTACGGACACCGCTCCACCGGGCACTACCGGGAGGCTGCCGAGCTGGTGGCTGGTCTGATCCGACGGAAACTCAACGCCGGTCCGGCGGCCGACGCCGGATAGTCCGTGGTCACAAATCTGGTCACAACTGGCATGAAAATGGCCCCCGGACTGATCGTCCGGGGGCCATTTCCGCTGGTAGCGGGGGTAGGATTCGAACCTACGACCTCTGGGTTATGAGCCCAGCGAGCTACCGAGCTGCTCCACCCCGCGTTGCCGTGTTGCTGTCTTGCATTAAGGACAGTACACCCCCCGGAAACCTGCCTGCATCGGGGGGTCCCCCCTACGGCCACCGCCCCGCCTGCCTGGTGAGGCCGACGGGGCGGTGGGTGGGACCAGCGGAAATCAGCCGCCCGGGCCGGGCGGTGGCGGAGCAGCCGGTGGCGCGGACGTCGCCGCCGAGCCGGCGCTCGACTGCGCCTGCTGGAACTGCTGCACCGCGTTGTCCAGTGCCTGCAGCGCCTGGCCCTGTGCCGCGAAGTCACCGCTCTGGTTCGCCGCCCGGAGCTGGTTGATCGCGCTCTGGATCGACGCCGCAGCCGCGGCGACCTGCGGGTTGGCAGCCGGTGCAGCAGGACCGCCCGGTGTGGCGCCCTGCTGCGGCGCCGGTGGCGCACCTCCTGCGGCCGGCGGTGCTACGGCAGCCCCCGCTCCGGCCCCGAACACCTGGTCCAGCGCCACGGACAGGTTCGCGTCATAGCCGACCCGCCCGTTGTACGACACGAGCACTCTTGCCAGCTGTGGATAGCTGGACTGCTGATTGGCTCGTTCGATGTAGACCGGTTCGACGAAGAGCAGACCGCCGGCCACCGGGAGGGTGAGCAGGTTTCCGTACTCGACGGTGCTCTGCCCACCCCGCGATAGCAGGCCTAGGTCCTGGCTGACGTTCGGTGAACCGACGAACTGCGTCTGCACCTGTTGCGGGCCTAGCGTCTGCGTGTCCGGTGGTAGCTGCAGCACCGTGATCTTGCCGTAGTTGGCCGGATCGGAGCTCGCCGTCACGTAGGCCGAGAGGATGTCCCGGTTGCGGAACACCAGGGCACTCGTGAGCTGGAAGGTGGGCGTGTTGTTCTGTTCCCCGCCGGCTCCCGGTTCGCCCGCCAGGATGTAGTACGGCGGCTGTGGAGCGCCGCCTGCGCCGCCCCCACCTGGCACGGTCGGATCGGAGGGGACGTCCCAGAACGACACGTTGCCGTAGAACTCGAGGGGGTTGTCCACGTGGTAGCGCGTCAGTAGCTCGCGCTGCACCTTGAACTGGTCCTCCGGGTACCGGAAGTGCGCTCTCAGATCCGGGCTGATGGCCGACGCGGGCTGCACCGTGCCCGGGAAGGTCTTCATCCAGGTCTGCAGCACCGGGTCGGACTCGTCGAAGGCGTACAACGTGACCGTGCCGTCGTAGGCGTCGACGGTGGCCTTCACGGAGTTGCGCAGGTAGCTGATGTCCTTGTCGGCCTGCGGTCGTTGCAGCGCCTGCTGGGCATCCGCCGTGGCCTGACCCAGCCCCATCCGTTCCGCATACGGGTAGTTCTGGAGCGTGGTGTAGCCGTCGACGATCCACTCGATGCGCCCGTTGACCACCGCCGGGTAGGGGTCGCTGTCCGTGGTGAGCCACGGCGCCACCGCCTGCACCCGGTCGCGGGGGTCGCGGACGTACATGATCTTCGAGTTCTGGTTGATCGAGTTGTTGAACAGGATGTTGCGCTCGCCGTAGAACAGCGAGAAGACGAGCCTGTTCACAAAGCTGCCGAGCGGCACGCCGCCCTTGCCGTGGTACGTGTAGCTCTGGGTGTCGGAGTCGTACTCCCGCGGCGCCCCGCCCGGCTCGGCACCGACGATCGAGTAGCCGTCGATCAGTTCGCCGTAGTAGATGCGCGGTTCGGTGACGCGCAGGCTCGGCGGAATGCTCTGCGACTCGTTGTTGGTGATGTCGATGCTGGTGAAGTTGGGAAGGCCGCCCTGCCCACCCGCCTCGTCCAGCACGGCGTTCACCTGGTTGGCCGGAGCCACCACGATCCCGTTGCCGTGGGTGTAGACGAGCCGGCGGTTGATCCAGTCGGTCTGGTTGCCCGTGAGGCCTGCGCTGTTCAGCTCACGAGCGGCGACGATGTAGTCCTGTGTCTTCCCGTCGATGTTGTAGCGGTCGATGTCGAGCTTCTGCGGGAAGCCGTAGAAAGTGCGTCGCTGCTGGAGCTGGGTGAACGTGTCGCCCACCTTGGCCGGGTCGAGCAGCCGGATGTTCGACACCGTCGCGGAGTCGTTGCGGACCTCCGCGGGGGTGGCATCCGAGGTGCCGCTGTAGGGAACCTCGGTGACCTTGTCGTCCGTGAGGCCGAAGGCCTGCCGGGTGGCCGCGATGTTGCGCTCGATCGGGACCGCTTCACGCTCGTTGGCATTGGGCGATACGACGAACTGCTGCAGCACCTGCGGCCACGCCGCGCCGATCAGCACGCTGGACAGGATCAGCAGCACGACGGCGATCGCGGGCAGCTGCAGGTTGCGGCGGAAGACCGCGGCGAAGAAAGCGGCAGCACAGATGAGCGAGATGAACAGGAGGATCAGCTTCGCCGGCATCACCGCGTTGAGATCGGTGTAGGTGGCGCCGGTGAAGATGTCACTGCGGTTGCTGAAGAGCAGCTCGTAGCGGTCGAGGTAGTAGGCGACCGCCTTCAGCAGCACGAACACGCCGGCGAGAATCGCCAGCTGGGCGCGAGCAGCCGCCGAGACCTGTCCGGACCTGCCACTGAGCCGGATGCCGCCGAAGATGTAGTGGGTGATCAGCGAGACCACGAAGCAGATGGCCACGGCGACGAACAGCCAGTCCAGCACGTACCGGTAGAACGGCAGCTGGAAGGCGTAGAAACCGACGTCGATGCCGAACTCGGGGTCGGTGACGCCGAACGGCGTGGAGTTGATGAACTGCTGGACGGTCTGCCAGTCACCCTGCGCCGCCAGCCCGGCGATGACGCCGATGATCAGCGGGATGCCGATCGCGAACAACCGCAACCGCTGGATGATCACCGTGCGGTAGCGGGCGATCGGATCCTCCGGCCCGCTGACGGGAACGAAGACAGGGCGTGAGCGGTAGGCGATCCACAGTGACAGCGCCACCAGGCCGCCGATCAGCAGCCCGCCCACGAGGAACTGCACGATCTGCGTGAACAGAACGGTGGCGAAGACGCCCCGGTAGCCGACCTCCCCGAACCAGAGCCAGTCGACGTAGAAGTTGATCAGGCGCGAGCCACCGAGGAGCAGCAGTACCACGATTCCCGCCAGGATGAGCAGGATCCGGGTACGGCGGCTCAACGTAGGGGCTCCCACCGGGGGCCTCATGGCCACAGGGCACGCTCCAGTCTTCGTGGGTCGGGCGCCGGGCGGATGCGACGGGTCCGCTGCCGCGACGACCTGCTCGATCGCCTCCTGCAGCCGGCTCGACTATGCGCCCTGCTCACCCAACTCTACGGACGGGGTGTGGAGTTCCCGTTCGGGCCTAGATTGTTCTGTTCGTCCGATTCAGGCTGCGGCCGTGCAGGAGGGCGCCGGACGCCCCGTCGCGAGCGCATCGAGGCCGTTCAGAGCGTCCTGAAGGGTCGCGACACGGACGAGCTCCAACCCGGCGGGCGC
This sequence comes from Pseudonocardia alaniniphila, assembly GCF_022524485.1. GTDB lineage: Bacteria > Actinomycetota > Actinomycetes > Mycobacteriales > Pseudonocardiaceae > Pseudonocardia > Pseudonocardia alaniniphila. Next base: position 411,252 of record NZ_JAKXMK010000003.1, read on the forward strand.
GTTCGCCTCGGCCTCGCCGCAGTTGTCGGCCGGCACGAGGAACACGGTGGCGCCCGCGTCCCGCGCGGCCCGCATCTTGAACGGGATGCCGCCGATCGGGCCGACCTGCCCGTCGGGGGTGATCGTCCCCGTCCCGGCGATGAAACGGCCGTCGGTGAGCCCGCCCGGCGTCAGCTTGTCGATCACGGCAAGCGCGAACATGAGCCCGGCCGACGGGCCACCGATGTCGCCGAGGCTGATCCTGATGTCGCCGGTGCGCGGCTCGATCCCGGGCCGCACTCCGAGCAGGCCCTGCGGCCGATCCGGACTCGACCCGAGCACGACGTCCGCGTCGTGCTCCTGACCCGCCCGCTTGTAGGTGATCGTGACGGACTGTCCGGGCGTGGTGGTCGACAGCGCGCCGGACACCGCGGCCGGTGTGTCGACGGGGTGCCCCGACACCGCGACGATCTCGTCGCCGGGCTCGAGCCTGCCCTGCGCAGGCGAGTTCGGCACGAGGTCGGTCACCACCACCCGCGTAGGCAGGCGCAGCTCGGTGAGCGCGGCGACCTCGGCGTTGGCCTCCGAGGCCGCGAACTGCTCCGTGTTCTCCTGCTGCACCTGCTCGTCGCTCTTCTCCGGCGGGAAGACCTCGCTGCGCGGCACGACCTGGCGGTTACCGTCCGCCCAGAGGCCCAGGGTCGCGAACAGCGTGAGCCTGTCGGTCACCGAGACCGTGGTCATGTTCAAGTGCCCGGTCGTCGGATAGGCCTGCAGCCCGTCGACCGCGACGACCGGCTGCCCACCGACGTCGCCGAGCGTGTCGTACGTCGGACCTGGACCGAGCGCCACCATCGGCACGGGCACCGTCGCGGCGAGCACCGCGAGCGCCAGCGCGAGCATGCCTGCGGCGACGAGGTTCCACGTCCGGCGGTTCACAATCTGGAAGCCTATGGGGACCTGTTTCGATGCCCTCGGACGGTCTGTGCTGCGCCGCCGGGCGGCGCATCGACGCCTGTCAATTTGTGCTGAATGCGAACAGCTCAGCTTGGGCGATCCGCGTACCGTGGTGACATGAGCGATACCCCGTTCGGATTCGGGCCGTCCGACCGCGACCGTGATGACAAGGAGAACGAGCGCGGCCGAGAGCCGGAGCGCCCGAACAACGGGCCGCAGGATCCGTTCGGCTTCGGCAAGCTCCCAGGGATGCCACCCGGTGGCTTCCCCGGGCTCCCCGGCTTGCCCGGAATGCCGGGTATGCCCGGAGGTGCGGGCGGGTTCGACGTCAGCCAGCTCGGCCAGATGCTCACACAGCTCGGGCAGATGCTCAGCCAGGCGCAGAACACCGGCGGGGGCCCCGTCAACTACGACCTCGCCGCGCAGCTCGCCCAGCAGCGACTCGCTGCCACCACGTCCTCGCTCACCGAGGCGCAGCGCGCCGCCGTCGCCGACGCGGTGAAGCTCGCCGAGCTGTGGCTCGACCCGGCCACCGAGTTCCCCGCCGGGGCCGTCGAGACCAAGGCCTGGTCGGCGAGCGAGTGGGTCACCGCGAGCATGCCCACCTGGAAGCGGCTGTGCGACCCGGTCGCGCAGCGCGTGTCCGGGTCGTGGGTGGAGGCGATCCCCGAGGAAGCGCGTTCCGCCGCCGGCCCGATGCTGGCGATGCTCGGTCAGATGGGCGGGCTCGCCTTCGGCAGCCAGCTCGGGGGTGGGCTGGCGCAGCTCGCCGCGGAGGTGGTCTCCTCCACCGACATCGGCGTGCCCGTCGGTCCCGACCGGGTCGCGGCTCTGCTGCCCGAGAACATCGAGAAGTTCACGAAGGACCTCGACCGTCCCGCCAGCGAGGTCATGATCTTCCTGGCTGCCCGTGAGGCGGCGCACCACCGGCTGTTCGCCCACGTGCCATGGCTCAAGGAGCGGCTGCTGGGCACCGTCGAGGAGTACGCGCGGGGCATCCGGGTCGACACGTCCCGCATCGAGGAGCTGGCCCGGGGCATCGACCCGTCCAACCCGGCCGCCATCGAAGAGGCCATGCAGTCGGGGATGTTCGAGCCCGAGACCACCCCGGAGCAGGAGGCGGCCCTGGCTCGCCTCGAGACGCTCCTCGCGCTGATCGAGGGCTGGGTCGACGCCGTGGTCGCCGACGCCGTGGGAGCCCGGCTCCCCGGGGCCGACGCCCTGCGCGAGACGCTGCGCAGGCGCCGCGCCTCCGGCGGACCTGCCGAGCAGACCTTCGCCACGGTGGTCGGACTCGAGCTGCGGCCCCGCCGGTTGCGGGCCGCCGCGGAGCTCTGGCGGCTCCTCGGCGAGCAGCGCGGGATCGCAGGCCGCGACGCACTGTGGGCCCACCCGGACCTCATCCCGTCCGCCGACGACCTCGACGACCCTGCCGGTTTCGTCGGTCGGGACGAGCTCGGCGACCCGATCGCGGAGCTGGAGAAGCTGGCGAACCGGGCAGGCGCCGAGGACCCCCAGCAGAAGCGCTCCGAGAAGTCCGAGGGCACCGACAGCGCCGGCGACACCGACACCCCGGATTCCGACGGGCCGGAGCCCGAGGGCCCCAAGCCCACCGCCTGACCCTGGGCTTCTCGCAGACCCCTCGCCACCGCACGGTCACGGTGGCGAGGGGTCAGCCGGTGGCCGCCTCCGGCTCTGCGTCGGGTTCCTCGCCGTCGATTCCGAGCATGCCCAGGCCTGCGGCGGCGGAGAGCCCCTCGAGGTAGCCCATGGCGCGTTCCGCACGCGGGTAGCGGTGCACCCACGCCCAGAACCGGGTGTCGTGGCCCGGCTCCAGCAGGTGCGCGAGCTCATGGATCAACACGTAGTCGACCACCCAGCTGGGGACGTCACGCAGCCGCTCGCTGATCCGGATCGTGGCGTCGGCGGGGGTGCACGACGCCCAGCGCGTGCGCATCGGGGGCACCCAGCGCACCGTATGGGGCTCGGCGCGTCCGTCGAGGTAACGGCGAGACAGTTCCATGCTGCGCCGTCGCAGCTCGGCGTCTCCTTTGCGGGCCGGTGAGCGGCGACGGGCCTCGCTTCGCTCGAGCCGGCGCACCATCTCGTCGACCCAGCGTCGTTCCTCCGAGTCGCTCATCCAGCCAGGGATGAAGACGATCACGGTGTCGCCTTCACGGCGTGCACTGACCATGCGCCGTCGGCGGTCACTGCGCCGGACCTCGATGACCGCGGGCTGCGCCATCACTCCAGCCTAAGCCCCGCCGGCGGGTCGGCGCGTCACCCGATGTTGTCCACAGGACCGCCTCACCCTGTGGACAGCCCGCTGCGGCGGATCTTTCCGGAGGTCACCATCGGGGAATGCCGACCGCAGCCCGCCCGTCGCCATCCGTGATGCTCCGTCTCTCCCCGTATCGGTCGGTGCTCGCGCTGGGCCCCCGTGCCCGGTTGCTCGGCCTCGATCCGGCCACGGCCTTTGCCCTCGACGAGCTCCCGCCGGCGCTGGCGGCGATGGTCGACGAGCTGGACGCCGCGGCCGAGCAGAACGAACTCGTCGACCGGGCCGTCCGGCGTGGGGCCGACGCGGCGCAGGCCCACGCCCTGGTGCGCGAGCTCGTCGCGGCCGGCGTGCTCATCGACACCACCGTCGTGGAGCGCAAGGACCGGCACCGCGCGGAGAGCACTGTCGTCGTCATCGGGGAGGGGTCGCTCGCCGTCGGCGTCGTCCTCGGGCTGGCGCAGGAGGGCGTGGGCACGGTGCACGTCGAGACCGGCGGGCCGGTGCTCGCCGCCGACCTCGGCACCGGCTACGTCGACGACGACCGCGGCTCCGACCGGCTACGGGCCACCAGAGCGGCGCTGCGGAGGCTCTGTCCTGGCACCGGCACGGGGCCGCCAGGGCAGCGGCTGACGGCCGACCTGGTCGTCCTCACCGACTTCCTCGCCCACGACCCGGGGCGGCTCGCGCAGCTGCATGCCACCGGCACAGCCCATCTCTCCGCCCGGGTACGCGACGGCGTCGGCGTGGTCGGGCCGCTCGTCCTGCCCGGTCGCACCGCCTGTCTCGGCTGCCTCGATCGGCAACGCTGCGCCCACGACCCCGGCTGGCCTGCGGTCGCTGCGCAGCTGGTCGGCCGGCAGGGCCGCGCCGACCCTGCGACGATCCGCGCGACCGCCGCCCTCGCCACTGCGCAGGCCCTCGCCGCGCTCGACACGGCGTCCGGTGGAGGTGGTCCCCCTCCCACCCTCGATACGACACTGGAGCTCGACGCCACAGCGGGCACGCTGCTCCGGCGCGCCTGGTCGCCCCAACCCGGCTGCGGATGCGGCGCGATCACCGACTGATGTGACGGGAGATGGAGAGGGCAACATGCGCGCAAGGGGGAGATCGGGACACAATCAAGGAGTGAACGAGTCCGCGAGCCCGCCGTCGGACGGCGTCCGGCCCGGCACGCCGGGGATCCCCGGCGAAGGCGTACCGGCAACCGGGAGTGCCTGGTCGCCATCCGCCGCAGCAGTGCCGGTCGTGACCGCGAGGCCGGCCCCCGAGGAACCAGCGTGACCGACATCCCGCGGCGAACAGCGGCACGCACGGCCAAGCTCGCCAGTCTCCCGCTCGGTGTGGCCGGACGGGCCGCAGCAGGGTGGGGTCGCAGGCTCGTAGGGGGCGACGGCGAGGAGATCTCGGCCCAGCTGATGGCGAAGAGCGCCGAGCAACTCTTCGCCGTGCTCGGCGAGCTCAAGGGCGGGGCGATGAAGTTCGGCCAGGCCCTGAGCGTGTTCGAGGCCGCCATCCCCGACGAGTACGCGGCACCGTTTCGCGAGTCGCTGGTCAAGCTGCAGTCCGCGGCGCCCCCGATGCCCGCGTCCGACGTGCACAGGATGCTGGCCGAACAGTTCGGCCGGGGCTGGCGCGGCCGGTTCCAGGACTTCGACGACACACCGGCCGCCGCCGCGAGCATCGGCCAGGTCCACCGGGCGATCTGGCGGGACGGGCGCGAGGTGGCCGTCAAGGTGCAGTACCCCGGCGCGGAGGAGGCGCTGCGCTCGGACCTGCGCCAGCTGTCGCGGATGAGCAGGCTGATGCAGCCGCTCGTACCCGGACTGGAGATCAAGCCGCTGATCGCCGAGCTGCGCGAACGGATGGAGGAGGAGCTGGACTACCGCGACGAAGCGGAGAACCAGCGCATCTTCGCCGCAGCGTTCGACGGGGACGACAAGGTCAGGGTGCCACGTGTGGTGGCATCAGCACCCCGGGCGATGGTCACGGAGTGGGTCACGGGGCAGAAGCTCTCCGACGTCATCCGCGGCGGGTCGCAGGAGAAGCGCAACCAGGCTGCGGCCCTGCTCGCCGAGTTCCACTACTCCGCGCCGGCACGAGTCGGCCTGCTGCACGCCGACCCGCACCCCGGCAACTTCCAGGTCCTCGATGACGGCAGGCTTCTGGTCATCGACTACGGCGCCGTGGCGCGCCTGCCGGAGGGCCTCCCCCGGCCGTTGTCGGTGATGGTCCGGCTCGCGCTGGAGGACAAGCCCGGGGAGCTCCTCACGCTCCTGCGCGACAACGGTTTCGTTCGGCCCGGGTCGCCCCTGCGTGCCGAGGACGCCGTGACGTACCTGGCGCCGTTCACCGAGCCCCTGCGCACCGACACGTTCCACTTCACCCGCCGCTGGCTCCAGCGGCAGGCCGAACGGGTGGGCGACCTGCGCAGTCCCGACTTCAACACGGGTCGGGAGCTCAACCTGCCACCCCAGTACCTGCTCGTGCACCGCGTCACGATGGGCACTCTCGGGGTGCTGTGCCAGCTCGATGCCGAGGTCCCGCTCCGCGGGATCGTGCGGCACTGGCAGCCGTGGATCTTCGACGCCAAGGACGAGTCGGCAGGCCGCCACCTCTGAACCCGGCCCCCGGTCCCCGCCGCTGATGGTGTGAGACGAGCCGGGCCGAGTTCAGAGATGGACGGAATGCATGCGGATGCCGACGACGTCCCGGCCGCGTCCGGCCGGGGCGCCGTCGTCACCGTGCGGCGCTTGTCAGAGAGCGCCGCGGAGCCCGCTCGTCGCGGTTCCGGAACCGCGGTGGAGCGGGGCAGCACCAGCGCCGGCGCGCGCGAGTTCGGCTCGCCGGGCAGCAAAGCCGGCGAGCGAGGCCCACCGGCGACCCGCCGTGAGCCGGCGGGCTAGTGCGTAGTCGCGGGCAGCCTGTTCGGCCTCCCGCTGTCGGGATCGGGCTAGGGCTTCGTGGAGCAACATCTCGGTTCCCTCTCGGTGCAGGACCACGGGTCGCGGAAGTGCGGGTGCGGCCGGCGGCATGAAGTCGGTCATCGGAATCGGTCTCCTTCGGTGTGGCCCTCGGAGGGCCAACGGGGTGGGGCAGATCAGGCGGACACGGCCGCTGCGAACTCGCGGTCACGGGCCAATGCGGCCTTGCTCGGGCGGCCTCGAGGCCTCTTGCGCGGAATGACGACCCCGCGCAGGAAGATCTCACCGCCCCAGACGCCCCATGGCTCCTCCCGGCGCAGGGCCCCGGCCAGGCACTCGGCCTGGATCGGGCACTGCGCGCAGAGGGACTTCGCCAGCTCCAGCTCGGCCGGAGCCTCGGCGAACCACAGGTCCGCGTCGCCGGAGCGACACGGCAGGTCAGACCCCGTACGCGGCGCCGCGTCGAGGAGGGACCCCATCCCGGCGACTGTCTCGCCACCGAGCTGTTCGGAACTGATCACTCCGCCGTCCAACGGAGCTGATCGGACTAGCACCTCAACCTCCTGAGTGATGTGGTCAGGCAGGACAAACAAAAAGGCCGCGGATCCCGGTGTGGGTCCGCGGCCTTGGTTCTTCGGGCCGGTGGCGAGGTCGCCTACGTAGGACGACACTCCACTTCGGACACACCTGTGCTGTTATCGGTCGGGCTGACACCCTTGTTCTTGTCAAAGACGCCGAGCGCCGGGATCTGCTGCCACACGCGCGCGGAGCGGTGGAGGGAGCCCATGGTGATCACAGACCCGGCTCGCACACGGGTGCCGTAGATCCCGGCGATGTCGCGCGTCATCGTGATCATTCGGAACACCCCCTTCGCGGGCGAGGTCGCAGCAGAAGACGGGCTGGTGAGGTCCGTCGGCGGATACGTTAGAGATACCCGGACAGACCGCACAACTGATTTACGGGGAACTTCTTGGATCAACTATCTGCGACGTCCGGGTCGGCCACGAGCGCGAGCACAGCCGGTCCGTAGCGATCGAGCTTGCGCGCGCCGATGCCGGGGATCCGCACCAGTGCCGCGTTGTCGGTGGGCCGCTGCTCGGCGATCGCCGTGAGGGTGGCGTCGGTGAAGACCACATAGGCCGGAACCTGCTGCTCACGGGCCTCAACGCTCCGCCAGCCACGAAGCCGGTCGAGCAGCTCGACGTCCACATCGGACGGACACTCTGCACACCGGCGCATCTTCAGTGCGTCGGCTCCCATCAGCGGCGAGCCGCACACCCGGCAGCGTGGCCGCGGGCCACCGCGGCTCGATCCGTTCGCTATCCGCGAAGCCGAGTGCTCCTCAGGAATCAGCCCATAGAGGAAACGGCTGCGCCTCCGCCGTCGCGGACCGCCGGGCTGGCGGGACAGCGCCCACGACAGAGCGAGCCTGCGACGGGCCCGCGTGATGCCGACGTAGAGCAGCCTGCGCTCCTCCTCGATCGCCTCGTCGTCGCCGTCGGCGTGCTGGATCGGGAGCGTGCCGTCGACGAGCCCGACGAGGAACACGACATCCCACTCCAGGCCCTTCGCGGCGTGCAGCGACGCCAGTGTGACGCCCTGCACGGTGGGCGGGTGGGCGGCGTCGGCCCTCGTCTCGAGCTCGGCGGCGAACCGGCGCACGTCGGCCTCGGGCTCCACCGCCACGAGCTCCTCCGCGAGCTCGACGATCGCGAGCAGCGACTCCCACTGTGCCCGTTGCGTGGCACCGCCGGGCGGCTCCGCGGTGAGCCCGACGGGAGCCAGGATCGCGCGGACGGCGTCGACGAGCGGGACGTCGTCTCCTGCCCGCGCAGGCGCGGCGACTCGGAGCGCGGTCATCGCGCGCCGCACCTCCGGGCGGGAGAAGAACCGCTCGCCCCCACGGACCTGGTACGGCACGCCGACATCGGTGAGCGCCTGCTCGTAGACCTCGGACTGAGCGTTGATCCGGAAGAGCACCGCGATCTCGGCGGCCGGGGTGCCGTCGGCGACCAGCCGCTTGATCTGTGCGGCCACTGCGGCGGCCTCGGCCGGCTCGTCGTCGTGCTCGGCGAAATCGGGCTCCGGCCCGGGCGGAAGCTGCCCGATCAGCCGCAGCCGGGTGCCGGCCACGCGCCCGCGGGCGGAGCCGATCAACGTGTTGGCGGCGGAGACGACCTGCGGGGTGGACCGGTAGTCACGCTGCAGCCGCACGACGGCCGCCTCCGGGAAGCGGCGCGGGAAGTCGAGCAGGTAGCGGGGGCTGGCGCCGGCGAAGGTGTAGATCGTCTGGTTGGCATCGCCCACTACCGTGAGGTCGTCGCGCTCCCCCAGCCAGGCGTCGAGCACGCGCTGCTGCAACGGCGTGACGTCCTGGTACTCGTCGACGACGAAGCAGCGGTAGCGGTCGCGGAACTCCTCGGCCACCGGGCCGTGCTCCTCCAGTGCCGCGGCGGTGTGTAGCAGCAGGTCGTCGAAGTCGAGCAGCTCGGCGCGGTTCTTCAGCTCCTCGTAGCCCGCGTACACGGCGGCCACCTGCTCGGCGGGCCCCGGTGTGTCCCGGCGCAGCTTCGCGACAGCCGCCGCGTACCCGTCCGGGGTGACGAGGCTCGCCTTCGCCCACTCGATCTCACCGGCGAGGTCACGCAGCGACGCGGCATCGGTGCCCGCCTTCACACGGGCGGCCGCCTGCCCGACGATCCGCACCTTGCCCTCGACCAGCTGCCACTGGTCGCCGCCGACCACCCGCGGCCAGAAGTAGCGGAGCTGGCGCAGCGCGGCCGCGTGGAAGGTGCGCGCCTGAACACCCGCGACCCCGAGTGCCCGCAGCCGCGTGCGCATCTCCCCCGCCGCCCGGGCCGTGAAGGTGACGGCGAGGACCTGGCCCGGCGCCACGTGGCCGGTGCGTGCGAGATGCGCGATGCGCCGGGTGATGGTGCGCGTCTTGCCCGTGCCCGCGCCTGCCAGCACGCAGACCGGCCCCCGTGGCGCGGTGACCGCCGCGAGCTGCTCGTCGTCGAGGCCGGACTCCGGGGCGTCGGGGACGAGGCGCGCGCTCACCCGACCATCCTGACACCCGGGGAAGACAGAACGGGCGCCGGTCGTTCTACCGGCATGGCTGAGGTGACGATGTACTCGACGACGTGGTGCGGCTACTGCCGCCGGCTCAAGCTACAGATGGATCAGGCCGGCATCGCTTACACCGAGGTCGACATCGAGCGGGACCCTGAGGCGGCCCGGTTCGTGGAGGGGGTCAACGGCGGCAACCAGACCGTCCCCACGGTGGTCTTCGCCGACGGCACCGCGCTGACCAACCCCCCGTTCGCGGTGGTGGCGGAAAAGCTGGCCGACCTGGCGGCATAAGGCAAGCACCGCACACATCTCGTGGCCACCGTGCACACGTCCTGACGTGTGCACGGTGGCCATTTGGTGTGCACCGTGGCGGTCACCCGCTGTGGAATCGGCGCCGAAGACGCTCGGCCACGGCCCCGAAAGCGTCGAGGTCCGGCCAAGCCCAGCGCACGACGGCGAGGTCCTCGGCCCGCAGTTCGTCCTCACGCAGCTTCTCCCGATAGAGCACCTCGGCAGGATCCTGCCCCGGACGCACGAGCGCGCCGTACTTGGCGCGGCCGTCGAACTCCCCGACCGTCCGCAGGTCGGGCCAGCCGAAGTCCACCTGCCCGACGAACCGGCCATCGCCGCGTCTCACCTCCCATTGGAGCACCGGGGTCGGCAGGCCGGCCCGGGCGATCGCCACCCGGCTGCGCGACTCCCCCACGCTCTCGCTGCGGGCGTCGGCGAAAGCAAGCGCCCGGCGCGCCGCGGGCAGGCCTGGCCAGCGAGGCCTGTGAGCCAGCGCAGCGGCGAGATCCGGCGGGGCGATGAGATGGCGGTGGAGCGCCGCATCAGCGACCGCGACAGCCTGTTCGAAAGGGACGGCACGGGCCAGGTCGACGAGGGTGCGTGCCGGTGACGTGGCGGTGAGGCCGCCGACCATGACGATCTCGTCGGATTCGAGCGGGGCGGCGTGCACGTGGACCCGGCGGCCACGTCGGCCGCTCGAGCGGCTCCCGCGCGTGACGTGCACACGATCGAGCGGGATGCCCCACACCGGGAGCCCGTGCAGGACAGCCGCCGAAACGTGGCTCACCACTGCGTCGGCAGCGAGCTCGTCCAGTGCGGCGTACAGGAGCAGCAGGTGCCGGGCCACGGTGTCCTCGGGCGGGGCACCCTGCACGTACGCGCCCGGCCGCACCGCGCTCAGCGCACCGGAGCGAAGTAATCGCCGCAGCTCCTTCGGCGAGAACCCCGCAGCGAGGAGCTGGGCACGGCGGTGCACGAGAGGATCCACGGTCGCCAGCCTCGCCCGCCGGCGCGTCGGCGCGGGCACGATCCGCGGCATCTGTGGACAACCTCGGCCATGCACATCAGATGGCCACCGTGCCCACGTCAGGACGTGTGCACCGAGGCCATCTGGTGTGCACAGTCAGGTCAGGGCTGCCCAGCTTTCCAGCATTGATCTTGCTATTGAGACCTGGCCTGGTAGCAGGAGTCGTTTCGCCGTACCGGCTCGCTCCGCGCTCCAGTCGCCGTGGTCCAGCGCGGCGCGCAGCTCCTCACGGGTCACCCACATCGCCTCGGCGATCTCGCCGTCGGCGGGCACCAGGGGGACGTCGGGGTCGGCGAGGGCGTGGAAGCCCACCATGAGCGAACGCGGGAAGGGCCAGGCCTGGCTGCCCAGGTACTGGACGTCCCGGACCGCGGCCCCGACCTCCTCGTGGATCTCCCGCATCACGCACGCCTCGAGCGACTCGCCCGCCTCGACGAACCCGGCGAGCACCGAGAACCGGCCCTCGGGCCAGACCGGCTGCCGCGCGAGCAGCACCTGATCCGCCCCGTCGTGGACGAGGCAGATCACGGCGGGGTCGGTGCGCGGGTACTCCTCGTGGCCGCTCGCCTCGCAGACCCGGTGCCAGCCGGCGTGGCCGGGGTGCATCGGCGAGCCGTCACGGGCGCAGAAGCGCGCGGCGTCGTGCCAGTTCAGGACGGCGACGGCGCCGGTGAGCAGGCCGGCACCGAGAGCGTCGAGCGCCGCTCCGGCAGTGCGCAGGTCGGCCCATTCGGCGGGGTCGTCGCCCGCGGCGAGGTCGGGCTGCCCGCGCTCCGCCCAGTACTGCACGTCGTCGGCCTCGCCGAGCAGGACGGCCGTCACGGGCGGAGCGTCGCCCGTGGTGGGGCGCGTACGCAGGCGGGCGACCTGGTCGTGCACGGAGTCCCACGGCCCCGCGGGTGGTTCCCCGCCGCCCCAGTCGACGGGGGTGCGGCCCTTGTCGTCCACGACGACGAGCCGCGCCGCGTGCCAGCCGCGTAGCTGGCGTTCGACGTCGGTGCGCAGCGGCTCGTCGCGCAGCACGGCCGACCGGGAGAGGATGGGCGGGGCGAGCAGCCGGAAGCCGGCGAACGCGGTCATCAGTCGGAGATCCCCCCGAGCGCCCGTACGCCGGCCCCGATCACGTCCGCGTCGCCGACGACTACCCCGGTGAACGCGGCGGGTGCGAGGAACTCCAGTGCCGCCTCGGCCACCTGTGCCGTGGTGACGGACTCCAGCCGCGCCGGGTGGGCGCGCAACCAGTCGATGCCGAGCCCGTCGGCCGCCAGCGCGGCGAGCGTGGAGGCCAGGCCGCCCTGGTTGTCCAGGGAGATCAGCAGCGACCCCACCGCATAGCTGCGCGCGGCTTCGACCTCGGCGTCGGTGGGCGGAACCGCGGTGATCCTGCCCAGCTCGTAGCGGGTCTCGAGCAGCGCGGCGGCGGTGACGTTGCTCGCCACATCGGTCTCGACGCCGAGCACGGCTCCCTGCGGGACGAACTCGATGCCGGAGTGGGCGCCGTAGGTGTAGCCCTTGTCCTCGCGGATGTTCTCCATCAGACGGGAGGAGAAGTAGCCGCCGAACACGAGGTTGGCCAGCTGGAGCGCCGCGTAGCGCGGATCGTGGCGGCGCAGCGCGGGCGCCGACAGCCGCAGTTGCGACTGCACGGATCCCGCGCGGTGCACGAGCTGCAGATCGTCGGCCCGGATGGCAGGCGGTGGGGAGAGCTCGCGGGCCACGGCGTCCGACGTCCAGCCGCCTAGTGCCTTCTCGACCTGCGCGATCGCCGCGCTGGTGTCGATGTCGCCGACGAGCGTGAGGATCGATCCCCGCGGCACGAGCGACGCGGCCTGCAGCGCGCGCACCTCCTCGGCCGTGACGGCCGTGACCTCGTCCCCCGTGGGCATCTCGCGGGTGATCGGGTGGTCGCCGAACCGCTTGCGCTGCAACGCCTCGCGGGCGATCGTGCGCGGCTGGGAGCGGGCCAGCGAGATCCGCTCGACGAGACGGGCACGCTCGCGCGTCACCTCGGCGTCGGGATGCGTGGCCCCGGTGAGGACGTCGCCCAGTACTGCGAGGAGATCGGGCAGGCCGTCGGCGAGCCCGTGGCCGCCGATCTGCAGACGCTCCGGGTCGACGTTCACGCCGAGATCGGCGCCGACGGCGGCCAGCTCGTCGTCGATGCCGACGCGGTCCCGTGTGGTGGTGCCGGTGAGCAGCGTGGACGCCAGCAGCTCGCTCACCGCCGGGTGCGTGGGCTCGTCGCCTGCGAACGGGACGCGTAGCCGCAGCTCGACCATCGGCACGCCCGGGCGGTGTGCGACGAGGACCCGGAGCCCCGAGTCGAGGGTGCGCTCCTCCACGTCGGGAAGCGGAACGGCGCGGGTAGGGCCGAGAGGCGGCAGCGGGCGGGGGCCTGCGGCGGTGCGGCCGATCTCCTCCGCGCTGCGGTGGCGGGGATTTTCGCCGGGGACGGCCTGCCCGGGGGTGTGCTGCTCGGTGGCGGTCATTTCGTGCCTTCCTGGGCGGCTGTCGGCTCGACGAGCAGGACACCGCGCCCCGACGAGCGCAGCGCCTCCGCAGCGGCGCGCACGTGCTCGGGCGTGACGGCGGCGAGCCGGTCGGGTAGCTCGACGGCGATCTCGGCGCGGCCGTACAGCAGCTCGCGGGCGCCGAGACCGAGCATCCGGTACATCACGCGGTCGTTCTCCTGGTGCAGGCCTGCCGACCAGCGGGCCACCTGCCGGGCGAGCTCATCGGTGCTCGGTCCCTCTGCGGCGAGCTTGTCGAGCTCCTCGTCGACGGCGGCGAGCACACGGTCGGGGTCGACGTTCGCGGGATGCACCGCGGTGATCGTGAACGTGTCGGGATCGCGGGCGTCGAGCGGGCCCATCAGCCCGGCACCGGCCGAGACGTCGGTGACGAGCCCGTCGACGTGCACGAGCCGCCGCTGCAGCCGGGCGGCCTCGCCTGCGCCGAGCACGGAGCCCAGCAGCGCGTGGCCGAGGTAGCCATCGAGGTCGGCACCCGGGTCGGGGAGCCGGTAGCCGAGGGCGAAGGCGGGCAGCGGGGCGTGGGCGTCGGTGACGACCTGGCGGCGCTCACCGGTGGGCAGCGGCTCCGCGAACGACCGGCGGACCGGGGCGGGCCGGGCCGGGATGTCCCCGAAGTGCTTCTCGACCAGCCGCAGCGCCTCGTCGACGTCCAGGTAGCCGGCGACGGTCACCTGGAGGTTGCCCGGCGAGTAGTAGGTGTCGAAGAAGGCGGCGGCGTCCTCGACCGAGGCCTGCTCCAGCTCGGAGAAGTCGCCGTAGCCGTTGTGGGCGTTGGGGAAGGTGTCGTAGAGGACCGGCGGCAGCAGGATCCACGGGAACCCGCCGTAGGGCCGGTTCAGGACGTTGAGCCGGATCTCCTCCTTGACGACGTCGACCTGGTTGCGCAGGTTCTCGTCCGTCAGCTTCGGGGCCCGGAACCGGTCGGCCTCGAGGAACAGCGCCCGCTCCAGAGCAGCGGCCGGCAGTACCTCGAAGTAGTCGGTGTAGTCCTGGTGCGTGGAGCCGTTGAACACTCCACCCGAACCCTGCACGTGCCGGAAATGGGCGAGCTTCTCCAGGCTCTCGCTGCCCTGGAACATCAGATGCTCGAACAGGTGCGCGAACCCGGTGCGCCCCTCCGGCTCCGAACGGAAACCGACGTCGACGTGCACCGCGACGCCGACGACGGGGGTGGCGGGATCCGGGACGACCAGGACCCGCATGCCATTGGGCAGCGTCGTCCTGTGTAGCTCTACGGCAGGCACGCCCCGAATCTAGTCGGAGGTGGCGGCGACCCGCTCGGACGCAGTGATCGCATTCGGCAGCATGAGCGCGGCCAGCGCCCAGCCCAGCAAAGAGGCGATCACCGGCATGCCGGTCCAGAACTCCACGATCGCGGGCAGCCTGCCCGTGGTGACCGCCGCCGTGCCGATGTAGACCGCCCACGTGACGAGCGCCGCGAGCGCGCCGAACAGCCAGAAAGCCGCACGCCGGTCGGCGCTCGGACGCAGCCACAGCGCCAGCAGGTCGACGAGGACACCGGCGGCGACGATCGCGATCGGAATGGTGAAGCGCTCGAACGACATGAGGACGGCGGAGATCAGCGCCGCGATGGCGAACCCGATCGTCGCTGTGCCGACGGGCAGGTGCCAGCGCCGGGCGAGCAGGAGCAGGGGCGCGAGCAGCACGAGGCCGGTGAGCACGATGCGCGTGGCGAGCATGCCGGAGTTGCCGTCCTCGACGCTGGAGAACATTGCCACGACCCCGGAGGGCGACATCAGCAGCGCATTTCCGTAGGTGAGGAACAGCAGCACGAGGCTCGTGGCGAACGACAGGGTGAGCACGGCGGGCAGCAGCGCCCGCAGCGACGGCCGCGCGGGGAGATCCGGATCGGACCACGCGGCGCGCAGCGGGCTCGTGAGGATGACGACCATGCTGCCGAGCAGGCCCAGGTGGCTGGGGCTGAAGAAGATGTTGGTGGTGATCTCGATGCCGATCACCTCGTGCCACACCAGGTCGGCTCCGCCGGACACCGCGAACACCGGCAGCGCCACGATCGTCATCCCGTAGCCGGCCGGAACCGCGGCGATACCGCGCCTGCCCTCCTGCACGTGGCCCCACACCGTCCACAGGATCCAGCCGGCCGTGACCGCGAACCCGCTGTAGAAGACCGCGTGCCACGGCGTGAAGAAGCTTTCGAGCTGCGGAAAGGTGGAGTGCGCGTAGGCGTCGAGGAACAGGCCGAGCGTGAACCACACCGACAGCACGGTGGTGACGACGTTGGTGCGCATCGAGGCCCGCGGGCGCGCCTCACCCGAGTTGCGCAAGAGATACCAGGTCGGCTGCGTCCCCATTGTCGTCGCCATGCGATCAGCTTGACAGGAGCGCGATCCGTCCGGAATGCGGGATTCCCCACCGTTCACGAACGGTCACAGCGGATCCTCAGCGAAAGTCAGGTGTGGACCCGACGTCACACGTCCGCGGTCGTCCGGGTGGCCGGGAGCGGCAGGTCCTCCTCGATCTCCACGCCCGGCGCCACGAACGGGACGACGCGGTCGCCGGGGGTCTTGTTGAGCAGCAGGCGCGTCACGTCGGGACGCGCGTAGTGGCCTGCAGGGTCCGCGACCGCTTTGGCCAGTGAGATCAGGCCCAGATCGAGGTCGGCGTAGGCGAGACCCTCGACGTCAGGAGCCAACGGCTCGTGCAGAGGGCGACCGTCGGGGCCGAAGATCCGGGCATATCCGCCGCCCGGCAGCAGCATGGCCCGCTTGGCGTCGTCGGTGCACAACAGCTCGATCATCTCTTCGGAGACCGTGGCGCACGGGGCCACGACGAAGCAGCCGCCCTCGACGGCGTAGACCTGGCTCACGGCGATGTTCACCTCCGGACCCAGCGAGTACGCGGAGCCGGGGTACAGCGAGAAGCTCGGCCACGAGGCGACGTGCACCTGCTCGTTCTGCGCGAACATCGCGTAGCGCGACAGCGGCTGCACGTGCTCCCAGCACGACATCGCGCCGAGGCGCCCGAGCCGGGTGGTGTAGACGGACAGGTCGCTTCCGTCGCCGTCGCCGAAGACGCTGCGCTCGACGTGGCTCGGCCTGAGTTTGCGGCGCCGCGCGATCGTCTCGCCGTCGGGGCCGATGATCCACTGCCCTATGTAGAGGCTGCCCCCCTGCCGCTCCGACAACCCCATCACGACCGTGATGCTGTGCTCCCGGGCCGCCTCGGCGATCCGGTCGGCCTGCGGTGTGCCGTAGGCCAGGGAGTTGTCGAAGTAGCGCTGGACGAACTGTGCGCTCCAGGCCGGTGAGTCGAGCCAGATGAAGAAGGGATAGCCGGGCATCCAGGTCTCGGGGAATCCGATCAGCTCCGCGCCGGCCGAGGCGGCTTCGGCGATGAGGCCGATGGCCTTGTCCACCCCGGCGTCGAGGTCCAGGTAAGCGGGGGACACCTGAACGGCGGCGGCACGGTATCGAGGGTGCTCGATGCTCATGTCCGGAAGCATGCGCGAGCTGCGCGGGCCACGATGGTCCCTGCGTCTCGGTTCCGTTGCCTCAGCGCCGCACACGTTCGGCGGAGCGTCCCGCACCTACCATGAATGCGTGGCGCGCGTGATCTCAACCGACGCGGTGGAGGCTGCTGACCGGCTCGACTTCTGGACCGACGCCGTCTGCGACACCTACATCCGCCTGGATTGCGACGCCCCGGGCCACGACGTCGTCGGCGACATCCGGGTGGGTTCCGTGGCCACGCTCGAGTTCTCCCGCGTCACCTCGACGGCCCAGCAGGTCCGGCGCACCCGATCGCTCATCGCAGCGGCTGCGGAGGACTACGTGCTCGTCGGCGTCCAGGCGGAGGGCGTCGGGTACGTGGTGCAGGACGAACGCATCGCGCAGCTGCGGCCGGGTGACTTCGCCGTCTACGACTCGACGCGCCCCTACGAACTGCGCTTCGAGGACGACTTCCAGCAGTACGTGCTCATGATCCCCGGCCCGACGCTGCGCGCACAGCTGGGCCCGGCATCAGAGTTCACCGCGCGCAGCGTGTGCGGCTCGCGCGGCGCCGGGGCCCTGGCCGCCGAGATGATCCGGATGCTCAACACCGGCATCACGGTGATCGAGCCCTCGGCGGCGGCGGACGTCGCACTGGGCATCGAGCACATCGTGACGGCGGGGCTGAGCTCGCTCGTCGCGCGCTCCGCACCGGAACCGACGCGCGCGGCACGCCGGGAGCAGGTCAAGGCTTGCGCCCGAGGCCGGCTGCGCGACCCGAGGCTCTCGGTGGCCTCGATCGCCGCGCACCTGCACACCTCCGTGAGCACCTTGCACCGGGCGTTCGCCGGGGAACCGTGCTCGATCTCGGAGTGGATCTGGGCGCAACGGCTCGACGCCGTGCGTGCCGATCTCTGCGCCCCCGCGCTGCGCCACCGCACGATCGGCGACCTCGCGTTCTCGTGGGGGTTCGTCGACGCATCGCATTTCAGCCGGGCCTTCAAGGCGCGGTTCGGCTGCACGGCCCGCGACGTCCGCCTCGCTCAGGCCGGGGGCAGCACCACGAACTGGCGCAACGACAGGTCGAGGTAGGTGACCGGCCCCCGCGGGCCGGGCGTGTGGTCGACGTTGATGCCGGTCTCGGGCAGGCCGAGGAGCTTGTAGCCGTCGAGCAGCCGGGTGGTGGCGTTCCAGAACACACCCGTGCCGGTGTAGGCGTCGATGAACGCCGTGGCGGCGGTCTCGTCGGCGGCGCACACCGTGGCGGCGAGCCCGGACGTCTCCCGCGCCGCTGTGGTGGCGGCGTCGACCGGCCCGTCGACCGCCGCGACCGTGACGTGGGACTCGGCGCCGGAGTCGAGCGCCCACTCGTGGCCCAAGGGGTGCTCGTACGGAGGAAGGCTCGGCGTGATCTCCCTGGCCGTGAGCGCGGCTTCGGCCACGGGCCACAGCCGGTCGTACGCGGGGCGGTCGATCAGGAGCAGGTTGAGCCGGTTGCAGACGCCGAGCCGGTCGGTGCTCTCGGTGACCAGCCGCGTCACGTCGGCCTCGTCGGCGCTGGCGTCGAGGTAGAGGACGCCGCCGCCGTCGGCGTGGGCGAGCACCCGTGTGCCCGCGGCCGCGCCGAGCGCGGAGAGCTTGCGGGTGACCTCGCCGCTGCCGCGCACCACCACGAGCGGCACGAGATCGGGCAGCCCGACCAGCGCCTCCGCGCCCGCGTGCCCCGGTGTCGGGACGAGCTGCACGGCGTGCGCCGGAACACCGTGCCGTTCGAGCGCGGGCGCGATGACGAGATCGACGAGAGCGCGGGCGGACCCGAGCGCTGCCGACCCCGTGCGCAGGACCGCTGCGCTGCGCGCCTTGAGCACCTGCGAGGCGACGTCGACCGTGACGTTCGGACGCGCCTCGAACACCGCGCCGATGACGCCGACCGGCACGCGCCGCTCGAACACGCGCTCACCGCTCGGCAGGGTCCGGACCTCGTGCTGCAGGGGCGGCTCCGGCGTGCTCGCGAGCACCTCCAGCTGGTGGGCGATGTCGGCGAGCCGCTCGGGACCGAGGCGCAGGCGGTCGAGCAGGCCGGCGGCCATCCCGTTCCGCTCGGCGGCCTCGACGTCCGCGGCGTTGGCGGCGAGAAGCTCAGCGCTGCGCTCCCGGATGAGCTCCGCCGCCGTGCGCAGCGCAGCGTCGACGGCCGCGGCGCCCGCCGCCCGGACGCCCGGTGCCGCGGCGGCCGCGCGCAGAGCGGCCTCTCGCACGGCAAGAGCCTCGGGTGTCTCGGTTGATGCTGCGGTGCCGGTACTCACGAGGAAAGGTTGCCACGCGGGGGTACCGGGATTCACCCGGCCCGAGCGAACGGTGGATCCGCCATGGTTCATGACACGAAATGCCGTTCGTCCGATTGTGGGCCACACCAACCGTGTTGACCTGAACCGGAGGTGAGGTTGCACGATTCTCGGCGTGACCACAGCCGCCGCGCCCAGCGCCGTCCGCACAGAGCTGTTCGGACCTGACCGTCGTGCCACCACCATCGGCATCGTCCTGCTGATCAGCCTTGTGGCGTTCGAGTCGATGGGCGTCGGCACGGCCATGCCCGCGCTCGTCGCCGACATCGGCGCCGTGTCCCTCTACGCATGGCCCTTCGTCGCATTCATGGCCGCCGCCGTGTTCGCCACGGTGCTCGGTGGCCGGTGGTGTGACCGGGCGGGTCCACGGGTCCCGCTGGTCGGGGCTCCGCTGCTGTTCGGCCTCGGCCTGCTCGTCGCCGGCACGGCGACCGGCATGACCCAGCTGCTCATCGGGCGGGTGTTGCAGGGTCTCGGCGCAGGCACGCAGGCGGTGGCCGTGTACGTCCTGGTCGCGGCCGTCTACCCCGAGCGGGCCCGGCCTGCCGTCTTCGGGCTGATCTCCTCGGCCTGGGTGCTGCCCGCACTGCTCGGCCCGCCCATCTCGGGCCTCGTGACCGAGACGGTGTCGTGGCACTGGGTGTTCCTCGGTCTGGTGCCGTTCGTGCTGCTGGCGGTTGCCCTCGTCGTTCCGGCCGTGCGCCGGTTGGAGCCGCCCGACCCGGAGCGTGAGGTCACCCCGGCTCGACGCGGGCTCGTGCTCGGCGCGCTCGGCGCCGCGGCCGGTGTCGCCGCGCTCAGCTGGGCCTCCCAGCACGGCGGGGTGATCGCCGCGGTCGTGGCCGGGATCGCGATCGTGGTGCTGGCCCCGGCACTGATTCGCCTGTTCCCTCGTGGGGTGTTCCGCGCCGGGCGCGGGATCCCGACCGTCGTGCTCTCGCGCGGCCTGCTCGCCGGGATCTTCTTCACCGTCAACGCCTACCTGCCGCTGATGCTCAACGGCACCCACGGCTGGTCGCTGGCGATGGCGGGTGTCCCACTGATCGTGGGGTCGCTCGGGTGGTCGGCCGCATCGGCGTGGCAGGGACGGCATCCGGACCTCTCCCGCACCGTCCTGCTGCGCATCGGCTTCGTCCTGCTCGCGGTGGGAACGGCGGGCATGCTGCTCGTCGCGCCGTCGTGGGGGCTGCCGTGGCTCGCGCTCCCGTTCTGGGTGGCCGCCGGGACCGGGATGGGGCTGGGCTTCTCGTCGATGTCCTTCCTGCTCCTGCAGCAGTCGGCGGCGGGTGAGGTCGGCTTCCACTCGTCGGCGGCCCAGATCGCGGACCAGCTCACCACCGCGGCGATGATCGGGGCGGGCGGTGCGCTCCTCGCGCTGCTCGGCACGCCGGCGGCGGCACTCCCGTTGCTGGTCGCGGTGCTGACCGCGATGGCCGTGCTGGGCACGCTGGTAGCCGGCCGAGCCTCGGCCCCGCGCTGAGGTCGGGCGGGGGTTGGCCCCCGCGACATGGACACACGTCGCTGTTCCGTGGGTGGTGGATTCAGCGATACGTGTCCATGTCGCGCCGGTCCGGGGCGGTCAGGGTCGGTCAGGGCTGACGCGGCTCATGCGCGGGCGAGTCGCCCTGCACGGGCGGAGCACCACCCGGCGGGGTGCCCGGCGGGACCGGCGCAACACCACCGGGCGGGATGCCCGGCGGGACCGGCGCAGTGCCACCCGGGGGCGTGCCTGGCGGGACCGGCGGCGCACCAGCAGGCGGGGTCTGCGGCCACGCAGGCGAAACGCCGGCCGGTGGGGTCTCCGACGGGACCGGCGGCGCGTCGGCGCCACCGGGCGACCGTGACCATGGCGAGGTGGGCTCCTGGTCCGCCCCGTACGGGACGCGGCCGCCCGCGGAAACGGCATCAGCGGGGGGCATCGCCAGCAGCGGAATGCAGACGAGCGCGAGCAGCGCGGCCGCGAGGAGGAGCCAGGCCCCCGCTCCGAAGACGACCACGGGGTGGAACCCGCCGTCCGAACCGTCCCTCACCGCCGCCGCTGCATTGCTGGCAAGGGTGAACAGCTCGATCCAGATGATCCAGACACTGCCCACGAGCAGGCCCACTGCCCCGATGCCGGCGATCCGGGCCAGCACGTGGTCGCCCGATCTGCGTACGGAGAGCAGCAGCAGGATCGCGGCCACTGCCGCCAGCCCCGCGGCCACGACGACCGGAATGCCGAGCGGAGCCGCGCCCGGGGGGTTCGACATCCCCGGTGCGCCCTCGATGTTGACGGCCCACCCGGTGGTGAAGACGACCGTGCCGCCGGGGAGGCCGAAGTCGTAGCGACGCACCGACAGGGCCAGGAAGGTTCCGCCCACGGCGAGCGCCGCCGCCACCACCAGCAACGCCGCGGCGATCAGACGCGGAGCCCCGAGATTGGGGGTTGGCGGGCCGGTCTGCGGGTGTGCGTACGGCCCCGACATCGGTTGAGTGTCGCAGGCGGGGCGGTGACCGGCAAAGTTTGAGGAACTCAGGAGCGGTGCGCCAGCCTCGCCGGCGTCGAGGGCGGAGGCACGACGGGGCCGATGTCGCCGTCGGGTGCGACGTCCAGGTCGACGATCAGCGGAGCGTGGTCGCTCGGCCCGCTGCCCTTGCGTGCCTTGCGGTCCACCCACGTGGCCGCGACCCGCCCGGCCGGGTCGGCACCGGCGAGCACGAGGTCGATGCGCATCCCGAGGTCCTTGTGGAACCGGCCGGCGCGATAGTCCCAATAGGTGAACACGCGCTCGGTCGGCCACCGGTCGCGCACCACGTCGTGCAGCCCGAGGCCCTTGATCTCCGCCAGCGCCTTGCGCTCGGCGGGCGTCACGTGTGTGGAATCGACGAACAGCGATGGGTCCCACACGTCGTCGTCGGTGGGGGCGATGTTCATGTCCCCCGCGATGACAGCCGTGGCGGGCGCGCCGATCGACTCACGCAACGCCGCGAGCCACTCCAGCTTGTAGAGGTAGTGAGGGTCCTCGGGGGTGCGCCCGTTGGGCACGTACACCGAGGTGACCCGCAGGCCGTCACAGGTGGCGGTGATCGCCCGTGCTTCGGCGGGCGACTCGGGCGCCGGGAACCGCGGCTCGCCGGGCAGCCCGCGCATCACGTCGTCGAGCCCGACGCGGGAGAGCAGCGCCACGCCGTTCCAGCGGCCCTCCCCGTGGTGGGCCACGGCGTAGCCGCGCTCCCGGAGCGGCTCGGCGAACGACTCGGCGAATGCCTCGTCGGAGAGCTTCGTCTCCTGCAGGCAGACGACGTCGGGGGCGCGCTCGTCCAGCCACGGCAGCAGCCGGGGCAGCCGGGAGAGGGCGGAGTTCACGTTCCACGTAGCCAGACGCACCTCGGGGAGGCTACCGTGATCGAGTTTGTACGATGCCCGAACAAAAGGAGTCGGCGATGCCGCAGCCCACTCGCGAGGACCGCTTCAGCTTCGGACTCTGGACAGTGGGCTGGCCCGCCCGCGACCCGTTCGGCGACGCCACGCGTCCCGCACTCGACCCGGTGGAGACCGTGCACAAGCTCTCCGACCTGGGGGCTTGGGGCGTCACCTTCCACGACGACGACCTCATCCCCTTCGGCTCCGACGCGGCCGAGCGCGACCGCATCGTCACGCGCTTCAAGGCCGCTCTCGAGGAGACCGGGCTGGTCGTCCCGATGATGACCACCAACCTGTTCACCCACCCCGTCTTCAAGGACGGCGCATTCACCAGCAACGACCGGGGCGTGCGCCGCTTCGCGTTGCGCAAGGTGATCCGCAACCTCGACCTCGCCGCCGAGCTGGGCGCGAAGACCTACGTGTTCTGGGGCGGTCGCGAGGGCGCCGAGGTCGACTCGGGCAAGGACATCGCCGCCGCGCTGGACCGCTACCGCGAGGGCATCGACCTGCTCGCCGCGTACGTCAAGGAGCAGGGCTACGGCATCCGTTTCGCCATCGAGCCCAAGCCGAACGAGCCCCGCGGCGACATCCTGCTGCCCACCCTCGGCCACGCGCTCGCGTTCATCGCCGAGCTGGAGCACAGCGACATCGTCGGCGTGAACCCCGAGGTCGGCCACGAGCAGATGGCCGGGCTCAACTACACCGCGGGCATCGCCCAGGCGCTGTGGGCGGGCAAGCTCTTCCACATCGACCTGAACGGCCAGCGCGGCATCAAGTACGACCAGGACCTCGTGTTCGGCCACGGCGACCTGCTCAACGCGTTCTCCACGGTCGACCTGCTGGAGAACGGCGCTCCCGGAGGCGGCCCGCGCTACGACGGCCCGCGCCACTTCGACTACAAGCCGCTGCGCACCGAGGACGTCGAGGGCGTCTGGGCGTCGGCGGCGGCCAACATGAGCACCTACCTGCTGCTCAAGGAGCGCGCCGCGGCGTTCCGGGCCGACCCGGAGGTCGCCGAGGCGCTCGCCGTGTCCGGCGTAGCCGACCTCGCGAAGCCCACGCTGAACGCGGGCGAGTCCGTGGCCGACCTGAAGGCCGACCGCTCCGCGTACGAGGACTACGACGCCGTCAAGGCGGGCGAGCGCGGTTACGGCTTCGTGCGCCTCAACCAGCTGGCTGTGGAGCACCTGCTGGGCGCCCGGTCGTGAGTCTTGTCGCGGGTGTCGATTCGTCGACGCAGTCGTCGACCGTCGTGATCCGCGACGCGACGACGGGCGAACTGATCCGCTCCGGCCGGGCACCACATCCGCCCGGCACGGAGGTCGATCCGAACGCGTGGTGGGACGCCCTACAGGGCGCGATCGCCGACGCGGGCGGTCTCGATGGCGTCGAGGCGATGGCCGTTGCCGGGCAGCAGCACGGCATGGTCTGCCTCGACGCCGACGGCGAGGTCGTGCGGCCCGCGCTGTTGTGGAACGACACCCGTTCCGCAGGCGCGGCCGCCGACCTCGTCGCCGAGCTGGGTGCGAAGGAGTGGGCCGAGGCAACGGGCAGTGTTCCGGTGGCGTCGTTCACGGTCACGAAGCTGCGCTGGCTCGCCACCCATGAGCCGGAACACGCCGCGGCCACGGCTGCGGTGTGCCTTCCGCACGACTGGCTCACCTGGAAGCTGCGTGGCACGGGGGTGCTGACCGACCTCGTCACCGACCGCAGCGACGCGAGCGGCACCGGCTACTTCTCCGGCAGCACCGGGGAGTACCGGCCTGACCTGCTGGAACGCGCGCTCGGCCGCTCCGACGTGATCCTCCCGCGGGTGCTCGGGCCCGCCGAGCCCGCGGGCCGGACCCCGGACGGCGTGCTGCTGGGCCCGGGGGCGGGCGACAACGCCTCGGCGGCGCTCGGCCTGGCCGCCGAACGCGGTGACGTGGTGATCTCCATCGGCACGTCGGGCGTGGTCTCCACGGTGACCACCACGACCACGGCAGACGAGACCGCGATCATCGCGGGATTCGCCTCGGCCACCGGCGAGCACCTGCCGCTGGTCTGCACGCTCAACGCCGCACGGGTGCTCGACGCCACGGCACGGATGCTCGGCGTGGACCACGCTGAGCTCTCCCGGCTCGCGCTGTCCGCTCCCGCCGGGGCGGACGGGCTGGTGCTCGTGCCGTACCTGGAGGGCGAGCGCACACCCAACCGGCCGGACGCCACCGGCGCGCTGCACGGGCTCACGCTCGCCAACTCCACGCCCGCCCACATCGCCCGTGCCGCCGTCGAGGGGCTGCTCTGCGGTCTCGCCGACGCACTGGACGCGCTGGTCGCGGCCGGGGTTGCGGTGCAGCGGGCGTTGCTCGTGGGCGGCGGGGCGCGGTCTGACGCGGTGGCCCGCATCGCGCCCGCGGTGCTCGGCCGGCCGGTGCTACTGCCCACCCCGGGCGAGTACGTGGCCGACGGCGCGGCCCGACAGGCGGCGTGGGTGCTCGCGGGCACCTCCGCTCCTCCGCGCTGGGCCGCGGCCGACACCGTCACGTTCGAGGCGGAGCCGACGCCTGCGGTGCGCGAGCGGTACGCGCAGGTCCGCGAGCTGACGGCGCACCAACTCGCGTGAGCACGAACCCCGGCGGGCCGGGTGACCCGCACCTACCCGGCGGGCAGCTCGCGGGGTGGGAACGGGCGGCCGGCGGGCCGGGGCGCGGGCACGGGGCCGGGCAGCACACGGTGCGGCGGCACAACCTGGCGCTCGTGCTGCGGGAGGTCGCCGGGCCGCTCCCGGTGTCGCGGGCGGCGGTCGCGGCCCGCACCGGGCTCACGCGCGGCACCGTGTCGTCGCTGGTGGAAGAGCTGATCTCGGCGCGGCTCGTCACGGAGCTCGCCGCCGCCCGGGGTGCCACCGGACGGCCGGCGAGCCCGTTGCAGCTCGATCCCTCCGGCCCGGCCGGGCTGGGCGTCGAGATCGGGGTGGACGCCGTCGGCGCCTGTGTCGTGGACCTGACCGGGGCCGTACGCGCCCGCCGGGTGGCCCGCTCGGACCACCGGGACGAGCCGCCCGCCGCTGGGCTCGCGACGGCCGAAGCGCTCGCCACGGAGGTGGTTGCCGAAGCCGGGCTGCCGATCGCCGGGGCGGCGGTCGCGCTGCCCGGCGTCGTCGGGGCGGACGGTGTGCTCGAACGGGCGCCGAACCTGCCCCGGTGGGTGGACGTCGCGGTGGGCGAGGAGCTCGGCGGGCGGCTCGGGTTATCCGTCCGAGCCGGGAACGAGGCCGACCTGGCTGCGCTGGCCGAGCTGTGGTCGGGCGGCCCGGCCGACGCCGTCCACGTCTCGGGCGGGATCGGGGTGGGCGCGGGCATCCTGCTGGGCGGACGGCTCTTCCGCGGGGCGAGCGGCCGGGCAGGCGAGATCGGCCACGTCGTCGTCGAGCCGGACGGCCGGCCGTGCAGCTGCGGTGGCCGCGGCTGTCTCGAGACCGTGGCCGGCCTGACGGCCCTGCTCCGCGCCGCCGGCTCGGCCGACCTGGAGGATCTGGTCGCCGTCCGTCCCCCGGATGTGCTGGCGGCCGTCGGACGGGCGCTGGGGGTGGCTCTGGCCGGGGCCGTCAACCTCCTCGACGTGCCCGCGGTGGTGCTGGGCGGCATCTACCCGCGGTGCGGGGAGCCGCTGCTCCACGCGGTGCGCGCCGAACTGGCCGTGCGGGTCGTCTCCCGCCCGGCCGTCGACGTCCGGTTCTCCGCACTCGGCGCGGATGCAGCCCTGCGCGGCGCCGCGACGGCGGTGGTGCACGACCTGCTGGCCGACCCCATGATCGTCGCGAGATCGGCGCATCCGCCCCTATCGGGGCGCTGACACGGATCTCGTGGCGATCACTGTGCGCGCGGCAGCACCCGGATGCCGTCCGCCCTGATCGTGCTCGGGTCGGCGGCCACGCCCGTCAGCACGACGACGTCACCGACCACCGGCTTCTGCGACAGCGCGGCCACGTCCGCGGTGACGGTGAGCCCGTCGATCGAGGTCAGGGTGGCGCGGTCCCCGGCCAGTGCGGTCACGGTGCCGATGACCCGGGCCTGCGGAGTCCACACTGCACGGGCTGTGGCGCTCGCGCCCGTCCCCTGCACCTGGACGACGACACGCTCGCCGCTCTGCAGGTCACCCAGGCCGCTGTTCTGGCCGCCGCGGACGCGGGTGTCGCCGTCGGTGCGCAGCGAGCGCTGGCCGCTGCCGTCGACGTTCACCACGAGGGTGCCGTCGGCGACCGAGGCGACGGTACCGGTGAGCACCGGCGCGTCCCGCATGCCGCGCGGGCCGCGCTCATCGCCATGACCGCCGGGAGCGCTGAACCGGTCGCCGTGCCCCCACGGGCCCCAGCCGGGACCGCCGCCGCCCCACGGTCCCTCCCCTGGCCCGCCCGAGCCCTGCCAGGGGGCGCCCCAGTTACCGCGCTCACCGACCGGCCCGATGCGGTCGAAGCCGCGGTGCCGGTCAGGAACCAGGAGCGCCGCCGCCACACCCCCGGCGACCAGTACGGCCACGATCACGGCGCCGATGATCACGCCACGGCTGCGCAGCCGGGAACGCCAGGAACGGCGCGGGGCAGGCCCATCGGCCGGCGGCGGGGGGCTCTGCGGCGGCGGATTCTGGACGGTGGGCGGTTCGGTCGGAGAACTCACGATTCCTCCTCGGATCGGATCCTTCAGGCACCACCGACGGTCGCGGCGCATGCTGAACCGGGGCTGAAGCCGGACCACACCTTCAGCCGATCTTCAGCGGGGCAACTGGACGGTCGGCGCAGAATGGGACGGTGGCCGCGCGCGTACTCGTGGTGGAGGACGCCGAGGCGATCCGGACCGCGGTGCTCGCCGGGCTCGCCGAAGCGGGCTTCGTGGCGCGCGGGCGCGGCGACGGGCGCGCGCTGGAGGAGGAACTCGAGGCTTTCCGGCCCGACCTCGTGGTGCTCGACATCATGCTTCCCGGACGCGACGGTTTCGCGCTGCTCGACCTGGTGCGACGCCACAGCGACGCCGGGGTCGTGATGCTCACCGCCCGCGACGCCGTCGACGACCGGCTGCGTGGTCTGCACGGCGGGGCCGACGACTACGTCGTGAAGCCGTTCGCGCTGGCAGAGCTGGTCGCACGGGTCACCGCCGTGCTCCGCCGGACGGGACGCACCCCGTCCACCGTGGAGGTCGGCGACCTCCTGGTCGACGCCACCGCGGGCTCGGTGCGGCGCGGCGGCGTCGCGATCGAGCTGACCGCCACGGAGCTGCGCCTGCTCGACTACCTCGCGGCGCAGCGCGGCCGGGTCGTCAGCAAGGCGCAGATCCTCACCCGCGTGTGGGGCTACACCGACTACGACCCGAACCTGGTGGAGGTGCACGTCTCGGCGCTGCGCCGCAAGCTGGGCGAGCCGCGGCTGGTGCACACCGTGCGGGGCCTCGGTTACGTGCTGCGGACCGCCCCGGCCGCGGACGCGGGCGGAGACCGGCGGGAGGCGCCCACATGAGGGGGAGGCCACCCGCCGGGTCCCGATTGCGCACCGTCTCCCTCCGCCGGCGCGTCACGGCCCTGAGCATGCTGGTGCTGGCCGCGGTCCTGGTGGTCGTCACCGTGCTCACCGACGTCGTGTTCGCCGCCCAGACCCGCGCCGGACTCCGCGACGAGCTCTCCGTCCGGGCCGCGCTGGCCGGCCAGCTCGTGGCGCAAGGGGTGCCGTCGAAGGACGTGGCCCGGCGCGTCGAGGCACCCGGGCTCCGGGCCGTCGTCGTCGCACCCGACGGTCGTGTGTACGACGGTGAGGCGGACGAGGACGAACCCTCCGGACCGCCGTGGCGGCACGGGCCCGGCGAACGCGGGTTCCCCGGCCGCTGGGGTGGCGGCCAGGGCGAGGACCGCGGGCGCGGCGACCAGGTGCTGCAGCAGCCGCTGGCCGACGGGTCACGGCTCACGCTCGTGGCCGACGCCGGCCCGAGCACGGCGGCGCAGAATCTCCTGCGGCGCACGCTGTTGCTGCTCAGCCTCGGGGCGCTGGCCGTCGCCGGCGTCGTCACGCTGCTCACCACCCGGGTCGCGCTCGCCCCGCTCGACTCGATGACCGCATTGGCCCGTTCGATCACCCGTGGCGACCGCGGCCGCAGGCTCGCCCCCTCGCGCACCGACACGGAGCTGGGGCGCACCGCGTCCGCGTTCGACGCGATGCTCGACGAGCTGGAGGGCGCCGAGGCCGCGGCGCGCGCGTCCGAGGCACGCACGCGGCAGTTCGTCGCCGACGCCGCCCACGAGCTGCGCACCCCGCTGGCCGGAGTGCAGGCCGTGGCCGAGGCCTCGATCGCCCCCCATCTCGACGGCGAGGAGCGCGACCGGCTGAACCTGCTGCTGCTGCGGGAGAGCCGCCGAGCGGCCCGGCTGGTGGACGACCTGCTCGCGCTGGCCCGGATCGACGCCGGGATCGAGCTGCGCCGGGAACCGGTGGATCTGCTGGATCTGGCCCGCACGGAGGCGGAACGGGTGCAGCTGCTCGAGCCGGACCGGACGATCGAGGTGACCGGCGAGGCCGTCGTCGTGCCGGGTGACGCCGCGCGGCTCGGCCAGGTGCTCGGCAACCTTCTCGACAACGCGCGGCGCCACACCCCGGCGGGCGGCCGCATCACCGTCGCCGTGACGGCGGCCGCCTACGCGACGGTGCTGGTGACCGATACCGGCCCCGGAGTGCCCCCCGCCGACCGGGAACGGATCTTCGACCGGCTCGTCCGCCTGGACGAGGCCCGCACGAGCGACGACGGCGGCGCCGGGCTCGGGCTCGCGATCGCCCGCGGGATCGCATGGGCACACAGGGGCGACGTGCGCTGTGTCGATCCCCCCGCCGGCACGGGCGCGGCGTTCGCTCTCACCCTCCCCAGAGGGTAGGGAGGGAGATCAGCGCTCGTCAGGCAGCGTCGCCTTGCGGACGTAGAGCAGCCGGTCTCCGCGCTCCAGGGCGTCGACGGCCGAGGCGTCGACGCGGAAGAGGTTGTCGCCCCGGACCACTCCGAGCACGATGTCGGGCAGGTGCCGCGGCGACCCGCCGACCTCCGACTCCTCGACCGGCCGCTCGCTGATGGCGAAGCCGGCGTCCGGGGTCAGCAGATCCTCCACCACGTCGACGACGCTCGGGGTGGTGGTGGCCATGCCGAGCAGGCGCCCGGCCGTCTCCGCGGAGACGATCACCGAGTTGGCGCCGGACTGGCGCAGCAGGTGCACGTTCTCCGACTCCCGCACCGCCGCAACGATCCGGACGTCCGGAGCGAGCTCGCGGGCCGTGAGGGTGACCAGCACCGCCGTGTCGTCCCGGTTGGTGGCCACCACGATCGCCGTTGCCTGCTGCAGGCCTGCGATCCGCAGCACGCTGGAGCGGGTGGCGTTGCCGGTGACCGTCACCAGCCCCAGCGCCGACGCTTGGTCGAGGCGCGTGCGGTCGGTGTCGACGACGACGATGTCCTTGGGCTCTGCCCCGTCCCCCAGCAGGGTCTCGACGGCGGCCCGGCCCTTCGTGCCGTAACCGACGACGACGGTGTGGTCGCGCACGCGAGACCTCCAGCGTTCGATGCGAACTGACTGCCGGGAACGCTCGGTGAGCAGCTCCACGGTGGTGCCGACCAGCACGATGAGGAACAGCAGCCGCAGCGGTGTGATGACCAGCGTCGTCAGCAGGCGTGCTTCCGGCGTGACGGGGACGATGTCGCCGTATCCGGTGGTCGACAGGGACACGGTGGCGTAGTAGAAGGCATCACCCAGCGAGATCGGGGTGCTGCTGTTGTTGTCGACGTACCCGTCGCCGCTGAAGTAGACGACCAGCGCAGCAGCAGCCAGTGCCCCGAACGCGATGGCGAGCCTGCGGAGCAGCGACACCACCGGGCCGGCGGAGGTGTCCGGCATCCGGATGAGCCCCACCAGCGAGGGGTCGGCCAGCGGCCGGCGCCGATCGGTCACGGCGCGGAGAGTAGCCGCAGGAGGTGGGGACACGCTCGGCGACCGACCCCGCCGTGTCCAGGGTCATCGTGCTGCTAGGGAACGATCCGCCGATGCGGGGACGACCGTGACATGCGGCATCGCGTCGTCCGCACGCGGGGGCAACGCACGTCGCCGGGATACATGACGTCGACCGGATCGTGCCCTCTAGGACGTCTCCTCGACCATCCCGGACTCCGCGGCGCCCGCCCTCAGCTCGTCGAGCCCGAACGCCGCCACCGGGTCCAGAGCCCCGCTGCCCCACACGCCGTGCTCGGCCGCCCGGCCCGCCGCCCACGCCAGCAGGTTCGCGGTGAGCGCATACGCGTCGGGCGCGACCAGGCGGGTGCGGGCGAGCAGCGTGCCGGAGCCGTCGAACACCTCGGCCACGACGTGCGAGCGCATCCCCGCCAGCGCCTCCTCCGACGGTGCTTCCGACGCCGTGCGGGTGACGAGCCCGGCCACCGCGGCCAGCGCCCGCGCCGCGCCCGGTACGCGCCCGAGCAGCGGCGTGACCCGCGAGGCGACGTGCAGGGCCTGGCTCGCCGCGCCGAACCAGCCGAGGTAGACGTCCACCGTCTGCAGCCCGGGCGCACACCGCGGCAGCGCGAACTGCTCGCTGCCACCGATCGTCACACCCGGACGCGGTCTCCCGGCCACGTCGAACGTGCGGAGCCGGGCGCCCGCGGGCTCGGTCCGCAGCTCGCCGTCGTGCCAGGCGTGGTTCTTCTCGAGTGCCATGCCCATCACCGAGCGGAGCGTGCCCCGCGAGAACGCCTGGCCACGTCCGCCGCCGAGGATGAAGTAACCGACATCGACACGGGAGGCGGCGCCGCCCGCCGCCCGCAGCGCCAGCGCCCCCGCCAGCACGCCCGGCACGTAGTCGACACCGAACGCGGTGATCAGCGCCGCTCCCGAACGCTCCGCCTCGGGGCCGTACCGCTCGAACACCTCGCGGACGAACGTGGGCTCACCGGTGGAGTCCAGGTAGATCGCACCCGCAGCGACGGCGGCGGCCACAGCGGCCCTGCCGAGCTGCAGGAACGGTCCGACCGTGCTCACCAGAACGTCGCCCCGGCCCACGAGCGCGGCCACCGAGCTCTCCTCGGTGACGTCCGCGCGGGCCGTTTCGAGGCCCCCGAGCCGCTCGGCGAGGGCGGCCAGCCGCGCCGGGTCACGCCCGGCGAGCACCGGCCGCAGTCCCCGCTGCACCATCATCTGAGCCGTGCGCCGTCCTGTGTAGCCGGTGGCGCCGAACAGGACGATCCTCGCGGTCACGCCCGGACCCTAGTGCCGAGGAAACGAGGTCGTCTCACCCGTTTCCGCGACCGGACGATCGATGAGCTGCACTCGCCCATCCTGCGTGAATATCCGTGATCGCCGGTACCGTGCCTGCGTGCCCCGATATGTCGCACTCCTGCGCGGGATCAACCTGGGCAAGGCCAAGCGGGTGGCGATGGCCGACCTGCGCGAGCTCCTCGGCGCCGCGGGCTACACGGACGTCCGCACGCACCTCAACAGCGGCAACGCGCTGTTCACCGGCGACGAGGCCGATCCGGCCGAGCACGCGGCGCGGATCGAGGCGGCAATCACCGAGCGGCTCGGGCTCGACGTGCGGTGCGTCGTGCTCACCGACGACGACCTGCGCACGATCGTCGACGGCAACCCGCTCGCCGACGTGGTGACGAACGGGTCGCGGATGATGGTGTACGTCCTGGAGCCCGCGCCCGGCCCGGCTCTGCTCGCCGAGCACGACCCGATCGCGCTCGACCCCGAGAACGCCCGGCTCGGTGAGCGCGTGATCTACCAGTGGTGCCCTGACGGCGTGATCGCCGCGCCGCCGGTCGGTTTCCCGGAGAAGCGCTTCCCCATCACCATCACCGGCCGCAACTGGAACACGATGACGAGGCTCGTCGAGCTTCTCTAGCCCGCTACTGGCGACTCAGAACGCCCCGTTTCTCCTGACGCTGCGTCGACCGATCCGTCGCCGCCTCCGGGACGAGCACGGCCGCGCTCTGGTAGCCGCCTCGGCTCGCACCGATCACCACGTCCTGGGAAGGGACGTCCGGGCCCATGTGGCGTACCGCGACGCTGGCTGCCGCACCGTCGACGAGGTACGGGCCGAGCACGAACGGCACCTGCGAGGTGACCTGCCGGCCGGAGTCCCGATCGTGGAACGGCATCGTGATGCGGTCGGATACGACGCGTTGTTGCAGGACGACAGGCGACTCGCGGGCGGCATCGATGACAGCTGACGCCCAGTCCTGCTTCGACATCTGGCTTCCGAAGAACACATTCGTTCCGGACCTGCCGACGGCCGGCTTTGCGACCAGCCGGTGACGCTCGTCGATCGCCGTGCTCAGCAATCTCCCCTGTGCGGCCGGATCGCCGTCCAGGCCGAGGCATGTGGTCCACGGAACGTGGGCGCGCACCAACGCGCGATCGGCTGCCGCGAGCAGGCCCGCATCACAGTCCTCGTGAAGCCAGGCCAGGATCGCCTTCGACGAGATGAGCGCCGACTCCGTGCGTGGGAAGAACACGACCGTTCGGGCACGGTCGGCGCTTCGCAGCGCCGCGAGTCCGCCGCCGTCGTCCACGATGCGGTCGCTGCCCCACCGGAGCAGCACGACGTCGACCGGCTCGTCGGCGGCGAGCAGCCGACCAGCGGCGTCGAGGCGTAGGTCGGCGAGGTCGGCCTGCACGACGTCGATACCCACCCGACGGGCATCGGCCAGGATGACTCGCGTGACCGTCTTGCCGCGCTGAACCGAACCGGTTTTCCTGTTGATCGCCCGATACGCGGGCATGAGCAGCCGGCCCGGGTGGCCATTCCCGTTCCCGGCTCGGAGTGTCCGGGCCAGCGCAGCGGAACGCGCGGTCACCGTGGAGGGCGGCGGGTGCATGCCGCTCTCCGGACACAGCCGGGCGTAGGCCTCCGCGAGTTTGGGCGTCGTCGTGCCGCCGCCGAGCCGGGTGCTGTTGTTGAACTCGAGAAGCCGGGGCCGCGCCTGCTCGATCAGGAGATCGGGGCGAGCGAACCGGGTGAGCTCGTCGGTCACCAGCGGGCGATCACGATCCATCAGGGGGAGCTCATGGGGAAAGCGGAGTAGCTGGTGGAGCTCGCCCAGCGTCGAGGCGCGGCGACGGCACGCGTCCACGGCCAGGTGCAACAGCCGGGCGGTGAGATACCCCAGGCCGCGGTAGTCCCGTTCTCCGATCACCATCGGCCGGAGCGGCTCCCAGCG
The DNA here is from genome assembly GCF_022524485.1 of Pseudonocardia alaniniphila. Lineage (GTDB taxonomy): Bacteria > Actinomycetota > Actinomycetes > Mycobacteriales > Pseudonocardiaceae > Pseudonocardia > Pseudonocardia alaniniphila. Next base: position 444,748 of record NZ_JAKXMK010000003.1, read on the forward strand.
TCTCCCCTGCACCTCCCGGCGCGGGTGGGTTCTCCATCCCATCGACGCCGAGCGGCGGTCGAGGAACTCGTCCCGAAGCTGCGTCGGCAGCGCATCCCAGACGTCGTGGATCGTGAAGTCGAGAAGCTCGTCAGGCATGCTGTGACCCTTTTTCCCAGGAAGACGGCATCAGCGGGCCGACGATTGCCCGGCGCCGGAGTCGTCTGCGGACCGATCACGTGCACCGGCATACAGCGAGAGCAGGAGCGAGTCACGTATGCGGCCCCGTTCGAAGTGCGACCGGAAATGTGAGTCGTATTCCTTGAACCACCGCTCCGAGCCATGCAGAAAGAGGATGTCATGCGGCGCCATATGCCGTATCGCGAGCATGGCGACCGGGGCGACGGAGACCCGGAAATCCGAGTTCCGGACGGCCCGCTCGTCGCAGCGAGGATGGAACTGCCCGACCATCAGTCCCAACTCGACGGCGAAGGCCTTCAAATGTGCATACGCAGCATCCAGTCGCTCCCAGCCCGCGGGACCCAGTTGCGGCATGACTATCAGCCTGCTGTCGAGAAGAACCCCGCTCTTCCCAGATGGTCGACCCGCGCTGCCGAAATCACTGATCTCGGCTCCCAGCTCGTTGATCAGTTCCTGCTCGCTGGATCCGTCGATGTCGTATCGAATGCGGGCTTCCACAGCGTGCTGATCGAGTGCCCGAGGCATGAAGGGGCACACCGGCCCGGACCGTCCGACCCTTCGGTCAGCGACGGCGACGTACTCTCGCAGCCAAGCGTCGGCCAGCCCGAGGTAGTCGTCGGAATGGTTCTCACCTGTGGTGGGGTGGCACTGCTCCGTCACGGAAACCCCCGGTTCCCTTGTGCTCGACTCGCCGCCGCTCATGCGTCCACCAGCCGGGTGGGGCCGGTTCGGGCGGCTCGGGACAGGTCGTTGTTGCTGACGCCGAGATGAATGCCGTGTTCGGCCATGGCGGCAAGGACGTGGGGAGCGAGGGAGGGGTCGGCCTGCGCCATTGCGGCCATGAGCCGGGAGAAGTGGCGCCGTTCGCGCAGGGCGTCGGTGCACAGGTCTGCAGGATGGTCGCGTCCGATCGTCTCCATCCCGAGTAGCAGCAGCGTGTCGAAGCGGACCGGGTCGGCGCCTGTCTCGGCGACGCGCCGGCGGGCGCTCCAGCAGGCAGAGGCCCAGACCGTGCCATCGGCGTGGGGGTCGCTCCCGGGGCCGCCTTGGAAATGGGCCATCGTCCAGCGGGAGTCGAGCCTGCGGCGGCGTTGTTCGGCGACAGGGACGTCGTGGCGGTGCCAGCCGTAGATGTCGGGAGTGCCCAGCAGGATTGCGGTGATGACGTCGGCAGTGCCTTCGTCCAGGGCAGTCTTCTTGTTGGTATGCCGCCCGTGTGAGCGCAGCTTGTTGAGCCGGAAATCCGCGGTGTGCCGACACACGTGGTGGCCGGCTTCGTGGCAGATGATGGCCGGATTGTGTGTGGGCACACGGAAATAGCGGCCGGCGCCGGGGCGGGCCACGAAGCCCGCGCCGCCACCCATGTGCACCTCTCCGGCCGGGCTGGTCGCGTCCGGGTCGGCCCCCACCCCTTGGCCGGGCAACCGGTAGTGCCCACCACACCACGGGCGCGACTGCTCGTGCATTCCGATACGGATCAGCAGATGCGGCAGCGGATGCCCCAGCAACCTGCTGACATACCGCAGCGCCCGCTGGGCGTGGAACGCCGTGTTGACCACTCCGAACGCCCGCGCCGCCCGCTCGGCCGCCGCACCGGCCCACGGACCACCTCCGCCGGAAGGATCGAACACCAACTCTCCGCTGCCGCCGGTGAACAACGTCCCGTCGCGCTCGTCTCGGACCGTGGCCTCGCGCATCACCACCTGCGCCGACCCGACCTCCAGGACATCCAACTCGACTTCTCCGAGCCGTCCCGGCCCGGCGCGCCCCTCGGACGCGCCGTACCCGTCGGGGAGATAAACGGCCGCGCGGGTCATGTCGGCCCGGCGGGCGACAACCCGAGATCGACCGCGCCGCAGGTGCGACAACCACAACTGATATTCCCGAGCTGTTGCATCCATACCTCTCGTACAGGTGGTCGAAACTGGCTTCCGCCACGGGTGTGGCCAATATCGGCTACTTGCGAAGCCGCAGCGACGCCGCTTGCGACGCCAATGTTCGATCTGCTGCGGCCGGCGGTATCGGTGCATCGTGCTGAATCAGCCACACACGGCCTCTGCTCGGGGCGGCGAGCGATCCTGTTACCGCTGAGAGGAGCGGCCCATCCACCTGTCCGCGATCTCGCCAGGTGATGCGAAGTTCGCTTTGCTCCTCGCCCTGAACGTCCCGTGATCTTTTCGGTGTGCCGATCGCTCCGAGCTACTCGGCATAACCCGCGGCGAAGGACACACTACTGATTGTCGTCCCCCCTGATGACACCTCACATGTTTACTCTTCCTTGGCGGGCGTGCAAGTCGTCGGGCAGCCGGCGGGTGGTGAGCGCGCATTTGTCGGCAGCGATCGACGCCCGAACGGCGGTCCAGGCAACGCCGTGCGGGCGGCATGCGCCGGCGAAGCAAAATACGGACATCATTCACGGAAGATCGTCCTGAAGGATCAGGACGGCGCGTCGATCAGACGCTGGGCCTGCCCGCTACTGATGATTCAGAAACTGACGGGTCCGGCCTCACACCGGTACGGCCGGCACCGACAGCACGAGCCCCCGTAGCCCCGCGGCGTCGAGCAGGTCGACCGGCCGCAGCGTGACGTGATGCCGCACGAAATGGAACGCCGCCCGGACCTGTTCCGGCCGGCATCCCGCCAGCGCGGCCCACGCCAGCCGGTACGCCGCCAGCTGCACCGCGAGCGCCGGCATCCGCGACTCGTCGGGCAGCGCGCCCGTCTTCCAGTCCACCACCGTGAAGCCGCCGTCCGGATCGGCGTACACGGCGTCGATCCGCCCGCGCACCGCGATGCCCGCCACCACCGTCTCGTAGGACACCTCGATCTCGACGGGCCGCCGGTCGGCCCATTCCGAGCTGAGGAACGCCTCCTGCAGCTCCTCGAGCGCGTCGTCGGGAGCGGCGCCCTCGTCGGCCGCTCCGGGCAGCTCGTCGATGTCGAGCAGCTGCGCTGCTCCGAACCGCTGCTCCAGCCACGCGTGGAACGCGGTGCCGCGGCGCGCGTGCGGATTCGGTGGAAGCGGGAGGGGGCGGCGCAACCGGGCGGCGAGCGCGGCGGGGTCGGCCGCGAGCTCGACCAGCTGGCTCACGGACACCTGCGGCGGCAGTACCGCGGTGGGCCGGGCCCGCGCCGCCGCTCGCTCAGCGAGAAGCACGTCCACGTCCGCGGCCCAGCCCTCGGGGTCGGCCGACTCCTCGTCCTCCGGGGGCTCGTCGGGCAGATCGGCGACCGCGTCGGCAGTCGCCGGCAGCGCCAGCTGGGCCCCGGGCTCGACCGCCGCGGCCCTCGCGGACCGCACGTCGTGGAGCTCGCGCAGAGCCGACCGCACGAGCGCCGCGCCCGCGTGCACCGCCGCCGCTCGCGCGGCCAGCGGGTCGTCGGGCCAGAGCCCTGCCGGCTGCTCGATGCTCGCCGGGTTGACCTCACCCGGCCCCGGCTCCTCGGCCCAGTGCTCCGGCTCGTGGACCGCGGCGATCTCTTCGAGGAACTCCGAGGGCTGCCGCGGACGATCACCGGCCGTGCCCCATCGGTGCCCCGATGCGAGGAGGACGTGCTCGGCGCGGGTGAGCGCCACGTAGAACAGCCGGCGCTCCTCGGTGAGCCGCCGATCGTCGAGTGCCTCGGAGTGCGCCTTCAGGGCGTCCTCGAGCTGCTTGCGGTCGCCCCCCTCGGGGAGATGGAGCTCGGGCAGGTCGGCCGAGTCGCCACGCAGCTCGACGGGCAGCTCCGCCGCGTTGGTCAGCCAGATGCCGCTGATCTTGCGTCCGGGAAAGACCTGCCCGACCAGGTGCGGGACGGCGACCACCGCCCACTCCAGGCCCTTCGCCGCGTGCACGGTGAGCACCTGCACGCGGTCCGGGGCGACCTCGACCTCGCCCGGCGTGAGCCCTTCCTCGGCCTTCTCGGCCGTCTCCAGGAAGTCCAGCAGCGCGGGCAGGGTGGCCACCTCGGCGCCGGAGGCGAAGTCGGCCACGACGTCGGCGAACGCGTCCAGGTGCGCGCGGCCGACCGGACCGGGACGCGCCATGCTCTCGGCGTCGAGCAGCAGCACCCGTTCGGCATCGGCCACGAGGTCGGTCAGCGGGGCGGCCGCTCTGGCCCGCAACCAGCCGAGCTCGCGCGCCAGCCGGGTGATCCGCTCGAAGCCCTCGGGTGTGTATCGCGCGGCGGGACCGGGGTCGTCGAGCGCGTCGACGAGCCCAGCCTGCTCGGCCTGCTCACCCGGCAGCGCCCCGAGCGCCAGCTCGGCGGGAGAGAGCGGCCCGGGACGCGGGGGCTGTGCGGGGACGACCTCCCGTGCCCGTTGCCACAGCGCCGCGAGATCCGCGACGCCGAGCCTCCAGCGCGCCCCGGTGAGGAGCCGGACGGCCGCCGCGCCGGCGAGCGGATCGGCGACCAGCCGCAGGGCGCTCACCAGGTCCCGAACCTCGGGCGTGTCCAGGAGCCCACCGAGCCCGACGACCTCCACCGGCAGCCCGCGGGCCCGCAGTGCCGCTGCGATGGGGTCCATGTCGACACGCCGCCGCACCAGGACGGCCGACGTGGGCGGTTGCTCACCGGCGTCCTCCGCGTGGCGCCACTGGTCGGCGATGCCGTCGGCCATCCAGTCGATCTCGGAGGCGACGTCGGGGAGCAGCGCCACCCGCACGTGCCCGGCTCGCGCCGCAGGCCCGGCCCGCAGCTCCCCCACGCCGACCGCCCCTGGTGCGGAGCGCAGCGGTGCGGAGACCCTGTTGGCCAGCGCCAGCACCTCCGGCGGGTTGCGGAAGCTCGTGAGCAGCCCGTACTCGTCCGCCAGGCCGTCGGAGGCGGGGAAGTCGGTGCGGAACCTGACGAGGTTGCCCGCACTGGCGCCGCGCCAGCCGTAGATCGACTGGCAGGGGTCGCCCACGGCGGTGACCGCGGGTCCGTCGGCCCGCACCGGCTCGCCTTCTGGGGTGCCGAACAACGAACGCAGCAGCACGCGCTGGGCGTGGCCGGTGTCCTGGTACTCGTCGAGCAACACCGCCCGGTAGAGGGCCCGCTCGGCTGCTCCCACCTCGGGGTGCTCGGCGGCGACGTGCGCGGCGATCGCGAGCTGGTCGGTGAAGTCGACGGCCCGCTCCGCCCGCTTGCGCGCTCCGAACGCCTCCACGAGCGGAAGCAGCGCCGCCCGCTGCCGCTGGGCGGACACCCACCTCTGGTAGGTCTGCGACGGCTCCGCCCGCTGCCGCTTGCCCGGCGGGGCCGTGGTGAGCGCCGACACCAGCCGCTCGGCGTGCAGCCGCACCGCCTCGGGGTCGACCAGGTGCTCTCCCAGCTCCCCGGCCAGCGCGAGCAGCCGCTCGGTCACGGTGGCCGGTACGAGGTCGACCTCGAGGTCGTCCGCCCAGCTCGTGACCACCCGGTGCGCAAGCTGCCATGACGCGGTCTGGCCGAGCAGGCGCGCTGCCGGCTCGGCGGGCAGCCGCAGCGCGTGCTCGGCCACCAGTCGCCCGGCGTAGGCGTGGTAGGTGGAGACGGTGGGCTCGCCGGCCAGCACCGCCACCCGCCGCTCGCCACTCGGGTCGAGCTCGTCGAGCAGCCGGGAGCCCGCGAGGCGGCGCAGCCGGGACCGCACGCGGGCGCCGAGCTGCTGGGCGGCCTTGCGGGTGAAGGTGAGGCCGAGCACCTGCTCCGGGAGCACCTCGCCCGTGGCGACGAGCCAGACGACCCGCGCCGCCATCGTCTCGGTCTTACCCGCCCCTGCCCCGGCGACGACCAACGCCGGGCGGGCAGGAGCCGCGATCACCGCGGCCTGCTCCTCGGTGGGCGGGGGCACCCCGAGCGCGACGGCCAGCGCATGCGGGGTGAGCTCCACGCCCGTGTTCTACCCCAGCGCTCCGACACCCCAGGAGGCGGAGCCCCCCAGTGGGACGAACCGAACGCGCCGCTCGTACGACTACGGGGTGGGGATGTCCGCCTTGTAGACGCGCACCCAGTCGACCTCGAGGTTGATCTCATCCGGGGTGGTGTCGTCCGGAGCCATGATCCAGTCCTTCTTGGGGCCCTGATCCAGCTGGATCGTGAGGTGCATGGGCTTCGTCGGGATCACGGTCTTGTCTTTGTTCTCGTACTGCTTGACGCCGTCGACGTACCAGGTGATCCGGTCGGGCAGCCATTCGAGCGCGAAGGTGTGCCACTGCGAGAAGTCACCGGGGATCGCCTTGCCGTTGACGGTGTCGTCGCCGTTCTCGTCGGCCCAGTGCGCCACGAAGTGCGCGAGATCCCGGTTCTCCCCCGGTACCTCCATGATGTCCAGCTCACCGTCCTCAGGCCACTTCTCGGAGTCGGGCCAGAGCAGGATCGCGGAGCCGAAGCCCCGGCCCTTCTCGGTGCGGACCCGGAACTCCCAGCGCCCGTAGAGCTGCCCGACGTTCTGGGCCATGCCACCGGAGACGTCGTCCCTGGCGGTGATCTTGAGCGAGCCGTCGGACTGGCTGATCGCCTCCGGCCTGCGGTAGCCGTTGCCGAAACCGCCCACGCTGTCGTAGAGGGTCCAGTTCTTCAGGTCCACCTCGGAGCCGCTGAACTCGTCGCCGCCGGCCGGTGCCCACTTGGTGTCCTTGCCTCCCGCACCGGAGCCACCGGACCCCGAGCCCTCGCCGTGGCCGCCGGAGCGGCCCTGACTGGCCGCGGGCCGGGCGGACTCGGGCGCCGGGGTGGTGGTGGGGGCGACCGTCGGAGTCGGAGCCACGGTGGTGGTCGGCAGAGCATCGAACAGGTCGGGCGCATTGTCCGGTGCGGCGGTGCTCGGCCCTGGGCCGCTCGCGCACGCCGCCAGCAGGACGGCAAGCCCGGCCCATAGGACGAAGAACCGCATCCGTCTCGCCAACCGGGACACCGCACCTCCTGCGGCACGCCGGAGAAGGGAGCGATCGAGAGCGCCAGCGTGCTGGACGACCCTACCGGGAGTGGCGATCTTCCTCGAAGCACCCACCCAAGAGAGTCACATGGGTCCCTGTTGCACCATGAACCTCACTGCGTGTGTCCAGGTCAGCGCGGCATTCGGTGGACGGAACTACGGTTGGGTGACTTGGCGGCCGGACCCATTGACAGGGCACGCGACCCGCACCGGGCAGCGGTCGCAGTCGGGGCCGATGCGGGCGATGAACTGTGCCCCGGACGTCTCGTCGGCACAGTGGCGCAGCACGTCCTCCCAGCGGGCGAGCTCGGTGTCGTCGAGCGGTGGCTGGACCGGCTCCTTCGCCTGCCCGTCGGCCTTCTGGTCGGCGAGGTAGACCAGCCGTGCTCCACCCGGGCGGGCCCCGGGCTCGAGCAGCTCGCCGAACGCACCGAGCGCGGCGGCGAGCTGATAGACGGCCAGCTGCGGATGCCCGGCGGCCACCCGCCCGCTCACGGCCGTGCGGCCGGTCTTCACGTCGACCACCACGGGGCGCCCGGCGGAGTCGACCTCGAGCCGGTCGACGCGCCCGCGCAGCCGAAGCCACGGCCCGACGGCGCCTTCCCCGTCGCCGCCCGGCTCGTCGCCCGCCAGGTCGAGCTGCACCGGCTGCTCGACGGCCAGCAGCCGCAACCCCTCGGCCCGGCTCGAACGCACCCAGCCGTCGAACGCCGCCAGCATTCCGCGCACCCTGGCGAGCTCCCGGCGGCCGTACCAGGGCGCCCCGGCGTCGAGGCGCGACCACGCCGAACGCAGCGCGCCCTCCAGCTCGGCGCCGTCAGCGCCTGCCGCGCTCGCCTGGACCAGTGCATGAACGAGCGAACCCGTGACAGCGGCCAGCGCGCCCACCTCGCTGCCGCCGTGCCGCTCCAGCACCCACCGCAGCGGGCACCGGACGATCTTCTCCACGTCCGACGGCGACACCGGCACGATCTCCCCTGGCGTGCGCAGCGGGGCGTCGCTGGAGACGGGGACGAGCCCGTACCAGTCGTCGGGATGCGCGCCGGGTACGCCGGCCGCGGCGAGCCGGGCCAGCTGGACGGCTGCACGGTGCCGCCGCTCGGCGACCGCGGGGTCGTCACCGGTGTCCGGCTCGCACACGGCCCTGCGCAGCTCGCCGACCAGCTCGGCGAGCACGAGCGAGCGGCCCGGCCGGTGCACCGGCCGGTCGGCCTGGGTGGCCGGCACGGGGTCGAGCTCGTCGAGGAAGCGCGAGGGCTGCTCGTCCTCACCCTGGACGGCGCTGACCAGCAACGTGTGCCGCGCCCTCGTGCACGCGACGTAGAACAGGCGCCGTTCCTCGGCGAGCAGGGGCGCAAGCCGTGACACCGTCTCCCGGCCCGGCTCGGCCACGCCTGCGACGAGGTCGACCAGTCGCTCGTTGCCGAGCAGGCTGCCGCGCAGCCGCAGGTCGGGCCAGCTGCCCTCCTGCACCCCGGGCACGGCGACGACGTCCCACTCGCGCCCGCGTGCGGCGTGTGCCGTGAGCAGCGCGACCGCCTCGCCCCTGGGGGCCCGCGGAGCCAGTGTGTCGCTGGGCAGCTGCTGGTCGGCGAGGTATTCGAGGAAGCTCGCCACACCGGCCCCGGGTAGCCGGTCGGTGTGCCGCGCGGCGGCGTCGAACAGCGCGAGCACGGCGTCGAGATCCCGGTCGGCCGCCGCGCCGACCGGGCCGCCGCGCGCGCTCGCCTCGCTCCACCTCGGCCCCAGCCCGCAGGCCTGCCACACCCGCCAGAGCACCTCCTCCGCGCTCTCGCCGTCGCGGGCTGCGTGCCCGGCGACGGCGAGCAGCGTGCCGACCCGGCGCAGCGGTGCCGTCTCCTGCGGCGGGAGCGCGACGAGTGGGTCGGGCCGCCCGTGCGCCGCCGACTGCAGCGCCTCGACCAGCAGAGGGTCGCTCCCGGACCGCTCGACGTCGACCGGGCGCTGGGACTGTTCCGCGTCGGTCTCCGACGCCTGCGCGGGGGCGGTGGGCCGGCTCCCGGCATGCAACCGCAGCAGCCCGCGGCGCAGCCGGCGCAGCCGCATCGGATCCGCCGACCCGAGCGGGGAGGTGAGCAGGGCGGTGGCCGCGTCGGCGTCCAGGTCGTCGGGACGGATGGCGCAGCGCAGCACCATCAGCAGCGGGACGACGGCGGGCTGGCGGGCGAGCGGGAGCTCGTCGGGCGGCGCCGCGACGGGCACGCCGGCGGCCAGCAGCGCCCGTCGCAACGTGGGCAGGGACAGCCGGGTGGAGCGCGCCAGCACCGCCATGCGCGACCACGGAACGCCCTGGGTCAGGTGGGCGCGGCGCAGCTGGTCGGCCACCCAGCCCGCCTCCTGGGCCGCGGAACCGAACACCCGCACCAGCACCGCCCCCTCCGGCCCGTCGGGCTCGCCGGGGGGCGCGGACCGCCCGCGCCCCTCACCGGAGCCGGGCAGCCTCGCGGCCAACCGCGAGGCGGCGGCCCGCACGGCGGGGGCACTGCGGTGGTCGACGGTGAGCACAACCGTCTCGGCGTCGACGGCACGCAACCCGTCGGGGTCGGCGCCGCGGAAGGTGAGCACGGCCTGGTCCCGGTCGCCGGCCAGCAGGACGCTGCTCGCCGTGGAGCCCAGGGCGCGCACGAGCTCCATCTGCTGCGGGTCGAGGTCCTGGGCGTCGTCGACGACCAGGTGGCGCACGCGCTCGCGCTCCGCCGCGAGCAGTTCGGGGTCGGACGCCAGTGCGTCCAGCGCCGCCGACACCAGCTCGGCGGCGTCGAGCGCGGGGGCGGTGGCCTGGGGCGCACCGCGGCCCGCGGCCCCGCGCAACAGGATCACGTGCTCGTACGTACGGAAGAACCGGCCTGCCGCCGCCCACTCGGCCACGTCGTGGCGCGTGCCCAGCTCGGTGAGCTCGTCCGGCCCAAGGCCGCGTTCGGCGGCTCGCAGCAGCAGCTCCCGCAGCTCGGCGGCGAAGCCCGGCAGGCCGAGGGCGGGACGCAGCCGCATGGGCCAGCCCGAGTGGGCCACTCCCCCGTGGTCCGGACCGGCGATCTCGCCCGCCAGCAGGTCGCGCACGACCGCGTCCTGCTCGGCGCTCGCCAGCAGCCGCGGTGGCGGGTCGCTGTGGCGTGCGGCGTGCAGCCGCAACACCCCGAACGCGTAGGAGTGGACGGTGCGCACGAGCGACTCGCGCGAGGTGCGCTCGACCTCGCCGCCGTCGCCGTGGATCATGTCGCCGAGGCGCTCGCGCAGATCCCCCGCCGCCTGCCTGCTCCCGACCAGCACGAGCGTGCGCTCCGGATCGGCACCCGCCTTGATCCGCGCGGCGATGCTCGCCAGGAGAAGCGTGGTCTTGCCCGTGCCCGGCCCGCCGACCACCCGCAGCGGCCCCGAGCCGTGGACGAGCACCCGCCGAGCGGCGTCGTCCCAGACCAGCTCACCCGGCGCCACACGCGGCCTGCGGACGAGCCCCGGCGCGAGTGCGGCGGCCCCCACGGGGCGATCAGGACGGGACACGCGAGCGATGCAACCACGGCCCCCCGACGGCGAGACGGCGGGGAGGTCGGCTGGCACGATCAGGGGGTGACCGCCGCGCCGCTCCACGTCCGCGCCTTCGGCCCCTCCGACGGGGTGCCCGTGCTCGCCCTCCACGGCGTCACCGGCCACTCCGCGCGCTGGCAGGTACTCGCCGACGCACTTCCACAGCTGCGGCTGATCGCGGTGGACCTGCGCGGCCACGGGCGCTCCCCCTGGACACCGCCGTGGCACATCGAGCAGCACGTCGCCGACGCACTGGCCGTGCTCGACGCCCTGGGGCTCGAGCGCGTCGCCGTCGCCGGCCACTCCTTCGGCGGCGCGATCGCCGTGCACCTGGCCCGCACCGCGCCGCAGCGGGTGGAGCGGTTGGTGCTGCTCGACCCGGCGATCGGACTCGACCCCCAGGACATGCTGGAGACGGCCGAGGAGAGCCGCGCCGACCAGTCCTTCCCCGACCTCGCCACCGCGCGGGCGGACCGGGCGCAGCGCTGGGAGGGCATCGCCGACGAGCTCGTCGACGCCGAGCTCGCCGAGCACCTCGTGGCCGACGGCGACCGTTTCCGGTACCGCTACTGCGGTTCGGCCGTGGTCGTCGCCTGGAGCGAGATGGCAAGGGCGGCACTCACCCCGCCCGCCGGAACGCCCACGCTCCTGCTGCCGGCCACGAAGGCCGATTTCGTCAGCCCGTCCTGGGTGGACGCCTGCCGCGCCGAGCTGGGCGACGCGCTCACCGTCACGGAGATCGACGCAGGCCACATGGTCTACCTGGACCGCACTGCGGAGGTCGCTGACGCGATGCGCGCGTTCCTGACACCCTGATCGCGTGGACGACGAGACCGTCGAGAGGGTGCGGGCCATCGTGCTCGCGATCCCGCCGGGCGAGACGGCGAGCTACGGCGAGGTGGCCGCCCGCGCGGGCCTGCGCTCGCCCCGGCTCGTGGGGCGCATCCTCGCGATGGACGGCCACGACCTGCCGTGGCACCGGGTGCTCCGCGCGGACGGGACGTGTGCCCCGCACATCGCCGCGGAGCAGAGCGCCCGGCTCCGCGCCGAGGGCGTCCTGCTGGTGGACGGCCGCCTGCCCCGCCCTGCCCGCCGCGCCCGCTGACCCGCTCCTCCCGGCACCACATGGTCACGTGTCGCTGTTCGGACGCGCGTGAATCAGCGACGTGTGTCCATGTCGCGGGCGAGGGCGGCGCGGGCGTCAGGCGGTGCGGGTGTTCGTGGCCGACGCCGCGCGGTAGCGGTTCACGACCAGGTCCAGCACTGCCCTGTGGTCGGCAAGCGGCGCGGCGACCACGTCGGCGTCGCACTCGTGCAGGTGCCCCTGGAACAGCCCCGGAGCCAGCAGCCACGACGCCACCGCCACGCGCTGAGCACCGCCGGCCCGCAGCGCGGCCACGGCCTCGCTCACCCGGGGCCCGCCGGTCGCGATGGTGGCGAGCGTGACGGGGCGCCCGAGCGCGCGCCCGAGCCGGCGCGCGGCCTTCGCACCGTCGGTCTGTGCGTACGGGTCGCTGGACCCCGCCACGGCCAGCACCACGGCGTCGTCCGGGCAGGCGCCTGCCTCGGCGAGCCGGTCGGCGGCCGCGGTGACGAGCGCGGGATCCGGGCCGAAAGCCTGTCCGAGCAGCACGTCCCGGCGGCCGGTGGCGGCGAGCTGCGCCGGCACGTCGACGCGCACGTGGTAGCCCGCGGCCAGGAACATCGGCACGACGACGCACGGGCCCGGAAGCTCGGCGAGCGCGTCGGCCGGGCTCGGCCGCCGCACGTCGACGAAGCACGGCGCCACCCGCACTCCCAGCGCCGTTGCAGCCTGTGCCGCCACCCGCTCGGTGACGACCGCACCCGCCGGATCCCGCGTGCCGTGCGCGACCAGCAGGAGGTTCACCGGGAATCCGCGTTCAGGCAGTGGCCCCCGCCGGAGCCGGCGCCGATGGCCGGGTCGAGGGCCAGCCGGTATCCCCGCTTGACCACTGTCTGCACGAGCTTCGGTTCGCCCAGCGCCGTGCGAAGACGTGCCATCGCCGTCTCGACGGCATGCTCGTCGCCGCTCCCACCGGGGAGCGCCCGCAACAGCTCCGATCGTGCCACCACCCGGCCGGGCCGGCGGGCGAGCGCACGCAGCAGCGCCATCCCGGCGGGCTGTACACCGCGCAGCACTCCGTCGACGAGCACGGCGTGCCCGCGCAGCTCCAGCCAGTGCCCTGCCACGGGGAGGCTGCGCACCCGCCCGGGCATCTCGGCCTCCAGGTGCCGCACCATGGCGCCCAGCCGCGAGCGGTGCGGCTGCACGGTGGGGACGTCGACGGCCTCCAGCGGTGCCGCGGTGACGGGACCGACGCACACCGACAGCACCGGGCCACGCAGGGCGGTGAGCAGCTCCTCGCGCAGCCCTCGCTCGGTGGCCCTGGCCAGCAGGCTTGCCGCGGCTGGGGCGCTGGTGAACGTCAGGACGTCGACGCAGGAGGCCAGCACCCCGTCGATCAGCCGGTCGAGCGGCCCGATGTCGACGGGCGGCATCCAGCGGTAGACGGGGACCTCGATCACTTCCGCGCCCGCCACCGTGAGCGCCTCGACCACGTCGGGCAGTGGCTCGCCGTGCAGCTGGACGGCGATGCGCAGCCCGTCGACACCGCGGCCGTCGCACGCCCCGTCGAGCAGGTAGTCCAGTACCTCGGCGGACGACTCCGACGGCGGTGACCAGGTGTCCACCAGACCGGACGCGCGGATGGCGCCGCGAGCTTTCGGGCCACGGGCGATCAGCTTGCCGGAGCCGAGCGCGGCCAGAAGATCCTCACCGATCCCCCAGCCGTCGGCCGCCTCCACCCAACCCCGGAAGCCGATGCCGGTGGTGGCCACCGTGATGTCGGGCGGGCGGGCGATGAGGGCGCGCGTGGCGTCGGCGAGCTCCGTGTCGTCGGCCACCGGGACGATCCGCAACGCGGGACCGTGCTGCACGACGGCTCCCCGACGCTCCAGCATCGTGGCGAGCTCGTCGGCGCGGCGCGCGGCCGTGACGCCGACGGTGAAGCCCGCCAGAGGTGGCACCTCGGCGGGAGGGGAAATGGTGCTCACAGCGCTGCTCACGCTAGTCCGACCTCGAGCAGCCCGTCCGCGACCCGGACGGGGTAGACCGGCACGCTGATCCGTGGATCGTCCAGGCAGTGGCCGGTGACCAGGTCGAACACCTGCTTGTACACGGGCGATGCGACGGTGGCCACACCGCCGCGGTCGCCGACGATGCCGCGCGAGAGCACCGCGGCACCGGAGAACGGGTCGATGTTGCCGATGGCGTGCACGGCACCACTGTGGGTGCGGAAGAGGGCCACCTGCACATCGTCCAACAGGGCGGCGACGCCGCGCTCGGGCTGCAGCTGCTCGTACCGGCAGACCGCCCGCCACCGCAGTGCGGTGGCCGTCGAGATCTCCACCGTGTCGGTCATGACTCCGCCTCCGCTGGGGTACGTACGTCGGCGGTCATCCCCGCACCCCCGGCATCCCGACGACGACCGGCTCCCGCGGTGCCGGCACCGGCTGCCCCCGCTCGGTCACGAAGCTGATCGTCGGGTCCGGCGCGTCGGGCGCGTTGACGAAGGAGACGAACCGTTCGAGCTTGACCGGGTCCTCGAGCACGCCGCGCCACTCGTCGGCGTAGCCCTCGATGTGTGCCTCCATGGCTTCCTCCAGGTCGGCGCAGATCCCCAGGGAGTCGTCGACGATCACCGCGCGGAGGTGGTCGAGACCGCCCTCCATCGCCTCGATCCACGCCGACGTGCGCTGCAGCCGGTCGGCGGTGCGGATGTAGAACATGAGGAACCGGTCGACCAGCCGCACGAGCGACTCGGTGTCGAGGTCGGAGGCGAGTAGCTCGGCGTGGCGCGGAGTGAAGCCGCCGTTGCCACCGACGTAGAGGTTCCAGCCCTGCTCGGTGGCGATGATCCCGAAGTCCTTCGACCGGGCCTCCGCGCATTCACGCGCACAGCCCGAGACGCCCGACTTGAACTTGTGTGGGGCCCGGAGCCCCCGGTAGCGCAACTCCAGCGCGACGGCGAGGCCCACCGAGTCCTGCTGGCCGTAGCGGCACCACGTGGTGCCCACGCAGGACTTCACCGTGCGCAGCGCCTTGCCGTACGCGTGACCGGACTCGAACCCCGCGTCCACCAGCCGGCGCCAGATCGCCGGGAGCTGCTCGACGCGGGCGCCGAACATGTCGATCCGCTGGCCGCCGGTGATCTTCGTGTAGAGACCGAAGTCGCGGGCCACCTCGCCGATCACGATCAGGCCCTCCGGCGTGATCTCACCGCCCGGGATCCGCGGCACCACCGAGTACGTGCCGTTGCGCTGCAGGTTGGCGAGGAAGTGGTCGTTGGTGTCCTGCAGGGCCGCTTGTTCGCCGTCATGGACGTGGCCCCGGCCGAGCGACGCCAGTATCGACGCGACGGCGGGCTTGCAGATGTCGCAGCCGCGGCCCGTGCCGTGCTTCTCGACGAGCTCGGAGAACGTCCGGACCCCGGCACCCGCGACGATCTCGAACAGCTCGGCGCGGCTGTGGGCGAAGTGCTCGCACAGCGCCGTCGACTGCTCGACGCCCGCCTGGGCGAGCAGCTTCTTCAGGACCGGGACGCACGACCCGCAGCTCGTGCCGGCCCGGGTACACGCTTTGAGGGCGCCCACGTCGTGCGCCCCACCGCTGATCGCGCCGCAGATCGCTCCCTTGGTGACCGCGTTGCACGAGCAGATCTGCGCGGTGTCGGGCAACGCGTCGGCGCCCAGCTCCACCCCGCCGGGCGCGATCATCGCGACCGGATCGGCCGGCAGCGGGCTCCCGATGAGCGGGCGCAGCGTGGCGTACTTGGACGCGTCGCCGACCAGCACCCCGCCCAGCAGCGTCTGCGCGTCGTCGCTCACCACGAGCTTCGCGTACGTGCCCGCGACCGGGTCGTTGACCACCACTTCCAGCGCACCGGCGCTGGTGGCGTGGGCGTCGCCGAAGCTCGCGACGTCGACGCCGAGCATCTTGAGCTGCGTGGACATGTCCAGGGCAGCCGCCGTCATCGTGGCGGACCCGCCGAGCAGCCGGTCGGCCACCACCTCGGCCATCGCGTACCCCGGCGCGACCAGGCCGTAGGTGCGGCCCTCCAGCGCGGCCACCTCACCGATCGCCCAGACGTACTCGTCGGCGGTGCGGCACCGGCTGTCGACCAGCACCCCGCCGCGTTCCCCCATCGGCAGGCCTGCCGCGCGGGCCAGCGCGTCGGCCGGCCGGATCCCGGCGGAGAACACCACGACGTCGGCGTCGAGCTCGATGCCGTCGGACAGGCTCGCGACGAGCCGGCCGCGGTGCTCCGCGATCCCGGTGACCGACACCCCGCACCGGACGGCCAGGTCCTCGTTCTCCACGAGCCGCCGCAGCAGCGCTCCGCCGCCCTCGTCCACCTGCACCGGCATGAGTCGCGGAGCGATCTCGACGACCTGCGGCGAGAGCCCGAGCGATCGCAGGGCCCGTGCCGCCTCGAGCCCGAGCAGGCCACCCCCGACCACGACTGCCGACCGGCGGCCCGGCCGGCCTGCAGCCATGGCGTCACGGGCGGCTGCCGTGATCGCGTCGAGGTCGTCGAGCGTGCGGTAGACGAAGCAGCCCGGCAGGTCGCGCCCCGGGACGGGCGGCACGAACGGAACCGAGCCCGTGGCCAGCACGAGGGCGTCGTAGTGCAGTTCCCGGCCCGACGCGGTGCGCACGAGCCGCGCGTCGCGGTCCAGCGAGGCGGCGGGGTCCCCGAGATGCAGGTCCACCAGCGGGTCGAGTACGGGCAGCGTCAGCTCCTCGGCGCTCACCCCGTCGACGTAGGACGAGAGCGCGACGCGGTCGTAGGCCGGCCTGCGCTCCTCACCGAGCACCGTGATCCGCCAGGTTGCCTCGGTGTCGCGGTCCCGCAGGTCCTGGACCAGCCTGTGCCCGACCATCCCGTTGCCGACGACGACGAGATCGCGGCGGTTGACGCTGCTCATGCGGCTCCCTCCTCTCGAACGGGGCTGATCACCGGTGGGTCGCTCTCGGCCAGCCACGCGCAGATCCCGCGGACCGTGTCGCCACAGCTCCCGCACCCGGTGCCGGCGCGGGTGGCGCGGCTCAGCGCCGGGACGTCGGTGGCGCCCGCGCGCCACGCGGCCACGAGCGCGCCCTTCGTCACCGTGTTGCAGCGGCAGACGACCGCGGATGCCGGGAGATGTCCGGGGTCGGCGGTCTCCCGTGCTCCGGGGAGTGCCCGGCCGAGCAGCAGCCCGAGCCGGTCGGCCGGGGCCGGCATGCCGGTGTCGTAGAACTGGATCATCGACGCGGCCGCGTCGGGAAGCCCGATCATGGCGCCACCCACCACACGGTCTCCGCGCAGGGCGAGGCTGGCGTAACGACCACCGACGGGGTCGGCGAAGCGCAGCACCTCGGCCCCAGGGCCGTCGAGGGCGCCCAGGTCGCCCACGGTGGCGAGATCGACGTCGCGGGCCTTGAGCCGGGTGACCGGCGGGGTGCCGCGATAACGGGCAGCGGGGTCCTCGGCGGTGAGCAGGTCGGCGAGCACGCCCGCCTGCTCCCAGCCGGGCTGCACCAGACCGGCCGCCGCGCCGGAGTGCTGGGCGCAGTCACCGATCGCGTGCACCCGCGGGTCGGACGTCCCGAGGCGGTCGTCGACGAGCACCCCGCGGTCCACGGCGATACCGGCATCGGCCGCGAGGCCCGTCTCGGCCCGCACCCCGGCCGCGACCACCAGCGCGTCGGCGGTCACGAACTCGTCCCCGGGCACTGCCGAACCGGTGCAGCGCAGCCCGCCGCCGGCTTCCCAGGCGACGGCGGTACGCCCGAGCAGCACGTCGACGCCGAGCCTGCGCAGCGTGCCGGCCAGCACCTCGCCGGCACCGCCGTCGAGCTGGCGTTCCATCAGGTGCGGCTTCGGGTGGACCAGCGTCACGTCCACGCCACGCGCGACCAGCCCGCGCGCCGCCTCGCACCCCAGCAGCCCGCCGCCGAGCACGGCGAACCGCGCTCCGGGATGGGCGAGGTCGATGATCCGCTCGCAGTCGGCGAGATCGCGGAAGGTGACGACGCTCGGATCCGACATCCCGTCGATCGGGGGCAGCCAGGCGCGGCTGCCGGTGGCGAGCACGAGCTCGTCGTAGGGCACGTCGCTGCCGGCGTCGGTGCGCACGATGCGGCGGTCGCGGTCGATCGCGGTGGCGGTGACGCCGGTACGCAGGTCGACCCGCGACCGGGCCGCCCATCCGGCCGGGTGCAGCTCCACCGCAGGCGCCGAGAGTCCACCGGCCAGCACCGTGGACAGCAGCACACGGTTGTAGGCCGGGCGCGGCTCCGCACCGAGAACGGTGAGCCGGACCCGGGCACCCTTGGGGTCCCGGCGCCGCACCTCCTCGACGAACCGGGCACCGACCATGCCGTGCCCCACCACGACCACGCGTCTGCTGCTGTGCCTGATGGTTCGCTCGCCAAGCTCGCTCACGCCACCCGACGGTAAGTAGCCCCAGTTACACCAGCGGGACCGTGCGTGACACATGCGTAAACCGGACCGCACATCGCCAGGCTGCAGCCGTGAGCGAACCACGGGTCACGACTCCCGTTCGAGCCGCACCGCGCACACCTTGAACTCCGGCATGCGGCTGATCGGGTCCAGTGCCGGGTTGGTGAGGAGGTTCGCGGCCTGCCCGGCGCCGAAGTGGAACGGCAGGAACACGGTGTCCGGTCGCAGCGTCGGCACGCACCGCACCCTGGCCGTCGCCGCGCCCCGCCGGGACACCACTCGTGCCCACTCACCGTCGGCGAGGCCGGCGCGGGCCGCCGTCTCCGGGTGCACCTCGACGAACGACTCCGGTGCGATCCCGGCAAGCTCCCGAACGCGCCGGGTCTGCGCGCCCGACTGGTAGTGCACCAGCACCCGGCCCGTCGTGGCCCGCAGCGGGTATTCGGCGTCCGGTAGCTCGGCGGCGTCCGTGTGATCGACGGCCACGAGCCGCGCCCGGCCGTCGGCGTGGGCGAACCGCTCGGTGAACAAGCGCGGGCTGCCGGGGTGGGCCTCCTCGCCGGGAGGGCGGGCCGGGCACGGCCAGTGCAGGGCCTCCCCCGCGTCGAG